>CADAHQ010000006.1:3310-103119 GCA_902787715.1 uncultured Lachnospiraceae bacterium
TGAGGACCTTGGTGTCATCAAAAAGGCGAAGCAATAGCGGCGTCTTTGATGTCTTGCAAAGGGAGGAGAGGAGGTCTCCGGAATCCTTTCGCACGCCCAGCACGCGAAGGTAGGGGAGAGCGTCTCCTTTCTTGAAGAGTTCCGCATCCTGTGCGGTGATGTGCAACAGCGCATGGCACAGCGCGCGGTCGATGCGGCTTCTCGTGAAGGCTTTGCATTTGGCGCTCTCAGCCAGAGATGTCCAGGTGAAAGGAAGCTCTGTATTTTCCAAAATGCGGTTTGCAAGGTCACCGGGAACATCGTAAACAGCGGACAATGTAGCTGCGGAGTGGGAACTGAGCTCTGCGCAGAGCATTTCGCTTAAATCATCCGCGGTAATCATGGTGTCCCGCCGAAGGTCCGCGAAGAGTTCCCGAGCCGCCTCCGGAACGGAGCACCCGGGAACGGCGTCGTTCTCGGCAACCGCCTGACGGATTGCGGAGGCGGAGCAGACGGGCGCCGGCTCCGTGTCGTGATATCCGCGGTCGCTCCGCTGTATTGCGCAGGTCTTAAGGGGATACCTGCCGCGGAGAATCGCTTTTTCATACTCTACGGCGAGAATGTTGTTCGGTTTTGTCAGAAACTCCGCGGCTTCGGGGTCGTATTCCGTAAGTGCAAGGGAGCGGGCTTTCGCGTAGGAATTGCCCTCGTGGACATAGCGTAGAAGAAGCTCCTTAAAATCCGCCGGCTCCGAGACAAGGAAGCGCGCTGCGCGAAGAATCGCGCTGTCGGAACATGTCGCAGTTTCGGCGGAAGTGCCGTCAGATGCAACCATAGCTTCGTTCTCCGCCGATAACGGCGCATCCTCCGCACCGTAGGAGACCACGTCGACGCAGCCTAAGGAGTTGAGGGCGCGGATGCCTGCGGAGGCGAAGTCCTCGGCGCTTGCGGTGGCGCCGAACACGGGAAGCTCCAGGACAAGGTCAACGCCGCAACGAAGGGCCGCTTCGGCGCGGATGTATTTGTCGCAGACGGCGGGAACGCCGCGCTGCACAAAATCCCCGCTCATCACGGCGACGACGGCGTCAGCTCCGGTGAGGCGCCGGGTTTCCGCAAGATGATGGAGATGTCCGTTGTGAAAAGGGTTGTATTCAGCGATGATTCCCGCAATTTTCATAGCGATGCCTCCGTAGTTACGGTTACAAAAAATGCCGGACACGAAAGGGTGCCCGGCATCGAGTTGTCCGTGTTCTCGGAACGTGCGCAATCAGCAGCGCTCCGGCTCCGGATAGTCCGTGCCGAACGTCTCCACGGTGACGGTTTCCATCACAACGGGAGTGAGCGGCTTGTCGCGGAAATCCGTGCGAACGCCTGCGATGGCGTCAACAACCGAAAGGCCTTCCGTCACCTTGCCGAAAGCGGCATACTCGCCGTCAAGGTGCGGGGACGTCTTGTGCATGATAAAGAACTGGGAGCCTGCGGAGTTCGGGTTCATGGCGCGTGCCATGGAGAGAACGCCGGGCGTGTGCTTTAAGTCATTGGCAAATCCGTTGTGGGAGAACTCGCCGCGGATCTGATAGCCGGGACCGCCCATGCCGGTACCGTTGGGGCAGCCGCCCTGAATCATGAAACCGGGGATGACGCGGTGGAAGGTAAGGCCGTTGTAAAAGCCCTTCTTCACAAGGGAAATGAAGTTGTTGACCGTGTTGGGGGCAATCTCGGGATAGAGCTCAGCCTTCATCACGGAGCCGTCCTTCATGGTAAAGGTTACGATCGGGTTGGACATATTGGTTTTCCTCCTTTATTGCACAAACGCGTGGTAAATCGCGTTGATTGCGGATTCAAAGTCAGCGCCTGCGACACCGATGATGATGTTGAGCTCGCTGGAGCCCTGGTCAATCATGCGGATGTTGACGCCGGCATTGTCAAGAGCGCGGAAGATACGGGCTGCAGTACCGTGGTTGGACTTCATGCCGCGACCCACGACGGCGATCAGCGCCAGGTCGGTGGAAATCTCGATGGAGTCGGGGTTGCAGAGCTTGTGAATCTCCGCGAGAATCGCCTGCTCCTTCTCCTCAAATTCGCTCTGGTGAACGAAGACGGAGAGGGTGTCGATTCCGGAAGGCATATGCTCGAAGCTGATGCCGTTGTCCTCGAACGCCTGCAGAACCTTGCGTCCGAAACCGATCTCGGCATTCATCATGTCCTTTTCAATGTTGATTGCCGTAAAGCCCTTCTTACCGGCGATACCGGTGATGGTGTATGCGGGCTTGCGGGATGTATTCTCCACAATGAACGTTCCCGCATCCTCGGGAGCGTTGGTGTTTTTGATGTTGATCGGGATGCCCGCGGAGCGAACCGGGAAGATGGCGTCCTCGTGAAGCACGCCTGCGCCCATGTACGAAAGCTCGCGGAGCTCACGGTAGGTGATGGTCTCGATGCCCTTCGGGTCACGCACGATGCGGGGGTCGGTTACCAGGAAGCCGGACACGTCGGTCCAGTTCTCGTAAAGGTTGGCAGCCGCCGCACGGGCTACGATCGATCCGGTGATGTCCGAACCGCCGCGGGAGAAGGTCTTCACGCGACCGTCCGCATAAGACCCGTAGAAACCGGGAATGACGGCGTGGGTCATGGAAGCCAGCTTCTTGGAGAGCTTTTTGTGGGTAGTGACGTCGTCAAAAGTACCGTCCTCGTGGAAGAAGATGTACTGCGCTGCATCGAGGAACTCGAAGCCCAGGTAGTTGGCAAGCAGGATACCGTTTAAGTATTCGCCGCGGGAAGCCGCGTAATCCTTGCCGGCATGCTTCGCAAAATTCTCCCGGATTGTCGCGAATTCCGAATCCAGCGATACGGTGAGGGAAAGTCCGTCGATGATTCCCTGATAGCGATCCTTAATCTGCGCAAGCGCATCGTCGAAATCATGGCCTTCCTCGGCGAGAGCATAGCAGTGATAGAGCATGTCCGTCACTTTGGTGTCCGCGCTGTTGCGCTTTCCGGGTGCCGAGGGTACGACGAACCTGCGGTCCGGATCGGCCTTGATGATATCTTTAACCTTCATAAATTGTTCGGCGCTTGCAAGAGAGCTTCCGCCGAATTTGACGACCTTAATCATGAAAAAAACCTCCGAAAAGAAGTAGCGTCACATAGTATAGCATACTGCCCCCGAAAAGGGAAGAAAAACTTCATAAATCGCCGTGGAATTGCGCATTTTACGGCGCTCGGCCACACGGAAAATGCAAAAGGGGTTTACAAGAAAATGGCACTGTGATAAAATAACCGTGTATGTAAACAAAGAAGGCGGGTCTTTTGAAATGAAGAAGATGATAACCCGGATAACGGAAATTATGAGCAGCGCATTTGCCGCGTGCGGATACGATGCTTCTTACGGCACGGTGACGGTTTCCAACCGCCCCGACCTGTGCCAATATCAGTGCAACGGCGCGATGGCCGCTGCAAAACAATACCATAAAGCTCCGATTATGATTGCCGGCGAGGTTGTTGCGGCGGTCGGTGAGCAGGAGATGTTTGCATCCTGCGCAGCCGTTGCCCCCGGCTTTATCAATATCACTCTGCGCGGGGAAGCGCTTGCGGATTACGTTCTTGCCATGGGCGGCGCCGAGAAGTTCGGCGTGGAAGCTGCGGAAAAGCCGAAGACCGTCGTGATTGACTACGGCGGAGCCAATGTGGCAAAGCCCCTGCATGTCGGACATCTCCGTCCGGCGATTATCGGCGAATCCCTCAAGTACATTCTGCGGTACGCGGGACACAAGGTTATCGGCGATGCGCACCTGGGTGACTGGGGACTTCCCATTGGACTGATTATCACGGAGCTTAAGAGAAGACAGCCGGACCTTCCGTATTTCGACCCCGACTTTACGGGAGAGTACCCGACGGAGGCACCGTTCACGGTGTCGGAGCTGGAGGAGATTTATCCTTTTGCAAGCCAGTACTCCAAGCAGGAAGGCCATGAAGAGTACCGGGATGCCGCGAGAAAGGCAATTCTCGACCTGCAGAAGGGCAACCGCGGATACCACGCCCTCTGGAACCATATCATGACGGTTTCCATGGAGGATCTGAAGAAGAATTATGAGAGCCTGAATGTGTATTTCGACCTCTGGAAAAAGGAGAGCGACGCACAGCCTTACATCCCGGCCATGATTGAGAAGATGAAGGCGGGCGGCTATACACGCATCAGCGAAGGCGCGCTTGTCGTGGATGTCAAGGAGGAATCCGACACCAAGGAGATTCCGCCCTGCATGATTTTAAAGTCCGACGGAGCGACGCTTTACAACACCACCGACCTGGCGACGATTGTGGAGCGCATGAAGCTCTTCTCGCCGGACCAGATTGTGTACGTGGTGGACAAGCGGCAGGATCTGTATTTCGATCAGATTTTCCGCTGCGCCCGGAAGACCGGCTTGGTGAAACCGGAGACGGAGCTTACCTTTATCGGCTTCGGCACCATGAACGGCAAGGACGGAAAGCCCTTTAAGACAAGAGACGGCGGCGTGATGCGTCTGGAAACGCTTGTCGGAAACATCCGCGACGAGGTGCTCGCGAAGATGGCCGACCGGGAGATTCCGGAGGAGGAGAAGCAGAAGATCGCACAGATTGTCGGTCTGGCAGCCTTGAAGTACGGCGATCTCTCCAACCAGGCGTCCAAGGATTATATTTTCGATATTGAGCGGTTTACCTCGTTTGAGGGTAACACCGGCCCCTATATTCTCTACACGATGGTGAGAATCAAGTCGATTCTCGCGAAGCTTACGGAGATTCCGGCGATGGTGACAAAGGCCGGGACCCGGGAGCGCGGTCCGGAGGAGACGAATCTTCTTCTCACGGTTGCCCGCTTCGCAGACATGGTGGAGAAAGCGGCGGCAGAGCTTGCGCCTCACAGAGTTTGCCAGTATCTGTACGAGCTGGCGGATAACTTCAACGGTTTCTATCACGCCAACAAGATTGTGAGCGAGCCCGACGAAGAGAAGCGCAACGAATGGATTACCATGTTGCAGATTGTTTTGAAAATTTTCGGTGACGGTACCGGGATGCTTGCAATGGAGACTCCGGACCGGATGTAAACAAGGGAGGGACGAACTATGAGTCGATGGATTCTCAAGGGAAGACGTTTCTGGCTGGCCGTTGCGGCTTTTGTTGCAGCGATTGTGTTTGTGATGCTGCCGGGACGGATTTCCGCACGCGCCGAAGGCGACAAGGCCGGCGACTATGTCAACGCGAAAGATTACGAAGACGGTTATTATGACGGCGAAATCACCGGCGACAGTGCCCGTGTCCGCAAGGAGCCCGGCACGAAAACGCTTGACGGAAAGACGAAGAAATCGGGTGATTTGGATGACACCGTGAAGACCGGTGCCGGCAAGCAGGCGATTCTTAAGAAGGGAACCAAGGTCACGATTTGGGGCGAGAGAAAAGACTCCGATCTTGACACCTGGTATCATATCAAGTTCACGCTGGACGGCGAGGAACTCGAGGGATACGTTTTCAAGGGAAGCTGCTCCCGCAAGGGTAAGATTACCTTCTCCCCGACGCCTACGCCGGAGCCTACCGCTACACCGGAGCCTACTCCTACAACGGTTGAGCAGAAGGGCGAGCTTATCAATGCTCCGTCCCCGACCCGTGCTCCCGACACGCAGGAGATGGTTGAGTCGGAGAAGAAGAATCCTTCCAGCAAGTGGAAGTATTTTCTGATTATCGTCGGTATCATTCTTCTCGGCGGCGCTGTATTTACCGCAATCACCTGGTTCTCCGAGAAGAAGATCGATGAGGAGATGCACCGCAATAACCGCAGAACCTACGAGGTTGAGCGTCTGGAGGGCGAGTCCGAAGAGGACTTCCGGGAGGCGCGAAAGAGTGCAATCAAGGGACAGTTGAAGGATCAGACCGACCGCGATATCGCCGATGAGATCGGCGTGGACGAGTTCAAGCTCGACCTCGACGGCGTCTTCGACGAGGAGGATGCTACGCAGGGCGCGGTATCCGAGGCGGTAACGGAGGCTGTCACCGAGGATGCAATCCAGACGGCTGCGGACAGCATGGCAAGCAACGCGGCAGCAGCTGCCGAGGCAGTTGCAGCGGATGCCGCCAACGAGTGGAATACGCAGGATGAGGCTTTCTTAAAGCATCTCTCGGAAAATGCCGACGAGCAGGAGAAGGCTCTGATTGCACAGATTGTTCCGAACTATGCTATGAATGAGGATCAGCAGGGCATTGCCGAGCCGGCAGCACCTGCCGAGCCCGAGGCAACTCCCGAGGTGGTTATCCGCGCGGCTTTGGATGCGCTCAAGGAGCAGGATACGCTGGTTCATAAGGAATACGGTGTCGGCGAAGTCATCGACAACAGTGATCCGCAGATTATTCAGGTTCGCTTCGGACGCGATCTTCGCTTCCTGAAGAAGGATCGGCTTGCAAGAAAGCAACTGGTTGACATGTAAGCCGTCGAAAATGAATGTGAGGGAATGGCGGGCAACCGTCATTCCCTTTTCGTCTGACCACAGGGGGAGGAAACATGAAGAAGGTTTTTCTTAAGGATATTCGCGAGATTCTGCCGGCAGTGGTTCGCATGGCGGTCGCTTTCGTGGTGCTCGAACTGGTGATTCTGGTGGCATTTGCCGAGAAAAATGCAAGCCTGATTTCCACCGGCCTCTATATGTTTGTGTTTGCACTGGCGCTGTCGGCTTTATACCTTCTCTATTCGGCGGGGCGCAGCTTTTTGGGCAACCTGCGAAGCGAGACCTACTACAAGGAGCTATCGGAGCAGGGCGTGTCGCGGGTGCGTGCGGTGCTTTGCAAGATTGCTTATTACATCGTTGCGCTTTGGGTGTTCCTTGCGGTGTATGCCGCAGCCCTTGCCCTGGATGTGAGCATCTTCAAAAAGAACTACCCCGAGGCTTGGGAGCCCCTTGCGGAGAAGCTCAATGCCGAGGGAACGCTGTCGTTCACGACATCAAGTGTTGTATCCACGGTGTTTGAGTATATGACGGCGGCATCGGTTCTCGTTGCGCTTGTGTTTTTCGCAGTGATTATTTCGTTCACCTTTGCGATGCGGCACCGGTTTACGGGAATCGGAAGCGTGCTTTTGTATCTGTTCTTCTTCGGTGCGTTCATGAAGTTTTATAAAGTGACCATCAAGGGCAGAAGAGGCGTCGAGCTCCACATTACCGCAGCGGTGATGCAGGTGGTATTGACGGCGGTGCTGATTGTGCTGACGATTTTGATTTTGGAGAAGAAAACCTTCCCGAAAGAGATTAAGAAAAGACCCGGCGAGGTATGACAATTCCGCGAAAGCGGAGACCAGGCGGCCTACCGGCCGCACTATGCCGGTTAAGGAGATAAGAAACCATGGCTGATGTAAAACCTTTTGTCTGTGTCCGTCCGACACAGGAACTTGCTTCGCGTGTTGCGGCTCTGCCGTACGATGTTTACAACCGTGCGGAGGCGAAGGAGGCGGCTCTGAAGGATCCGCTCTCGTTCCTCAATATCGACCGCGCGGAGAGCAATCTCCCCGACGATGTGGACACGTATGATCCCCGTGTGTATGCGAAAGCGAAGGAGCTTCTCGACGCCCGCGAGGCAGACGGCACGTATGTGACCGATACCCAGGAGTGCTATTACGTTTATGAGCTGATTATGGACGGCCGTTCGCAGACGGGCATTGTTGCCTGTGCGTCCATCGACGACTATGCAAACGGCGTGATTAAGAAGCATGAGAATACCCGCGAGGAGAAGGAGCAGGACCGCATCCGTCACGTGGACACCTGCAATGCGCAGACCGGTCCGATTTTCCTTGCATACCGCAGCAATGACGCTATCGCCGAGGTGGTTGCGAAGGCGAAGGCCACGGAGCCTTTGTATGCATTTACCGCAGACGACGGTATCACCCACAATGTATGGCGCATCGCGGCAAATGCAGATGTCGCAGTGATTCGCGAGGCTTTCGCCGGGATGAACGCAATCTACATTGCGGACGGTCATCACCGTGCGGCATCCGCCGTCAAGGTCGGCTTCCGCCGCCGCGCAGAGGCCGGTTCCTACACCGGCAAGGAGGAGTTTAATTACTTCCTCTCCGTGCTGTTCCCGGAGGATTGCCTGATGATCCTGCCGTACAACCGCGTTGTGAAGGACCTGAACGGCCTTTCCAAGGAGGGATTCCTTGCGGCGGTTTCGGAGCATTTTACGGTTCGTAAGGTTGGTAAAGAGGCGTATGCGCCGACCGCAAAGGCCACGTTTGGCATGTTCTTAGACGACGAGTGGTATGAGCTTGCGGCGAAGGAGGAGCTTACGAAGATTACCGACCCCGTGGCTTCTTTGGATGTTTCTCTGTTGCAGGATTACCTGCTCGGGCCGGTGCTCGGCATCGGTGATCCCCGCGTTGACAAGCGCATCGATTTCATCGGCGGAATCCGCGGCTTGGGTGAGCTCGAGCGCAGAGTGCACACCGATATGAAGGTTGCATTTTCCATGTATCCGACCCAGATTACGGAGCTTTTCGCCGTGGCGGATGCAGGCCTTTTGATGCCGCCGAAGTCCACCTGGTTTGAGCCGAAGCTTCGCAGCGGTCTGTTTATTCACAAATTATCGTAAAGGAGTATACCGGCGGATGCGGGAGAGTCCTGTGTCCGCCTTTTTCACATGAGCATTTTATCGGTTGAGAACCTTTCCCACGGGTTCGGCGACCGCGCCATCTTCCGGGATGTCACCTTCCGCCTGCTGGCGGGCGAGCACATCGGACTGGTGGGCGCCAACGGCGAGGGAAAGAGTACGTTTTTTAACATCGTCACGGGTGCTCTGATGCCGGATGAGGGGACCATCACGTGGGCGAAAAACGTCCGCGTCGGATACCTCGACCAGCACACGGTTTTAAAGCCCGGCATGACCATCCGCGACGTTTTGGCCTCCGCATTTTCCTGGCTCTACGAGAAGGAAGAGGAGGTGAACCGCATCTGCGAAGCTATGGGCGATGCGGACGAGGAGACGATGGCGTCGCTCCTCGAGGAGATGGGCGTTTTGCAGGAGATGCTCGAGCAGCATGATTTCTACACCATCGACACGAAAATTGACGAAATCGGACATGCCTTTGAGCTGGACGCCCTCGGGTTTGACAAGGATGTGAGCGAGCTCTCCGGAGGACAGAGAACGAAGGTGCTTCTCGCAAAGCTTTTGTTGGAAAAGCCCGACATTCTCCTGTTGGACGAGCCTACCAACTACCTGGACGAGCAGCATATCGACTGGCTGCGGAGGTATCTTGCGGATTATGAGAATGCATTTGTCCTGATTTCCCATGACATGCCGTTCCTAAACAGCGTTGTCAACGTGATCTGGCATGTGGAAAATGCCCATCTCGAGCGCTATCCCGGGGATTATGACCACTTCCTTGAGGTGTATGAGATGCGCAAGGGGCAGATTGAGGCGGCCTACAACCGCCAGCAGCAGGAGATTAAGGAGCTCAAGGATTTCGTTGCCCGCAACAAATCCCGCGTGGCTACCCGCAACATGGCCATGTCCCGCCAGAAGAAGCTTGACAAGATGGACGTGATTGAGCTGGTTCGGGAGAATCCAAAGCCGGAGTTTTCCTTTAAGGAGGCCCGGGTTCCGTCCCGCGTTGTGGTGGAGACGAAGGACCTTGTCATCGGCTATGACAAGCCCCTCTCGAGACCTTTGAACATCCACATCGAGCGCGGCGAGAGAGTTGTCCTGCGGGGTGCCAACGGTATCGGAAAAACGACGCTTCTTAAGAGTATCCTCGGGCTGATCCCCGAAATCTCCGGGAAAGTCATGTTAGGGGATTATCTTTCCATCGGGTATTTTGAGCAGGAGCTCTCCGACGAGGGAACCAAGACCTGCATGGACGAGTTCTGGGACGAGTATCCTTCGTACACGAACTACGAGGTGCGCGCAGCCCTCGCCAAATGCGGCCTTACCACCAAGCACATTGAAAGCCAGGTGCGTGTCCTCTCCGGCGGTGAGCAGGCGAAGGTAAGACTCTGCAAGCTGATGAACCGGGAGAGCAATCTCTTAATCCTGGACGAGCCCACGAACCATCTGGATGTGGACGCGAAGGATGCGCTTCGGAAGGCTTTGTCGGAGTACAAAGGCACCATGATTATCGTGTGCCATGAGGCGGAATTTTACGAGGGGCTGGCGACCCGGGTCGTTGAGTGCGGCGAGTGGAGTCTCTTGGCGTAAATGTAAGTCTGTCGGCGTGAAAAAGAAGGAAAAGACATGGAAAAAGTATGGATTTGGTGTACAATACTATTATGTGCCGTGATGCTTAGCGGCTGCAAGGAGGATGATACTATGAACAATGAATCTGTGAATACGGTGACCGGAACCACGGCTTCCCCGACGGCTACGGCAACGCCGACGTTGTCGGTGAAGGAGAAATGGGGGGATGTATTTGCCGGGATGAAGAAGGCGGATACGCTGAAACTCCCGATTTACAATAACCCGCTGATGACCCAGCGTCTCGGCGCGGATCCGTATGCGCTGGTGTACGACGGTCGCGTGTATATTTACATGACCGGCGATGTGATTGAGACCGGCGTGGGCGGCAAGCCGGCGGCAAACAGCTATTCCAAAATCAACACTATCAATGTGATCTCTTCGGACGACCTTGTAAACTGGACCGACCACGGCTCCATCAAGGCAGCGGGCTTCACGGGCGCTGCTAAGTGGGGCGGTAACTCCTGGGCGCCGGCAGCGGCATGCAAGGAAATTGACGGAAAGATGCAGTTCTTCCTCTATTTTGCAAACAGCGGAAACGGCATCGGCGTGCTTCGCGCGGACAGCCCCGTGGGACCGTTCGAGGACCCCATCGGCAAAGCGCTTATCAACCGCAACACCCCGAACTGTGCCAATGTGACGTGGCTCTTTGACCCGGCGGTATTAGTGGACAATGACGGTTCCGCATATCTCTATGTGGGCGGCGGCGTTCCCGGCGGAAACAGCCCTTCGGCAGACCAGATTGAGCATCCTTACACGGCCCGCATGGTGAAGCTCGGCGACGACATGATCTCCCTTGACGGGGATCCGATTTCCCTTGATCCGCCGTTCCTCTTCGAGGATTCCGGCATCAACCGCATAGGCGATACATACTACTACAGTTACTGCAGCAACTTTAACGTTGACGGCCATGTAAACCAGAAGAACTATGATATGCACAACGGTGAGATCTGCTACATGACCTCGGCCAATCCGCTCGGACCTTACACCTACGCAGGTGCAATTTTGAAAAATCCGGGATACTATTTCGGACCCGGCGGAAACAACCATCACTGCATCTTCGAGTTCGAAGGCAAATACTATATCACCTACCATTCGCAGATTCTCGACAAGCCTCTCGGCACGGGCGGCGGATACCGCTGCACGCACATCGATGAGCTGAATCTGCAGGAGGACGGCACCATTGCCATGGGCAAGGGCACGAAGACCGGCGTTGCGCAGCTTCACAACTTCGATCCCTACAAGGTCGTTCCGGCAGCGACGATGCGCACCATGGGCGGCATTGAGACAAAGCCTTACGGTGACACCGCGAAGAAGTTCGGCTCGGGCGACATGGTTGTCACGGGCATCGACGAGGGCGACTGGATCAACGTGGCAGGCGTTGACTTCGGAACCGACGGCGCAAAGAGCTTTACAGCGAAGTTTGTCGCAGGCGAGGGCAGCGGTGCTGTTGCAATCCGCCTTGACAGCCTCGGCGGCGAGGATGTCGGCTACGTTGAAGTGAAGGACGGCGAAGTGTCTGTCGAGCTTCTCACGACCGTGACCGGCGTTCACGACGTGTACTTCCTGTTCGCAGGCAGCGGCTATGAATTTGCAAACTGGGGCTTCGGAAAGTAAACGGTGCTCGCGAAAAGATGACGAAAAATTCGGCTTGATATAAAAAAGGTATAAAGCCATGAGTAAAAAGAAAATAATAATCGGTGTCTGCATCTTTGCAGCACTGCTGATTTGCGTCGGGTTGTATCTTTTGGTTGCCGGATACATCAAACCTATGGCAGATTATAAAGAATTAACGGATCGATTTGATCAGTACATTGTGAAGTCCTTTGAAAACGATAAGAATATGCACGGTGCTCTTCAGAAGGCCCGGATGGAAATGTCTCTGTCCGAGTATGAGAATCTGAAGAAGACTCTTCTTGACGAAAACTGGGTTCTAGATGATACCTCGGATTGCCATGATTTCATCTACCTGATTGAGGAAGATACCCCTGAGAGTAAGAACGAGCATTTGTCTTATCATGCGTACAAAAAGGATGGTTTCTTAGGCCTGTTACACAACACCACAGTGGTGGATATGTACACGGTTTTTTCGGGTGACAGGGTGATTATCCAGCTTGGCAGCTCCATTGACTTGAATTATCGTCCGGGGCAGGAAACGAAGTAACTTTTGAAAAAAAACAAAATAAGGCTTGACTTTGTCGCGTTAAAGCGTTACACTTTCAACTGGCAAAGTCAGGCCTTCTTTTTTTGTGTCCGCTGCCTCTGTAGGGCGGCGTACGGGCGGCACGACATTGCATATACTCGAGTATATTTTTACGGACGGTCGACGGGCTGCCCGGAATTAGGAGGAAACATGCCGATTACAGAGTTTTTGGTGCGCAATGCGCAGCTGTACGGAAACGAAGTCTGCCTGGTGGAGATCAACCCGGCGGAGCAAAAGAGCCGCACCTGGCGGGAGTATGAACTGATTGAGAGCGACCGCGATGAGAAGTATCGCCGCGAGATGACCTGGGAGGATTTCGACAGAAAATCCAACCGCTTCGCGAACCTTCTCTTAAGCCGCGGTGTGAAGAAGGGCGATAAGGTTGCCATCCTTCTTATGAACTGTCTGGAATGGCTGCCGATTTACTTCGGCGTTTTGAAGACCGGTGCGTTGGCGGTTCCCATGAATTACCGCTATACCGCAGATGAAATCAAGTATTGCCTCGACCTTGCGGACTGCAGCGTCCTTGTGTTCGGACCGGAGTTCGTAGGTCGTGTTGAGGATATCGCGGAGCGAATCCCGAAGGTGAAGGAGATGTTCTACGTCGGCGAGGACTGCCCGTCGTTTGCGGACAGCTACGAAAAATACGCCGCCTACTGCACCTCGAAGAACCCGAACATCGCCCTCACGGACGATGACGATGCGGCAATCTATTTCTCGTCCGGTACGACGGGATTCCCGAAGGCTATTTTGCATGCCCACAGAGCACTGGTTTCGTCCTGCGTGACAGAGCAGAAGCATCACGGTCAGACCCATGACGATGTGTTCCTTTGCATCCCGCCGTTGTATCATACCGGCGCAAAGATGCACTGGTTCGGCAGTCTCTTAAGCGCCAGCAAGGCAGTGCTTCTCCGCGGCGTCAAGCCCGAGTGGATTATCGAGACGGTTTCCCGCGAGAAGGCCACGATCGTATGGCTTCTGGTGCCGTGGGCACAGGACATTCTAGACACCATCGACCGCGGTGAGATTGACGTTTCGAAGTACGAGCTCTCCCAGTGGAGACTGATGCATGTCGGTGCACAGCCCGTTCCGCCGAGCTTGATCAAGCGGTGGAAGGAGCATTTTCCGAATCATGATTACGATACGAACTACGGTCTTTCCGAGTCCATCGGACCCGGCTGTGTGCATCTCGGAATCGAGAATATCCGCAAAGTCGGCGCCATCGGTGTTCCGGGCTACGGCTGGGAGTGCGATATCGTGGATGAGAACCGCAAGAGTGTGGCTCAGGGAGAGGTCGGCGAGCTTGCCGTCAAGGGCCCGGGCGTCATGAAATGCTACTACAAGGACGAGGCTGCGACGAAGGCGGTGCTTTCCGAGGACGGCTGGCTCTACACAGGCGATATGGCGAAGCAGGATGAGGAAGGCTTCATCTACCTCGTTGACCGCAAGAAGGACGTCATCATCATGGGCGGCGAGAACATCTACCCCGTGCAGATTGAGGATTACCTTCGCGCAAACAACAAGATTGCTGACGTTGCCGTCATCGGTGTTCCGGACGCGCGTCTCGGCGAGGTGACGCTGGCGGTGATTCAGGTGAAGGAAGGCATGAGCATGACGGAAGAGGAAGTCAACGAATTCTGTCTGGACCTTCCGAGATACAAGAGACCCCGCAAGATCGTCTTCATGGATGTGCCGAGAAATCCTACCGGCAAGATCGAGAAGCCGAAGCTCCGCAAGCAGTTCTGCGGCGGAAGCCTTGTAGAAGCGCAGATTAAGTAAAACGTAAGAAATCCGCGGCAAATCCGCGGACACAATAAAAGAAACGGAGATTATCCCCCATGTTAATTGCTCTGACCTCTATTATGCTGGTGTGCTTTTTCGCCCTGATGATTTTCGTCGGATGGCGCTGCAAGAAGCATGCAACCGATGTTAACGGATTCGTTCTCGGCGGCCGCAACGTAGGCCCGTGGCTTACAGCATTTGCCTTCGGAACGTCCTATTTCTCGGCGGTTATCTTCGTCGGTTACGCAGGCCAGTTCGGCTGGAACTTCGGTCTTGCCAGCACCTGGATCGGTCTCGGAAACGCGTTCATCGGCTCACTCCTTGCCTGGGAGATTTTGGGACGCCGCACGCGTATCATGACCAGACACCTCGACACCAAGACAATGCCCGACTTCTTCGAGAAGCGCTTCGGTTCCAAGGGACTGAAGATTGCGGCTGCATTTATCGTGTTTGTGTTCATGATTCCGTACACCGCATCGTTGTACAACGGTCTTTCCAGCCTTTTCAACATCGTGTTTGACATTCCGTACTGGGTTGTTATCGCGGTGATGGCAGTGCTCACGGCCATCTACGTCATCTTCGGCGGTTACATGGCCACGGCCATCAACGATTTTATCCAGGGTATCATCATGTTAGTGGGTATCGTCTCCGTGGTTTTGGCGGTTCTTGCCAAGAACGGCGGCTTCTCGCAGGCGGTTGCCAAGCTCTCCCAGAGTGAGGTTATCATGGCAAGCGGCGATAAGCTGAACGGCGGTTACGCAAGCTTCTTCGGTCCGGATCCGCTGCAGCTTCTGTTCGTTGTTCTGCTTACCTCCCTCGGTACCTGGGGCCTTCCGCAGATGATCGGCAAATTCTACTCCATCAAGAACGAAGGTTCCATCAAGAAGGGAACCATTATCTCCACGTTCTTCGCGGTTGTGGTTGCCGGCGGTTGCTATTTCCTCGGCGGTTTCGGACGGCTCTTCAGTAACTCCGAAGCCATCAAGTACAGCAAGGAAGGCAAGATTCTTTTCGACAGCATCATTCCGGCTATGCTCTCCGAGCTTCCCGCAGTGATTATCTCCATTGTTATCGTTCTTGTCCTTGCGGCTTCCATGTCGACGTTGTCGTCCCTGGTTCTCACCTCCAGCTCGACTCTTACGCTAGACGTTATCGCGCCGGCTTCCAAGGAGGAGATGAGCGAGAAAAAGAAGGTCGGCATCATGCGGCTCTTCATCATTTTCTTCGTGCTTGTATCCGCAGTGCTTGCGGTTTTGAAGGACAGTTTGAACATCACCTTCATCGCACAGATGATGGGTGTTTCGTGGGGCGCTATGGCAGGTGCATTCCTTGCACCGTTCATGTACGGCCTCTACTCGAAGCGTGTGACGAAGCCTGCGGTTGCGGTGAGCTTCATCTTTGCAATCGGCATGACGATCATGCAGCTTCTGGTATCCTTCGGCACCATCACTCTTGACAAGGAAACCGTGATCGGTTACATCTTCAAATCCTCCATCAACTCCGGTGTTGTGTCCATGGTCGGCGGCCTTATTCTGGTTCCGATTGTAAGCCTTATCACCAAGAAGCCGGATGCGGCGAAGGTTGATGCGATGTTCGCTTGCTATGACCAGAAGGTTACGACGGAAGTTAAGATGCGCGAGCGTCTCGAGGAGAAGTAATTCAAAACACAGTAAAACAAAAGACAGCGATAGACGCAGGGCTTTCCGCCGTGATTAGACGGGGCCTTGCGTTTTTTGCGTTTTTGGTCATCCGGTCATCCGGCAATTCGGCTTGCAATTCACCTTGGTCATCCGGCAGATTGCTTAAAACTGTAAATAATTAAACTAAAACTTTAAATTGTTATTGACAAACTTCTAAAACCATGGTATGGTATTCTTGCCGGCAGGGAACTGCGCCAACGCATGCCGTCCGATCAGCGGCAGTGCAGGCGCCATATCAAAACGGTAAGCCGAAGGAATATCGGCATGGGAAGCGAGGGATGGATTTCCCCGTTCCCGTTAGGAGGAAAATCATGGATAAGAAGTCAAAGAAGAGTTTGTTTTTTCAGCAGGTTTGCTCGGCCATAGCATTGGCCATCATATTGCTGTTGCTGTTTCAGGCGAAGGATTTCATCGTTGCGGCGGTGTCCGGGAATGACAGCTACGATGTCCGCCTTGTGGAGGAGGATACGCTTAAGAACGGTCAGCAGGTATATCGGTTGTTCAAGAACAACGAAGACTATGGGGATGTGGATTACAACAACTACAACCTTCTGGACGAGAACGGCAATACCGATTACCGCTATTGCCACCTGATTCAGTCGGCGCGGTCCCTTGCATTTTGCGTAATCCTCGGAGCGATGATGCTGGTTGTCATCGTCATGGTGATGAGCGCTTCGAAGGGGACGCCGTTCACGCATAAAAACGCCAACCGGATCCGGCTGATCGGTGTTTTGCAGTTCGGCCTCGCAATCGTACCGGGGCTGGTGAAGTTCCTGATGACATTTTTCCGCTTTGATTACGTGAGCACACCGCTCACCATGGAGGGCTTCTACATGTTCGTGATCGGATTTGCCATCATGGTAATCGCCCAGGTATTTGACTACGGCGTAAAGCTTCAGGAGGATATCGATTCCATCGCATGACGCCGAAAAACGCAGCTTATGTGGTAGTCGCGACACAACGAAACGGAGAAATTGTATGGGAATTATCATAAGACTTGACCGCATGATGGCGGATCGGAAAATGTCTCTGAACGAGCTGGCGGAGAAGGTCGGCATGACCAACGTGAACCTCTCCAACCTAAAGACGGGGAAAATGAAGGGTATTCGTTTTGAAACTCTGGATGCAATCTGCAAGGTGTTGGATTGTCAGCCCGGAGATCTGATGGAGTACAAGCCGGAGAATTGAATGAAGCGAAAGTCTTTGATTATATCCGGGAGGACGAGCGCTTCATAGGGATTCTTTCCGAATTCAGGAAACATGCTGTGGAGTAAAACAAAGGCGGGGCAGGTTAGCTGCTCCGCCTTAAACTATGTCATTCAAACCTGAACGACAGCAGGTCAAAATCGGTTCCCGGAAGGAATATGAAATTTACCGCGCAAGCTCCGTGTACGGGATCCAAGGCAAATGTGAACGTTTCTACCTCATCGGTCTTCGGTATGTCGATGATTTGCGTTTCGGCTGCGCCGTCCTTCGTAAAATGCAGATGTATCGTGCATTGCGGCGCGTGCGAGCGGCCGGTAACTGTGATTGTACGGGCGCCTCGCTCACCGAAGTCGAAGGTGCCGAAGGCAAGGTCAACGTTGTTGGAGATGCCGTAGATGCCGTCTTCGGTTATGTTGTAGGCGTCGCCGCTTGCGTGCAAAAGCTCGGTCACGCCGATCTCGGCCCACGCCTTGTCGATTCGCTCAAAGACGAACCCGTGAAGGGAAAGCCGGAACGGAACGAGGATGGATATGCTCGTCACGCCCCGCAGGCGCTTCGCAAGCCGGAAGGTGTTTGGCTGATAGTGGTTGTACCAGCTCTTAGCCTCGTAATTGCCGCGGAAGAGGAGCGTCCCGGAGGGGCCGGGAATTCCTTCCCAAATCTCGATCGGAACCGTGTCGGAGAACGAGAAAATCGGGATTGTAATCCGGTCGGAACCGTAATCGCCGAAATCCACATGCGTAAAATGCACCCTAGACGGTTCGTCGGCGCTGAAGACGCCGCCGTCGAAGCTGAGTTTAACGGGAGCGCTGCTGTCGTCGGCGCGGATGGCGTTAACAAAGGTGTAGGGATCGACGGTGGCCTTCCCGAGACCGATGTTGGTAAACGTCAGGGAGGATATGACATCCTCGACGGTTTTGTTATTGTTTGCAAAGGCGTAGAGCATATAATCCGGCTCGTCCCCGAGAGCAGTCAGAAGGACAGAATGCCCATCCTCCTGTAGCGTCAGAGTGACTGCAGCGGAGTCAATGCCGTCCTTTGTGAGGGCACGGAATGTGATATCGGTAAGCGTTGCATCGACCGGGAGAACCGTCGCCTCGATAAGAGCGGTTTTACAGTCCGGTGAGAGGGTGTAAACGCCGTCGTTACAAGGGGCCCCGGATACCACACGAAGGGATATCTTCCGGGCGGGAATCTCCGAAAGAATTGCTTCGTCGGTGATGCGGGGAACCACTTCTCCGGAAGCACAGACGCCCTCGGTCGGGGGAGACCGCCTGCAGCGACAGGGTTGCCCCCGGAAGTCCGGGAGACTCTACGGTGACATCAATCGGACCGGGCGTTTTCTTCGCTGCAAGAAGAAGCAACAGGCGGCCGGAGAAGAGCCTCCGGGAAATGCCCTTGTACTCCTCATAATCGGTGCTGTCGCCGTTGTCCATGCCGACCAGACGGGCGGCGCCGGTGACGGTTACGTTCATGCGATTGCGGGCGTTGGCGACGAAGGTGCCGCGATCGTCGATGGTTGAGACCTCGATGAAAATCATATCTTCACCGTCGGCCGTGAGCGTCGTCTTGTCCGGGGAGAGCACGATCTTTGCGGGATCTCCGAAGGAGCGCTGCGTATCCGTTGCCGCAATGCGGCCGTCGAAATCGTAGGCTACAGCCGTGAGCGTTCCCTTTTTGTACGGAAGGCGCCAGGAGCCGTGAAGGGAGTTGCCGTGCGAATGGTCCAGGGTGAATTTGCCGAGGGATGTCCGGTCGGACGATTCGGCGTCATCCCACTGGGCGAACAGCTCGATCTCCGGGCAGTTGGAGAAGACCTGCACGTCAATCATCTGGCCGTCGTTAAAGTCCCAGTACGGTACAATGTGGACCATGGGGTGCCTCGCCGGATCGGTCCAGCCGGCCTGGTAGATGTAATAGGAATCCTTCGGGAAGCCTGCGGTGTCGCATTGGCCGAAGAAGGAATTTTTCGAGTGGTAGGGCGTGGGCTCGCCGATGTAATCCCAACCGGTCCAGATGAATTGGCCGAGGGAATACTCTTTGTCGCGGTCCCCGAGAATGACCGTCGTGGGGTCCTTTGCGCCCCAGTTGGTGGAGCAGTTGGAGAGGGAGGAGCACTGGCCGTCGGGGAAGGTGAGAAGCCGCACATCCGCCGGAAAATGATACACACCGCGGCTCTGTACCGTGGAGGAGGTTTCGCTTCCGTAGATGTTCCAGTGCGGGTAGCGCGTATGGTGCTCGTCGTAAATGCGCTCCAAGTAGTTGTAGCCGGACGCCTCCAAAAGGTCTGCGCAGCGCTGCGCGCCCTCCCAGGCCACATAGTTTGAGCCTATGGTGATATAGGCGTGGTGACGGTAATCCAGGGTGCGAACATAATCCCGAAGCTCACGTGTGATACGCAGACCGTTTGCGGTATGCGTGTCATAAATCTCGTTTCCGATGCTCCAGAATACAACGGAGGGGCGGTTCCGGTCGCGGCGGATCCAGGAGGCGATATCCTCCTTCCAGTGATCCGCGAAGAAGGTCGCATAGTCGTGGTCGGTCTTGTGCAGTTCCCACATGTCAAACGCCTCGGAGTCCACGAGAATACCAAGCTCATCGCAGAGATCCATAAACTCGACTGAGGGCGGGTTGTGAGAAGTGCGGACGGCGTTCACGCCCATCGAAAGAAGGGAGAGAAGCTGCCGCTTCGTCGCGATTTTGTTGACCGCGGCACCTAAAGCGCCGAGGTCATGGTGCATGCAGGCGCCGTGGAGCTTTACATGGCGGCCGTTTAAGAAGAAACCGTGTTCGGGGTCGAGGCGCACCGAGCGAAAACCGATGCACTCTGTGCGGGAATCGGCGAGACGGAATTCGCGGGTCAGCTCGTCCGCAGGCACGAGAAGCTCTGTCGTCAGCTCATAGAGATACGGGGAAGCGATATCCCAGGCGCGGGCATCCTTCACCGTCAGCACCTGCGTGGAGAAAGAGATTTCCCCTTGCTTTTCGGCGGATTTGCAGAATCTTGGGGAAGTGCCTTCCGGGGACAGAAAGGCTTCCGAAGAAGCGACGGGATTGCCTTCCGCATCCCGCAGCGTACAGCGCAGAAGTGCGCGCTCATACGCATCCGAAACGACATCCGCGTCGACGGAGAGCAGACTTTCCCCGGGGAAAATGCCAAGACCGCCGTCCGATTCGCAGGCAGGGGTAGCAACGGCATAGACTCCGCCTTCCTTCAGGTAGGCGGCGCCATGGTCGATGCGATAGCAGTTTCGGTAGATACCGGCGCCCGAGTACCAACGCGTATTGGGGGATTCGTAGCGGCAGGTCACGACCAGCGTGTTGTCGCCTGCTACGAGATACGGTGTGATTTCGAAAACGGTCTGCGAGTACCCGTAGGGCCAGGTGTGGACAAGGGTGCCGTTGATATAAAAACGGGAATCCATGTAAACGCCGTCAAATTCCAAAAAGACATGGGCTGCCTTTCCGTCGTAGAAAAGTGTGCGCACGTAACTGCCGATGCAGGTCTCGTAGAGGTCGGAAACCTGCCCGATCAAAAAGTCGTGGGGGATGTCCACGGGCGCAAAACCCGCGCCTTTTCCGGCGGCAGAGAGAATATCGTCCTCGGCCGTGCCGATGGGAAATTTGCGGAAGCGAAAGTCGTTGTTTATCAATGTTTTCATGGGAAACTCCTGAGGAGCCGGCAAAAAGCGGCAGGATGTATTTTCCTCATTGTAGCGAAAAAAGAGGGGGAAGGCAATGGGTGAAACTGTCGGAAATTTGTCCGAAAATGGCAACTTCCGGAACAGAATCCGCATTTTTCGCCTCTTGACAAACCCGTTTTCGGTGGTATAATCGGATACAACAAGCAAAACTGTGAAGGAGAAAGCAGTACGCACGAGAGTTTGCGAACAGAGAAGGGCGCATGCGAAAGCAGGCTGAGAGCGCCCGGCGGAAGCTGTGCGGAAGACCGTCTCCCGAGTGACCCCAATCCGGTCCGGCGACTCCGTTACCGTCAGAATTGAGTGGGCCTTTCGGCCAAGCAGGGTGGAACCGCGAATTATTCGTCCCTGTTGATACACTTTCGTGTGTCAACAGGGGCTTTCTTTGTTGACACGAAACAAACGAGTGTTGTGCGAAAGCACAGAGAAAGGAGCGGTACATGAAAATTTTGTACAACAACGGTTCCGTGGCGGAGTGCCCGGAAGAGGAAGTAACGCACGTCCTGAGACATTCGGCGGCACATATCATGGCACAGGCAATCCAGAGACTCTGGCCGGATGCCGATTTTGCGTACGGTCCCGCGACGGAGAGGGGCTTTTACTATGACGTCGACCTCGGCGACCGGAAGCTTACGGACGAGGATCTCGCCGCGATTGAAGCCGAGATGAAGAAAATCACGAAGGAAAATCTTCCCTTCAAGACCTTCGAACTCGGCCGTGAGGAAGCGCTCTCGTTCCTGCACGGACGAGGCGCCAAATACAAGGAGGAGCACATCGGCGATCTGCCCGAGGACGCGAGAATCACGTTCTATCAGCAGGGCGACTATGTCGATATGTGCGTCGGCCCGCACATCACGTATACGAAGGCTTTGAAGGCGTTCAAGATTACGATGCAGAGCGGCGCTTACTGGAAGAACGACGCAAAGAACAAGATGCTCACGAGAATCAACGGCGTTGCATTTGCCACGGCCGAGGAGCTTGCGGAGTATGAGAAGCAGATGGAGGAGGCAAAGTCCCGCGACCATCGCAAGATCGGCAAGGACATGGGCCTCTTTATGACGGACGACCTGGTAGGACGCGGTCTTCCCATGTTCCTTCCCCGCGGTTACACGGTGTGGAGAGAGCTTGAGAATTACATCCGCGACAAGGAGTTGAAGCTCGGTTACCAGCACGTTCTGACGCCCTGCGTAGGTACGGTTGCTCTGTATGAGACGTCCGGCCACTGGGCACACTACAAGGCAAACATGTTCCCGCCCATGGAGGTGGAAGGAGAGAGCTTCGTGCTTCGTCCCATGAACTGCCCGCACCACATGATGATTTATGCCAACAAGCCCCACAGCTACCGCGAGCTACCGATCCGTATCGGCGAGATCGCACACGATTTCCGCTTTGAGTCCAGCGGCACCCTCAAGGGCATCGAGAGAGGCCGCCATTTCTGCCAGAACGACGCGCACCTCTTCGTGACGCCTGAACAGATCAAGGATGAGGTCAGCAAGGTTGTGGACCTGATTTTCGAGGTATACAAGGATTTCCAGATTACGGACTACCGCTGCGTATTGTCGCTCCGCGACCCGGCCGACACGGAGAAGTATCATCCGGACGACGAGATGTGGAACATGGCGGAAAATGCGCTCCGCGAAGTTTTGAACGAGATCGGTATCTCGTACACGGAGGAGATCGGTGAGGCTGCATTTTACGGGCCGAAGCTGGATGTCAACGTGAAGCCCGCCGTCGGTGCGGAGTACACGCTCTCCACGTGCCAGCTGGACTTCTGTCTGCCGATGAAGTTCAACCTCAAGTACATCGACAAAAACAGCGAGGAGAAGACGCCTGTGGTTCTGCACCGCGCAATCCTGGGCTCCCTCGACCGTTTCATGGCTTACATCATCGAGGAGACGAAGGGCAAATTCCCGACGTGGCTCGCACCTCTGCAGGTGAAGGTTCTTCCGGTTTCCGAGAAGACGAACGAGTATGCTGCGAAGGTCAACGAGGCGCTCGAGAATGCCGGCATCCGCACGCAGCTTGACGACCGCAACGAGAAGATCGGTTACAAGATCCGCGAGGCACGTATGGACCGCGTTCCGTACATGCTTGTCGTAGGTCCGAAGGAGGCCGAGGAAGGCCTTGTGTCCGTCCGCAGCCGCTTCGCAGGCGATGAGGGTCAGAAGGACCTCAAGGAGTTCATCCGCGCCGTCCGCGAGGAGATTGACAACCGCGTAATCCGCGAGACGATCGTTGAGGAGAACGCACAGTAATCCCGCAAAAAAACACCGTCCGGGTTTAATCACGTGTGCATAAGGAAGGGTCAATTGGAAAACTAAATTCCAGTTGCCCCATCTCCCGGGCTATCGTGGAAATCAAATGGGAGAAGCAATAAAATGGCAAACTTCACTAAAAAAGCAATAGAAGCCTCCTTCATAAAGCTTTTGACGGAACGACCGATTTCTCAAATTACAGTCAAGGATATCGTGACTGACTGCGGAATTAATCGCAATACTTTTTATTATTATTTCGAAGATATTCCGAAGTTAATAGAAACCATCGTTGAGGAGGATGCCGCCGCAATCATCCAAACATATCCAACCTTTGACGACTTTGGAGATTGTCTGGAAGCAGTTCTTGATACGGCTTTGTCCAAAAAACAAGCCGTTTTGCATATCTATCATTCGGCAAATCGCGATATTTATGAAATGTATCTTTGGAAGGTCTGTGATTATGCTATCGAGGTGTACCTGTCAACCGTACTGCGGGGACATAAAATCAAAGAAAACGATTTGGACATCATGAAAAAATATCTTTCCAGTTTGGGGTTTGGGATTGTTTCAAACTGGTTAAGAAACGATATGAGCGACGATATTCGTACTGTTTTAACGCGACTTATGGATATCAAAAAAGGAATGCTTAGGGAAATGATCCATCGTTGTGAAGAAACATAGAGTCAGACAAACAACTGTAATTTGTCTGGAATTCAGCCGAATCAATACCCAATGCCTGAAAATTAGGCATTGGGTGTTTTTTTGTCCATATATAAAATGGGGGCAAGGCACTATACTGACAGCAGAATCATCAAAGGAGGTTTGTAATCTATGAAAACACGTTCCGTCGCACCAATGAAAATCGCCAAAATCGGATACATCGTGGTATCGGTACTGTTTTGCATAGCCGGCATTTTATTTATCGCGTTGTCGGAAATATCAACGAAGATCGTCGGAATCGAAATCGGCATCGCCGCAATCGTTTTCGGTATTGTGAAATTGATCGGCTATTTTTCCAAAGATCTGTATCGGTTGGCATTTCAGTTTGATTTGGAATTCGGAATTATGATGGTGATATTGGGGACAATCGTTCTTTTCCATCCCGAAAATCTGATGGCTTTCATTGCCGCAGCTTTCGGCATTGCCATTCTGTTTGACGGGCTGTTCAAAATTCGGATTGCACTGGATGCCAAACGTTTCGGTATCAAAGATTGGTGGCTTATTCTTTCCTTGGCAATTATCGCAGGAATCATAGGTGTTGCCCTTATTTTTGATTCTGCATTCGGCGCAGGAGTGCTGACAATTCTAATGGGCGTTTCATTTCTTTCCGAAGGGATACTTAATCTCTATACCGTCATCAGAACGGTTTTAATTGTCAAAAACCAAGTGCCCGATTTTGTTGAAACAGATACAATTGAATTTTTCGAAAGGGATAGGTGAAGATCATGCGTCTTGCAAAGTCGGTAGTAAAACACCGCATCCTGATCCTGATACTGACGGTTATTCTTATGATACCGTCGGTTATCGGTATGATCAATACACGAGTCAATTATGATATGCTTACATATCTGCCGTCGGATATGGAAACGGTTATCGGTCAGAATGAACTGCTGAAGGATTTTGATAAAGGAGCTTTTACGTTTCTGATATTCGAGGATATGCCAAACAAGGACGTGGCGAAGCTGAAAGAAAAGATCGAAGCCATTGACCACGTAGATACTGTTCTTTGGTACGATTCTCTTGCGGATCTGTCCATACCGATGGAACTGCTGCCGGATGCGGTTTACAAGGAGTTTAACTCCGGTCACTCAACAATGATGGCGGTGTTTTTCGATACGGGAACGTCGGACGGACTTACAATGGACGCAGTAGAGGAGATCCGGTCCGTCTGCGGAAAACAGTGCTTTGTTTCCGGTATGACAGCGCTTGTCGTGGATCTGAAAGACCTTTGTGAAAAAGAGGAGCCGATTTACGTAGGTCTTGCCGTGGTGCTTGCCTGCGTCGCTATGGTCGCTTTGCTTGACGGTTGGCTTATTCCTTTTGTGTTTCTTGCCTCTATCGGCGCGATGATCATTCTCAACCTCGGAACGAATATTTTCTTCGGTGAGATCTCCTACATAACCAAAGCTCTGTCCGCCGTTCTTCAGCTTGCCGTGACTATGGACTATTCCATCTTTCTTTGGCACAGTTATAACGAGCAGCGGGAAAAGCATTCTGACAACAAAGAGGCAATGGCGGTCGCCGTCAAGGAAACACTTACGAGTGTGGTCGGGAGCTCCATTACAACGATCGCCGGCTTTGTGGCCCTGTGCTTTATGAGCTTCACCCTGGGCCGCGACCTCGGGATCGTTATGGCAAAGGGTGTTCTGCTCGGCGTTATCGGCTGTGTGACCGTGCTGCCGGCGCTGATCCTTGTTCTTGATAAACCGCTTCAGAAAACGAGACATCGCTCGATCATCCCGCCCATGGGAAAATATGCGAATGGTGTTGTAAAGGCTTTTCCGGTGTTTCTCATCATTTTTGCAATTCTCGTAGCCCCCGCTTATTACGGATACAGCAAAGCGAACGATGAAGTGTATTACGATATGGGAGAGTGCCTGCCGGAGGATATGAATTACGTGATATCCAATTCCAAACTTCGTGAGGACTTCGATATTGCTTCTACTCACATGATCCTTGTTGACAGCAAGCTCCCTGCAAAATCCGTCAAGAATATGATGGCCGAAATGAAAAACGTCGACGGCGTAAAATATGTTTTGGGGCTTGAGTCGGTCATCGGTTCCCGCGTGCCGGAAGAAATTCTGCCCGACAGCGTAAAATCCATTCTTGAAAGCGATCGGTGGGAACTGTTACTTATTAACTCCGAATACAAAGCAGCAAGTGATGATGTAAATGAGCAGATTGACAAGCTTAACACTGTCCTTAAAAAATACGATGAAAACGGCATGCTGATTGGCGAAGCCCCGTGTATGAAGGATATGATTGAAACGACGGGACACGATTTTGCCGTCGTTACCGCTGTATCAGTTATCGCAATATTCCTCATCATTCTGCTCGTGGAAAAGAGTATCTCTCTCCCGTTCATCCTGATTGCTGTGATCGAAGTCGGCATATTCATCAATCTCGGTTTGACGCATTATCTCGGTCAGAGTATGGCGTTTATCACCCCAATATGTATCAGCACGATTCAGCTCGGCGCTACCGTCGACTATGCAATTCTGATGACGACACGTTACAAAGCAGAACGAATTGCGGGCAGAGATAAGAAAAATGCCGTTTGGACGGCCCTCTATACGTCCATTCCGTCCATCATCGTTTCCGGTATGGGCCTGTTTGCAGCAACATTCGGTGTTGCACTTTATTCGGACATCGAAATCATCAGTTCAATGTGTATGCTCATGGCAAGAGGAGCTATTATCAGTATGCTCCTTGTCATCTTCGTTCTGCCGGCGTTGTTTATGTTGTTTGATAAAATCATCTGTAAAACAACTCTCGGTATGACTAAAATAAAACCTATAAAAACGGAGGTCTCTATCAATGAATAAGCTATCATTCAAAATTACGGCAATTATCTTATGCGCCGTTTTATGCCTTTCGAGTGTCATTACGGTGTTTGCCATGACAAACGATAAAACCGAAGAGCAAAAAAAAGATGCGGTCACAGCAACAACCACCGCCAATACAGATAAAGACTCAACGAAAGATGAAACTGTGTATGTCTTGGCAGGAGCCGACGGTTCTGTTCAGAAAATTATTGTAAGCGACTGGATAAAAAATGCTTTAGGCGCTGCTTCCATTACCGATTCCACCGGGCTTTCCGATATTGAAAACGTAAAGGGCAATGAGTCCTACACAATCAGCGGAAACGCCAAGGTTTGGGATGCACAAGGCAACGATATTTACTATCGGGGCAATATTGAAAAAGAACTGCCCGTAGGCATGACTGTCACCTACACGCTCGATGGCAAGAAAGTTTCCGCCGATGAGATTGCGGGTAAGACCGGCAAAGTAAGCATTCGATTTGATTACGATAACAGACAGTATGAAATGGTAAAAATCGACGGTAAAGAAGAAAGGATTTATGTTCCTTTTGCGATGCTCACGGGTATGCTTCTTGATAACGAGCATTTCCGCAATGTTGAAGTAACGAACGGTAAGATTATCAACGACGGCGATCGCACGGCAGTCGTGGGAATTGCACTTCCAGGATTACAGGAAAATCTCGGCATCAGCAAAGACAAACTTAACATTCCCGATTACGTGGAAATCACTGCGGACGCTTCCGATTTCAGTTTTGGAATGACCGTTACTTTTGCCACCAATGAACTGTTCAATAACTTTAATACATCAAAGCTTGATTCTGACGACGACCTGACAGGTTACATACGAGAACTTTCCGACGGAATGAAGCAGTTGCTTGACGGATCGTCAGCACTCTATGGTGGACTTACTACACTGCTTGACAAATCGAAAGAGCTTGTATCCGGGATCAACCAGCTTGCTGACGGTGCGAAAGTATTGAAAGACGGTGCTGTTTCCGTTGATGACGGTGCAGGACAGTTGAAGGCAGGCGCTGCAGAACTAGCTGGCGGTCTTAATACTTTGAAAGGTAACAATGACACGCTCAACGGCGGAGCCAAGCAAGTTTTTGAAACCTTGCTTTCTACCGCAGAAACGCAGATCAAAGCCGGCGGCATTTCGGTTCCCACTCTTACCATTGATAATTACGCTCAAGTGTTGACCGGTGTGATCAATTCTCTTGACGAAACCTCTGTATATAACCAGGCACTCGCACAGGTCACTGCCGCCGTGGAGAAAAACAGACCGCTTATCGTAGAAAAGGTTACGGCTGCCGTTCGTGAACAAGTGGCTGCCGGAGTAACCGACGCCGTTCGTGAACAGGTTGCGGCAGGTGTGACCGCCGCCGTGCGCGAACAGGTTTCTGAGCAAGTGATCGTTGCCGCTACCGGAATGAGCAAATCCGATTACGAAGCTGCCGTTTCCGCAGGAATGATTCCCGCAGAAACGCAGAATTCCATTTCCGCTGCAATTGAAGTGCAGATGCAGACAAATGAAGTTAAAGCACTGATTGAATCCAATATCACGGCAAAAATGGAAAGTGACGAAATCAAGTCGACCGTAAAAGCAAACACCGACGCGCAGATGCAGACCGAAGAAATTCAGAAAACGGTTGCGGATAATGTTGAATTGCAGGTAAAACAGGCAATTTC
This sequence comes from uncultured Lachnospiraceae bacterium, assembly GCA_902787715.1. GTDB lineage: Bacteria > Bacillota > Clostridia > Lachnospirales > Lachnospiraceae > ISDg. The sequence goes on from CADAHQ010000006.1 coordinate 31,604, forward strand.
CGAAAATATGGCTTCCGATGAAGTCAAAGCAAAGCTTGCGGCTGCATCTGAAGGTGCAAAATCAATCATTTCTCTGAAGACCTCTCTTGACAGCTACAATGCATTTTATCTCGGACTTTTGACTTATACAAATGGTGTTGCCTCTGCCGCAGACGGGGCATCTTCTCTTGCTTCAGGTGCCTCCGATCTTAAGGATGGCACGGCTCAGCTCAAAGCCGGAGCCGCTACACTTTTCGATGGTATCCTGCAGTTGAAAAACGGAGCCCCTGCTTTAGTTGACGGCGTATCTCAGCTGAAAAACGGAGCAATGCAGTTAAGTGACGGACTGAAGAAGTTCAACGAGGAAGGCGTTCAAAAGATTATTGAGCTTGTGGGCAACGATATGAAAGGTTTTGTTACTCGCTTGAAGGCAACGATAGACGTATCAAAGAATTACCGAAATTTCTCCGGCATCAGCGATGATATGGGAGGTCAAGTCAAATTCATCTATCGTACAGAAGAAATATCCAAGTAAACAATACGGCGGCGGGGATTTCTCCCAGCCGCCGTGCATTTATTATGTGTATATCAAATCATTATTGACTGTTTCCGTTGCCGTTTTCCGTACTGCGTTTATCTGTGGTACCCAAAGCATTTGTTTTTCTGCTTTGAGCGTTTCCGTGATACCTTCATTTTCGACAAGGTCTTTTACCAGTCGAAGGAACGTATCCTTCGACTGTTCGTTCAAATCTGCAAGATAACCGTTCAGCTTTCCACTTGTCATCAGCTCGGTGTAAACGGTCTTGTGGCCAGTAATCTGTGCTCAAAATCGTCCAAGTAATAGTGTTTTCTTTCATCGTTCATAGTTCTCGCCTCCTTTTCCTATATTGTAGGCGATAACAAGAAATAAATCGAATGTGTGGATTTATAATAATAGAAAAAACGCCCAGAAAAGCATTTCGCCTTTCTGAGCGTTATTCTTTGCCTTTGCGATGCTACGGTATTGTTTTGGAATTACTTCCTTATCCACCCGTGGTATTTGCCCGGGCGGCGTTTTTTATCAAGCACGATCAATCTTTGTCATTGTACGTCTGCTGTGCAGACTCGACGAGGCAGCAGGCCTCGACTTTCCACTCGCGGCAGGAGTAGAATCCCTTGTCCGCGTAGAACATCGCTTCCTTCGCGTAGGAGCTTGCTTCCGATGCGGAAACTCCTGCGGACTTTGCATGAGCAAGACAGCTCATGGTGTATACCGCGCACGCTTCGTCGTAGAAGAGATTGTCGGTCTGCAGAAGGGGCTTCACGGTGGAAGCAGCTCCGCGGAAATCTCCGCTGCGGTAGAGCGCCTTTGCCTTCATGATCGGACGGGAATCTCCCTCGGTCTCTGTGATGGAGAGGCGGCGATCCTCCGGCGTCAGAAGGTGGATGGAAATATCCAGCTTCTTGGAGAGATACTCCAAAGTTTTAATTGACGGAATAGCAGTTCCGCTCTCAATCTGGGAGAGCATATTGCGGGTAATGAAATCCCCGACTACCTGACTCTGGGTGAGCTTCTTGGCAAGCCGGGCTTCCTTGATGATGCGTCCGATTTCAGCACGATCCATACACATTTTCCTCCTTTTTACTGTTCTGTGTTTGCGCCTGTCTCTGGGCATGTTTATCTGTTTATTCATCGGGATAAACCCGTAAACTTCATTTACAACCATCTGAATTGTAACAGATATTTACAGAAAATGCAAGACGCTTTTACAATCTTTTCACAGTTTTTTGTTGAAAAATATGTGTCCGCACCCTATAATGTAACATATATGTGCGTTCGCGACAATTGGGGGATTCGTCCCGCGTGCGTCTGCGTATATGAGGCAAATACTCTTACAGAGAAAGGTTTTTTACTATGAAGAGAATCAATGTTTGGAAACGGGGATTCTGTCTTCTTCTTGCCATTGTCATGGTGCTTGCAGGTTGTACCAATGAGAAGGCCCAGAAGAGAGAGTCCGGAAACAATACCGCGGCGACACCGACGCCGACGGAAGCAGCGGCGCCCACCGTCACCGCTACACCTACGGTTGAGCCGGCAACCCCGACTCCCACCGAAGCGGTAGCAACGCCTACCCCGACCCCTTTGAACCGCTATGCGACGAAGGAAGAGGAGCAGGAGGCATTTACCAAGTTCCTCGATGAGGTGTTCGTCGATTTCATCGGAACCAACGAGATGATTGTGCATTTTACGCTGGAGCATCCCGAGAAATACGGTATCACCACGGATTTCATCCTCGAGGAGGAGGCGTCTGATTTTGCAGCCACCTATGAGGATATGATGCAGTATGCGGATCGTCTGCATGAGTTCAACTACGACAATCTGACGGCTGCACAGAAGGTCAATTACGACCGTCTTGACTATGAAATCCGCTATTCCGAGAAGGCCAAGGGCGTGAAGGCCTGCATGAACTACCTGATGTGTGAGAACAGCAACTCCGTGAGCAACCTCTCGACGTATCTCACCGAGTATGCGTTTCCGGAGAAGAAGGATATCGACAATTTTGTGTCCGTCTTAAAGTCCATGCCCGCATACCTGGATTCCCTCGGAAAGTTGATGAAGAGCCTCTGCGAGGAAGGTTACACCCCGACCCAGGGAATGTACGACACCACCGTGGAGAACATCGAAAACATCGGAAAGCTTGAGAACAATGTCATCCTCGCCGCCTTCCGTGAGAATGCGAAGGAAGCCGGCCTTGAGGATGAGGTTTACAACAGCTATGTGACGCTTGTTGAGGAGACGCTGAAGGCGGAGGTTTGCCCGGCATTTGACAAGCTTATGACTACGGTGAAGGGACTGGAGAGCTACATTTCGGAGCCGAAGCCGCTTGCCTCCATTGAGGGCGGCAAGGCTTACTACGAAGTGCTTGCACAGACGACCACCGGTTCCAACTGGACCGTGGATAAGATGTATGAGTACCTTCTCGACAAGTCCCAGAACATGATCAAGGATTATCTCAATATCTACTCCAAGGATAAGGATGCCTTTGACCGCGCCGGTGAGATGCAGTACGGCACCAGAGATTTCACCACGATTCTGGATGATCTGAAGAAGCGTACCGCACAGGAGTATCCGAAGATCCGCGATACGAATTACATCGTTTCCGCTCTGCCGGATGAGCTGTGCGTGGAGGGTATCCTCGCGTACTTCATGAGTCCGCAGTATGACAACCCTGACCGCAAGGTTATCCGTGTGAACCCGAAGAACAAGAGCGGCGACATCGAGCTGTTCTCGACCCTTGCACACGAGGGTTATCCGGGACACCTGTACCAGGATGAGTACTTCCGCATGTCGGAAGGTTATCACCCGATCAACTCGGCTCTGAGCTACACCGGTTACATGGAAGGCTGGGCAACCATGATGGGTACGAACGCTTACCTTTGGGCAACCAACGGAGATGCCAACGCTTCCTTCATCTTTGACTTCGACTACACCTACTCCATGTCCATCGTGGCTTGCTGCGATATGGGTATCAACTACTTCAACTGGTCCAAGGACGAGCTTAAGAAGTTCTTGAGCAAGAACTACTTAAGCGAGAGTGCAGCCGACGAGATCATCGCCATGGTTGTTGCGGATCCCGCGATTTATCTTCCTTACACTCTCAGCCATTTCCAGTGCATGGACATCATCGAAGAGCTGATGACGACGAAGGGTATGACGAAGATGCAGGCGTACGAGGCCTTCCTCAAGGTAGGCCCCTGCAGCCTTGACGTGCTTCGCAAGAACCTGGGAATCAGTCCCGAATAAGGCGTTGTAAGCCGTATAACAACAGATTGACACAGATGCCGGCCGGCGGGAAAACCCGTTGGCCGGCATTTTTCGAAAAATAATTGTAAAATTCAACAAAAAGAATTGAATAATTCGCGAAAAATTGGTAAAATCAACACATGGTTTTCGCTTCAGCGGAACACTACGATATTGGAGGGTTACAAACATGCAGACTTACAAGTACGAGAAGATCCGCAACGTCGCGGTATTGGGTCACGGCGGCTGCGGTAAGACAACTCTCGTGGAAGCCATGGCATATACGACGGGAATCACAAAGCGTATGGGCCGTGTAGAGGAAGGCAACACCATCAGTGACTACGACAAGGAAGAGCAGAAGAGACTGTTCTCCATCAGCACGACGCTGGTGCCGATTCTCTGGGAGGATACGAAGATCAATTTCCTGGATACCCCGGGTTATTTCGATTTTGTCGGTGAGGTTGAGGAAGCTATCAGCGCAGCGGACGCTGCCGTCATCGTTGTTTCTGCGAAGGCAGGCATCGAAGTCGGTACGAAGAAGGCTTGGGACCTGTGCGAGCGCTACAAGCTGCCGCGCATGTTCTTTGTCACCGACATGGATGATGACAACGCAAGTTTCCGAAACGTGGTTGAGGCTCTGAAGGCGGATTACGGCAACCGTATCGCTCCGTTCCACACCCCGATTCGTGAGAATGAGAAGTTCGTGGGATTCGTTAACGTCGTGAAGAAGGCAGGACGCCGCTTCTCGAACAACCTCGGCGAGTACGTCGACGGTGACATCCCCGAGTACTGCATGGAGTACACCAATGCATACCGCGACGCCCTGATGGAGTCCATCGCGGAGACCAGCGAAGACCTGATGAACAAGTTCTTCGAGGGCGAAGAGTTCACGATGGTGGAGATTGAGAACGCCATCCGCAGCGGTGTTGCATCCTGCGATATGATTCCGGTTCTCTGCGGTTCCGGCGTTCAGGCGAGAGGAACGTTTGCGCTTTTGCAGGCAATCGACAAGTATTTCCCGTCGCCGAACAAGAACGTCATCACCGGTATGAGCCAGAAGACCGAGACCACCTTCTTCGCGGACTACGATGCGAACAAGGATTTCTCGGCCCGCGTCTTCAAGACCATCGCCGATCCGTTTATCGGCAAATTCTCCCTGATCAAGGTTTGCTCCGGCATCCTGAAGTCCGATTCCGTGATTTACAACGCGAACAAGGGCACCGAGGAAAAGCTGTCCCGCCTGTATGTGTTGCGCGGCAAGGAGCAGATTGAAGTGAAGGAGCTGTACGCCGGCGATATCGGTGCCATCGGAAAGCTTTCCGACACTCAGACCGGTGACACGCTTTCGACGAAAGCCAACCCGATTATCTACGATCCGATTAAGATGTCCGTTCCGTACACTTACGTTCGCTACGAGGCGAAGAACAAGGGCGATGACGACAAGGTTTCGCAGGCTCTTGCAAAGTTGATGGAAGAGGACAAGACCTTAAAGACCGTCAACGACACCGAAAACCGTCAGGCTCTTCTGTACGGTATCGGCGAGCAGCAGATTGATGTCACCGTGAGCAAGCTTCTTTCCCGTTACAAGGTTGAGGTTGTCACCTCCAAGCCGAAGGTAGCTTACCGCGAGACGATCCGCAAGAAGGTTCAGGTCCAGGGCCGCCACAAGAAGCAGTCCGGCGGTGCCGGCCAGTTCGGTGACGTTATCATGACCTTCGAGCCTTCGGGCGATCTTGAGACGCCTTACATCTTCGAAGAGAAGATCTTCGGCGGTTCCGTTCCGAGAAACTTCTTCCCGGCGGTTGAAAAGGGTGTGCAGGAGAGTGTTCTCGCAGGACCTCTCGCAGGCTACCCGGTTGTGGGTATCAAGGCTACGCTCATCGACGGTTCCTACCATCCGGTAGACTCCAACGAAATGGCATTCAAGCTCGCTGCCCGCAAGGCGTTCAAGGCCGGTATCATGGACGCTACGCCGATTATCCTCGAGCCCATCGCTTCCATGAAGGTTGTGGTTCCGGACAAGTTCACCGGTGATATCATGGGTGACCTGAGCAAGCGCCGCGGCCGCGTTCTGGGTATGAACCCCATCGCCGGCGGCAAGCAGGAGATTATCGCGGACATCCCGATGTCCGAGCTCTACGGTTACTCCACGGATCTTCGTTCCATGACCGGCGGTATCGGCGACTACTCCTATGAGTTCGCCCGCTACGAGCCCGCTCCTTCGGATGTTCAGGCGAAGGTTATCGACGAGGCCGAGAAGGTTGAAGACGACGAGTAATTCGTTCGCAACAATGGATTTTGTTTATTCGCTGCAGAGGCCGTTTTCCACGACCTCTGCAGTATGCTGTATTGGAATATCGGAAACTGAGGGAGTAGTATGTTTCGGAGAATGACGGAACAGGAGATAGCCATTCGTAAAATTCACGATCTCCGGATGGTGGCGGTCTACGAATTCACGGAGGCTGTCAGTGGGGGTAAAATCAATCCCCGGGGGACGGACCCGGACCGCGACGGCTGCACGGCGGTCACGGTTTTGTACGGGGACAATGAGCAGATTACCCTGAGCGAGCTCGACCCGTACTATGAAGTTTTAATCGGCAGGGTGTTTGAGCTCTACGGCGAAGCGGCAAATCCTTCCGCCATCCTGATGAACGAGAAAACCCGGGCGCTGTTTGAGAGCGGACGATTTACGGAGGAGGCGCATTTTCAGCGGGAGTTTCTCGCAAAAGAAGGCGCCGCAATGCCGTATCTGCCCTTCAATGCCCGCGACAACCGCATGTTTCTGCCGGTGGCCACGTTTGTGCTGAAGGCGGCCTGCGGGATTCTGGAGCGGGAGGCGACGGTGGTTTCCAAAAGCTTCGGCTGGCGCGGAAGAGGGGCCGTCACGCTGCATTCCCGGGGCGTGGACACGCTGCTTCCGGTGGAGGTGGTCATGGCCCGGGAACGGGAGTACCGCATCCATGTGGGGGAATGGCCGGAGCCGGGCTGCCTGGATTCGCTGCAGATTGATGAGAGCTGGGACAACGACGGGATGGAGGTGGCATTTGCCACGCGTAAAGGAAATCTGACCGGACGGTTTTCCTGCCGGCTTTCGGAGAACGGCGCGGAGATTTTGTATGACGCGAGTCAGGACGGAAAGCAGGTGTATTACAACCGGGAGAAGATCCCCGGGGAGCCGTTTTTACAGGCGGTTCCGGAAAACCTTCGAAGGCTGTTACCGGCGGACATTCCGTTCTCCGCGGCATATCGGCTTCCATTGGGAATCATTTACGTTGTCTCAGGGGAGACGAAGCAATATCAGGACATTCAAAAGACCGATTACTGTTCGGCACTTTTGTTTCCGGAGGCGGAGTATGCCGAGCTCCGGGCATGGACTTTGGTTGAGAACCGGACGACGAAGGTGGTTCTTCGGAAGAATTCCGTCTGTATGAGGCGTGCAATGCTTGAGGACGGGCGAATCCAGACATACTTTGAGCCGGAGATTGCGGGGGCTTCCGGCATCTATAAGACGGAGCTTGCCGGAAGGTATTTTCTGAGCGAATAAGACCGAAAGAGGGAGAAAACGATGGGTATTTTTAATTCGAACCGGGCAGAGACCGACGTAAAACGGGCGGAGCGGCTGCAGCGGGAATGCAAGGCGCGGAACAATCCGCAGGGCAGACAGCTTTCGGAGGCCCTTGCACAGTATCAGGAAGATGAGGAATACCGGGTAATCCGGCCGTTTTCGCTGTTTCTTGACGTGATCGAGGTTATCCTGGCCAATCCCAATTTCGCCAGAGATACCGGCAAAGACACCCTGCGGTACGGCGAGAACATTTACCGACGCATGTTTTTCATGGACGAAAACACGCCGGAGTTCGAACAGCTCAGCAGGTATTTTCTGGAGATGTTCGACCGGGACGGCGTTGTCGCGCGGCGGTTTTTCCTTCCCGAGTTGTATGATCTCTTCTTTGAACCGGCCAACTATTTGCGCCTGGTGCGGTTGATGCCGACAACGCGGTTGATTGAAAAAGAGAAAAAGTATATTGTGGACTTTGCGACGCAGATTCGCGGGTACTGCTCCAACGAGGAGATGTTTACGACCACGGTTGCCGCTTACGTCGCTCGCATCGCTGCGGAGGAGGACCCAAAGACGGTTGCAACGGAGATTTACACCGATTTCCGCCGCCTCCTGGGAATCTATTCCGTGAGCGAGGAGCGCATCGCGACGGCAGAGCAGAAGCTTGACGCCGTGGAGCTTGCAACGGGGCGGCTTTCCGATACGCTGAACCTTTCGGAAGAGCGCATGCGGGCAGCAGCGCAGCTTTCGGAATCGACACTGAAGACGGTTAAGAACTTTACCGACGGGGAAGTCGCGAGAGTCACATCCCGCGTCAATTCCCTGACGGATACCATGCGGAAGGAGCATGCCGCATTTGTCGAAAACCAGCAGGCGATTGTGTTTGCGCAGAGGGACGAGCTTATAAACAGCGTCGTCTCGGAGAGCCGGGAAAAACTCACGGAGCTTCGCAAGGAGGCCGACGGTATCTCCGCTAAGCTTCGGGAGGAGATTCTCTGGGCGAACCGGGAGTCCGCTTCGGTAATTGCCAAAACCGACGAATTCCTACGGGACAACACCCGGATTCAGGAGGTGTTTGCAAACGCAGATGAGAGCCGCGAGCTGAGCCGGAAGATTGACAAGCTCATGGTCCTTAACGACACTCCTGTTAACACCGCGCAGCATGCGGCAAATGCACCCGCAGAGGCAAGCCCGGTAGATTTCGCCGGCACGGGAGCCGCGGCGGGAGTGTATCTTGCGGGCCCGCGGGAAGTCGGGCATTTTCCGGAGATCCCCGAGGAGCGGGAGATTCCGCCCGTAAGCCCTCTGCTGGATACGAAGATTCCGTTCCGCGAGCGGTTCGAAACCGCCATGAAGGCGAAGGAAGACATGGCGAATCAGGGCGTTTTGTTCCACCGGATGTTCGACGATGTGCTGGCGGCGGTCATGGAGAACTCGAACCCCTACCTGATCGGTCCTTCCGGCTGCGGAAAGACGTATATGGTAAGGCAGATTGCATCGATTCTTTCCCTCGATTATGTGGACATCGGATACATCAACGAGGAATATGACATCCTCGGCTTCCAGACCGCCAACGGCGGCTACAGCAGACCGAACTTTTATCGTTGCTACAAATACGGCAAGATTGCATTTTGCGACGAGCTGGACAACGGCAACAGCCGCGCCACGGTGAAGCTGAATTCCTTCCTGACCAACACGGAGGAGGCGAGCTACAGCTTCCCGAACGGGGAAAATGTACCGCGCCACCCGAATTTCCGGATTGTGGCTGCGGGCAACACCACCGGCAACGGCGCGGACGAGAATTACAACTCCCGCGAGAAGATCGAGGAATCGGTACAGCAGCGTTTCACGCCGATCTACGTCGGCTATGACAACCGGATGGAAGAGGAGATCATGATTGATTATCCCGAGTGGTTCCGGTTCCTGGTGGCATTCCGCGCCGCGACGGACGCCTGGACGAAGCACACCCACGCGGGTGCCGCCGGCATCATCACGACCCGCGATGCCTCCAAAATATGCCGCTATCTGGACAACGGAAGCTTCAGCGCGCAGAAGATTCTGGAGTACGAATTTATCCAGACAAAGGATGAGGAATATCTGGAGTTTTTGGATAAAAACCTTCGCGACCAGCTGGCGAGGATGACGAAGCCCTGCGCGGAGATTTACAAGCTGTTCCACGACCGGGTACAGGAGATTATCACGGGGAAGGATACCCTTCGCACCGTGTGATGAGGATGAGGAGCAATGGAGGGTAACAGTCTTTCGGAGAGGGAGTTGCGGAGCCTGTCGGTGGGACAGTTCGGTGCATTTCCCGTATACAATCTGACCTTTGCCTCGGTGCGGGACCTGCGGGGGTTCCTTGCGGGAGCGCCGGAGATGAAGGAAGTGTTAAGGCGCTCGGAGGATGCGTCCAAAGAGGAACTGGAGAGCTTCCTGAATCTCGCAAAATGCCTGCAGATGGTGAACTTAAAGGCGTCCCGCTCCAACGCGGCAGAGCCTGCATTTGTCGGGAATCGGCCAAACGTGCCGGCCTATGTCGCAGGTGCGCCCAAGAATATGTACCGGATTGCCCGCGCAAAGGAGAAGAAGGTCGTGCAGGTGCTGATTAACCTCACGTACGCGGGGAACACCACGGCGGCGCAGATTAGAAACCGCGGCATTCTTGCACTGAACCTGGTGCGCGTGCTGGAGCAGAACGGGTATATCGTTGATTTCCGGGCATTTGAAGCAACCTTCGAGGATAATGCGGTCTGCCTGTGCGACGTCGTGCTGAAAAAGCCCGGCGGGAAGCTGAATCCGGAGAGCTGCTATTACCCCCTTTGCGAACAGCTGGTTTTGCGCCACGCGGTGGGGCTTTTACAGAAGATGAGCCTTCGGATCAAGCCGGAGGAATCCAGCGGGAGGCTTTCCGACGAGAAGCTTGCGGAGCTTTTGCTTCTCAACCGGCAGTGGAAGATTTCCCTCGGAAACGGTCCCGCGGCAAATGCATCCCCCAATAAAGGGAAGCCCGGCCGGCGCCAGATCTTTCTCGGGACGCCCGCAAGCCTCGGGATCACCGGCGGAGACATCTACCGGGATGCCGACAGCTTTTTACGAAGCCTGAAGCTTGCGGACATGATAACGGTACCGAAATATGAGTCGGAAGAGGAGTGACAATGGACGAAAAAACTGAAGTGAAATACCTGCGGGTGCTGGTGGACAACGGATTCTCCGATGTCCCGGAGAGCCGCCTTCCGGAGATCGAAGCGGCGCTTGCAGAGCTGGATGTGTCAAACATCGGCAGCATCACAAGCTTCGGAAGCGATACCCAGAAGCATATGGCGGAGCTGTCCCAGCTGGTAATCAACAACTTAAACTCCTCGAGCGTAAACAATGTCGATGAGCTGATGCAAAAGACCATCGAAACCTTGGTGGATATCAACGACAATCCCCCGGAAAATACCCCCGCCATCCTCTTTTGGAAAAAGCGAAATCGGTCGGTTGCGGTGCGGAAGCAATACGATGAGGCCTCCCGGAACGTGGATCGGATTGCGCAGGTTTTGGAGGACCATCAGGTGCGGCTTCTTCGGGACTGCGGACTTTTAAACCAGCTCTTTTCCCTGAATGAGGAGTATTACCACGAGGCGGCCATCAAGATTGCCGCCGTAAAACTGAAGGCGGATGAGCTTCGTGCGGAGGTTATCGCGGGGGACGGTGCCGTGGAGGACACGTGGCGAAACACGATTATCGACCGGCTGGAGCGGAGAGCCACCGAGCTTGCCACAACCCGGGTGATTTCCCGTCAACAGGCGGCACAGATTCGTATGCTGCAGGCGAATTTTGCGATGATTGCCGACAAGCTGCAGTCTGCGCTCTACACCACGATTCCGCTTTGGAAGAGCCAGATTGTGCTGGCACTCGGTGCGGAGCATGCGAGGGCGGCGCTGCAGACCGACCGCTCCGTCAATGAGATGACGAACCGTCTTCTGGTGCAGAACGCGCAGAATCTTAAAAATGTAACAGTGGAAACCCAGAAGGCCTACGGGGAAAACAGCATCCGGCCGGAGACGTTAGCGGAGATGAACCGGTCCCTCATCGAAAGCTTCGACGAGGTGATGCGCATCCAGAGCGAGAACCGGATCAAGAGGGAGTCCGCGGAGCAGGAGCTTTCCCGAATCGACCGGGAGCTTTCGTCAGGTATTCTCCGCGACTGACGCGCGAATCCGATTGACAACAACGGCAAAGGTTGTTACACTGTGAAGCGAAAAGATTTACCTGACGGGAGTTACTGATGTTTCGAAGGTTTTATCCGGCGGAAATGGCCGAATCCTCCTACGATATCAACTACGAAGAGTTGTATCGGAAGGGGTACCGCGGCCTGATTTACGACATTGACAACACGCTTGTGGAGCACGGCGCCGACGCGAATGCGGAGGTGGTCGCGCTGTTTCGTCGTCTCAATAAGATCGGCTTCCGCATCTGCCTTCTGTCGAACAACAAGGCCCCCCGGGTGCGCCGCTTTTACCGAGGAGCGCGCGTCAAGGGCGTAAAACTGCATTACATTTTCAATGCGCAGAAGCCCCGCCGCCGCAACTATTTAAAGGCGATGGTCCTGATGCGCACCACGAAGAAGAACACGCTCTTTATCGGAGACCAGCTCTTCACGGATGTATACGGGGCGAATCGCTCCGGAATCCGCTCGATTCTCGTAAAACCGATCAACAAGGCGGAGGAGGTGCAGATTGTCGCCAAGCGGAAGCTTGAGCGCATCGTGATGCATTTCTACCGTAGGAACCGTTGGGAGAAGATGCATCAGCTGAACGTCGTTTTGATTGGATTTGCCGGGTGCGGTAAGAGTACGGTCGGGGAGCTTCTGGCGAAGGAGATGGGCTTTGATTTCATCGATACCGACCGCTATATTGAGGAAAAGGTCGGCATGACCATCTCGGAAATCTTTAAAACCAAAGGAGAAGAGTATTTCCGGGATCTTGAGAGCATGGCGCTAAAGGGAATTCTGAAATCCCGGACGCACACGGTGATTGCCGCCGGGTCCGGAATGCCGATCCGGCAGAAGAACCAGAAGATGCTTCGAAAACTGGGAACCGTCGTTTACCTAAACGGAAGCGAAGAGGAGATGAACAAGCGCATGATGACGTTGGACCTCTCCGAAAGGCCGGTTCTGGCTGCGGAGAAGACGGACGAGGACCGGAAGCAGCTTTTCCTGCGCTGGCGTTTTGTCTATCCGATGGTTGCTCACCGGACTGTGGATATTGACGACCGCACCGCGGAACAGGTCGCGGATGCGGTGAAGGATGCCCTGTAGGCGAGGGCACGAGGAAAGGAGAAGAAATGGCACCGGTTAAAACATTGTTGGTTGTGAACGGACCGAATCTCACGATGCTCGGACGAAGAGAGCCGACCATCTACGGCAGTGAGACTTATGAGGATCTGCAGAATTTTCTGCGGGCGGAAGCCGCGAAGCGTGGGTATCTTGTGGAAATCTTCCAGAGCAACTCCGAGGGGGAGATTGTGACGCGGTTAAACCGCGCGATGTCCGGCAGATACAGCGGAATTATCATCAATCCCGCGGCTTACACTCACTACAGCTATGCGATTTACGACGCTCTGCTGATGCTTTCGGCACCGAAGGTTGAGGTGCATCTTTCGAATATTTACAACCGCGAATCCTTCCGGAGTCAGAGCGTGACCGCGGGAGCCTGCGACCGGCAGATCTTCGGCAGAGGCTTCTTCAGCTATGCGGATGCGATGGATGTGATTACGATGATTCTTGACGAGCGCGCGAAGGGGCAGTAGGCTTCGCGGCGATACAGGCGCCCACAGGGCGCGCGACGGCGCAAAGATGCGTCAAATGCGATTACAGGGGAATTGTTATGAAGACTTGGGAACGTGCACTGCCGGTTCTTTCGGACCTCTCGGTAGATGCGATGATTGTGAAGGACATGGCCAATGTCCGTTATTTGAGCGGGTACAAAAACGATACCGGTGAGCTGTTGCTTTTTGCGGACGGCAGCGCGTATCTTCTTACGGACTTCCGTTTTCTGATTCAGGCCCGGGCGGAGGCGAAGGACTGTGAAGTCTGCGACATCGCCGGGACCACGTACGCCGCATTGACGGCGAAGCTTCTGACGGAGCACAGCGCAGCGAGCGTCGCGTTCGAGCGGGATGCGGTGAATTTCCGGGAGTATGAGGAGTTTGCGCGGGAGTGCACCCAGCGCCTGGTTCCCGCGGACAACGTGCTGATTGATCTTCGGAAGGTGAAAACCACGGAGGAGCTGGTGCTTCTTCGCCGCGCGGAGAGCATCGGAGACGAGGCATTTGCAAGGATTCTTAAGGACCTCCGTCCCGGGGTGACGGAGACCGAGATTGCGGCGAAGCTTACGTACTACATGTGCGAAGCCGGCGCTTCCGGCAATTCCTTCCCGCCCATTGTGGCCTCCGGCGTGAATTCGTCGATGCCCCATGCCATGCCGGGCGCGAAGCCGCTTGCGGAGGGCGATTTCGTCACGATGGACTTCGGCTGCGTGTACGAAGGGTACTGCTCGGACATGACCCGCACGGTGGTTTTGGGCCGCGCGGATGCGAAGCAGCGGGAGATTTACGAGACGGTTCTGCGGGCGCAGACCGAGACTTTGGCGGCGCTGCACGCAGGTATGCGCGGGAAAGAAATCGACGCGGTTGCGCGGGATATCATCAACGCGGCAGGTTTCGAGGGGTGCTTCGGGCACGGCCTCGGACACAGCGTGGGGTTGGAGATTCACGAGCCGCCCTATGCGAACTACCGGAGCGACGAGATCGTGAAGGCCGGCATGCTGATGACGGTGGAGCCCGGCATCTATATCGACGGCTTCGGCGGCGTCCGGATCGAGGATCTCACGGTGGTTACGGAGGAGGGACACGAGAATCTGGCCCATTCCCCGAAGGAATTGATTGAGATTCCGGTGCGGTAAGGGAAAGAATTTTCGCATTTTTCGAAAAAAATGTTGCAAACCATGCGCAAATAGGATAAACTTACCTCAACTATGTAGAAATGTTTCTTTGAAGGAGGAACTTTTATGCTGTCAGCAGGAGAATTCAGAAACGGCGTAACCCTGGAGATTGATAATGCGGTTTATCAGGTTGTCGAGTTTCAGCACGTAAAGCCCGGCAAGGGAGCCGCTTTCGTTCGTACGAAGCTGAAGGATATCAAGAACGGAGGCGTTGTTGAAAGAACCTTCCGTCCTACTGAGAAATTCCCTCAGGCACACATCGAAAGACTGGATATGCAGTATCTCTATGAAGACGGAGATATGTATAACTTCATGAATACGGAGACGTATGATCAGATTGCGATGACGGCCGAGCAGGTCGGCGACGCACTCAAGTTCGTCAAGGAGAACGAGATGGTCAAGATGCTTTCGCATCAGGGTCAGGTATTTGCCATCGAGCCTCCGATGTTTGTTGAGCTTCAGATCACATCCACGGAGCCCGGTTTCAAGGGTGATACCGCTACGGGTGCTACGAAGCCTGCAATTGTGGAGACCGGTGCAACCGTACTGGTTCCGCTCTTTGTCAACGAAGGCGAGGTTATTCAGATCGATACGCGTACCGGAGAGTATATGAAGCGTGTTTGATGTAATGTAATCTTCAGATCCCGGGAGTACGCTCCCGGGATTTTTCGTGCTTTTTTTCTTAAAATACGTGTTTTTCGGAGGTTGCCATGGCTATTCGTATCGTGTCCGACAGTACCAGTGATCTTTCCAAGGAGCAGATTGACCGGTACGGAATTACGATCCTTCCGCTGTGTATCATCATGGACGGAAAGAGCTACTACGACTGGGAGGAGATTACCCCGACAGAGATTTACGCCTGGGCAGACGCGAACAAGACGACGCCGAAGACGGCGGCCGTCACCTTTGAAATTCTCGAGCAGCGTCTGACTCCCATGATGGAGGCGGGAGATGACATCATCTTCATCGGTATTTCCGAGGATATGAGCACCACCTGCAACGTCGTTCGGATGTTTGCCGACGAGCATGAATACAAGCGGCTATTCGTCATCAATTCCGAGAACCTTTCCACCGGTATCGGCCTGCAGGTTCTCAAGGCAGCGGAGATGGCGGAGGCGGGAAGCAGCACGGAGGAGATTGTCGAGGCCATCAGCGCCGCAAGAGGCCGCGTTCGCGCAAGCTTTATCGTGGATACCCTTACGTATCTTGCCCGCGGCGGTCGCTGCAAGGCAACGACGGCTTTCTTAGGCAATGCGTTGAAGATTCACCCGATGATTTCCGTTGTGGACGGCAAGATGGGCGTAGCCAAGAAATACCGCGGCAACATGATTTCGTCGATGGAGCACTATATGGCCGACCTCGCGGAGGAGTTGAACAACGCGGAGACGAAGCGCGTGTTCATCACCCACTCCCAGGGCGACCCTGCGACGGTGGAGCGCGCGAGGGCGTTTCTGTCGGGAATGAACCGCTTTGAGGAGATCTGTGAAACCAAGGCCGGCGGTGTCATCTCAAGCCACTGCGGACCGAAGACCATCGGCATTTTGTATTACGTGAAGGAATGATTGCGGATGCATTTGCCGAAGGGTTACGGAGGCGGATGCGTACGGTTTGCGAAAAGATATGCGGAGAATGATACTTGCGCCTGCGGGAGAAGAGCCCGCGGGCGCTTTTTTCTGTGATGCAGATGGCTAAAAGGTTGCTATTTGACGAGAAGTGTGGTAGAATAACTCATACTATGAGTACTGTCGGGAAGTGTGCCCGGACGCCTCAGGGGGGAGGCAGCAGGCAGACGGTTCTCGGAAACCGAGGTAACTATGATAAACAACGAAAAGATTCGCCTTATGACGAAACTCGCCGTGTATGAAAACGGCGACGGTCGCGAGGACATGGCGGTTGCCAACTATTTCCGGTCGGATTACATCCGGCACGAGATTTTGAAGACGATCCTTGCGGTCACCTTCGGAAGTTTGATCCTTTTGGCGCTTGTCATCGCGTATAAGCTTGACTTTATACTGGACAACGCCCTGGACCTGAACTACAAACTGCTGGGCAGGCAGGTCCTGGTGGTTTACCTGATTCTTCAGGTCGTGTTCGTTTCCATCACCTGGATCGGATATCGGATTTATTATCTGCGGTCCCACACGCGTCTGAACCGCTATTACCGCCTTCTCTCCAAGGTCCGCAAGATCGAGGAGAAGGAAGAGCGGCAGAAAGACTTGTTAGAGGGATGGGGGGAATGAACCGATGATGCTCTTGTTTGAACTTCGTGCCAAGATTACGGCACTCTACCAGAAGTACGATTACTGGATTAACTTAGGACTCCGTTTTGTCCTGTTACTGTTTGCATTTAACCGCATCGCCAAGATGCTTCCGTACAGCAGGGGACTTTGCAAGAGCCCGACAATCATTGCAATTTCGCTGGTTTGCGCGTTCCTGCCGTCCGGCCTGACGGTGGTCATCGCGGCAATCTACGTGGCATTGCAAATCGTGGCTGCGGAATCGCCGATTCTGGCAGTTCTGGTGTTCGCGTTATTCATGATTTGCTATTGCTTCTTCCTACGGTTTACGCCCCGCGAGGGAGCATCCATGATTGCAACGCCGGTTTTGATGTCCTACGGCATACCGTATGCGGTTCCGCTTTTGCTTGGACTGTTTTCCAACCTGCTCTCCATCGTTCCGATGTGTTGCGGTGTATTTGCCTACTACACGATTGCGTTTGTGCGGGAGAACATCGACACCCTCGCCAAATACAACCTCCGCAAGGAGCCCCAGGAGATTTTCATCTCCGTTTTGGATCAGCTTTTGAAGAATCCGTCAATGTACGTTGTCATGCTGATTCTTGCCATCGTGGTTGTGGCTGTGTACTTTGTGCGCCGTATCAACATGGATTATGCGTTTGAAATCAGTATCGCCGTCGGTACCGGCGTGATGATGCTCGGCTACATCATCGGCGATCTGAAGTACGATATGGGCATCCGCATCGCAGGCATGGTTTTCGGATCATTAATCTGCGCGGGTGTAACTCTGGTTCTGTTGTTCTTCGTGCGCGTGCTGCAATATGCCGCCGCGGAGCGCGTGGAGTTTGAGGATGACGATTACTTCTACTACGTGAAGGCGATTCCGAAGCTCAAGGCAGGTGCTCCGAAGCGCAAGGAGAAGAAGGTAATCCGCCGCCGCAAGGCCGACGAGGATGACGACGACGATGAATTGATGGAAGATACGGCCCTCGGGCTGATTGACTTCAGCAATAAGGCAGTGGAAGGATTGGCCGCGGACAAGGGTCGCAAGACTGCGGAACCGGTTCCGGAAGAGGACGAGGACGACGAATTCGGCGACGATATCGGAGAACTCACCGTAAAGCCGCGCCGCTATGAGACCCGCGTCGGTGACGGTGCGGACGGTGCTGCACCCGCCGCAAAGCCTGCAAAGGCAACCGCAGCGACCGCTGCGCCTGCAGCATCCGCAAAGGCGGCAGCCGTCCGTATGGATGAGGATGACGACGACGATTTCGACGACATCGCGCCCGCTCCGAAGAAGGCTCCCGCACCTGCGAAGAAGAGTGCTTCCGGAAAGAAAGCCGCAACCGGCAAGAGGTCTGCAACAGGCACAAAGAAGGCAGCTTCCGGAAAGAGCACAAGCGCTTCGGCTGCCCCTGCATCCAAGACAGCATCCGCAGCATCCGCAGCCCCTGCGGCAGCACCGAAGGCGGAGAAGAAGCCTGCGCCGGTTGTTCCGGCGAAACCTGCAACCGCATTTCTCGACGACGATGACGACGATGAGGATGAGCAGGTCATTTACGATTATTTCCCGGACGGAGCAAAGAACGGTGATGTCGGTGCTCCCACGGAGGACGAGGACTACCTGTAAAAACAGGACTCGAACACAATATGGCCGTGGGCCGCGGAATGCAGCATAGACGGTCGGAAAGGAGATTCGCATGGGCGCGTTGGCAGATGCTTTTCGGAATGCATTCAACTGGGTATCGCTTCCGAAGTTCGGTGTATCGGACGTCATTGAGATTCTTTTGATTGCTTTTCTGATTTACCATTTGATCAACTGGATTAAACAGACACGCGCATGGTATCTGGTCAAGGGACTGATTGTTCTCGTTGTCGTATGGTTCGTTGCGACAATCTTTGAATTCAGCGCGATTTTGTGGATCTTCCGAAACGCATTAAGCGTCGGTATCCTTGCGATTTTCATCATTTTCCAGCCGGAGCTCCGGCGAGCTCTGGAGCAGTTGGGACAGCGTAACATCGTAGGTTTCTTCGGCACCAAGGGAAGCGGCGAGCGCTTCTCCGATGAGACCCGCGAGGAGATTATCGCGGCGATGCTTGCCATGGCCGAGGTGAAGACCGGTGCCCTGATTATCATCGAGGAAAACGTTTCGCTGGAGGAGTACGAGAAGCGCGGTATCGCTCTGGATGCCGTGGTTACCTCCGCACTCCTGATTAACATTTTCGAACACAACACGCCTCTGCACGACGGCGCCGTGATTGTTCGCGGAAACCGTGCTGTGGCGGCAACCTGTATTTTGCCGGTGTCGGAGAACATGCGGCTCTCGAAGGAGCTCGGCATGCGTCACCGTGCGGGTGTCGGTGTCAGTGAGGTTACGGACTGCCTTACGCTGATCGTTTCCGAGGAAAACGGAAAGATGGCGATTGCGCAGCACGGACAGCTGATTCGCGATGTCTCGGAGGCAGTTCTCCGCAGCAAGCTGACGGAGAGTCAGAACAAGCCTACCGGAAGCAGACGGCGCTTCAGAAAGGAATGGAAGAACCATGAAGGACAAGCTTAGAGCTATGCTCACGCGAAATGTCGCGATGAAGCTTGTCTCCATCGTGCTCGCATTATTAGTATGGGTGACCATCATCAATCTGTCCGATCCGACGGTAACCAAGACCATCACCGGAATCCCGATTGAGTGGAGAAACGAGGATCTCGTCAAATCGGATACAACCGCATATGTCACGGAGGCAAGCAAGGAAGTGACCATTCGCATCGAGGGCGTTCGCTCGAAGATTGCGGACCTTTCGGCATCGGACTTTGTCGCTTACATCGATTTCAGCGAGATGAGCAACGTCTATGCGGTGCCTGTTCATGTGGAAGCGAAGAACGCCGAGGTTGCCAAGAATACCGACATTCTCAAGCAGTCGATGATGATGATGTCGGGCAAATTGGAAGAGACCACCACGAAGCAATTGAACATCATCGTAAACACGAAAAATGCAGATGAGCGTTTCTATGCACGTGTGAGTTACCAGTCGCAGTATCAAGCGAACCTGTTCGGATCCAAGTCCCTTGTCGACAGCGTGGCCAAGCTGGTTGCTGATGTTGACCTCCAGGGGGCGACTCAGGATGTTTCCAAGCAGAATGTGCCTTTTGTGGCGTATGACTGGGATAACAACGTCGTCGATTTGAAGGACATCGGTATTCCGGAAAACATGTCCAAAATCGAGGTGCAGTTCGAGCTTCTTCCGATTCAGGAGAAGAAGATCGAAGTAGATGTGTCCGCTGTCCCGATTATGCGCGGACAGGCTATTCGCAGCGTGGAACACACGACGTCCATCCGTCTAGCCGGTAGACGCGAGGTGTTGAACGCTGTTGGTGACACCATCAAAGTGAATTATATCAACAAAGGCCGGGAAGAGTTGATTGCCACGTTGGAGGACAACGACGTCGATATCAAGAAATTCCTTCCGAACGAAGGAAGAGACTTGTATCTGGTAGACGGCAAGCAGACGATTTCCGTCAAGATTGTGGTGGATAAGCTGGATCAGAAGAATCTCACCGTGAAGACGACGGACATCCGGATCCAGGGGCTTACCAAATCGCTTGCGGCGGCATTTGACGAAGAGACTGTCGCTGTGACGGTCTGGGATTTCAAGGAGAAGCTGACCGAGTACGTGGAGACGAACCTCGGTTTGTATGTTGATTTATCGGAAGTGGTTGAGGAAGGTACTGTCACTGTCGAGCTTCGTTCGACGTCGGAAACCGTGGACAAGAGTCTTTCCGAGGAGCCTGTCAAGGTAACTCTGACGGTAACGAAAGCGCAGGAGGATGACACATAGGAGCAGGGTGTATTTGGGGAAAGGAGTAGCGTATGGTTTCGGGAAAAGCAGTTGTGATTAACGAGAAGGGGTTGCATATCAAGCCTGCGGGAAAGATGAGCAGCATAGCTCTCTCGTATCCCTGCATGGCGTACCTCGTGATCCGCGAGTACCGCGTGAATGCAAAGAGCGTTTTGGGTATTCTGAGCGCCCAGGTGAAGAAGGGCGAGGAGATTGAGGTTGTCTGCGACGGCGAGGGCGAGGAGGACGCGCTTCGCGAGCTTTTGGCAGCGGTCGAGGCAGGATTTGACCTCGCGTAAGCGGCGGCAGATTCTAACGAAAATCTATGTTTGAGACCGAAGTGCTTTGTATGAGTTGATTGTATGGAGCACTTCGTTGTATTTCGGAGAGTGACTATGGACAACGTGGGAAGATACAAGAGATTCCAGACGCCGCCGTACCCGGAACGGCGCTGGCCCAATACGGTGATTTCCAAAGCGCCGGTCTGGTGCAGCGTGGATCTGCGGGACGGTAATCAGGCGCTTGTGGAGCCGATGACGGTGGAGGAGAAGCGGAAGCTTTTCGCCCTTTTGTATGAACTCGGTTTCCGCGAGATTGAGGTCGGTTTCCCGGCGGCATCTGCGACGGAGCGTGAATTCGTGCGCGAACTTGCGGAAAACGGCGTCCCTGAGGATGTGTACATTCAGGTGCTTTTGCAGTGCCGCCCGGAGCAGATTGATGCGACGTTTGAGGCGATTCGCGGTCTTCCCCGCGTGATCATGCACATCTATAATCCCACTTCCGTGTTGCAGCGGGAGGTTGTATTCGGCAAATCCAAAGAGGAGATTTTGCAGATTCCGGTGGACGCCGTTAAGCGGATTCGTGAGCTGGAGGCATCCTTTGACGGAGAGCTTGTGTTGGAGTACTCGCCGGAGAGCTTCAGCGGCACGGAACCGGATTATGCGCTTGAGGTCTGCAACGCCGTTCTGAACGCCTGGGAGCCGTCGGCGAAACGGCGGGCCATCATCAATCTCCCGGAGACGGTGGAGCTCAACACGCCCAACATCTTCGCCGACCAGGTGGAGTGGGTTGCCGACCGCCTTGCTTTCCGCGAGTTTGTCACTGTGAGCGTCCATACCCACAACGACCGCGGAACCGGCATCGCCAGCGCGGAATTAGCGCTTCTTGCGGGGGCCGACCGCGTTGAGGGCACGTTGTTCGGCAACGGCGAGAGAACCGGCAACATGGATGTTTTGACACTTGCTTACAATCTGTATGCTACGGGAATCGAGCCCGGGCTGCAGCTTTCGAATATCAATGCCATTCTGGAGAGCTATGAGGAACTGGTGAAGATGCCGGTTTCCCCGAGACATCCGTACGCGGGACGGTTCGCTTTCACCGCATTTTCCGGCGGGCATCAGGACGCCATCAGCAAGGGGTTTGCGGCGATGGCAAAGGATCCTTCCGGCGAGTGGAAGGTGCCGTATCTGTTGATCGATCCGGCGGACATCGGGCGCACCTACGAGACGGTTGTGCGCATCAACGCGCAGTCCGGCAAGGGCGGCGTTGCGTACGTTCTCAAGGATTACTACGGCTTCCATCTTCCCAAGGAGATGCACCGCGAGTTCGGTGCGCGGGTCCAGAAGATGGCCGAAACCCTCGGCGGAGAGCTCACCCGCGAGGATATTTTCAATCTGTTCCGGAGCGAGTACCTGGAGAAAAAGTCGCCGTTGCATTTTCTGCGGTGCAGCATCGACGACCGCACCGACACGGAGGATGCTTTCACAACCCACGCACATCTGGTGTACACGTACCGCGGGGAAGAGGCCGAGCTGGATTGCTACGGCAACGGTCCAATCGATGCGGTGAAGAAGGGGCTGCAGGAGAATCTGGGCCGCAACATCCGGCTTCTGGATTACTCCGAGCATGCGTTAAATTCAGGCTCCGAGGCGCAGGCTGCCGCTTACGTCCGGATGCAGGATCTCACCACCGGAAAGACAACCTACGGCGTGGGAATCAGTTCGAACATTACGAGAGCTTCCATCCGCGCGATGTTCTGCGCGATGAACCGGCTTTCGGACGACAAATGAGGCTTGGCTGAGTAACGGAGGGGTTTATGGTTATTGCGGCTATCGTTGCCGGCGGAATGGGGAGCCGGATGGGGACGACAATTCCGAAACAGTTTTTGCGGCTCGGTTCGCGAAGGATTCTTTTGTGGTCGGTGGAGACCTTTCTTCATCATCCGCAGGTGGACACGGTGGTTGTAGGCGTGCCGCGGGAGTGGCTCGCTTATGCAGGCGCCCTGTTCGACGAGCAGATTCCCGGGGAGCGGAGACGGAGAGTGCTTCTCACGGAGGGCGGTGCCAACCGGAATGAGACGCTGTGGCGCATCACGGAGGTTGTGATGGCCAAATGCAAGGCGCCCCAGGACACTGTTCTTCTCACCCACGACGCGGTTCGGCCCTTTGTGACGGAGAAGATGATTACGGACAATATCGAAGCGCTTCAAAAAGCCGGAGCAGGCTGCGCGGTGACCACGGCGATTCCGTCCGTGGATACAGTGCTTCGATTAAACGAAAACGGTACGGTGCGGGATGTTCCGCCCCGAAGCCGGATGTGGCTTGCACAGACGCCCCAGACCGTGTTCCTCGGTGACTGGCGTGCTCTGTATGCGGGGATGACCCTGGAGGAGCGGGAGATGCGGACGGACCTAAGCGGCTGTTATCACGCCGCCGGAAAGTGCGTCTTTACGGTGCAGGGCGACCGCGGAAACGTCAAGATTACAACGCCGGAGGACTACGAAGCCGCGGTAGTTCGCGTGGAAAAGGCGAAGGAGGGGAAAACGAATGTATGACTATCTGATTGTCGGAGCCGGCCTGTACGGCGCGACATTTGCCTATGAGGCGAAGCGGAAAGGGAAGAGCGTCTGCGTCATCGACCGCCGCGACCACATTGCGGGCAATGCCTATTGCAAGGATGTGGAGGGGATTCCGGTGCATTGGTACGGAGCGCACATCTTCCATACCTCAAACCGCGAAATCTGGGATTTTGTGAACCGGTTCGCCGATTTCAACAACTATATCAACTCCCCGGTGGCTGTGTACAAGGACGAGCTCTACAACCTGCCGTTTAACATGAACACCTTTAGCCGCCTCTGGAATATCAAAACACCGCAGGAGGCCAAGGATATCATCGCGGCACAGATTGCGGCAGAGGGTATCACGGAGCCGAAAAACCTGGAGGAGCAGGCCATCTCCATGGTGGGCCGGGATGTGTTTGAGAAGCTTGTGAAGGGCTACACGGAGAAGCAGTGGGGACGCGACTGTAAGGACCTGCCGGCGTCCATCATTAAGCGCCTTCCCCTTCGGTTTACCTACGACAACAACTATTTCAATGACCGCTATCAGGGCATTCCTACGGAAGGATACACCGCCATGGTTGAGCGGATGCTTGAGGGCATCGAGGTGCAGCTGGGCGTTGATTATCTGAAGGACCGCGAGGCGTGGAATGCGAAGGCGAAGAAGGTGGTTTACACCGGAGCAATCGATGAATTTTACGGGTATTGCTACGGAAATCTTGCCTACCGCAAGGTGACCTTTGAGCATGAGCTGCTGGATACCGACAACTACCAGGGCAACGCCGTTGTGAATTACACGGAGCGGGAGATTCCGTACACGCGAATCATCGAGCATAAGCATTTTGTGTTCGGAAAGCAGGAGAAGACCGTGATCTCCAAGGAGTATCCCACGGAGTGGAAGCCCGGCGAGGAGCCTTATTATCCGGTGGGAGATGACAAAAACCGCGCGCTCTATGAGCGGTATCGCCAACTCGCCGCGGGGGATACGAAGATTATCTTCGGCGGCCGCCTCGGCGAATACAAGTACTACGACATGGACAAGGTGATTGCCTCCGCGCTTGCAAAAAGCGCCGAGGAACTGGCTTGAAAGGATATGAAAAAGCGCCTGACCGCGAAGGTTCGGCGCTTTGCTTTTTGTTACGGAAATGCTTTGATTCCCTTTTACTCCTCGGGAAGCTTCTCGCGTTCCATCAAGGTGACGGGAATGACGATTTCCTCGCGGTTGCCGTCCTGCTCGCGGCTGATCCGCACCTGAATCACGGTGCCGGCGCGGTAGGAGGTGACGCGGTTTATGAGCTGCGATGTCTCGTACACGCGGATGTCGTTGACGGAGAGAATGATGTCACCGGAAAGGATGCCTGCTGCTTCCGCAGAACCGCCCGGCACGACAGCTTTTACGTAAACGCCGCGGGGCCAGCCGAAATCCTCCTGCATGCCGGTGGTGACAGCGGTGATGTAGACGCCGAGATATCCGGCCTCCTCCGTCGGAAAATGCTCCGTCTTCTTCAGCTCCGCAAGAATCGGTATCGCCTGGGAAACCGGAATGGCAAAGCCCATGCTTTCCACGGAACGGGCGGAGTATTTGGCGGAATTGATGCCGATGACTTCGCCGCGAAGGTTTACCAAAGCTCCGCCGCTGTTGCCGGGATTAATGGCAGCGTCGGTCTGAATCAGCTCCATGGGACCGACGGTGGTTTCCACAACGCGCTCGACAGCGCTGACATAGCCGACCGTGACGGAGGTGCCGCGCCCTAAGGAATTACCGACGGCAAATACCATCTCGCCGCAATGGGGTTCGGTGTCCTGCGCGAGGGTAGCCACGGCGATGGCGCTCTTCGAAGTATCCGCAAGCTTATCGTAGGGAACCGTGAGAATCGCCAGGTCCCCGACTTCATCGGCGCCCAGCAGAGAAACCTCGGCGGTGCTTCCGTCCGCGAAGGTCACGGTGATTTTCGTGGCGTCACTCACAACATGGTTGTTGGTGGCGATATATAAAGTGTCATTTTCCAAAGCAAGGATGATGCCGGAGCCCTGGGTGGACCCGACGTTCTGGCGTCCCCAGTCGTCGTAGCCGGTCACGTCGCTCTCCACCTGAACGATGCTCGACAGAACCTTTTCAATCAACTCCGGGAGATGTACATCCCCGAGGAGCAGAACCTCACCGGAACCGGTATAGGGGATGGCGTCATTCGGAACGGGAGATGCCGTGGGGGTTGCTGCGGCCACCGTAGGGGTAGCCTTTTGGGACTTCCGCGGGCGAGCCTCCTCCGTGTCGTCCGTGAACGCACGAAGACCGCAGGTAACGCCGTAAAATACACCCGCAGCGACGCCTGCAAACAAAAAGAAGAGCAATGTTTTTTTGAGAATTCTCATCGGATTCCTCCTCGTGTAAACTGCAACCGGTTTCATGATAACGGGAGAATGTGTTTGATTTGTGACGGCTTTGTTAAACTCCGCGGGAAGCGACCGGCGCACTTGCATTTGCCGCTGTTTCATAGTAAAATAATGTCGTCCCGCCGGATGCGCAGGCGGGAGCAAACCGGGGAGAATAATACGTACCAAGTGAGGAAAGAAGGGAATTATTATGGCAGACGATTCGGATAAAAAGAACAACGGCGAAGAGCGCTTTTGCATGATGTGCAGAAGACCGGAGAGCGAGGTGGGACCCCTTGTGACCATGCCGCCGGGACTCACGCTTTGCAACCACTGCATGCAGGATATGATGAACCAGGCGATGCGCCTCTTCCAGCATCGAAATGAGACCACGGACCGGAGAAACAAACCGGAATCCGCGGAGGACGATACGAAGAAAAAGGCTTCGGAGGAAAACGACTCTTCGGCGGACGCTTCGAAGTCCGGTGACAGCAACCCTTCTCAGACGAAGGAGGACGGCAAAACCGGAAATAACGGCGACGGATTCGGCATCCCCATCGGCGGCCTTCGTTTCATCATCCCGGAGATGATGCAGAATAACAATCCGCGGGTGAAGCCGAAGAAGAAGCCCAAGGAGGAAGAGCTTCCGGATGTGATGGATATCGCCAACCTTCCCGTGCCCCACGAGATCAAGGCAAGACTCGACGAGTATGTCATCGGGCAGGAGCACGCCAAGAAGGTTATGAGCGTTGCAGTCTACAACCACTATAAGCGTGTTCGCCGTCAGGAGGAGGAAGCATTTAAGGACGACGTGGTGATTGAGAAGTCCAACATGCTGATGATCGGACCCACGGGCTGCGGTAAGACGTACCTGGTGCAGACCCTGGCAAGACTTCTCAACGTGCCGCTTGCCATCACCGACGCGACCTCCCTTACGGAGGCCGGCTACATCGGCGACGACGTGGAGAGCGTTCTGTCGAAACTTTTGGCGGCAGCGGACAACGACGTGGAGAAGGCGGAGCACGGCATCGTCTTCATCGATGAGATTGACAAGATCGCAAAGAAGAAAAATACCACAAGCCGCGATGTCAGCGGTGAGAGTGTACAGCAGGGCCTTTTGAAACTTTTGGAGGGAGCGGACGTGGAAGTTCCGGTGGGGGCTTCCAGCAAGAACGCCATGGTTCCGCAGACCACCGTCAACACGAAGAACATTCTCTTCATCTGCGGCGGCGCCTTCCCGGGCCTTGATGAGATTGTAAAGACGCGGCTTACGAAGTCGTTTACCATGGGCTTCAACTCCCATCTGAAGGACTCCTTCGACGATGATCCCGACCTTCTGTCGAAGACGACCATGGAGGACCTTCGCGAGTACGGCATGATTCCGGAGTTTATCGGAAGACTTCCCATGGTGTTCGCTCTGCGGGGCCTTGACAAGGAAGCGATGAAGCGGATACTGACTGAGCCGAAAAATGCAATCCTGAAGCAGTATCAGAAGCTTCTCGCCATGGATGAGGTGAAGCTTCTCTTCGATGATTCCGCTCTCGAGGTGATTGCGGAGGAGGCGGTCCGCAGGGACACCGGAGCCCGCGCACTTCGCTCCATAATCGAGGAATTTATGCTGGATATCATGTATGAAATTCCGAAGGATGACACCATCGGAACCGTCACCATCACCGGGGATTACATCCTCGGAAAGGGAGCTCCGGTAATCGAGATGCGTGCGTAACCCAAAATCGGTGAATTTTGCGAAAAACCCTTGCCTCGGCAAGGGTTTTGCAATATAATATACTATCATGGTATATTCCGCGGATTTCGGAACAGTTCGAGTGCGCGACCGCGGACCGTAATATAAGAACAAGCGCGTAGGCGCAGAAAGAAGGAGCGATATGTTTTGCAATAAGTGTGGAAATCAATTGCTTCCCGGTGCGATGTTCTGCGGCGTGTGCGGCGCGAAGCAGGAGATCGCCGAGGCTCTCAACGAGGCTACGGCGGATCTGAATGCAGCGACGGCACAGGTAACCGAGACCGTGGCAGCGGTTCCGGAGCAGGCAGCGGCAGTGGCAACCGAAGCGACCGCAGCTACGGAACAGGTAGCAGCGACGGCGGCTGCAGCAGTGGAGACGATTCCCGAGCAGGCGGCAGCGGTTGTTGCCGAGACAGCAGAGTCGATTCCCGAAACGCCGGTTATCCCGGAGGCACCCGTATATCAGCAGCCCGTATTTGAACAGCCTGTGGCACCTGCACCTGCAGCGCCCGAGGCACCCGTATATCAGCAGCCTGTATTTGAACAGCCCGTAGCTCCTGCACCGGCAGCTCCCGAGGCTCCTGTATATCAGCAGCCCGCAGCGCCCGAGGCTCCGGTTTACCAGCAGCCCGCAGCACCCGAGGCTCCGGTTTACCAGCAGCCCGCAGCACCCGTATATCAGCAGCCGGCAGCACCGGAACAGCCGATGTACCAGCAGCCTGTATATCAGCAGCCGACAGCTCCTGTGTATCCGCAGCAGGCAGCCCCGATGTACCAGCAGCCTTACCAGGCACCCGGTTACCCGCAGCCTGCGGCACCGGCCAAGAAGAAGTCCAAGGCTCCGGTGATCATCATTTGCATTTTCCTCATTCTTGCGATTCTCGTGGGAAGCGGTATTGCATATCTTACGTTCTTTGATAAGAACGGTGAGAAGAAGCTCTTCGGTATCGATTTGAACATCTTCGACTTCTCGCAGCTCTCCGCCAAGGAGAAGGAGGCATTCCAGGAGCTCGTTGAGCCTATTGACGAGGCATTTGCCGGCCTCAGCGCCCGCAAGTTCAAGAAGAACCTGGCGGATTATGCGGTTGACTACGCATGCCGTATGTTCGGTTCCGACGACGTAGAGGATATGCTCGAGAAGAACTATGATAAGTACCTCAAGAAGGCCTGCGGCGGTGTCGCTGAGGTAACGAGCGAGAAGGCTTATCTGATGTATGAGATCAAGGATACCGACGGTCTCCGCGGCAAGATCAAGAAGGAGATGGGCGCTACCGTAGAGATTAAGAAGGCTTACCTTGTAGAGAACATCTGCGAGTACACCGGCAGCGAGGGCAAGCAGCTGATGTCGGATCTTTACATCTTCTACAACGACGGAGATGAGTGGAACATTTTGTTGATCGGAGAGAACAGTCTGAAGGCATTCGGTCTCGAGTAATGCCCGGGTTCGGAAACGGTTAAGAAGAAGGATTTACGGGAGACCGGTGCCGAGCGTACCGGCCTCCCGTGTTTGAAGACAGGGGATTACGCCGCCTCGGGCGGTAACTATTGAAAGGTGCGTCTTTTATGTGGGGAAAAGACGAGTGCGTATCAGGATGAAACGATTGAAACCATGGATGACGGGGAAAAATGTTGCAACCGCCGTGTTTTTGCTGTTGGCGGACTGGCTGGTGATCACGGCCGTATGGATGAAGGTCCGGTTCGGAACCATCGATATGACCACGATTCTGTTCCAGCTGAAGGTGCCCATGAGCGGCGCCGACCCCGGTAACTTTTACGAGATCTTTATTTTGCTTCTGACCGTAGGAACGGCGATGCTTCTTGCGGAGATCGGATTGCTGTTCCTGGTTCGGAAGTGGCGGGCAAACCGGCTCGCCAAAGCGAAAAATGCAGGTGTTCCGGGAGGCATCCTCTCGTGGCGCCGTATCATCGCTCTCGGGCTGATGATTGCAGCCCTGTGCTTTGTGGGGTACCGGCTCCACATCGTGCGGTATGTTGTGAATCAGTTCGGCAACTCGCCGATTTACGACGACGAGTACCGGTATCCGGAGAATACCGCGATTGCGGCTCCGGAGAATAAGCGAAACCTCATCTTCATCTATATGGAGTCCATGGAGTGCACCTACGCGGACAAAGAGCACGGCGGCACGGCGGCGACCAATATGATTCCGGAGATGACGGAACTCGCCCTTAACAATGTGAATTTTACGCCGGAGGGAAGCACGCAGTTAAACGGCGCCGTGCCTGTGGTGGGGACGACGTGGACCATGGCGTCCCTTGTGGCCCAGACTTCGGGCGTGCCGCTCACGATTCCTATCGGCGAGAACGCCATGGGGAAGCACGCATATAAAACATTCCTTCCCGGGGTTTACTCCTTAGGACAAGTGCTTCGGGATAACGGCTATGAGCTTTCGTTCCTGCTGGGGTCGGAGAAGGAGTTCTCCGGCGCGGACATCTTTCTTTCCACCCACGGCGACTACAAGATTCTCGATCTGAACACCTATCGGAACAACGGAAAGCTTCCGAAGGACTACTTTGTATGGTGGGGCTTCGAGGATATGAAGGTCTATGACTTCGCGAAGGAGGAGCTTACAGCCCTTGCCGCGGGAGACAAGCCCTTTGCATTTACGATGATGACCATGGACACGCATTTTACGAACGGCCTTCGGTGCGATCTGTGTCCGGTTACGTATCCGGACCAGTACAGCAACGTCATCGCGTGCGCGTCCAAACAGCTGGATAGCTTCCTTTCATGGCTTTCGGAGCAGCCGTACTACGAAAACACCACCGTGGTGATTGTCGGCGATCATCCCACCATGGACACGAAATATATCACCTCCCTTGCGTACGCAAAGGACAGCTACGAGAGAAAAGCGTACTGCGCGATTTTGAATTCCGCGGTATCCTACGAGCTTCCGTATGCGCGGCAGTTCACTTCCATGGATATGTATCCGACGACCCTTGCGGCCATGGGATTTAAAATCTCGGGGGACCGTCTGGGCATCGGTGTGAACCTGTTCTCGAACGAGCCGACGATGCTTGAGAAGTACGGAAAGAAGAAGCTGGACGACCTTTTGGAGGAGCGTTCGGACTTCTATGACACCCTGATTTACGGGAAGGAAGAGTGACCGGGACACTTGCAAGTCCTACTCTTCTGTGATAAGATAAAGAATGCACAATTTGTGCGATTTTGTGAGAATTAGCCCGCAGCAGGCGGACGGAGAGGAGACACGATGGTCGGTTCGATTTCGGAATTGTATCGCGAATATAAAAAGCGCCTGGACGATGTCGATCAGATTGAGCGTGAACTCCTGGATACCGACAATCTGGAGGACTGGCTTGAGCGTCTGAACAGAAAATCCGAACTGATCCGCAAGTATTACAAGCAGACGGAGCGGGAGATCAACACCCTGATTAACCCGATTCTCTATGAGGAGAAGCCTCTCGATGACGAGACCGCAATGGAGCTCTACGAGGGCGCCTACAGCTATTACCGCGAGGTCATGTGCGACGACGTGATGGAGTCGCAGATGTTCGTGCGGCTGTGGGAGTATTTTGCGCAGAAGGGCGACGAGTACAACGAGCGGTCCTGCCGGTGTGCCTTCTCCAACAATGCTTTCTTAAACGTGGAAGGCAATCTCCGAAAGCTCGCAATGGAGCAGGCGGAGTGGGTTGCCGGCTACATGGACAAGATTGACCATCTGCGCCGGATTCACAAAAACGACGAAGATTTTTACGTGGATGTGCAGCGCGTGCTCGGCACCCTGCGCAGCCGTTATCAAATGGAAAAAGCCCAGTTTGAGCCCAACATCGAGCGCATGATCGAGTGCTTCAACGACTTCTCGAAGATCCGCAGATACCGCCAGTACTTCGATGATGAGCACTGGGAGTCGATTGAGAAGCCTCTCGAGGACATCGGCACCGATGTTTTGTTCATGGCGGTGCTGCATTGGAATTCCCTGCCTGACAAATTGAAAGAGACCCTGGGCCCGACGTATCCCCTCGGGTTCATCGAGCAGACCAAGCTGCCGCCGCACAAGAGAAACATGAAGGTGTACGTCGGCTACATTGTGTATGCCTTTTATTCGGGTCTTTTAAAGCCGGAGCAGACGTTTACGCTGCTTCGTTCCTACAGCCATTCCATCGACAAGGAATACGATTTCAACGACCCCGACTGGTACAACCAGCCTGCCGACAGCCGCTTCTCCGTTTTGACCACAACGACGAAGCCGATGCTTGAGATGATTGAGGCCTTCAACTGCGACAAGGCGAAGAAGGTCCGCATGAAGGCCGAGCTGTTCTACGAGATTTCCACCTACATCGAGACTATCCCGCGACAGTGCGCGTGCAAGGAGTATCTCGACCAGGCGCTCTATCATATGTTGTACGATCTGATCTCCTTCATCGACGAGGATGATATGGCCATTGAATTTATCGACTGTATGATTATCAGCCGGCAGATGGCGACCCTCATCCACACCGTGATGACCGCGAAGCTGTGCGAGGCCATCTTAAAGCCCCTCATCCACGAGCATCCGGAGATGTTTTTGACGGTGCTTTCGGTGGACGACCCTGAGGAGGTGGCCGACTATGAGGAGCTTCTTGTCAAGCTTATGTACAATGCGGCGCGGTGCCACGACATCGGCAAGATTCTGATCGCCAACATCGTGAACACCCAGATTCGCCGGTTGTCCGACATGGAGTACTCCTACATCAAATTCCACCCCAAGTGGAGTTACGAGATTCTCATGCGGAATCGAAACCTCCAGACTTACGCGGAGATTGCCCTCGGGCACCACAGAAGCTACGACGGCAAGAGCGGTTATCCGATGTACTTCAACAATCAGAAGAGCAAATTCCGCATCCTCATCGATCTGCTCACCATCTGCGACTGCATGGACGCAGCGACGGACGTGTTCGGCCGGAACTACACCAAGGGCAAGACCTTTGATTCCGTCTTGGCGGAGTTTAAGCGGGCCGCCGGGACCCACTACAATCCGGAAATCGTGCAGTTCATCCTGGAGAACGAAGAGCTTAGGGACACCCTTCGCAACCTGACTTCCATGGAGGGACGTGCGGACCTGTATTTCCACATTTACCGACGTTACCGGTAGGAGAAAAAGTATTTTTGTAATTCCTGTTTTTGGGCTTTACTTTGCGATTTGTTTGTGTTAGAATGCGTTAAATATTTTTTTTGGAGGCTGCAATGGCTACGGAGATGAACATGGATTTGGTGGAGAATACCACCGAGCCGGTATCCAAGAATTTTATTGAGATGATTATTGAAAAGGACCTTGCGGAGGGCATTTGTACGAAGGTTATCACGCGATTTCCGCCGGAGCCGAACGGCTACCTCCACATCGGTCATGCAAAATCCATATTGTTGAATTACGGTCTGGCGAAGAAGTACGGCGGCCAGTTCAACCTGCGGTTTGACGACACGAACCCCACGAAAGAGAAGACGGAGTTTGTGGAATCCATCGCGCAGGATGTACGGTGGCTCGGTGCGGATTTCGAGGACCGTTTGTTTTTTGCTTCCGACTATTTCGCTGAGATGTACGAGGCGGCAATCCGCCTGATCAAGAAGGGCAAGGCCTTCGTGTGCGACCTTACGGCGGACGAGATCCGTGAGTACCGCGGAACCCTGACGGAGCCCGGCAAGAACAGCCCGTACCGCGACAGAAGCATCGAGGAGAACCTTCGCCTCTTCGAGGGGATGAAGAACGGGGAGTTCCCGGACGGCTCGAAGGTGCTGCGCGCCAAGATTGACATGGCTTCGCCAAACATCAACATGCGCGACCCGGTCATCTACCGCGTTGCCCGCATGACGCACCACAACACGGGAGATGCGTGGTGCATTTACCCCATGTATGACTTCGCGCATCCGATTGAGGACGCCGTGGAGGGTGTTACGCACTCCATCTGTACCCTGGAGTTTGAGGATCACCGCCCGCTGTATGACTGGGTGATGATTGAGTGCGGGTACAAGAAGAGTCCGGAAGACACGCCGAAACAGATTGAATTTGCCAAGATGTACCTGACCAATGTGGTCACGGGCAAGAGATATATCAAGAGACTTGTGGAGGACGGCACGGTGGACGGCTGGGATGACCCGCGCCTCGTGACCATCGCGGCACTTCGCCGCCGCGGCTTTACGCCGGAGTCCCTCAAGCTCTTTATGGAGCTGTGCGGTGTTTCCAAGAGCAATTCCTCGGTGGATTACGCCATGCTCGAGTACTGTATCCGCGAGGACCTGAAGCTTAAGAAGTCCCGCGTGATGGCGGTTGTGGATCCCGTGAAGCTTGTTATCGACAACTATCCCGAGGGCGTGACGGAGGATGTTACGGTCTCGAACAATCCGGAAAATGAAGCCCTGGGCAGCCGTACGGTTCCCTTCGGACGCGAGCTTTACATCGAGAGAGAGGACTTCATGATCGAGCCGCCGAAGAAGTATTTCCGCCTCTTCCCCGGCAACGAGGTGCGTCTTATGGGCGCTTACTTCGTTCGCTGCACGGGCTTCGACACCGATGCGGAGGGCAATGTGACCTGCGTTCACTGCACCTATGACCCTGCCACAAAGGGCGGCGAGTGCGCCGACCGCAAGGTCAAGGGTACGATTCACTGGGTTAACGCAGCGACGGCGGTTCCTGCCACAATCCGACTCTACGAAAATCTGGTGGACGAGGAGAAGGGCGTGTACGACGAGGAGACCGGAAAGGTCAATGTCAATCCGAATTCGCTCGTGATCCGTGAGGGCTTTGTGGAGTCTTCCGTTGCCGGCGCGGTTGCATTTGACACCTTCCAGTTCCTGCGCAACGGTTACTTCTGCGTCGACTGCAAGGATTCGACGCCGGAGAAGCTTGTGTTCAACCGTGTCTGCTCCATGAAGAGCAGCTACAAGCCGGCCTGATTACCACCTGCGGCACCCGCATAAACGGAGGAACCGATGAAGGAACAACTCTACACCATCCCGGTTAACGATGCATTTGACGCGGACACCGAGTGCCCCGTCTGTGCGATTTACGAGAAGCTGGAGTCGGATGCAATCGATTTCGTCATGGGACCGAGCTACATGGAAGACGACGTCCGCATGGAGACGAACGCAAAGGGCTTCTGCGCAAAGCATCTGCAGCAGATGTATAAGAACCAGAACCGTCTTGGGCTGGGGCTTATGATGCTTACGTATATCGAGAGACAGCAGAAGGAGATCAAGGCGCTTTCGGAGAAGAAACGCGGCGCGGTGTCTTTGTTCAAAAAGAGCGAGGGCGATGCGCTGGCGGCCTATCTTGCGAAGCAGCAGTGCACCTGTTACGTGTGCGACCGCATGGCGCGCAACTACGACCGGTACCTTGTGACGATTCTGTATCTCTACAAAAACGACGCGGATTTCCGCGACAAATTCGCCCGCAGCAAGGGCTTCTGTATGAAACACTACGGGGAGCTGCACGAGATGGCGCCGGCGCATTTGGGGAAGGGGATTCTCGAGGAGTTCGACACCTGCATGAACCGTATCTTTCAGGAAAATCTGGCCCGCGTTCGGGACGATTTGGAGTGGTTCACCGACAAGTTCGACTACCGGAATGCCGATGCGCCGTGGAAGAATTCGAAGGATGCCCTGATTCGGGCGATTCTTAAGACAAATGCCGTTTCCGTGGAGGAGAAGGCAAAGAAGTAACGCCTGCGGATGAATTTTCCGCGAGGGCGAAGGAAAGGAAATCGGTGTCATGAGAGGTGACGGTTGTTATACCGAATGTACGGTGCGCAAGGTGCCGACGATGAAGGACGGAGCCCTGAAGGGCCTGTTGATTTGCGCGGGGCTTGCGGTGACGCTTTTGGGGATGCTTGTGCATCCGTTGATTCTGCTTGTTGCAGCAGCTTTATGGTATGTGATCACGCTGCTCTGGCCGCGGTTTTCCGTGGTTTATGAGTATGTTTTCGTGGACGGGCAGCTGGATTTTGATAAGATTCTCGGCGGCAATGCGCGCAAGAACGCAAAGCGCATCGACCTGGAGCAGGTGATTACGGTTGCTCCGGAGAAATCCCATGCTCTCGATTCCTACAACAACCGCGAGGGAATCCGGAAGTTCGATTTCACGTCCTGCTCGAAGGAGGAGGGACACAAGGTGTATGTCATCATCCACCAGTCCCCGAAGGAGATCGAGCGGATTGCGTTCGAGCCGGACGAGACCCTTCTTGCACTGATGAAGCAGAAGGCGCCCAGAAAGATCAGTGAGTATTAATAATTTATATAA
This sequence comes from uncultured Lachnospiraceae bacterium, assembly GCA_902787715.1. GTDB lineage: Bacteria > Bacillota > Clostridia > Lachnospirales > Lachnospiraceae > ISDg. Next base: position 67,182 of record CADAHQ010000006.1, read on the forward strand.
AAAGGAGGCAGACTATGGCTACTATTATCGGAGACGGCATCACATTTGACGACGTGTTGCTGGTTCCCTCCTACTCGGAGGTGATTCCCAATCAGGTGGAGCTCGGTACGGAGCTGACGCATTCCATCAAACTGAACATTCCGTTGATGAGCGCCGGTATGGATACCGTTACGGAGCATCGTATGGCCATTGCAATGGCACGCCAGGGGGGAATCGGTGTCATTCACAAGAACATGACAATCGAGGCGCAGGCCGATGAGGTGGACAAGGTAAAGCGCTCGGAGAACGGCGTCATCAGCGATCCGTTTTATCTCTCTCCGAACCATACTTTGCAGGATGCCAATGATTTGATGGGCAAATACCGCATCAGCGGTGTGCCGATTACCGAAGGTCGTCGGCTGGTCGGTATTATCACAAACCGTGACCTGAAGTTTGAGACTGATTTTTCGAAGAAGATCAGCGAATCCATGACCAGTGAAGGGCTGATTACCGCACCGGAGGGTGTAACCCTCGACGAGGCGAAGATGATTCTCGCCAAGGCCCGCAAGGAGAAGCTTCCCATTGTGGACAAGGACGGTAACCTCAAGGGTCTGATTACAATCAAAGATATTGAGAAGGCCATCAAGTATCCACTGGCTGCGAAGGACTCCCAGGGACGTCTTCTTTGTGCCGCAGGTGTCGGTGTCACCGCCAACATCCTCGACCGCGTGGATGCTTTGGTGAAGGCCAAGGTCGATGCCATCGTCATCGATACGGCCCACGGCCATTCGGCAAATGTTCTGAAGGTTGTCCGCATGGTGCGCGACGCGTATCCGGATCTTCAGATTATCGCAGGAAATGTTGCAACAGCAGAGGCTACCGAGGCTTTGATCAAGGCCGGTGTCGACTGCGTCAAGGTCGGTATCGGACCCGGCTCCATCTGTACCACACGTATCGTTGCCGGTATCGGTGTTCCGCAGATCTCCGCTATCATGAGCGCCTACGAGGCTGCTAAGAAGTATGACATCCCGATCATCGCCGACGGCGGTATCAAATACTCGGGCGACATCACGAAGGCTCTTGCCGCAGGCGCAAGCGTCTGCATGATGGGTTCCATCTTCGCAGGCTGCGAGGAGAGCCCCGGAGAGTACGAGCTGTACCAGGGAAGAAAATACAAGGTTTACCGCGGCATGGGTTCCATTGCAGCGATGGAGAACGGCAGCAAAGACCGTTACTTCCAGGCGGATGCAAAGAAGCTTGTTCCCGAGGGTGTCGAGGGTCGTGTGGCTTACAAGGGCCTTGTGGAGGACACCGTGTTCCAGCTTCTCGGCGGTCTTCGCGCCGGTATGGGATACTGCGGCGCCAAGGATCTTCCGACCCTTCGCGATACCGCACGCTTCGTGAAGATTTCCGCGGCTTCCCTCAAGGAGAGCCATCCTCACGACATCCATATTACGAAGGAAGCACCGAACTACAGCGTTGACGACAACTAATCGGAAAGCCCGCGCTTCACAGTTTTGTGAAAGAAAGGGGGAGTTGCCATGGCGGTAATGAGTAAGAAGGAGTGGCTACGGCGCAGACGACGGAAAAAGAAGATACGCAAGTACGCCATTTTGGGCGGATTTGCCGTAGCGCTGATTCTGTTCCTTCTGTTGATTATCAAGATTTTCACCTGGATCTTCAGCGGTTCGGACGACGGACTGATCAAGAAGGTCGGGGACATCAAGGTGACGCAGAAACTGCTCACTGTCGATGATAATACGAGACCCGGGACGGCGCTTCCCAGCGTCAAATCCATCGTGATTCACTACGACGGTATCCCCGGGACATCGGCGATTGACCGCAGAAATTACTATGAGAGCAAGAAGGGTTCCAAGAGCGATAAGGACACGCCGGAGAGCATGCATTTCGTTGTGGGCCCGGAAGGCGAGATTATTCAGTGCATCCCCGTGACCGAGGCGGCCTACGCTTCGAAGGGGAGCAACGCGGATTCCCTGTCGGTGGAGTTCTGCAGCACAGGCGCCGACGGCTCCGTGAGCAAGGAAGAGTACGTAAGCCTTGTGACGCTGGTCGGTTACCTTTGCAAGGAATACGACCTGGATGCAGACGATATCAAGAGACATTTCGATATCTCCGGGAAGCAGTGTCCGCTGTTCTTTGTGACGAACCAGGATGCATGGAAGCAGTTCCTTAGCGACGTGGAAAAGGCGAAAGCAGGGAAGGATTTTTCGACGGACAATCCGATTATCAAGAAACAAGCAGGACAGTAAACAAGCAAAACAAAGAATCGGGAGCTCCGAAATGGAACTCCCGATTTTTTATGTTTCGCTGTGATTATCGGCAAATGCCGCGGCGGACCGTTACTCGGTCCGGAGTGCGGTTACGGGGTCCTTGCGCGCTGCAATGCGGGAAGGAATGATTCCGGCAATCAGCGTAAGGCCCATGCTGATGAGGATGAGGATTACAGCTCCCATAATCGGAAGCTTGGACAATCCGCGAACCTCGGCTATTTTGTAGATGAGCATGTTGATCGGGATGTTCAGGATAATCGTGGTCAGGATACCGAAGGCGCCGGCGACGAAACCGATAATCAGGGTCTCGGCGTTGAAGACGCGGGCGATATCGCGCTTGGAAGCACCGATGGCACGGAGGATACCGATTTCCTTGGTGCGCTCCAAAACGGAGATGTAGGTGATGATTCCGATCATAATCGAGGAAACAATCAGCGAGATGGCAACGAAGGCAATCAGGATGTAGGTGACGGCGTTGATCATTCTCGTGATGGAGGACATGAGCAGTGCGACGTAGTCGGTGTACTCGATTTTCTGCTCGTCATCGTGGGCATCGTTATATTCCGAGATGATCTTCACAATGCGGTCCTTCGCCTTGAAATCCTTCGGATAGATGCTGATGGAATGCGGGTCGTCCAGATTGGCGCTGCTGAGCTTTGCGATGTTGATATCGTAGGTGCTCACGGACTGGCCGGAGTTTGCATACTGCTTAAAGGAGGACATCAGCACTTCGTCCGGCAGAAGAGCGAGCATCTCCGAAGGGGAGACGGACTCGCCGGCCTCAATCTTCTTCGTAATCTCGTCGTAGCGGCCGGTCTTGTCGCCCTGGAAGAAGTTTACAAGCATGCCGCTTAAGCGCGTCAGTTCGTCCTCGGTCATCTTTTCAAGCTGAACGGAAAGCATCGCGCGGAGCTCGTCAGCCGACGGGGACTTCGGTACTTCGAAGGGAAGACCCGTGAACACATCGAGGTTCGGATTGGCAATCTGCTGCTTGACAATCTCTCTTGTGGATGTCTCGTTTACGATATACTCCACAAGCGCGTGGGTGTATCCGATGGAACCGTTGACGGAGGAGGCCATGGACTCTTCACCGGGACGGATGATACCGACGACGGACAATACCGTGGACCGGCTGTTGTCCGAAAGCAGGCTTTCCATGAAGGCGACGTCCGTGGAACGGTCTACCCAGGTGGAAGATTCCGCGTCGTAGGCGTATTTGTCGGCGGGAAGAGTCAGGCGGAAGGTGAGGGAGAGAAGGTCTTCATAGGAGAAGGAAATCTTCTCGCTCTTGTGATGCTCGCCTGCCATAATCCGGCGGAAGGTCTCGGAAATCTCGTCGGGGTTTTTGAGTGCTAAGGAGTAGAGCGTGTAATCGCTGATCTCGTTGTTTTTATCAACCACGAGAACAACTTCGTTGTAGGCCGCCGGCCAGCGTCCCGCGACAAGGTCGTACTGCTCGTTCAGAAGATCCTGATTGTCAATCATCTCGGACCATACCGACATGCCTTTTGTGCCGCCGCCGATGTTTATCATGTTGCTCATCTCGGTGATGGAGGAATCGGAGATGCCCAGGGCGGACCAGAAGCTGTTGATGATGGTGCTCGGATTCAACTGGTAGATGCCTTCCGAGGTATCCGCCTTGTAAATCTGCGGAACAATATTATAGGAATAGCGTATGTCGGTCACCAGGGACTCGAGCTCCGTGTTATTGTCCAGATACTCTTTAAAGGTCTTTAGGTCGTTGGTCTTGATCTCGGACATCATGGTGTCGAGAATCTCACCCATCATGTCGCTGCTGTAGATCCTTCCGTCCTCATGACGCTCGATGTCCGCGTTGGAAAGGCCGAGAATCGCGGAGATCATCGCGGAGGAATCCGCCGTCTGTTTTTGAATCGAAAGGGGGTAGGAGGAGAGCGTGTCTTCCTGTACCCGCGTGATGAAACCGTTGACACCGTTGCTCAGCGAGAGAATCAACGCGATACCGATGATACCGATGCTTCCGGCAAATGCGGTGAGGAAGGTTCTCGCCTTCTTCGTCATCAGGTTCGTAAGGGAGAGCGAGAGCGCCGTCAGATACGACATGGAAGTGCGGTTCGGCTTTGCAGAAGATTCTGCTTTCTTCTCCTCGTCCGTAAGCGGAAGGCTGTCCGAAGTGATGAGACCGTCCAACAGGCAGATGGTACGCGTTGCGTAGGTTTCCGCAAGGTCGGGGTTATGGGTAACCATGATGACAAGCTTGTTCTTGGAAATCTCTTTGAGAAGCTCCATAATCTGAACGCTCGTCGCGGTGTCGAGAGCACCGGTTGGCTCGTCCGCAAGGACGATGTCGGGGTTGTTTACAAGGGCACGGGCAATCGCCACACGCTGCATCTGTCCGCCGGAGAGCTGGTTCGGCTTCTTCGTAAGCTGGTCGCCCAAGCCTACATCCTCCAGCGCTTTGCGGGCACGCTCCCGGCGCTCGGACTTCGAAACGCCTGAGATTGTAAGCGCGAGCTCCACATTCTTGAGAACGGTTTGATGGGAGATGAGATTGTAGCTCTGGAACACGAAGCCGATGCTGTGGTTCCGGTAGGAATCCCAATCCTTGTCCTTGTACTGCTTGGTGGAGCGACCGTTGATGACAAGATCGCCGCTGGTGTACTTGTCCAGACCGCCGATGATGTTAAGAAGCGTCGTCTTGCCGCAGCCTGACGGGCCTAAAATCGCGACAAATTCGCTCTCACGAAACGCCAGGTCAACGCCTTTTAAGGCATGTACGACGCCGTCTCCGATGGGGTAGTCCTTCTTGATGTCATGAAGTGATAGCATAGTGTAATTCCTCGTCTTCCTCAACACTTCGGAATTGTTTTGTCAATTCCGTACATTCTTTTTCCAAGTATACACAAAAATCGCACGCGGAAAATGGCATATCCGCTACAAACGCGCATCCGCGGCAGAAAACATTGCCGGGAAGCGGATTCCGTCACAGGGCGATGGTGATGTTTTTGCCTGTCGCGGGGAGCTGCCGGAGAGTTACGCCGGCGGAGGCGAACATGCGCTTTGCGGCGATGTTCGCGGGGGTGAGGTCGTATTTGTCGCTCTGGTAGATGACCTCGGTGATTCCGGCCTGGATGAGAGCTTTTGTGCACTCATTGCAGGGGAAGAGCGTGGTATAGACGCGCGCGCCCTTCATATTGGTGCCGGTGTAGTTGAGAATTGCGTTGAGCTCGGCGTGGCAGACATAGAAGTACTTTGTCTCCAGATCGTCCCCCTCGCGCTCCCAGGGATACTCATCGTCCGAGCAGCCGCGGGGCATGCCGTTGTATCCGACGGAGAGGATGCGGTTCTCAGGGCTTACGATGCAGGCTCCGACACACGTGTTCGGATCCTTGCTGCGCTTTGCGGACAGGAGAGCAATTCCCATAAAATACTCGTCCCAGTTCAGATAGTTCGTGTTTTTCATTGTTTCCCTTCTCCTTTGTTAATTGATTGCCTAGTTCTTGCGGGAAGCACGCTTCCGCTCGAGAGAATCGAGAATCTTCTTGCGGATGCGGAGGCTCTTCGGGGTGACCTCCAAAAGCTCGTCGTTATCGATGAACTCAAGGCACTGCTCGAGGCTCATGATGCGGGGCGGCGTGAGGCGAAGGGCTTCGTCGGCAGCGGAAGAGCGGGTGTTCGTGAGCTGCTTCTTCTTGCAGACATTGACCTCCACATCCTCGGGCTTGCCGTTCTCGCCCACCACCATGCCGGCGTAAACCTTCTCGCCGGGTCCGATGAACAGGGCGCCGCGCTCCTGGGCGTTGAAAAGACCGTAGGTCACGGCCTCGCCGCTCTCAAACGCAATCAGGCTTCCCTGGGAGCGGTAGTTCAAATCCCCCTTGTACGGCGCGTAGCCGGAAAATACGGTATTGATGATTCCCTCACCCTTCGTGTCCGTCAGAAACTCGTTGCGGTATCCGATGAGACCGCGGGCGGGGATTAAGAAGGTCAGTCTCGTGGAGCCGGCGCCAAAGGAACTCATTCCCTGCAGCTCGCCTTTTCTTGCTGAGAGTTTTTCGATGACGTTGCCCGCATATTCCTCGGGAACGTCCACAACGCATTCCTCCATGGGCTCTAATTTCTTGCCGTTCTCGTCCTCGTGGAAGATAACCAGCGCCTTACTTACGGCAAATTCATACCCCTCACGGCGCATGTTCTCAATCAAAACGGAGAGATGCAGCTCACCGCGGCCGGAAACCTTGAAAGCCTCGGTGGTATCGGTCTCCTCGACGCGGAGCGATACGTCCGTGTTGAGCTCCCGGAAGAGGCGCTCGCGGAGGTGGCGGGAGGTGACGAATTTGCCTTCCTGACCTGCCAAAGGGCTGTCGTTTACCAGAAAATTCATGGAGATGGTAGGCTCGGAGATCTTCTGGAACGGGATGGCCTGCGGATTCTCCGGAGAGCAGAGGGTATCGCCGATGTGGATGTCGCTGATACCGGATATGGCGACGATGGAACCCACGGTCGCCTCGTTTACCTCCACCTTCTTCAATCCGTCAAATTCGTACAGCTTGCTGATCTTGACGCGGCGCATCTTGTCGGGATCGTGGTGGTTTACAATCACGCAATCCTGGTTGACGCGGATGGTTCCGTTGTCCACCTTGCCGACACCGATGCGGCCCACATATTCATTGTAATCGATGGTGCTGATGAGAACCTGCGTGCCTGCGGTCTCGTCACCCTCGGGAGCGGGGATGTAATCAAGAATCGTCTCGAACAACGGCTCCATGCTGACGGGGGTATCCGTAAGCTCCAGGATGGCAACACCGCTTTTTGCGGAGGCGAAGACGATAGGGCAGTCCAGCTGCTCCTCGTCGGCATCCAGGTCGATGAGAAGTTCGAGAACTTCGTCGATAACTTCCTTCGGGCGGGCCTCCGGACGGTCAATCTTGTTGATACAGACGATGACCGGAAGATGCAGCTCAAGGGCTTTCTTCAAAACGAATTTGGTCTGGGGCATCGGGCCCTCGAAGGCGTCAACCAAAAGGACAACGCCGTTGACCATCTTTAAGACGCGCTCCACCTCGCCGCCGAAATCGGCGTGGCCGGGGGTGTCGATGATGTTGATCTTCACTCCCTTGTAGGTGACGGCCGTGTTCTTCGAGAGGATGGTGATACCGCGCTCACGCTCGATATCATTACTGTCCATCACGCGCTCCTCAACCACCTGACCGGTGCGGAAGACGCCGCTTTGCTTCAATAGCTCGTCCACGAGCGTTGTCTTGCCGTGGTCGACATGGGCGATGATGGCAATATTTCGAATGTCATTTCTCTTCATACGATGATAAATCCTTACTTTTGATTTTCACGCCGTCCGCAGACGGCGCCAACGTTGCCATTGTACCACAAGATTGTCAAATTTCAAATAGATAAGGTTACCAACATTGCGCGCGCGTACGGGAAAAATCTTGTACACATTGTTAGCACATTACGCGTTGCATTTTCTTGACACACAGCGCGGAAAATGGTAAAATCATCCCTGTATGATTTCGAATTACAACGGATTTCGTCAGGATTCCGTTTTTAGTTACACAGGAGGGTTCCAATGTCTATCTTTACAGGTTCGGCAGTAGCCATTATCACACCGTTCAAAAACGGCGGAGAAGTCGATTACGAGAGCTTCGCAAATATCATCGAATTCCAGATTGCCAATAAGACCGATGCCATTGTAGTGTGCGGTACCACGGGAGAGGCGTCCTGCCTGTCCCACGAGGAGCACCTCGATGTGATCGGATTCTGCGTGAAGCAGGTTGCGGGACGCGTTCCCGTAATCGCAGGTACCGGCTCCAACTGCACGGAGACGGCGATTTACCTCACCAAGGAGGCGGACGCTCTGGGCGCGGACGCCATGCTCGTTGTGACGCCTTACTACAACAAGGCGACGCAGAACGGACTGGTGGCGCATTTTACGGCGGTGGCCGGCGCTACGAAGAAGCCGATCATCCTTTACAACGTTCCTTCGAGAACCGGTTGCAAGATGACACCCGCGACCATTGCAACGCTCTACAAGACCGTTGACAATATCGTTGCGGTGAAGGAGGCTACCGGCGATATCAGTGTGGCTACCGAGATTGCAGCGCTCACGGACGGAAAGATGGACATCTACTCCGGAAATGACGACATGATCGTTCCGATTCTTTCCATCGGCGGAAAGGGCGTTATCTCGGTGCTTTCCCATGTGATTCCCTATGAGGTGCACGAGATGGTTGCCTCGTATCTCCGCGGAGAGACGGACAAGGCGCGCGACCTGCAGGTGAAGTACTTCCGCCTTGCAAAGGATTTGTTCCTTGAGGTAAATCCGATTCCGGTGAAGGCAGCCACCTGTATGATGGGACAGTGCGACGGCAGTGTGCGCATGCCTCTGTCGATTATGGAACCGCAGAACCAGGCGATTCTCCGGGCCGAGATGGAGCGCATGGGCGTTCTTAAGTAAGAATGGTTTCGGGTCTTGCGGCTGTGCCGTCGCGGCGCGGCCGGAGGCCCGTTTGTTGTTGATACGAAGAGAAGATTCCGTCCGTTCTCCGGGCTTTTCGGAGGATGCAGACGGAGAGGAAAGGCAGGATTTGCAGTATGACGAAAATCATCATGAACGGTTGCAGCGGCCATATGGGACGCGTTATTTCCGAGCTGGTGGAAGCAGATGAGAATGCCGTGATCGTTGCCGGTGTAGACCTTGTGACGCCGAAGGATGCCACGTATCCGGTGTATGCGGCCTATGCCGACGTAAAGGAGGAGGCGGATGTTCTGATTGACTTCTCCACGCCGAAGATTCTCACGAACCTTCTTACGGAGGCGAAGAAGCGCAAGATGCCGCTTGTTCTGTGTACCACGGGATACACGAAGGAGCAGATTGCGGAGATTGCCGAGGCTTCGAAGGAGATTCCGATTGTGCGTTCCGCCAACATGTCCCTCGGTGTGAATGTGTTGATTCGCCTTGTGCAGGAGGCTGCGAAGACTCTCGCAGCGGAAGGCTTTGATATTGAGATTGTGGAGAAGCACCACAGACTGAAGAAGGATGCCCCGAGCGGAACCGCTCTTGCCATTGCGGACGCCATCAACGAGGCTCTTCCGAAGGCAAAGGAGTATGTGTTCGACCGCTCCCAGAGAAGCGAGCAGAGACCGAAGGACGAGATCGGCATCAGCGCTGTCCGCGGCGGCACCATCGTAGGTGACCACGATGTCATCTTCGCCGGCACCGACGAGGTGATTACCATAAGCCATACCGCATACTCGAAAGCCATCTTCGGCAAGGGTGCGGTAGTTGCCGCGAAGTTCCTTGCGGGACAGAAGCCCGGCATGTACACCATGAAGGACGTAATCGGCTAGGAGCCTTTTCAGAACTCCTTGCGGGGGAGACAGACTGAAGTAACTATTTGGAGGCAAAGTGTGATTAAGGTAGAGAATTTGGTGAAGCAGTACGGGGATTTCCGTGCGGTCGACGACTTAAGCTTCACCGTGGAGAAAGGTGAGATTCTCGGTTTCCTCGGCCCTAACGGCGCCGGCAAATCCACCACAATGAACATGATCACCGGCTACAACTCCGCCACCGAGGGCAACGTCACCATCAACGGCTTCAACATTTACGATGAGCCGGAGAAGGCGAAACGCTGCATCGGTTATCTTCCGGAGATTCCGCCGGTATACCCGGACATGCGCGTTCGCGAGTACCTTTCGTTCTGCACGGAACTCAAGGAGATTCCGAAGAAGGACCGTGCGGCGGAAGTGGAGCGCGTCATGGAGCTTCTGCATGTGAAGCATATGCAGAACAAGCTGATCAAGCACCTGAGCAAAGGATACCGCCAGAGAGTCGGCCTTGCCCAGGCACTCGTCGGAAACCCGGAGGTGCTGATTCTCGATGAGCCCACCGTAGGTCTCGATCCGATGCAGATTACATGGATGCGCGGCCTGATCCGGAGCCTCGGCAAGGAGCACACCATCATCTTAAGCTCCCACATTCTCTTTGAGGTCAATGCGGTCTGCGACCGTGTTTTGATTATCAACCACGGAAAGAAACTGGTTATCGACACACCGGAGAACATCATCCGCACCCTCGGCGGCACCAGCGGCGTTCGCCTTGTGGTACGCGCGGAGGAAGAGGATTTCCGGATGGCAGTCGGCTCCCTTCCCAACATTTCCCGCTGCGAGAAGCTTTCGGAGGATGTGGGAGAAGGGCTTACGGCGTATGCCGTGTACTCCTCGGACGGCGCGGAGATCCGCGACCGTTTGTTTGCGCTGTGTGCGGCAAGAGGATTCTGCCTCTTTGAGCTCGGCGCCATCCAGAAGACTCTGGAGGATGTATTTATTGCGATGACGGGAGAGGAGGGCAGCACGATATGAAAGCTATTTACAAGAAAGAGCTGCGGTCGTACTTCACCTCGTTCCTCGGCTATCTGTTTGTGGCATTTTTGCTGATTTTCGTCAGCATTTTCCAATATCTTTACAACCTGCGCGGCGAGTATGCAAACTTCGCCCTCGCGGTGAACGGTACAGCGACATTCTTCCTGTTGCTTGTGCCGATGCTCACCATGCGTATCCTCGCGGAGGAGAAGCGTCAGCGCACGGACCAGTTGATTTTCACGGCGCCCGTCAGCGTGACCCGCATCGTGCTCGGGAAGTACCTCGCCCTGGTTACGGTGTTCGGTATCGCGTGCCTATTTGTGTGCTTCTACCCGCTGATTCTGCACAACTACGGCGCGACGAACTATGCGGTTGCCTACACCACGATTCTTGCGTTCTTCCTTTTGGGCTGCACCTACATGGCAATCGGCATGTTCATCTCGGCCCTCACGGAGAGCCAGGTATTTGCAGCGGTTGTGACCTTCATCGTGATTTTGTTCACCCTCATGATCGATATGCTTGTGGCAATGCTTCCCACCGGACATCTCCTTGCGCTCGGAGTTTTGATTGGCCTCGCACTGATTATCTCCGTGATCACGTATGTGATGATGAAGAGCAAGATTGTCACGGGTGCATTTGCCGTGATTTCCGTCGGCGGATTGATTATTGCTTATCTGATTAACGAGCAGTGGTTCGACGGAAGCCTTGCGAAAGTGTTCGGATGGCTTTCGGTGCAGTCGCGGTTCTCGCTGTTCCGCTTCGGTATCGTGGACATCTCGTCCTATGTGTATTATCTGAGTATGATTTTCCTCTTCGTGTTCCTGACCGTTCAGGCCATCAAGAAGAGAAGATGGGAGGCGTGATATGGGCAATACGGTAAATTCACGCAAATTTCGCGGCGGCGCCTATGCCACCGCCATCTCCTTTTTGGTAATCCTGGTGTTAGTCATCGTCAATCTGATTTCCGGAAGCCTGTTCAAAAATGTTGACGTGACTTCCACCGGCAAATACTCCCTTGCCGACGAGACAAAGGACTTCGTCAAGTCGGTGACGACGCCGATTTCTCTGTACTACGTGACGTCCGAAGGAGAGGAGGATCTCATCATCAAGACCGGCGCGGAGCTGATTGCCGAGGCCAGTGATATGATTACCCTCACCTTCAAGGATCCCGTACAGTATCCGCAGTTCGTGTACCGCTACAACGGGATGCAGGAGATTACCAACAACAGCATCATCGTCGTCAACGAGGACGACCCCGACCGGTATGCGTATATCGATTCGAACGAGATGAAGGTATATGAGCTCGATTCCCAGAAGCTTGCCAATTTGCATGTAGGCTACGATGCCGAGCTCGAGATTGTAAGAGCCATTGTGGAGGTGACAACGGAGCGCAAGGCGACGGTTTACGCCGTCACAAACCACAATGAGTGGCTCACGGACCGCGTGCAAAACAATCCCGGTCAGGTGACGGAGAAAGTTTCGAACCTGATGAAGCTCAACGGGATTAAGTTAAAATATCTGAATCTGGCGTCCAACGGAATCGTTCCCGAGGACTGTGATATCCTTATTCTCGGGGCGCCCATGGCGGACCTTTCGACGGATGAGGTGAAAGCGATTGAGAATTACATGACAGCCGGAGGAACGGTGATTCTTTCGTTGTATGCGGACAGCGATACCCTTCCCAATCTGCAATCTCTTTTGGGGTACTACGGTGTCCGCATGGGAAGCGGTGTCGTGTGTGAAGGCGACTCGTCCAGAACCATCGGAGACACTCCGAGCGTAATTCTGTGTCAGTACAATAGCGGCGATACGGAATGGCCGTATTCCGTTCCGTTGTATACGGACGGCGATGTGAGAAACACGACGCAGATTACGAAGCTTTTGGAAACTTCGAAGGAAGCATATGTAAAGCCCACGATTTCCGATTTCCAAAAGACGGACGGGGATAAGACTGCGCAGCTCCCGCTCTTGCTCAAGATTGAGGACACTTATGCAGGAAACACCGGTACGATGTATGTATTTTCCTCAGCGATGTTCTTCTATGATAATTTTATGATTGCAAACTCCGCAATGCTGAACAGAGAAGTGTTCGTGGATTGCATGAACGCCGGCGTCGGCGTTTCCGGAGAGGTGCTTTCGATTCCGAATACAACTGCGATGGAAGAGCGGCTGATTATGACGACGAACCAGAGAAACCGCGTTGCGCTTGTCTCGTTCCTGATTCCGGTGGTGGTTCTTTTCATCGGCGTCGTCGTATTCCTGCGCAGACGCATTGAGAAAGTAGATGCCGTGGATACGGCAGGCAAGGGTGAGGAATGAAACGATCCAGTATCATAAGTCTCGGGCTTTTGATTGCTGCGGCAATCGGTCTGACGGTGTTGTTCATCGTGTTGAAAAACAAGGAAAACAAGCCGACGGACCCCGAGAAGGAAAACTTTTTTACGGTAAAGACCATCGATGTCGGAAGCGTTGACCGGATTTCGTTGAAAAGCACGCTGTACGATGCGGTTTTCACAAAGCAGGAGGATACCTGGTACAACGACGCGGATCTTTTGAACCAGTCGGCGGTAACCCAGATTCCGGAGTCGCTTTTGGCAAACCTTCGGGCCATCGGCAAGGTGGACAACCCGGCACCGGATGAAGAATACGGGCTGGACGCACCCGCAGCGGTGCTGGAAGCCTATGCCGGCGACACGCGGCTTGTCCGTATCGAGCTCGGAAACAAGGTGCCCACGAAGAACTGCTATTACGCGCGCTTCGACGGGGAGAAGACCGTATATACCGTAGCCGAGAACTACGGCAGAATTCTTCTCCGCGAAAAATCCTACTTCGTCAAAGCCGTGACGATGCCCGGTATCCCGGGGATCAAGAACATCGACGAGATTATCCTGGAGGGAGATCTGTTCCCGGCATTTCACGCGGTGAAGGATAAGAACAACCCGTACGATTACTCCGGGTCGGGCGTATTGCCGTGGTATTTTACGACGCCGTACCGCGCACAGTGGGAGGCGGACATCATAGGCGGCAACTGGATGAACCAGCTGGAATACTACCTGTCGATTCATCCGGAGGACATGCGCACCGCGAAGCCGGATGAATTTGCCGAATACGGGCTGGACAATCCTGGGGCAACGCTGACGGTTCGCTACTCCAACGATTCCGGTACGGAGCAGAACAGCTATACGATTTACATCGGAAACCAGATTGAGGAGACCGGCTCGTACTACGCGAGATTGAAAGGCATGGACGCACTTTTGGTGCTTTCCTACGCGAAAGTGCACATGCTGTGCGATGTGGATGTCTTCCAGAATACATATCACGCCGTGTTTTACCCGAGCATCCGCACCTTTTCGAAGGTTACGGTGCGGGCGGGAAGCGCTTTACAGGTGTTCACCCACGAGGTGAAGGACGGCGCGGACATCTATCTGTTAAACGGCAGAGAAATCACCAATGCGGATGCCCTTTCCTGGGCCCAGGCGGTGGTTTCGCTCAAGACGGCATCCTTCCGTCCGACGGAGACACCGGAGTCCGAGCCGATTCTCACCATCACCGTTGAGGTGGAGGACAAGACGCGGTTTAAGGATATGACGATCCGGATCTTCCGCGGGGAGGAAGGAAAAGACATTGTGGAGCGTCTCGGGGTGTGTGACTGCACCATCGACTCCCGTGCCGTGGATGATTTTATCAAGATGCTCGGCGGCTGATTGCCGTGGAATACAAGGAAAGGAAGAGGCGGGAGACAATCCCGCGGAAATGCTATGAAGGAACGGTTAGAGGCTATTCGGAACGCCTGCTTCGAAAAACTGTCGAAGGTGCAGGCCATGGATGCGCTGCAGGAGATTCGCGTGGAATTCCTGGGCAAGAAGGGCGCTCTTACGGAAGTGTTGAAGTCCATGAAGGACGTTGCTCCGGAGGACCGTCCGGCGGTCGGCGCTCTGGTTAACGATGCCCGTGCGGCCATCGAGGAGCGGCTGGAGGAAGTGAAGAACAAGCTGGCGAAGCTTGCGCAGGAGAGCAAGATGGCACAGGAAACCATCGACGTTACGCTGCCTGCAAAGCGCATGACGGAAGGTCATCGCCACATCAACAATATCGCCCTTGCCGAGGTGGAGCGCTTCTTCGTCGGCATGGGATACGAGATTGTGGACGGTCCCGAGGTTGAGGAGGATTACTACAACTTCGAGGCCCTGAATATCCCTGCAAACCATCCCGCAAAGGATGAACAGGACACGTTCTACGTGGGCGGCGACATTCTGCTTCGCACGCAGACGTCTTCGGTACAGGCCCGCATTATGGAGAAGGGGAAACTTCCGCTTCGCATTCTCTCCCCGGGACGCGTGTACCGCGCGGACGAGGTGGATGCGACGCATTCGCCGTGCTTCCACCAGATTGAGGGACTTGTGGTGGATACCGATATCACCTTTGCCGATTTGAAGGGAACGCTTGCAGAGTTTGCGAAGGAGATGTTCGGCGAGGAGACGAAAGTCAAATTCCGCCCGCATCACTTCCCGTTCACCGAGCCCTCGGCCGAGATGGATGTTTCCTGCTTCAAATGCGGCGGCAAGGGTTGCCGGTTCTGCAAGGGCAGCGGCTGGATTGAGATTCTCGGCTGCGGCATGGTGCATCCCCGCGTTTTAACCATGAGCGGAATCGATCCCGAAAGATACACCGGCTTCGCTTTCGGCGTCGGTCTGGAGCGTATCGCGCTTCTTAAGTATGAGATCGACGACCTTCGCCTTTTGTACGAAAATGACCTTCGCTTCTTGAAGCAGTTCTAAGGAAGGCCCGAAACAAGAATACACAGTGATACGGAGAGTACTATGAATACATCGTTATCTTGGATCAAGGCCTATGTTCCGGACCTTGACTGCACTGCACAGGAATACACGGACGCCATGACCTTAAGCGGTTCGAAGGTGGAAGGGTTCGAGCGTCTTGACGAGAATCTTGAGAAGATTGTGGTTGCGAAGGTTCTGTCCATCGCACCCCATCCGGATGCGGACAAGCTGATTGTCTGCCAGATGCAGGTGTCCGCCGACGGCGAGACACTGCAGATTGTCACCGGCGCCCCCAACGTTACCGAAGGAGCGCTGATTCCCGTTGTTTTGGACGGCGGACGCGTGGCCACCGACCATGACGGAAAGAAAGTGCCCGAAGGCACGAAGATTACCAAGGGTAAGTTGCGCGGTGTGGAGTCCTTCGGTATGATGTGCTCCATCGCGGAGCTCGGCTCGTCCCGCGAATTTTACCCGGAGGCGCCCGAGTACGGCGTATACATCTTTGATCCGGAGCTCTATCCGGATGTCAAACCCGGCGATTCCGCGGTGGAAGCCCTGGGTTTAAACGACGTGAATTTTGAGTATGAGATCACCTCAAACCGCGTGGACTGCTTCGGCGTCATCGGCATCGCGAGAGAGGCTGCAGCGACGTTCGGAAAGAAGTTCTGCCCGCCCGTTGTCACCGAGACCGGCAACAGCGAGAAGGCTTCTGATTACATTTCCGTGGACGTGCAGGCGACGGATCTCTGCTCCCGCTATATTGCAAGAGTTGTAAAGAACATCAAGCTTGCTCCGTCCCCGCTGTGGATGCAGAGAAGACTCGCTTCCAACGGCATCCGTCCCATCAACAATATCGTCGACATCACGAACTACGTGATGGAGGAGTACGGACAGCCCATGCACGCATTTGACTACGACACGATTGCGGGCAAAAAGATTGTGGTTCGCCGCGCTGCGGACGGTGAGACCTTCACCACTCTGGACGGCCAGGAGCGCAAGCTCGACCATGACGTTTTGATGATTTGTGACGCGGAGAAGTCCGTGGGTATCGCCGGTATCATGGGCGGTGAGAACAGCAAGATTACGGACAACGTGACCACGATGCTCTTCGAGGCAGCATGCTTCGACGGCACGAATATCCGTCTCTCCGGCAAGCGCCTCGGTATGCGCACCGACGCTCAGGCGAAGTTTGAGAAGGGCCTGGATCCGAACACCACCATGGAAGCCATGAATCGTGCCTGCCAGCTCGTTGAAGAGCTGGGCGCCGGCGAGGTTGTGGGCGGCTGTGTCGATGTGTATCCGGCTCCGAAGCAGCCCTGGAGAGTCGCATTTGACTACGAGAGAACCAACCGTGTTCTCGGAACGGACATTGACAAGGAGACGATGATCCGCTACTTCGAGACCATCGACTTAAAATACGACTGGTCCACCGGTGAGGTCATTGTGCCCACCTGGAGACAGGACATCCTCTGCCATGCAGACCTCGATGAGGAAGTGGCAAGGTTCTTCGGTTATGCCAACATTCCGGTAACGCTTCCGAAGGGGTCCGGAAAGGGAAGCATCCCGCTTGACCGCCGCCTGAACGATATCGCAAGGGATGTGGCAGAGCAGTACGGCTTCTCCGAGGCCATGACCTACAGCTTCGAGAGCCCGAAGGTGTTTGACAAGCTGTTGCTTGCGGCGGATGACAAGCTTCGCGCCACGGTGACGATTTCCAATCCGCTCGGGGAGGATTTTTCGGTGATGCGCACGACGCCTTTAAACGGTATGCTCACGTCGCTTGCCACCAACTATAACCGCAGAAACAAGAACGGCCGCCTCTATGAGATGGCTAAGATTTACCTTCCGAAGGCGCTTCCCGTCACGGAGCTTCCGGACGAGAGAGTGCAGTTTACCCTGGGCTTCTACGGCGACGGTGACTTCTTCGACATGAAGGGCGTGATGGAGGATTTCATCGGCCGTGTCGGCATGAAGGGCACCCTCACGTACAAAAACGACGGAAGCTTCCCTTATCTGCATCCCGGCCGTCAGGCGAAAGTGTCCTACAACGGCGAAGTCATCGGCTATCTCGGCGAACTGCATCCGACGGTTGCCGAGAACTACGGAATCGGTGAGCGCGCTTACCTCGGTGTGATTGACATGCCGAAGATCTGTGAAAATGCAAACTTCGACCGCAAATACGAGGGCATCGCGAGATTCCCTGCCGTTACCCGCGACCTTTCCATGGTTATGAAGAAGAGCGTTCTTGCAGGCGATGTGGAGGAAGTCATCCGCAAAAACGGCGGAAAGCTCCTTGAAGAGTACCATCTCTTCGACGTGTACGAGGGCTCGCAGATTCTCGAGGGCCACAAGTCCATGGCGTACTCCGTGACGCTTCGCTCCAAGGATCACACGCTTACCGAGGAGGAGATTACGGCCGTTATGAACGGTATCCTCAAGGGTCTCTCGGAACTCGGCGTAGAGCTTCGTCAGTAGGGATTTGCCATGAATATGTCAACTAAGATGCGCAGGATACTGGGCGTTGTGTTCGTCCTGTATCTTGCGGCATTGGTATATGTTTTGCTGTTCTCCCCGTATTTCGGGCGGACGCAGGAGACTCCCCACGGGGTCAATCTTGCGCCCCTCACGGAGATTCGGCGGTTCTGGAAGGGGCCGGAGAGCCTCGGTTCCTCGCAGTTTTGGATCAATGTGGTGGGAAACGTTTTGGCGTTTCTGCCCCTTGGGTTGTTCACAGCGCTTTTGCTTCGGAGACGGTACTACGGAGCATTTGCCCTGGCGGTCACGTATCTGGCCAGCCTCGGCGCGGAATTATTGCAGTACTGCCTTCGGGTGGGAAGCTTTGATATCGACGATGTGATTCTCAATTCCGTCGGCGGACTTCTGGGAATCCTGATCGCCTTTATCATCCGGGAGAAATACAAGAACAAGAAACGTACCGGTCATGCGGCGTAGCCGTGCGGAGGTTCCATGAACATTCCGATTCCTGAGAAAAAAACAACGGTTCACTACAAGGGGCGGCAACGGTCTATCCTGGGGAAGGTTTCCTTCGGGGTCGGTCTGTCGGCCCTGTTCTTCCTTGCGTTTCTGATTTTCTACGGGAGAAACCATGAACTTGCCGGCGTCGGCGGTCTGGCGTTTGTAAACGGCCTTCTCGCGGTTGCCGGGGGAATGACGGCGGTGATGGCGAGACGGGAGACGCCTTTCTTGGACGGTTATACGTTTGCCGGACTTCTTTTGAACGTGGGAATTGCCGTTGTGACATTTGCATTATTGTTGGTCGGGACCGCACTGTAGGCCCGACACGGAGGTTATATGAAGAAAACAAAGACGAAACCGGTGATGCTTACCTGGGGAAGCGAGGAGCGGGAGCGCCTCTCCTTAGTGCTTTCCTGGCTCAGTGCATCCGCAAAGGCGAAGGATGCGCCGGAGGGACTTAAGGAGCTTTCCTCCCTTGCCGCATCCTGCAAGAAACTGTATGACACGGTTTCCTCCGGCAAATGGGATTCCCTGGAGCCCGCAGCACGGGTAGCCATGGCGGAAGCCTGCTTTGCCGGTATCCGCGAGGAGGGCTACAAGACGTCCATCCTGAATCCGGCCGTCAGCGCGAAAGCCTACGGAAACGCGTATGCGCAGACGATTTCCGCCCTCGGAAGAGAGCTTTTGGAGACTCTGCCGTACCTGATGCGGGGGATTCGCAAGCCGTTCCTCTATGCCTGCGAGCTGATTGCCGAAATCTTCGGACACATCGAGAAGGACGGCCTTGACCGCGGCATCAAGCAGAGCCTTTACTACTATGTGCACGACTATTTCCGTGAGTACACGGAGCTTCGCATTTACGACAAATACGACCCCGCCGCATCTTCCGAAATCGAAACGATCATTCGGAAGGCCGCAGCGGACGAGACCGCATTGTACGATTTCGGACTTCCGGTTTCCGACGAGGTGCTTGCCGTACACCGTTTCCTTTCGAAGCAGTCCGCAAAGACCATCGACGGGATGGCAAAAACCTTTGTGAACGGATTTGTCGACAGCTTTGAGACAATGCGGATCGACGGCTCGAAGAAGACTTCCGTATCCTTCAACACGTATCTCGGGTTTGAGCGGGTGACGGCGAGAGCAGCAGAGCTCTTCCGCGAGAAAGGGCTGGAGCCCAGAATGTTTTTGCAGAGCTGTCTGTTAGTTAACGTATGCAATTTCCAGATGGGCGGAATCGCGGGCAATTCCGTAAACCGCCAGTACAGTTATGACCATCGAAACAACGGCTTTTTGGTGCTGCAGAGACCTCTGCTTGAAGAGTGCCTCACCGCAATCAAGGAGAGCATGGAGGTTTACCGCGAGCCTTTGCGCGGATATGCCGGACCTGCGGTGCAGGAGATCTTCGGCGAGCCCGACGTCGAGTTTAAAAACAAGCGCGCGGTGCCTACCGCAAAGCCCCGCACGGCAGCGTTCCTGCGGGAACTGCAGGGGCGTCTCGTGCCCATCGTTGCGGACTTTATCAACCCTGAGCAGCGCACCTTTACCATCATTGCGTATCCGGTGCCTTCCATCGGCGACAACTTCGAGGAAGTGTTCCGCGAGACCATCCGCTGCAACACGCTCTCGAACGCGCATTATAAAGAGATTCAGCAGAAGATTATCGACGTGCTCGACCGCGGCGCTTACGTGACGGTGACCGGACGCGGGAAGAACGAGACGAATATGAAGGTGATGCTTCACACCCTGACGGACCCCGCGAAGCAGACGAACTTCGAAAACTGCGGTGCGGACGTGAACATTCCCGTCGGCGAGGTGTTCACTTCTCCGGTGCTTACGGGAACCGAGGGAACGCTTCATGTGACGAAGGTGTGCATCGACGGAATCACCTTTAAAAACCTGAAGTTCACCTTCAAGGACGGAATGCTGCAGACCTATACCTGCGACAATTTCCCGACACAGGCGGAAAATGCGACCTTCCTTGAGGAGGCAGTCCTTGCGCAGCACAAGACCCTTCCCATCGGCGAATTTGCCATCGGAACGAACACCACGGCCTACGAGATGGGCATCCGCTGCAATGTGCAGGAGAAACTGCCGATTCTGATTGCCGAGAAGACGGGGCCGCATTTTGCGGTGGGCGACACCTGCTACAGCCATTCCGAGGACCATGCGCTTTACAACCCGGACGGCAAAGAGATCATTGCCAGAGAGAACGAGGTTTCGGCGCTTCGGAACACCGACCCGGCGAAGGCGTATATGAACTGCCACAAGGATATCACGATTCCGTACAACGAGCTCGGAGAAATCAAGGTGTACGATGCGAAGGGCAAGCTTGTCGGAACCATCATAAAGGACGGACGGTTCTGCGTGCCGGGCACGGAGGAGTTAAATGCTCCGCTGGAGTCCCTGGCGAAGGACGGACTGGAGTAATCAACGGGCCGGGGAGCGGCTTCGAAAACAGAAAAAACAGGCCGCAATAAGGCCATGAAAGCATATTACGATACATATGGAGGGACCTATGGCGAAAGTCGGAATTGTAATGGGAAGTGATTCGGATCTTCCGATCATGGAGAAAGCAGCCGCGATTCTGGAGCGGTTCGGGATTGAGTATGAGATGACGATCATCTCGGCACACCGCATGCCCGATGTGTTCTTCGACTATGCGAAGAGCGCGGAGGAGAAGGGCTATGAGGTGATTATCGCGGGAGCCGGCGGGGCAGCCCATCTGCCCGGTATGTGCGCGGCGATCTTCCCGCTTCCGGTGATCGGCGTGCCGATTCACACCAAGGCGTTGGGCGGCGTGGATTCGCTGTATTCCATCGTACAGATGCCCTCGGGTATTCCGGTTGCCACCGTGGCTATTGACGGCGGAGCCAACGCGGGCATTCTGGCTGCGAAGATTATCGCAACCCACGACGCAGAGCTTCTTGCGAAGATCAAGGAGTACAAAGAGGAGCTTAAGAGCGGCGTGATGGCGAAGAAGGAACGCCTGGAGTCCGTAGGATACAAAGAGTACGCACAGAAGTAAAACTTCGGAATAAAAGCACAGATTATTCTGCAGTCGCGTTTGATAAGCGGGGCTTATCGTTCGCATGAAAAAGAAATAAGCCCAAATGCATCACTTCGGGGTGCAGGAATCGTTTTTTTGTGCTACAATGAAGCTGCCTTCGGGAAATGCCCCGAAGCAGGCGATTCGATACAAAAGGAGAACAGTTATGGATTACAAGAATGCCGGTGTTGATATCGAGGCAGGATACCGTGCCGTGGAATTGATGAAGAAGCACGTAAAAGAGACCATGCGTCCCGAAGTACTCGGCGGTCTCGGCGGTTTTTCCGGTGCATTTTCCCTCGACCGGTTCATGACAATGAAGCATCCGACCCTGGTTTCGGGTACGGACGGTGTCGGTACGAAATTGAAGATTGCTTTCCTCATGGACAAGCATGACACCATCGGAATCGACTGTGTCGCCATGTGTGTAAACGACATTGCATGTGCAGGCGGCGAGCCGCTGTTCTTCCTTGATTATGTCGCATGCGGCAAGAATTACCCGGAGAAGATCGCGACCATCGTAAAGGGTGTTGCGGACGGCTGCAAGCAGGCCGGCTGCGCATTGATCGGCGGTGAGACGGCAGAGATGCCCGGGTTCTATCCGGTGGACGAATATGATTTGGCGGGATTTGCCGTAGGTATCGTGGACAGCGATGAGATTGTGGACGGCAGCAAGGTGTGCGCCGGCGACACGGTCATCGGTATCGCTTCCTCGGGTATCCACAGCAATGGCTACTCCCTGGTGCGCAAGGTTTTCGATATGCGCGAGGCCACGCTTGCCCGCTATAACGATTCCTTGGGCTGCACCCTCGGCGAGGCGCTTCTTACGCCCACCAAGATTTACGTGAAGGCTCTGAAGGCCCTGAAGGACGGCGGTATCGTCGTGAAGGCCTGCAGCCATATCACGGGCGGCGGCTTCTACGAGAACATCCCGCGGATGCTTCCCGACGGAAAGCATGCGGTGATTCGCAAGTCGAGCTACGAAGTTCCCGCGATTTTCGATTTGCTGGCAAAGACCGGCAACATCGAAGAGAAAATGATGTACAACACTTACAATATGGGTATCGGCATGATGCTCGCGGTTTCTGCGGACAAGGCGGACGAGACCATCCGTCTCCTTGCGGCAGCCGGCGAGAAGGCCTACGTTGTCGGTGAAATCACGGACGGCGATAAGGGAATTACGATTCTTTAATAAACAACGCCCGGACGCCGGCATCGGTCTGCGCCCGGGCGCGTCTGCTTAAAAGGAGGATCTATGAGAGCAGTTGTCATGGTGTCCGGCGGCGGCACCAATCTGCAGGCTATCCTGGACGCAATCCGCGACGGGAAGATTACCAATACCGAGATTTGCGGTGTGATCAGCAACCGCCCCGACGCCTACGCGCTTACCCGCGCACAGAAGGCAGGGGTTCCGGCGATCTGCGTGTCCCGCAAATCCTTCGAAACCCGGCAGGAATTTGCCGATGCGCTTCTTGCGGCTGTAGATTCCTGCAAGCCCGATTTGATTGTCCTCGCGGGATTCCTTGTGATTATTCCCGAGGAGATGATCCGGCGCTACGAGGGGAAGATTATAAACATTCATCCGTCGCTGATCCCTTCCTTCTGCGGCGACGGTTTTTACGGGCTTCACGTGCATGAGCGGGTGCTTGCCCGGGGCGTGAAGGTGACGGGCGCTACGGTTCACTTCGTGGACGAGGGCACCGACACCGGCCCGATCTTGCTGCAGAAGGCTGTGGCAATCGAGCCCGATGACACGCCGGAAGTGCTGCAGCGAAGAGTTATGGAGCAGGCGGAGTGGCAGATTCTGCCCAAGGCCATCGACGCCATCGCAAACGGCCGGATCCGCAAGGACGCAAACGGCAACTGGTTCGTCACCGAATAAAACACTAAGACAAAATCAATCGGAGGAATACCCCATGAATATTCTGGTTCTCGGAAGCGGCGGAAGAGAGCATGCCATCATCGCTTCCATCGCAAAGAGCAAAAAAGCAACGAAGATTTACTGTGCTCCCGGCAACGCCGGTATCGCGGAGTTAGCTACCTGCGTTCCCATCGGCGTGCTGGAGTTTGACAAGCTGGTTTCCTTTGCGAAGGAAAATGCCATCGACCTTACCGTGGTAGGCCCCGACGATCCGTTGGTGGCCGGCGTTGTGGATGCATTTGAAGCGGCAGGGCTTCGCGTCTTCGGACCCCGCGCCAATGCGGCCATCGTGGAGGGAAGCAAGGCTTTTTCCAAGGAGTTGATGAAGAAGTATCACATTCCGACGGCTGCCTACGAGACCTTCTCTGACGCGGAGGAAGCGACGGCGTACATCAAGAAGCAGAACAAGTATCCGGTGGTTTTGAAAGCCGACGGACTGGCGCTCGGCAAGGGCGTTCTCATCTGCAATTCCGAGGAGGAAGCGGTTGCGGGCGTCAAGGAGATTATGCTGGATAAGCACTTCGGCAAGGCCGGCGACAAGATGGTTGTGGAGGAGTTCATGACCGGTCGCGAGGTGTCCGCACTTTGCTTCTGCGACGGAAAGACCATCCGCTGCATGACCAGCGCACAGGACCACAAGCGCGCGGGCGACGGGGACACCGGCCTGAACACGGGCGGCATGGGAACCTTCTCCCCGAGTCCTTTCTATACTGAGGAGATTCACAAGACTTGCGTCGAGAAGATTTATGAGCCCACGGTGGCTGCCATGGCGGCAGAGGGACGGCCTTTTAAGGGCGTTCTCTACGTCGGACTGATGCTCACTCCCGAGGGACCGAAGGTTGTGGAGTACAACGCCCGCTTCGGCGACCCCGAGACCCAGGTGGTTCTTCCCCGTATGGAGAACGATATCGTCGACGTGTTTGAGGCATGCATCGACGGAACCCTGGATCAGATTGAGCTGACCTTTGCGGACAATGCCGCTGTCTGTGTGGTTCTCGCCTCCGACGGCTATCCGCAGAAGTACGAGAAAGGATTCCCCATCTCGGGACTCGATGCGTTCAAGGGAAGCAAGAGTGAGTTTGTATTCCACGCGGGAACGAAGTTCGGCGAGGACGGCGCAGTGCTCACAAACGGCGGACGCGTCCTCGGTGTGACGGCTCTCGGTTCGGACTTAAAGGAAGCCCGTGCCAATGCTTACAAGGCGACGGAGAAGATCTCCTTTGCCAACAAATACATGCGCCACGACATCGGCAAGGCCATTGACGAGGCGTAGGAGACGAAGGCATGAAAAAGGCGATTCTCACAATCTGCGCAGGCCTTATGCTGGCGACCGCCTGCTGCGGATGTTCGAAGGAGGACGGAAAAGTGAACGAGACGACACCGATTGTCGGAGGGGAAGCGGTAGTTACGCCCACGGAGGCGGAACTGTCCCCATCGGCAACACCGGCGCCTGCGGCCACCGATACACCCACCCCCACGGCAACGCCTGCGGTGGATGAAAACGGCATGACCCTGAAGTGCCCGGCGGAGTACTTAAAGAAGCGGGACGGCGCAACCTACGGCAAATTCTCCCACATCACGTACTACTCGGACTATTGCAAGCGTGACCGCGGAGCCACGGTGCTTTTGCCCGCGGGCTACACGGAAGAGAAGAAGTATCCGGTGGTTTACCTTCTGCACGGAATCTTCGGCGATGAGAATTCCTTTGCCGGGGATGGGAATCTTCCGGTTCTCATCGGAAACATGATTGCGGACGGCTTAAGCGAAGAGTTCATTCTTGTTTGTCCCGCCATGTTTGCGGCGTCGGATGACACGGTGCAGGTGCCCGGATTTACCGCGGAAGCGATGATTCCTTACGACCGTTTTGCGCACGATCTGACCCAGTGCCTGATTCCGTATATCGATGCGAACTATTCCACCCTGCAGGGCCGCGAGGGAACGTATATCGCGGGCTTCTCCATGGGCGGAAGAGAGACGCTGTTTACCATAATCACCTATCCCGAACGGTTCCGCGCAGCCTGCGCCATTGCGCCTGCGCCGGGTCTGGTTCCCACCACGGACAAATTCATGCATCATGAGGGATCGTACAAGCCGGAAGAGGTGATATTTGCCGAAGGAGCGGTGACTCCCGACAAGATTATCATCTGCTGCGGAACGAGAGACAGCGTTGTCGGGCAGTTCCCGAAGGAATACCACAACCTGTTTTTGCTAAACGGCATCGATCATATCTGGTATGAGGTTCCGAATGCGGATCACGACATGCAGGCACAGTACTCGGGGTTGTACAATTTCCTGCAGGTTATCGGAAAATGAGTGTTTTCCGTGATGTAGTATCATCGGCGCAAGGCGTCTGAAGATAAATTACAAATCACTCAAGGAGGTATGGAGTATGGGAAGTATCAAGAAGTATGCGGCTGAGTTTCTCGGAACCATGGTTCTGGTGATCGTCGGCTGCGGCACGGCTATGACGGTCGGTTGCGACGCGGCAAACGGCGGCGGGTATATCCTGACGGCGCTTGCGTTCGGTCTTGCGATTGTTGCCCTGGCATACAGCGTAGGCAACGTGTCCGGCTGCCATATCAATCCTGCGGTTTCCGTTGCGTTCTGGATTAACGGAGAGCTGGAGACAAAGGATTTATGCGGGTATATTGTTTCGCAGATTCTCGGCGCTTTTGCGGGTGCGGGAATTCTGAAGGGCATCTTTGCCCTGGGCAAACTCACGGATCAGACGGGAGGCCTCGGAAGCAACGGCATCGCAAGCCTCAACGGCAGTGTGATTGCCGGAATTTTGGTAGAGTGCATCTTAACGTTTATCTTCATCTTCGCAATCCTGGGCGTGACCTCGAAGAAGGCTGCTCACGGCCATGTGGCGGGCCTTGTCATCGGTCTTACGCTGGTGCTTGTACACATCCTCGGCATCGGCCTCACCGGCACTTCGGTGAACCCGGCGAGAAGCTTCGGACCGGCGCTTGTGGCTGCATTTGCCGGCAACACCACACCGATTTCGGATGTGTGGATCTTCTTTGTAGGACCTTTGGCAGGTGCGGTTTTGGCAGCTGTTGCATACCGTCTGCTTGCGGGTGAGCCTGACGCGAAAGAGGAATAAACCGTCAATTCGGACCGAATGAAGAAAGAATTATCGAAAAACGCTCCGGGGAGCCGTAAAATGCGCCCCGGGCGTTCTTTTTTTGCCATCAAATAAGGACAAATCTTTCAAAATCGACTTGCAATTCTACAGCAGTCGTATTAAAATGGTTATAATAAGGCTTTGAGTATATAATACGGTGAGGTGACGATGAAAAAGGCGGCACGCATCGCGATTCTTTCAGCGATTTTGCTGATTGTTACGCAGACGGCAGGGCTCTTCGGGGCGCTGCCCGGTTTTCGTGCGGAGGCGGCTGCCTACCGCATCTCCGGAACCATCACCGCGAACCAGCTGAATCTGCGAAAAGGCCCGGGCACCGGATATGACAAAATTGCGACTCTAACCAAGGGTCACGCGGTCACCGTCATCGGGCGCGACAAATCCTCCGACGGCAAGACCTGGTATCAGGTGGAGACCAAGGTGTCCGGCAAGACCGTGACGGGCTACGTGTGGGCGGATTACGTAAAGACGTCACAGACGGTTCCGACGCCGACGCCGAGCCCGAAGCCGACGAACACGACGACCCCGAAGCCTACAAGCACGCCGACCCCGAAGCCCACAAACACGCCCACCCCGAAGGCGGGCAGCTCCTCGGACGGCAGACAGGGTACCGTGAATGTGAACTGGATGAATGTCCGTTCCGGTCCGTCCACGTCCTATACCAACCTCGGCAAATTATACAAGGGCAATACCGTGCGGGTGCTCTCGGAGACCAAGGATTCTAAGGGCCAGCGCTGGTACAAAGCCATTGCGACCGTAAACGGCAAGGAGAGAGAAGTCTATCTCTTTGCAAGCTATATCACCGTGGCGGCGGCGACGCCGACTCCGAAGCCGACGAACACGCCGACGAATACACCGTCGCCTACGCCGACCAACACGCCGACACCGACGAACACGCCGACACCGACCCCGACCAATACACCGACACCGACGAATACACCGACACCGACCAGTACACCGACACCTGCGCCGACGAACACACCGACGCCGACGCCGAATAAATCGGGGACAACCGGCGATTCGTCGATTCGTGAGACCGGCGGTGTGGTCACCGCAACCGGCTTGAATGTGCGGTTTGCGGCCGGCACGGAGCATCCGAAGATCACGCGGATCACAAACGGCCAGAAGCTTACGATTCACTCCTTTGCCTACGCCTCCGACGGCGCCGTCTGGTATGAGGTGACCGCGAAGGTGGGAAGCCTAACCTACCGCGGGTACGTTCATTCTGACTATGTGAAGACGGATGTCGCATATCCGCTCACGGAAGCAAACAACAGCGGCTCCATTCACTATACAGGGACAGCTGCTGCGACAGAGGACATTCCGGTGTCCTTCGCTCATACCTACGCGTATGCGGGGCATCTGACGGGAGATCAGGTGAACCTCCGGAAGGGACCGGGGACTTCCAACGAGTCCATTGCCATGATTTCCAAGGGCACGCCCGTGGTCATCTGCGGGCAGGCAGCTGTCGGCGATATTATCTGGTACCATATTGCAACGATTCAAAACGGCAAGGTGTACGAGGGCTATATGTCCGGAACATACATCTGCGCGGATATCGCGGGCTCCGGAATCTGGAGCACCGTGAATACGGAAGGCATCACGCTGCGGCGGGAGGCGAAGTCCGACGCCACGGCGGTGACCGGAGCGGACGGAAAGGCACGCACCTTAAAGAAGGGTGAATTTGCCTATATTATCGGCGAAGTGCAGGACGGCTCCGTCAAATGGATGCGCGTCAAAGTGGCGGACGGCGATAAAGTCGTCACCGGATACATTTCGGGCAAATATCTTCAGTGGTCCGATGAGGGCGTGAAGGGACCGTTTGCGCCGGATGCGGGAGGGGAGGATTTTGCAAAGCAGATGCGCGATGCGGGATTCCCCGAGAGCTATATTCCGTACCTTACGGCTTTGCACGAGCAGCACCCGCAGTGGAAGTTTACGCCGTACCGGACGAAGCTCGACTGGTCTGCGGCCATCACCGGGGAGAACACCCTCGGAAACAATCTGATTGAGACAAGTGCCGGCAGGGACTGGCTTTCCTATGCGGAGGGTGCTTACGATTATACCACCGACAAATTCAAGCCCTTCGACGGCAGCAACTGGGTGATGATTTCGGCGGCGGGCCTTTCCTACTATATGGACCCGCGCAACTGGCTGACGGAATCCTACATCTTCATGTTTGAGGACCTTCGGTACGATCCGAAGACACAGACCCAAGAAGGTGTTGAGAACATCCTTAAGGGCACCGCGATGTACAAGACGACGTTTACGTATAAGGACGCAAGCGGCGCGACGAAGACGATTCTGTACTCTCAGGCGTTTATGGATGCCGCGGAGTATTCCGGCGTCAATCCGTACCATCTGGCGTCCCGTGTAAAGCAGGAGGTTGTGACCGGATCCGGCTTCTCGCGAAGCGCCACCGGAACTGTGGAAGGATTTGAAGGGTATTACAACTTCTATAACATCGGCGCGTACAACTCGACGGCGTCCATGGGTGCCATCAAAAACGGTCTGAAGTTTGCCCGTTACGGAAGCACCAACGCTTCCATGAACAAGGCAAGCCTGATCCCGTGGAACAACCGTTACAACGCGATTGTGGGCGGTGCGTACTATATCGGAAGCACGTACATAAACCGCGGACAGAACACGATTTATCTTCAGAAGTATAACGTGACGGGAACCTCGCGGTTCTCGCACCAGTATATGTCCAACGCAAAGGCACCGCGCTCCGAGGCGCTGAAGGTTTACCAGGCGTACAAGGGAATGGCGGGGTATGACGATATGGCCCTCACATTCTCCATCCCGGTGTACACGAACATGCCAAAGAGCGCCGTGGCGGCACCATCGGGAGTTGCGACGCCCAATGCGTACCTCAGTAAGCTCACAGTAACCACGGATGCCGGCAAGACCGTGACGCTTTCGCCGTCCTTTGCCGCAGGCGTATATGAATACACTGTGAAAGTTCCTTCCGGCACGAAAGCTGTGACCGTCGCCGCAACGCCGGTGAGGTCGGCAGCGAAGGTGTCGGGCACCGGCAAGCATACGTTGTCCGGAAAGGAGACCTCGGTTGTTGTCACCGTGACCGCGGAGAACGGAACCGTCTCCAACGTGGTTATCAAAGTGAAGACAGAGTAGTAAAAAGGACAAGAACTACGAAAGGACCGCTTTTTCCGGCGGTCCTTTTTTGATGCTTATTGTAAATCCTTTCGGAAATGCAAAAAGGACCGTTCTGGGAACGGTCCTTCTGCGATATTTAGAGAAGAGAGAAAATCGGGAAATGCGCTTTAACGCATCGCCCGCGATGTCGTCTGTTGAGAGAGGGCACGCCCTCGTGAGGCGGGAAACCCCACGACCCGAGGACGTGCTCGGAGAATTTCATTCTGACTGCCCTATACTACAACCGAGGGGGCAACACTGTCAACCGAACAAAATTTGAAGAAAAAATGCCGCTTCGAAAAATGCAATAAATCACGACAAGATTTTTTAATTTTTTGAAACTGCCTGCGAAAATATTTAACGAAAAACGGATTAAAATATATCGAACGTATAATATATTAATCGAACGAGGTACGAAAAATGCGCCGAAAAGGAGTTTTTTCTTGATTTTGCCTTCTGCGGGAAGTAAAATCACTATGGTGTTGTAATGCGCGGAAAGGGCATTGTTTTGCCTAAACCGCAGCTTTCCCGAAGAAAAGGAGAATTTTCCATGAAGGTTATCGTTTGCAAGGACTATGCAGAGGTTTCCGCAAAGTCCGCTGAAATCGTTGCTGATGTTATGAAGAAGAAGCCCAATGCCGTGCTCGGTCTTGCTACCGGATCCACCCCCGAGGGGATGTATGCGAAGCTTGCCGAGATGAACAAGGCCGGTGAGATTGATTTCTCCCAGGTTACCACGGTGAACCTTGACGAGTATTATCCGATCAGCCCGGACAACGACCAGAGCTATCGGTATTTTATGAACAAGAACCTCTTTGACAAGGTAAATATCGACAAGACCCACACGCATGTACCGCAGGGCAGTGCCGCAGACGGTGAGGCAGAGGCCAAGAGATATGAGAAGTTCGTTCGTTCCCTCGGCGGTGCCGACATCCAGGTGCTGGGAATCGGACGCAACGGTCACATTGCATTTAACGAGCCTGACGAAGAGCTTGTTCCGGTTACCCACGTGACGAGCCTTACCGAGGACACCATCGACGCCAACGCACGTTTCTTCGCAAGCGCAGCCGATGTTCCGACGCACGCTCTTACCATGGGTATGGGAACGATTCTTTCCGCAAAAAAGATCATCATCCTTGCAAACGGCAAGAATAAGCACGACGCTGTTGTAAAGATGCTCAAGGGCACGGTTACCACCAGCTGCCCGGCGTCCTTCCTCAACCTGCACGACGATGTCATCCTCGTGTGCGATGAGGCTTGCTACAACGGTTAATATAAAAATCCGATTTCGGCGGACCCCGCGTCTGCCGAAGTCTGTTATCAGGAGGAATTGATTATGGGTAAGTATTTCGGTACCGATGGTTTCCGCGGACAGTCCGGAGTGGACCTGACAGCACAGCATGCATTTGCCATCGGACGTTACCTCGGATGGTACTACGGCCAGAAGGGCCAGGCGAAGATTGTCATCGGCAAGGATACGCGCCGCTCGTCCTATATGTACGAGAATGCGCTGGCTGCCGGCATCACGGCTTCGGGCGCGAACGCCTACCTGCTGCATGTAACGACGACGCCCTGCGTTTCGTACATCACGAGAACCGACGGTTTTGACTGCGGTATCATGATTAGCGCAAGCCACAACCCTTACACCGACAACGGCATCAAGCTGATGAACGGCGACGGCGAGAAGATGGATGATGAGCTGCAGGATACCATCGAAAGATACATCGACGGCGAGATTGAGGAGATTCCTTTCGCGACCGGTGAGAACATCGGCTGCACGGTGGATTACTACACCGGACGGAACCGATACATCGGTTACCTCGCTAATGTTGCAACGAAGTCCTTCGAGAACCGCAAGGTTGCCCTGGACTGCGCAAACGGCAGCTCCTGGATGATCGCCCGCGCTGTTTTCGACGCTCTCGGCGCTAAGACCTTTGTCATCAACAACGAGCCCAACGGAACGAACATCAACCGCGGCTGCGGCTCCACCCATATCGAGGGTCTGCAGGAGTATGTGAAGGAGAAGAAGGTCGACGTCGGATTTGCCTTCGACGGCGATGCCGACCGCTGCCTTGCCGTGGATGAGAACGGCAATGTGGTAAACGGCGACCAGATCATGTACATCTGCGCGAAATACCTTAAGAAGATCGGCCAGCTTCCAAGCAACACCGTGGTTACGACCATCATGTCGAACTTCGGTCTTTACAAGGCTCTTGACCGCATCGGCATCAGCTACGAGAAGACGGCAGTCGGCGACCGCTTCGTGTATGAGAACATGAAGCAGAACGACCACCTGATTGGCGGCGAGAACTCCGGTCACGTCATTTTCCGCAAATACGCCCGCACCGGCGACGGTATCCTCACGGCCATCATGACGATGATGGTCATGATCGAGACACAGCTTCCTCTTTCGGTTCTTGCGTCCGAGGTGGAGATGTATCCGCAGGTTCTCAAGAACGTGGTTGTGGACGATAAGAAAGCTACCCTCGACGATCCGGCCGTGAAGCTTCAGGTTGAGGCTTGCATGGCTGAGCTGGGTGACCAGGGCCGCGTACTGCTTCGCGCCAGCGGCACGGAGCCGGTTCTCCGCGTCATGAGTGAGGCTACCACCTACGAGATCTGTGAGAAGCATGTGGATGCCATCATCGAGTCCATGAAGAAGAACGGACATCTGATCAAGATTAAGTAATTATGAACAGAAACGTCGGAACAGAACGGATTCTGCGAAGATACGGAATAGCGGGAAGCGTCGTCTCGGAGGAAGAATTGTGCGGTGGGAATGTGAATCTCACCTACAAAGTGACCGTCAGAGACGGCGCTTCTTTCCAAACGTACCTTGTGCAGAAGATTAACCAAAACGCCATGCCCAGTGCTAAAGAGTGCGTGCGCAACATGGCCCTCGTGACGGACCACCTGCAGAGAAAAGGCATCCGCACGGCGAAGTTGTACGCAGTGGCACGAAGCGGCGAACGGTTCGTGAGCGTGAAAAATGCATCCGGAGAAGAGGAGGAGTGGCGCGTCGAGGAGTATCTTCCTTCCGTAGCCCTTAACCAGGAGAATCCCGATGTCCTGCGGGAGATGGCGCGGGCCTTCGGGCGATGCGATGCCGCACTCGCCGACCTGGATGCCGCAAAGCTGCACGAGACTGTGCGCGGTTTTCACGACACATACGCAAGATACCGGCAGCTCTACGCTGCGGCGGAGGCGGATGTGTGTTCCCGCATGCGCGGCGTTTCCTGTGAGCTTGCGCAATTAAAGGCCATGGAGCAGGACGCCTGCGAGGTGTCTCTTCGGTATGCCGCAGGGGAGTATTCGGTCCGCGTGACCCACAACGACACCAAATTCAACAACGTGTTGTTCACCTCGGCCAATCCTCCCTACGATCCGGTGGTCATCGATTTCGACACCGTGATGGCGGGAATGTACGCATACGATTTTGCGGATTCGGTGCGGTCGGTTGCAAAGGTGACCGGCGGCAGTGCGGAGCATCCCACGGCGGTGATTGATCTTGCCCGGTTCCGGGCGATTGCGGAAGGGTATGTTTCGGAAACCGCGGCGATTATGACGCCTGCGGAGTCGGAAGCCATGGTGCCCTGTGTCCTGGCGGTTACCGCCGAGCTGGCAGCGCGGTATTTAACGGACTATCTGGAGGGCGACCGGTATTTTAAGATTGCCTATCCGGAGCAAAACCGCGACAAGGCGCGGCTCAACCTTGCCCTTGCGCAGGACATCGTAAGGCGGCGCGCAGAGCTTACGGAAATCTACGAAGAAGTGTTAAAAAAACGGAGGTAAGGATATGGGAACATTTGCAACCCTCGCGGAGGCGCAGGAGTATTTTACGGGGGACCGCTTTGCAACGGAGAGCGGCATGACGATAAGAGCGCTCGGGGAGGATTTCGCGGAGACGGAGATGACCCTTAATGAGCATCACAAAAACGCCAACGGCGGCGTGATGGGCGGGGTGATCTTTACGCTTGCGGACTTCGCATTTGCCGTGTGCGTGAACCAGATTCACAGGCCCACGGTGGCGCAGCAGGTGAGCATAAATTACCTCGGCGCGCCCAAGGGAAAGCAGCTGTTTGCAAAGGCAGTCTGCCGCAAGAACGGCCGCACCACAACCATCGTCAACGTGGATGTGACGGACGAGACCGGACGCGATGTGGCGCAGTTTACGGGGACCGGTTTTAAGCTGTAATCTGCATCTGTATGCAGTATTGCACAAGGAAAGTCGAAAAATGCACGGAATATTCTATCCGGCGGCGCACTTGTTTTTGTTGTAAGTGGCCGCCGGATATGCTATACTTTCATAGATTGTGCGGTTTATAACCGCAATCCCGGTTCGGAGGTATTCCACAATGGATATGATATACAAAAGCACCCGCGGCAACGCGCAGGAAGTGACGGCGTCCCAGGCGATTCTCCAGGGACTTGCGCCCGACGGCGGACTGTACGTCCCGAAGGCCCTGCCGAAATTGACGCAGACCATGCGGGAGATTGCCGCTATGAACTACAAGGAGACAGCCCTTGCGGTATTGTCTCTGTTCCTTACGGACTACACGAAGGAAGAGCTCACGGCGTGCATTGACGCAGCATACGACGCGAAGTTCGACACCGAGGAGATTGCTCCCCTGGTACAGGCGGACGGCGCTTACTACCTGGAACTGTTCCACGGCGCAACCATCGCGTTTAAGGACATGGCCTTAAGCATCCTGCCGCATCTGATGACTACGGCTGCGAAGAAGAACGGCATCACCGACGGCATCGTGATTCTCACGGCGACCTCGGGCGATACCGGCAAGGCTGCTCTGGCTGGATTTGCCGATGTTCCCGGAACGAAGATCATCGTATTTTACCCCAAACACGGCGTATCCGCCGTACAGGAGCGCCAGATGGTGACCCAGAAGGGGGAGAATACCGCAGTCATCGGAATCACAGGAAACTTCGACGACGCCCAGACCGGCGTAAAGAAGATGTTCAACGATGCCGCAATGAAGGAGGAGCTTGCAGCGAAGGGCTATCGCTTCTCGTCGGCCAATTCCATCAACATCGGCCGTCTGGTTCCGCAGATTGTATACTACACCTTCGCCTACGGCAAGCTTCTTGCCGAGGGGCATATTGCGGACGGAGAGAAGATCAATGTGACGGTTCCCACCGGAAACTTCGGAAACATTCTCGCCGCTTACTACGCAAAGCAGATCGGTGTGCCGATTGATAAGCTGATCTGTGCATCGAACACCAACAAGGTGCTGTTCGATTTCTTCCAAACCGGCGAGTACGACCGCAACCGCGAGTTTGTGCTCACCAGTTCCCCTTCCATGGACATTCTGATCTCGAGCAACCTCGAGAGACTCATTTATCATATTGCCGGCGATGACAGCGCCGTAACCGCAGAGCTTATGAAACAGCTTGCAGCAGGCGGCAAATACGACATCACCGCGGAGATGAAGAAAGGCCTTTCCGACTTCGTCTCCGGATATGCAACGGAGGACGACACCGCGGCCGCGATTGCAGGCCTTTACGACCGCACGGGCTATGTCATCGATCCCCACACGGCGGTTGGCGACAGCGTGTACCGCAGATACGCAAAGGAGAGCGGAGATGCCACGAAGACGGTGATTGCCTCCACGGCAAGCCCCTTCAAGTTTGCAAGAAGCGTCATGAGCGCCATCGAGGGAAAGAAGTCCGATGAACCGGATATGGAGCTAATCGAAAGACTGTCCAAGACGGCCAATGTGGCACTGCCTCCGGCGATTATCGAACTGAAGACGGCACCGGTTCGGCACGATACGGTCTGCGAGACCGAAGAGATGCCCGCCGTGGTTCGTAAGATTCTGGCAAAGTAGGTGTACGGGAGATGATGGAGAGTATTGCCAATTGGTATAGCAGCACGCTTGGAAGCTGGCTTCCCAAGGAAGTATTTGTCTTCTTTGTCTCGATGGTTCCGTTCATCGAACTTCGAGGCGGACTTCCGATCGCATCCATGCTCGGAATTCCGATTGTGAAGGCGAACATCCTCTGTATCGTCGGAAACCTGGTTCCGATTCCTTTCATCCTTTTGTTCATCAAGAAGATTTTCCTGTTCATGAAGAATCACAACATCTTAAAATCCTTGGTGGAAAAGCTGGAGGCGCGCGCGGAGCGCAAATCCGAAGGTGTGGAGAAGGGTGAGTTTATTTTCCTTCTGCTGTTCGTCGGTATTCCGATTCCCGGAACCGGCGCATGGATGGGCTCTTTAATTGCAGCACTTCTGGAGTTTAAACTGAGCCGCGCGGTCATCGCCATCCTTCTCGG
>CADAHQ010000007.1:0-12227 GCA_902787715.1 uncultured Lachnospiraceae bacterium
CACAAGATCATCGACTGCAATGTAATAGATCTTGGCCATGTCGAGGAACGGCTTGAACGGCTTATCCTCAAGGAACCGGTCATTGCCGTCCCGGATGACAAGCGAGCACTGAAGATGCTCTCTCCAGTTCGACATCGCGTCCATTGCCTTTCTTGCGATGCCAAGCTTATCTGAGTCCAGGTAGGCCTGGGTAATACACTCCTTTACCTGACTGAAGATCCGCTTCTCGGCCGCCTCATAGTCTACCGCGTCCTTGTAATCCGACCAGTAATCGTCAATCCGCAGGGACGGTGCCACTTCATTGCTCGGATCCCTGACCACCAAGCAGTTTTTCACGGTATTGCTGCTCTTCGTGACTTCCTGCCTGCGGAGCTCATAACCCGGGAAATCTTCATGGATCTGTTCTTCCAACTTGCGGAAGAACTCTTCTTTTGTCAGTTTCTGTTCTGGCATAACATCTTCCTCCATTTCTCATGATACTGTTTCATGCGCTCTGCTGAGTGCTTTGCGATTGCCGCCTTTTCCCTGGCATCGTGTTCCTTGCTCACGAGTTCGACAATCACCTTGGGTTCTCTGGTACTGTTTTTGTCCAGCATTGTTTTTACCTCCTTGGTTTGGTTTTATGAAAAACGGTCAAAGACACATGACCGGTTCTTCCGTGACTGTTTCGGTTTCTTCCTCCGCTATGACTTCATCCGTGTCCACGCTCTTTCTCGCATAGGGATTGACATCTGTTTTTCCTTCTTTCCTCGCCCTAGCCAAATCAACGAGCTCGTCCAGCGTGTAACCGGTCTCTTTCTTGTAATCGCGCTGCTGAAACTCCTGGAACGAATTCCTCGATTTCACACTCATTTCACTCTGGTTCAGTACTTCACGCTTCCGGTGATACTCGGTTCGTACTGTCTCCGTCATCTTCGAAAGCATCGCATCCCCGACCTGAAAGATTTCCGCAGCCATCGTTTCCCCGACTTCGTTCTGCCAGCGCCGGAGCGGAAAAACGAGTTTGGGTTTGGTTTCTCCCTTGTCCTGCCGCAGAAGGATGCTTTCTATCCGGAACATCCCGCCGATGTCCACATGGGCAAATCCGACGAGCGTGCTCTTCTCCCGAAGCACCGGTGTCACCCCTGCGGAGAACGAGATCTCTTTTGGCAGATCAAACTCCCTCATCCCGTTCTGCTTTGGCTGATAGGTCTCGAGGACTTTCTCCTGCAGGAACTTCCTCCCTTCCGCCGTGACTGGGTGGAACAGATCCTGCCAAGTACCGTTCTTCCGCATCTGTTGCGGCATGGCGATGAACATGCCCTTCTCAGATTCCATGATCCGGATTGGATACACCTTCAGGTCTCCGATCTCGATTCTTGCGACTCCCCGTACCCGACCGCTCTTCTGGGGGTAGGTAAACACTTTAAGTTTTTCCATCGCATCTCCTTTCCGACTTTTGGACATAATGTCCAAAAGTTACAGTCAACTTTTTTGACTTCCCGTTCCGGACGATTCCCGATTTCATTCCCGCTCCCGTTCTCATTCCGTTCGTGTTTTCACTTTTGGACATAATGTCCAGAAGTTGGTTCCGATAGGATTCGGAATGAAAACGGGAATGAAATGGGGTGTGAAATCAGGAACCGTCCGCGGTAGCAGTGTTACGGTTTTCAGTTTTAAGATCTATCAGTCTTATCTACTGAGTCCTTAATGCCTTTAGTCTTATTCTTTCTGATGATGTGATTTCCGATGAATCGGCTTCCGTGTGCTCGGTTTCCGATGTATCGATTTCCGATAGCTCGGTTTCCGATGCATCGGTTTTTGATGTATCGGATTCCCATGCATCGGGTTCCCATTGATTGGTTCCCGATGCATCGTTAGTCTGTCCATCGGCTACTGTAAGGATTTGGTTACAGCACCGTCCTTGTTATAGTAAAAGATGCTGTCTCCGGGCTGCGGTTCGTCAAGGAGTTCATACTCTGTCCGGAATGCTTTCCCGGTCGAATAGATGTGCTGCTTAATATATCCTGCCCTCTTCAGTTCCTTCCATGCCGATTCGAATGCGCAGTAGCCTTCGATTACCATCCCCTGAAAATCACTCTTTAGCCAAGATTTCTCCGGCATCGTGATATAGGACTGGATCAGCATGTAGAGTCCCTTTGCCTTCAGCGAAAGCTCCTTGTTTCTTGTAACGGAATTCTGCACAACGGTAAATCCTTTCTTGCTTCGAAATACACCATCACTCATCTGCCTGCTCCTTCCACTGCCGTAACAGTTCGAGTATTACCTGCTCCATATAGGCAGGACTTGCATTATGAGAAAAGAACAGCTGGATTTTCTTGATCGGGATGCTGCCGCGTTTCCCCGTTGCTCCCGATGACTGTAAGATATCTTCCATGCTTTGTGAGTCGAGAGATCCGCTTCTGCTTGCGTTACGGAGTTGTTCTGCCATTGCTACCGTCAGCCTCGTCTCTGTGCCCTGTAGGACGTCATAGAGGCATTTCTGCTCCTCTTTGGAAAGTCCTGCCAGGGAAAACCCCTGGGTAACGCCGATTTTCCCCTGATCCACCATGGAAAGGAGTTCCCCGGAAAGGGATGCCAGTGAAATATAGCGCTGTACCGTCTTGGCTCCTTCTCCGGTTGCTCCTCCCATCTCTTCGAGGGTGTTTCCGCCGTTTCTGCCTTGATGCTTCAGCGCCTCAAACTTCATGGCGTAAGCCCTGGCCTTTTCGCTCGGCAGCAATTTTTCACGCTGGATGTTCGCATCCACCATGGAAATGACGGCATCATCGTCCGACAGATCTTTTATAATCGCCGGAACCGTCTTCATGCCAAGGATACGGCAGGCAAAGGTCCTGCGATGCCCGGACACAAGCTCGTACCCGCCGGCTTCCCTCGGACGAACCAGTACCGGTACAAGCACACCCTGTTCGCGGATACTGTCTGCGAGTTCCGCCATCTTTGTGTCATTGCTCACCCGGAACGGATGGCTGGGAAAGCTGTGAATGTCGGCGATTGCAATCTCCGTAATCTGATTTTCGCTGCCAAGTAGTTCAAAGGAATTTCCCGTAAACAGATCATCTACCTTGGGGAGTTTTACATTCATAATTGGTTTAGACATCGCGTTCCACCTCCTTCACCAATGCTCTGTATGCCTTTGCGGCTTTCGAATTTGGTGCATGCAGGAAGATGCTCTTCCCTAGGCCACCGGCCTCCGCCATCCGGATGGACCGCGGTATTGCTGTCTTATAAACACGGATATCTGATCCATATGTGTTACTCACCATCTGGGCAATCTCCCGGTTGTAATTCGTCCGCTCATCCATCATGGTAAGGAGAATCCCCTCTACCTGAATCTTCGGATTAATATATTTCCGTACACGGTTCACAGTCTTCAGCAACTGGACAAGCCCTCTTGCTGACGGATACTCCGCAAGCGTCGGAATAATGGCGCAGTCTGATGCTGCAAGGGCGTTGATTGTTATCATTCCCAAGGACGGCATTCCATCTATGATGATGTAGTCATAATTACTACGCTGCTGGTCCACGTACTGCTTCAGGATCCGTTCACGGTTCATCGTATTCACAAGCGTTACTTCCATGCTGGCAAGATCAATATTTGCCGGAAGCAAGTGAACATCCTCAACCGTATGAAGGATTGCTTCTGAATCAGATATCGGCTCCTCGTTGATAATCTTTGTCAATACCGTGGCAATGCTTTCTTCGAGTTCGTCAGGCTCTGCAATACCGAGCATCATGCTGCCGGTTCCCTGCGGATCCGCATCGATGAAAAGGACCTTATGCTTCTTCCGCGCCAAGCCCACTGCAAGCTGTGTTGCCGTAGCTGACTTTCCCACCCCTCCTTTTTGTGAAATGACGGAAAGTACTCTGCATCTTTTTGTTTTCTCCATAGTTGTTTTCTCCATTTCTCAGTGTTTTTACATCAGCGTACATACGGTAATACTTCTCTGTGTCCCTGTTCGAATACATCCCGGACATGCTTAGTATTGTTATCTCGTTGTTATGCTCCATCCGTAGAATCGTGCGTCTAAACTGCTGGAGTTCTTCCGGGGTGCCCATCATTCTTACTTTAATCACAATAAAACCTCCTTATCATTTTTGAAAAATACATAGTCTTATGTATGAGTTTGTGGTATACTGTTCTCAGTAACTTTTTTACGGAGGTGCAAATACCCATGAGTGATGCCCAATCGACTTCCCATACACCAATGACCGAGGCTCGTAGACGAGCCAACAAAAAATACAATGCACGTTTTGTCGAGTTAAAAGTTCGTCTCACACGAGAGGAACGCGCCACCGTCAAAGCTCATGCCGAGCAAATGGGCGAAAGTGTTTCAACTTTCATTCATCGAGCAATTGATGAAGCTATGGCTCGCGACCAGAAATAGTTTTATAAAAGAAAAACCGGTGAAGTATGGATACATGATTCCACACTTCACCGGGCGATTCATAACAATCCCTGGTTGTGTACTTATAAAAAACTTCTTAGAACAGGCTCAATCTTTACTCTTAGTTCCAATTCTAGTGGTCTAAAACTGGTCTAAATCACCTTTTTGCAATATCCGAGATCTTTGAAAACTCCTTGAAAAACCTAGGTTTCTAACATGTTTCTGACAAACCAGTTAGATATTGCCCCAGCAGATAAACAGTATTCTATGCATCCTACTTCTCTTCCTGTTCCGACTCTTTTGTAAGGATACCCCACCGGGCTCACCATCTATTCTATCTAAAACAACCATCCATAACAAAAAACGTCTTTCTGCCATTACATTTTTCCAAAAGCACCTGCCCTTGCACAACTTCACGTTGCGTTTACATTTTCCAATTGTTTTTGTTTAGGCAAGAAAATTGCGAGTTAATTGCCTAACCAGTTAAGACATCTCCCGTGCTAAACCGGCCATTTTTCGCGAAGCATTACAACTTCATATCAAACTAATGTTTCCATTATGTCGTAAAATAAGACTGATAAACCGGCTTATATCCGTAAGATTCATAGATTGCTTTTATCATATAAAGACTCCCGAATTATCTGAGATTAACGATTCAGAACCTCAATGTTCATTTGACTTATTGTCCGTAATCAAACCGATGCAGGATACCATAACTGTCTTCGTAGTAAATACTCTTCGTATCATGATCAAACCCGATGAACCAACCGTCCCAGATTTCACTGTAACTCGAGTCATCCGCATCGAAGGAGTACTTCGTGCGGCTCACGCCTGCACCGGCTTCGGCAACCTGCGCCAGCTTCTTCGGGTAACCGTCGCGGGACTCACGCAATTCATCCGTGAAGAGGAAATATGTCAAGGACGGCCGTCGGTAATCCGTCAGTCCCCATGTGGGATCGATCAGATATCCCTGCCCGTCAAGCTCTATATACACCCACGCATGGCCTTCAACGGACAACTCTTCACCTACACAAGTGACCACGTCCGCGTCGACACCGCTCTGCATCAGCAGATATGCGTACAGGCTTGCGATCTCCAGGCACATACCTTTCCCGTCAAGCAGGACACGGTAGCCCGTCTGGCTGATTGTCTCCCCGTTCATCGAGCTGAACAGTTTATCGTCATCGTATCGGCAATACTCCGTAATATACTCATAGAGCGCCAGCGCCTTCTCCAGATCCGTATAATCGTCCTCGAGCACGTCATTCAGAATCGCACAGATCCTCTCCTCAAAATCCTTTTCCTTCTTCTGATACTCTTCCTTTGAGACCCGGTAAATGACCTTTGCCCGTCCGTCCCCCTCATACTCGCTGAAAGCATATTCCTGCGCAACCAGGCCGCAATAGCGGGCAAGCTGGTACTCGCACCGCTGCATCGTCTCCTCGTCCGGACACGGGAAGCTGTCCTCGCCTGCACGAAGCGCATCGATATATGCGAAAAATGTTTCCGTTGCCCCGGCATATTCCTTCGCCAGAAACGGCGACATCACATGAGGGTTGAAGGTGTAGTGTCCTCCGTCGTTGTTGCGCATATTTTCCGGCTGGATTACGGTTTCGGCAGTGTTCGTCACCACGTCCGGATTCCTCCGCGCCGCGATCAAATATACATCGGCCGTCTCCATCTGCACTAAAGTCTTCCGGAGCGGGACCTCCTCACCATCCTGCGCCCGGTCGGGTGTGATGACAATATTGTACTGCTCCTTCATCTCTGCGAGCTGCTCCGCCAGCACCGTCGCGGGTTCGTCCTTCGCGAGGTCGCAAAATCCCGTGATCGGCGACGTTTCTGCCCCTGCCGTCCAGAGAAGAACGGCTTCGCCTCCGGACTCGAGCTTAATCGAAAACAGCACGCTGTTGCCGACAATGCCCTTCGGGGTAAGTTTCGCGCAGTCCGTAAGATCCTCGTCACAGAGTGTACCCGAGACCGTCCGCCGATCCATATCATAAAGCCGGTAGGTGTGTGTAATGACATCATCTCCGTCCCAACGTTGTTCGCATGCGCACATCTGGTTTTTCGCGGAGACGCAGAACACCTCCCTCTCTGCGCTTTTCGGGAAGACAAATCCTTCCCTGCAGTATCCCGGTGCATGCAGATACCACATGGCATTGGACCACTGAAAATCCCACTCTCCGTTTGGCATGGCGGGATTCCGGATCCACTCATCGCCGAGCTCCGGATCGTCCACGCTTCGCTGCGTCAGTTCACCCGTGGCGGTATCAATATACAGATATCCCTCAAGTGCGCTGTCCGTGCTCGAAGTCGTCAGGAAACATTCGCGTCCGCCGATGTTTCCGATATATCCGGTCACCACCTGTCCCTTTGCGTGGGGGTATTCTCCGATCGCCTCCCCCTGCGGCCCGGTTGCGACAATTTTCGCCTGTTTGAGATCCACAGCCCAAGCGGTTCCGTCCTCCCCGAAGCCGATGGTTTTGGCGCTCCGCGATACCGCAGTGACGGTGCGGACTTCGGTCATTGTATTGTCATAAACACGGAACGTCTTCGTCGATGAATCCTCAAGGATCACCGTGCCGTCTGAAAGCACCGTAAACGCCGCAACGTCATAATCCGGCGTCAGAAGATACCGGTCAGCCGTTATTTCCGGCCGGATCAGCAGGAAACTGTTGCCGGCCGTACCTGCGCTGCTCTCACTTTTCCCGTCAGAACCGGCCTCGTCCGGGACATCTTTCGGGGCAATCTGCAACAGTGCATACTCTCCTGCAAATTTCACGTCTTTGAGCGTCTTTTGATCCTCAAGTCCCTCGATCGGAATGCGATAGAGATTCTCGCATTCGTAAGTCTCGTATGTCTTCCTCGCGAACTCGATCGGCAATGTCGGAAACGGAGTTGCCGTCGGGGTCGGCGTAGGCCCCCCCGTCACAGCCGGTGTGGCAGTCGGTGTCGAAGTCGCCGCAACAATGCCGCCGGTCGGAGTATCATTGCCGTTATCCTGCCCTCCCTTGCAACCTGTGAGCAAGGCAAAGCACAACAAAACACTCAGCAGAAAAATGAAAACTTTCCCGCCGACCGCACTCTGCCGCTTTCCTCTGCATTTGAATAGCACTTTTACCATCAGCCCAAAACTCCTGCTGTATCTTACTGCTGCTTCTTACTGCTGTTTCTTCTCGCGCTCGGCTCTCTTCTTGCGGCGCTGCTCTCTGTTGTTGGCCTCGGATGCGAAAATCTCGACCGCGGCATCCGTGAGATCATCACCCCAGGTTCTCCCGGAAACGATCGCGGTAGACCACGGGCAGATCTTTTCATAATCGGAGTCAAACACAACGGTATACGGCGGGCCGCACCGGTCGTCGACAGACATAAACAGATGACGTCCTTCGGAGATCAGCCTCGACGGCCATTCCACCCCGGGGTCATCCACATGGTCGTAGATTTCTTTTGTTATCTCATACAGATCGCAGTTCGGACCGCCGCCGAGCTGCGCGGTATAGCGCCCCGTCTCGGGATCATAACAGCATTTCCAGCCCATGCCCTCTTTAAATTGCATTTTCCGTCATCTCCTTATATCGCTTGCTTATTTGCAGTACGCGTTCGCCTCAATCCACCGCTTCATCTCCCGGAAAATGACCTGCATATCCTCTTCGGGAATCACGCCGTCCCGCCGGAGCGAATAGTGGTGGCCGAATTCGGCATCCGCATATTCATGCCCGTTGATCACAACAGGGTTCTTATACCTCGGCCGGACATGAACGTGAACATGCGGGTTCGGATCAGCGCTCTTGTAAAAGCTGTTCATCAGGCAGCTCCAGTTGCACAGTTCCGCGCCGAAGACCGTCTTCACGCATTTTTCGGTCATTTTGATCATGCGGTGCAGATCCGTCCACTCCTCATCCGAGAGCGCGGCCGGACTATCGCAGTGCCTGCGCAGCACCAGCACACATCGCCCGACATAGTCCTGCTCATCGGCAAGGAACAGCTTCCAGCAGTCGCTTTCCGCCAGTTGATATCTGCACTCGGCCTCCGGGATATTGCACCAGTCACATCCAAGTATCTTCTCCTGATTCAGCATAATTCCCCCGCTTAACAC
The DNA here is from genome assembly GCA_902787715.1 of uncultured Lachnospiraceae bacterium. Lineage (GTDB taxonomy): Bacteria > Bacillota > Clostridia > Lachnospirales > Lachnospiraceae > ISDg. The sequence goes on from CADAHQ010000007.1 coordinate 8,488, forward strand.
AATTCTTTGCCTGAGCTGTTACTGCTGTAAGCTCTCTATCCATTTCCGAACATCCTCTTCGGTGGCACTTCCCGGGAAACGCTTTCCCGCTTTCCAATCACCGCTTCCGGCGAGCGTCGCGAGCCGCGTGCCTGTTGAGCCGATGCCGCTGCTGCCGGATGTGCAGAACGGGATGACCGTGGCTGTTCCGAAGTCATATGCCTCGACAAATGTATCCATGATGCGGGGCTCCTGCGTCGCCCAGATCGGATACCCGATGTAGATTTTTGTGTATCCGGAGAGATCGATCTTCTCACCCGCAATCGCAGGCCGCGCCGACTTATCGTTCTGCTCCTTAAGCGCGCGGCAATTGTAATCCTGATAATTGATATCCTCTTTGGAATACGGCTGCTCCGGGATGATCTCCCACGTGTCGGCGTTTTCAATTTCCGCGATCATTTCCGCCACATTCCTCGTATTGCCTGTCGCGGAAAAGTATACAACCAGGGCCTTCCCTTCTCCGCCTGTCGCCGGAGTCACTGTAGGGCTCACAAATTCCGGCGCTGCCTCTGCCGCGTACAGCTCAAGCGTGATCGGCGCACCGAGATCCATGAGAACCGTTCCCGCTTCCGGGTTCGAGCCCATTATCTTTGCATTCATGGCCGGATCATAATTGGTCGGATCCCAGATACAAACTACAGACACATTGGTAAGCCCCGCCCGCTCCAGTTCCTGCCGGACCTTCGATACCGCGTCCCCGTAGTACATCCCGCGAAGATCCGGAACGGTATATGTCGGCAAGTCCTTCTTCTCACTTTCCGTGGGCGTAGGGGTGCCTCCGTTTTCTTTCCCGCCGCATGCCGCCAGCAACATCACAAGTCCCATGATCATAATAACAAGTCTTATTGTCCGTTTCATAAAAGCCTCCGTTAGACATCGCTTTCTTATAATACCCTTCATTAATGCAGAAAATCAAAGTTAGTCGCCACGTCACTTCACACGCTTCCCATGTATTTCACAATCAAGAATACACGTTCCGTCTTCCGAAATCATCACATTTTTCCAAACGAAGCTGCTGTCTGTGATATCCGAAAAGATCCAATATGAGTTTACGTCGTCCAGGACTTTTCCGATGAGTTTATCATCTTCTTTTGTGAATCTAAGCCTCTTCATGCAGTGATTACATGTGTAGACAACATCATAACAATTATCAAAATGGTTAAACATGCGCAAAGAGGAACCATATTCGCCGTCCGGCTGAGGCGCAGCCTCCTTCGTTGTCCGAGACGGAAAAATAAAAACATCTTGTATCCCAGCCCCTTCAAGCACTCTTCGGAATATCCACTCGCCCTTTGCATATCTTTTCTGACCATTCAGTTCATCATAATAATCGCAATCCCAATCGCCAAGAAGAGGCGCAAACCAGTCATATTCATCAGGAATTTTATCCGTCTTTTGCGACAACAATGCGTCAATAAAGCTGTCCATTCTATCCCTTTCTTAGTTTAACAAATTCAAAGATAATCGCTCGACATACTTTCCTCTCAGCCCAGCATTTTCCCGAGATACTCCACCTCAATAACCGTTCCGTCCGGGTAGGTGCAGGTTCCGGTATACATCTTCTCGTTAAATCCCCACCGAAGATACATCTGCTTGTTCAGAACCTCACACGGTTCAACGCCGAGCACCGCTCTTGCAAACCCTTTCTGCCGCAGATCTTCCAGCATGAACCGAAACAACCGCGAAAAATACCCCTTTCCGCGATATTCCCTGACCGTGCGAAACGCCGACAGATAGACGGTTCCTTCCTCGCGAAGTCCCGCATCGTCCACCCCCGGAGTGTAATTCGGAACAGCGTATGCTTCGCAGATAATCTCCCCGTCGAGAATCCCGTAATACGGGATCTCTCCGCCCGCCGAGATTTCTGCTATGATATCTTTCTTCCATACCGCCCAATTCGGGTCATCGGGATGCTCTCTAACGAGAGTGTCCCATTTTTCGTTTACTTCCTCCATCGTAGCTATCTTGCATACGTATCGGTCCACCTTCGGTTTCTCCCCCATAATTCAATCTCCCATTTTTGTTATATCATTTTTCGGTTATGAGCGTTTCTTTTTGTAATTTCTGCATCCTGTCCCCTTCCTTCATCCTGTGACTGCTCTCCCTCGAATCCAGTCAACAAACAATTCATGCAACCGGCCGAGGGAACAGCCGAACAACGCCTTTGCATCTTTTTCAAAATCTTCGGAGCAATAAAACTGTTTAAACTTTTCCGCTCCGTAGGTTTCCATCACAAATTGCGTCCATGCACCGGCCACCGGGTAGGTTTGCGCGCAATCCCAATCGTAAAAACTCTCCTCGGTATTCGCGTCGACATCGACCATGATCAGCCGTTCCGTCGACAACAATTCCCCTTTGTCCAGATATCGTTTGGTCCAGACGAGATTATCTTCGCCCCACCATTTGCCGTCCATATACATCGCAAGACCTTCACTCAGAAAATCCGCCTTCGGCTCGCACAGCATCGCCGCTATCACATGCGTGTCCTCATGCTCGCCGGTGCATTTGGCATTTTCCTCATAGGCGGCATGCACGGAGTACGGGGGCACGGTAAAAAGGTTATCGGAATCGCCGCTTAAGGAGACCTGCCTCCCGACATCGCTGCTGTTTGCGTCAGTCAGAGACAGTCCGCAACACCACTCGCCATCCCAGAAGATGTCCCCGATAACCTGCGGCGAATCATAGAGCCAGTAGCTGATTTTGCGGGGATATTTGACCTCCAGGAAACTGCAGATTTTGGCAAAACACCGTTCCTGCTCCGCCGCAATCTTTTCGATATCCCGCTCCGCAAGGCTTCCTTCGAGGAAATGGAAAATGTAATGCTCCGACTCAACTGCCTTGATCACTCTGTTCTTCCTGCCTTCTCAAAAGTATAAGATACTCGCTCGTTCCGTCCTCAAGCTTCTTCTCGCCGGTGGCAAAGAAGCCATGCCTCTCATAGAAGCGGATTGCCTTAACATTTTTCTCCAACGCCCACAGATGATCCACCCTGTGTTCCTTCACGGCGAAATCCAGCAATCTGGAACCGATGGCAGCATTTTGCAGCACCGGCTCGACGAACAATCTCGCGATATACGTCCCTTCAATCTTGATAAAGCCTTTGACTACACCGTCATCATACACATACAGACTGTCCAGCTCCGCCTCGTACTTCTTCATGAGTGACGGGACCGAAAGCTCTTCAAAATAATACTCATCCGACTTGAATATCGGGTAAAAGAACAAGCGATAATTGAAGACCAGTATCTCTGCGATACGCGCCAGGTCTTTACGCTCTGCTTTTCTGATCTCAGCCATATTTCGTTATTCTGCCTTTACGGTATCGATTTCCTACAACTTCCGCGGAATCTTCAAAAATCGTACATCTTCATGGTCTCCGGATTGCGATACTCATGTTTCTCGTAATAACCAATCAACTTACCGGAGTCATCGCGCAGCGCGACCATGTAGACATCCTTGTTTTCTTTCTCGTTGTGGAAAGTATAAATGATGTTATGCTCGGGATCGGCTCGGAACCACTCGACCACTTTGGCAATCATTTGCCGCGATTTCTCGTTGTGGCAATCGAGAAGACTCTTGCCGAGAAGCGCCGCCCCGCCCCATTTGACGTATCGCTGAATTGCCGTCGGATTCATGTAGATGATGATATGATCAAGGTCGCAGATAACTACCGCGGCACGATCCGCTTCAAGAACGCTTTT
>CADAHQ010000007.1:12254-127294 GCA_902787715.1 uncultured Lachnospiraceae bacterium
GTTACTCCCCATCCAGATAGTTCACTTCGGAATCCAGTTTGAACGACTTCTGCAATTCTCCGGCAAGGAACCGTACATTGCCGGAATCGGGGTAAAGGACGACATCCGAAGCAGAATATGTGTCCACATCCAGGTACACCACGGGGGCGTCCGACACGTTGGTCAGCATGTGCCCTCCGTTTTCGTTCGGCGGAATGACGAAGACATCTCCCTCCTTCACCTTGACGTCCCCGTGGGACGTCTTCAAGACCGCCTCGCCGGAGATGATGTAGAAGACTTCCTCTTTCCCGAAATGCTGGTGATAGGGATAGTTGCTCTTTCCGGGCATCAGGGTATAGAAATTCACGGTAAGCTGCCCCTCTCCGCTTCGGTACGGGGAGAACACCTCTTTTTTCGAAAACTCGTATGACCGCTTATGCTCCCCGTCCGGGTCGTAAAACTGATTCAGGTTTTTGTTTTCATATCCCGGATCGTTCATGTTTTTTATGATTATATCCCTCATGTGTCTCTCCTCTGCGGCTTTTTTGCCAGATAAAGAATATAGGTGTCCCGGAACTCGACCCGGTCACCGAACCGGAGCACGGTATCCCGAAGCGCGTTGAAAAAGATCGTTTTGTCCGGTTCCGGAATTGTATCAAAAATCTTTCTGTAATCCATTGTTATTCTCGCGTCTTCCACTGATATTTCTGCAGGTCCACTTTCCCGCCTTCAACCTTCACACCTTCTTTTCGAAGCAGTTTCTCCTGCGCGCCGGCTCCGCCAAAGGCGAAACTCCCGGAGCATTCTCCGTTCGCATTCACAACGCGGTGGCACGGAATGACTCCCGGCTCGGGATTCTTGTGAAGCGCATTGCCGACGGCGCGGGCCATCTTCCGGTCCCCTGCCAGTTCCGCAATCTGCGCATAAGTTGCAACTTTTCCGCACGGAATCTTCTTAACGGCTTCGTAAATCCTTTTCGCCGGACTGTCGCTTATAAGGTCATAGCTTTCGGCAATCATCACCCGGATATCCTCATCGGGAATACTCCCGTCAAGAATGACCGTGTTCCAATGCTCCTTGTTCTGATGGTATCCCGGCTGTACGGACGGATATATCTTCCGCCAGAACATGGCCCGCATCGGTTCCGCTTTCAGGTTCAGATTGACGTAGCCGTCCTTCTCATAGGTCCAGAGAAACGCCTTTTTATTCCCCTTAAAACGTACGAGTTGCCAGTTCGCATCATGAAACGGAGCCTCCTGGTACGTGTCCGGAAAGGACAGTCCGTATTGCAGTGCTTCCTCTCTGGTTCTCATTTAAGCATCCTCTCCTCCCTCAACCGAACACAATTCACTAAATAGCTTTGCAGAACTCCTCAATCTCCTGCCTTCTCGGTTCGACATTCTCCTTATACTCGATGGCGGTGAGCCCGAGGTGGCCGGTGCAGGCGATGTGAAGATGCCCGTAAAAATGCTCTATGCTTTGAATGATTCTGTCACATTCATGCATGCCGGGACCGGTACGCAGAGCGACAGCATAGCCTCTCTTCCCCTCGCGGATCGTCGCATGGGGTTCGTGGGTATCGCACCACGGCGTGCGTCTGTCGATAAATGCCTTGAATTGGCCGGGAATGTCCGCCCAATATGAAGGCGCCACCGAAACAATCACATCCGCCGCGTCCAATTCATCCATAATCCGATTGACGTCATCATCCATGACGCACCGGGCTGTTTTGTGGCAGGTCCGGCACCCCTTGCAAAACTCAAACGAATAGTCATCGATACAGATGCTTTTGGTATCATATCTCGCGGAGAGCTGCCCTTCTGCGATGCGAACAATCTCCGCCGTAGCGCCGGTTCTGACCGGGCTGCAATTAATGATTAGCGCCTTCAATCTCTTCCTCCGAATTCCTGCCGCAGCACCTTATTTAAATACAAATCCGCAGATTGCCATTCCTATAACGACCAGGGTGGAAAAGGTCCAATTTATGTACCAGTCCATGTATTTAAAGCCGGACGGCTCCACGTCGTCCCCTGCATTTTCCGTGTTTATGGCAATACCGAACTGAAAGCCCACCTTCGCAAATGCGATGCTGAAGCAATTTATAAAAGAAATCAGGATTCCGATGGCAAAAAAATCCATGTTGCCGGCGCCGGAAAACAGCAGAACAAACAAAGCGACAGCCAAAACCACGTTAATGATAAGCAGGATTTTCTGGCCCGTCTTAAGTTCTTTAAACCACTTCATTTTGTGTCCCCCCATGGTTCTCCCCGAGTCCGAATATTTGGAATTGATTACTTTGCTCCGGGAAATGCTATTCTACGTAATTCATTGATTGATTTGCGGTTGGTCGGAAACCAGAACACCGATTTCTTTATTGTTACGATACCGTCTGTCGGATTCGAAATATCGATGCCCTTCCACTCGACACACGTGTACATGACCGCGGTATACACCGTAGAGCCGCCGTCCTCCAAGATGTCAACCTTGTACGGGACGAACAAAACTCCCACCAGGATCAGCGCCGCCAACACAACACACACGACAAATACTCTCTTCTTTTTCATTTCTCCCACACTCCTTTCACTATTCGGTTAGTATTTCAAGAGCGGTCTCCATGACCTTGTCACGACCCTCCTTGAAATCGTCTATGGTGACGTCAACCCTGACGTCCGGCGAGAAGCCCTTGTTGTAAATGTCCTCGCCGTTTTGCGCGATGCAGCGCCTTGTGCAGATGCGGTAGTTGCCGCCGCTTTCCAGGAATACAAAGTACGGCTGGCCGGACGTTCCCGCAGTGTTGCTACCGACGAACGTCGCCTTTGTGTGCATCTTCATAACGTCCACAAAATCTTCCGCAGCCGACACCGTATCTCCGTTCATAAGCACCGCAACGGGGCCTTCCAGAAGGCCCGGCGCAATGTTCTCCGCTATATTAGTCTCTTTTTGAAAGGAAATGTGTCGGCACATCCGGTAGGATTTGAGGCTGTCCTCGTCCCACTGCATCTTGGCTGCATCCTCCGGCGAGACATTTTTAAAATCCTCCCGGAACAGCCCCCACGCCTTGTAAGTGGGCTCATACACCTGCGTCTCCGCTGCACAGCTTGTAAACTGCCCGGAGATAAACATGGCTGCAACGGCATCGGCGTTACCGCTGTTTCCGCCGCCGTTTCCGCGGACGTCGATGATGTAGCCTTTCGCCTTGCGAAGCTCCTCAATCTTCCCGTAGATTTTGCCGGGAACGGAATCATCCATGAAGGTGGTGATTGTGATTACCGCGATGCCGCTCTCCGCGATTTTTATTTTGACGTTGTCCTCGTTAAGAATCATCTCGCCGGGCGCAGCTTTCGCCTTCGGCATCCCGGAATCGCACCATTTGATTTTGGTTGCATCCACCCGGCGCATGCTCACGTCGAAGGTCTTTCCGTCCTTCTCAAACGTAAGCACCGCCTTGCTGTCAGCCCTTCCGTACAAAAGCTCGATCATAACCGCCTTGCTGCAGGCGTTTTCGTTGGCATGCCAGATGTAGGGGTAGCATTTGCCGCGAATATACTCTGCGATGTCAACGCCGTCGAACTTCGTAAGGACGCCGAACATCGGAATCGTGTCCCTGTACTCCTCGGCCATGCTGAGCACGACATACGAGCCGCCGACCTGCGCAAGATACACCGGAAGCATCGAAAAATACTCCGGGCTCTGCATGAATTCCATGGGGAACGTGACTCCCGTGTGCCCGTCCCCGAGCAGCGCCACGAAACGGGCAAGCTCGCGGTAGTAATCAAATACATCTTCGGTCGCAAGCACCCGCGGCAGGGCCTTTTTGTACTCCGCGTCCCAGTCGATGTCCACCTTGTCCCAGTAGACAAAATTGTACTCCGCGTCCTTCCAAATCCGCGACAACTCGTAGATCTTCTGTTCATCCGATATGGTTCTCATTCTGTTTCTCCCCGTTATCATTTATATCATTTTCTCAGTACTCCACCTTCACGGTGTCAAGCCCGTAGGTTTCCTTGAAGTACTTCTCATCATCGGCATTCCGGATAAGCATCACTTCCGTAAAATGCCCGTCCTTCCGGTTCTTAAACCCCGCAACCTTCTCGCCCGTGCAGATGGAGCTCCGAATGACGGCGAACTGGGTTTCCGGGTCAAACTTGATTTCTGCGGAATGGTCCTTACGCTTTTTTCTAAACATGAAATCTCCTCCGAAGCTCTTCCGCTACGGCTCGCCCGCGGAAGATGACAGCGCCCGCAAACAGAACGACGCTCACCATCAGGCAGACCGCCCAGGCAAGCGGCATCTTGGCTCTTGCGAAGAAACAAATGACACTCGGCACGACTCCCATGGCAAGTCCCGAGAGAAGGTAGGCCATGGTATTGCCGTTTTTGTCAATCAGCGCAAGCACGAAATTGACCGCGATGGTAGCAGCCAAAGCGCTCGGGACCACCAGGTCGATTGTTATCTTCATAAAGCCGAAGAAATAGGCCGTGACACACCAGCTTACGATGGTCATGAGCACCATCCAAGTCACCTTGCCGGCCGACCCGGTACCCGGCTTAAACTGCCGCATGATTCCGAACTCAAACACCATAAGCCACATGGCCAAAAGCAGGCTCCAGTGCAGGTTCGGATAGCCCGGCAGCCGGAGCCCGACCATGAAGTCGAGGCCGATTCCGACAATCAAAAGGCCCCAGGCTAGGAACAACTGCGCCTTGTAAAAGAACGACCGCTTCTTCTGCGCCTCAAACTGCGGATAGCACGGGTCCTCGCCGCTCCCCATCAGCTTGCTCTGGCAAAGGGGGCATTTGCCTAAATCCCCCGCGATTCCGACTTTGCAATAAGGACATCGTCTCATTTGATTACCTCCGTCGCACACACGGTGATATCCACTCCGGACGCGGAGAGGAACCGCACAAAATTCTTCACGACACCGGTGTTCATGTACGCCGAGGAAACCCCGAGGGTCAGCCGGTCCCCGTAGCCGAACATGGTGGAAAACAGGGTGTTGGTACTGCAGAAGCCGCTGTAATTCTCAATATGCTCCCCCATGGATTTCGGGGGCTTCTGAACGCCCATGTTGGAGAAGGTCATGGACACCTTTCGGTTCGCCTTTTTCGTAAAATGCCTTACCACCCACTGCTTGATAAACAGCGGCACCACCCGGACCGGAGCCACGTACTCCATGGTCTCGAAGGTGTCCATCTGCTTTTTGACGTTCTCCTCCGTCAACTGGCTTTTCAAAGAAGCGTCAAATTCAGCCGCCAACTCTTCCAGCGGAATCTCCCGGTCAAAGACATGGGACACATTCACGCTGTTGAAGAAGTTCCGCGTCGTCTTCGACGGGAAGTAATTCCGAAGGTTAACCGGCAGGGAGATGGTCACCGGGAGATGGCTCTTCCGGGCGGGCATCTCTGCGCGGAGCGCAAGCATCCAAAGGGCTCCCAGGTAGCTGGTCAGGGAAACGTTTAGTTCCTTCGCCTTCGGAAGAATCTGCGCGGTAGGCATATGAATTTCAAAGAACTGCAATTGATGGTAGGGAAGCTTTAGTCCGCCCGGGTGATACGCCTTCGTGCGTGCAGTCACGTGCGGGAGGTTTTTGCCTCCGAAGAACTGCCGGTAGCTGTCCTGTCGCAGGTCTCCCTCGGAGGCTCCGGAGTGAACGGTCACGTCCGCAAATTCCCCGGGGTATCTTCTGCGGAGATACTCCAACACAATGATATTCAGAAACTCCATCGCGCCGGTTCCGTCAGCCAAAACGTGCGAGATATCAAGATTGATTCGCTTGCCGAAGTAGGTCACCTGGTAGTGAAGCATGGTCTTCGACGGAACGTAAAGAAGCGGACAGATCCGATCGTCCTCCTGCTTGACCACCGGCATGAGGTCGGTATCCTCCATGTAATGCCAGAAGAACCCCCGCCGGATTCTCACCTGCACCTGCGGGCGGTCTTCGATGGCTGAATTTACCGCCTGCTGCAGAAGCTCCGGGTCCACATCCTCCGTTAACGTACAGCTGAGGCGAAAGGACCGGGTGTCCCGCTTTCCCACCGTAGCCAGAAAAACCTTCGCCACGTTGTCAATCTTGTACCAATTAGCGCTTCCCATAAACCGTATACGACACATGCTCCGCCAGGCGCTTCATGGCCTCTCTGGCCATGGAGCCCGGCATCTGCTGATACACGTGCCATCCTTTCTCTTCAATGTCAAGCTCCGCCGTCCCACCGGCCTGATCGATTCGCTCCTTGAGCTTGACACTGTCATCCAATAAAATACCGTTTCTTCCCGCCATAATGTAGACCGGCGGAAAATTCTCAAAGCTCCCGAACAACGGGCTGAATGCCGGGTCTTCCGGGTTCCCGTCCCCCATGTACGCCCGGGCGGAATTTAACACAAACTCCCGGGACAGAATCGGGTCAATGTCCCGATTGGTTTCATAGGATTCCGCCGTTCCGGTCATGTCTGTCCAGGGACTGAACAACAGAAGCTCCCGCGGTACGGGCTTTCCCTCCGCAAGCAGCCTCTGGGTAAGACACAACGCCATGTTGCCACCCGCCGAATCCCCGGCTAAGAGCACGTGATCAGCCTCTGCTGCATTTTCCGTAAGATACTCCCACACGACATCCACGTCTTCCTGCGCCGCCGGGTACGGATGCTCCGGCGCTAAGCGGTACGCAAAGGAATAGACCGTGAAGCCTGTGGCCATGGCAAGCTTTACCGAGAGATTCCCGGCGTAATCGAGACCGCCGCTCACATATCCGCCGCCGTGGCAGTAGAGAATCACGTAATCGGGATTGTGCGCAAAGAAAGGCTTGACCTCCTCGCAGCGAATCTTCCCGAGCCGGAATCTCCGCCGCTCCACATCGCCCTTGGGCGTCGCAAGGCGGCCGGCCCAGTCGGCAAGCTTCCGATGGCGCTTGATCTCCTCCGCGGTATTGGCCTTGCCGGCTATGAAATTCGCGGCTTTCAAAGTTTTAATCAATGCATTCATAATTTACCCCACTCAACTCGGACCGTTTCGAAGATTATACCATAAAAAAGCCCCTCCTGACAAGGAAAAAGGGGCCTGTCGCGAAAACGACAAACCCCTTCCCCTGCTACACCGTGAAGCACATGTATCCTTGAAGCGAAGTTTAGCGAATTTTTTCCCAGACGTAAGGCAAAACCTTCATCCGGTCGGTAATAATTTTCACCGTGCACACCAGGCCGCTCTTGAGCGGAACGGTCTTGTTCTTGCTGTCGGTAAGCTCTGTTGCGTCAAATTCCACCCACGCCGAGCAATACGACGTCCCGCTCTGGGGATCGAACTCCACCGCGTCCGAAATCTTGCGGACGCGCCCCGTAACGGTCCCGTATTCACTGGCGGGAAATGCCACAAACTCGAGGCTGACCTCCTGCCCTTCCGTTACCTTTCCGATGTCACCGCCGGTGACGTAAATCTGGGCCTGGAAGGATTTCTGCGGCTTCGGGAAGAGATACCCGACGCGGCTGTCGGCCTGCAGAACAGTGCCTACCCCGCCGTCCAAAGCGGTATAAAAGTAACCGTCCCCTTTTGCCTTGATGACCAGCTGCTCGTCCTCAAGCTCCTCATCCTTCGGGGTCTTGTCGCCGCCCACGACCTTCAGCTCATACAGGACGGTTCCATCCCACACGAACTGTCCGTCGGCGACGTTGCATTTGGTGACTTTTGCGTTGTATGCGCAGGTAACCTCAGTGACATCGCTTGTGTAAGAGATCGTGCCGCCGGCCTCCGCGACGATGTCAATCTCGGTGGTTGCCATCCAGATGATGCTTATCACAATTATTGCAAGCAGAACATAAACAAACCATACAATGGCCGGATTCGGCTTCTTCTCGTAGATTTCCGTGCTTTCCGACAGGTCCTTCATATCGATTATGACCGGTTTCATACCGTTGCCACCTCCGTTCCGCACTCATCCAAAGACTGCTGTTTCACAAGCTCGGCGTATCGGCCGTTTTGGGCAATCAGCTCTCTGTGGGTACCCTCTTCGATGATTCTGCCCTTCTTCATGACGAAGATCTTGTCGCAGTTCTTAATAGTGCTTAAGCGATGGGCGATGAAGATTGTCGTGACGTCCTTGGCGTACTCGTGAATGGTGGCATCCAGCGCCCGCTCCGTGATGGAATCCAGGTTGCTGGTGGCCTCGTCGAGAATCAGGATGTCGGGCTTTTTGAGCATCGCTCTGGCGATGGCAAGGCGCTGTCTCTGACCGCCGGAAAGGTTGGCACCGTTCTCCTCCAGCATCGTGTCGTAACGAAGCGGGAGTTCGTTGATGAAATCGTGGGCCTGCGCCATCTTGGTGGCCTCAACCACGTCTTCCATCTTCACATTGTCCATGCCGAGCGTGAGGTTATCGTAAATGCTGCCGCTGAAGAGGAAAGTCTCCTGAGGAATGTATGCAATCCGGTCGCGAAGCGCCTCAATCCGGATGTCTTCGATGTTCCGGTCGCCGATCAGAATCTCGCCCTTCTCAGGGGCATACAGATGCAACAGAAGCTTGACAAGGGTCGTCTTGCCGGAACCGCTCTCCCCGACAAATGCAACGTTTCCCCCGCGGGGTATCCGCAGTGAAATGTCTTCCAAAACAAGCGCTCTCGTACCATACCGGAAATCCATGTTGCGGATGGTGATGTCGTCCTTGAGATTCTCCGGCACAACCTTGCGGAGCTCCTTGTCGGTTTTCTCGGCTTCCAGGTCGAGAATTTGCCCCAGACGTTCCGCTGCCACAACCGCCGTCTGCATCTGCGGCTGAAGGTTGATCAGGTTCTTGATGGGGTCGAGGAAGTAAACCAACAGGGCGTTGAAAGTAATCAAACCGCCGATGGTCATCTCGCCGTGAATCACGCTGAGACCGCCGACCCACAGAATAATCACGCCGCCGATGAGCTCCACGGTACCCTTCAGACCTTCCTGGGCATTGCCCACCCACGTCAGCGAGAAGATGCTCTTTAAGAGCCGTACAAACTTCGACTCCATCTCCTGCTTGGCTTTGCGCTCCGCGTTAAATGCCTTCACCGTCTGGATTCCGTTGAGGGATTCCACCATGTAGGAAGTCAGCTGTGCGCTGTTCTCCATGACGGTCTCATTCAGCTTGCGGTACCGGTTTTTGAAGGCCAGCACAATGATACCGTAGAGAACCAGCATAAAGACCGCGATCAGAAAAAGCTTTGTATTTTGCGAACAGAGAATGATTGCGCCAAAGACTGCCATCAACGTATCAACCATGATGGTCAGGGTTGCCCCCGAGATGGCATCCCGCACATTACCGGCATCGGAGAAACGGGAGATAATCTCACCGACTTTTCTCGTTCCGAAGAAGTTCATGGGAAGGTCCATGACATGCCGGTAATAGCCTAAAAGCAGGGAAATGTCCAGCTTCTGGCTCAGATACAGCATCATCTGCGAACGCACGATACCAAGAGCCACCCGGAAGAGGCTTAAGAGGATCATGCCCACAGACAATGTCGTCAATGTTTTCGTAAGGCTGTTCGGCAGTACCGAGTCAATCAACGCCTTGTAGTAAAAGGCGCCCAGCATGCCGAGGAACGTCAGGATCAGGGACGCAAAAAAGATGTGCAGAATCAGATTCTTCTGCGGCAGGAGAAGCGAGAAGAACCGGCTGAAAAGGCCTTTGGTCTCCACGCCCTTCTTGAAGGATGCATTTTTCGTGAGGAGAATCAAAACGCCGGTCCACTGATACTCCGGGTTTTTCCCCTCGGCCGCCGTCTCCCCGCAAAATTCTTCCGGCTTCAGCTTCACAATCCCCTTGCCGGGGTCGGAGATTATAATTTCTTTTTTGGTAATCTTCTGCACCACCACATAGTGCAGCACTTCTCCCTTGACGATCATATGTGCGATGCAGGGCAAAGGAAACTCGGAGAAGAGGTCCTCCTTGTCTCCCTGGACGCATTTGGCAGTGAAGCCCAGGCGCTCCGCAGCAAGAACCATACCGTAGGCATTGGTTCCCTGGGTGTCCGTTCCCGCAGCTTCACGAATTTTCGTAATTCCGATTTTATACCCATTTTGACGGCATATTGTGGCCAGGCATGCCGCACCGCAATCCGTCATGTCGTACTGTTTCACACAATAGTATTTCATTCTGTATTTCCACACGCTTTCTTTCGGTCTTAATGTATGCGGGCCAAGTTATGCCGAAGCAAACTCAGCCCGCATAGAGTCAATCCAAATATACTCGCTTAAGGGGCGTCAGGTATTAGACGTGAACGTATCTGTACTCGCTGCCGCCGTTGATGGACTTGATGCCGCTGCCGCTGGCAACCCACCGCGTACCTACAGTCTTTCTGCCGTCATACGTCGTATTAACGATCTGTCCGGTAGCATCAAGGATGTAACGGGTATACATATAAACATAAACGGGAACATAGTATCCACCACCGTTTACAGTCATCATTTCTTTCTTGTTCAAAGTCTTTAACATAGTATTTTCTCCTTTACTCTTATAGTTTTTTGCTTTGGTCTTATCGACGTGAAATATTTAAAACACTTTCCTTTTGGGAATTAACCTACATAGTCTTCTTGTTTTTCCACTTATCAAACGTCGATGCGAATGACGCCGGGAAGCCAAAAGTCATGGTATATAGCAGTTATACCGCTGTCGCTGGCTACCTGCTGCGTTCCCAAATAATCTTGTTTAATTACTTTTCTTCCTGTGCCGACCTTTCTACCTTTATGAAAGTATTCGACATGTCTTAAATAACGGTTGTATTCCGGAACGTAGTAGAAACCGCCGTTAACGGTCATCATCTCGTTCTGATTCAATGTCTTGAACATGATGTTTTTTCTCCTTTTTCAATTACACTATCGTCGGTTTTCCTATACGTTCACATAAGTATAGAAGAAGTGATCATTATAGAATGCCTTTATGCCACTATCGCTTGCTACCTGTCGTTCATACAAGAATATAGTGCTGACAAGTTCAACCTCTTGATCAACTATCTCGCCGTTATGTCTATACAGTATCACTCTCCAATAACGTCTGTATACCGGAACGTTGTAGAATCCGCCGTTAATGTTTAGCATCTCTTTTTCAGTCATTACTCTGAACATGAGTTTATACCTACCATTGCAGAATCAATCACCGTGAGAACGATGTTGCTTACCAATAGATGTCCTCATATCTCGTAATGGAAGTGATGCCGCTGCCGCTGGCAACCCACTCGGTGCCAACGTACGTCGTGGAGGATCCGCGAAGGACGCCCTGAACGTAGTAGCGCTTGCAAAGGTAAACGGGAACATAGTAACCGCCGCCGTTAACGCTCATCATCTCGTTCTGATTCAATGTCTTTAACATGATACGTTTTCTCCTTTTTTTTGATTGATTTACCCAAATGCCTGCGCATGACAATTGGATATAGTTTGGCTATTTGTTAACAAAACCACCCCAACAGGATAAAAGATTTTTTCATCCTGCAAAATCATTATAACGATGCACATTTGGGGAAGTCAATCACTTATGGATGAACGACATAATTTTTTGATGAACGACATATTTTTAGTTATTTCTGTCGATTGTGGCCTTCTTGATGAACGAAAAATAGGCCTCTTTGACGGCGTAGAAGTATTTTCTGCCGATGGGCACGATTGTGCCGTTTGTCATGATAAGACCATCAGTATTCACTTTTTTGACATACTGAAGGTTTGCAAGATAGGACTTGTGAGTCCGAATGATGGTCGTCCCTTTGGTCATTCCCTCGATTGCTTTGATGCTCTCGTATCCGGGAATCTCTTCCTGCTCGAAGCAGATGTTGACATAGTTGCCCCGGGCCTGCACGGAGATGATCCGGTCAAGCCGCACGTGGTCTATGCCCTGGAACGTCCGGTAAGAAATATCGATATTTTCCTGGTGCTCGCGAAGAACGGTTTTCAGGCAGGTCTCCACACCGATCTTGTCCAGCGGCTTCTCCAAAAAAGCCAGCGTCTTCAGATCGATGGTGTCCCAGCGGAGCTCCTTATGGCTTGTCACAAAAACAATACGCCAGAACAAATCATTCCAATGAAGCTTTGCAAGGACCTCAAGGCCGTCAACTCCGGGCATTTCAATATCAAGGAACAGAAGGTGAATCTTCTCTCCCTGATAGGCAAGCACATCCTCGCCGGAGGTGAACACAACGAACCCGCACTCCTGGTTTTGCGCATCAAAAAAAGCGCTGCAGAGCGATTTTATCTGCGCGCGGTACATTTCTTCGTCATCGCAAATGCCAATGAAGATCATTGTCCCCTCCGAGCTCAGAGTATATGAATTTTTGCTATATATGCCGCAGAATCGGTCCAACCGATATCTTCCCAAAATGCCCTAGGGCCATAGACATGGGTAGTGTCTTATGGCCCTAATATAGAAAGCGCGTTGTCCGGACTTCCATAGATTGTAATTGTTTGCGTCGAGCCTTAATCGGAACTGGTAAAACGTCCTAAAAGAACGCCACCGGACTATACAGCTATTTCTCCGATTACCTTTGCCCGATCACCATGGCTTCATTTGTCAGATTCATAGCGGTTATTCTTCAGCCCACCATGTTTCTGCTCTTTTAATTCCATCACAAAACTGACTGATGCAATAAATGCTCCTATTGCAGTCAAAACACAGGCTGCCAGGACTTTGTTGAACGGGGATTGATTCATCACAAATAAAACAATCTCGACCACAACAAGCACCGCCAAGATAGCTATGAGGCAACGCCTTACCGTCTTATTCATCCTTTTACCCCTGTTCTTGTAAAACCCGCTAAGTGGTTATTCCCGAAAAGACGGCGAAGCCACTCCCAAAAATCGTACTCATACAAAATGATGTCATTGTCACTCATGTTTGCTGCACCCCCTTCTGATTCCATTATGAGAACAATCTTCGGAAAATGCAACCACTTTTGGATGAACGACATATTTTTTTGATGAACGACATATTTTCGGGGTTTACAACACAATTTCGGCGGTAAAAATGCCGTTTTCTTCCTGAATTGTGAACTCACCGTTCGCCTTCGCGACGGTGTTCCGGATGTTCATAAGACCGAATCCATGGTTCTGAAAATCACTTTTTGTGGTCCCGTGACGCTTCTTCGACCCTTCCGAAATTCGACACGTGTTGGAGACGCGAATGCAGATTCGCTCGCGGAAGGAACCGCAGGAGATCGAAATCTTCCGTTCTCTCCCCTCCTCCACCTGCTCCGCCGCTTCCACGGCATTGCTTAAGAGGTTTGAAAAGATGACGCAGAGGTCGAACGCCTCGATGTCCGTATCCCCGAGGAGGCCGCCGTCCCATTTCCATTGAATGTTGCCTGCATTTGCCTTTTGATACCACTCGCTGATGATGGCATCCACGACGCCGATGCCGGTAAATTTCTGAATTTCCAACTTCCGCGTTTCCGCGCGCATCCGCTCCACATAGGATTTCAGCTGCTCCATATCGTTGGTTTGTATGCATTGCTCAAGGGCCGTGAGATGAGCGCTCACGTCGTGGCGGAACCGGCGAATCTTCTGATCGTTCTCGACAATCTCCCGGATATGCGTTTCCTGACGTTTTAAACACATTTGATAATAATCGTTTTCCATCTTGTAGCGAATCGCTTTTTTCTCAATGCCGGACTGCCATAAAACGAGGGCGACAAAGACAATCCCCACAATCACGAGGGAAACTGAAAACGCGTCGTTCCATTCGAGAAGCTCGGCTTCTCCTTTCATCATGCCCTGGGATACGCCGATGATAACAAAGAGGCACACGGACCCGAGAAGCGCCAGCATATATTGCGGAATGCTGAAGGTTACAGGCTCGCGCTCCTCGCGAAGTCGCTTGTCGAAGAGGAAGAATATGAAAAAGAGAGCCGGGAAAACACATTCCGCGACCACCCCTCGCCAGGAAGATTCCATGAACTCGGAATAGGGCATGTTGGCTGCAAATGCCCAAAGATATGTGACAAGAATCGCAATGAAGCCCGAAGCGAAAAATACAATCGGAAAAACAAGCAGAACACGTATACGCGATTTAATCACAAGGATCATAAATGCAGACAGAACGACAAGATGGATTCCGAATCTGTCATAGTAAAGCACTTGGAAATGTTGGAGTGCGATAACTACCGGGCACAGAGCGACCGGTACGCAAATGTGCCACAGAACGTTCTTGCGGAACGGCACACTGAGGATCCACCGATAAGCGATATAATATGTCAAAAAATTAATAAGATAATCCGCCACCCACGTAACCATGATTAACCTCTCTCAGAAGGGGGAAAACCCGTCCCCGGATAACAGTTTGTCCTACGAAATAACTACTTCAAAAATCATGTAACATTATTACACATTTTCGGCAAACCGTCAATAAAAAGAGGTTACATTTCTGTAAGATTAGGCCCCGTAAGAGGGTTTTCACACTGCTGCCGCAAGTGTTACCGCAGCACCATCTCGTTGATGAGTTTGGCCAGCGCTTCGGGGGATTCGCGGTCCTCCTTGTTGAGCCAGACGCACACCACGCGATAGACCCCGTAGGTGATGTAGTTGTAGAAATACTCAAGAGCCTCCTCGGTCGTTTCCGGTGAGTAGCGGTTCACAAAGGAAGTGGTGACGGCGTCGGCGGAAAAGAGACGGTTCGGAAAGGCCGGATCCACGTTGTTGTTTATAATCAGCCTGGCAAATTCCAGGTTCTCCTCCAGGTACCTGCATGCGGCCGTCAGAATCTTCTCGGAGTCGGTATGGTTCTTCTCGATGGTGCTTGAGATAAAGCCGATCAGGTCATCCTCCATGTCCGAGAGCAAATCAAACTGGTTGCCGTAATACTTGTAAAAGGTGGTCCGGTTCACATCGGCGGTTTCGCAGAGCTCCCGGATGGAAATATGATAAATGTCTTTGGTCTTCAAAAGCTCAATCAAAGCGTCCTTCAGCATGCGCTTTGTAACCCGGACGCGGCGGTCTTCCTTCTTCTCCATGATACCCTCCGTAAGTTTTTTCCGTGAAATGTCAACACTTCTCCGTCGGAACGTTGATTATCTTTCAAAAAGCAAAAATCTGTCGGTTGTATAATCAACACATGTTTATTATATTGTTCCTGCAAACACATGTCAAGTGAGGTAGTTTTTGTGAAAAAGATTGCAGGATTTTTAGTCGACCGCCGTTACCTTCTTCTGGCGGTTCTCTTAGCATTTACCGCCGTGTGCGGTCTCTTAATTCCGAAGGTTGCGATCAACAAGGACCGCACGGAATATCTCGCCGATGATTCCAACATGAAGCAGGGCATCGCCATCATCAATTCCGATTTCCCCGAGGAAAGCGAGAAGTCTTCCATCCGCGTCATGTTCGACGATCTGACGCCGGAGGACATCCCTGAAATTAAAGCCCGTATTGCGGCGATTCCGAATGTCAGCAGCGTAACTTACGAAGCGGCAAATGCGGATTACAACAAGGACAACCATACCCTGTTCATCGTGAAAAGCGCCTACGATTACAGCTCCGATGAGGAGAAGACTATTGAAGCCGCGATTGCGGATGGATTTGCCGAATATACCATGGCTTTTCAGAACGACGACATCCCGGCCACCGAGGTGCCGCTCACGCTGATTCTGATTGTATTTCTCTTCGGTATCGTGGTGCTCACGCTGATGTCCCACTCGTGGCTGGACCCGGTTGTGTTCCTCACCACCATCGCGGTGGCGGTGGTCATCAACATGGGGACCAACCTCTGTCTGCCCCACATCGACGAGCTGACCACAGCCATCGGGCCGATTCTTCAGTTCGTCCTCTCCATGGATTACTCCATCATTCTGATGAACCGTTACCGTCAGGAAAAGGCCCGCTTCGAGAGCAAAACCGACGCCATGAAAGCGGCCCTTGCGGGGTCCATCTCCTCCATCGCCTCCAGCTCCCTCACCACGGTGGCGGGGCTTCTCGCCCTTGTTTTCCTAAGCTTTAAGCTGGGACCGGAGCTCGGAATCGTGCTCGGGAAGGGTGTATTTGTCAGTATGCTGTGCGTGTTCACGTTCCTCCCTGCCCTGATTCTGTTAACTGACCGCTGGCTGGAGAAAACGAGGAAAAAGGCGCCTGCCGTTCCCATGGCCGCTCTTGCAGGGTTCAGCCACAAGGTAAGGATTGTGATGCCTGCGGTTTTCGTGGTGCTGCTGGCGGGCTCGTTCCTTCTTCAGCGCACCACCGCCATCTCCTTCACGGAGAAAAGTGAAGACCCTCTCGCGGGGGTCTTTCCGAAGCAGAATATCGTTGTGGTGATTTACGAAAACGAGGACAAAGCAAAGCTTCCCGGAATCATCGGGGAACTTTCGAAGGACGCCCAGATTTCGGAGATTGTCGGCTATACCAACACCCTTGGGAAGGAGCTGACGGCCGCGGAGATGAGCGCTGCGCTTGGGGGATTTGCCGCAGGACAGACCATCGATGAGTCCATGGTGCAGACGCTGTACCTCGCCTACGGTTATTCCACCGGAAAGGGCGTTGTCAATGCCATGACGATTCCGCAGCTTTTTGATTACGTGTGTGACGATCTGATGCAGGACGAGCAATACGCCGATTTCTTCAATACCGCGACGAAGCTTGCCGTCCGCATGGGAAGGTCGGCGATTGACGCCTCCGTCGCGCAGATGAAGGGCGACCGCTACAGCCGCCTCGTGCTCACCTCGGATTACCCCGACGAGTCGCCGGAAACCTACGACTACATCGCACGTGTCAAAGCTCTGTGCGAGGAAAACTTAGGCAAATTCTACCTCGTCGGCAATTCGGTGATGGTTAGCGAGATGAACGAAACCTTCGAGCACGAATATCCGGTCATCACGCTGATAACCGCCCTCTCAGTATTCCTGGTGGTGTTGGTTGCCTTCCGCAATCCGATGCTGCCGCTGCTTCTCACACTTTTGGTGCAGTGCGGCGTATTTATCACCGTGGCGATCTACGGCGCCTACAGCGGCACAATCTACTATCTCGCCCTTCTGGTGGTCCAGAGTATCCTGATGGGCGCCACCATCGACTACGGCATCGTATTCTGCAACTTCTACCGCGACAGCCGAAAGACCGCCGACGTAAAGGCATCCCTGAAGAACGCCTACGAGGGCTCCATCCACACCATCATGACCTCGGGCGCCATTCTGGTGTTCTGCCTGGCCTCCCTCGGCATCTTCGCCACCGCGGTGATGGTCTCCGAAGTGTGCATGACGCTCTTTTTGGGAGTCGTCATCGCCCTGCTATTAATCCTGTTTGTGCTGCCAGGGCTTGTGGCCTGCTCCGACAGAGCGGTGATAAGATAAAGTTAACCCGGCGGACCCTTGCGGGTGCGCCGGGCTTGTATCGCTCAGTCACCGATGGAATGATACAACTCCATCATGGTTTGAATTTCCTTTCGGTTCTCCTCGATGTAGGTGCGGACAAAGGCCTTCTCCTCCTTCGACAGTTCCAGCTCCTCAAACTTCTTCTGATCGATTTCCCCCCGTTCGGTCAACTCAATCAAATACGCCCGGATTCCGGATCCGCTGTAGTCGCAAATCATGAGGCCGAAGTCTGTAGACCGCATCTTCCGCCAGGCCATAAGACCGCAGGTTGTTTTCAGCTCTTCCTCCGAATTGAAAACAATTCTGTTGCTTCCGGTTCGCTGGATGTGGATCTCCCCGTAAAAGCGATTCCACTTCCAGGTCTTCGCCTCCACGGTGTAAACACCGCTCTCAAACTTGTACCACCGGCCGTCGTATTCCCCCTTCAAGAAAGGCTTCATGGTCTTCTCGGCGCACGCATGATGCACCAGCAGATAAACGCCGGCCAGCACGAACGCGATAAATGCAACAAAAGCAAGAACATGGAGTATGCTGTTCTCATTTTTCCCGTCATCCTGCCGAGTATCGTCCGATTCTTTTCTCATCTTACCCCCTCACTTTCTTCTCCTTGTCGGTTCCGCCGCGCGGGCGGCAATCTCCGAAGCCTCATATGCATCCACAATCCCGCGGACATCGAAACGTCCGCCCCGGGCATCCATGATGCCCTTCACGTACACCTGCCCGATGTGCTGAACGCAGGCGTGACAATCGTAAATATCCGCAAGCACCAAAGCAGGCCCGATGTCCGGCTCATCCGGCTCGCCGCGCACTGATAGAAGCCACTCGTGCACAAGCCGGGCCGCAGTCTTCCGCGCAGCCCCCGTAAGCGCCCTCGAAAGGTCGCCCACCGGGTTCTCTTTTGACCAGCCGGTATCAAACATGCGTCTTTCCCCTCGTAGAATTGTAATCCGCTGACCTCAGCGCACCGGTCTCACTCGAAGCGTCACGTTGTCGCAGGGCGCAAGCTCACTAACGGCAAATCCACCCTTCTCAGCAACAACCTCTTCCCCGCTCCAGACATCCTTCACAAGAAAACTCTCCGCTTTCTCCCACGCCTCGCGGTTTTGGAGCTTATCGCCGATGGCCGCAAGAATCTGCGGTACCGTCACGCAGTAACCGTCGTCCTTTGCCTGTTCGCTTACGTTAACAAACGAAATCGCAACACTGCCGTCCGCAAGGGGCTTCGCCAAGATGTCCACGCGGTTAATGTCCGTGATGTATGCGCGGTCCGGGGCCTCGTCGCAGGCCAAAGCCGTATTGTCGCTGCAATCGGACACCGCCTCCCCGTCCAGCAGACTCGACCACACTCTCTTCGCCTGCACGCCGAGGGCATCCTGGTTAAATGCAATCAAATCGCGGTTTGCAATGATTCGGTAAATCCAGTCACCAACCTCCACTCGGCGCAAATCAAGCCCCAGCATGAGGGGCGCGTTCATCATGCACCACATGGCCATGTGGGTGCGGCACATGGTCTCAGTCAGGCCGTTCATGCCGATCATCAGCATGTCGGGGTCGTTCCAGCCCCGCTCGAGCCCTGCGAAGGAGTCCATGATGACAGCCTTGTTGTATTGCGACGTCACACTCGGAGTGTAATCGTCCTTCCACGCGCCGTAGCCAGGGTCGCCGTCGCGGCCCACGCGGAAGGTGATGTCGTTTAAGATGCGCCAGGAATCGCCCACCTTGTAGCCCCAGTTCTGCGGCTGGGTCTTGCCCCACTCGCACAGCGAGAGGAAGATGTCGTGCCCGGGTCTTGTCTTGTTTAACTCCGAAAGAAGCGTTGCGTAGGAGCAGAGAGTATTCTCCTGGCGGCGATGGTTCATAAGGCGAATCGTGTTCTCACCGGCAGTCAAAGCAACCGGAATCTCCGCGGTGCGAAACACCGTACTTCCGGGCGTCTCCGGCAGGAAGCCGTCGAACACAACCGCGTCGGCGCCAAAGCCCACAGCCACCTGCAGCCAACTGCCCTGACCCTCCGTTTTCGCTGTGGCATACTCAATATATAGGGTATATTTGCCGGCCGCGGGGACCTCCGCCGAAAGCACGAATTCGCCGCTCCGATCGCCCACCGGCGAAGCCGCAGTCCCCGTCCCGTCGAAGGTGCCGATGTCGGTCACGCAGCCGTTGCGAATCGCAGCTCTCTCCCCGCGAAGCGCACCGTCCGAAACGGAGAACGTACGGTCAAAGCCATCCCCGCAGAGACGCACACTGCGAATCGCCGGGGCGAAGACGTAGCGCGCATTCTTCCCGTCGGAAAATGTGGCATTGTCCCAGAGATAATAGCAATTGTCCACCTTCAAAAAGTCAATCTTCCATTCGGCGTAGGACTTCGCATCGTCCTCCTCATGCCCGCAGGTTCCGACGTACGCGCCGCTGCACAGATGGGATCCGACGTCGTTGTACATGCCAAACAAAAGGCCCTTCCCGTGGATGTAATCACGGATGGCGGGGAAGCCTTGCGGGAAGCGCTCTGCATTTGCCGCAAGACGACCGTTAACGCGCACATTCTCATAACAACCGTCGTCCAGAACCACGTAGCGGTACCCGAGCTTGTCAAGCCCAAGCCGCACAAGCGCGTCCGCAATCTCGCGAGTGAGCGTCTCGTTATTGTTCGTGCCGAAAGCGTTCCAGCTGTTCCACCCCATGGGCGGCAGATGGCCCTTCTTCTTGCCGCACACGGTCTCGCCGTTATCAAACGCATCGAACCGGAATTCCGGCGGAATGGGCCGCGGGCCCTTCGCGATGAGCGCCGCCAGCTCCTCCTTGATCTCCTGCTCAGTCATACGCACCTCCGAAACATTTTTCCGAACCAAACGCGGCGCCCTACGAGAGCACCACGTTGGAAATATACAGCATCACAATCATCAAAACGCACCACAGAATCATCGCGGCAAATGCAACCGCATGCCGCTTCTTCTCCGCCTGCAGCGTCGCGACAAATTCCCGAATAAACGCATTAATCCAAAAGTACGGTTTCGTGCGGCTGCCGATGCCCTCGACCTGAAGCCCGAGCCGTGTCGCGAGAAGCCCTGCGCGGAACACATGGTAGTTCGTGGTGGCGAAGGCAATCTTCGCCCCGCCTGCAGTTTCCGCCGTAGCAGCATCCTCCGCCTGCCGCTCCGCCTCCTTCGCGGCAATCAGCTCCGCCGAGAACCGGAGGTTTTCCTCCGTACTCACGGACCGGTCCTCCGGAAGAATCTGCTCCGTAGGGATGCCCGAAGCCACGAGATAGCGGCGAATCGCCTCAGCCTCAGAGATAACCTCGTCACTGCCCTTGCCGCCGGAAGGAACGTAGATGATGTCCTTGCCGGTGGCCTCTTTTTGCATCCGCCCAAAGGCCATGGCACGGTCCGCCCGCGCCTGCAAAAGTTTCGTTAACGACCCGTCCTTACGGATCATGGAGCCGTGAATCACAATGTAGTCTTTGTCAAACTTCGGAATGCGCCGCGCCGCCTTGATGCCGACAATGATGGTGCCGATCAGGATGCACTCGAGGTACGTCGCCACGAGGGCACCTGCATTTTCCAAAAACATGCCGATAAAGCGGCCGGAGCCGTCCCACCGATGGACATCAATCAGCTGCGAATTATCCAAAAACCGGCCGACAATCTCCGGCGAAAGGCACAGAAGCGCCAGAAGAATCCCCAGGAAAAAGCCCAGCATGTTGCGCCACGTGCGGCCCTCCCTGCGGATCAGTTGAATGTGAGTAATCGACACAAGAATCGACACGATGACAATCAAAGGGAACGAGAATACGGCAAATGTCTTCACCGTCCCAAGGAGATTCTCCACAATCCGCACAACGCTCCTGCGGTTTTGGAACAGCGCGACAATCTGCGAGAGAAGCATCATCGCAAAGAACACAATCACGCCGTAATACAGGATGTTGCGGTACTGGTAGAGGTTCTCCCGAAGGCTTCTGCGAAGCTTCGCAATGAAAGCCGCGAGAACGAAAGCAAGATACACGCATACGCCGATTTGAATCCTGCGCATGCCCGTGCAGTCACCGAAGAAATCATCGAACGTAATCACGCCGTTTCGGTGCACGTAAAACATGACCATGAAGCTGTTGTCGCTGCCGTACCCGAACTCCATAAGGACACGACCGGGACGTCCGGCCGTAAGCTCCGCAGAGAAGATGCCTTTCTCAAGGGAAAGCGACCTCACAAAAAGCTTGTCCTTATCTTCCTCATCGCAAACCTGTGCCGTGGGCTCGCCCGTGAGTTCCACCCCCGGCAGAAGCTCCGTCCGGTACTGATATGTGCCGCCGACGCTTACCACATACAGATACCCGAGGCAGGCAAGAAGCACACCGACACAGAGCACAACCGCGGTGGAATACCACCGGATCCCGCCAAACAAACGCCGCACAATTTGTTTCAACGCATTCATCCC
Organism: uncultured Lachnospiraceae bacterium; assembly: GCA_902787715.1. GTDB lineage: Bacteria > Bacillota > Clostridia > Lachnospirales > Lachnospiraceae > ISDg. The sequence goes on from CADAHQ010000007.1 coordinate 33,946, forward strand.
AAGTAACACCCTCACATCCGCAAATATTCAAGAAGCGGTCGGCAAATGCCGCCGAAAAAAACTACTCTTCCCCGCCGGACCAGTGATAGCGCCCGTTGGCAACACTTAGGAACCGCTTTCCGAACTGGGACTGAATCTGGAAACCGTCGAAGCGCTGGTTCATCTCCTCCGCCTCCTCCGGCCCTTCCACCGGAAAATAGTCCGTGTAGAAGGAATCCTCATCGGCAAAGGAGTGAAACTCCGACCACTGACACAAAATGTAACCGCCGCATTTGACACATCTGCGAAGCTTCCGCGAGCCGTCATCCCACGTGTGCAGACTGTGTCCGTAGGCTGAGCTGCCGTAGTCCTCTATATTCTCCCAGCCGGCGCCCCAGTGCTCCTGCGCATCCTCCACGGAATTCATCCAAAAAGCAATACAAGCTGCCATACCGAAGTCCTCCGATCCTTGACGTCAATCTCAACTTTTTCAGAAGATTGCGTTGAAAAAACGTTTGATCACATCCTGCATCTCCCGCGGTAGTCTCTTCTTGCACTCCGCAACCATCGCGGCCGGGACCCCGTAGTAGCTTTCCGCCATACTTCCGGCAATGCAGGTAAGCGTGTCGCAGTCGCCGCCTAAGGACACCGCAGTGCGGATGACATCCTCAAAGCTGTTCCCCTCAAGGAACGCCGTGATGGCCTCCGGAACCGTCTCCTGGCAGGACTCCACATGCCGATAGTTCGGACGAATCTCATCGCAGGTGCGGGACAAATCGTACCCGAATTCCTTCACGATGTAGTCCTTAATCTGCTCCTTGCAGCTGCCGGTTCTCGCGAGGAAGATTGCCGACGCAACCGCCTCCGCGCCCTTGATACCCTCCGGATGATTGTGGGTCACATCCGCCGAAAGCCGGGCCATATGCCGCGTCTTCGCAAGCGTCGGATAGAGCCATCCGACCGACGCAACGCGCATCGCGGACCCGTTTCCGAAACTCCCGTAAGGCTTCGGCTCCGCCCCCGAGAACAGCCATCCGTAAAACCGTCCGCCGTACCCGGCGTCGGGATACCGATGCCCCCACTTCTGCATGGACTCCGTCAAAGCCTTCCGAACCTCATCGTCCGACGCCTCCGGCGAAACCGACAGAAGCGCCTCCGCCACAGCGATGGTCATCACCGTGTCATCCGTAAACTGCGACTCCTCGCTAAACATCGCAAAATCCTTCGTCTTCTCTCCCCTGTCAAATTCAAACGGCGCACCGATCATGTCGCCCAAAATCGCTCCGTACATATGTCTGTCCTCCTTATACACATTTCTGCCGTGTCCCCGCCTGGTTCGGCAACTCCCGCTACATTTCTTTAGGGATTCCTCCGTTTTCGCGGATGCACTCAATCAGCTCCCGATCCGCCGGAAGCCATTTCACGTCGTCCAACTCTCCTTCCGAAAGCCACCTCGCGTCCTCCGCTTCCTTCAGAAGAAGATGCCCTTTCGTAACCTTCGCCCAGAAACAATCCATCGACAGATGAAACCCCGGATAATCATACTCCACGGTCTTAATCAACTCGCCCACGGCAATCGTTGCCGTCAACTCCTCCCGAATCTCCCGTACCAGCGCCTGCTGCGGCGTCTCGCCGGCTTCCATCTTTCCGCCTGGGAACTCCCACCAGCCTTTATACTCGCCGTACCCGCGTGCTGTCGCAAAAATCCTCCCCGCATGGTGCTTCGGATCGCGGATCACCGCCGCCACGACACGCACGTACTTCCGAATGCTTCCATCCTCGGCAAAGCAAACCTTCTTGCCCTCCGAGATCCCCTGCTTCGCAAGCACACTCTCGGGCACTTCTTTATACCGAACACACTCCTCCCCGCCATCGCAATCAAGCGGCTCCAGCTTCAAAAGAGCCATCGGCTCCTCCCGCATCGATTCCTCGCAGCCGAAGTCGGCCTCGGTGATGGCGGCTACACTGTAGATTTCCATGAACTATAAAACTCCTTCATCAAGCATTTACAATATACTCGTAGATATCTTCTCGCACAGGGGCATCCAACAGCCATTCAATCTCGACTGCCGTTTTGTCCGTATTGGCCATTGTAAATTCCTCCGCCTGACCACTTGCGGTCATTCCGCCCAAATAGTAAAACTCTTTGGAAATACGATCGTCCTTGTTTTTCCGAACAAACAGTTCAACCTGGATACCTCGCTCTTTTGCTTTCAGGAAATTCTGGACATCTTCTGAAGACTTGCTTCGTCCTGATTTCGAAATGGCAATCAGCGTCTGTCGATTGACAAAGTGGTCCTCGTATTTTGTTGTATCACTGATATCCTCAGCCTTTTCATAGTTGATAAACACCGGAAATGTTTTTGTCTTACTGTCAAACTTGTAACCGCCGATGTTCAAGGGCACTTCATTATGTTCCCAGTTAAGAAGCCGGCAAACATCCTCATACGTGTACTTTTGATACAGCACAAGATCTGTGTTACCATAGCTCTTGCTGTAGTCTCGCTCGTATCGACTGATTCCAAAAGCAATCAATTCGTCCAGGATATTATAAAAGTCATCGTTGGCGAGCATACGCAGGAACAGCTCCGACGGCTTATAGTCATCCCCGTCTTTTTCGATGAACACGCACTTAGCATATGTGTTCTTGCTCGATCCGGCGGCAAAGTCATTCGTGAGGATATTGACGATGCATCTCTTCTGCTCTTCGCTGAGTACTTTCCCCTGAACTTTCATATCGTCGGACAGTCCGGCGAACAGTGCCAGTCTTCCATACCCTCGAGAATAAGCCAGGATTCGCTTTAATACCTGAAGCTCCTGCAGTCGCTTTCCACTTGCGAGTTTCTTGGAGATAAACTCCACGATCTGTTCCTCGTTTTGGGAAAGGCGAATCGAATAATCCTTCTCGTATTTAACCAGGAATTTGTAATAAGACCCGAGACTTCCGTTGTCAAAAATCCTAAGGACGTCCATCTCGCCGTAGTCGTCAAAATCTTTCAAAGCCGGTATTCTACCGAGCTTGTTTTTCAGTGTGAGATAGTTCTCTTTTATCAGCTTGATATCACTGAAATTCGCATTGTCTACCGAAGCAAAAATCTTCTTCCGGCTGATCTCATCAAAATGAATCGTAGATTCTCCCGGAATGACTCGACAGCCCTCCATCACGAATCTGCGCACATTGTCCTTATTGTACGTACGGTCACCGGAGAGCGCAATCGGAATCATGAAATTGTTTTCGTAGTTTCCGATGAAGTCAAGTATTACAACATACTCCTTGCCCTCGGCTTTACGCAGGCCTCGGCCAAGCTGCTGGATAAACACAATCGGGGACTCTGTCGGGCGCAACATCATGACCTGGTTCACCTCAATGATGTCTACGCCTTCGTTAAGGATTTCCACCGAAAGGATGTAATCCAACGGTTCAATCGAATCACCTTCATTCGCCGCAAGACGCTCAAACGCAGCTTGACGAGCCTCTTCCGAGGCATCTCCATTCAGCGCTATTGTACGATAATACCGCCCGGTTTCCGGATTAATGGTGTTGTTCAATTTCTCAGAAAGAACCTTGGATTCTTCGATTCTGCTGCAAAAGATTAATCCCTTGACTTTGTCACCGCTATAGCCATAATAGTTTGCTTGTTCAACAATATGCTTCACACGCTCATCACTTGTAAGAAGACTGAAATCCCGGTCGCCGACTTCCGCATCGCCGATAATCGAAAGATCGGAAATTCCGAAATAATGGAACGGGCACAGCAGATTCTCCTCCATTGCCTGCTGCAACCGAATCTCATGAGCGATGTTATAGTGGAACAATTCGTAAACGTTCCGGCCTTCAATGTTGTCATCCCGTTTGTCCGGTGTTGCGGTCATGCCGAGCCATAACTGCGGCTTAAAGTAGTTCATAATCTTCTGATAGGACGCTGCCGGGCTATGGTGAGTTTCGTCCAGCACTATCGCATCGAAATCATCGGGCGCGAACACTTGCAGATTATCCTCCCGCGAAAGTGTCTGCACCATCGCAAAAACAAAATCCTTATCTTTAACCTTTAAAAGGGAGTCTCTTCCGCTTGCAATCCCCATGGTCGCCGAAGCGGAAAATACTCTCTCATAAGATTTCATAGCTTGCACCGCGAGCTGATTTCTGTGCACAATAAAGAGCACGCGACGGAATCCGATTTCGCGCATGCCAAATGCCGAGGCATATGTCTTTCCTGTTCCGGTAGCACTGATTAACAACGCACGGTTTTCGCCGGCATCGAGAATTCTCCGAAGGCCCAAAACGAACTGCTCCTGCATGGAATTCGGCTGAAGATTGTATTTTTCAAGAGAGATCGGGCTCTCACTTTTTGCAATTTGTCTCTGGTGTTTTACGATCTCATACCGCGCCGAATACTGCTCAATAAACTTGCTGTAATCAAGCGAATACGGACTGTTCCACAACTCCTGAAACTCATTCAAGATCTCAGTAGTAACTTCTCCCTGTTCCGTCGAAACAAGCTTTGTGTTCCACTCACGGTTGCTTGTCAAAGCACTGTTTGTTATATTCGAACTGCCGATAATGATACGGAACACCCCATGATCCTGGAAAATGTATCCCTTGGTATGAAATCCTGTTTCGGCGGCTTCTGTCTGAAACATCTTGATGGTCAAGTTTTTCAATTCGTGCAATTTTCGCAAGGCTTTGGGCTCACTGAAGCAGAGGTAATCAGTAGTCAAAATCTGACCCTGAATGCCTCTTTTTTCCAGCTCTCGTAAAGTCTGCAACAACGGTGTAATTCCACTCTCGGTGATGAATGCAACGCTTATCTTAAAGCTTTCACAGCGCAGCAATTCATCCTCGATTGTTGAGATAACTTTGCGACCCTCGCGGGGATTGTTCGAGACAAACCCTGGTTTATATGTAACATCGGCTGCGAGCGAACCATTGATGTACGCTGTCTCAAACCCGGCTCTCAATTTATCTTGAATATCCTCAACCATTCGGATTATCTCCTAACATTTTACCCGCGGGCTTTTTCTTCCTCCAGTCGTGGTTCCACACCATGGCGATTGTGCTAAGTGTCATGCACCAAAGCAGGAAGATGGCCGGGATGATAATGAAGAATAAGAGCTTTACGTAGAAGGCCAAGCACGTTGCGTAGAACGGCAGTCCGAGCAGCACGCAGAGCACCAGATGAACGATGACTGCGACGCGGCTTTTGCGCCACAGAAGCGTGAGCACGACGTCCGCGACGTAGATTGGAATCAATACATACAGACGGCCGAAGAAGCCGACCACCCCGCCGAACTCATCGAATGCATGCCCGCTCCACACACGATTTGCGATAAAAATGAGCGCAATCATAAACAGCTTGCAGTAGTTGAAGAAGATCATCATGCGCAGGTTGGTTTCTGCATTTGCCGCTTTGTGTTCTTCTTTGGTGAGGCTGTCTTCCTTCTCTTGCATCGGGCAGGCTCTCCCTTCGTCGAAATACTGCTTTCATTGTACCGCCGAAAGCCCCTGTTTTCAACCTCTTTCTTGTCAGAAATCAACGAGGAAAATGCTGATGTTAATCTGCCGGAAGGACCCCTTCTCCTCCATGCGGACGACCTTGGCGATGAGGTATTTGCCGGCGTCCATGAGGCGGGCGAAAACGATGTTGTCCTTCTCGGGGATGTAGCCGGCCTTGCGCTTCTGCGCGTCCAGCACCAGAATCGCGTTGCCGTCGAAGCGGTTCTCCGGCTCCCGCTGCAGCACGAGGCGGTCGCCGACCTTCATCTCGGCAAATACTTCCTCGTCCTTCACATACCCTGTCCCCGCCACATACGAGTCAAACAGCAAAATCTCGTGCGTTAACGGCTTGATCAGCCGATCAAGAGTCGCTCCACTCGCGACGGAGAGCTCGTCCTTTGTTTTGATGATTACTTCGTTTGCCATCGGAGTCTCCTTTCTTCGTTCCTCTCACGCTACACGCTCATCACAAGCTTCGCGCCGCCCTCGGCAAGCATTGCTTCGAGGGTCTTCCGCAGTTCCGCGAGATACCTCGTAAGATCCTCGTGCTCTTCCTCAAGTTCCGCGCGGTGCGCTTTCTTCTTCTCCTCGTCCTCCAAAAGCGCGCGATACGTGTACGGCTCCGTAGTCAGTATTTCGTTGATCTCCCGTTCCACGCGCTCGATGCGCTCCTCAATATCGTCGAAGGCAATCTCCCAGCCGTCATCGCCGAGTTTCTCAAGCTCTGCGCGCGCCAACACCTCGAGTTCCGCAAGGGCCTCCGGGTCACTCTTATGGTACGCGATGACGATACGATTCCAAAGGTCCTTAAGCGTCTCCGTTGTCGCGGTCTTTGCGTTGATATCCGGATGCAGCTTTTTCGCAAGCCGGCGGTAGATTTTCTTCGAGCGGCTATATTGATACTCCGAAACCGTCTTGGCCTCTTTCGCCGCCGCGGTCTCCCTCTTCATCTCCGACAGCTGCGTATAGTAAAGCGTCATCTCCTGCTCGATCTCGCCCTGCATCCGCGCCACATCCACCGCCAGCCCGCGGTTCATCCGCCGCCGGCAATAGCTGATGGTTTTCTTCTCCTTGATGCACGCCACCTTCAGCTCAAAGTTGGCGTCAATCAACTCGCCGAACTCACTGATATACACGGTCTGGTACGACGCTGCCTCCTTGTAGTACTGATCCCGCTTCACCAGGAGCTCCTCGTATTCCTTCAATGTTTGTTCGGTTGTCATTTTTTCTACTCCTCCTCGCTGGATTTTTTATTCTGTTAACCCCAAAATATCCGAAACCTTGTCCGATAAAAACACCTCAAAAGTCAATAAGATGTCAAATTTCGAATGCAACAAAAAAGCCGCACCCTTGTGCGGCTGATTGACACTATATCAGATGCATCTCCGTACCAGTTCTTCATCGTTGATTGCTGCATCCAGCAGTCTGCTGAGAAGGCCGGTGTAGCCCTTTCCGTACTGTTTTGCCTTTCGCAAAGTAGCCGGCGAGATTCGCAGAGAAACCGTTGGCTTTGTTCTGTTCTCACGATTGATGCGTTTAAACTGCATCAACTGCTCCTGCGTCATCAAAGGACTGTCTTCATCAAGAACATATGGCTTCTTTTCAGCCGCTTCCAGTTCCTTCAACTCTTCATCGGTCAATTGAGTATTCAAATCCCTCAAAGTTGTCTTCACCATAATCGTACCTCGCTTTCTCCTCTGTACTCGCGATGCGCGCTGAGATAAGACGTATCACATTCTGCTCTCTAAATGCGCACACTACAAACAAAACCTTTCCGACTCTTCCTAAGACATCATATCGCTTTTCCTCCGGATGTTCTTCGTCTTCCCGAATCAATTTATTTGGGTCAAGAAAAACTTTCGCGGCGGTTTTGAAATGAATGCCATGCTTCGCAAAATTCCTTCTGTCCTTTTCCTCATCCCACTCAAAGGAGATTTTCTCCGGATCAATCTCGAAACTATCGTACATCACAATCTCCTCTCTTTAAGAATATACCATTGAAACACTTTTTGCAATACTTTTTGTATTTCTTTTCGTCATACTTATATTATTTGTTGGGCCAGCAAGTTTCCGCCCCAAAAACAATGCTAACAGTTGAAAGTATATACATTTACATGGTTCTACAATTGTAGAACTCATCATACACCGCAGTAAACTTTGCGCCGTTGTGCTCTGCCTTGCTGCAGAAATCTTCGAAGCTGCGGAAGAATTTGCCGTCATAGCCGATGGCCCTCTCTCCGTTTTCTTCCGTCACCTCAATCGTGACGGTTTCCCCTGCGCGGGTCATCTCGTACCTTCCCGGCGTTTGCGTCAAGTAGAACATGTCGTAGAAGTCCGCATCCTCCTCATCAAACGGAATCAGCTTGTACAGAAACCGCACGATTCTGCCCATCACCTCGATGTGGCCCCAGAACGGCTCGTAGGAAAGTCGCTCGGCCATAAAATCCTTCGCATTCAGAAGTAAAAACACCGCCTCTTCCGTCTCGCCCTGCTCGGAACGAATCCCGGCAAGCCGCAGGCAGATCTCCGGGTACGGGTCGTTCAAAAGTTTTGGATTCTGAACCTCCCTGTAGGCCTCCTCAATCATGGCGCAGTATTTGCCTTCGTCCTTCGGCACGGCGCACCCAAAGCGATACATGTCCGCGAGCTTATATTTGCACCACAGGCTCCCCTTGTTGCCGAAGCGGTCCGGCTGGGCGCCCTTGGTGTAGTATTCGAACGCCTTCGCGTAATCCTTCTCCCCGTGCTGCCCGTAGTACCACATATACCCCAGCTCTTCGTACGCCGGCCCGTAGCCGCACTCCGCCGCCATCTCGAGATACTTGATCTCCAGGTCGAACCGCTTCTTCTCGCAATAGTGCCATGCCAGCTCGCACATGTATTTCGGGTTCTTTGTCTCCGTGATCAACGTCCCCAGCGCCTCCGTAAACATAAACTCATCGTCCTCCGTTCTCTCCGTGCTGTCCCAATACTCCCGCACCGCTTTCAAAGCATCACTGATTATCATGGCAGGCTCCTTTCTGTTCTTCTCGCCCTTCGCTGCTCCCGAGGGATTCCGCACTCTTCCTTTGCTCCTGCTCCCAGAATATCAAATCACGTGTACAATAAAAGCACCTTTCGGGGACAAAAAAGCTCACAAACTGCATTTCAAGGCGCAAAAAAACAGCCCGGCAAGGCGATATCGCCCTGTCGGACTGCTGCATTTTACGTATTAAATCGCGTCCTGCACTTACAGGATGATCCAGTGTTTGCGCTTCGCATCGTACCCCGCGATGTGCTGCTTCCCGGCGTATTGTTTCTCATCAAAAAGGGAGAAGACGCCCTGGGTTTTCACGTCGATTGTTTTGCCTTCACAGACAACCCGGAGCTTAAACTTCCTGTTCTTCGTCTTAAACGGATCAGCCGTAGGCACAACATCCTGCACATACGTAAGCACCACCTTGCGGTAGTAAAGGAACTGAACTAAACTGTAGACAATCAAAATCGCGAAGACAACCAACAGATACGGTGCCCGCACATTCCAAAAGCTGTTCTTTCCGCGAAGGATAAATGCAACCGGCACCGCGATTGCCATTATAATCACCGCGGAGATTATGATCGCACGATAATACTTCGAAACCGTGTTGGGCCCGCAGTAGTCCGGATACATTTTCCGCTGCTCTGCGCCGTCTCCGGTGTTCGCGCCGCTGCCGTAAGCCGCATTGTTGTTATAGTTTTCCATTTTTAATCCCCCTGTTTTTATATCAATTAGTAGTACGTGTACTCTGCAACAATCTCTTCTGTGATATTTCCGTCAGCGTCCATCGTCACATCCCTTACCATACTGCCGTGCTCGTTGTAATAAGAGATCGATTCTTCGCCATTGGTGCCGAAAGACGTCTTTGTGTGATATTCCTTCATCTTTCCGTCATCGTAGAAGACGGTTCTGACTTCTTCAACCCATTTGCCGTCCTCAAGCGCATTCCAGTAATATACATGAGGCCGGGTGTTTTGATACTGCAGCGGAAAATCCGCCATAAAGCCCGGGATAAGCTTCTGCCGTACCTCGGCTACCAACACACGGTTGCCGTTCTCATCAAGCTCGTATCGTTTGGTGATTGTTATCTTTTCGCCCGGAAAATCAGGATCCTCACCATCGTAGTCGGTTTCGGAGATTCGGGTTACCACTCCCTCATCATAGTATTTGATCTCAATTTCCCGTCCTTCCTTGTCGTAAACCCAGCAGGAAGACGGTGTACCGTCCTCATTGTACGCGAATTCTTCGTAGTCGATTTTCTCGTCCTCCGGGTGATAAACGTATCTTCCGTGCGTGCACATTATCGTCTCATACTCTTCGGTTTCATCGTTATACCGCGTTTTGTTAGCTTTGATCTCAACGATTCTTCCGTTCTTATCGAGAACATCGATTGCGTCTACATTTCGCACGCCGAAATTTTCGCCTTCCCGATACCAACCGTTCGCTTCCTGGTAGCGCGTCACCTCATTGGTCTCCGGATTATACTCGGCAACCACAATGGTCTGTCCCTCGATGGTGATCGACTTGGAGATCATCGTGCCCTGCTCATTGTATTCCGTCCTGGTGATTGTTTCTACATCGTCGACGGTTTCCTTGCGGTAAATCTCCCTGCCGGCATCGTCATAGTCATAGGTGCTGAGGTTTATAACCTTCCCTCTTCTGTTCTCGGACCGGTACTCGATAACCTCCTCGGTATCCCGGAAGTACTTCGTATAAAGGGTTCCCACCAGCCGCTCGCCGAAAAATGTTTTCTCATATTCCCTGGTAACAATAATTCTTCCGAGGTCATCGTACTCATAGCGGGCAATCGCCGGAGCGGCGTCCTTCTGCTTCCGGAACTCGTAGACCACATGGCCCTTGGAATCAAAGAAATACGTTTCCTCGGTCTGCAGCTCTTTTTTACCGTTTTCCACGGTATACATGCGCCCGGTGAAGCTGCCCTTTTCCCGCGGGTCCTTTTTCTTCAAAAGGAAAGTTAAAAGCACTGCGGCGGCCAATACAGCCGCAACGATTCCGACCCCAATCAGAATTTTCTTTTTCATAACTTCTCCCCCTTGTTTTTCTCCCACCTTACTTTTTCGTTACAATCTTTCCTCGTTTTCCGTTGATAAAGCACATCTCCGGGTCATTCGGATTATACTTCACCTCGACCTCGAGAGGAAACACATCGTAGGACTGCTCCATCCCTTCGACGATGGTCATGTAGAGCTTGTTGTCTACCGTGTATTCATACACCGGAACCAGGTTGATTTTGCCGTTCCCCGGCATCTGCGCGGTATAGTAGCCTTCGCAATACACATAATGGCCCGGCGCCGTGGCGCTGCATTTGTTTTTCACAAACCAAAGACTTCCGAAAGGCCGGTAATACAGTATACATGCGACCAGGACAATTCCTATGACAACTGCAAGTCTCATATACATAACCTCTTTCTCGTGCACCTTCGACTTGATATATCGAGGTAAAAGCAGAAAACTCCGGTAAATTGTATTTACCGATATTGTATCAAAGTTAAATGGTACTGTCAAGAGGGTTTTGTAACTCTTTCGGAATCTTCCTTTGTCTTCCTTCGGAATCTCCGTGGAACTGTGTGGAATCCTGTAGGATTCTTTCGCAAGATATTGTGAATTGCCTTGTGCTTCCGGAGCGTTTGTGATGTTATGGTATTGCAGTAACCGACACATCACGGAGGTTTTCTTATGGGATTCCGTTTATCGAATTACAAGCACGGCATCGTAGCCGCAATACTACTCATGCTTTTCACCGGATACGCGCTTCTTGACGTATTCGTGATTCCCCACGCCTATCGGGGCGCCGTGGCAGCGGCCCCCACGATCAGCGTCGTCGACAACTCCGGAAAACAATCCGGGGACGGCGACTGGCATGCGGACACTGACGGACAGACTGACGGTGACGGTTCCGACACGACATATACTGAGCCGGTGATTACCGACACCTCGTACCGGGACGCGAACATTGAAGTTACACTTACGGAATACCGCGTGAACGACACAGACGTGTATGTCGCGGATGTGAAGGTGGCATCACCGAAATATCTTTTCACGGCATTTGCCAAAGACACGTATGGAAGAAATGTGAAGGAAGCGACTTCGGAGACGGCGAGCCGCGTGGATGCGATTCTGGCTGTGAACGGTGATTTTTACGGGTCGCGCACCAAGGGCTACGTCCTTCGAAACGGCACACTGTACCGCCAAGCCTCCTCTGACAACGAGGACCTCGTCCTCTATGCGGACGGGCGTCTGGAGGTTGTGAACGAGCAGGATGTCTCCGCGAAGCAGCTGCTCTCAGACGGCGCCGTGCAGGTTTGGTCCTTCGGCCCCGGGCTTTTGGAAAACGGCGAGATTACGGTTTCCGCCAAGACGGAGGTCGGTCGCGCCATGGCGTCCAATCCCCGCACCGCCATCGCCCAGATTTCGGAAGGCCACTATCTTTTCGTGGTCAGCGACGGCCGCACCGGCGACAACGACGGTCTGACGCTTTACGAGCTGGCGCAATTTCTGCAATCCCTCGGCGCGCAGACCGCCTACAACCTCGATGGCGGCGGTTCCTCCACGATGGTTTTCCTCGGAAAAGTCATCAACAATCCGACCACATCCGGCCGGAACACAAGCGAAAGGAGCGTGAGCGACATTGTCTGCATCGGATATCAAAAAAACTAACCCGCGGGAAAACTTCCTGCGGGTCGGCAAAAACTATGTTCTCATCGCCATCGGCCTCGCCGCCTTCGGTGCTGTCTACGAGCACTTCAGCTTCGGGGTGTACTCAAACTACATGGTGTATGGATTTGCCGTGCCGTTACTGCTGGGCGCGCTGCCGGCGCTTCTGTTCGCCTGCAGTAAACGACCGCCCATGATCTCCAACCTTGCAAAGAAACTCTGGCGCGACGGCATCGCCGTGCTCACGGTGGGCTCCCTGTTTACGGGCGTCATCAAGATCTACGGCACCGACAGTAACCTGTGTTACGTCTACGCCGTCGCCGGCGGCTCGCTGCTTCTCGCGGCAGCCTGTGTCGCCCTGTTTGCGCGCCAACTCCGCACGCGCCCCACGGCCTGAAATCAGGGGGGAAGCTTTTCTTTGCGCAGGAATTCTGTCAAAAAACAGCGGAATTCTTGTTTTTCCAATTTCCGCTGTCTTCGCTCAGGAATTCCGCCCAAAACAGACAGCGGAATTCTTGTTTTTCCAATTTCCGCTGTCTCAAACAGACAGCGGAATTCTTGTTTTTCCAATTTCCGCTGTCTCCGCCCGGGTATTCCGACAAAAACAGACAGCGGGATTCTTGTTTTTCCAATTTCCGCTGTCTTCGCTCAGGAATTCCGCCCAAAACAGACATCGGAATTCTTGTTTTTCCAATTTCCGCTGTCTCCGCCCGGGTATTCCGCCCAAAACAGACAGCGGAATTCTTGTTTTTCCAATTTCCGCTGTCTTCGCTCAGGAATTCCGACTAAAACAGACAGCGGAATTCTTGTTTTTCCAATTTCCGCTGTCTCCGCCCGGGTATTCCGACCAAAAGCCTCCAAAAGCCTCCCAAAGCCCCCACGGCCCTCCAATAGCGCCTATTCCCCTGACCGCTTAACGTAAATCACGACATACTCTGACTTGGTGCCGGTCTTAAAGTCCGTCGCCCAGGTTCCGACGCCGGAGGAAACCACGAAGGTGGTGCCTCCGCGTTTTTCTGTTCCGCTCAGAAGATCGGCCTCGCCCAGCAAGCCCGGCATCCACGTTGCAATCAACTGCAAAGGCATCAAAAAGCCGCCGTGGGTATGGCCGCAGAGCACCAAATCGATTCCTTCCCGCGCCTCGGCATCGAAGTCGTTGGGCTGATGATCAAGCAGGATATTAAATCGGGTTTTGACATCCAGCACGTTATTTTCGTAATTCCCGGAATCGGAATCCTCCGTCACATCGATATCGGCGCCGTAAAAAATGGATCCCAATCCGAAAGAGCCCTCATACTCCTTCCAAAATTCCCCCATACTGCTTCGCGAAACCGACCGGTCTTTTCTGCCGAGAACGCCAATGTTGAGCGCGGGACAAGCAAACTCATCCTGCAGCGTCCTTACGCTGTGTTTCTGCAGATTTTCCTGCAGTTCCCCCGGCGTAAATTTCCCCTCTTCCGAATCATGGTTCCCGGGCACGTAATAGATTGCGCACTCTCTCGGCAGCCTGTCAAAGGCCTCGCATGCGCGGGCCATGTCCTCACGGCTTGTGCTGCTGTCCGTAAAGTCTCCGGTGATCACAACCATGTCCGGCTTCTCATTCGCAACCCGTGCCAAAAGCCGCTCCCAGTCCTTAAGGTCAACCGTCGTCCCCAGATGCACATCAGAAAGCTGCACGATGCAGTACGACGTCCCGTTCTGTCCCACCGGAATATTTTTATCAGTCGTTACGGTAATCTCGGTCCGCACGATGTGGTTCGCCGAGAAAAGCCCCGCCGCCAGATACAACGCGCATCCGACCGATGCAGCCGCAATCCGGCAGACACGTCCGCGCGTTGCAGGGGTCCATCCGGGCAAGCCTGTAACTCCGTAGGCCGACGATTCTTCCGTCGCCACGTAAGCCGGCGATTCTTCCACCTCCCCGTAGGCCGGAAGCCCTGCCGCGACTCTCTTCCGCCGCTCCCCAGCCGTGAGGATGCCGTCGGCGACAATCGCCACCAGCACAAACACCGTCATGTGCAACAAAATGACGGCCAGATTCATGGGATGCTTCACGGTGAAGATAATCGTCAGCACGAGCCCCACGGCAAATGCGGACATGCCGAACATGCGAAGCATGGTTTCCGGAATTTGCCGAAGAAGCACAAGCGTCACCACCGTAATGACAAAGGCTGCAATCACAATTCCAATCCACAAAAGTGTCATGGTTCTCCCCCTTCGAAATACCGCCGGACAGAAAACCATCCGGCGGCATTTGTCGCATATTTATTTCTGATTTGTTCCGACCTTATACGGGCGGAAGGTAGGTCACGTTGGAAGGAAGCACAAGCTCAAACTGCTTGCCGTCCTGCTGAAGCTGCATGGAAACCTCGCTCAGGGCGGCAACATCCCAAACAACCGTCAGCTCCAGATGCTCAAAGTCAATGATGTTGCGGGATCTCCCCGTCACGCCGGTGTACTCGAAGGACTTGGGGTTGCGGGTCATCTTGACACCGTTGAGACGCGGTGTGAAATCGACGAGGGCGAATCTCTTGTCGTAGGAAATGCGCACATTGAGGGACGTGGGCATCTCGCGGGAGGTCGCCATCACGCGCTCCACCGTGGCGTTCTGGTTGAGGAGTCGCGTCTTCTGCTCCGAAATCTTGCTCGTCTTCTTAATCACGTTGTACACATCCCAAGCCAAAAGTCCGAACGCCACGACCAAAAGCGCCGTGCTGCTGTTCGTTCCGCGGAGCACAAGTCTGCCGCTGAGAGCGCCGATAATCAAAAAGATGGAGATGAGGATTGCGAGGACTTCCCCGCCGAATCCGGTCTTCGGTACTCCGACATACCCCGCTTTTGACTTCACCTTAATCGGCTGCGGAGGTGTCACCACCGGCGTCGCCGCGGGAGTTGCGGTCGCGCCCTGATCGGTCATCTGTGTTACATTGCCGTTCTCTTCCATTTTCCTGCCTCCTTATTCTCTCTTTCTCCGGGGCATCCTCCGAATCGGAGCCGCCCGTCCTCTACAACATAGCAGATTGCGGGATGGAAATCAATGTTTAATTCTGCGATTCTCAGGTCTTATCGTTAAGCCGAAGCGTCCGACCCAGCTGGTCGGCCACAAGCTCGCCGCGGTTCGCGGATTCATCGTTTAGAGACGCCAGAAGCATGCCGTATATTCTACTGCCGTAGAATACTGGTATTGCGGCAAATCCATTGCTCTTCGGCAGTTCCGTCCGCTCCAGAATTCCGCTGAGCGGGCAGAGCCTTCGCTCCGGCGAAATCACGCGCAATTCGCCGTCCCGCACAGAGCACATCAGCCGGATACTCGTGGGAATCTCCGTCTTTTCGTCCTCCTTATAATCAATCGGCTTCTCAAACAAAAGCACCGCGATATTCGGAAGTCCGAGGCGGTCACACCGTCTTGCGATGGTCTCCTCATTTACCTCCTCAAGCTCGTCAAATTCCATACAATGGATGAAGAAATCCTGCAGCCGCTCGCGGCCCTTCTTGAGCACTTCGTTGCTCTGATTAATCTCACCCGAGAGCGCCATGATTGCGCGGTCCTTCATGTACGAGAAGCACCGGTTGTTCATCAGGTTGGCGGTCGGCGACTTCTGCGACTTGTTCATGCCGCCCTGCAGCCTCTCGATGCTCCGCACAAGCCGGGCCGGGTCGGTGTAGCGCATCGCGCCGTTCTCGAAGAAGATGTAAATTAAGCGCCGCAGTTCTACGTATTCCTCCTGCGTCATGGCGCTGGTCACCATCGACTTAAGCATCCGCGAGATGAATTCAAAGAACAGGCGCTTTAAGTTCACCTCGTCCGCATCGTGCGACTCGCTGTTATAGCGATAGAAGCAGTCGTCGAACATGCGGTTGATGAAGGCCGAATCCACCTGCAGCATCTCCAAGGTGGTGTACTCATACATCTCGTACTCCAACGACTCCTTGCCGTAGAGTCTCGTGGGAAGCACCACGGACTCCACCTCGCGCCCGTCCATCTTCGCTAACAAAAGCTCAAGCGCCTGCTGGCCCAGGGTTACATTTGCCGCGCCCACGGAAGCGAGCGGCGGAACCATCGAGCCGGAAAATTTGGTGTTGTCGAAGCCGAAGACCTGCACGTCGCGGCCGGGCATGAGCCCGCGCTCCTTCAGCACTTCGTACAGCGGCACCGCCACCTGGTCGTTGACGCAGAAGATGGCTTCGGTGTCGGGGTTTCGGTCCATCAAACGCTCCGCCTCGGCCTTCGCCTCGATGGACATGTCGGTCTTTTCGTACATGTCCTCCGTATAGTTGAGCCGGTTCTCCGTCAGGCAACGGATGAAGACCTGCTTGCGCTCCTGCGCATCCGCATTGTCCTCGCGGCCGCCCAGCATACAAAGCTTCGTGACGCCCTTGACGTTCACCAGGTAATCGATGGCCTCGCGCACGCCCTTTTCGTTGTCGTACCGAACCGTCGTGCAGTTCTCAACACCGGTGGAGATAAACACCTTCGGCACCTTCGCAAAATTCGGATACCCCTCATCCATCACTTCCTCTCCGCTGACGCCGCAGATGTTCGGAAGCGTCAAAATCAGGCCGGACAGGTTGAGGGACTCCTCAAGCCGGTAGATGGTGTTGTGCACGGTTTTATACCAGTAGCTGGCGTCATCCTTGCGCTTCTCCTCATCGTGGATGCCCGCAAGCACAACAAGCCGCAGATCGCTGTAGCCTGCCATGGCGGTCTGCACGCTGTTTATGATTTCCTTGGAATAGTCCACGGAAAGATCTTCGATGATCAGTCCGATGGTGCGTTTTCGATCCCCGTAATATGCCATTTCCTTCCCCTCCCTATACCATTCGGTCTTTTTTCCTCGTATCACACCGCTATATTCGGCGACGGTTTCGAGAACAGATACCCCTGCGAGAAATCGATGCCGTACTTCATAAGCATCGTCTGAATCTCCTCGTTCTCCACAAACTCCGCGACGATGCGGATCTTCTGCGCGCTCAGCTTTTTCCACCCCATGATCAGCGTGATGATGTATTCGGCCTCGCGGCTCTCGCAGCATTTGCGGATGATGGAGCCGTCAATCTTCAGATAATCGGAATTGATGGCGACGATGTGCTGCAGATTCGAATACCCGCTGCCGAAATCGTCGATGGATATCTTGCCTCCCAGCTGGTGCACGCGGTCGACAAAGTTTTCAATGACCTCATACGCATCCACATCCTCGTTCTCCAGAATCTCAAACACAAAATTCTCCGGATGCTTCACGCTCGCCAGGAAGTCGTACACATACTCCATCGTCTCGCGGTTTTTGATGTCGCGGATGCCCAGATTGATGCTCACGCTCACATCCTCCGCGTTGCGGAACCGCTCAAACACCTTACGAATCATAATTGCGGACGCCGAGTCGTACAAAAGCCCGTACGAGCGAGCTACGTCGAGGAATCGGTACGGCGAATACACATTTCCTTCCTCATCCTCAAGCCGCATCAACGACTCGTAATGGTGAATCGTCCCCGTCGCATTGTCGTGGATTCCCTGGTAATACGGGATAATGCGGTCATGGGCAATCGCGTAGTTAATGAGGTTCAGCATGCGATACCGCTCGCGGATGCTCTCCTCGTCCGACTGGTAGGATCTCGCATCACACACATGGAACTGGATGTTTTTGTTTAACATCTCAAGTCTCGCGGAGCTGTATACCGTGTTTATGTTGTCCACCGTACAGCCGCTGATGATACAGAACGTCGGCACGATGGCAATCAGCCCCTCCGCCGATGCAAACAACTCTTTCTGCAGAAGTTCCATATCGCGTGTCATCGTGCGCACTGCCACGGTGTAGGACGGCGCACCGATGGCGATTCTCCAGTCCTCGAGCACGTACGCGCGATAGTTCCGGCGCCTTGCGAACTCGACGCATTTGGCGATAAATGCGCGTCTCGTCAGCTGTATCGTCGATTCGTCGAAGACTATCTTCATGCTCGACGTATCCAGCACGTTGACGATGCAGATGCGGTCGTACCCCTTCAGTTTCATGTCCATGTTGAGGGCCGCCTCGTTGGGGATGTCTTCATTTTCCGAGTACAGAAGCTTGAGCTCGCAGTCGCGCACAAACGACCGAAGCCCCTCGGCAACGCTGGCCTCCGGCCCCGCTTTTTGCACCATGCTTTCGATGTCCACGAGGTAATTTAAAAGCGCCTTGTTGTCGGCTGCAAGGGAGTCCGTCTTGGAAAATGCATACGGATTGTACTCCTGCGTCGACTCCGCCTCGCCGATTACCGCCACGGCAAATGCGCTGTCCGCGAGCGTGTTCCGCCCGTTCGCGTACACAATCTCGCCGGCCGTGACGCAGCCGCTCATATTCGAGTTTTCGTATGCCGAAAGCTCCCATTTGGCGCAGTTGGAATAGATGAGCGACCGGATCTCGCCGGAGTATCCGAAGAGCGTCTCCGCCTTCTCGAAATTCTCCACATGTAAGAACATGGCGTGATTGTCTGCGATAATCTTCCGGTCATAGAGGAATGCCCGCCGAAGCTTCCGCCCGACGGTGACGTTATGATTGGTTTGAATGTATGCTTTCCGCTCTGCGGGATTCAGATCGGGCCTTGCGGCGTACCGCTCCGCGTTTGCGGGGTCGTCCTTCGGATAGAGCTCTTCCAGGCTGCAATTCTCCCGGAATCGTATCGGCACCGGGATGTCCGGCATGTCGGCGTAGACCAGCGGAAAGAGGTCCGCAAGCTCCTGCCGGTGCGTGAGCGCCTCGCCGATTCCCGTGTGGTATTCCTTTGCTGCATCGATCCCCGCAAGCCCCAGAATGCAGTTGCCAAACGCATCCGTGATCTCATACTCGTCCCCGATAGCCTGCACACCGGTCGCGTACGTGCAGAAGCTCTCCACTTCGCTTCCGCCGATGGTCGCAATCAAAAGCCCCTCGGACGTCCAGCCGTTCTCATCGAAGATGAACCCCGACTTGCACGCGGCCTGCTGCCCGATTCTCGCGGCATTTACGATGCCGCCGATCATCTGCACGCCCGGCGCGCACTCATTGCTTCGGTCTACCATCTTCTGGATATCCAGATAGTCGCCCGCAAGGAACGTCAAGATCAGTTTCGTGTCCTTCGAGAAAACCCGGCATTGCGCCGTATGGCACACATCATCCACCGTAATCGGCAGCCCGGTCTCCCTGTCCCTCGTCGGAATAATCGCCGTATTCACATGCCCGCCGTCCATCTGCGTGACCGAGATGACACACTGATTCATCGCCAGCTTCCCCCAGTTGATAACCGCGGACGTGCTGGTCCCCACAATCTTGGCGCTTGGCACAATCGTCTTTATGAATCTGGCAAGCTCCACCGCCTCGTCCTCAAGATGAATCGCCGTGTGAATCCGCACCAGAATATCTCCCTTCTCCGGATCCAGCATCATCTGCAAAAACGCCTGCGCAAGCCTTGCCTTTGATATGTATTGGTAATTCCAGGTAAACATATCATCCCTCCTGTTTTCTCTCCTCTGTATCACGAGCTCTGCGGCGCCGTGGCGAAGCCAAGGGCCCGGCGCCGGTTTCTCGGCGCCGGCTGCCATGCGCCAACTGCTTGGCGGCGCTGCTTTTCCCAAGCATAGAAAAGCCCACGATATAATTATACTCTACTGCGGGTCGAAAAGCGATATATTCTTGCTTTTAGAGCCAAAAGTGCCTATGACAAGCATATTTTTCGCAGTCTTTGCAAGATAATCCGCCATCTGCCCTGCGCAGGTTGTTTTTCCCGGAAGCTAACGGAACTCAAGGAAGGAACTACGGCCCGGCAACCGATTTCACGGTGGCCGGGCCGTAGTCGTACCTGTCTCGCGGTTGTTGTTCCCTCGTTTTTTCCATTTTCGAGAAGTCGGCTACGGCCCAAAAAGTAAGTTTTCGTTGCCAGGCCGTAATTGTACCTGTCTATCAATTGCGGCCACTTGCTTTCCTTCGTGGTTGTGAAGGTCGCCTACGGCCTGAAGTCCGTTTTATCAACCTCAGGCCGTAATCCCTTGATTTCAAAGCATCGAAATGAGGTGACCATCCCCTGAGACAGATAAGGACTACGGCCTGCGGCGAAAAAAACGCCGCTGGGCCGTAGTCACTTGATTCAAAAAGCCTAAAATGAGGTATAGCTGGGGCCCCCGATAAAGCACTACGGCCCGCAACCGACTTCGCGGTCGCTGGGCCGTAGCTCCGCTTCAGATAAAGCCTTCCAACCTTATCGAGAAAAACCAAAGCAACTCGGGAGCGCAGTCGCCAACCGACTAGACTTTCCTCAGGTACAGATCAACCGTGAAACCATGGTCGTTGTAAACCTCGACGCCGCCGCCCTGCTTCTCCATGTAGGAGCGCACCAGATAGAGGCCCAACCCGAAACCGGTCTTGCCTTTCGCGGCATTGCCGCGATAATACTTCTCCATGAGCATCGGAAGCTCATCCTCCGGCGCCCCGGGGCCGTCATCATGAACGCGGATGCGAAGGAACTTCGCCTCCTCGCTGTCCGCAGCCTTCATCGCAATCTCATCAAACCGCACATGAATATCGGTGCCGGCGTATTTGTGGGAGTTGCCCACCACGTTGTCGATGACTTGCTCCATTCGCAGTCGGTCCATAAAAACAAGGCACTGCGGAATGCTGTTTTCCAGAATGATATTGCCGTAATTCCGCAGATTCCGAAAATACTCCTCCACCATCCCGGAGCTCTCCTCCGCCCGGTTCACTTCAATGCGGTCGAGCTCCTCAAGCGTTGTCTGGAACACGTTGTCCATCAGCTGCTGAATCGTCTCGGTCTTGTGCGCAATCGTCTGTGCCTTCTCCAAAACATCCCGCGCCTCCGCAATCGCCTGCGCTTTCTTCGAAGAATCCTGCGTCTCCGCAATCGCACCGGCATTGCCGGTCGCCCCGGCAGCTTCCGTTGTTTTCAATCCACCGACAACTGCTGTTGCATTGCCGGCCGCTTCGGCGGCTGCGGCCTCCGCCGCGACGCTGTCTACGCTCAGCTTTTCGATTAGTCGCCGCTGCCGGAGCTCCATCACTTCGCACGTGGCGCGGATGGTCGCGACAGGCGTTTTGATATCGTGGGCAAGCTCCGCCACAAGCTCCTTTTTGGCCTTCTCCGCCTCGGCCTCACGCATGCGCGACGCCTTCAGCTCCTCGCGCATCAAGTCGAACCCTTCGACCAGATTTCCGAAGGGATTGTGCTTCCGAATCGGAAGCGGAACGTCCAGATTGCCTTTCGCAATCTCGCCCGCGAAGCCGCGCATTTCCCGCGTTGGACGCAGAAGGAACCAGTCGATGGCCATGAGAAACAAAAGCCCCCCGACGAACACCACAGCCCAGAAGATCAGGAACGTGCGGCGGAAGGTATTTCGCGACCCCTGAAAATCCCCCCCGACATCGTGCCAAATCACCTTGCCGATGACTTCGCCCTCCGGCGCAAAATCCATCACCAGCCCATACTCCGAATACGCCCGCATCACCTCGGCCTCCGGCTCGCCGGCGAGCACGAGTTTGCAACTGAACTGCTCCTCAATCGACTCCCTCGCCTGCCCCTCGAGATACGCCTTCCCGATGCGGTGAAGCTCATCATTGTACGCCACCATATCCCGCTTGGGCGCGGTTTTCCCGCCGGTGGTGAACCACAGCCCCGCCAGCGCCCCAAGCATGATCAGGATATAGACAATCACGATTCCGTTTCGGTATTTCATATCAAGTCTCCAAACATTTTGCCCATGCCACGGGCAGCCTTTGCAGCTCCCATTCTCCGGGCCTGAGCCCGTATTACGGACGTCTTTCCATCAAACCTCGAGGATGTATCCGGTGCCCCAGACGGTCTTAATCAGCGTCGGTGCGTTCGGGTCGTCCTCAAGCTTCTCCCGAAGCTTGCGGATGTGCACATTCAGCGTCCCATCGCTGTAAAATGCATCCCCCCACACCTCGTCGAACAATACTTCCTTCGTGACAATCGTATTGCGTCGCTCATACAGACAATGCAACAGCGCGTATTCCTTCGCCTTCAGCGGAACTCTCCGTCCGTTCCGCACCGCCGACATCGTCGCCGCATCCAGCGTCAATATAGCATTCTTTGCAGTCGTGCCGGCGTCGCTAGGTGTGCCGTTGCCGGCTACCCCTGTTGCGGCGCCATTTGCGGCGCTTGTTGTCGCGCCCTTCTCTGCGTCGCGGAGCTCCGCGACGCGTTTTAGGTTGACTTTTACCTTCGCCAAAAGCACCGACAGGCTGTAAGGCTTTTTGATATAATCATCGCCGCCGATGGTCAGCGCCGCGAGCACGTCGTCATCGCTCTGCCGCGCGCTTATGAAAAGTATCGGCAGGTTGTATTCTCCGCGCAGTTTCTTGCACACGGCGAACCCGGAACCGTCTCCGAGATTGATGTCAAGCAAAATGAGTTCGGCTGAATTTACCGCAAAAAAGTCATAGCACTCCGCGGCGCTGTACACGCAGGCTGTCGATATATCGAACATCTGCAGGTACTCCGCCGTCATCTTCGCCAAATCCTTCTCATCGTCAACGATTAAAACCTGATATTGCATATTTTCTCTCCTCTTCAGAGATTTCTTTCCTCTCCCGCTCTTTGTATTGTATCACAGATGCCGCCGCTCCGCCACCGGAATTCGCTTGCTCCCGCAGGATAGAGACGTGATGCGGCCCCGCAGGTCAGGCCGCGGTGCCGTCGCGTTTCGCGATTTTCGCGATTATGGTAAAACTATACAAAAAACGGGGGTGGTTTTTCTACTTGCATTTGCCGGGGGGATTGGCTTATACTCAGCGTACAATCGCATCTTTTCTCTGTTTTTTCTTTCATTCTTCTCACCGGCCCGACTCTCTTTTCTCATTTTCTCATGAAAGGCGGTATCACCGTGGATTTTTACCAATTGGAACTCAACAGACTCAGTCTTTTAGACCTTCTTCAGAATCGTCGCAGATTTCTCGCACAGCTGATTGAAGAATCTGACAGTCGGATTCGAAAAAGGCCTCCGGGTATGCTACGTACAACCACAAGCAACAAATGTCCTCAGTATTACTGGAAGGCGAAACCAAGCGATTCCTGGAAGTATCTTCCTAAAAACGAGCGCGACATTGCATGCAGAATCGTCGATTCTGAGTATTATGCTCTGGTGAGGGAGCATGCTGAATCCGAGCTAAAGATAATTGATAAACTCATCACCGGCAACAGTATTTCAGACTTCCGACATTGCCTCTCAAAGCTCACCCCCGGCCGTCAAAATCTTGTTGACAAGATTTTCCCTTCGGACGAAGAAATCTTGCAGTCCTTTCTTTCTGAGAATTATGATTCTTACGATTCTTACACTGAATCAATGATGTACGATACACCTCAAGGAGAATCCGTTCGCTCCAAGAGTGAATGGATGATTGCTGAAACTCTCTCCCGGTATAACATCCCCTACCAGTATGAGTATCCTCTGTATCTTGACGGACTGGGTCTTGTTCACCCGGATTTCCGATGTCTGAATCTCCGGAAAAGACAGATTATCATTTGGGAACATCAGGGACGAATGGGCGACCCGGATTATGCCGCCCACGCAATTCGTAAGATTCAGGTCTACGAGGAAAACGGCTTCAACATCGGAGAAAACCTCATCGTTACAGAAGAATCTCTGGAGTGTCCTTTGCGTACAGAGACCATCGAACGCTGGATTCAGAGATTGTTGGTATAAAAAGGCTTTACTTGAATGTTGGCTTGCTTTTTTCCGGTAATTCTTCTCAGTCCGATATCTACATGTTTGCTCTTTTCGGGGAATCTTCCCGGTCCGATACCTACATGTTTGCTCTTTTCGGGGAACCTTCCCGGTCCGATACCTGTATGTTACTCCTCCCACCGGAAAAATACCTCATTTCGGAGTTTTGAATTCTAGTGACTACGGCCTTGCGGCACGTTTTTTTGCCGCAGGCCGTAGTCATTATCTGTCTCAGTGGAAGCATACCTCATTTTGAAGTTTTGAAATCAAGCGATTACGGCCTGACTTCGCTAAACCGGAATTCAGGCCGTAGGCGATCTTCGTAACTATGGGGTAAAGCAAGTGACCACAATTGATAGATAGGTACAATTACGGCCTGTAGGTAGGAACTTGCTTTTCAGGCCGTAGGCGTCCGCGAAATCAAGGTCAAAATCAAGTAACCACGACTGTTAGACAGGTACAATTACGGCCTGGAAGTGAAAAACTACTTCTCAGGCCGTAGTCACGCAAATACACCACAAAAAGCGCGACACGGTGTCCGCAAACCGGGGCACTTCCTGCACCCGGAAACACAAGATTACCGCCCAAGCGCGCATTCCATGCGCGCCGGGCGGTATATTCGCAGCACAAGAGAACCTGCCAACAAGTACTCCCCATGCTCAGCACAAGAGAACCTGCCAACCGCAGCATCCCTGCGGCGCTCCCCCTACTCCTCCGTAATCATCGCCACGGGGTTGCAGCGGCGGACGCGGAGGCCCATCAGGGCGGCGGTGATCAGGGCCATCAGGATGATGCTCAGGGCGCTTACGGCCTTGAAGAAGAAGGATGCACCGAAGACAACCTTCTTCATGCCGAACAGGCTGAAGATGACGCGGCACAGGGCGCTGCCGGCGGGGCCGGCAAGCAGAACGCCGAGGATGCTGCCGAGGATTACGGCAGGAAGGTTGGAGAGCATGATCTGGACGATCTGCTGACCGCTGGTCATGCCGAGGGCCTTGTCGATACCCATGGCGCGCCATTCGCGGGTGATCTTGCCGCGGACGATCAGGGCGATGGTGAAGGCTACGATGAAGATGGTAATCAGGGAAACTACGGCGCAGACTGCTTTCATGGCCATGGATACTGTACCGGTGGTAACCTTCATATACTTTTCGCTGTTGACGATAACGTAGTCATCGCAGTCATGGGCCGCAAACACATCCTTTACGCCCTTCTCCATGTCGGAGAAGCCGTAGCCGTCCTTGGCGGTGATGATATAAGTCACTTTATCAATGGAACCGAGAATCTTCAGAGCTCCCGGAAGGGTCATGTTGGCGGTTCTGCCCATGCGCTCCATGCGCTGGTCAAAGCCCGTCACGATGAACTCTGCGGACTTCTTGCCGAGGGTCACGGTCACAACGTCGCCGATGCCGCATCCCAGCTCTTCGGCGAGGGCTTGGGTCAGAAGAATTTCGTTGTCGTGGACCTCCACACGGCCCTTGAGCATCATGAGATTCAGGCGCTTGTTGGTGTCTTCGTCGGCGAAGGTGTAGGCCGAATATTCCTTGTCGCCGAAGCGGATGATGGGCTCGAAACCGATGTACATCAGGCTGTTGTCCACACCCTCCATGTTCTTCAAGTCTTCCTCGCAGGCCGGATCCGCGTTCATCACCTGGATGGTGCCGATTTCGAAAGCGAACATCTCGCCCATGGCGTTTTTGTTCATGCCGAAGGACTCGTAGAGCGCGAAGCCGCAGGTCATGGCGATAGCAAGAATCGCTGAGATGGCAACAAGAAGGATGCTTCTCTTCTTTCCGCCGAGGGTGCTCTTGAGGGACATGGCAACCGGAAGCGGCATCGCCGACTTGTCAAGCGGAACGAAGTTTTTCTTGTAATTGTGGGTATTGATTCCGCCGCGAAGCGCGTCGAGAACCGTGATCTTCTTGTAGCGGCCGCCGAGAAGCCATGCAATCAAAAGCGTGGTAAGGGAAAGCCCGAGGAGCGTGCCGATGGCTGCGCCCATGTTGATCGGCTGGTTCCAGGAGATACCGAGGATTCCGCTTACGAGGTTACCGAAGGGCCTCTGCGTCAGAAGACCCGCATAGATTCCGATCTTACTTCCGACAAATGCAACCGTCACAATCTGCACGCACAATGCTGCGCGAAGCGTCGCGGTGGTGTAGCCGGCGGCCTCCAGGATACCGGTGTTCTTCATATTTCGGATGATGAAATCCCGCACGCCGTACGCGATGATGACAAATGCAACCACCAGGATAATGACCGCGAACAAAAGCACAACCGCCATCACAACCTGCGGGAGGAATTGTCCGCCGCCCCGCATCATCTGCCAGTTCACGGCCGTAAAATTGTTGTAATCCCGCTCTGGATGTGCCTCTTCCGCGGGAGCGATCAGTCTGTGGTAGGCAGTTGTAATCGACTTCTCCAAGTCAAGTGTCAAAAGCCCGTTTTCCATGGCTGTCGGGTCAGCTTTGCCGCGGAGAACAACGCCCATGCCCGCAAGGCCGGGATTGTTGTCCGCAATCGTATCAATCCACGATTGTGCCATGTAGCAATAGTAGATGGTGACATTGATGGAGGAAGAAAAATAAGGGTCCTCCGTGTAGCCCGCAACGCGGAAGGAATACACGGTGTCGTTGAACTTCAGCTCCATCGTATCGCCGACGGCGAAACGGCTCTTGAGAAACATCGGAAGGAGAATATCGTTCTCCCCGAGATCGGACGAATCGATTCCGAGGTTCATGTACTTCGGATTGACCGTGTACGGCTCTACGTAGAACTCGTACTCCTCAAACTCCTCATCCTTCGTGTTCCGATACGAGCAGTACAGCCGCAGGAACGGAGTCTTCTCCACGTCGACAATGTCTTTTGTCTCGGCAAATGCCGCCTCCCAAGCTTCGACTTCCTCCTCGTATTTGTCGGCGAAGATGAGAACTTCGGCGCCGTTGATATCCTCAAAACGACTGTCCATGACTTTGCCCATTCCAAGCAGTGCGGAGGCGCACTGGAAAATCAAGTAGGAGGCAAGCATTGTAAACAAAAGAAACGTAATCATATCGCCCTTTTGCTTTTTGATATTGTTCCAGGCAATAAAGAAAAGTTTATACATCTTACCACCCCATTTCCTGAAGGAATGCCTTCAGCTTTGCGTGACGCTCCTTTGCCTCGGCAAGTTTTTCGTTGCTCTCATCGCGGTAGTCGCCGGCGTAGGAACCGAGGTCGATCTCTGCGGTGATCACACCGTCGGCGAGGTAGAGGATGCGGTTTCCTCGCTCGGCAGCCTTGATTGTGTGGGTTACCATGACGATGCTCTGACCGTCGTTGTTTAGGTCGGAGAGAATGTTCAGAACGTTCTCTGTATTTTGCGAGTTAAGTGCGCCGGTGGGCTCATCCGCGTAGAGGATCTCGGGCTGGTTGATGACGCCGCGAACCACGGCGACGCGCTGCTGCTGGCCGCCCGAAAGCTGCGTCGGGAATTTGCGCTGGTCGCGCTCCTCAATCTCCACGCTTGAAAGAAGTTTCTTCGCGCGCTCCGCCAAAGCCTTGCGGTCCTTGTTCTTAAGAAGTCCGCACACCATCACGTTGTCGAGTGCGCTCATGGAATCGTTTAGGTAGTTCTGCTGGAACACGAAGCCCGCGTGGTCGCGTCGGAATCTCGCGAGGGCGTCGTTACTGTACTTCGAGATTTCCACACTCTCACCGCCGAAGCAGTAGGTTACGGTTCCGAGGGTCGGCCGGTCCATACCGGAGAGCGTGTAAAGAAGTGTGCTCTTGCCCGATCCGGAGTTTCCCATGATGACGGTGAAGTCGCCCTTGTAGATGGAAAGGTTCAGATTTTTCAGTACGTGCTGCTGCACGGACTCGTTGGAAAATGTCTTCGACAGGTCCTTCGCGGTCACTACCGCTTCCCTGCGAACTGTGGTCTCAATGATTTCTCCCTGCTTTGCCATGATTTGTTTTCTCCTTTTCTTTGTGTGTGCGCATTTGCCGCCGGCCGCTGCCGCGCTCCCCCTGTCGCGGTCCCGCTGCCCAGCTTCTGAGCTTACTATACAACATGGGAGCACACAAGTCTTTACGCAACTCTTGCAAGATTCTTAAACGTTTCTTAATTCGCAACCGCCGCTTCGCGTCGTTTGCTCATTGAGGGGCGCTCGAAACCATCCCCGTGCGCTGTCGCGCACTCCCCAAACGTAAAGGAAAGCCCGCCGGAAACCGGGTTTCCGCGGGCCTTCCTTTGCGTTTGGCCGGCTCTCGCCGGGGATGATTCCTCGCTTAGGCAAAGCAAAGGGTCAAATCCGAGGATTTGGCCCTTTGCTATGCTGGTACTCTATTCTTTGGAAGGAGCTGTTCTGTATAGTCTGATTGTATATTTTTGCGGGTGCCGTGTCAACCGCCAATCCCTGCAGAATTCGGCTCTGCGGGACTTTTGACAGAATATGCGTCGCTTCTCATCACTTTTATGCATTCGCAAATGTATATTGCGTCAGGACTTCTCCGAAGGCTTCGGATTCTCCCCTGCAACGGCCTCTGTGGACGCCTCTGCCGACACCTCCGCAGCAGCCTCTGCCGGAGCTTCCGCAGTAGCCTTTGCGGATACATCTGCAGCCGCTGCCGCTTGTTTCTCCGCAAGCGCCTTGAGCGCTGCGGCGCCGACTTCCTTGGCGCGGGTGAAGCTCTTGTGGATGTTGTCGATGTCTTCGGTGGAACCGCCGCCCTCATCGTCGGGCGCGCGGAAGTAGCCCTTGTCCACGAGGCGCAGGAACGCGTCCACGACCTCGGAGGAAAGCTGGGTTCCGGCAGCGTCGCGGATGATGCTGACCACCTTGTCAAAGTTCATGCGCTTGCGGTACGGACGGTCGGAATACATCGCGTCGAAGGTGTCCGCCACCGCAATGATCTGCGCGACGAAAGGAATCTCGTCGCCCTTTAAGCCGTTCGGATAGCCCTTGCCGTCCGGGCGCTCGTGGTGGGCGCCGGCGCCTATGGCCAGCTCCGGCATGATGGAGATATCCTTCAGAACGCGGTAGCCGAGGGTCGTGTGGGACTTAATCTGCTTGAATTCGTCGTCCTCGAGCTTGCCTTCCTTCTTCAGCACCTTGTCGTCAACGCCGATCTTGCCGATGTCGTGCAGGAGGGCGATGTTGTGGTATTTGTCGATGTCTTCCTCGCTGCAGCCAAGCTCCCGCGCGAGGATGGTGGTGTACTTGGCGACACGCATGGAATGACCGTTGGTGTAGCTGTCCTTCATATCGATGGTCTTGGCAAATGCTTCCGTCATCTCATCGATAAAGATCTTCTGTTCGCGCTGCTTTTCCATCAGCTTCTGCGTCTTCTTCTGCACGTAGCGCACCACCGCGAGGCAGATAACAGCGACGGCGAGAAGAACCATCAGAAGCTTAAACCACCACAGTTCGTACACGGCGTGCACCTTGACGATGCGAATCCGGTAGGTCCGGCTTCCGGTGCCCGACGGGTCGTGGATCTCCATGTTGAAGTAGTAGGTGCCGCCGCTTAAGTTCGTGTAGGTGACCGGCCCGAGCTCACTTCGCTTCAGGGAGGTCTTTCTCTGCTCAAAATTCTCCAGCCAGTACGTAACCTGCGGATTGGTCATGGAGTAAGTGAACACGAAGCTGTGGATGACGACTTTCTTGGCGCTCGCGGGAACGCGGATGGTTCCGTCGCCCTCCGGATAAATTTCCTTGCCGTCCGCAACCACGTAGGGTACGGAAATCTTAAGGTCCGCCACCTTCTCCACCGGGTCCTCGATGTTCACCATCGTCACGCCGTTGTTGCACGCGATATACAAATCGCCGCTCTCCGTGACCGTGCTGAAAGAGTTGGACTTCGAAATTCCGGGAAGGCCGTTGTACATGTTGTAAAAGACCGGGTTGATATCCTTGCCGGAGAGCATGTCTTCCGTGGGCAGCACGTAGATACCGTTACTGCTGAGCACCCACATCTCGTCGCGGCTGTTCTGGTAAATATCGAAGTTGTTCGAGTACGGAAAATTCTTCACCGTCGTTATCCGGTACTCCGAATCCATGTATGCGATGGAGTTGCTGGTGACAATCCAGTAGATGTCGCGGATGTGGTCCTTTTTGATGCGCATCACGATGTCGGACTGCAGGCCGTGCTCCGTGTTGCGCTTTACCGTCGGTCCCCAGGAGCGGACGATGAAGATACCGCCGCCGTCGGTGCCGAGGATGTAATCGCCGTTGGTCGCCTCTTCCACTGTCAGGACTTCGATGTTGTCCAGATCGCCCTTGTCCGGTTCGTCGTTGTAGACGCGGGTGACGCGCTCCCCCCGGATGACAACCATACCGCCGGTGCAGGCCACAAGAATCGTGCCGTCGCTGCACTCGTGAATCGTGCGGGCACGCTCCTTCGGAAGCATGCCGTCCGCAACGGTGTAGCAGGTGAGTTTATGACCGTCAAGGCAAATCAGCGGATACTTGCTGTACGTGGAAAGCCACAGCCGTTCCTTGCTGTCGCGGATGATGGAGCGGATGCGGATACCCTTCAGGAAGGAAATCAGGTTGCCGGTGTCCACGCGAACGCCGCCCGCCGTTTTCGCCTCGGTGATGATCCACCGGTCCATAACCGTATCGCCGTCAAGTATCGTGAGGCCGTTGGCCGTGCCGATCCAGATACGCCCGCGATATTCGCAGGTGGTATTTACCACGGTAGGTTCGAGGCCGTACCATTCAAAAACGTCGGAGAAGGGGTTCGGGACAATCTTCATTACACCCTGGTCCGAGGACGTGAACCAGAGATTGCCCTGGTAGTCCGTAAGCATGTGGTTTACGGAAACCGTCATCGGAACCTTGGAAAGCACCTGCGTTTTGTCGTTGTCCACAACGCCGATGCCGCCGTCCGCGCACACCCAGAGTTTGCCGTCGAGAAGCATGAAGGAATTGATTGCTGCAAGAGATGTGTTGAGGGTCGTGTAGCGCCGCACACTGGACACCAGGTCCATGTGATAAATCTCTCCGTACTGGGACCCGAGGTAGACATAGCCCGGATTGTCCGGGTCCGGGTAGACCGACACAACATTCGGCACATCCTCGTTCGGAAGGTCATAAAAACATTCCAGCGCACCCTGCTTGAGCGTAAACAGCTTCCCGTCCTGCGTGATACCGTAAATCATTCCGTCCGCGCCGCAGGTGAGGTTGCGGACGAATTCGTCGCGAATCAGCTTCGCCTCAATCGTACGCACATTCATGGCTTCGTTGATTTCCACGATACCGCGGGTGGTGGCCACGTAGATATTGCCGTCCGGGTCCTCCGTGACAGCGCGGACGGAAAGCGCTTTCAGACCGTCCTCCAGGCGGAAGAACCGCGTCTTGCCCTTTTCAATCACCGCGACGCCGCTGTCGTTGGTGCCGACCCAGAGCCGCTGCTTGCTGTCCACGAAGAGACTCACCACGCTGGCGATACCTTCGCTGGAGTCCATACGTTCAAACACATTGCCGTCATAGCGCACAAGACCGCTGTAGCTTCCGATCCACAGAAAGCCGTCCGCCGTCTGCGCGATGGTGTTGGCCTCCGACGTCGGCAGTCCGTTGCCGTCGTCATACAAAATCGCCGCATACCCCGCCCCGGGATGCGTGGGGTCCACAGCGAGAATCGCTGCCTCATCGTCGGCTTCGCCGCTCTCCCCTTCCGAAGTGCCGGCCGTACCTTCCAATGAACTGCTCGTTTCATCGGCTGCATTTTCCGAAGTCCCGGCAGCCGCTGCCGTTTCTGCGGCTCCCGCGGTGCGAAGGAAGCCGTTTTCCGGAAGACATCCGAGGAATAAAACAAGACACAGTAACAGGCACACACCAATCCCGTGTATGCCGCCACTGTGTCTCAAAAATCCACTCGGCGATGTACTGAAATAACGCGGCCGCCTGCCGCTTCCCCGAATCGCTCTTCCCTTTTTCATATCACGCACCGTAAAAAACGAAAATCCTCAGCGAGGGAACCGCCGTTCCCTGCTATTACGCACAACTACCTCATGCAGTAAATGATACCACAACCGTCCGCATTCGGCAAATGTTTTTTACAGCGGGGAAACCGATTTTAAATCTGCAATTATATACCGCAAAAAGAGCCGTAATTCCCGCATTTTTTACCGCAGGAAGAACCAATTGAACAGGAAATTCCGCAGCAGCCCGCTGTCAAACAGCCCGAGCAAAAGCGGGCCGACTAAGATGACCATGCTGCCCAGGGCGGCGAAGAGGAAACTTCGCACCTTGCGGATGACAAGAACCGACACCGCGGCGCCGAGCAAAAGCCCCGCGAAACGCTTTACGTACGTAAGAATCAAAAAGCCGCGAAGGGACAGCCACGACGAAATATCCCGGAGGTCCTGAACGCTGTAGGCGGCGCTTCCGATGCCCACCGTACCATAGCTCCGGGTCACGCGGAAGACGTGTCTGCCGTAGATTGCCGCAAAAATGAGCAACGCAGAAAGGAACAAAAGAACCAGCTTCCATACATGCACGCGCACGCGCCCGACGTAAGAGATGCGAATCATCTCGTGCATGCCCGTGCGGTATTCGATGTAGTAAAGAGACGTGGCGCAAAGGATGACCAGAAGAAGCGCCGCGGCGCCCATCACGATGTTTTGCTTCGTGTCGTTGTAAAGAAGCTCATACCCCTTCTCATTGACCGCCGTCGCGCCGTCAAGGGGCTCCAAGTAAGCCGCGTAAGCCTCAATCTTCTCAAGGGCTTCGCGCCGTTCGGAGAGCGTGGACGGATCGGCCGACTGCGCTGTCTTCTCGAAATCTGCGCGAAATGCAGCCACCTTCGCCGCATACTCCTCCTTCGGCACCTCCTGCAGCTGCAGAAGGAAGGATTCGTAGTGCATGTCCTCGATGGTGTAGGATTTGCCGTAAGGGCCCGTGAACAGAAGAACCCACAAAACAAGCGCGAGCAACACAAGCCCGACGCGCTCAAGGCGCAGGTACTTGTAGGCCTCGTGCAGGAACAAAAAGCCGTGGGAACCGCCGCGCCGTGTGCGCCCGGCAAGTTCCGCCAAAAGCCGCTTCGCCGCCCGCTTCCGAACGCTCATGCCGATGCCCTTCGCAACGCAGCAGACAATCGCCGCAACGCCGAGGACGCCCGTTATAAGAAGCACCGCCGCCCCGACTTTCCACTCGCCCACCGGCGTTCCGAACACGTAGATGTTGCGGTAGCGCCCGAGCCTCTCGGGCACATCGGCAAATGCCACCACATTCACCCGGCGAAGCTTCGCCAGATACGATAAATCATCGATCCGCAGGTACAGAATCCCCTCGATTCCCACCAGAAGAAACATCACAAGATACACCGCGCGGGACGAGGCAAATACAACCGTAAGAAGCGCGGTAAGCACCGCAAACCACAGGGAAACAAGGAGCGAGCCGAGGTAAACCAGCAGTAAAAATCCGAGGATGCTCACGGAAAGCGCCGCACCCTTGTACCCCACAAGGGCTTGTAACGGCTGCGTCCAATCACCGGCATCGGGCATGCCGTACAAAAGGCATCCCGTGAGAATCGTTGTGCCGAGAAGCACCAGGTTGGAGACGGCGATGCCGAGGGCAACGGCGCCGAATTTGGCGAAGATTAAGCGCGTGCGGCCGTTTGGCATGGTGGCGTAAAGGCTCAAAAGGTCCTGCTCCTTCTCGCGGCTTAGAACAACCGTCATGTACAGAACCGCAAGCAGAATCTCCAGGAAAATAAGGCTCGGCAAAGCAAGCGCCTCGCTGATGCCCTTAGTCCTCGTGTGCTGTAGCGTTAGCTCCGCCAGGGGCTCATAGTCCTTCGCGGTCTTCTCCACGTTCAAAAGTTCCCGGCTGC
Organism: uncultured Lachnospiraceae bacterium; assembly: GCA_902787715.1. Classification (GTDB taxonomy): domain Bacteria; phylum Bacillota; class Clostridia; order Lachnospirales; family Lachnospiraceae; genus ISDg. Next base: position 67,636 of record CADAHQ010000007.1, read on the forward strand.
TGTTTCCCTCCCGGTAGAACGACTGCAGGAGGCGGTAGGTCGCGGGCGCCTTCAGGATCTTTCCGACGTACTCGGAATAGTTGATAACCTCAAGGTATTCCTTGTGCGCCATCTCATACAGGCTCATCTCAGTCCACAGGCTTTTGCAGTATACCGGGTAATTCTTCTCAATCACCTCGGTGCCGTCACCGTAGAACGGTGCTCTCGCGTTTTTGTATTCCCGCTCGAGGTACTCCTCTGCCTCGGTATCGGACATGTCGCGGATGTCCGAAGCCAGCTGCCGGTACTCGGAAGCCTTCGGGGCTGCATTTGCCGCACGGTAAACAAAATAGGCGCAGTTCACCACGGCCAGCAGCAGGAAAACTGCCACTAACCGGCGACTGTGCCATAACTTGTACCACTCATGCCGAAACATTGTACGTTTCTCCCCCTACTTCTCAAGCTGCATGTATATCTTCTCGATCGACGGCTCCTCCATGGTCTCCGCGTATCTTGCGAGGAGCTCTTCCATGGTTCCGCTCTCGATGATATGGCCGTGGTTTAAGAAAATGATTTCCGACGCAAGCTTCTCTAAGTCGCTTACGATGTGCGTTGCGATAATTACGATGCGATCCTCCGCGATGGAGGACACAAGCTCCCGGAAGTTGACGCGCTCCCGCGGATCGAGGCCCACCGTGGGCTCGTCCATGATTACAATCTGCGGGTTTCCGAGGATGGCCTGCGCAAGAAGCGCCCGCTGCCGCATGCCGCCCGAGTAGGTGCCGATGGGATCGTCCTTCGCCTCCCAGAGGTTCACGGCCCGCACGGTTTTCTCAATCTCGGCAGAAGCCTCCGCCCGCGGGATGCCCTTAAGCGCCGCGATATAGTATAAAAAGCGCACGAAGGGAAAGCCGTCATACAGCTTCTGCTGTTGCGGCATGTACCCGATGTAACGGCGGTACTCTTTCCCCATCTCGCGGATGTTTTTCCCGTCCAGCAAAAGTTCCCCTGCGGTGGCCTTCAAGTTGGTGGTCATCACGCCCATCAGGGTGGATTTGCCGGCGCCGTTCGGCCCCAAAAGCCCGTAGATTCCCGGGTGAAATGCATACGAAAAGTCCACCAGCGCGGCCTTCTTCCCGTAGTATTTCGTCACTCCCTTCGCTTCCAAAATCATTCCTGTCCCTCCCGTCCGACGTGGAACACCACCTTGTTCTCAAAGTTGTTGTTCCAGAAATCCTCCTCCGAAATATATGCCCGGCGCATTCCGTCTGTCCAAGGGCCGTTTACAAGACCATAATAACTCTTTCCTGCCGCAATATGCAACACAAAACCGCTTTGCCCGAAGGAAGTTTGCCGCAGTATCTGATCCTTTTCCACGTCGTACATGATAAAGGCGTATTTCCCGTCCTCCCAAACCTGGAAGATCGGCGTGCCGTCCGTACAGACCAGTTCGCCTGCCGCAAAGGGCAGATTCCGGACAAATTCGCCCTTCAGGTTGTACAAAGCCGCCGGTACACCCAGCGTAGCGTTGGCGGCCTGAAGGATAAACCCGTTGCCGAACCGTATTTCGCCCACATACTCGTCCTTCCCGTCTCTCTCCCAGATTTTCGTGAGCTCGTCGGTAGCGATGTTGTAATCGTAGATTGCCACCCGAACATGCTTTCCCTGTTCCAGGGCAAACTCCTCCCAGTCGCTGCCATCCTCCTTCGGCTGCGGCAGCTGGTCGAAGGGCAGATCCCAGGAATGATGCGTAAAATACAAGTGCCCGTCATAGACATATATAGACGTCGTGGAGGAGCTGTAATCCTCGCCGTTTTTGAAGATGAATTTGCCTTTGCCGTCCTTTAGCGACATCATGTAAATGCCCGCAATCTGCTTCTCAAGCCGGTCCCCCATAACCCAGCGCTCGGTGCCGTCAGGGTCCTTCACCTTCGTGTGCTCATAACAAATCGTCACTGAGGTAAACCAGTAATCCTCCGTATACAACTCCGCGTAATGAAAATCCATGGGCTCGTCCGCGGTGCCGATGACCTTCTGGTTCATGCCCTGCCGGTCGGTCTTTACCATGTTCGGCCACTCAAAGTAGTACCCGCAGTCCTCCCGCAGCGAAAAATCCATGTTCCCAAGATTGTATGCGGGACAATTGTCATTGATAACGGTCTTCTGAGCCGCACTCCAAGTCGGGCCCTGATGCTCGCAGCTCGGGTCAAAGCAATACAAAACGTCCGTGCGGGACGCCACGTCGAAATACCTTGCCCCGCCGCCGTTTCGAGCAGTCAGGAATGCCCAATCCTCCGCGAACGTTCCTCCCCCGGAGAAAATGTCGTTGAATACATGCAACCGTTTCTTATATTCCTCGTCCTCCGTCACATCGCCGCCGGGCACGCCGGTAGGCCCGTTGTCCGGGCCGGTGCCGTTCCCTGGCGTACCCTGCCCGGGCGTACCGTTCTTCCCATTGCCGCATCCGGCAAGGAGAAGGGTTGCAAGGACAAGGAGGAGGATTTGCCGAAATGTTTTTCTCATAAGTGATCTCCTTTTTTGCGTCATGCGGCTGCTTTTTGCGTCGGCCGCACCCCGATAATCATTGCTTCACCGCCAGGAATTCCGCAATCTGGCGGTTGATCTCCGCCATCAGTTCATTCTGTTCCTGCCCGGCGAGCTGTCCGAACACCTTCGCCGCGTTAAAGTCCTTCGCAAGCTTTGTGACTCCGCTGTTTGCGTGAGTATACAAAAGTCCGTATTGCAGACTCGTATCAAACTTTTTCGAGGTGTCGATGAAAAGCTTCCATTGCGCATCTGTAAGATTCGGAATAAAGCCCGCAAGTTCCGGAGCTTTCTCTTCTTTCCGAAGCGCAATTCCCTCCGCGTAATCCTGCGCCTTCCAATAATGCCCGCGCAGCATTTCCACGATCTCCGGATCCGACATGCAGACGGCGATTACCCGAAGTGCCAGCTCCTTCTGTTGCGAATCCTTATACACGCCGAGCTGACCGGAAAAGTTAGGAGAATAAGCATCCGATGAAAGCCGGATTACCGTGTAACCCTTCGGCGGATTCTTCCACTCGCTCACCACCTCCGCAAGGATTTTGTCCTCCTTGATATTCGCGGCGGAAGCCGTGGTATAGCGGTCCAGAATCGTGCCGTCCGTCACATCCCTAAACAGCCGATTCCAGATTTTCACGCCGTCCTCGTAGCCTCCGAAGGGAATCAGCTGATGCGTCTTCGTGTCGTAAGAATACTGCAGGTACGACGAGTACCCAAGCATGGCGCTTGCGAGCTTGTTGTCGATGCCGCTTATGACAATCTGCAGCTCAGGATTGCCGATGGAATCGCGAATCTTAAGAAGCGAATCGTACGTGCCGTCGAAGTTCGCGAACCGGTTCGCATATTCATCCTTCACCCACAGGAAGTACCCTCTGGAATAGTGAGTCGGAATCGTGTAATTGACCCCCGCAATCTCCGCGCCCTTCCACTGCATCTCCGGGAAGCAATCATACAGCTTCGCTCCCTCCTGCGTTGCAAGGTAATCGTTTAACGGCAGAAAATGCGCCTTGATATACGCGGTGCTTCCGACGATTCCCGGCATATCGCCGTAATCGTCCCAGATGCCGGTGTTCAAAATGTCCGGAACCATCCCGGCCTTCTCCATCTTTTTAAACCAGAATGCGGTTTCCTCCCCGGAATAGGTTTCCATGGGCACAAAATCAATCGCACAGTCAAGCCCCAGTTCATAGAGCTTCTTATTGATGGCAAGCTGGTCCTCGTTATCCGGCATAAAGCTCGAAAAATGCGTCCCCCAGGTGATATGATTGCTCACCGGGTACACCACCGGCGTCGGCGACGGCGTCGCTGTCACAATCGGCGTGTTGGAGGGCGCCGCCGTGGGCGCTGTCGTCGGTGACGGTACCTTCGCAGGCATGTTCCACTTCCAAACCATTTTCGAGTTCGTGCTGAGAACCCCCTCGTCCCGACCGTTCTGATTCAACTTCTTTGTCTCATCTTTATAATTCAGCTGATAGAGGAATTCGCCGCCTGCGGCACGAACCACGAAGGCTGTACCGTTGCCGTCCTCCCCCTGCTCAACCCGCGCGGTCTTGCGCACCTCGCCGGTCAGCGGATCAATAGCGTAGGCAACCACGGAAATGCTCCAGGCATCGACGTTCTGACTCGCCCACAGCGATGCATACGCCGCGCTCCCGTCCCTCTCCAGGTTGTAGGAAGACTCAACATTGATATCATTCATGGCGCTGGTGTAGGTGTCCGCGAGGGCAATCCCCGCAAATGCAATCAAACACAGGCATATAAGCGGTAACCAAATTCGTTTCTTCATGACTTCCCCTCCCCTGCTTTAGCGGCAAGCTTCGAAAGCTGCTCGTTCAACTCTTTGATCACGTTCTTGTATTTGTCGTCGGTAAACCCTTCCGTCCACGTCTTCGCGGCAAATTCATCCGCGAGATACGCGCCCTGATAATTCGCCGTGTACACTGCATTTTCCAGGGCTGCGATGCCGTCCTTAAGCTCCCGTACCGTGTTCCACTGTGCATCCGTAAGCTCCGGAATCCAGCCGGCCAGAGCGCCGGATTTCTTCTCCGCCATCAAGCTGCGATATGTTTTCACTGTTTCCGCTGTTTCCATGCGCGGGAACAAAAGAGCGACCAGCTCCGGGTCCGTCAGGCAGGCGCCGAGCACCGCGACGGCAAGCTCCTTCTTCGCACTGTCCTTTCCGATTCCGTAGCAACCGTTGAGAACCGGTTCTCCGAGGTCTGCGGCAAGGCAGATGTCGGTGTAACCGGCCTTCTTCTCCCGCAGGCCGCAGTAAACTTCGGCGATTACGGTTGCATCTTTCGAAGCGTTTGTGAGGGAGGCGTCGAGAACCTTCCCCGCCCGAATGTCTTTGTACAGCGTGTCGTAAAGTGCTGAAATCGCTTCGCAGTTGTTCCACTGCAGAACCTCCCCCGTCTTCGGGTCCACGGGCATACCTTCGTATGTCGTGTATCCGGCGAGCGCCGCCACAACGCGGAAGCGGCTGTGCGGGATGCTTAGAACTGCACCGGAGGCATTTGCCGCAAGTTTATCGCAGATGCTCCGAATCGAAGCATAGGTTCCGTCGCAGTTTGCAAAGGCTGCGGCGTCCGCGTCCTTCACCCGCAGATACACGCCGAGGTCGCCCGCGGTGCTGTCCCAGATGCGCGGGAGCACGTAGGTTCCGCCCGGGAGCCGCACGCGGCTCCACTCGCTCTCGGAGAACGCTGATTTCAGGGCCTTTCCGGCCTCCGTCGAGAGCACCTCGTCGAGGTTATAAAAATGCTTCGCGGCGAAGACGGCCGCGTCCCTTTGCGTGTACCAGTTGCCGGTGCTCACGATGTCCGGCGCCTTGCTTTTGGACTCCAGCTTGGAAAGCCAGTTCTCGTACTCTTTGTCCGTAAGCACATCGGCATTCACGAAATTGATGACGCAGTCGATCCCCTTCTCCTGAAGTCTCCTGTTGATTTCCGTGCGGGCCTCCTCGTCCGGGCCGTTAAAGAAGGGAACATACCACGTTAAGACCTTCGCATTCTCCGCCGAGGGCGTCGGCGTGGGCGTCGACGTCGCAGGCTTCGGCTCTCCGCTCACATCCGGTGTCACTGTCCCTCCCGGTGTCATTTCACTTCCGGGCGTCCCCTGCCCGGGCCCGGTCACCGAAGGCGTCCCCGCGGGCTCCTTCGGGTCTTTCCCGCAGGAAACCGCAAGCATACAAATCATGCACATCGCAGCAACAGCCGCGAGCGCTGTAAAAACTTTTTTTCCTTTGAATCCCCTCATACACAACCTGCCTTTCCTTTCGATGGACATGAAATCAACGAACCTACATTTGCGAATCACACTGCCTGTTGCTGTTGCCTGTTACCCAATGCCAGATGCCTGATGTCTATCTTAGGCAGACAGTGTGTTTGACTGTAGTTTATCGCAATAAACCTCTTTGCTGTAGTTTATCACAATAAACCAACTAAGTCAACCCTTCAAAACTTGATTCCCGGCATTTTTTCATCGGAATCTCCACATGCCCACATACCCCCACACTCCCACACAAAAAAACCGCACGTAGCCGGTGTATATCACCGGCCGCGTGCGGCCTGCAAATCTTTCACAACTTGTTTTACAGCCAATCGAAGGAGCCCCCGATATACACAAGGTAGCCATTTACGTAGAGGTAGTAATCTTCCTCAGCGGCTTTGGTTTCTCCAAAATCCTCGGTATGAAGCGTGATTACCTTCGCGTCGGAATTGATTTCCGACAGCGTCCAGGTCACTTTTTTACCGCCGAACGGCCAGCCTGCAACTTCCTCGGAAAGGAAACCGGAGCCTTCCTTCAGTTTCTTGAGGGAATCAATCGAAAACTCCGTGCCGTCACCTAAGAAGTATTCCTCGCCGAAGTGTCCGCCGTCGTTCCCCATGATGACAAACTGTCTGGTGGTTATCACCGGCACAGTACTTTCGCCGATATAGGTGGCATCGTGCTGAAGGGTAAGAGAAAAATTCACCCTGGTTTCCGAAGTAACGTTTCTTACGGCTACCTCCGACTTTTCGGAAGAAAGGCCCACCATTTTACACACAGCTTCCCGGAAAAGTTCGCTTTCGGATGACCAGGTTGCAATACCGTAAATCTGCGTGCTGCCGTAGCCGAAGTCTCCGGCGTATTTGGCGCCGGTGTCCGAGACATACTTCCCATCCTCAAGAAGGCGGGCGATGATTCGGTAATCGTAAAGTTCCTTTGTCTTATCGATTCCTGCGTACTCCGGATTGCTTTCTTCTCCCTTCCATGTGGAAGCGTAACCGAAGACGGCAAATTCATAGAGTTCCACGGTTTTGTGTTCGTCCACCGGGCATGTAGCTAACAGCGCGAACTTCTCGTTCGGCACCCCGGCGAACTTTGCGCGAAGCTCCGCAAGGTACTGATCCTTGTGTGCCGCAATCTCGGACGCATGCTCCGCGGCGTATGCCTGAAGATAATACTCCGGTGTCCCGGGTTCCGCCGGCGTCGGCGTGGGCTCCGGCACTTCCGTAGCAGTCGGCGCCGGCGTAGGCGTTTCGGTCGCGGTCGGTGCCGGTGTGTCCGTAGCGGTCGGTGCCGGTGTTTCGGTTGCGGTGGCCGCCGGTGTCTCCGGCTTCGCATCGGTGCCGGTAGGAGTCACCTCGTTGGCCGGCTTTGTGTCATTGTTCTTCTTTGTTCCGCACGCTGCCAGTGCCATAACAAGCAACAGCGCGGCAAGCAGCACAATCATCTTCTTCACAGAAAAAGTTTGTTTGATAAGGTTCATACAGTTACCCCCCGATTATTCGCAGTGTCCGGAATTCTCATATCGTTCTCCGAATCGATGTCCAAATCATAACAAATAAATGTTACAAAACAACGTCCTTTTGTGTTACGTTTTTCTTAAATCTACTCATTGTCCCAAAACAGCTCGTCCAGGGTCTTCCCGAGCACCTTGCAAATGGCGATGCAAAGGTTGATCGTCGGGTTGTAATCGCCCTTTTCGATGGCGCTGATGGTCTGGCGGGACACGTTGCAGCGGTCCGCCAGTTGCTCCTGGGAAAGGTCCATCGCCGCCCGCGCAGCCTTCAGTTTAAGATTCTTCATCGTCATCCTCCTCTTTGCGGTTTACGATGATCTTAATCACAAGCACAATCGACACCACGAAAAATACGGCGGCCATCATCGCGTTGCCGAAAGGCGTCATGGTCGCCTTGCCGTCCACAAAAAGCGTCCCCTTTTCTACGAGATCGCGAATCACCACCGCCAGGTTGCAAAGCATCGCCGCGATGCTTAAGGTCAGGTACGATGACGCCCTCTCATTTCTGCGCAAGAAAGCGTCATGGGTGATGCAATAGATTGCAAACACCAGAAACGCAATCATAACCGTTCCGACCAGCGTGACCATGGTGTCCACCCGATCCACCCACGGCTGCCAGGAGAAAAGAACCATCATCGCAATCACGCTCCCCAGCATGCACATAAAACCGATTCGATACGCATCTGCCCTCACACGAAGCTGCCGTTCGTCAAATTCATCCTTCGCCTGTCGGCGATCCGCCCACAAAATCGCGACACTTCGCGAAATCAAAACGAGAAAAATCGCAGCACACAGCAAACCCAAAATAGCCAGAACCATAATACTTGCAGGACTCATAATAAAACCTCACTTTCTTTTTGGCGGAGCCCCCCTGCCGGCCCATCCGGTCAGCGCTCCGTTCCTTTGATGGTTTGGATTGTACACTATTGTTTTCTGTTTGTCAAGTATATTTTACAAATTTCTTTCACGAAATGAATTTTTCTATTATAGTGCGTCATTGCGCGCAAAAAGACGACCCGGCAAGCACCCCTTCGGAGTCCTGCCGGATCGCTTTATCTACGCTCCGCTGTTATACCTCAAAATCAAAGCAGCTTCTCGTCGCCACAAACGGCCGCACCTTTCCGGTGGCCACCGCCACGTGCTCCGGGTGAACCGTGTAGCCGTTCAGGGCGCTCTCGCTCTCGAACGTGGAATCCAGAATCAGATCCGCGTTAGAGCTTGCCAGTCCCTCCGTGAAGACACGGATACTGAGAAGCCCGGGAATTTTCCCCTGAAGGCCCTCCAGGCCTTCCTTGATTCCCTGCTTGATGGCTGCCTTCTCGGCGTCGTCGTACTCCGGTTTCAAAGTCCAGACAATGATGTGTTTAACCATGACAACTCTCCTTTGTTTTTCTATCTTTGGGGGGCCGCAGGCACCGCTCTGTCCCTACAGTCCGAATACCTTGGTGATCACGACGTTGACCTCGGGATCGTTCATATCAACCGCCGACAGCAGCACATCCAGAAAATCCTGCGTCGTCGCATTGCGGAATGCGTTGCGATGCACATAGGCGCGAAGGATGCTGTACCAGAGGTCCTTTCCGAGGGTCTCCTCCACCTTCTGTAACGCTCTCCGGCCGGTCTCGTAGATACAGGCCACGTATTTGTAGTCGTTCCTAAAGTCATAGTAGGACTGCGTAAGCGGCAGCAGTCCGTTCTGCTCCCAGTTTGAGAGAATCTCCTCCGTCGTGCGCTGCTCCAGGCTCCACAGATCGACAATCGGCCCGTTTACCTTAATCCCGAGATAATCCTCGTAAACATGCTCCGTATAGGAAGTGATGGACTCGTCAAGCCAGGGCTCCAGCCCGGAATTGCTTCCGACGATTCCCATGAACCACTGGTGCCCGATCTCGTGGGCAACGCAGATCTTCATCTCTTCATAGGAGTAAATCGGCGCATCCTCTGGCCCGCGGACAATGGGATCGCAGTACAGCGTGGTGATGATGACAAGGTTCGGATACTCCATGCCCCCCGCATCAATGGGCGCGTACACGATATCCAGCTCCTCGTAAGGATATCTTCCGAAGGCCTCGCCAAATGCCGCCAAAGAATCCCGTGCGCAGGTAAGCGTTTGGTCGACGCAGGTGTCCATATCCTTCGCCGGAACCTTCCTGCCGTTATAAAACACATTCACATGCACGCCGTCATAGGTGGCATCCTTCACCGCGAAGCAGTCCGATGCACAGAAGACAAAGCTGCGGATGCATGGTGCATCCAGGGTGTAAACCAGCTTCCCGTCCTTCTCTTCCTTCCCCTTCTCCGTGCCGGAGGAAGCAAGCAGGAATCCTTCCGGAACCGTGATGCGAACATCGAAGTCCGCGATTTCCGAGAAGAAGCACTCACCGGCGGCGATGAACTTCTCATGGGACCACGCGCCGTTCACATACTCCGCCAAAACCGGGTAGAAATTCGAGACGTTGTAGATGTCCTCGTAGACGCCGTAGCGGTCCGCAAGGGTCGGAATCTTCGCCGTGAAATCATACGTAAGCGTCATCTTCTCGCCGGGTGCCAAAGGCTTTGCCAGCGGAATCCACACAACCGACACGTCCGTATCGCGGGTGAACGAAAGCTCCGATTTATCCCGCCCGTCGATGATGCCGCTGATCTCCGTCAGCGCCGCGTGGGCGTTGACCGTCTTCGAATCGTACCCTGCCACTTTTCCATTCAAAAACACGCTGGAGTAATCCCGAAGACACAACTTATCCCAGGCATCCTCCGAGTCGTTCCAGAAGTCGAACTCCACATGGCCGCTCACGGTGTCGGCCTTTGTGTCCAGCACAAGGTTCATATCGTAATGATACCGCTCTCCCTCGGAAAATGCAATGGCACATCCCTTCTCCGGCGCCCAGAATCCCGTAGGCGTGGGCGTCGGCAGCACCTCCGTCGGCGTCGGCGTGTTGGTGGGCGCTTCGGTAGGCGTCGCGCTCGGGGATGAATTTGCCGCAGTTACGGTGGGCGTTGCGCCGTTCTCCCCGCTTCTCTTCTGTGCCTTTTCACCTGCATTTTTCCCGCAGGAAACCAACGTCATGAGCATCACTACAATCATGACGATACTGCATACTTTTATTCTCTTGTTCATTCTTTTTCCCTCGTTATCTCTTTCCCCCGCAGTCAAACTGCGCATAAGTTTACTGTATAAGCGTTCTTCTGCCTGCAGACAAGCCTTCCGCTGTCGCTCAGTCCGCGGTATTCTCCGTCTCGGGATCCGCGGCCTCGAGGATTCCATAGCCGCGCATATCATAGACCGGCGTTCCGTTCAGTTTGCCGATTTCAACCACGTAACGGGATTCATCCGGGACTCGTGTGATACGGACCACTCCCTCGTCTTTTGCGATTTCCGGAATCAGCGAATACGGCACCTCCAGATACATCTGATGCATGACTTCCGCCGTGCGGTACTGCCGCCACTCGGGATGGCGCGTGAAGAACTTCTCCTCCTGCTCAAGCTCCCATGTCTGCGGAAGCGAATTGTGAAGGTCGGCGCCGCGCATGGCAGGCTCCACCCGCGGGTCGTCGTTTTCGACAGGATTTTCCTCATTCTTGAGCCACATATACGCCGCATATTCCTCGGGATAGCGCTCCTTAAGAAGCTTCTGTCCCTCCTCCCAGGCATTGCCGAAGACGACATACACCTTAGCGATTCCTGATTCCTCATATTCCCCATGCAGGCTTTCGTCAAGCTTGCCGCCTGCCAGAACTATCGGGCGCATCGGAACGGTGACGGGAATCGGCGGTGCAATCTCATACCCGTCAATCAACGGCAAGCCGTGCTTTGCCCACTGCACTTCATAGCTGAAGTTATCCGGCGGAAAAAGTTTGTTGAACTGCTCTTCCGTCATGAGGACGTCGATTGATGCGTCTTCCTCGGCAAGCACCTGCATTCCGGCTTCCTTGATGCGGTCAAGCTCGCTTTGGTAAACCGGCTTCAAATACTCCCATCGAAGATTCCTCTCGTTTTTGTATGCATCAAGTATTTTCACCAGTTTCTGCCATTCCTCTTCGCCGTGCTGTTCGCGCCAGTACTGCGAATACAGTGCGAGGCGGTCGTCCTTCCCGTCAGAATCCGGCGAGAGCGAGGGATAGTATACCTCCCTCTCCCAGGAATCATACCCCTCATTGTAGGATTTGTAGACCGGATCGTCGGTATTTTCCTTCTTAAACTGCTCCTTGAACGCAATTATCCGTGCGTCACGCCAATCCAGCGAAATCGAAATTCTGGCATGGAACAAGGCATCCTTGTAGGTCTCGTTCTGAACCATGGAAAGAAACGTCGTTCCGACGTAGAGCACTCCCGGGTTGGGCATCATATCGTCTCTGAAATCACCCTCCGAAACGGTCTCAATCGTTCTGCTCGCAGGATCCGGTGTCGGCGTGGCCGTCGGCGCTATCTCCTGTGTCGGCGTTGCGGTTCCCGTCGCTCCCGGCGTTGCCGTGGCGCTTGCCGGAGTCGACGGCGTCGGTTTTTTAATTCCGCCGAGATAGATTCCGAGCGGAATCAACACCGCGGCAAGAACAACAAAGGACGAAATCGTAATAATCTTCGAAATCTTCTCTTTTCTCTTTGTCTCGTACTGCTGATGCTTTATCTCCAGCCGTTCCACGACTTCTTTATGACTTCTCATAGTGCAAACCCTCCTTTTTCAACTCGTCCCGAAGGGCATTACGGGATCGCTTCAGGATGCTGTTTACCCCGAACACCGTCTGTCCCGTGGCGTGCGCGATCTCCTTGGCGGACATTTTCTCCACGTACTTGAGCTGCAACACCAGCCGGTACTTCTCCGGCAAATGCAACATCGCCGCCCGGACCATCCCGCTCTCCTCCTCGCGGATGATGTCCTCAAGCGCCCCGTCCTGCTCCACGGCGAGGACCGTCAGATCCTCCGCAGCAGTGGGTATCACGCGGTTGTTTTTGTAGAGATACTTAAGCGTCACATTTTTCCCGATGGCATACAGCCAGGTCTTGAACGTGGACGCCCCCTTGTAGGTCGGCCGCTTGTTCATCAGAACCAAAAGCGTCTCCTCCGCCATATCCTCCGCGTCGGTTTCGTTGTTCACGAACCTCTCCAGGTAGCGAACCAGCCCGTCGTAATACTCCTCGACGATGTCCACCAATCCTTCCCGGTCCCCTTTCAGATAACGGTGGTAGCTACTTGCACCGCTGTCCTCCATTCGGTTCACCTCCCTTGCCCTTCTGCCTGTTAGTACCGGCAGCAGGAAAAATTAGGCGCAAAAAATTGAAAAAAGGTTGCAAAAGGTTGCATTTTCCGTTTCCGCGGCTCGCTGCCCCGATTGCTGCGTCCGCTTCTGCGGCCAATCCCCCATTCGCAAAGACTCCCGCGGGACCCCGGCAGTATGCCGACGCCTCGCGGGAACCGAAAAGTCAAATGGAATTATCTTGTAAACTGCGAGAGGAACAGCCAGGCGTTCTCGTTGGTGTGGCGACGGCACTCATGAATCTGGTTGTCGATGCTCGCAAGAGCCGTGCGGCATACGCCGTCCTCGCTGTTGTAGTAGCGGACGGTCAGAATGCTTCCGCGGGACTCGTCCGGAACCTTCTCCACACGGTCGCCTGCGAGGCCGTAAACCGGATCCTCCCACTTGTCCTTGTCCGCGTACGAAATGTCAAACTTCTTCTGCAGCTTGTTGACCTGCGCCAAATACTGAATGCGGTCAAGTCCGGACTCCGCCTGGAACGGAAGCTCCGGCAGGTGAGATTTTTCGCCGCCCGAGTAGAACACCGGCACAGCCACATCCTTGTTCATGCGGGGATCCTCAATGGAAAGCCCGAAAGGATTGTTGTGAACCGGGAACAGAGCGCTGGCCGGCGCAAGGCCCGCGAAGAGCTGCGGATACTCCTGGAACATATCCCAGGTCTTGCCGCTTCCCATAGAGAATCCGCTGGCGTACACGCGATGCTCGTCAATCTTGTATTTCTTCTTAAGGTCCTCCAGAACCTGCACAACCTCGGTGGCCGTCACATCCTGATGGTTCTCAAGGGACACGAAGAGGAAGCCGTATTTGTGGGCAACTTCCCACCATCCGGCCACGTACGTGAGGTACATGGAGGTGTCACCGCCGCCGTGGAAACCGATTACGAGCGGCGCCGGTCCCTTGTCAAAGGTGTCGTTGTTATAGTATGCAAAATAGCCGACCTTGTGCTCCGGCGCGTCCTTGTAGCGGCCGCGGTTGTCCGGCGAAGTCTTCACAAGCGTGTATCCCACATCCTCCGTCATGCCGAGCTCCTCAAAATCCGGCTCGAACTCCATGACGCCGCACCAAACCTTAAACTTCTTAACGAAGCTGTAGAAATCCTTGCGATAATCGGCCTCCGCCTTCACCAAAAGGTTCTCGCATTCGCCAAATGCGGCATTGGCCTCAGCGCTGTTGCCCACGCTCAAGATGGCGATATCCTTGCGCTCCACCTGCGGAACTACCGACAGGCCTTCCATGGAGAGCATGGCCGGCGTGATCTCGCCGGGTCCCCACAGGTACTGTCCCTGCAGCGTCTTAATCAAGTGCGTAGCAACGTAGTCCGCCGAAGCGCCGTAGCTGTAGATGTCCGCGCGGAAGATTGCGCCGCGGATAAAGTAACCCTCGAACTGGCGCGTAAAGAAATTATTAATCTCCACGATACCGTCCTTATAGAACGGATTCATCTTCACTTCCGCAATCAGGGAAATGTAGAGGTCTTCAGTTGCATTGGCCCAGCCGCCTTCGCATGTCGGATATACAAACAAAACGCTGGAGTCCACTGCGGATGCGATATCCGCAAGCCCACTCTCCTTCGCAAAGGCAATCGCCTCCTCCATGCTCCGCTTCGTCTCCTCGAACACGAGCAAAAGCGGCGCCCGGAACGTGTAATTGTTCACTTCGCCGTCAATCTTCGTCGCCGGCACAAACACCTTGAGATCGAATTGTTCGAATGTGTGCCCCCAACTCTTGCCGCCGTCCTCATAGAACGTAACCTGCGGCCTTTCCATCATAGCCATAATTCACCCTCCTTTAATTCGTGCTCCGCCCCGGTGTCGGCCGCGTTTTTCACGCCGGCGGCTCTATCTTGCATGCCGTAAACCGCGTTTTTCACGCCGGCGGCTCTATCTTGCATGCCGTAAACCGCGTTTTCACGCCGGCGGCTCTGTTCTGCCGCGGAGCGGACCCACATTGTAGCAAGTGTACCACGCTCCCGCATTCCAGACAATGTGTATTGTTATCCGGATTCGTAACTCAGGGGGGAAACAAGTGATAAATTGGGGGCGATTGCGGGTTTTTCAGGTTGTTCCCGGGGTTGCGGGGGCAAGATTGGCGGGTTGACCCGGGTTCGCGAGGCAAAAGCATGATTTTAACCTGTCCTTTTGACCTGCCTGGAGGCAAAAAACAGACTAAAACGCAGAGATTGCGGTTTTAGTCTGTTTTTGACTTTTGGTATACCTCATTTCATGAAGCTTACTCTCTGACAACTCTGGATAATATCAAGAATAATAGCTTCCCAACGATACAATTCAAGAATCTAACTGACAGCTGACCTTTACCCGTCTAGGTGAGACAGGTACAATTTACGGACTAACGGACAGATTTCACTATTTTAGTCTGAAAAGCAAGTGTTTTAGTTGTTCTAAAGTCGCCCTCCAAAAGCAGAGACAGGTAAAACCACGGACCGGCGCACCAAAACCGGGCCGCCGGGCCGTAAGAATAAGCAAGTTCGTTTGTCAAGCCGCAGCGAAACGGATTCCCAAGGGCGCCCCGGCCCCCAGATTCCATCACTCCGCGGAGTCCACGATCACGATTCTGCCCTGGCCGTAGGGGTCGGCGTATTCCTCGCCGATGACGCCGTACAGCGATTCGCGGATGTAATCAATCAGCACCTGGTTGTCCAGTTTTGTACAGTTTTGCAGCACCTTGGCGCCTCCAAGCATCGTAAAGCCGTCACCGCCGTTTAAGAGCATATAATTGTGACCTGCAAGGGTGTAGGTTTTCGCGGGGTCGATTGGGGTTCCGCCGATTTTGACGTTGCGCACGCGACGCTCGCCGCGAATTTCCGCAAAGCCGCCGAAGCTGTCACTTACGCAGGGCGAATCAACAGAAACATGAATCTCATAGGACAAGCCCGAAACCTGCAAAAAGCCGCCGTTTTCTGCGGGGACGGATCTGGCGCCCCACTCAAGCGCATCCAAGATCTGCTGTCCGGTAACTTCCACAACGCAGAGGTAGTTTCCGTACGGGTGGACGCTTAAGATGTTCCCGAGGCTTACTTCACCGCTGGGCAATTCGCTGCGGATACCGCCGCCGTTTACAAAGGCAATGTCGGCGCCGGACTGCGCGCGGTACGCATCCGCGCAGAAATCTCCCATGTTGGTTTCCGCACGGCGAACCATACGAACCGGCTTCCCGTCCAAATCCACGGCAACCGGATCAGTAATCACCAGATTCACCTGATTTAACGCCGCCTTCTGATTCAGGCGGGAGTCCAAAACCGAGTACGCCTCCGCAACTGCTCGCGACATCTCATTGTCGAAACTTAGCATCTCCGGCAGGGGGACATCATTTTTCCAGGTGTACAGACCGGATGTCAGTTCCCCTTCGTGCGTGATTCGCACCCAGCCGACGCCCTCAAGCTTTGTGCCGCAGGCAATGCGGGTGACCGGATTGCCGTCCTTATTTTTCATCGAAACCGTACCCATGTCATGGCTGTGGCCGTCCAAAAACACATCGATACCGCTTGTGTGAGAAATCACATTGGCATACGTCCAGGGGAAGCACTCCGCCTCGTTGCCGAGATGCCCCATGACAACGACGAACTCGGCGCCCTCCTTGCGGGCGTCGTCAACCGCGGACTGGACCGCTTTGTAAACGCCCTCTCCGGAATCGTCCTGGCAGAAACCGTAAACATACTCGCCGGAATCGTCCATAAAATACCGCGGCGCGGAATCCGTAATCGTCTTCGGCGTCGTCACTCCGACAAATGCCACCTTGACCCCGGCCACTTCCTTCACCACATAAGGTTTAAAAACCAGCTCGCCCTTGTACGTAAAATTGCAGCTGATATACGGAAAATCCGCCTTCTTCGTCAGGGCAAGGAATTGCTCCATCCCGTAGTCAAACTCGTGGTTGCCCGGAATGGCGATGTCGTATCCCATCCGGTTCATAAGAGAAATCAATTCCTCTCCGCGGGTCATCGTTCCGAGGGGTTCTCCCTGAATGTTGTCTCCGTTGTCCACCAAAAGGACGCGGTCACCCTCTCTTTCGAGGGATTTGCGGATTTCCCAGAGGCCGGCGTAGCCAAAGCCCTGGTCGACGCCGCAGTGCACGTCGCTTGTGAACAGGATGACAAGATCATGCTCCGTGGGTTTTTCCGGCGCCGGTGTCGCGGGCGTCTCCGTAGGACTGACAGGGACCGCTTCCGTCGGCGTCAGTGTTGCGGTCGCAGTCGCGGTCGGCGTCACGGAAGCGTTCTTGTCCGGCGTCTTCGAGCCGCAGGCCGCAAGGGCGAACGCCGAGACGGCAAGCGCAATAACCAAACGTATTTTTCTCAACATAAACTATCCTTTCCCCTACCCGATTGTGAGGTCCTGCCGCAGCTGCCGGCAGAATTGTTCTACAAGAGTAGTCTTGCTATCCCACAGGGCTTTGCCTTCCGGCGTCACCATTGGCGAATCGTACTGCATCGGGTAAGTGTAACGGCTGATATGATTGTAGCAGTCATAGAACGTGGCCCGCTCTTTGCGGGCGCGGACGATCATCGTGTCCATGATAATGCCCAGAGCCCCCATGTCATCCAGGTAGTCCGCCTCCATGAGCATCAAAAGGTTCCGGTCGATGGACGGGTCTTTCATGCGCCATTTGTCGGAGTGGGCCCCCACAAGCGCGGCGATGTACTCCGTACGCTCCTCTGAAAAGCCGTGGGAGGAAAGATACTCCCGCGTGATTGGCACCCCCGCTGCCGCGTGGGACATGAGCCCGTGGGACGCAGATTCCGCGCGCCCGACATCGTGGAAAATGGTCGCGATCATCAGATCCTCGTACCGAAGGCCGGTCTTATCCTCCGTGCGGTCGTACAGGCGCTTCGCCCAGCCGAGCACGCGCTTCGTATGCTCGAACCGGCTGTAGCCGAATTCCGTTTTATGGACGCCGACGCCGCCCTCGCCCTCCGTCTGCACGGGCTCAAGGACGCTCTTTACGTAGGCAAGCATTCCGGCGTAATCCGCGTCGCCGAGGGCCGCGATTGCCTCCGCCTCTTCCTTCGCAAAATGCCGCGCCCGCACAGCCTCATCCACCATATCCATGACGCGCATTTCCCGCTCCACAATGCCCCGCTCACCGCCGCGCCGCATGTTGACGCGGTTTTCGTGGGCAGCAATCGTAAGGAACGGCACCCACTCGGGCGCAAAATCTTCCGTAATCTCATAGTCTTCAATCTTGCGTTCCGTCGTCTCGTCAGAAATCTCGCAGAAATAATAGTAGTTCTGCTGCTCGAAGATGCCGGCGGGATTTTCCGTGTCCCGCTCCCTGCGGAAGACGCTTCCGTACTCCTCGACGGACTCCGGAATCACCACGCAGCCGGTTTCCTCGCCCACCTCGCGGATGAGCGCCTGTATGGGATCCTCGCCGGCTTCGATGCCGCCGCCGGGGAATTTGTAGTAGCCGAACTTGCGGGAGTGCATGAGCAAAAACTTGCCGTCCTTCTCAATGATTCCCCGCGCCGACGGTCTGCAAAACACCGGGCCGTCCGGGTTGTAATCGCCGCTGTCCATGCGGAACAATTCCTGCATCTTCGTCTCCTCCGCTTTTGTAGGTTTTCTCTCGCCGACGCCGGGAACGTGCCGACGTCTTTCACACACAGCAGATTGTACCATTTTCCGCGGCAAATGGCAATGGACCTTTCAAAACACAAAAAGGAAACACACATTCCACAAAACTTCCACACGCTTTCCATACCCTCTCCATCTTGACGCAATATACTCAGGTCAGAAAAGCGAAAGAGCTTTTCGGGGAGAACAATTTCAGAGACGCTTACAACACAGAAAGGAAACCTACGATGACAACTATTTTTCATAAAAAACTCATGATGCTCCTACTTACCGTCCTGTTACTTCTGACTCTGGTCGCCTGCAGCAATGCGGCGACCGATTCGGGGACGGCGAAGCGCGAAGCCGACGCGACCGTAACGGAAAGCGAAAGCCAAAAGACCTCCGAAACGGACGGACAGGGTTCCCTCTCGGACAAACCCGGCGCCATCGCCGACGGACAGGGTCCCGACAACCCGTCGGACATTGATTCCGACTTCGATTGGAGGGACCGGAACACGCAGCGAGGCGGCAAAACGGGTCAGGACACGACCGTGGCGTCCTCTGCAACCATAGAGACACAGATCGATCCGACGGAGCTGTTCAGCAACCGTGACCTCACCCAGACTCCGGATCTCACGGACGCGGAGACAATCTCGCTTCAGAGCAACAAAACGATTGATATCACCGAAGAAGGCGTCTATGTACTCACCGGAAGCGCAACGAACTGTACCGTTCGCGTGGAGGCGGACAGCAAGGCAAAAGTACAGCTCGTGCTCGACGGAGTGAGTATAACAAACGAGGATTTTCCGGCGATTTATGTAGTTTCCGCCGACAAATGCTTCCTCACCCTCTCCGGCTCCAACTCCCTCTCCGTCACCGGCACCTTCCAATCTGACGGCGACACCAACACCGATGCGGTGATTTTCTCGAAGGATGATCTGGTGTTGAACAGCACCGGCTCCCTGACACTTACCTCGAAGAAGGGCAACGGCGTCTCCTGCAAGGATGACCTGAAAATCACCGGCGGCACGTACAATGTCGCAACCGCTTTGGACAGCTTCGAGGCCAATGATTCCATCGCAATCAAGGATGGCACTTTCATCATCAACTCCGGTAAGGACGGGCTCCACAGTGAGAACGACGAAGACAACACTGTCGGCTGGATCTATATCGGCGGCGGCAGCTTCACCATCTCTGCCAAAAGCGACGGTATTCAGGCCGCAACGCTTGCACAGTTCGACGGCGGCACCATAAAAATCACCGGTTCGGAGGCGATTGAGGCAACGATTGTCACCATCAACGACGGCAACTTCGACCTCTACGGCAGCGACGACGGCATCAATGCTTCCCGAAAGAGCACTGCTGCGGGAACCCCGACCATCACGATAAACGGCGGGTATGTCAAAGTCGCAGTCGGTCAGGGCGACACCGATGCGCTCGATGCCAACGGCGCCATCTACGTAAACGGCGGTACCATCGACGTCACCGCAGGAATGTCCTCGTTCGACTACGACTCCGTGGCTGAATTTAACGGCGGAACGATAATCATCAACGGGGTGGAGGTCAACTCCATCCCCCGTTCTGCGATGGGCCGCGGCGGCCAGGGCGGCTTCGGCGGTCAAGGTGGTCAAGGCGGCTTCGGCGGCGGCCAGGACGGCTTCGGCGGCCAGGACGGCTTTGGCGGCCAGGGCAACGCTCCCGAGGGCCGCGGCGGCAGAGGCGGCCGGCATTAAACCTGTCAGTCTGACGGCCGTGCCCTCCCCATCCCCCATGGGCGGGCACGGCTACCCCCATAAATGCTATATTGCATTTCCCGGCAGAACCGCAACAGAAACGCGATTTTGCTGGGAAAATGCATTTCAATCATGTATAATGACTCAGTAGAGGCCGTTTTTTTAGGCGGCCGCAAAACGGAGGTGCCTATGCCGAAGATTCTCATTGCGGACGATGAGCCGGACATTGTGCGGCTGATTGAGCGCTACGCTCTGCGCGAAGGATACGAAGTAACCGGCGTCGGGAACGGCGACGAGGCGATTGCCGCCTGCCGGCGCGAGGATTTCGACGTGATTGTGATGGATGTCATGATGCCGGACACGGACGGTTTCACCGCCTGCAAGAAGATCCGCGAATTCAAGGACATCCCTGTTTTGATGCTCTCCGCCCGCGGAACCGAATACGACAAGCTCTTCGGCTTTGAAGTCGGCGTCGACGACTACGTTACCAAGCCGTTTTCCCCGAAGGAGCTTCTGGCGCGCATCCGTGTAATTCTCCGTCGGAACGCGCCGCAAAAGGACGAGAAGAAGCAGGAGGAAATCATTCGCGGCGCCGGAATCGAAATCGACACACTCGGCCACAACGTGTTCGTGGACGGCGTCAAGACCGACCTGACGGCGAAGGAATTTGCAATTCTTTTATATCTCATGCGGAACAAAGGAATCGTTCTCTCGCGTGACAAAATCATGAATGAAGTCTGGGGATACGACTTCTTCGGGGAGGACCGCACCGTTGACTGGCAGATTAAGCTGCTCCGCGGCAAGCTCGGCCCGTACCGCGAAAACATTCAGACGATTCGAGGGGTAGGATACAAATTTGAAGGCTGAAAAGACGAAAAAAAGATCGTTTCGATTCAAACTGTGGATGTATTTTGCGCTGTTTACGGCGTTTGTATTTCTGCTGCTATGGCTTTTGCAAACCGTGTTCCTGCAGGGCTTTTACAACAGCATGATCATCCGGAACACGAAGAAGGCCGCTGACCGGATCGCCGAGAAAAGCAACGCCTCGGACGTTGGCGAAACGCTTCTTCGAACCGCCAGGGAGAATTCGCTCCTACTCTTCGTCGTGGACGAGAGCGGGACTTTGCTAAACAGTGCGGACGAGTTCCGCAACGAGCGAGACCGCTTCCGCGAAGGTCCCGGCCGCAGACCGGACGGCGACATGCCAAAGGATGACTTCCCCGCAGAGGATGACACCCCGCGCGAAGGAAACCGCAATCACGGGCCTGACTGGCAGGGTCGCGACATTCCGCTCAACTATCAAAGCGTGATTGAGGAAACGCTTGCAAGCGAAAGCGGAACCGCCGAATACCGCGAGGAAGGGCTCTTCATCTACGGACGCACCATCGAGTACTACGGCCATTCCGGCACGGCAGTGCTCCTTGCAATCACGACGATTGATGCTGTCGGCTCCTCGGTCCATATCATCCGCGTGCAACTTCTCTGGGTGACCGTTGTTTCTCTCCTGCTCAGTTTCGTGCTCTCCTGGTTTTTGGCCCGCAAATTCGCCGGCCCTGTCGGCCGTCTCTCCGAGAAAGCAAAGAAGCTCGGCGAGAGCGACTATTCCGAAGAATACCCGCAGGGCTTCTGCACCGAGCTGGACAACCTAAGCGACACTTTGGACCGAACCAACGAGAAGCTGGTGGTTTCGAAGAATTTTCAAAACGAGCTTCTGGCAAATGTTTCCCATGACCTGCGCACGCCGCTTACGATGATCAAGGGCTACGCCGAGATGATCACCGATATTTCTCTTGACGACCGCGACCAATGCCGCGACGACATGAAGGTCATCGTCAAGGAGTCCGACCGACTGACGGCTTTGGTCAATGAAATTCTAACATATTCCGAGCTTCAGAACGCGGATAAGCTGGATGATTCTACAGCTGTAGACCTTAGCAGCCTTGCACACTCCGCCGTGGAAAGCTTCGCCACTCTCGGAAAGGCCGAGGGCATCACCGTGGAGACCGAAATCGACAATGACGTTTTGGTTTCCGGCAGCCGGAGCCACCTCGAGCGAGCGCTTTACAACCTCATGGACAACGCCGTGCGTCACACCGGCGAAAGCAAGACCATCCGCGTTTCGCTGCACGCACGTGACGGCTTCGCGGTTCTCTCCGTCACCGATTTCGGCGCCGGAATCCCCGAGGAGGAGCTTCCCCACATCTGGGACCGCTACTACACTGCACGGCAACAGAAAGGCAAAGGCGTTTCCGGTCTCGGCCTCGCCATCGTCAAGCAGATTGTCAACATGCACCGCGGCCGTTGCGAGGTTGTTTCCGAGCAGGGCAAGGGCAGCACCTTCTCCGTGCTGTTACCGCTACTGTCCGAGTAATAAGCTTCCGGCCGGAAAAGGCGCTGTTCTTCCCGCGAAGGAGCGACGCTTCCGACCGCAAATCTTTCATCGTCGAACAAAGAGGGAAACTTTACGGCCCGGTGACCAAAAAACGGTCGCCGGGCCGTAGTGCTGTCAAAGAGATATGTTATCTTACCTCATTTCAGCGTTCTGCAGACAATCGACTACGGCCCGGAAACGTTGAACCGAACTCCGGGCCGTAGTCCTTACCTGTCTTGTCTTGATTTGACCTCATTCCGAAGTCTTAAATCCAGGTCCTTACGGCCTGAGGCCGTGAAATCGTCCTTCCAGCCGTAAGCAAGTCGCCTTTTCAAGCGGGAAAGCAAGTGCCCCGACCTGTAGACAGGTACAATTACGGCCTACACACAAAAATATGCACCACAGGCCGTAAGCATCCTCAGTTTTACGCCAACAACAAGGTAACCTTGTTGAATAGACAGGTACAGTTACGGCCCGGCGACCGTTTTTCGGTCGCCGGGCCGTAACTACAAAAAAAACAAAGTCAAATCCAAATTGGGGGACACCCGCAAAGCCAACCGCCCTTGCGTTCCCTTCCGAAAGCACCTCCGCTTCCCTCTACTCCTGCCCTGCGAACACGGACGTCTGCAGCATCTCCATATCGACACCTGCGCTGCGGACGCTGTCAGCGGTTCCGCAAGCCCCATGGCGCCCATAGTACATCATATCAAAGTACGGCAGGAACAGTTCGGCGTCCTCCGCCAAAACCGCATGGCCTTCGCGGTGGAAATGCATCGCAATCCGGTCGCCGAGTCCTGCGGCTGTATAGGCCTCCATAGCCTTCTTGCAGCACTCCCACATGGACGGGGCGTTGACCCAGTCCTCGCTCATGCAGGCGGCAATTACGAAGTAACAACGGTTTGGTGCCATGGCGAGAACCGGCAGCCACTCCTGGTCGTAAGGGAATTCCGCGGGCGTCTTGTAGGAAAGAAATTTGTCATTGAACCATCCGCGCTCTGCGTCGGACTGCAGACAGCTGAGGGGCTCATTTTGCGAGTAGGTGTAGGCTTCCGGACCGCCGACGGCGGTAAGATCGTAGGTCTTGCCTTCCGAGAAATAGTTGTACAGCGCAAGTCCGCCGGCACCCGAACACGCCGGGATGGTCATGAAGAATCGCTTTTCAAAGGCGCCGCAGACCGCTGCCGACTTTCCGCAGCGGGACACGCCCGTGACCATGGATGCGTCGGCATCCAACCGGAATTCCGAAGCCAGTCCGCCGTACACGGCGTCCAGAATCTTCGAGGCGCCCCAGGCCCAGCCCATGAGCACGCCGGTCTGCTCCGCAGGGTCTTCCCCGTACGGATAGATGTCATAGAAATTGCCCTTGCGCTCCGTGTTGTCCGAAGCCATGGCAAAGCAGTTGAAAACCAAAATCGCAACGCCGCGGGAAAGGATTTCCTTCTGCGGGAGCAGCGGGTGCAGCGCCACGATAAAAGGCGACCCCTTCGGATAATTTCGCTCCCGGTCTTCCGCACTCGGCAGGTATGCATGAATGACGAACTCCGTCGATCTTCCGTCCTTCTCCACGCGAATCTTCACAAGCTCCCCGCCGATGATGGCGAAAGGATTGCGCGGCTTGTCGGCCGCTGCAGCCTCCTCCGGGTCCGGTCCGAGCAGCTCGTAGCTGACGGTCTCCCCGTCGCGCCACCGCCCGTACATCTCGGTCTCGTAGTAGCTTCTGACTTCGTCAATCTTCGTAAGATCCCAACTCATGTGTATCACCCCTTATTATCAAAATGCCGGTGAGCCGAAGCCCACCGGCTGTTTCTTATGTTTCGCTTTCGCGGCCGCAGGTTCGCCTGAATCCAAGCCGCGCATCAACCCTTGCCAAGCGCCCGGTCAATCGCCGCTGCCGCGGTTTTGCCTGCGCCCATGGCGCTGATAACCGTCGCAGCTCCCGTAACCGCATCGCCGCCGGCGTATACGCCCGCGCGGGACGTAAGGCCTTCCTCATTGACGATGATACCGCCCTTCCGGTTGACCTCAAGGCCTTCCGTGGTGGACTTGATCAAAGGATTCGGGCTTGTGCCGATGGCCATGACCACGGTGTCCACATGCAGCTCGAATTCGCTGTCCGGAATCTCCACCGGGCGGCGTCTTCCGCCGGCATCAGGCTCCCCGAGCTCCATGCGGACGCAGCGGATGCCCGTTACGAAGCCGTTTCGCTCATCCCGAGGGTCGTCCGGATTGCGGAAACCGAGAATCTCCACCGGATTGCAAAGAAGATGGAATTCAATGCCCTCTTCTTCGGCGTGCTCCACTTCCTCGCGGCGGGCGGGAAGCTCCTCCATGGATCGGCGGTACACAATGTACACCTTCTCCGCACCGAGGCGCAAAGCCGTGCGGGCAGCGTCCATCGCAACGTTTCCGCCGCCGACAACCGCCACGTAACCGCCCTGCATAATCGGCGTGCTGGAATCCTCGCGGTACGCCTTCATCAGGTTGCTTCTGGTGAGGAATTCGTTGGCCGAGTACACGCCCTTCAGGGACTCGCCCGGGATATTCATAAAGTTCGGGAGACCGGCACCGGAGCCGACAAATACAGCCTCGTATCCCATCTCAAACAGCTCGTCGATGGTCAAGGTCTTGCCGATGATAACATTCGTTTCGAATTTAACCCCCAAAGCCTTCAGGGAGTCCACTTCCTTCGCCACAATGGACTTCGGAAGACGGAACTCGGGAATGCCGTAAACCAGCACTCCGCCCGGGGTATGTAATGCCTCATAAACCGTCACCGCATAGCCCTTCTTCGCAAGGTCGCCGGCGCAGGTGAGGCCGGAGGGGCCGGAACCCACGATGGCCACGCGGTGGCCGTTGGAGGCAGGCGCCTTCGGAAGCTCGGTTGCATTGGCGTTGTGGAAGTCCGCAACGAATCGCTCCAGGCGGCCGATGCCGACGGGCTCAAAGCGGATGCCCAGGGTGCATTTGCTTTCGCACTGCGTCTCCTGGGGGCACACGCGGCCGCAAACGGCAGGCAACGAGGACGTCTGCTGAATGATCTGATAAGCGTCCTCGAAATTGCCCTTCGCGATCTGCGCGATGAAATCCGGAATATTCACATTCACGGGGCAGCCGCTAACGCAGGGGCGGTTCTTGCAGTTCAAGCACCGCTTCGCCTCCTCCACCGCAATCTCCGCTGTGTAGCCGAGGGCCACCTCGTCAAAATTGCGCGCGCGGACTTCGGGGTCCTGCGTGGGCATCGCATGCTTCTTCGGATCGATAGCCATACTCACACCTCCCCTTCCGCCTGACGATAGAGGTTGCAGACCTCCTCGTGGGCGCGTCGTTCAAAACCGAAATACATTCTGCCGCGGGACATCGCCTCGTCGAAATCGATCTCGTAGCCGTTGAAATCCGGGCCGTCCACGCACGCAAAGCGCGTCTCGCGGGAGCCGTCCTCCTTCACGAGGGAAATCCGGCAGCCGCCGCACATGCCCGTGCCGTCAATCATAATCGGATTCATGGAAACTGTCACCGGCACGCCGTAGGGCTTCGCGGTCAGCGTCACAAACTTCATCATAATCAGGGGCCCGATGGTGATGATCATATCAAACCGCTCACCCGCGTCCAGCATCTCCTTCAAAGGCACCGTCACGTTGCCGTGGCGCGCGTACGAGCCGTCGTCGGTCATGACGATCAGCCGGTCGGAGCACGCGGCAAATTCATCCTCCAGAATCAACAGATCCTTATTCCGGAAGCCGATGATGCTTGTCACCTCCGCGCCCAAGCGGTGGAACTCCTGCGCAACCGGCATCGCGATGGCGCAGCCGACGCCGCCGCCCACGATGCACAACTTGCGGATTCCTTCGGTCTCCGTAGCTCTTCCCAGAGGCCCCGCAAAATCCTGAATGGACTCGCCTTCCTCCTTGTGGTTCAGCTTCTCCGTCGTGGCACCCACAATCTGGAAGATAATCTTCACTGTGCCTTCTTCAGCATTCACGCCCGCCACCGTCAGCGGAATACGCTCGCCGTCCTCATCGACGCGCAGGATGATGAACTGCCCGGGTCTCGCCTTGCGAGCCACCAGGGGCGCCTCAATCTCCATCTGCGTAACTGTCGGATTCAGGCTCTTCTTACGAACAATCCGATACATACCTTTTCTACCTCATTCTTCTGCGTGTAACGGCGCCGTTCGTAAGGCGGCGCCGTTAGGTGTTATTTTACCATCAAACGATGGGTTTTTCAATCGTTATCATTGGGAATGTAATACCGCTCCCACACAAAATTGTTCCGAACCACTGTTTCGATTTCATTTCAAAACTCTCCCTATTTCGCAAGATAATACAAGAAAAAAGCGAGCACAACCCCGATGCAAACCAGGTACCACACCAGCGCAAAGGGCTCCTTCCCCTCCGGCTCATTTAACAGCACGCGCTGTCTGTCAAAGTCGGCATTGTACGTGGTAACGCCGAGCTGCTCCAGTTTCTTCTTGGCGTCGAGGGCCTCGACAGACGCCTTAAAAAGCATCACTTCACCCTCGCCGATCATCCCCGCAAGCTTCGCATCCAACACGGCAAATGCCGCCTCCACCACCAAAATGATTCCCCACAGAATCAAATGGAGCTTCCTTCCGTCATTTGACGTAAGCCAGTTGGCTACGATTCCCACAAGAATCATACCAACGGCAATCCATTGAATTCTTGTTCTCTGCGCCCTCCAGTTATATATCGTTGTCTCCATTCCGGACAGCGCCAGTTCCTCCTGCATCATGCTCATACCATCACCCCCGTTAATTCTGTTTCAGACGCACCGCGTGACATTCCGTCAGCATCCGCTATGCGGCCATCCGCCTGTACCAGGCCTATTCTTCTCGCGCAAGAACGTCCGCCTGTATCAACCTACTCTCTTGCAAGAAACGCCCGCACCTGCGCAAGCGTGCGCTCGCCGACCTCTCGGCCGTGGTTGTAGACGCGCATCAACTCTTCCTCGCGCTTCTCCAGGTTGTCGATAGCAAGCGGCGCATCCGGCTGAAGCACCAACGCCGCCCCTGCAGCCGCGCGCTCCGCGACATACGCGGTCTCGCGATTATACATGAGATGCCGGTTCTCCATGGCTTCCACCGCCTTCGGATACTTGCGTAAAGCCACGCGAATCAGCGGAAGCATCGAATTTTTCTCCTTCACAAAGCCTGCCGGCTGCGTGAGAATCACGATATTTCGGTCGTACCCGCGCCCCTCCATAAAATGCAGCGGAATCGAATCCGCAATTCCGCCGTCCAAAAGCTTGTACGGCCCAATCTTCACAATCTTTGAGACAATCGGCAGCGATGCCGAAGCGCGAATCCACATCATATCGCTCTCCCCGCAGTCGTGCAGACGTTTAAACATCGCTCTGCCGGTCTCCAAGTTTGTGACCGCAGCGTAGAACTCCATGGGATTGGCCGCGAAAGCCTCCTTGTCAAATACATCCAGCTCCTCCGGAAGTGTCTTATAGCAGAATTCCGCGCCGAAGATGTCGCCGGTGAGAAGCCATGAGCGATAGCTCTTGTAATGCCAGTCCGCCGCGTAGCGCACGTTGTAGCGAATGCCTCGTCCAATCTGCCCTGACTTAAAATTGCATCCGAATGCGGCTCCTGCGCTCACGCCTACCATCCCATCAAAAGCGATATCGCCCTGCTCCATCCAGACATCCAAAATGCCCATGGAAAAGAGCCCGCGCATACCGCCGCCTTCCAAAACCAGTCCGTGTTTCATCGTTGTCTCCCCCTTTCCGATCGGTTCGCATCTTTCCATGAATTTCTGCGCCCAATCTACACATATCACCGGACAGTATACCATAAAATAGCACATTTCGAAAGTATGTTTCGGAAATCAACACTGGGGAAAGCATCTGGCTGGGTTTTATGCTTCCGGCTGGCTGGATTCATGCTTCCGGCTAACTGGATTTCATTTTAGCGTGGCGATTTCAGGCTTTTCACCTCAAGTTTCCGTGGCGATTTCAGACTATTCACCTCAAGTTTCACCATTAGTCCGTATAGGGCACCCCATACAATTAGAAAACGAGGTCACCATTTTGTGCATAATTTAAAAAATCAGGACTAACGGAAAACTCCGATGTCCTGATTTTAAGTCCGAAATCAATTATTCGGCGCCCGCGCCTCCGCTCAAAGCTTCACGACAATCTCCAAAACGCCGTCCCTGTACTCGGCGGTGATGTTGCCGCCAAGGCGCTCCGCTAAAGTCTTTGCAATGGAGAGGCCGAGGCCCGCGGAATCCCGGGAAGCTTTTCTTGTGAAGAAACGGTCAAACAGGTGCTCCACCGCGTCGGCTGACATCGCTGAAGCTTTGTTAGCGAAGCGCACCGTGCCGTCCTCCGAGAGGGAGATGTGTAAATCTCCTTCGCTGTATTTGACGGCGTTGTTTAAGAGATTGTTGAAGATGCGCGACACGGCGGCTCTGTTGGTCGTGCGGAGAACGTGGGGTTTCGTCATCTCCACTTTCGGCTCGATTCCGCGCTCCGAAAGCGCCGGGTAGGCGCCTGCGATGCTCTCCTCCAAAACCTGCTGAAGGATTACCTCGTCCTCCATGGGCATCGTCTCGTTTGTGAGGATGACCGAGTAGCGGAACAGCTCCTCCGTGAGCTGGCGCATGATCTCGGCGCGCTCCTCGATTATCGTGAGATACTCCGCCTGCTTCTCCGGGTCGCTTGTGCGATGGAGGAGGTCTAAGTATCCGCAGATGGCTGTAAGGGGCGTCCGCAGGTCATGGGAAATGTTCGTGACGGCCTCCTTCACCTCGCGGTCCCCGGAGTGGTACCGAAGGTACGCCTCCCGGAGTTTGCAAAGCTCCCGGTTGATGGAGTCGGCGAGGTCACACATCACGGAATCACTGCTGTCCAGGGTGATGATCGTGTTGGTGTCCCGGTTCAGTTTTTCCTGCATTTGCCGTTCGATGTCCCGCGCGGATTTCCGCATCAGGACAATCTTCCAAAGGCTCAGGATAAGCGCGACGCTCACCGCCGCCAAAATCACGTAAATCATAGGCGCCTCACTGAAAGATTAATGCCATATCCACTCCACGTTAGTACCATCAATCCACAGGTCCTCCGGGCATCCTTTGGAATTGATCTTCGCAGCATTGTTGTAATTGCAATTCACGTAGGAAAGCTTCGTGCACCAACTGATATCCAGCGTTTCCAGCCGGTTTTCCTCACAATTCAGCTCCGACAGTTCCGGAGCCCCGTGAACATCCAGTTCCGTCAGCAAATTCTGCGCGCAATCCAACCGCTCCAGGTATGCCGGCTCAACCGGCAGACGCAGCTCCGTCAGCAGATTGCCCCTGCAATCCAGTAGCTTTAACTCCTGCTGACTGCGAAGATCCAAACCCCCCAGGTAATTGACACTGCACTTCAGTTCCCGCAACCTCACATTTGCCGAAAGGTCCAGCTGCACCAACTGGTTTTGTTCACACTCCAGTATCTCAAGGTCCGGTGAATCGGCCAGATTCAGAACCGCCACATCGTTTCCCGTAAGCATCAGGATGTGCAGTTTCGGATTGTTCCGAAGCGTCAGCTTCTTTAAGCCTTCATACTTCAAGGGAGTATACGAATCCCAGACGTCAATCTTGCCCTGTTTGGAGCAATCCACATACTCCATCTCCGGGTTGTTGCTTAAGTCCAGTTCCGTGATCAGGTTCTTGCTGCAATCCAACACCGCAAGCTTCGGATTGTTCCGAACCGACAGTTCCGAGATGCCCCACTCCGAACAATAAAACATCTTCAGATTCGGGAAGCAGGAAAGCCATTGAGAATTCCATACTGCGCATTTGACGTTCTCCGGCAACTCGGGAAGGTCTATTTTTTCCACCGCCTCAAGCTCCGCCTTCGAGAACACGCCGTCATGGTTTTTATCAAAGGTCTCCTCCGCGAACTTTTGGAATTCGCCGTGAAATGCGTTGGCGAAGGGCTTTTCTTCCGGGTTCAGATATCCGCTCCCGTAGAGCGATGCAAACGCCAGACATACGGCGGCAAATGCAACCAAAAAATACACCCACATTGCCTTCGGTTTCGTCTCTCTCTTCCGCATCATGGCTCCACCTCCGAATCCTCCGAAGAGTCTTCCGATTCCTCCTCATACCGCTCCCAGGACGGTCCCGACTCATGCACCGTAACCCCCGGATCCTTAATGAAATCCCGCGGGGGCACATTGAGATAGATGTCGGTCAGGTTCGGGTTCCATGCACACTGTAAGCGCGCCCCATTCATGTACCAGACATCCTCCTCAAAATACAGCCGCAGTTCTGTAAAACGGTTCTCCGTGCAGGTCAGCGAAATGAGGCTCGGCGAATCACTGAACAGAAGTTCAACCATCGCATTCTGAGAGCAATCCACGTTCCGAATCTTGGGACACCCTGTCAGATCGAGTTTCAGAATCTTGTTGGCTTTGCACTTCAGGTTCGTAAGGAAAGGCTTCTCCCCCAATACCAGCTCCCGCAGTCCGTTCGAGTTGCAATCCAAATCGCGAAGGTTCGGATTGTTGGAAAGATCGAGTTCCTCCAGCTGAAGTCCCGAGCAATCCAGATTGCAAAGGTTCGGATTGTTGGAAAGATCGAGTTCCTCCAGCTGAAGTCCCGAGCAATACAGAGAATGCAGTTTCGGACAGTGGGTGACATCCAGCGAGGTGAGATTCGAGTTCCGAACTCCCAGGTGCGTCAGTTCCGGATTGTGGCTTACATCAAGGGTGAAGGGCTGCGAAAAACCGTTGTCATTGCAGCCGAGCACCTCCAGTTTCGGATTGTGCGTCACATCGAGAAACGCCACGCGGTTCCCGTTCAGGTTCAGCATCACCAGGTCCGGAAACCGGCTGACATCCAGGGATGTGAGTTGGTTGTTCCCGCAGTAAAGCGTCTCAAGATAACGAATCCCGCTCAGATCCAACCGGTAAAGCCTGTTGTTCATACAGGAGATGTAATCAAGCTTCTCCTCGTCGCCTTCCTCGTCCGACCACAGCCACAATTCCTCAAGATTATTATCATCGCAATTAACGGAACTCATATGCTTAAGGCCGCGCAGATCCAGAGTCTTCAGCTGATTCTTGTTGCAGACAAGTTCTCCGAGTTTCGGCACCCCCGAAACATCCAGTTCCGTCAGGCAGTTGTGATTGCAAATCAGCTCCGTAAGTGTTTCGCTCCTAAGGCAGAGGTCTGACAGGATGTTATCCGAGACATCCAGCCACTCCACCTGATTCTTTTTGCTTAACAAAATTTCGCTTATGACGCTGGTCTGTGCGACCACTTTCTTCAGCTTCCGGTTTGCCCGAAGGTCCAGCCGGGAAAGGATGTTGTACGAGCAATCCAGCCTCGTAAGCTTCGGGTTTCCGCTCAGATTTAGTTCCGTGAGATACCCGTACCGGCAATCCAGCTCCTCCAGATTTCGGAACACTTCGATTCCGCGGAGGTCACACAGATCGTCCATGTTGTCGAGATGAAGTTCGGTAACCTTCCCGGCTTCCGACCGGCTGAGTTTTCCGTCATGATTCAGGTCCAGATACGAGAGCACCACCGAGCGAAAGCCGGGGCTCGGAAACGTCTTGTCAATATCGTACGTAAAATACCGGTTCACGACAAATGTGATCCCGAGCCACAGCGCAACCGGCGCTGCCACACAGTACAGAACCCATTGTTTTATTCCTAATGGTTTCTTCATAGTATTCCCCCTAAGAGGAGCAAAAAAGCTCCCCGACAAGCTGCATTTTCCGAATCGTTGCGTCCCGAAATAAGTGCTGCGGGATTACGCAAGATTCTTCCGATGCAGCAACACCACCGAAACCGCTGCGAAGACGATTCCGAGAATGATACCGCCGATTAGCGTCGCGGAAGCCGTGACCGGAATCCGGGTGATATCGTCCCCCAGATGGGTCGTCGGAATCAGCGCCATGAAGCGGCGAAGACCGTTGCTGTTAGCGGCTGCATTTGCCGTCAGAACGCCCACCTCCGCTGCCGCGAAGAAGACGAAAAGCACGGTGATGATATTCTCATAACCGTTGCTGATGACGCAGACCGCCATGGACAGCCAGACAAATGCAAGCATCAAAACAAACGTCATTACGTTGTTTGTAAAAAGCGTGCCGCCGGTCATCACATCCTCCACGGCAAATTCCCGCATATGCTGCGAAAGGAACACTGTGAGATCGTAGACCACCAGCAGGAAAATGCAAAGAGACGCGAGCACAACAGACCACGAGGCGGCAATCGCCGTCCGTGAGAAGCCCGCTGCCACCTTGTTCCGCAGGATGCCGTAATTCTGCTCCTGGGTCACAAAGACGATGGTCATGATTCCGGCTACGGGAATCAGGAAAAGATAGGCCTGCGCGTACGCCATCACTGCCTGGTACCCCGGGCAGATCGGAATGGCAATCAAGCCTGCTAAGATTGCAACCGCTGCGACAATCACCGGCCACAGGCTGCACCAGAAACGTTTAAAATCATTTCGCAATAATCGACTCATACCTTACCTCCCCCAAGCGCATCCAAAAGGTTCTCCGCCCGCTCGGTGCGTTCCTCAAGCTCCAACACGTCGCACCCTTCCTTCGCAAGGGCCATCACCAGCTCCGTAATCTGCGGCTTGCCGTAGATGTCCGCCGTGTCGGCGTCCAGGATGCGGTGCCGGATGTCTTTTGCAACCAAAACGCGGGCAAGCGCGTTGACGTCGGAGACCTTCACGCGAAGGGCTGTCTCCTGCGCTGCCTTCATCTCCTCCGACGAAAGCTCTCTCACAAGATCGCCGTGCGTGAGAATTCCGTACCGGGTTGCAAGCCCGAAGAGCGACTCCGGGTCCGACGCGGTCACAAGAATCGAGAGCTCCAGCTCCCGGTTGAGTGACGAAAGAAGCGCCGCCACCGACGCTCTCTGCTGTGCCCCCAGGCCCTCGAACGGCCCGTCAAGAAGCAGCAGGTCCGGATTGCCGCACAGCGCCATGGCGATGGCCGCAAGCACCGGCTTCTCCTCGGGAAGCTTCGCCGCCTTCGTCTTCGCGAACTCCGTAAGCCCGGTGAGTTTCATCACCTCGGCCGGCCGGTTTTTCCCGGGGATTCCCAGGAGGCCGCACTGCCTCTTTAGGTTGGCCTCAAGGGTTTCTCCCGGCACAAGGGCTGCCCCTTCCGCCGCGACACCGATGAGCTTCCGCTCCGACGAAAACCCTTTTTGCGAATCCTCTCTTCCGAAGAGGACATACCCCCCGCTTGTAGGCTTCGAAAGCCCCGCAAGCACGCGAATCAATGTTGACTTGCCGGAACCGTTTTTGCCGACAAGTCCGTAAACTGTGCCTCTGGTCAGGTGCAGATTGACCTTGTCAAGCGCAACGATGCGCCCGAACTGTTTTGTGAGGTCTTTTGTTTCCACTGCATACTCTGCCATTTCGCATCCCCCCTTTCGGCCTCAGAATAGCATAGCGCTGTTAAGAAACCGATTAAGACAACCGTTAAGATTCCGTAAAGATTCGCGCATCCATTCGTAAAATGCTTACTTCCCGCCGTTTCCGCTATCCGACGGCACAAACCGGAAGCCAATCCCCCAGACGGCGACAATGCAGTCGCGGCCAGTGATTTCGCGGAGCTTGCGCCGCAGGTTATGAACATGCACCTTGAGGGAGTCCTCGGTGCAGTCCGGCGTGTCCTGTGCAATCAGCTCAAGAAGCGACAGCTTCGCCACCACGCGGTCTCTGTTGGTCATTAAAATCTTCGCAATCGCGCACTCCGTGCGGGTGAGTTTGGCGGTTTTGCCGCCGTACGCCGCCGAGTGCAAATCGCAATCGAGCGCGATGCCGTCGCAAAAGATCCGGCTCTCCTCCTGCGGGCGCCTGCGGTCCCGAAGTGCAACCCGCACCCGCGCCACAAGCTCCTCCACGCGGAAGGGCTTTGTGATGTAGTCTGCGGCGCCGCCGATTAAGAGGTCCACCTTCTCCATGGTGTCGGCCCGCGCACTCACGATAATCACAGGAATGCCCGCAAAGCTCGGCAGCACTTCCTCCCCGGAAAGTCCCGGCAGCATGCGGTCCAAAAGAATCAGGTCCGGACGGCTTGCGGCCACCGCCATCAACGCCTCCGTCCCCGAGTACGCCTTTCGCACGGCAAATCCTTCCGTCGTCAGCGTCTCCTCCAACAACTTGCTGATGGCGACATCGTCGTCCACAATCAAAATCGTATCCATGAAAAGCTACCTCCCCGTCATATCAATATCACCCCGCGCCCCCCTCCGACCGGAGGGCCTTTGGGTTATTGTACCACAGAAAATGCAACTTGATAAGACAAAAAAGCCCGACGCGAAACATTCTCATGCCCGCGCCGGGTAAGTCAGGATATAAAGGTTGCTTATGGTCTGCCGTTCTACATGAGTAGTCTGGCTTACTGTCTACTTCTCAGGGCTCCCCCACACCGGAGTGCCGTACCCTCGCAACCGATGAAAATGTCTGTCTCAGATTGCCGGCATATGCCGCCAAACCAGTGTCTCAACCGGCTCTTCTGCTGCCGCGGGCGGACTGGCCGAAGCCGTCCGGAGCGTAGCCCACAACGCTGCTTACGGAGTTGCCGTTTTCATCGAGCTCCTCAACGGTCTCGATCTCGCCGTCGCGAACGCGCACAAGCTTCGTGCCGTAGCGGGCAGCCTCCTCGGAGTGCGTGACCTGCACGATGGTCTTGCCGTATCGTTTGTTGATCTCGCGGAAGAGCTCCATGATCTTCATGCCGGTCTTGGAATCCAGGTTACCGATGGGCTCGTCGAGGAAGAGAATCTCCGGGTCGAACACCAGGGCTCTTGCGATGGCCACTCTCTGCTGCTGACCGCCGGAGAGCTCGCGGGGCGTGAGCTTTCTCTTGTCGCTCATGCCGATGATGTCAAGAACTTCGTCGATCTTCGCCTTGTACGAGGAGCGCTTGCGGCCTGCGATCATGAGAGGCAGCGCGATGTTGTCCTCGACATTTAAGTTCGGAACAAGATTATAGAACTGGAACACGAAGCCGATCTTGTCGCTGCGCATATCGCACAGCTCCTTCTCCTTCAGGGTTTTGAGGTCTCTGCCCTCGATGCTCACGCTGCCCGAGGTCGGACGGTCAAGGCCGCCTAAGAGATAGAGAAGGGTGGATTTGCCGCAGCCCGACGGGCCCATGATGGAGACGAACTCGCCGTCCTCCACCGTAAGATTGATATTCTTCAGAACATGGGCAATCTCCTTGCCGTTAACGAACGATTTGTTAAGATCCTTAATTGCGATAGCACTCATTTTTATATCCTCCGATGATTGTTTAGATTATATTTGACTTGGTTAATTATTCGTACTTCAGTTCCGTGACAACGCTCAGCTTCTTGCTCTTTCGCATGGTGGAGAGGGACGCCAGGAACACGATTGCGGCAAATGCAGCCAAAAACGTCGGCGTGCTCTTCCAATCGAAGAGAATGTCAAACGGTACGCCCATGTAATAGAGCATTCCGGTGACCAGGCGGTTTACAAGAAGCGAGAACGGAATCGCGATGGCGACCGCGATGGCCACACAAAGCATGCTCTCCGTTAAGATCAGGCGCTTTCTCTTGCCGGCGTTCATTCCCACCGAAGCCATGACCGCGAACTCCTTGCGGCGCTGGTGGAAGCAAATGACGATGTTGTTAAAGATTCCGATGGCCGAGATTGCGATGGCGATGTAGGAGAAAATGGAAATCAGGTCGACAATCATCGCGTTCTGATCCACATTGTTCTTCATCTCCGTGTCGCGGTCTTCATACGTTGCACCGTATCCGGCGAGCATAGCCTTGAAGGAATCCTCCGCAGCCTTCGGGTCACCCTTGACATTGAAGGTGATGCTGCCTGCGTCGGCGGAGTGGTAAATGTTCTTCATCTCGTCCCGCTTGATGAGGATGAATTTGCCGCCGTTATAAAGCTTGCCGTCCGCAATCGCTGCGATCCGGAAGGTGTGCTTCGTACCGTTCAGCTCCACCGAGATGTTGTCGCCCTTAGAAAGTTTCCAGTCTCTCGCGAGGGCCGTCGTCATCACGATCGAATCCGCAGTGTTCGTAAAATCCTCGTAATCCGCACGGTACGGCTCATCCTTTAGATGCATGTAAATGTTCCAGTCGGCGTAAGCCTTGGGCTGGACGCCCATGATCATGAGATCGCGGTCCTCGTTCCGGCCGATGCAGAAGGACACCGGATTGATGCTTGCCGCATCCACATGCTCATTTTTCTCAAGCTCTGCAATGATCTGCTCGGTAGTGTTCACATCCGAGGTCGACGGCAGAATGTTTTCGATGTCGAAGTCGTACTCCATCTCCTCGTAGGCCTCGACAACCACCTTCGTCATGGTCACACCGGTGGAAGCACAGCACAGGATGCCGTTTAAGGAAATGACCAGAAGCACGATGTTGCTTATGAGAAGCTTCGAGGAACGGATGTTGTTGCAGGCGAGCCACATGTTGGTATTTCCGCGGAAAGCCTTGCAAAGCACATTCATAAAGCCCTTCACCAAAGCCGGTGTAAACAGGATGATTCCCACGTAGGAGGCTGTGGTCTCCAGGATGCTTAGGGGCGTGTAATCCTTGTGTGTGAAGGCGCTGGCAACGCCGGCACCAATCAAGAGAAGCACTCCCACAACCGCTTTCACAACATGCTTCTTATGTGTATGCTCCACTCGGTTTAAGATGACATCCTTCGTCTCCAGCTTGCCGATTTTGCTCACCGGCTTCCATGCCGAAACCACAGACATCACTACGGCAAATGCCATTCCCAAGGCGATACATCCCCAGTCAATGGAGAACGGAAGGTAGATTCCGTAGTCCCTAAGAGGCGATACGTAGCGGCTCACCGCGTAGAGGACGCCCTCTCCTAAGATGCATCCGACAACGCCGGCGATCAGGGCGTACACGACACTTTCGAGAAGCACGATGCGCTTCACCTGGCCCTTCGTGGAGCCCTGGCTTAGGAACGTTCCGAACACCGGAAGGCGTTCCGTGATAATCAACTTGAAGACACCGCTTATGATTAACGCGCTTACGATAACAACGATTGCGAGCATGCAGCCAACCGACATGTACAAAGAGGACATATCGCCGAACACCGCCACGGTGTTCATAATGGAAGCCTTCACTGCGGTGTTCTTTTCGTTAAATTCCTTCACCGCATCTTTAATCTCGTCATCGGTGGCGTCCTTGCCGGCCTTCGCGGAAACGACCTTGGCGTACATCACGTTGTACGCGCCATCCGCGCCGGACTGCTCGTTCATCCACTCATACGGAACCACGACGCTGTAGCTTTCCTTCGTGTCGGTGTACAGCAGTCCGTCCGTAACC
Source organism: uncultured Lachnospiraceae bacterium (assembly GCA_902787715.1). Taxonomy (GTDB): domain Bacteria; phylum Bacillota; class Clostridia; order Lachnospirales; family Lachnospiraceae; genus ISDg. The sequence goes on from CADAHQ010000007.1 coordinate 105,180, forward strand.
GCGATACCGCTCACTTTGAATTCCACCGGAATTCCGTAGACATTCATGGAAAGCGTATCGCCTACGCGCAGGTTATTTTCCTTTGCGGTCCGCTCCGAAATCACGCAGGTGGCTTCGTTCGTATTTTCGAACTTACCGCTCACCATCTTCAAATCGAAGCTCTTCCGACCGTGCAGGGATACATACGTTAATTTGTCATCTTTCGAGATAACTCCGGTTCCGGCGATCTCCCCCATGACCTGCGAAAGTCCGTCGCCGTCGAAGTCATTCTCCGTAAACCAGAAACCGTCCGCAGCATTCAGGGCCACATCGCGTCCCTCCGCTGCCTTTCTCCCGGGCTCCGTAAAACTGTCCGAGATTGTGTTCATCAGCCCCATGCAGGTAACCAGAAGCCCTGCGCTGATTGCGATGGAGAGCACCACCAGAATCAACCGGCTCTTCTTCTCCATCATGTTTTTTCGGATATACCGCAATAAAATTCCCACTTTGTTTGCAACCTCCTATGGTTTTCTTTCGTTCATCTGACAGTCGCAAGTATACCGCGGCAATCTTAAACGGTACTTTACACAACATTAGAGTTGCATTAAAAACGGGCAAGAGTCGATTAACCCTTGCCCATTAGGTCTTCTATTCATTTTTATGATTCGTGAAGTTTTCTGAGGACATACACCTTTATCTGTTCTCAGCCGCCACCCTCCTGGCCGCATAATACTTTGGGGTTCCTTCCTCGAAGAAGCACCAAAAATCTTGTGGCAATTCAGAATCATCAACAACAATATTTTTGTCCAACAATTTGTTAGCAATTGCAACTGCAAGCGCTCCTTTTCTGGAGTCCTCTGCCTCAAGAACATATTTTAAAACATATGGAACCGCACCATCTATTTCAGCAAGCTGATTATACAAAGAAAGATTTTCTTCAATCAAATCGCAATCACTGTTTTCTGGCATTAACGGAGTATACTCATCTATAGTAGAGTACACCTTATTTCTAACGTCTTCATCATTCCAGTAGTTCGAATATGCCTTCATCGTGAATACATTCTGTTCGGGAAACAATTCATAAAAATCACCAAACGGATTCATGTATCCTGGCGTATGATAAACCTTATATTCGTTACAAGTCCTTTTTCCATTTGCATATTGGATTTCTATTAGTACAGAAACCGGCGCAGTCTCTATATCTACATTTCTGTTTTGATAATTCTTCCACGCTTTGTGAAGACATTTTTTTAAGACACGGATTGCCTCTTGATCTGCCGTCACAATGTGCTTATTGTCAACAACTGAAGTCAACTCAACAGATTTGATTTTCGCTATAATAAAGTACTTTCTGTTGCAAAAGAACCAAACGCCAAGTAATACAACAACAAGGAAAAGGATAGTAACTATCATGGTGATCCAGCGTTTTCTATGTAACACCATAATCCCCCCTATTCAATATTTTGTTCAATCCTCTGACGTTGAACAACATATGCATCTTTATCACACATAACTTTTACATCTACAACTATAACATATATCCACTCAGCATCATCATTCTGTGATAAAAAGCAATCCACTTCAACATAATCACTATCTGCCTTAGTCTTTTTAAGCTTATCAATTACCCTTTGCCTTGCATCAGCACATTTCTGCGCTGTTACATTGCAGTGCGCGTATCTCTCTCTGTTAAACTCTGAAATAGCCGTTATATGACCTTCCGCGTTCACCCAAATGCGAAGAACATCATCCGTTTTCACATTATTCACATATAAAGAATACTGAGCATCGTAATACCCTCCTCGTTCATCATAGAAACATTCTGTCAGTTTATAATCTTTGCTGTTATCTCGGTTTTCTTCTATATATTTCTGACACGTTCGAATGGCCACAGTTTCAGAGATTGCTTCATTTATGGGATTCGCAACCCCGACCTCGCTCCTTTTAAAGCCGCAAAACAGCTCGGAGTCACACAGATATAAATATTCTGTCCCTGCGTTATCAACAAACACATCATAAGTTCCGTATTTGCTCTTCCGCTGTGTAACAGCCTTCTCTTTCAGGTTTTCAGTACGGACATACGAAACATCTACAGTTTTATCTCCAACTTGAATGGTTTTGCTTTTATTCTTTTCTGCAGCTTTATCATAATAAGCGCTGTAGCCTAATCCATCATTGCTGTTTTCTTTTGACTTTTGAGTAATCTTAGTTGCAGCAATTGCTGTTCCACCCAAAACCAACAATAGGATAAAACCACATATTGCAATCATCCTTTTATTATTTACCATGACTCACACCTCCCTACTTAAGTTTTGTGTAAACATCTCCCTCATAGTACAACAATCCTAAACTCTGGTAATAATTCGCATTATCAATACAAGCGCGAATTGTAGCCCCGGTTTTGGCCTTTTCAAAAAACTTTGTTGTCCATAAATCACTGTCAGGTGTATAAACAGTTCGTGTCGTTCCCAACGCAAAATGGGCCCCTTTAGTAAATGCCATAGACACAAGGTTATATCCATTACAACTGACACCTGTACTACACCCGATGAACAATATACATTGCTCTTTTGCAAGCGCATTTTGTGACAAAAAAGAGAGTGAATAAACCTGTTCAGCATTATAACAACTATGATCTGCTGTTATGTGGCCATTGTTCCCCCCACTTCCATTAAAATAACATATAGTCGCAAGCGGAACGTCATTAGCAGTTTCAAGACCATGTCCTCTAAAAACCCATATCGTATCTGACTTTAAATAGTTGTAACTCCCCAAGGCAATATTATTAACCAAATGATATGGTTGATACCCCATATTGGAGCATGCAGATATGAATGCACTCGCTGCCCCTCTTGAATCATAATACGAACCATCACCTTTAGGATAATAAAACGTATATATATCAGCATGCCCTTTTGTTACAGGTTCGAATGACCATAAGGCATTCAATCCGTTTCCGAAAGACTGCATGTTTACCGTGTCATTGGCCAAGTCCCAAACCATATACCTCGATCCATTTTTGATTTGATAGGTTCCACCATATTGTAACGAGGTTTCTCTAACAAGAGTAAACTTTTGGTAAGCAGCCGTGCTCATATGCGTCCAAATATCAACGTTACCATTTGTGATATCAAGCACACGACCACTGTTGCTTTTTTTTGAATAGAACGTATATGATCCGTCCGAATTCCTCTCGGCACGCCACCTTTGTGCTGCCGTAGCATTAAACGTGTACGTCCAAACATCCGTTCCGTTCGCATCGGTTCCATTTTTGACATCCAAATATTTTCCATTGTAGACGTTCTTAATGTAATACACGGCGCCATTGACAATCCCCGGCACATCATTAGAATCAGCCTTTGCCTCTTGAGGTAAAAAAGAGAATATCACCGCAATCACCACAAGAACCATCATTACAAAGCAACATGTCTTTTTTCGTTTTTTCACAATAGCTACCCCCTTTACTGATAATTAAAAGGCTCATCATCAGCCTTTATACCCGTTTAACGAAACTAAAAAGTGGCTTAAATGCCAAAAGAAAACAACGGTAAGTTTATTTCCAAGCAATTGTTATGTCGTCTTTAATTTCTCATACTCCTTGGCAAATCCGGATAACGTAGTCAACAATCAGCTTGTCTAGTATCCTTCCGTTCCTTTTAGCATACCATATTATTCAAGCAATTTCAATAACTTTGTATAAAAACACGTGGTATTGCAAATGCAATACCACGTGCACTCATTAATCTCTTATTTTATACCGGTATCGTTGATAGTCTACGCATTCCAACCATCTCAATTAGACAATTCGTAATGAATACTATTAGAACGATTGTTAGCTCCTCGGATTCCGCTTTATACAACTTATTTCTTCCCTCTCTTGTTGTAGTCCTCGCGGATCTCTTCGAGTGCGTCCTCGCAGTCGAAGGCTGCGCTCATGGCAGCGGCGCTTTCGCATTTGCGGGCGCGGCTGACCATCTTGGACATTGCCGTGAAGTTGAGCATCGTTCCGGCGCTGTCGCACTCGTAGCGCACCGCACGGTTGGCCGCGACGCCGAACCGGCCGGCCACCTCGACAGCGTCGATGTTGGCGCCGAGGAAGATGAACTCCCAGCCCGCTTCCTTCTGCTGCTCCACCATCTTCTTGACCTTGGCGTAGTCGTACTCTTTGCTTGCATTTTCCATGCCGTCGGTGGTGATGATGAACAAGGTCTTCTCCGGCACATCCTCTTCGCGGATGTATTTGTGGACGTTGCGGATGTGGTGAATGGCTCCGCCCACCGCGTCCAGAAGCGCCGTGCAGCCGCGCACGAAGTATTCCTTCTCCGTGATGGGCGCGATCTCCGCAATCGGCTTGCGGTCGTGCAGCACGTCGATGCGGTCGTCGAAGAGCACCGTCGAGAAGAGCGCCTCGCCCTCTTCCTTCTTCTGCTTCGCGAGCATCGAATTGTAACCGCCGATGGTGTCGGCCTCAAGGCCTCCCATGGAACCGCTTCTGTCCAAAATGTAGATAATTTCCGTTAAACCCTTTTTCATAAGTTGCCTCTCTTTCCGCCGCCTGCGCGGCCTGCTTTTTTCTTTCTGAGGCAACTATATCATGTCGAAAGGCCCGCGTGGTCGCCCCGCAGGCGACATTTAAAACCGGCCCTTGTTCCGCATCTATTGCGGCAAATCCTCCCCCGATTTCAACAGCGCTTCCACCTCCGACAGTCTCGGTGGATTCAACGGCAGCGGGAACCGCGAGATGGCGATGCCCGAGCAGGCGCTTGCGAAGCGCACAAGCTCGCGGTCGTTCATGCCCTTTAACAAGCCGTACACGCAGCCGGCCTTGAAGGTGTCTCCGGCGCCGAGAGTGCTCTTCACCGTGACCTTGAAGGGCTTCATCCGCTGAACCGGCTCGCCCTTGCGGCCGAACAGCATCTCGCCCCCGCCCTGCGTGATAATCGTAAGGCCGTCCGTCTCCGCCTGCATCAGCGCAAGAATCTCCTCTGCGGGCATGCCCGCGTAATGCTGCGCTGTACATTCCTTGGACACGACGTTAACCGCCGCAAAACGGTGCAGGTCCGAATCGTGGGGGCAGTCGATGGTCACGTACGGGATGCCCAGCTTTCGGCAGATCTCCGCGGCGCGCATCGTCGCCTCCCCGAAGAACGGGTCGATGGCTGCGACTTTGCAGCCCGCTACGTCCTCTTCCTTCGGGATGTTCCACCAGCGCTCTCCCGAGGAAAACAGCGTCTGAAACCGCCCCATGGGAGACCGCACAAGCCCCGCAATCACGACGTAGTCCATGACGCCGGCCGTATCCTCCGGATAATGCAGCAGCGACAGGTCCACCCTCGTCCCTGCATAAAACTCCCGAAGCATCGGCGCCACTTCCGTCCCGATCCACGTTCCGTCCATGCGAACGGAGACGCCGAGAGAATTCAGCACAGTCGCCGCCGTGCCGGTCTCGCCGCCGGGCAGAAAATACTTCGCCTCAATCTCCGCATACTCATCCGGCTTCAAAAAGCCGTCCCGAAGAAGAAACGAGTGGGTTCCCAAAATCTGGCCGAAAAGATAGACATCCGGTTGCATCTCCGAATCCTCCTTTATGCCGGTTGAGCCAGCAGCGGCTCCCCGTGGTCGTACAGCGCCTCGTTGATGACGCTTAAATCATACACACCGTTGTCGATGAAAAATTCCACAATCAAGTCAAACCGACTACTCGGCGAAAGCGCAAAGCCTGCTCGCGCGAGCATGTCCTTCGTCTCGTCCAGCGACAGACGCAATGCCAAGGCAAATGCCACCGCCGTCGGCTTCTTCGGCCGATACTCCGCGTTGCTGCGGATCTTCGAAAAAAGCTTCCGGTCCGCGCCAGCGCGCTTGTAAACTTCCGCATCCGTGTAGCCGCGCTCGTCAATTATCCGCAGTAAGCTCTGCTGCCAGGTCTCACCGACCTGCGCCACCGCCTCCTGAAGCGTGCGCTTGCGGGCTGCCGCCTGTTGCGGCGCTGCGTCTGCGCAAACGTCAGCGCAAACCTCGTTCATGCAGGCGAGGCCGGGCGCTGCCGCAGTTTCTTCCAAGAATTCCGGTGCAGCCGCATCTTCCAGAAACTCCGGTGCAGCCTCATCTTCCTCCGAAGATGCCAATGCCGCCTTATCCTCCGAAGACTCCAAAGCAACCGCATTCGCGCAGGATTCTTTCCGCGCGGATGATTTGGCCTTCCTCTTCGCAAAGCCAAGGGACATTTTCGCGCCGTTGTTCTCCATGGAATGCGTCTGCATCGCGTCGGCCTTTGCGCCGACGAAAGCCGCGGCGGCCATCTGCGATTGCATGAGCGCGGCTGGCATTCCGGCAGACGCTCCCGTAGGCATCGCTGCCGACATCGCGGCCGACTCCGCTGCCGCGGGCACGAAATTCTTCCGCAGGAATTCCTTCAAGGCGTCGCGTAAGCGCTTGCGCTCTGCCTCCGGGATGGCCGGCTCATCCGGGGCTTCCCCGGGCTCCTCCGGGCCGCTTCCAGCCTCGCCCTTTAAGGCAACGCAAAAAGCCTCGAACTCCCGCTGCTTCTCGTAGGAAGCGAATGTGAATTCCTGAATCTTCCCGCGGTCATTCTTCCAGTACAAAAACAACCACGGGCCGCGGCCGCCGCTCTCAAGGTGCTCCTCGCGGGCCCGCGCCGTGCCGCCGCACAAAAGGGAAAACATCGTATCCCACTCCGTTTCGGACAGCTCCTTCGTGCCCGTCACCGTCGCATCGGACTCCGATAAAGGCCAGTGATCACCCTCGCGCTTCTCGTGGTAAAAAAGCAGTTTGTCCCCTTCGGTGTAGAAGCGGTACCGCTGAAATTCGGGCGGATAGGTCGAGGAATCGTAGGTGAAATAAAACTGCAAAACGTCCTCTTTCGCGACATCCTTCCCGACGACAAATTCTTTTTTCAACAATCCGAACAACATCTTCCCATCTCCCCTTTACGCATGCATTTTACGCTCATCCGACCGAATCAATTATCAATATCCGAGCTCGTCGTTCACCAAAATCACGTGGATGCGGCCTTCGTGGCGCGAAAACCGCGTGATCAGGATCTGGCAGCAGATGGTGTCCGGCGACTTGCAATTCATGCAGGCGCCGGTGCGGGTGCACGGCGTGGAAAGCCCGAAGCGCTGGGCGTTGATCGGCGCAGCGACGTTGCGGGCGCGCTTCATGGCGCTGTCCACATCAGGGCAAATCTTGTTCATGCTGACGATGAAAACGACGTATTTCGGGCCCTGAGCAATGGCGGATACGCGATTCGCATTGCCGTCCACATTAATCAAAACGCCGTCCTCGGTCATAGCGTTGGCGCTGGAGATGAAGTAGTCCGCATCGTAGGTCGCAAGCATTGCCTCCCGCTTGTTGGGCGTGGCATCGCGGTCGATGAAATCGAATCTGCCGCTGCGCAGCGCATCCGTAAGGCCGATTTCAGCCGCGCTCATGCAGCCGCCCATACCGACGCTGGCCCCCTCGGGAATCAGCTCAAGCGCCATCTGCAGCGCCTCCTCCTTAGTCTCTGCGTAGTAGCCCGTCATGTTGCGGGACTCCAGCCCCTTGATTACCCGCTCCGCCAACAGGCGGTTTCTCTTCTTCGTCATCTCGTTCATGCTTGTCACCTCCGTTATATTTCCTTATTCGTTCGTTCCGGTAAACCGCATTGCATACGGGCCTTCCATCTCCGCAAGAAGCGGCGCGGCGGATTTCAGATGTCCCTGCAGCTTCGCAAGCACATACACCGGCCCGGCAAATGCATGCTCCTCATAAAGCAGTATAATCTCCTTGCTCTCCGGATTGTACACGATGTTGCCGGCTGCGCCGCCCGGGCTGCCGGAAACGGGCTCCGCCGAAGACACATCGGGTTCCTCGCAAGTACAGAGGACAATGCCGTGCTCACTGAACCGGCTCACCTCATGTTTCACCCCGAGAATGCCGGTCAAACGGTCGTCAAATGCCGCCTCAATCTCGAAGCATATCGTATAGCCGCTCTTTAAGTGAAGCATCGCCTCCTGGGGCTCCAGGGTCGTGACGCCGTCCCCCGTGAGCAGCGAATCCAGGAAGTCCTCGATCTCCGTGAATCCTTTCCGCATGGTGCGGTTTAACCGCTGCAGTTCGTGGATGGAAAAGTCACCGTTTTTGTAGTAAAAACTGATAGTTGTCGTGTCGCCGTCAAGAATCTGAATCCGGCTTCTTCCGCGTTTGCTCGCCGCGTAGAGATGATACTTTTTCATGATCTCCGTCGCCTTCACAAAGGCCTCTTCCGACGCCGGATACACCGTGGTCTCCTCGCGGTCCGCATGGGTCTCCTTGTACTGCAGCGACACCGTGCGGTTCCCCTTCCGGTCCTTCTGAAGCGTCACCCTGCGATAGCCGCCGAGCATCCCCCCGCCGGTGCTGCAGGAGCAGGACTCCAGTCCTTCCGGCTTAAACTTTTTTGCCAACAATGAAACTATACACATACCGTTCCCTCTTCCTTCGCGCAGTCAATTCGCGCTGTTTCAGATACGCGACTGATGCACTTTTTTATGGGCTGCCCGCAGCGCGCAGGCGATGCCCCAGGTCACCAGCAAAAGCACCGCGAAGATGCCGATTCCCACCGGCAATCCCCAATTGACGAAGCCGTAGAAGTCGTTGCTGTCGGGCCAGACACCGACGCCGTTTACAAGGATATTCGTAAGATACGCAGCGCCGTACGCAAGCACCGGAATCATCGAAAAGAACGTCCAGCCGAAGGGAATCACGTGGGCTTCCGCGTCGTTTGTGAGCACAAACTCCGCCATCGCTGTCAGGGGCAACACCAGGTGAAAGAAAAAGTTGGCCCCGCGATACATCTTGAGCATCCCGTACATCGGCCCGAGAAACGCCGCAATCGTGAAGAACGTAAGCCCCACCGCCGCAGCCGCCGTCAGCTTCGCAAGCATCGGCTGTCTCTTGCCCCGCAGTCGCAGCACCAGGCATACCACCGCCACGATCCCGCAAGCCTCATTGGAAAGCACCGTAAAGTATTTCAGGTTCGCCACGCCCTTTGACTGCAAGGTCGGGTCGTTGCTGCGGAAGAAGAGCATCAAAATCGTTCCCGCCACCGCAAAGACCACAATTAATACATTCAATAACAAGGCTATTTTTTCTCTTTTCTGATCATTCATTCGAGTCTTTTTCCTCTGCACAATCAATTTTACTATTTTCCATACACGCGCTTCCCATCTTTCAATACTTCAGACAGCAGTTGCTCGTTTCCGACCAGCTGCTTGATGTCGAGCAGATCAATCTTCTTCTGCAGATTCACCCGCAACAGCTCCGCGATTTCGAAGAATTGCAGGCCCGTCACAGTTCCGCCGAGCACGAGGTCGACATCGCTCTTCCCGGAAGCCGTTCCCCTCGCGTAGGAGCCGAACAGGATGCAATACTCAACGGGATACCGTGCAAGCACCTCAGCGCATCCCCTTTGTATGTCCTCAAAGGCAAGGACGCCGTGCTCCTCGTCAACTGAATTCATTGCAACAATCTCCGAAAGCAGGAACCGATACTTTGCTGTTCTCTCCTTCGAGGCATCGTTCTCATAAGTGACATACGTTCGAAGCGACACTCCGATTCTTTCCGAAGCCTCGCGCTGTGAAATGCGTTTTTGCAAGCGTAAACGCTTTAGTTCTGTCATTGCATCTCACCTCCTTCATCGAAAAGGATAGCAAATTTGCACACTTATGTCAATACGATATGTGCAATTTTTGCACATCAATCTTCACGCAAAAGTGCAGTATTTGCATGCTCGCGGATTCTAAAATGTGCAAGTGCTACGCACTCCTCTTTCGTTATGTGCAATTTTATCGGACTGTTTTTAAAAGTCTTTACACCTCAACTCTCCCCGCCAGGATCTCGTTGTAATCCGCGAGGTTCTTGCGCAATAGGTTCGGAATGTCGAGTTCGTACGGACAGCGGGTTTTGCAAATGCCGCAGTCAACGCAGTCCGCGATGCGCGCCATCTCCGTCTTCCAGTAATCCGAGAGCCATGCCTGCGAGGGCGCGCGGCGGATCATTTGGGACATGCGGGCGCATTGGTTGATGACGATGCCGACGGTGCACGGCGAGCAGTAGCCGCAGCCGCGGCAGAATTCGCCGAGAAGTTCCGCGCGGTCGCGCTCGATGGTCTTACGCAGCTCATCCGTCATCGCGCAATCCTTCGTAAAATAAGACAGCCAGTCGTCAAGCTCCGTCTCCCGCTGGATGCCCCAGATTGGCAGCGCCGGGTACTGGATCATAAACGCCATGCAGGCGTCCGCATTCGTAAGAAGGCCGCCCGATAAGCCCTTCATCGCGATGAAGCCCATGTCCGCTGCCGCAGTGGCCTTCACTAAGGCGATGTCGCGGTCGGAAGCGAGATACGAAAACGGAAACTGGAGCGTCTCATACAGGCCACTCTCGACAATCTCCTCCGCCACGCCGATCTTGTGCGCGGTGATACCGATGTGGCGAATCTTCCCCTGCTCTTTTGCTTCCACGAGCGCCTCGTAAAGCCCCGTGCCGTCGCCCGGGCGGTAGCACTGCGGAGCACAGTGCAACTGGTAAATGTCGATGTAGTCCGTGCGAAGCGCCGCAAGGCTCGCCGCGAGCTCCCTCTTAAGATCATCGCCGTTCTTCGCCTGGGTTTTGGTGGAGATAAAGACCTTCTCGCGCATGCCCTCAAAGGCAATGCCTAATTTCGCCTCACTGTCCGTGTAAGCGTGGGCCGTATCAAAGAAGCGCATGCCGCCCTCGTAGGCGCGGCGAAGAAGCCGCACCGCAGTCTCCGTGTCCACGCGCTGAATCGGCAGCGCGCCGAAGGCATCTTGCGGGACAGTGATGCCGGTTTTTCCCAAAGTGTAAAAAGGTACCATAAATCCTCCCGATAACGCACATCGTCAATCCAAAACCAACGCAAAAAAGCAAGTACAAAGTAATCAAAAATCAAGGCAAGAAAAACCGCAAAAGCCGAAACGGTGCCTGCAGGCATCGTCCCGGCTTCGTGATTTCAAAACTTACGCAATCTCAATCTGGCACATACGCATGGTCGTAAGAGCCGCCTCGTGGCTTTCGGGCGTTACGCCGGCGCAGCAGGCAGGATCCACGCTGATGCGAATCTCCGGATACAGCGCCTTTAAAATCAATGCGTTGGAGACGACGCAGATGTCGGTGCAAAGGCCCACAAGCTCAATCTCCTCGACCTCGCCGCCGAGGAATTCCTCGAAGACGTCCGTCCAGCCGGTGAAGCCGAAGGACGGCTTGTTGACAACCCAAGCGCCCATGGTGTCGAGCCCTTCGCGGATCTCCCAGCCCGGCGTGTCCTCCACACAGTGCACCACGGGAAGGTGCTTTCCTTCGTTGGAGTCCATGTAGCCCTCGTCGTGGGTGTCCCGCGTGAACACCACCTGCCAGCCCTCCGCCTTGCGGGCGCGAATCTTCTCCGCCACTGCGGGAACAATCGCCACCGCTTCCTTTGTGCCGAGGCTGCCGTCAATGAAATCATTCTGCATGTCAATAACCACTAAAACTTTCACAATACCGTCCTTTCCGCGCGCAAAGCGCGCCCCGCCGAGGTTATCCCATGGGATTCCGGGCAACCTCCGCCCGAGTTAACCCTTGGTAATCTGAATGTCCGGAATCACGGCCCGGATGCCGTTAATCAGCTCCTGCAGGCCCACGTCGCCGTCCACATGACCGCCCATCAAAACGCGGTTGGAAGCGTCGCACCACGTGTACTCCAACACCTGCCCGCTCATGGCGGAGGTCAGGAAATGCATCACGCGAATGTCCGAAATTCTCGCAAAGGAGTATTTGTCGTCGCCCATGAAGTTGAAGCGGATGCCGATGAGCTCGTTGGTCGCAAAGACATAACCGCCGTCCTGATTGCGGACGATGATTCTCGGAGCCGCAGCCATCTGCGCGTCGAAGGAAGCCACATCCTCCGGCGTCTTCAGCAGATTGTTGAGCATCGTAATCGTCTGCTCCGCCGGGTCGGTCTTTTTCTTCTTCGCAATCAGAAGAATCGTAAGCAGCACCAGAAAACCGCCGACGCCGAGCATCACTTTGATTGCCGGTCCCGCCTGCGGGTCGTTGAGCTTTCCGTCATAAATCAGCTTACCGGCAACCCCGCCGATCATCAACGCGATGATCAACGGCGCAAGCCACTTGTTGCCCGCACTCTTCTTCGCCTTCTCGCGCACGCTCTTTGCATACGCCTGCACCCATTTGGACGTTTCAGCCAAACCGTTCATCTCTCTTCCCTCCTGTTGAAAAATTAATATCCGATCTCCGCAAGAACGCGGTCGATCACCTCTGCATTTTTCACGGAAAATTCTTCCGTAATATGCGGCGCTTCGCCCTCTAAGATGCACCGCCCGAGCTGCTCCACCTCAAGCGCATAGTTCTGCGGAACGAACACCTCGCGGACAATCTCGCCGGCAGGCGTTCCGTCCGGCAGCGCCTCGCGCGCGAATATAGTATAGCGAAGCGTCCCCTCCTGGTTGTACTCCACATCCGAGCGAATGCACCCCTTCGAACCGTGGATATAGAGCCGGTCGAAGCGCGAGTTGGAACCGATTCCGAGGTTCATTCCCACGGTAAATGCCGCCCTTGCTCCGCCCTGAAACCGCATCTGCGCGGTGGTGAGCATGTCGACGCCGAGATCGGTGAATTCCGCGCTTGCGTGCACCGACGCAACCTCATCGTCAATCAGCGAGAGAATCATCGTCGTACAGTAACAGCCGAGGTCATACATCGCTCCGCCGCCGTGCTCTTTGTGAAGCCGGAAGTCCTCTTTGTACCCCTGGGTCACAAACGCCGTGTCGATGAAATCCACATCACCGATGACGCCGCTTGCGATGTCCTTCTTAAGGCTCTCCACATAGGGGCTGTGCAGATAGGCGTAGGCCTCCATGAGAACCACGCCGTTCTCGCGGGCCGTTTGATACATGGTGCGGGCTTCGGATGCATTGATCGCAAGGGGCTTTTCGCACAAAACGTGCTTGCCGGCCTGAAGCGCCTTCGTAACCCACGGAAGATGTAAATCGTTTGGAAGCGGAATGTACACCGCCTGCACCGTGTCGTCCGCAAGGAGCTCGTCGTAGCTTCCGTAGGCCTTCTCGATACCGTACTGCACAGCGAAGGACTGCGCCTTCGCAAGGCTTCTGCCCGCAATCGCGGTAAGCTTGCAGTTGCCCGCCTTCTTCATGCCGGGAATGGTCGCCCAGCGTGCAATATTCGCGGTTCCGAGGATACCCCAGGTAACTTTTTTCGTGTCCATGGCAGGACCTCCTTATCTCGTTTGTCCCCATGATAAGGCGCCGGTTATGCAAAAACAATGGTACATGTCATCCGCTTTTTGACAATCATGTGTTCTTAAACCACGCTCTTACATACTCCCCGCACGTAAAATCCTTCGTCCACCCGGAAAGCACCGGCCTTCGCTGCACGTATTGGAGTATGTTCAGCCGTTCGAATTTGGCAAGCGGGAGCCCGGAATTGCGCTCCGAGCGCCTCTCAAGCCGCTCCGCCTCGCGCAAAAACTTTGTAATCCAGACAATCTGTTCCTCAAGGAGGAACTTCTCCTGCTCATAGCTTACGACCTTGTAACTTTTAATGACCACCTGATACGGTCTCTCCCGCTCGCGGACGTAGTGCTTTGTGATGGCGTCCGCTAACTTCCGGCCGGTAAAGAACAACACAATCGCCCCGCCGACACCGTACACGGCGAGCAATACCAGGCCAAATCCCATATACATGTAGATGGTCGACAGCAAAAGGAACGTTATAACAATAATCGCGATGAAGAACACCATCATCTTCGCGGTGATGTCCTCCTCGTTTCGCTTCCGCTCCACATCCACGTGGGCGATATCCTCGCGAACGGAGTCAATCCGCATCCCAAGCTTTTGGTACACGGCCTTCGCGGTCCACGCCACCATCTCCGGATCCACAAGGCCGTCCTTTAGCGGAATATCCTTGGGAAGCTGCACGGAGTCCGGGTCCGGAAGATACACCGTCGCATTCACGGGAAGCTCCGTAACCTCGGCCGTGTCGGCATTTGCCGAAGCCGCGCCCGGCTTTTCCGCCGCAACGCCGGCCTGCATAACTGCGGTCACACCGGTCTTATGCACCGCTGTTTGCTTCGCCGCCTCCGCCTGCTGCTGCGGCGAAAGCGCCCTGTCCCCATCGAGCTCGAGTTCCTGCCGGAACGCTCCGACGCGCCGGTCCTCCTCCGCGAGGAGCGCGTCCATCTCATCGTGATCAATCATACATTCACCCCACATAAACATAAAAAGATTAATCAAACTTTAATTAATCTTCAAAGACGCTTTCATCTTGCTTTGGTAAGATGACACTGTCGACAGGGACAAGGCCCTGGGAAAAGTCAGGAAAGCAAAATAAGCGTATAAAGGAGAAACAACAATGAAAAAACTTTACAAGTCCAACACCGACAAAAAGATCTGCGGCGTCTGCGGCGGCCTTGCCGAGTACTTCGGCATTGATTCTTCGACCGTGCGTCTCATCACCGTGCTGCTTGTACTCTTCGCAGGCATGAGCATCTGGGTGTACATCATCGCGGCCCTCATCATGGACAAGGCGCCTACCTACACGAACTATATGGGCTACTACAACACAAACGCCAACTACGACTACTACAACGGCTACGGCAACAACAATAACTACTACAACTAAGCGCGGCACAGGCGATTACTCGATGGCGTCAACTCCGTCGCATTTGTCAATCGTGCTGATTGTGCCGTCCTCATTGTAGGCAAATTCGGCAACACAAACGCTGCGATGGAACAGACTCCCGCCCGGCAGCTCGTCCGTGTGGTAGAAAAGATAGGAGTGACCCTTGAAATCGCAGAGGCCGGGGTGGTTCGTAAAGCATGGGCCCTCCTCCATGAGGATGCCCTGATAAACCCACGGTCCTGTAGGGCCTACAGCTGTAGAATAACCGAAGTGCTCGTTGCGATGTTCGCCCTCGGCGAAGCCGGCGAACACCATGTAATAGAGGCCGTTTCTCTTGTAGAACCACGGCCCCTCGCCGTACGTGGTTCCGGTCATGTGACTGCCCTTCCCGAAGGACTCCACGGTCATCGGAATCTTCTGTACGCCCACGGACTCGTCGATGGAGACCATATCCTCGTTCAAAAGGACATAGCGAAGCTCGGGGTTTCCGAAGTAAAGATACGCCTGCCCGTCATCGTCGATGAAGACGGTGGGGTCGATGTCGTTCCAGTCGCCCTCGTCCACCAACGGATGCCCGATGTCTGTAAAGGGCCCCTCGGGCTTGTCCGAAACGCCCACGGCGATGGCCATACCACCATTAATTTTGTGTACCGGGCAGTAGAGGAAGAATCGGCCGTTTCGCTCGATACACTGCGGCGCCCACGCGCGGTCGTCCGCCCATGCGATATCGTCAAGGCCGAACACCTTGCCGTGGTCCGTCCAATTCACCATATCTTTCGTGGAGTAGCATCTCCAGTCAAACATCGTATAGAAATTGTTGATGAGCTCATCCTCATCGTGCGTTGTATAGAGATACAACGTGTCCCCGCACACCATCGGCGCCGGATCGGCCGTGTAGATGGACGTGATAATTGGGTTCTTACTTCTGCATTTTCCCATTTTTCCAAACCTCACAATTGTTATAATTTCTCGGAATACGAGTTTACTTTCTGCGTCTTGTGCGAAAAATTCTGCAGCTTAATTCCGTACGTCGTAATCACTTCGCTGTAGTGATCAATCTGCTTCCCGTTAAGCTTTCCGGCGCTCTTCAGCTCCTCGTAGCGCGCCTTCAGCTCCTCCAGATCCTCCTTCGTCGCATCGCGGTAATTGTTCTCCGCATTTAAGCGAAGTCTTTTAAGAATCGCCTCCAAATCACTGTGTGTCTCTTTTTTCAGGAATGAAAACACCGCCTTAACCTCCTTTCTTCCGCCCCATAACGATAACGCCAAAGCCGATAACGGCCATCCAACAGCTGAGACAAATGCAGCCCACCCGGGCTCCAGCGTATCCGACATGCCGATATTCAGCATCATCGAGAGGATAATCAAAACGAAACACCCGATGACGCCCGCGATGGTGATCACTGAGCAGGCAACCTTGCACCACCAGGGGCTTTCGCCAAGCTGCTCGTAATTATTCTTCAAAAGCCCGCGCCACAGAAGCACCAGAAGCACCGCAAAAAGCGCCAGGCCTCCGATATAGTACAGGATGTTATACCGATAGACCGTCCCGCTGAAGAGGAAGCCCGACGTATCCTTCCCGGTGTCCGTGAGGCCCTTCATCTGCAGGTCCGCTGCGAAAAATGCACCCGCACACAGCAACAACCAGAACAACAGCCACGACAGAACCACCAGCCAGGGTCTGTCTTTTTTTACACTGTAGCCCATGCCTTACTGCTCCTCTCTCGGCTCGCCCAGCCGGTCCTTGATGGACTGCAACTCATGCTCCAAAGCCAACGCCTTCTTCGCCTCCTTGGACAACTCCGCAATGGCCTCATCCTGCCTGCGGTCGATGTCCGTCTGCGCCTCCCGCGCCCGCGCCGGCCCCTTCACCGCCACGATAATCTTGTAAAACATAAGCGCAATCAAAAACAAAACCGTGAGGGCGCCTAAGAAAGCCAACACCGCAAAAAACGTGAAAAACTCCGGATACCGGTCAAACAGATCCATGCAAAAATCGTACATACATTACCTCCCCTTCTGCCCGTCCCGCGGGCTACGCGCATTTATCTCATCCGATCTGCGGCCACGGCATCAACTCCCGCTCTGCGAGCCACGCAACGCTCTTCCGAAGCGCCTCAATCGTCTTGGTCTCAAGGACGCACCGCGCGTTGTGCCGCTCCGCGGTCGCAAGCCGCTCCGCCAGATCGAGCTCCCCATCCCCCAAAGCGAGATGGTTCCGCCCCTGCTCGGTCGCATCGTGCACGTGCATGTGCAACAGCCGATCCTCGTGCTCGCGAATGAACGGCACATCAATCTCCTTAATCCCCTTCGAATGCCCGATATCCCACGTCAGCCCGAACACCGGACTCATCAGCATGAGCTCAATCGCCCGCATTTCGTAATTCTTAAAGCCGTCCGTATTTTCCACGACGATGCGCACATCACTGTCGCCAATCCACTCCGTGCACAGGTCCCGGAACCGCTCAATCGCATCCACATAAACCGGAAAATACCGCTCATACAGCTGCACCTTCCGATCCGGCAGCGTAATATAAATCCCGTGGTGCATATGCATATTGATTGTCAGCGGCTGCCCAGGATCCCCGAACCGGTTCTTTAGCGGCACCAACTTCTTCGCCACCTCAATACTCCGCCGCACCGTCTCCAGATACGCCTCCGACACGCGCGGATTAAAATCCGCCACATTCAGATTCTCGTCCAGATGAATCGTGAAGTAAATCCCCGCATCCGCCCCCATCTTCGCCAGCAGATCCGTCCACTCCAGCTTCTCCACCTGATACTCCGGAAAATTCATATTCAGCTCCACAAACGACAACCCCAGCTCCCGGCACAACGCAATGTTGTCCGCCAGGGTGTCGTTCTCGATTAAAGTCGGCATGCCGAATTGCATGGTTCCTCCTATTTTTTTTATTTTGTCCAGTAAACAACAATTAGACTAGCGCCACTCTTAAACTCTCCTTTTTTCAGGCCATGAATAATTCAAAGAAGCGTAAATGAGCTAATACAACAGTTTTACAGAGAATAATTCACTCTTATTCTTATTATAGTGCCATTTATACAATCATTTAGCTACATTCATGTTTTCCTTGCGCCAGTCCCAAAGCGAATTAATTCTTTCTGATTCTGCAGAATATACAAACATGTAGCTACGTCCATCAAACTCATCTTCAAATGTTTGGGTAATCGTAAGTGTCAGTATAAATGTATCACCTATCGGATTTTTTAAAGAGAAAAGCAAAGTTGCACCACGATTTTCATTCAGTCTAGTTATAAACTCATCAAATGCTACTCGTGGAATTGCAAGTAAAAACCTAACCATCTGCTGCTTCTTTATTGTCGAAGAGTTCCTTATTAGCGTACCTACAGGGGATACTCCATTCGAAAACCTCATATCCTCAAAAGTGAAATCAAAAATATCTTTTTCCCCAGTATTACGTAGTGAAAAAGCAATGAAACTACAAGTCTCTTGCATTGCTTCTTTCCAGTTCCGCCCAGTTGAGTGTGAAATCGCATCTGACTGTATAAAGCCATAAGCAAATACATCTTTATCTTCGTCCATATATGGAAAGAAGCTACCATCCGTAGAAACTCGCGCATCAATTTCTGAATTAAGTCTGGGAATAAAGATTGCTTCTTGAATTTTAAGAAGGCCATCAGATATAGACTTGTTTGATTCAAGCAGTTCCTGCATTTCACGTTGGTTTTCTGTGTTTTTTTCTATCAACTCAGGTATCTGATCAACAACATCTTTTATACCTTGCTGCAAACCCGCATTACTGGACACGAGATTCTTTATGTCATTCTGTAGATAACCTGAGTTTTCCACCAGCATTATGTTTTCTGCGGTGAGTTTATTGTTCGTATCCACAAGGTCACGAATTTTGTTTTGGAGTTCTATGAACTCTTTTTCAGTTTTGTCATTATCATCTTTATAGCGTTTGCTTTGCCATAGAGCGAGTCCACCTAAAAAAACTGTTCCAAGCGACCCTAGGTACGATCCCATAAAGGCAAACCAATCATCTCGCCCTAATCGAATAGATTTTGATAATAGCGGCAATTTTTCTTCAAACAGAATTGCCTCTATCACAAAAGGAATACCGATAATCACTGCAACTGAAAAGAACACAATTGCAGTCACCTTGAAAAATTTTTTCACCCTATACTCTCCTGTTTTTACCTTCTTGCTTCTAAATCAACTAAGGTTCTTATCCATCACTAAATTTTTTGAAATTCTCCGCCTGCTCCAAGATGTCATTATACACTTTCTCGTAAATTTCCGGCGGAGTGGGAGGATAACCATGCTTCGCAAGAATGATAATAATGTCTGCCTGCATCAATGCCTTAATCTGCGCACTATTAGCCCAATCGGCATATTTTTCTTTATCTCTTAGAGCTGCGCGGATTTCTTTTGCCAGCTCAATGTTCTCTTCTTCTGGGAATTCAAACTGGAACTTTTCAGCCACATCGATTAGTATGTCATAAAATGCTTTTTCTTCATAGTCAATCCCCATCGAGCTAAAAGAATCTTGCTCGTCTTTTAATTTCTTCATTAAGTCTATAAGCTGATTTGACACATCGTCCAGAATCGTTTTAACATATTCCGCGTCCGTCATGCGATTGTTGTATAATTCAATGACTGCCAACAATCTTTCAGTAAACGACGCCGCCTTGATTTTATTGACTTTTTTAAATTCTCCAATCTTCTTTCGTAACAATTGGGCAAGGATTTTCACACGCGTATTTGGCAATTTAATTCTTCGAACACGCTCCAAGTATTCCTCGCTAAACAGATCCACAGCCTCTGCATTCACATCCGTATCTGTTGAGAAAACCTCCTCGACACCTTCCGATCGAATCGCATCCTGCAACATTTTCTGGACATGAGCATTCATTGTATCGGTATCAGGCGCATCCCCCTTTATCAGTTTATACAAGATGGAGCGGACTGCTTTATAGTAGTGAATAAGATCCAACTCTTTTTGTGAGAAATCTTTCCCACTGTTACATAACTTATATGCCTTGGACAAACGAAGGACATTCGACATAAACCGCTGTTCCAGATCCTTTGAGGTCTGAATGAATTCTGCCGCTTCGTTTAAGCACTGTAGTTTTTCACTAGGAGTACCCGTAAAATACTTGCCATTATCAAAGCCCTGCATCATGGCATTTAATACATCCAACTGATCGCGAACAATCTTAATTGCCGCCTGCACGTTGTCCTCATCAAAAGCATCGTCCTTGAAATCCGTATAGGTACGCAATGCTGCCAACAAACCGATTTTGATTCCAATGAAGTCAACAATCAGACCGCTATCTTTACCTGCGAAGGAGCGGTTAACACGAGAAATTGTCTGTATTATAGTATGACTCTGCACAATAGGACGGTCAATATATATCGTGTCAAGAAAAGGCACATCGAATCCGGTAAGCCACAAATCCACCACTATCGCAATTTTAAAGTTACTATGGATGTTTTTGAATTGAATAGCTGCTGTTTTACGTGTCGCTTCTGGGCCAAGCAAGTCGTACATTTCTTGCGGATCATCCTTAGACCGCGTTGCTACAAACTGACACATCGGCATCGGTATCAGTTCCTTCTTGTCCTGTTCAGTAAGCTCAACACCATCTGGAGCAACCTTCAACTCAAACCACTCCGGACGCTTAGTTTTTAGAATTTTGTAGAACTTGAATGCGATTGGTCGTGTTAGGCATACAAACATACACTTTCCTGCGACAGTAGACCCTTCCCGCACCCGGGTTTCATAATGATCAATAAAATAGTCTGCCACTGAATTCAAAACGTCATCATCCCCGATGATGGCCGCCATATTCGTAACATCCTTTTTGCTGGCTTCTACCTGATACTCATTACTACCAGACATCAAGCACTGGTCATAATAATCCTCAATCTCTTGTACCTTACTCTCATCAAGGGTTGCCCTTGCAGGTCTTCCATCATATACAAGCCGTACCGTGATACCATCCTTTACAGAGTCCGTCATAGTATATTGGTCAATGACCGGTCCGAACACATCCATTGTTGCATCCACCGGCGTTCCTGTGAATCCAATGTAGGTTGCGTTCGGTAATGCTGTGTGTAAGAATGTAGCAAATCCATAGCGCTTCAAAACCTCATCGGATTTTACGACCAATTTCATGTCAAGATTATTACTCGTACGATGTGCTTCATCTGAAATACAAATAATATTCTGACGGGTACTGAGCTCACCGAACTCGTCTGCAAATTTCTGTATTGTAGTAAGATACACTCCACCGCTTGCAGTTTTTGCCAGCACTCCTTGCAACTGCTCCCGGCTATCCATTTCAACAACCGTATTATCCCCGATGAATCGTTTAGAATTCAAGAACTGACGAGATAACTGGTCATCCAAATCTGATCGATCAGTGATTAGAACAACCGTAGGCGAATGGAGACTCGGCTCATGCATAATAAGCCGCGTCAAGAAAAGCATAATGAAACTCTTACCGCAGCCCGTGGTTCCAAAATAAGTACCACCCTTTCCATCACCATGAGGTTTCTGGTGGGACAGTACATTCGCCAACAGCTTTCTCGCTGCAAAATACTGAGGATAACTAGCAACAACTTTCGTGTTCTTGCCATTGTCCGTGTCCGGGAAATAGACAAAATTATGTATGATATCGTACAGCCGCTCTTTTCGGAACATGCCTTGTATCATAGTATCTAATGCATCAATGCCATCCGAGGGACGATCTGATGCCTCTATACGTCTCCATGAGAAGAAATGTTCATAATCCGAGAAGATACTTCCCGCTTTTGTATTCACACCATCGGAAAGGACCGCAAAACAATTATACTTAAACAACTCGGGAATATCCCGCATATATCTTGTCGTTATCTGCACATATGCATCATGAATAGTCGTATCTTCCTTGACTGCGGACTTAAACTCCATAACTACCACGGGAAGTCCGTTAATATACACAATGGCATCAGGGCGACGCGTTGCTTTTGGTCCCTTTATGGTCATCTGATTGACAATCTTGACTATATTCTTGTTATCATCATGGTCAAAATCAATTAACCTCAGGTGAAAATCCTTAGCTGTACGATCTTCCCGAACGAACGTCTCTCCTTCAACCATGCGAAGAAACATGCTTCTATTTGCACTGTATAACGGAGACGAAGATGCATAACGCAACGAACGTATAATAGATGTTACTTCTGATGCGGTAATTCCATGCGTAGAATACTTCGCCACGAGATACCTGGAGAGGTCTTCTTCTATCAGAACATCCGTCAGCTCTCTGTGAATATCATCGCCAGAGACATATTCGTAGCCTTCTGTCACAAATTTGTCAATTATAGCTTGTTCAAGAACAGCTTCAGAAAACAAAACAGACATACTCAACCTCCTAAAAATGTAAAATGACAATTCACCCCTAAATGATAATTTA
>CADAHQ010000008.1 GCA_902787715.1 uncultured Lachnospiraceae bacterium
GGCCGCAAGTATTTTCCTTCCTGTTTTCACCTTTGTCTCCCCTCATTGTTTCATAATTCCGGGATTAGTTTTTACCCGGACTCGGCTGCACAATTGTGCTGATACCGAGCATATGCCGTTTAACATACAACAGGTCAACGGCTGTGATGCCGTCATTGCCCTTCACATCCGCAGCCATGGACGCAGCATTACCCAGCTTACTGATTCCAAGGATGTGCCTCTTGATATACAGAAGGTCCTTTGCGTCGATGCCGCCATCGCCGGTGACATCTCCGTATATGACAATCGGAATCTTGAAGTCATCGGTCTTTAAGCAGAAGCCCGTTCCGACCTTGCCGGACGTAACCGGCGCTCCGCTCAAATCCAAGACTTCCGTCTTAGAGCTGCCCGTCACCGTGACGTTCGAAAGGAACGTCGCAACTTCGGTTCCGAGCGACACTCCGAGAATCTTCTTGTCGCTGATTTCATACGCCGTTGAAACAATGGATTCCGTCGTCTCTTTGCGGAACACGTGAAGAACGTATCTCTTGACAATGCCGTTTTGGGCCTTCGAATCGATGTTGATTGTATTTTCCCCATAGGCGAGATTCACCTTGCCGGCACCCGTCACTGTCGTGGTGGAGGCAATTGCCTTCGCCGTGATTGTGATGGAGGACGTGCCCGGCCCCACGATCATGTCGTAGGAGAAGGTCTGATAATCGAAATCGGGGGTCATATCCTCATCCGCAACAGACAATTCCTTGAGGAAGCCGTTGGGGTTGCCGTCGCCGATCGGACGCTCGCATTTTTCGGCCGGCATTCCCGTGTACACGGGGATATTGAAGACGAACGGCGTATCCAGAATCGTCGGGTTGCCTTCCGTCAGGTTGTCATAGTACAGGTCCACTTCCTTGCAGGGTGCGAGGACGTTGGTCATGTACTGGTGGCCGTACGTGTTGGTCGTTGTCACGTTGAATCTCTGCAGATACAGCGAATCCTGTCCCGCGGAGACGTAGCCCGCGCCGAGCTGTACCGCGCCGCCGATGATGGCCTTTTTCCGGGTGTTCCAGGGCCGTTGATCGGACACCTTGTTGCCGTTGATAGTGAATATCGTCTCTTTCTGCTTTGCAAATTTGATGCCCGCAGATACCGGGTTGGAGCCGTAGGCACCGAAGTTATAATAGTTGTAGTAACCGGAGGAACCGGAGATAATCGAGGACGTGTGTCCCGGTGTAACGCCCACCTCCTGGAAGATTCTTGCCGCCAGGAAATAAGGGCTGACGCCGGAGGTTACCGCGGCTTCCATCAGAATCTCCGCGTAGGTAGTTCCCTCAACCGCGCCTTCCATGTGGGAACCCTTCAACATGCTCGTCACGCCTTCGATGGTGTGAAGATTCGGGTCGAAGGACTGCTTTTCAAACATGAAAATCGCTTTTTCGCACAGGAAATTCCGGGGATCCAGGCAGTACGCCACAATCTCCTTCGATGCAGCGTTCCAGTTTCCGCCGTCATAGCGCACGAACTCACCGTCGTTTCCGTTGGCATCCATCCAGAGGTAGTTCCCCTGCTCGGTGGATTTCCAGGAGGACGGCGACGACTTGTTGATCAGGCTCTTGCTGGAAGCATACTCTGCGTACAATGCATCCCCCCAGGCAAGTCCGGTCTTCATGGCCTTGAACACCCAGTTCGGATGCTGCTGGTGCAAAATGGCCAGGGATTCCCAATAGGACTCGGGGAAGCCTTCGCTCTTCAGATAATCAATATATGCGAGATACTCCGGATCCTCCAAAACGAGGTCGGCGTAGGTCAAAACATAGTCCTTCAGCACATAGCCGACCAGTCCGGTCTGGCCGCGGAAATCGAAGCGAATCTTGGAATAGCCGCTGCCGCCGCTGTTTTCCTCAAGAATTCGCACCTTCATACCCGGCGTCAGCTGAATGGCATACCCGTTGCTGTCCTTGAGCGGATTGCTCGAGCTGCTCGGACCCTCGCGCACATTCAGATCCTGCGCCACGTTAATGTACGCAGCCGTGCCTTCCGGCGTCGGTGTGGGCGTCGGGGTCGGCGAGAGCGTCGGTGTGGGTGACATCGTCGGCGTCGGCGAATCGGTCGGTGACGGCGGCGGTGTTATCGGCGTCGGCGACGGTGTAATCGGTGTCGGCGACGGGGTTATCGGCGTCGGTGACGGCGTAATCGGGGTCGGCGACGGGGTGATTGGCGTCGGCGACGGGGTTATCGGTGTCGGAGTCGGATCGTCACTCGGCGTCGGCTCCTCGCTGGGTGTCGGCCCTTCGCTGGGCGACAGCTCTCCGCCGGGCGTCACTCCGCCCTCGCCGTTACCGTTTCCTTCACCGTTTCCGTTGCCTTCGCCGTTCCCGTTTTCATCACCGGGAGTCTCTCCGCCGGCACCTTCCTCCGGAAGAATCACCGAGCCGCTGCCGGCGACAGCCACCTTAACGCCCGGGATTCCCGCAGCCGACACTTCCGCGGGGAACGCAAACAAGGCTGCCATCATCACGATTGCCAGCCAAATCGCACACCTCCGGTTGTCGGTCAAATTTCGTTTCATAGCTTTCTTCTGTCCTCTTACCCAATACAGCGCGGCGGATGCCCGTACTATTCAGGCTGTCCGCAGCGGTGCGGCCCGAAACTTTCTCAGGCCTTCTTCGGGGGCCACAGAATCTCGCCCTCGAAAACTGTCACTGCCGGACCGGTCATGAAAACCGTGTCCGTCTCTTCTTCATATTTGATTCGCAGATCGCCGCCCAGCAGGTGCACAAGCACCTCGGGCTCCGTAAGGCCCAGCCGGTAGCAGGCATACGCAGAAGCGCATGCGCCCGTTCCGCAGGCCATGGTCTCGCCGGATCCGCGCTCCCAGACGCGCATGTTAATCTCGCGGCGTCCCAGGACTTCGATGAACTCCGTGTTCACTCCCTCGGGGAACAACTCGTGGTGCTCAATCAGCATTCCGAGCTCCTTCACCGGAGCAGTT
The DNA here is from genome assembly GCA_902787715.1 of uncultured Lachnospiraceae bacterium. Taxonomy (GTDB): domain Bacteria; phylum Bacillota; class Clostridia; order Lachnospirales; family Lachnospiraceae; genus ISDg. The sequence goes on from CADAHQ010000008.1 coordinate 2,972, forward strand.
TTCGTGGATGCCACCGGGATAACCGCATGGGGATTGCCCATGGACACCGCGGTAAATGCAACCTCGGTTCCGCCCACCGCCAGCTTCTTTCCGATGGCCGGCTCCGGCAGGCACAGTGGAATATCCGCAGGATTCACGGACGGATGTCCCATGTCGACGGTTACTTCATATACTTCGCCGCGGCGAACGCGGAGCGAAAGGTGCTTGACGCCTGAGAGCGTCTCCACGGTAATCTCGGTCTTGTCGGTCAGCCCCTTGTCGTAGACGAATTTGCCGACACAACGAATGCCGTTGCCGCACATCTTCCCCTGACTGCCGTCGAGATTGTACATTTCCATATAGAAATCCGCGATGTCGCTTTTCTTAATCAGAATGATTCCGTCACCGCCGATTCCGGTGTGCCGGTCGCTCATCTGCACTGCCGCAGACGCACTGTCCGGCAGCGGTTCCTTCGTGCAATCGAAGTACACGTAATCGTTCCCGCAGCCGTGCATTTTCGTAAAATGCCGCATCATTTCGGTATTCCTCCCGCCTCCCTTTCAAAAGGGCACAAAAACTCATATTAAACCATTGTCATTGTAGACCAAGCTTTCAAAAATGTCAAGATTCGTTGCATTTCCCGCCATTTTTCAAGGTTCCGCGGGCGCGGAAACCGCGGAAAACATTGACTTTTTGCGTTTCCGCTGGTATACTTCATTACAGTATCGTTCCCCGCCGCAGGGCGGGCGATAGCAAAAACGATTTATACCAAGGAGGATATGCAATATGAGAAAGTTTCTTGCACTGTTGTTGACCGTTGTCTGCGTTGTGGGCCTTCTGTCCGCATGCGGCGATGCCAAGAACAACACGTCCGAACCGACTGCCGCTCCTACGGCTACCAACACTCCGGCTCCGACGAACACTCCTACCCCGTCTCCGACTCCTACTCCGGACCCGAACACCTTCTTCAAGTGTGACTTCGATTCCAAGCCGATAGGACAGGTTGTGGATGCATATGAATTTGCCGATTCTGTTACCGGCGAGCTCGCTTACATGCTGTATACCGGCGTCGGCAGCGGCATCGCAGACTGCGCTGCAGGCAAGGGCAAGGACGGCACCGGCGCTTTGGTCGCTACCGGTAGAACCGCTACCTGGAACGGTATCGCTTTGAATGTCGGTGAGAAGTATTTCGGCAAGGGCCTCAAGGTCAGCTTCGATGCTTCCGCTGTTTCGCTCAAAGAGGGCGTTACCGAGATGCAGATTTCCTGCACCACGAAGTTCCAGGTTGTCAACGCTAAGACCGGAAAGGGCACCACAGTTTATCCCGAGTACAACCGTATCGTTGTAACCTCGGTTAACGGCGAGTGGGTTCACGGTGAAGGCGTTGTCTTCTTCCCGAGCGACATCTTCTTCAATCCCGATGACGGCGGCACCACACCGCAGATTTACTTCGAGAGCCCTACCGGAAACGGTAAAGAGGATCTCTACATCGATAACATTGAAATGATCGTTATCGACGGTGTCGGCGATTATGAAGCTTTCCAGAAGTACTGGGATGAGCATAAGCCGGCTGAGGAAGAATAATTCCGAACTACCCGAACTTGACAGGAGTGGCTTTCGGGCCACTCCTTTCTTGTCGGAGGAGGATCTATGCAAAAGAAATTCTGTGACATGACGACCCTTCGCATCCCTGCGGATGCGTCGAGCGGACGGACGCCCTGCAAGGTGCTCCTGCCGCTTTTTGTGTTGTGTCTGGCGGTCTTTTCGCTGTGCGGATGCACGGGCAGTCTCCCGGGCTCAGAAGATATCACGGCGACCGTGACCCCGCAGATTTCTCCCAGCTCCGCGCTGACACTTACGCCGACTCCCTCCCAGGCGATGACCCCGACGCCGACACAGTCCGCGCGTCCCACGCCTGTGGACATCTCCGGGTTTACAAACGGCGGATGCAACGCCTGCGCCGTCTGGAACGATGACGATACGCTAAAGTCCGCAGCGGAGGTGAAGGTCGGCTCCATGATCTACGCCAACAATTTCGAGCGCGACCGCGGAAACCGCCTCGCCTCGGGCAACACCTGCAACGATGTCGAAGTGTATACGACGGACACGGTTGCCTCCTCGGGGCTCTACTCCTACAAGATCACACGGCGTCTGCAGGATTACCACGGCATGAGCGGCCTCGGCTTCCACCTCGATGAGCGGAACGGCCTCTCCTACGAATCCCTGGTGGGCAAGACCATCCGCATCGACTGCCGCATCTACTACGCGGACGAGGGCTTCGGCGTCGCCGACGAGCTCACCTTCGCCCTGTACGACGGCTACCGGACCGAGCGCGTGTACGACTATGTATATGAAAAGGTCAACGGCGGAATTCAGTATGACAAAAAAGGCCGCCCGGTGCGGGAGACGAAGGATGCGTTCCCCCTTGTTGACACGTATCCTGTCCGCGTCAGACAGTGGACCTCCTGCACATTCTACATTCACATTGATGAGCTCCCGGCCGTGTCGGAGGACGACAAGGACGCAAAGGATCTGAAGGACGGCTTCCTTCTGCTCGCCACTCTGAATGAGGAGCACAACAGCATCGGCTTGTATTGTTCGTATTATCTCGACGACCTGACCATAACGGTGGTTCCGGACGAGGAAGCCCCGGTGAAGCATTACCGGAAGCCCGTCCCGCAGAAGCCGGATTACATCTTAAAGGACAACTTCGTGGTCCTCATCCCCGAGAAGGAAGCGGAGGAAACGACGTCAGAGGAAACGACACCGGCGGAGTGAAGCCGGGCGGAAAAGTCAGAAAAACGAATCATCAGATGACATGGCGGACAACGGTGACCCGTTGCCCGCCATTTTCGTATCATCAATTCCCATAACTGCAAACAGTGCGCACACGCCGGGAAAGCGCCTCGAACGATTTTTCCCCCCGCAACCACGGCGGACGAAAGGAACCCTTGCGAAGCATGCGAGAGAGTTCTTGGCAGGTGCGAGGGCGATTAGGCCGCTGCGAGAACGTGTTTGAGCGAAGCGAGTCTCGCAGCAGCGGCCTGATTATGAGACCGAAGCAGCTGCCCTAGAACTTACCTAGCGCTTCGAAAGGGTTTATTTCCTCCGCCGTGGACCCTGGAAACAAAGGAACGGCACCGCCGATATTGGCAGTGCCGTTCGTTCTTTTCTTTGTTTAGTTTCCGGCCAACGCAGGCGCCGGTTTTGTTCCGTTCTTACGGTCGATTACTCGATTCCGTTCGAAGCAAGAAACTCGATTACGTCTCCCACCGTGCGGATACCGTCAAGGTCTTCCGGCTGAATCTCGATGCCGAACTCGTCCTCCAATGCGGTAACAACCTCATACAGGTCGAGCGAGTCGATGCGAAGGTCATCGCGGAACGAAGTTTCCTCAGTAACTCCGGTGACATCGATGGAAAGCTGATTCTGCAGGATCTCCAAGATTTTCTCGAACATATGTGTCTCCTTTTGTCGATAAAAAAGCTAGGTACGACTCGTACCGTTTGCATCATATTCCAGGTACAACATTTTGTCAACAGGGAATTTCAACCGTGGTCGGGACCGTCGTCCATGTCCGGTCCGTCGTGGTCAAAATCAGGCATATCCGGGATTCCGTCGCCGTCCGCATCCATCATCGGACCGCCCATCGGACCGCCCATGATGCCGTAGAACTCCTTGCCGACCACCTTCTTCTCGTTTCGAACCGCCTCCACAAGCTGGGAAATCAGCTGCTTCACCTGCTTCGAGTGCTTGATGTTCTTAAGCTCAATCATCTTCTGCGTATCCACGCGGCTGAACACCTGCACCGTGCCCGTTCCGAAGATCTTCTGCAAAAACGTCCGGACCAGGCGGACATCGACGATGCGGTACAGAAGTGTCTCGTCATACGTCGTCTTGAAGAATCCGACGTCCAGATTCAGGTGCTCCTTCGTCACGGAGTACCGGGTGAAGGAAAACGGAAACCACATCCAATGCTTCCGATCTTTCCAGAGAATTTCTTCCTGTTGCAGTTCCATAGTGCAAACCCCTTTCATTTTCCGCAAACGACGGCCCCACCGATTCCGGTCTCCCGCCGCCTGCTAGATTCATTATATCGTTCCCTCTCGGAAAATACAACCTAAAATATCAATCCTTCCGCAAGCCTCAGTCTAAATCAATCCGGCGCAGCGCAGGATGTACACAATGGCCGTGATGGTGACGGAGGAGAACAGCGTTGTGACAAGCACCGTGGCCGACGCAAGCGGCGCGTCGTTTCGCATATTCTTCGCCATGATGTAGCAGGCAACCGTCGTGGGAGATGCAAGCATCACCGCAATCGCCACAAGCTGCGCTTCGCGAAATCCCATCCATACCGCCACGGGCACAAACGCCGCCGGCAGCAGCACAAGCTTCGTGAGGGACGCGGTCAACACCGGCCGCAGTCTTGCAATCGCCTCGTGGTGTTCAAAGCCTGCGCCAAGCACAAGAAGTGCCAGCGGTGTGGCCATGTTTCCGATGCTCTTTAAGCACGAGAACGGAATCTCCGTCCAGCTTCTGGCCGGCAAATGCAGCAGCGCCGCGGGTATCGCCAGCACAACCGCCACAATCAAAGGATTCGTAACCACCTCAAACAAAACCCGCCGCACCGGGAAACGCACTTCCGTGCCGGACTCGGTCGCTTCCTCCGCCGGGCGAGCGCTGATGGCGAGCGCAAGAACGGAGAAAATGTTGTAGAAGGGCACCACCGCCACAATCATAAGGGGCGCGAAGCCCGCGCTTCCGTAGATATTCTTGACAAATGCAATCCCCAATACCGCCGCGCTTCCACGGAAGGACACCATGGCGTAGGTTCCGATCATGGAGCGGTCCTTTACAAAAAGCCACGACAGGCCGTAAATCACGCCGAAGGAGACGCAGGCAACCGCGGCGCAGAAGAGGAAGAATTTGAGGTCAAAGCTGTCCTCCCAGTCCACGGACGCAATCTCCGTAAACAGCATCACCGGCAGCGCCACGCGGAAGACAAGCTTGTCGCCGACTCTGGCAAATTCCTCCGTGAGAAGCCCCTTCTTTCGCAAAAACCAGCCGATGACAATCACCAGAAATACCGGCAGCGTCGCATTTAAGCTGAAGATGAAATTGTTCATAACCGCTGCCTCCGTTTCCTCTTAGTAGCTGCTGATCTCGTCCTCGGAGTCGTCGGGCGTCTTGTCAATGGAGCGGATCTCCACGTAGTACGTCTCGCCGTTCTCGGTCTCCACCATGCGGCGCTCACCTACGCGGTGGCCATAAATGGCTTTGCCGATCGGCGACTCGATGCTGATCAGGCGCTTGATCGGGTTGGCGCGAATCGTGGTCACAATGCGGAACGTAATCTCCCGCCCCGCTTTCTCCGAGTACACAACCACCGAATTGTTCATGGCGACGGCGTCGTCCGAGGCGTTGTCCTCAAACACCCGCGCCGTTAAAATCATGCGCTCCAGATAGCGGATCCGGCTCTCATTGCGGGCCTTGTCACGCTTCGCCGCATGATACTCAAAATTCTCGCTCAAATCGCCCTGCGCCCGCGCCTCCTTCAACGACTGCAAAATCTTCGGCGCAAGCTCATGCCTGCGGTAATCAATCTCCGCCTGTATCTTCTCCAAATCGCTCTTTGTCAAACGATCATTCATGCAACTTCTCCTTCATCTTTCGCCGCGGCGCCTTTTGAACGGCTTCCGCCGCGACCCGGTCTCCGCCGCCGGACTCTCCTCTCATCTTACCCCCTTCGGGGTGATAACGCAAGACTTTTTGCAACGGTCCCGAGGGCCCTCCGACGGAAAATGCGTCATTCCCCGGGCGGTGCCCGCCCTTTCTCGCAGAAACCCCTGCCGAAAGGCCCGCTTTTCGCTTGCCTCGCGCGCACGCGCGTGGTACAATTGCAGGTGACGGCGCCAAAGCCCGGATTGCCTTTTCTCTGCTCTTCTTTTGTGCAATCCCCGGACCGCGCCGGAAGACTTAATTTTCGGAGGAATTACCTATGGCAGAACAACAAAAAGAACGCAAGGACATTGCGGAAGAATACCTGTGGGATCTGACGTCCCTTTTCGCCGACGATGCGGCTTGGGAGAAGGAGTGTGCGAAGCTCACGGAAGACATCGGTGAGCTTGAGAAGTTCCGCGGAAGACTCGGCGAGTCGGCGGAGACCGTAGCGGAGGCGTACAAGCTTTTGTACGACCTGAGCGCAAGGCTTGAGGCGATGCACGGCTATGCTTTCCAGCGCCGTACCGAGGATGCGCGTGTCGCTGCATCCCAGAACATGGTGACCAAGGCGGACTCCGTGTACGTCCGTTTCATGGGCGCCGCTTCGTTCCTGCAGCCTGAGCTTCTCTCCCTTCCGGACGAGACTCTCGAGGCATACCGCACCTCTGCGGCCCTGGCTCCGTACAAGCATAATTTTGAGGATGCCCTTCGGTCGAAACCCCATACGCTGAGTGCAGCGGAAGAGGCCATTGTGGCTGCATTTGGCGAGATTCGCGGAGCCGGCGGGGACATCGCCGACATGCTGATGGACGCCGACATGAAATTCGACGACATCAAAAACCCCGAGGATCCGGAGCATCCGCTTCCTCTTACCCACGCCAACTACATCTCCTACCAGGAGAGCAAGAACCGCGCCATCCGCAAGGGTGCCTTTGACAACCTTTACAAGGCCTACGGCGAGCTAAACAACACCTTCGGCGCTACGTACTTAAACACGCTGAAGGAAAGCACCCTGATGGCGAACATGCGCCACTACGAGTCGGCCCGGGCAGAGTCCCTTTCGGGCTACAACATTCCGGAGTCCGTGTACGACAACCTCGTTTCCACCGTGCACGATTTCCTTCCGGAGATGTATCGCTACCTGCGCCTTCGGAAGAAGCTCCTCGGCCTTGACGAGCTTCACTACTACGACATTTACACGCCGATCACCAAGGATCTCTCGGTTTCCTACACCTACGACGAGGCGAAGGAGCTGCTCCTTGCAGCGGTGGCTCCTCTCGGTGAAAACTACGTGGAGACCGTAAAAAAGGGCCTTGCTTCCCGCTGGGTGGACGTATTCCCGAACGCAGGCAAGCGGAGCGGTGCGTACTCCATCGGGTCCAACAAGGAGACCCCTCATATTTCGATGAATTTTACGGGGACCCTCGATTCCGTTTCGACCCTCTGCCACGAGATGGGGCACTCGATGCACACCTACTTAACGCACCAGAATCAGCCGCCGCAGTACGATGACTACTCGCTCTTCATCGCCGAGGTGGCTTCCACGGTCAACGAAAATCTCCTCGTAGAGCATCTTCTCTCGAAGACCGAGGACCCCACGATGCAGCTGTTCCTGATCAATCAGTACCTGGAGAACTTCCGCGGAACCATTTTCCGCCAGACCATGTTTGCGGAGTTTGAGCAGATTGCGCACAAGCGCGTTCAAAACGGCGAGAGCGCTTCGCCCGAGGATCTCAACAAGATTTATCTCGACCTGATTAAGCTCTACTTCGGCGACGAGATTGTCATCGACGAGGCCGTAAAATACGAGTGGTCCCGCATCCCGCACTTCTACCGCCCGTTCTACGTTTACCAGTACGCCACCGGTTACTCCTCGGCGGTTGCTCTTTCGGAGGGCATCCTCAAGGAGGGCGCTCCCGCAGTGAAGCGCTACCTCGAGTTCCTCTCCTTAGGTGATTCGGTCTATCCGCTGGAGGCTCTCGCCCACGGCGGCGTCGACCTCTCCACTCCGGAGCCCGTCGCCAAGGCCCTCAGGAAATTCAGCCAGCTGCTGGATCGGGTTGAGGAGTTGACGAAGTAAGGCCCGTTCTATAATCCGCGGGCTTCCCTGAACATATTTCGAGAACCAAAAGACGCGTCGCGGCAGATGATATGTACCCTCCTTACTGGACAAACCAGTAAGGAGGGTACATATCAAAATTGCCGGGCGCTTTTTTGTTCAAAAAATTCCATGTTGATATTTTATCGGTACTTTATACCGGGACGACCGATGATATCCAACGATATTGTGTATTCAATCAGCACCTTGCTATCTGAAACGACCACATTCAAACCATCAATAATCTTGTTGTCAATCAAAGAAAACAACACCCCCGCATGCTCCTTCTTTTCAAAATATTCGTATTGGCCTGTCATCTCGCTTTCTCCGATGCTACCTCTGAAGGGCTTGCATTCTTCGCCCTGCAGATGCTTCCAGCCTTCTTCGAGCAGTTCTTTTTTCAACGTCTGATACTCCTCAGCAGTCATCTCCAGTCGCTCAACGCGCAAGCTGCCGAAGAAGTCATTATCCTCAGTTATTGTCTCCACGGCATATTTTTCAAACCGCTTGATATGTTTCTTATACTCAAGATATGGTTGAACATGCGCCGGTATAACATACACAATACCGAGAACTAGGAAAATTGATAGTATAATGATAATCATTGTTTTTTTCTTCATGGTAACCTCCATCTTTGCTAAAAACCGAAATACGAAAGCATCTGAGTAATCGTTCTCTTGGTATATCCCATGGCGTAATAAACACTGCCCCCCAAATAATTCTGTCCATTTCTTCTTGGCGCATACACCATCCAACCTATCGCGTTTCTTTTGGATCCCGCAGGACACCACCTCCTGAACTCACTATTGGTAATACATAACCCGTAAAACTCCTTGCCGGTCCCGCCCGGTACAACTGTGCCATCTGCGGCTACAATCAAAGCGCGAGTAACCTTTGTGAACGCCCAAGCAATATTGCTGGTAGCCCAGTCTTGATGTCCACAATTACATGCATATATGATTAGCACATCAAAGATCCTGTACTTCAAATTTTTGATAGTAGCTATATCCATATCAACTGTCGCATCAGAAGATCCAACATCTATTGGCGTTCCGTGCATATTAAGACAAACAACGTTTCTTCTCCCCCACTTACTATCATTATTCCAAAATTTAACGAAATCCGACGTCTCATTCAAAGTCACTTGGTCAGTACGAGTAGTATTCCCATTTCTCCCCAATTTACTATCAATTTGTGAAGTAATCGCTTCCTTACTCCCATCATGCAAAACATCGAAAGTGGAGAAAACTAGATTCAAATATGCGTATTGTCCAAAAGCATCGCAGTATATCACCGGATTATTTCCACAGTACACAAACAGGCTTTCCATATCCTCTTCAGAACCGTAAAAGAAGCTTTCGAAATCATCATAGGAGATGAACCGCTTGGTTTGCGGGTCATAATATCTGGACTCCAGATAATAGAAGCCGGTCTCGTTATCGTAATAGTATCCGCGATAACGAATGGGATTTCTTTTAGCAAGAACCTGGTCGCCGGTGATTCCGGTGATAACACCCCAGAGGTCATACTCATAAGTGCAACGCTGATTTCCGTTAGAATCCAGAATACCGACGACATCTCCGAAGAGGTCATAACGGTAGTAGTAACTCTGCCCGTTCCACTCGAAGCCGACAAGCTCAAAGTTCCCATCATACGTAAAATACATCGGGTCATCGGACAATTCCGCAATCAAGTCATAGCTTTCATAAATAAATCTGGTAACGGCTCCGTTTACGTTCTTTTCATCGCGAAGGCCCTTTTGATCGTAACTGTATGACGCCTGTGTAGTTCCAAGGGAAACATCCGCCAGCTTTCCGGCAGCCCAAGTAAACATCGCACCGTTATAATAGCTAACCGGCTTTCCAAGTGTATCATAGGAAATCGTTCTGCCATCATAGCTTCTCAACTCATCCGACCATGTATTACTGTAGGAATAAGTATGAAGTGTTTGCTGTCCATTTGCAGTAGTTTTAACGCTTTTTATATTTCCATAGGTATCATACGCGTATTCATTAATTGTTGTCTCTGAACTACCGACTATAGTTGCAGTGTCTTTGATTATATACCCTCTTGCATTAAATTGTATAGCATATGTGTAATCACCGATACGGTATTGTAACGTCCTGGTTTTAGCATCGGATGAAAGGATTTCTCCCACAACTTCGGATGGAATTGCGGAACCGTCACTTCCGTCAGTCAAAAGGAGAATGTCACCATAGGCATACGCATTATCCTGGCAATTCACCTTCTGCGTTTTCGCCAAATCACCGAAGGTATAATTTGCCTGATAAAGCGGAAAAGCATAGGTATAGTGGATAGAATACTCGGTCGCATCAATGGTTACATAGTTTCCGTAAGCATCATAAGTGAATGACGCATACGGAACTCCGTCTTTTGCCAAAGTCGCCATCAAATCAAGCTCATCATAGGTCATAGAATAGTTGTGCCGATTTCGAAACTCGACGAGATTCATGGCTTCGTCAACGCAGTATATTTCCGGAATTGTATCAAAAAAATCAACACGACTTCCATTTTCCGTTTGCTCAATTTCCTTAATCAACGTATCATTAACAAAATACCGAATATAAGTGTCTGTCTCCGTAATGGTATACTTGTTGTTTCCGACATAAAGGTTTTTCAGTCGGTCATCTTCGTACTCATAACGGAGGTTTTTCTCGGTTCCATCGGAAAATGACACTTTTATACGGGACACCCGATAGGGGTTATCTAATTCCTCATAAAAGTATTGCTTTGTAAAATCCTCTGCCGTGAAGCTTACATCCCGTTGCAGGAGCCGATCATAGCAGGTGGTTCCATATTCATCCCTTAGGAACTGATAGAAATCAGGATTTGGAAAAGAGTCCGGCGTATCGGGATCGGTTTCCGAAAGCCAAAGTTCAAAGGAATCGGTCACCCCATCAGAATCGGAATCCGGTCCAAAAGAAGTGTACCAGATATCGTCTTCAATCTCAAGGGTCACCGGGTCTGCCTTCATGGTGAAGCCAAATGCGTTCGTAAAAACGGCAGCCAAATCGGTATACTGGCTCCAGAATTCGGGAATCTCCATTTCCTTAGAAACCCCTGTTTGTATCAACAAAAAGGCGTTGTCACCTTCTCTCCGTCCGTAGATATCCATGGTTTCAATCGCGAAATTAGCATAACCATAGAGGATATTTTTCCCCTCCTCTCCGTACAGTGAGAGTTGCGCAATTTTGTCTTTTGCGCCGGTCCGAACGATGTCGCTGATTGTGTTGTCGGTTTGGTAAGAGCTGGTATAAATAACTATTTTCTTTGCTGTAATTGCATCATTTACAACCGTCTTACTACCGGAAATTGTAACTGCATTTGCCGCACACACAGCTCCATCCGCAATTAAGTTTGAACAATAGAAATTGACGGACCCATTTGTGGAAACCAAAAACGCTCCTTCCGCTATGGTTACCTTTGAAGCAGAGATGGTGATATCTCCGATTGCGACAATGGGTTGATTAATCGTTATTTGTGACCCAGAAAGAGAAACCTGACCGGTTACATATTTTGCCGAAGTTATAGCAAGCGTAGATCCGGAGAAGGAAATACTATTCTTGATTTCGGTTTCTTCCGAAAGCAGCCCGAGAAGATTGTTTCGAACCTCCGGCAGTGAAAGGCTCAGCGGTGGAGATTCCAAAGCAGACCCATTTACAGAAATCTGATTAGCAAAAAGAACCGCATTATTACCAGATAAATTCACGCCCTGTTTCTTTCCGCCTTTGCCTGCCTGTGCAATGTTGATATTCACAAAAAGCGAGAATACCATTGCTGTTAACAGAATAATCGAGATTGGTCTTCGCATGTTTTAACACCCCCATGTGTTGTAATGTCTTCTGTCTTTCCATCATAGCCACCCAATCACGCAGAAGCAACAACATTTGGATGAACGACACATTTTTTTGATGAACGACATAAAAGCAGCGCTAAAAAGGGCGGTATATGCAAAAACTTCGCATATCCGCCCGCTTTTTCCATTCCATATCAGAATATAAACTTCTCGCCCTCATACTCGGACAGTTGACACCCTTGCGCAAAAAAGCGATAAAACACAACCGCACGCAGAAAATCCATCCGGGACAGCTTCACTTCCTTCCTTCCCGACCTGCGCAACTCCTCCCCGTTTTGCCTCCAAACGGTCTTTCTCAGAAAATACCCGGTGCACTTATGGAACGGAATTTCTTTCTGTCCCCATCCGCGGTCAACCCACTTCCATCCGGGATAATTGCAACCGTTGAGCGTGAGCTTATCATTCCAGATTTCTTCATTGTGGACCTGGACAATCCATTGTCCGGACGCGCCCGGAATTCCGTCATCGTACTCGACGCCGAACTCCAGGTCGAACATTTCTTTGATAGAAGGATCCTTCGGATCGAACTCCGTTTTGTATACTCCCGCCACCGTGTAGACCGACTCGGGCGACAGTTTCTCCGTCGAATACATGTAGAATTTGTCCAAAAACTCATACGCCAGATGCAGGCATCCGTTCTTCTCTAAAAACATGCGACCACCTCACCTTGTGCTTATCCCTTTCGGGAACCTTCCTTAAGCTCCTGTTCCGCCAGGTCGAGGACCTTTCTCATCTCCTCTGTAAGGAGTACGATGTCGGTAAGCCGTTGTCTTGCGTCACTCTCCGGAAGATTTTCGTAATCAACCCGGAACAACTCCCTCTTGTCGGTCCGACGGTAATTCTTTCCGGTTGCTCCCTCCAGGCTGTACTCGTGGTCGATTTTGACCGTGAGCCACAATCTTCCCGGCTCTGTCAAAACCTGCCCGTACCCGAAGCGGTCCTCCTCACTCACGTCATCCTTCAAGGAAAACTCCCGCAACGCCTGCGCGTATCGAAAGCCGTTCTCCGGCTTCTCGATCTCCGCCCGCATTGCCGCTGCGAGTTCCCCGATGGTGTAGGGGTTATTTTCCGCGACAAATGCCTTCTCCTCCTCGATCATGGCTTCCGTCGGCCACAGTTCATTGACAAGCCTTGTGTGCTCTCTGGTCTCTTCGCCGGTAAGCCACTCTCGGCGCTCTTCGTTCTCCGCGCCGTACAACTCCAATTCCCAGCGCATCCAGAAAACCGCCTGTTGAAACATACTCATGTAACGGCTGTGGGCTGCATTTGTCTCCTCGGGGGTATTTCCCGGAAGAGGGATTTCAAAGAAATCAGCCTCCCTCTTGGACACGGTCCCGCCCATGTCGTACTCCATCGAATACGAGCCCTTCAGGACAGCCCTTTTGCTGTCATAGTCGCTTCCAATCCACGCTCCCGACGGAAGCATCAGATCCGGATCGAGCATGCGTATCTTTTCGCCGAAGCCGTACTCTTTGATCCCCGGCATTTCCCGGAAAATCGCCCGAAACGTATCCATGTCCATGAACGATACATTGCTTCCGACTCTCATCTGCTGCTCCTTTACTTTCTGTTCAGGTAAATCACCCGGTGCGCCATCCGGTTCATCACGGCCTCGTCGTGGGTGATGAAGAGGTAGGTCAGGTTGTAACGGTCGTGGAAGTCCGCGAGCAGCGCAAGCACCTGCTCCTGGACGGTGGCGTCAAGGGCCGAGACCGGCTCGTCTAAAATGAGGATGTCAGGCTTGCCGAGGATTGCCATACCGATGGCCACGCGCTGGCGCTGCCCGCCGGAGAGCTCGGTGATTTTGCGGGCCGCATATTCCTCCGAAAGGCCGACAGCCGTGAGCATCTCACGCACCTCCGAAAGACGCTCCTCCGCGCGGCTTCGGAACAGTTCCTTCAGCTCTCTGCGGCGCTTCTTCCGCTCTGCCGACGGCAGATTCCGGTCATGCCAAAGCGCCCGCAAAGCCTCGCGGCGCTCCTTGCTCTGGCGGTTGCGAAGCGGTTCCTCCAAAAGCCACCCCACGGTCTTCGCGCGGTTTAAGCTTCCGTAAGGGTCCTGGAACACCATGCCGATGCGGGCTTTTGTCTCGATGCGCCCCGCCTGCTTGGGAATCAGGCCCGTTAAGCAGCGCGCAAGGGTGGATTTGCCGCTGCCGCTTCGCCCGATGACGCCTAAGCACTCGCCCTCGCGAAGCTCCATCGAAAAATTCTCCAAAACTTTATTCTCAAATTTCAGCGGATTTCTCCCGCGCTTTTTTCCGTAATACACATGCAGATGAGTCGCCGACAGAATCACGGGTGCCTCCGCGTCATGATGCATGCGGTCGCGGAAATCCGTTCCCGCAAGCGACTGCAGAAGCTGCTTTGTCTCCGCGGCTTTCGGCGCCTCGAAGATCTCTTCGACGGTGCCTTCCTCCACAATCTTTCCCTCGTCCATCACCATCACGCGGCTGCAGATGCGCCGTACCACGGCAAGCTCGTGGGAGATGAACAAAACCGCCATTCCGTGTTTTTTCTGAAGCTCCGACAGGAGCGCCAAAATACCGTCTCTGGTCTCCGCGTCCAGCGCCGTCGTGGGCTCATCGAGAATCAGCAGGTGCGGCCGAAGCAGCATTGCGATGGCAATCATCACGCGCTGCCGCTGCCCGCCGGAGAGCTCCTTCGGAACACTTCGCAGAATTCGTTCCGTCTCTGTGAGCTCGACCTCGAGGAGTGCTTCTGTGAGCCGCTTTTTTTGTTCCTCCTTCTCGAGGCGGATACCGTTGTGCGTGAGCATCTCGAGCATTTGCCGGCCGATCGGCATGGTGGGGTTTAGGGACGTCATCGGCTCCTGGAACACCATCGCCATGGATTCGCCGCGCAGAAGCGCAAGCTCTTTTCTGCCGCATGTAAGCACGTTCGTAAAGCCCGTGCCGGAGCGGAGCAAAATCTCGCCCGTCACACCGGCCGTGTCCGGAAGAAGCCCCATCACCGAGAGTGCGGTCATACTCTTGCCGCTGCCGGATTCGCCGACGATTCCGAGCCGATCGCCCGGGCGGAGCGTAAGATTCACATTTTTTACAACCGTCTGCAGCGTTCCGTCCGCGCGCTCGAAACCGACGGAAAGGTTGCGCACGCACAGCACCGCGTCGTCGGGGATATCCGCGGCGTTTGCAGAGTTCGCCTCGGGGGCGGATGCATTTGCCGAAGTGTCCGCGGAGTCCGCAGGTGCCGCCGCCTTCGCAGAAGCGGTTCCGTAGCCCGCCGCCGCAAGCTTTCTGCTGATGCGCGAGCGCAGGCGCGCAGGGCTTCCGGTGTCGCCCTGGTTGCCGGAGTAGGCGTCGCTTAAGAGCGCCACGCCCAGCACCGCGAGCACCAGAAGAAGGCCTGGGAAGATGACTGTCCACGAAGCGCTCCGGATATAGGACTGGCCTTCCGAGAGCATGCGTCCGAGGCTGGCCTTCGGGGGCTGGACGCCGAGTCCTAAGTAGCTCATGCCGGATTCGGCGAGGACAGCGTTATTGAAGCCGACCGCCATCGTCACTAACAAAGTGGCGCGGAGGTTCGGGAGAATATGCACAAACAGGATGCGCGCATTGGACGCGCCTAAGAGCTTCGCGTTTACCACGTAGTCGGACTGCAGCTGGGTGCGCACGTCGCTTCGAACCACGCGGGCGATGCTCGGGACAAAGAGGATGCCGAGGGCAATCACGACATTTTTCTCGGAGGGTCCGAAGATGCCGACGAACACAAGCGCGAGGAGAATGCTCGGAAATGCCAAAAGACAGTCGTTGATGCGCATCACAACCGCATCGAAGGTTCCGCCGATGTAGCCCGTGAGGGCGCCCACCAGCGTGCCGAAGATGCCGCCGATCAACACCGTCATGGCGCCGATCAGCATCGTCGTGAGAGACCCGTGGGCAACGCGCGTGTACACATCGCGCCCGTAGTGGTCAGTGCCGAAGAGATGCTTAAGAGACGGCCCCAGATTCTTCGCGGCGGAGTCCATCTCGTCCGGGTTGTAGGGCGACAGAAACAAGCCCCCCGCGATCAAGAGAACCGTCAGGAGGAGAAGCACGCATCCGCAGATGAAATTGAAGGAGTGCTTCCGCTTCATTTCCGTTTCCTTTCAATCCGACTCCATGCCGGAATTTACCAGCAATACCACCAGTCCGATGTACAGGACAATCGCCTGCACGACATTGTAATCGCGGTTCGAAATCGAGCGCACCAAAAGCCGCCCGAGACCGTTCACGCCGAACACCTGCTCCACCACGATGCTGCCCGCGATAATCTCCGAGACGATGACACCGATAAAGGTGCGAACGCCCGGCAAGGCATTTGGCAACATGTGAAGCATCAAAACCTTCCCCTCCGAAAGGCCCTTGCTGCGCGCAGTGCGCACGTAGTCCTTGCTGCGCTCCGTAAGAAGCGCGCTCCGCAAAAACCGCACCGTCATAGCCGCCTTCGGAAGCGCTATGGCAAGCGCCGGGAAGAAGAGATACGAAAGGCATGCGCCGAGGCCTTCGTCATATGCGACAAATGCACCCGGCGTAAACACTTTAAGCCACAACCCGAGGATGACCGAAATCAGCAAGCCCAGGAAAAATGCGGGCACCGCCATCATCGTCTGGTTGACCATCGCCCCCGCGCGGTCCACGGCGGAGCCGGGGAATCTTGCGTACAAAAGTCCGAGCGGGAAGGCAATCAAAAGAATCATCAAAATCGACATGCCGGCTAGAAGCAACGTGTTTGGCAGCACCTGCCACAAAAGCTCCGAAACCGGCCGCTTATAGCTCAGCGAATCCCCGAGATTTCCGGTGAAGACACCGCCGAGCCAACGCCCGTAGCGCACGAGGAACGGGTCGTTTAATCCGAGCTCCTCCCGAAGCGCTTCCACCGCCTCGGGCGAGGCGTTCATTCCCAGGCGAACCTCCGCCGGGTCGCCCGGCAGCACCTGGAATGCAAAAAATGTAACAAAGGAGAGCGCCAGTACCGCGATCAGTACGGCGACGCCTTTTCTGATCCACTTCATACCGGTGCCCTCCTTTCTGGGTTTCCCGCATAGATTTTACTGTACCTACGGCGCGGCGGTGACTGCGGAGCAGAAAGCCTCACTCGCACGAAAAATGCTCGTTCGACTTTCTCTCCGCATTTCCGCCGCGCCTGTAGGAAGAAAAAAATTCATTCGGGAAAGTAAGATCTGTTTTGAATGCGGAATCGATATTAGAGAATCTTATGAATCGATTCTGCGGGGTTCCAAAGTTTTACAAAAAACCAACCATGAAAATAATCATAAAGCTGATTCTTGGTAATTATTCTTTAAAATATACCGTGGACATGTCCTGTACGTACACGGGGTAGAAGGTGTAGCCGTCGAGCTTCTTGTTCACTGCCACCATCAGGGACGGGCTCTGCAGGAAGACAGATGCCGCATCGTCCGAGAGGCACTTCTGAAGCTCGTGGTAAAGCTCAACCTTCTTCTGCGTATCCGCGGTCGCCATGGCTTCCTTGTATTTGGCGTCGAAGGTGTCGCTCGTGTAGTTCATAAAATTCTTCGCCGACCCGCCGATATAGTACTTCAGAATATCGCTGGGCGCCAACTGCGAATCCAGTCCGACGATGGTGGAAACATGCTTGTGTCCCTTGTACACATCCGAAATCCAGGTCGCCCACTCAATGAGCTCGATCTTCATGGTGATGCCGACTTTCTTCAGTTGGTTCGCCAAAACCTCCGCGGTCTGCACGTGGTACACATAGTTCGAAGGAACCTTCACCGTGAAGGTGAAACCGTCCGGATAGCCTGCCTCAGCAAGCAATGCCTTCGCCTTCGCCTCGTCGTGAGGGTAAGCCTCCTCGAGCGTCTTGTCGTAGTAGAGACCGAAGGATGCGTAAACGCCGCTGCCGATGGCCGTGCCGTAGCCGCCGTTGAGCATCTGAAGAACTTCCTTCTTGTCCACTGCGTAGTTCATAGCCTTGCGCACGCGAACGTCGTCGAAGGGCTTCTCCGCGTTGTTTAAGAACAGACCCTGAACAAGGCTCATGTCGCCGACTTCAATCTTGAACTGATCCTTGAGCTGCTCCGCCTGGTCGACGGTCAGGTACGGGAAGATATCGATGTTCCCGGCCTGCAGCTGCAGGAATGCCGCGTCGGTGCTCTCCGAAATGGAGAACGTCACCTTCGCCAAATGCGCCTTCGTCCCGTAGTAATCGTCATTTCTCACCATGACCAGTCCGACCATGGGCTTGTAGGACTCAAACTTGAACGGGCCCGTGCCGATGGGCTTGCTGGCCTGATCCGCATAGTTTTTCGGAATGATATTGCAGGTAAAATACCCGATCAACTCCGTGTTGGGGCTTGCAAGCGTGACCGTGATCACGTCCTTGCCGTCCGCATCTTTCGAAGCAGTAATGTCGGAAATAACAGAAAAAGCAGGAACCACCTGTACCTCCGGATCGGAAGTCTCCAAGCGTCCTGCAACTCGATTCAACGAATACACCACATCGTCCGCCGTAACGGTCTCGCCGTTGTGGAACTTCACACCTTCGCGCAACACGAATGTGTACTTTGTCCCATCTGCCGAGATGTCGTAGCTCGCCGCTACCGCGGGCACCAGATTGCCGTCTTTGTCAGGCTTTACCAAGCCCTCGAAAATGTTGTACAAGACTTCTCTGGTTCCTGCCGCTACCGCTTTGTGAGGGTCAAGACTGTCCAAATCCTGTGTTATTCCAACTACCACCGCTCCACCTTTCATGTTTTCTTCCGGCTTCTTCGTACCGCCTTTGCATGCGCAAAGTGCAGTCATCGCGAATACCAGAAGGAGAATGCAAGCAAATGCTTTCTTCATCTTTGCTCCTTCCCCACTTTTCAGTGGAACTTATGTAATTTTACGCCCCCATATTACACTGCCCGCCCGAAAAATGCAAGTGTTTTCCTCTTTTGGGGCGTATTTCCGCGATGAGGTTGAAAAAATCTTTGGGACTACGGCCCAGGGAGAAGGGTTTCTTCCCTAGGCCGTAGTTGTACTTGTCTACAGTGTGCTGTTACCTCGTTTTCCCCTTAATTTCAAAAGCGACTACGGCCTATAAAGCAAGTTTCGGTCGCGAGGCCGTAATTGTACCTGTCTATCCCTTGGGGGCAGCTGCTTAACCTTTTTACTATGCAGGGCTACTACGGCCTGAAGTCCACTTTTCTAACGTCAGGCCGTAATCCCTTGATTTCAAACCTTCAAAACAAGGTTTTCCACCGACAAGACAGGTAAAGACTACGGCCTGAGATGCGATTTTGATCTTCCAGGCCGTAGTCCCTCTCTTTCGAAACCCGAAAACAAGGTATTTTCCACCGGGAAGGGGATTTCTCTTCCCGGTAAAGTCCGCAGGTTGAAAGGGCGTTTGAGTTGTGGTATACTTAACAAGTCACGTATTTGTATCTGTTTTGTGCGGGAATTTTGTATTTTTGTTTGAGGAAATATTACCGGAGAATACGACGGAATGAAGAGAAGGGTTGAAAAAACGGAATCCTGGCGTTTCCGGGGGGCGGTGCTGGCGGCGGTTCTTCTGCTGGCGGCGGTGCTGCTTTGCGCCTGCGCGCAGCAGAAGGCGGTACGGCGGCAGGATGTGATTCCGAGCATCCGGGACGATAAGGGAAACCTGCTGAATCCCTCTACCACCGTCACTGTGACGATTACAAGACGACCGACGACACCTCCGGCGGATGAAAAGAAGGCCACGCCGACCCCAGTTGACGGAGCGACTCCGACAACGGGCGTGCCGGGGGGATACTCCATCAGTTCCAGAGGCTACAACAAGAAAGAGATTGTCGAATACTTTGATGAGATCGCGATGCGCGCGGAGTACGGAACAAGCGCCAATGCGGTTCACAAATGGACGACTCCTCTTTTGATTTATATCGACGGCGACCCGAATTCGGAGGACCGCAAGATTCTTGATGATGTATTTTACAAGATGAATTCCGTGGATGGATTTCCCGGGATTCGGGAAGTGAGCAGCAAGGATGCTTCCAACATCGTCATGTCCTTCGCGGACGACGCCGAATACACGCGGATTACGCCGAAGGACATCAACGACTTGACGGACGGTTTTGCCACCTGCTGGTTCCAGAATTCGTCCATCATACGGGCGCGCATCGGCATTCGCACCAGCATGCCCCAGCATGAGCGCAACTCCGTCATCTGGGAGGAGCTCGTACAATGCACCGGCCTGCAGAACGACTCGTACCGCTACCCGGAGAGTCTGTTCTACCAGGGGTACAACGAGGTGCAGGGCCCGAATACGCTCGACTGGCTTCTCTTTGAGGTGCTTTATCACCCGGACATTCAGCCGGGCATGCGCATCGAGGAGGTGTCCACGGTTCTGGACACCGTGCTTCGATAGAAAGGAGACCGCGAAGCGCTTCGCTTCGCATGGGCAGTATGAATCTCGAAAACAAGACGACGGCTCTGGATGACGACGCCGCCATTTATCAGCACACCGAGGCGACGGAGACCGCCAAATCCCTCCGTGAAAAGCTCTCGGAGATGACCTTTAAGGAAAAAGTCCGCTATCTTTTGGATTATTACGGGCTGAAGGCCCTGATTGTTCTGGCGGTTCTGGTTTTCCTCGGCTACACCCTCTGGGCGATGTTGCGGCCGAAGCCGGAGACAGTGGCGCAGATTGCAATCATCGACAACCCGTGGGACACTTCCCTCCTGGACGATTACCAGGAGGAACTCATCGAAAAGCTTAAGCTCGACACAAAGAAGCAGGAGCTTCCCCTCGGATACTCCTACCGCTCTTCGAACCTTTCGGACGGCACCGCGCTCTCCACATTCCTCTTCGCAAACAACCTGGATATTTTGATTTCCTCGAAGGATGAGATCAGCCGGTATGCGGAGAACGGGGTCTTCTATCCTCTTGACGGCAACCTGCCGGAAGACCTTAAGACCGTGATTCCGGAGGAGGATTGCCTCTGGTGCGCGTACCGCAACGAAAACGGCGACGGTGACGGCGCCGATCACATCTACGCCATCCGCATTGACTCCTCGGCATTTGTGCAGAAAGTTTCGGCCACCGGCTACACGGCGGCTGACTACTACCTCGGAATCCATCCCTGCAGCGAAGCGCGCCTCGCATGTTGCTTCAACATCCTGCGCATCATCTACGGGCTCCCGCTTCCGGAGTAACGAAGGATTGCCGGACCGATTCCCGGGACAACCTCGATTTCACCTGCCCCGCCGCACCCCGGCGGGGCTTTTCGTAAAATTCTTCCCTTTTTTTGAAAAAAGTACTTGCATTATTTGTTTCCTTGGGGTAGAATAGCGTCTAATTACGGACAAATGTCCGTGACAGAAATACAAATCGCGACGGAAACGACAGAACATTCCGCCGCAATCGGAGGTTTTTATGGCTAAGTTTGTACCTGATAAGAAATTGCGCGTCGGTGTTATCGGTGCTACCGGTATGGTCGGCCAGCGCTTCATCTCTCTTTTGGAGAACCACCCCTGGTTCAACGTGGTAACCGTTGCTGCTTCGCCCAGAAGTGCGGGCAAGCGCTACGAGGATGCGGTGGGCGACCGCTGGAAGATGCCCACGCCCATGCCTGAGGCGGTAAAGGATCTGATCGTCTATGACGCAAGCGAGGTGGAGAAGGTTGCCGCCACGTGTGATTTTGTATTTTCCGCAGTGGATCTGAAGAAGGACGAGATCCGCGCCATCGAGGAGGCATATGCCAAGACGGAGACGCCCGTTGTTTCCAACAACAGCGCTCACCGCTGGACGCCCGACGTTCCCATGGTTGTGCCGGAACTGAATCCCGAGCACTATGAGATTATCCCCGCACAGCGCAAGCGCCTCGGCACGAAGCGCGGCTTCATCGCGGTTAAGCCCAACTGCTCCATCCAGAGCTACACGCCCATGCTGCACGCCCTCAAGGAGTTCGAGCCCACGGTTGTTGTCGCAACGACCTACCAGGCGATCTCCGGCGCCGGCAAGACCTTCAAGGATTGGCCGGAAATGATTGACAACGTCATTCCGTACATCGGCGGCGAGGAGGAGAAGAGCGAGCAGGAGCCTCTCCGCATCTGGGGCCACATCGAGAACGGCGAGATTGTCAAGGCAAGCTCTCCGATCATCACGACGCAGTGCATCCGCGTGCCCGTTTCCGACGGTCACACCGCAGCGGTTTTCGTAAACTTTGCAAAGAAGCCCACGAAGGAGCAAATCCTCGAGGCTTGGAAGAATTTTAAGGGGCTTCCGCAGGAGCTTGAGCTTCCCAGCGCACCGAAGCAGTTCATCACCTACTTCGAGGAGGACAACCGTCCGCAGTGCAAGCTTGACCGCGAGACGGAGAACGGCATGGGCGTTTGCGCAGGCCGCCTTCGCGAGGACGCTGTCTACGACTGGAAATTCGTAGGCCTCTCCCACAACACCAAGCGCGGCGCAGCCGGCGGCGCAATCCTTTCCGCTGAGCTTCTGGTAGCACAGGGCTACATCACCGCGAAGTAATCTTCCCACGCAAAGAAAACTTCTACACGCAAAAAAGCCCCTGCAGGACGAATCGCCTGCAGGGGTATTTTGATTGCTTTTTTGAATGCCGTCTTTACTTTCTGTACTCGTCAAGCACCTGCTTAAGGAGTTTCGGGTCGTCGGTCATGATGGCGTCGACGCCCTTTTCAATCAGCATCCGCATCTCATCCGCATCGTTGATGGTCCAGTACTGAACCGCGATGTTTCTGCGGTGCGCGCGCTTGATGTACGTGTCCCAGGTCAGATTCAGGGTGATTCCCTTGATATCGTACTCCACCGGAATCTGAAGACACGTAAAATCGACGTCCGCGAACAGATTGACATGGAACAGCTGGGTTACGATGAATTTGCCGGCGCCTGCGGTGGAACCGCCGCGCATCAGCGTCGGATGCTTCTCGCGCAGATTCTCCTCGATTTCCGGATGGAACGTTCCGATGACGATGCGGTTCTTGTAATCGGGGAAGCGCTCCGAAAGCGTCTGGTCGATGATGTCCGCAGCCTTGTAACCGACCTCGCCGGGATCCTTAATCTCCACGATGAACAAAAGGTCTTTGTTCGTCTCGTAAAATTCTTCCATCAACTCATGGAACTCCATAATCTTCAGGCCCAGCTCCTGCTGCTTCTCCTCGGAGAGATCGCGGTAGGGATACTCGCCCGTGTCGGGATCCTTGAAGTTGTAGCCCATGTTGTAGGTGCGAAGCTCCGCAAGGGTGTGCTCCGCGATGACAACGTCGGGGTCGCCCTCCTTGCAGGCCGTCCGGTTGATGGTCTCGTCATGGTTGTACACAAGGTGGCCGTCGCTGGTCATCCAGACGTCGGTCTCGCAAATCTGAATGCCGTACTCGTTCACCGCAGCGCGGTAAGCCATCAGCGTATTTTCCGGGTTGCTGACACCGCCGCCGCGGTGCGCCGCAATCATCGGAAGGGCGTCCTCATCCTTCAGGAAAGGATTGGTCTCCGCCACCTTCTTCGGCGGAATCACGTTGATCACTACGAAAAATACAACCAACAGCAGCAAAATGCAGCCGAAAATCTTCAATCCTCTGTGCTTTTTCTTTTCCTTCATACCAACACTCCTGTTTTCATTTGACATCGTCATCAAACATGACTGTTATCATTGTATCAGGTCGCGCGGTTCTGTCAACATTTTTCGCAGCAAAGGAAAGTTTGCGGCGCAGGAAACACTAAAGAAAAAATCGTCGGATGACAGTTTCAATCTCATTGGTCCCTAATGGATTGGCCGATGTCTCTTCCGTGATAATCAACTCCTCACCGATAAAGAAACCTTCCCTCGTTAATTCTTTCAATCGCAACACAGCACCTCTCGCATACTCTTTATCATCCATCATGCCGCGATGTTCCCAATACAGGACTCTCCTTCTTTTGACATCCAGAACCGTAAAATCAGGATAGACAATTACTCCGCTGCTCAATTGC
Organism: uncultured Lachnospiraceae bacterium; assembly: GCA_902787715.1. Taxonomy (GTDB): domain Bacteria; phylum Bacillota; class Clostridia; order Lachnospirales; family Lachnospiraceae; genus ISDg. Next base: position 26,589 of record CADAHQ010000008.1, read on the forward strand.
AACGGACACTCGTATTTGTACGGGATTCCCTTGTCAGCAAGCGCATTGGCAATATTCAGTTCCGATTTGGACCGGACTCTTTCCTTTCGTTTGGTTTCCCAAAAAGGAAGGTAATCCGGTATCGCTTTTCCCACATAAGTTTCTTCCATCCATCCCCGAATAAAATCTTCATCCGAAACGTCAACAGGAAGTATCAGTTTTTTCACCTCATCGGGAAATGCCGAATACGCTTTCCGCACTTGGTTTACGGCATTTTCTGCCTTTTTGAGCAGGATTTGCAGGCCTTGGAGCTCTGTTGTAATGATTTTCAAAACCTTTTCATCATAAGCTTTCTGAAGATATTGTTTAATCACAGCCGATTCGGTTTTTCGAATATAACTCCCGGTCCTATCCGAAGCATCCTTGCGCAGATAATATTGGACGCCATGCAGCGTCCGGCTTACATGAATCTTCCCCGGCGGCACTTTCTCTAACGCGGCCTCTTTCGATTTCTTGATAAGCAAGAGTTCATTGAATCGCCTCTTTGCCTCGGAATACAGGCTTGTATAGCTTGTTGTCAGTGTTCTTTTCTGTTTTTTCATGATGGACCCCCTTTATAATATACCTTCTTTGATTCGCCGCTGCGGCGCGCGCCGCAGCGCACTTGGCCCGCTTTGCCCGCTTGCTTGTTTTTACAGCGGGATTTGAGAAACTGTGATTTCCGCTGTCGTCCACGGCCCTCTTGCCCATTTTCATACAGCGGAATTTGAGAAACTGTGATTTCCGCTGTCGTCCATGGCCCTCTTGCCCATTTTCATACAGCGGGATTTGAGAAACTGCGATTTCCGCTGTCGCCCACGGCCCTCTTGCCCATTTTCATACAGCGGGATTTGGAAAATTGCGATTTCCGCTGTCGCAAATGGCCTACTTGCTTAGTTTCATACAGCGGGATTTGGAAAATTGCGATTTCCGCTGTCGCAAATGGCCTACTTGCTTAGTTTCATACAGCGGGATTTGAGAAACTGCGATTTCCGCTGTCGCCCACGGCCCTCTTGCCCATTTTCATACAGCGGGATTTGGAAAATTGTGATTTCCGCTGTCGCAAATGGCCAACTTGCTTAGTTTCATACAGCGGGATTTGGAAAATTGTGATTTCCGCTGTCGCAAATGGCCTACTTGCTCGATTTCCTACAGCGGGATTTGGAAAATTGCGATTTCCGCTGTCGCGCACGGCCTACATGCCCTGTTTCATACAGCGGGATTTGGAAAATTGCGATTTCCGCTGTCGCAAATGGTCTACCCACCCATTTTCATACAGCGGAATTTGAGAAAAGAAGAATTCCGATGCCCCGCAGTGGAGCCAAGCAACGGAGCCCCGCAACGAAGCATCAGGATTCTTCAAAGAAAGAAAATAACCAGATAATTACAACGTAGTAGCATCTCTCCGGCTAAGGCCGTATCGATGCATCACTCCACATACGCCGTGAGGACGCCGTCCACCACATCGATGACGATGGTATCGCCGGCATGGACCTGATCCTCGAGGATCATCCGCGCACTCATGGTCTCCGCGTTGGTCTGCAGATAGCGCTTCAGAGGTCTCGCTCCGTAAACCGGATCGTAGGCCTTCTCGCAGGCGAGGTCGATCGCCGCGTCGGTGAAACGGACACTCACCTGACGCTCATGCAGACGGTCGTTAAGCCGCGCCGTAAGAAGCGTGATGATATTTCGGATGTTGTCCTTCGTAAGCGGCTTGAACAGGATGGTCTCGTCGAGACGGTTCAAAAACTCCGGCCGGAAATGCGCCCGCAGATCCCGCATGACCGCATCCTCCGCCTCAGGCGAAATCGTACCGTCCTCGCGGACGCCGGAGAGAAGATACTCCGAGCCGATGTTGGAGGTCATGATGAGAATCGTGTTCTTGAAGTCCACTGTGCGGCCCTGGGAGTCGGTGATCCGGCCATCGTCAAGCACCTGCAAAAGCACGTTAAATACATCCGGATGCGCCTTCTCCACCTCGTCGAACAAAACGACGCTGTAGGGCTTTCTGCGCACAGCCTCCGTGAGCTGACCGCCCTCGTCGTAGCCCACATATCCGGGCGGCGCTCCGATGAGTCGGGACACGGAATACTTCTCCATGTACTCACTCATATCGATACGAACCATGTTGGTTTCGTTGTCAAACAAAGCTTCGGCCAATGCCTTCGCAAGTTCGGTCTTGCCGACGCCGGTAGGTCCCAAGAACAGGAACGAGCCAATCGGGCGGTTCGGGTCCTTGATGCCGGCCTTCGAGCGCATGATGGCCTCGGTCACCCGGGCCACGGCCTCGTCCTGACCGATGACACGGCGGTGCAGCTCATCCGCCAGATGCAGCGTCTTGTTGCGCTCGCTCTCGTTGAGCTTTGCCACCGGAATGCCCGTCCACTTGGAGACAATCTTCGCAATCTCCTCCTCATCCACGGTCTCGTGAACCATGGTATGACCCTTCGCGCGGATGTCCTCCTCCGCAGCGGCAAGCGCCTGCTTAAGCTGCGGGAGACGCCCGTAGGTAAGCTCCGCCGCCTTGTCCAGGTTGTAGGTGCGCTGCGCATCCGCAATCTGGCGGTTCACATCCTCAATCTCTTCCTTCAACTTCCGGACGCCCTCCAGCTCCGCCTTCTCGGCGTCCCACTGCGCCTTCGCGGCCTCCCAGTCCTCCCGGGCCTTCGCAAGCTCCTTCTGCAAAGCCTCGAGACGCTCGCGACTTAGAGCATCCTCTTCCTTCTTCAGGGCAGCCTCCTCAATCTCCAGCTGCATCATGGAACGCTTCGCCTCATCGAGCTCCGTGGGCATGGAGTCAAGCTCCGTCTTAATCAGGGCGCAGGCCTCATCCACCAGGTCGATGGCCTTGTCCGGCAGGAACCGGTCGCTGATGTAACGGTTCGAAAGAACCGCCGCGCTCACCAAAGCGCCGTCGCTGATTTTCACGCCGTGATAAACCTCATAGCGCTCCTTAAGGCCACGCAGGATACTGATGGTGTCCTCCACCGTGGGCTCGTCCACCATAACCGGCTGGAACCGACGCTCCAAAGCCGCATCCTTCTCCACATACTGCCGGTATTCGTTCAGAGTCGTAGCGCCGATGCAGTGGAGCTCGCCTCTTGCCAGCATGGGCTTAAGCATGTTGCCGGCATCCATGGCGCCGTCGGTCTTGCCCGCACCCACGATGGTATGCAGCTCATCGATGAAGAGAATAATCTTACCTTCGCTGTTCTTCACATCCTCGAGAACCGCCTTTAAGCGCTCCTCGAACTCGCCGCGGTATTTGGCGCCCGCGACCAATGCGCCCATATCCAGGGCGAAAATACTCTTGTCCTTCAGTCCCTCCGGCACATCCCCCGCGACGATACGCTGGGCAAGGCCCTCCACGACGGCGGTCTTGCCGACGCCGGGCTCACCGATCAGAACCGGGTTGTTCTTCGTCTTACGGGAAAGAATCCGAACCACGTTGCGGATCTCCGCGTCACGCCCGATGACCGGGTCAAGCTTCTGCTGCTTTGCGCGCTCCACCAAATCGTAGCCGTATTTGGCGAGGGTGTCGTACGTAGCCTCCGGGTTGTCCGTGGTCACGGCCTTGTTGCCCCGCACCTCCGCAAGCACCTGCAGGAAACGGTCGCGGTCGATGCCGAAGCTGCGGAACACGCCCGCAAGGTCGCGCCCGCTGTATTTGAGCATGCTTAAGAAGAGATGCTCCACGCTCACATAGGCATCCCCCATGGCCTTCGCCTCATCCTCGGCGTACATAAGCGCCTTGTTGAGGTCCTGCGATACAACAAGATTGGCGCCCTGCACCTTCGGCATGCGCTCAATCAGCCCGCGGACCTGCGCCGTGAAAACTTCCGTGACAATGCCCATCTTCGCGAGCAGTTTCGGGATCAGTCCCTCGCCGTCCGAGAGCATGGCAAACAGAAGATGCTCCGGCCGCATCTCCGGGTTTCCGTATTCATAACAAACCTTCTCCGCCGCCTGAACGGCTTCCGTCGATTTCTGCGTAAATTTATTGATGTTCATACACTCACCTCCCGTGCGCCCTTCCATCCGGCGCTATTCCAAACTGCAAATGCGGATGCATTTGCCGCACAATTTTGTTGGCTTGTTCTATTACAACTATAACAATACCACTCTTCTTCGGAAAATGCAAGCACTTTTTCAATCAACTTAATAAAATCGTAACAGGTTTGTCACTTGTTTTGTAACTTTTATTTGTTATGATAACATAGGAAAATTGAAAACCCGTAATCCATCGGAATTTTTATATAGAGGGGAGATTCAGAATGAAGAATCAAAAGACTCGTATTCGATATATCGTTTCCGTGCTCTCCGTCGTTTTCGCGATGGCTTTGTCGGGCTGCGGAGACAAAAAGGAATCCAAAGAGGCCGCAACGCCCACCATGGCCCAACCGACCATAGCCATGGCCGCAACGGACACGCCTGCGCCCACCGCCGAGCCCACCGCAACGCCCACACCCGAGGAGACCCCCGGACCGGAGCCGAGCGAATCGGTGACGCCCGAGCCGACGGAGCCCGTGATGAGCATCGCGCCCACGGCCTTCCCGCTGCCCACCGAGACGCCTCTTGAGAAGCTTCCCGCTGTCTCCAAGGACTCCCTTCGCCAGGCAATTGACAAAGAGATCACGACGAACGCCTCTGCTTACGCTTACGAGGAAAAGACAACCTACACAAAGACCGGACGCTGCGAACTGCTGACTTACTTTCCGAACTCGGCTTCCCGCAACATCACCGGCGATATCAAAGAGGAAGTCTGCTACCGCAACGCCGACATGGAAGCCAAGAAGCAGGTCTTCCTTCTTGCGGACGGAAAGCAGGTGACGCTCTATACAACGAAGAACGGCTACGCCCTGGATTACCCGGGCGCGAAGCGCGACTACATCCTGACCTACGCGGAGGACTCCGCCGGCCGCTGCATCTACAGCGCGGAGTACTACTCCCAGTGGCACATCTGCTACCGGTACGATTCCGCCGGAAAGCTCGCTACCCTCGCTCGCTATAACGGCGATTCCCTCTACGGATACGAGGAGTACAGCTACGACGCTGCGGGAAAACTCATCTTCATCCGGTACCACGAGACGGACGGCAGCGTCTACACGGAGACCTTCGTCTACGACGACGCCGGAAACTGCGTGGCATTCATTCCCGCCGGCGGCTTCAACGACGGCAACCGGATTGAATATTCCTATCAGAAGGATGACCGCGGACGCCTCGGCTCCTGGACCGAACTCCGCCTGGAATCCTCCACCGGCAAAATCGAAAAGACCGTTTATACCGTCAAATACTTCACCGACGGCTACGTGCTTGTCTACCGCGACGCGGACAAAGATACGCTTATCGAAGGCGACGTTTTCGTGCCTTCGTCGAAGCTTCGTGACGCCCTCAACACTGTCTCCGGACTTTCCTTCCGGAACAGCCTTCTGAGCACGGACGTCCTTCCCGAGTCGGCGGAGATGGACGACTACCGGTATTCGGACTATGATTCCGAGAGTTTCTTCGGTCTTCCGCACGACTACAAGATCGGCATGCGCCGCGAGTGGTACCGCGGACAGCTTCCGCGGGACATTCTGATTTTCGGCGCGTGGAACTACAACCCGGGCGACCCGACAACCTCCGGCGTCTGGTACAACTGGTATGAGACCAACAAGGGCGAGCTACTGACGGGCGTTTACTCCCAGGAAGGCAACGGCGGCTACACCGAATACCGCTACGACGAGAGCAACCGCCTCGTGCAGGAGGACTACCTCAACTTCACCGAGGACCGCACCGTCACCTACCGCTATGACAGCCAGGGGCATCTGGTGGAACGCGAGCGCGAATTTGCCGACACCGATACCATCACCGGCCTCGACATCCACACGAAGACGGTTTACCGCTACACCTACAACGAAGGCAACACCTTAGACGGCATGACCGCCGAGGTTGTCTCGGTTCCCGGCAACGAGAAGCTGAGCTCCACCGTTCTCACGGTGTACAAGGACCGCTCCTCTGCCACAATCTCCTACGGAGATCTCACGCAGTATCTGGGGATGAAAGCCTCGGATCTGATCCGCACTGTCGGAAAGAATTATTCGTACGAGCCCGACTACGCAACGGATGTTGCCCTCACCTTCGACGGCAGTGTCATTTTCTACATTCAGGACAGTTCGGACACGCTGAATCCGGACGGAAAAGTCGGCGCGATTCGCGTCTTCTACTCCTCCGATATCCCCTCCTCCGGGAGGAACCTCGGAAACGGCATTCATTTCGGCATGAAATACTCCGAGATTAAGGCAGTTTTCGGCGCCGCTCTGGGCACACCTTCCGCCAGCGAACTCGACCCAGGTTCGGAACTGCTTTACGATTCTGCGGTTGTGGGCGGATACTACTACCTCTTCACCTGGGGACCCAACGCGGTAGAGAACGACGAACAGCCTGCCGTCGTGTTGATCAAGCAAGAAGGCTGACGAAATCACAGGAGGTTTTCCTTCCATGTACTACCAAATCAAAAACACGCTGACGGAGTGCAGCGCAGCGGACATCACCAACCGGAAATTTCCCTATGTCGCCCTCATCTCCTACGAGGAGTTTGAGGAGAAAAAGGACCTCTTCGACATGGGTATCGACTTAGACCTCGACGCCGAGCCGGACGACATCACGGACATCCAGGTCAACTACGATTCTCTGACCGGGTGCTTTGCAATCCCCGATCTCACGAGCATCGAAAGCCCGCCGCACACCTTCGATTTCGCCATCGACGAGCGCGGTATCGTCATCCTCGACGACGACGGTACGGCACAGAAGATTCTCGACCGCATTCAGGCCAGCAAGCGCTGGAAGTTCCCCTCCCTGGAGCGCTTTTTGTACGACTTTTTGGAAGGTATCGTCTCGGGCGACCTGATCTCTCTTGAGCGGTACGAAAAAGAAATGGTCGCCATGGAGGACCGCATCCTTGAGGGCAACCTCGAAGGCGTCATGGAGCGCCTCGTGGACATCCGCAGCGAACTTCTCGACCTGCGCACCCACTACGAGCAGCTGATTGACCTCGGGCAGGAGCTCGAGGAGAATGAAAATGCCTTCTTCTCCTCCAAAAACCTCCGTTTCTTCCGCCTCTTCATCGAGCGGACGTCCCGTCTGCAATCCAACGTTGCCGCGCTTCGCGAGCACACGATGCAGATTCGCGACCTCTACCACTCCCAGCTGGAGCTTCGGCAGAACCGCAACATGTCCTTCCTCACAATCATCGCCACAATCTTCATGCCGTTAACGCTGATTACCGGCTGGTACGGGATGAATTTTACGCATATGCCCGAACTCGACTCGCCCTACGCGTACCCGATTGTCGGGGTTGTGTGCGTAACCATCGTCGTGACGTGTCTCATCATTCTCAAGAAGAAAAAATGGTTTTGACAAAAACCTTCGGCGCGGGAGCAATCCCGCGCTTTTTTCTTATTTCGGAAAATGCGTGGAAAACATGTGGATTTTTTTAGGAATTTTTAAATTGTATTTTAGGTTCCGGTTTTATGTTAAACCCACAAAGGATTGGCAGCGCACAGAGAACCCTGCCGGCGGGATGATCTGTGCCGACTGAAAAAGGGGGGCTTCATCGCCTCAAGTGGAGCGAGTAGGCAAGGGGACAAGCCCGGAAAGGAAAAGAATGAAACGACAGAGAATTTTCCTGATTGTGACGGCCGTCGTGTTGGTCGGTGCGGTGAGTGGTCTCGTTTTCGCATTGTCGCAAAGAGACAAGGCAGGGAAAGAGAACACAATCGAGAGTGAGAACAAGAATACGATCGAGAACGAGAACAAGAGCGAGAGCAAAAGCGAAAGCGAGGGCGAGAATAAAAGCGAAGGCGCGGGCGAGAACAAAAGCGAGGCCGAAATCAAGATCGAGTACGAGCTCCCGGAGGTGCCGGAGGGCAGCGTTTTAGTATGGCAGCGAACAGCGGAGTACAAGGATTCTGTTCTTGCGGGCGAATACACGTATGATGAGTACGGCCGCTGTGTGAAGAAAGAGATGTTTGTCTTCGGATATCCCAATGGGTTAAAGGAAACAACAATCGAGTACGATGAAGTGACTCACCAAACGACAGAAACAAGTCTGCACGCATATGATGACGGAAGGATTTATCAAAAAGAATGCCGGGTATATTCCGGGAATGGGGACGTAATCAGCTCCTGCGAATGGAGAGTCGAGGAAGACAGGTTCGTTAAGTCACTTGAGAATTTCTATGAACCTTCTGCTGACGGAAAGCACGAATACATTGCCAATGTCTGGTATTCCGATGGATATGTCGCGCAAGTGGAGTGGTGGGAATACAGCGAGGACAGGAGGTCGCGATTCTACAGAAAGGCTGACTTAAAAGGTGCGGGGGAAAAATGCACGGACAATGATGACTGGCCGACGATACGGGCAGCGGCAGAACGGAACGGAGTCCTTACAACGGTGGAGGAGTATGACGAACAGGGACGAATCGTAGCGAAGTTTGATGTCTGGAACGACGGAACACGCGAGCAGATTGTCGGTACTGCGTATTTTGATGACGGATCAATGAAACAAACTGATCGCAGCGCTGATTACAGCGTCATCTACTCAGTTTATCCGAATCTGGTATATCCGGTCAGATACTGGAATGCGCAGGGACGCTTGCTGAGTGAAAACTTTGTGCAAGAAGATACAGGGGAGGTGCTCGAATCCATTGAATATGAGTATGAGGAATTGCCCTCGGGAGGGTACAGGGAAAACAGGTACAGTACAAGGGAAGGGGTACAACGTAAGCTGACAGGTTTCTGGGAATACGACAAGAACGACGCGGAGACCAAGACTGTCGAGATTAACGATGATGGTCGGGAAGTAATTACGCATCTCGTGACGTATGATGATCAGGGCCGGGTAATCCGGGAAGAATGGCCTTCGCTTGGGGATGATGTGATTGAATGGAAGTACGACCAATACGGGAATTGCGTCAAGATAAAAGACCAGACACTTTGGCGCGGAGGAGGAACGACAACGGAATACGTATACACCCCGATTGTTCTGGAGAAGGACAAGGTCGCTTACGCCGAGTCATTTTACGATTTGTTCCGAAATCATGAACCCTGATGTGCGGTATAATAACGCAGGAAGATCAACTTTTTTAAAAATTTACGAATAAAACAATTAAGGGGGACACTGCGTATGAAGAGTTCTGATGAGCAGACGAATGATTCATTCGAGCAAAACAATCCGAACACAAAGGATAACAAGAGAAACCGCGCAGCGGGAATCAAGGTTCTGATTCCCGTGTGCGCAACGTGCTGTGTGGCTTTGCTTGTGCTTGGCATCTGGAAATCCGGGTTGCTTCGGAGAAATCCGGGATCGAACAACACGGATGGTAAGGCCGGACAAGCGACCGTGACTCCGGGGGAAACAATCACCACACCCACACCGACCGATACCAACACCACACCGACGCCGACTGTTTCTACCGCCACGCCAACGCCGACACCGACCGAGATTCCGGTGGAATTGGAGAAAGCACAAGAGCTGACCGCGGGGTCCGCGGGGGAGCCGGCGGATATCAGGAAGATGGACGACACCATGCGCACGGCATACGAGACATTTGCATACAAACTGTTCGCGCAGCTTCCAAAGGGCGAGTCGAGGATGATATCCCCATTTTCCGTATATGTGGCGCTCTGCATGCTGGCTAACGGCGCCGACGGAGAGACACTCGCGCAGTTGGATGAATTGCTCGGCTTGACCGCGGAGGAGCGCAACGCCTACCTGGCCGGGTGGCTTGGGGAACTCGAAGCGTTCCGCGATTCAAGCGACACCTTGCTCGCAAATGCGAATTCCGTCTGGATTCATGAAGGCATGGAGTCGGATGTGCACAAAGACTTTCTGGACATTTGCGCGCAGTATTCCAAGGCCGGTTTCTTTTCAGCGCCGATGGATGATTCCACTGTGAGGGACGTCAACGGCTGGGTGAAAGCCAAGACGATGAACATGATTGATCAACTCCTCAAGGAGTTATCGCCGCTGACCGCCACGATTCTTTTGAATGCAATCACATTCGACGCCAAGTGGCAAGAGGAGTTTGACGATACGCTGACCAGGGACGCTTCCTTCTATAAAGCGGACGGCACAACCGTGACTGTCGATATGATGGAGGGAGACGTGCCCGACGGGTATTTGGAAAACAGGCTCGCAACCGGTTTTATCAAGACGTATAAGGGCGGAGCGTTTTCGTACATCGCACTGGTTCCGAAGCGGGATGTCGAAGAAGTAAGCCTTGATCAGCTCCTGGCCTCACTGTCACCGGAGAGCATTCGTTCACTGATAGACAACAAGTATGACATAACGTGCGATGTTTACATGCCGAAGTATGAGAGTGATTACGGCCTCGATCTCGTCGACGTGTTGAAAGAGCTCGGTGTGACGGATGTATTTGACGAGAAAGCGGACCTTTCGCGAATGATCGGAGAACCGGAGGATGGCATCATTTTCGTGAGCTCGGTAATCCATAAGACGCATATCAGCGTGGATGCGAAGGGAACCCAGGCAGCGGCTTCGACAGCTGTTATCAGCGAATGGAAAAGCGGGCCCCCGTGTGTTATACTTAATCGCCCGTTTGTGTATATGATTGTGGATTCCGAAGGATTGCCGATTTTCCTCGGAACATACGAAGGATGACAAAAGCAGAGATTGCGGTCGTAAAATTTTACGGCCGCGATTTTTTGCGTGGTATAATAACGCAGGAAGATCAACTTTTTTAAAACTTTTTCGGACATTTTTTTCGGCAAATGCAACCGTCTGCCCTCCTTTGACGGTCCATAGGGTGTAGGGGAAAGAAAATACTCGGAGGAGGAACCCATGACAGACTCGGAAATCGTAATGTTATACCGAAATCGGGACGAAGAAGCGCTTCGGGAGACCATGCGGCGGTATCAGCCATACCTGATGAAAACCGCGCTGCAGATTTTGGGGGATGAGCAGGATGCGGAAGAATGTGTGAACGATACGTATTACGCCGCATGGAACTCCATTCCCGAACACGACCCGGTCAATCTGCCCGCGTATCTTGCGAAGATTGCCAGGGAAAAAGCGATTGACCGCCTTCGTTACCGGCAGCGCCAAAAGAGAATCGGAGCGGAATACGCGGTTTCGTTCGAAGAGTTGGGCGATGTCATCGCCGATACGGACGGGGCGGAATCGGAAGCCGACGCTGCAAGACTTTCGGAGGCCATCTCGCGGTTTCTTAAAGATCTGCCGCCGGATGCACGGCATTTGTTCCTCGGAAGATATTTCTACTTTGACTCCCTGAAGGACACGGCGTCCTACTGCGGAATGAGCGAATCGAAGGCCAAGAGTATGCTCCACCGCACGCGCCGCAAACTCAAGAAGTACCTGAAAAAGGAGGGGTTTTATGAATAGAGAACAATTGCTTAACGCCATAGGGAACGTCGACGAATCGATGATTGACGAGATGGAGCAGCTGCGCAGAAGCGGCAAGGTTGTCACTCTCCCGTCTCAAACGGAAAATGCATCGCCTGTCGCAAAGAAACGCAGCAGACGCTTTGTGGTCTGCCTGGTTGCCTGCCTTGTGCTGGCCCTGGGCGGCATCGCCTACGCCGCTGCATCGCTGCTCTCCGGCGGCGACCTTACGGTCCGCGATATGCCGCAGGATGAACTTGACGAAATCATCAACAATATCGGCGGTGTTTCCATGCGATGGGGAGACGAACCCGCGCCGGCGGACTTCCCGATTCCCGCTGTGGGCGTCAAGATTCAGTACACGGTGCCGCAGGACCTTCGGATTCCGTACACAAGCTTCACGGGGGATGTGTTGAACTGTGCGGCTGAATTTGACGAGCATAATTGCTCCTTTTTGGAGGACCCGGATGGTGGAAACTACAGCCATTTCTCTTTTGACAAAAAGAATCTCCCGTCCGTGGATGCCGGAATGCAGTATATCGGATACGCCGGTCTGAAATTCCCGACCGTATCGCTTCCGCAGGACGATGTTTCCGTTGAGGTTTACGGAACACGGACCCAGAACGGTGAGACCGTCAATGACGAAATCCGCCGGATTTACCTGATCGCATGTTTCAACAATTCGAATCAGGAAATCCCCGACGAAACCTACCGCGGAATCTACTATCTTCACACTTCCGCAAGCCTCCGCACCGAGAATTACCCGTGGGGTCCCGAGGACGTAAGTGCCGTTGATATGAGCGCACTGTTCGCCGAAGGCGCTCAGGTCACCTCCCAGACGGAGGATCGCATCGCCGCGAACCGTGAGTTCCGCGTCGTGACCTTGACCTACACCTTCCCGGATGAGCATTCCGACGGGACCACATTGCCCGTTTGCCATCGCTATGTCTTCTGGCAGGAAAACAATGTGGTTTATACCCTGTCGATTCATTATTCTCCGGAATCCGTGGCTGTTGCCGACAGCTTAATCTCCGAATGGATGAACGGCTTCGCTGACTGACCCTTTAGTCAAGATAATACCAATACCCAAACGACCGTCGGGGCGTGTATATGCGCCCCGGCGGCCGTTTTCTTATGTTCTTTCGGAAAATCATCTGATAATCTTTCGAAAATCATGGTACAATGTTTGAGACCGATGCCCGCGAAAACCGTACTTAATGGGTGAAAGCGCTTTCGGAATACGCGAAAGGAGGAACGCCATGGACGACGCGAAGATAATCGAGCTCTGCTTTGCGCGGAATGAAGAGGCCGTGCGGGCCCTGGAGGAGAAATACGAGGGGCTTGCGAACAGCATCGCTTACAACATCCTGCAAAACCGTGAGGACGCCGAGGAGTGTGTCAACGACACGTTAAATGCAGTCTGGAACGCGATACCGCCGGCTCAGCCGACGAATCTCACGGCATTTGTCGCGGGGGTTGCACGGAACCAGTCCCTCAAGCGCCTGTCGCACCTGACAAGCAAGAAGCGAAGCGCCGGCACGCTTGTGCCTCTCGAGGAACTCGCGGAAATTCTTCCGGACGAGCGATTCGCCCCGGACGCCGACGACGGCGAAGTCAGCCGCCTGATCAGCTCTTTTCTCCGGGCACAAACCGCCGATGTCCGCAATGTCTTCCTCCGCCGCTACTATTTCTTCGACTCCGTCGCAGAAATCGCAAAGCGCTTTTCCTTCACCGAAAGCAAAGTGAAGAACCTCTTGTTCCGAACCCGGAACAAGCTTAAAGACTATCTGACCAAGGAGGGCATCACCATATGAAAGCAAACCGAATCAACAATATTATCGGCAATCTGGACGAAGATCTCATTGCCGAGGCCGCAACGTCGGGAGTGGACGCGGCTGAAAAGCTACCGGCTGCAGCATCGTCGGGCGCCGTAAAACCGGCCGCGGGAACGACCGCCGCGGCAAACCCGGCTGCAACACGCCGGCCTGCATGGCTCTTCCGTGCTGCCGCTGTCGCCTGCTTCTGCCTTGCCATCGCCGGCATCGCCTGGGCGACCGGCCTTCTCTCGCCGAAAAAGGCCCCGGCGCCGGGGGACAACGTGGGTTACGACTTCACGAGCATTACCTTGGACACCGTGATAAACTATGTCATTCGCTACTCCCCGGAAACGGAAATCGGCCAATACAAGGCAACCTACAAGGAAATCGGCCACGGCGCAACGGGCAAAATCGGCGGTACCGCCGCTCTCTTCGGCGTGGATGTTACGTTGGAGGAGCTTGGAAATTACCTCGGGGAGGCTGCATTTGACGGCGAAGACGGAACCGAATGGTTCCGCCTCAAAGGCCGGCAGGACCTGCAGTATGTCATCAGCCGCAAGGACGGAAGCTACCATCTCTGGGAATTCTTCCGCTTCGACCTCGACAAAAAATACCCCTTCGCCGACGTGATGAAATACGTGTACAACCTCAGTTCCGCCGATGACATCAGCGAGATCGTCGTGAAGCCGTCCCTTCGGGACAACACCACGGCAGGAAAAGAGATTCAGAAACAAATCGGCGTGCACTCGATCACCGACCGCGCAACCATCGAGCGCTTCTACGGCCTGCTGACGCAGGTTTCCCTCACGGACACCACTGGCATCTTCGACGCCGGTCCCGAGAGTTTCAAAGCCGAGCGCTATCTGGAAATCAAAACCAAGGACGGCCGAACCATCGACCCTCTGAAGTACGAAGGTATCGGCGGCCGCTTCTTCGAATTCGGCGGCCTCGTGTACAGCCTGCTCGCCGACGCCGACCGCGCATGGCTCGCGCAGCTGTTCTCCATCAACTACAACCCCGCCGCGCTGCAGCCCACCGCCACCCCGACCCCGATGCCGTAAAGGGGCGGACTGGTGAGCCCTTGGCAGGGATGTCCACCGTGGGAATCTGATAAAGGCTTGGTGGGGGGACCTTGCTGAGAGAAGCTCTTTCTTGCAAGACAACACGGGCGGAAGCCAGGTTTGTGGCTTCCGCCCGTGTTTTTTTCGGAGTGCGGCGCGTGGCTTCCCGACCCTTGCCCGGCACAACCTCACTCCCCCGTCTTCCCGTACTCGAACCGCTTGAGTTCGCCGTAGTAGTCGAAGTAGTAGATGCAGCGGGCGTCGTGGTCGAGGGCGACGTAGGTGCCGTTCCACAGAGGCTTGAATGTTTCGTCCGTCGCTTCGAAGGAGTACTTCTTGCGGGAGTTCTCGGCGCCGGCCACGTAGAATTTCAGGGGGTTGAAGCCGTCGCGAGTCTTGCGCTCCTCATCGGTAAAGAGGAAGTAGGCAAGTTTGGGCTCGCGGGAGTCGGTCTCGCCCCAGGTCGGGTCGATCAGGTAGCCCTTGCCGTCGATGGTGACATAAACCCAGGCGTGGGAATCGTCACCGGCGGTGAGGCTGTCTCCGGCGGACTCCTCCACGTCAACGCCGACCTGCAGCAGAAGGTACTGGTAAAGGCAGGCGATCTCGTTGCAGATGCCGGTCTTTTCGATGAGGGCGCGATAGCCGCCCTGGCGTTCCATCCATTCCGTGCAGTGGGCAAGCATCTCGTAGTCGTAGGTGCAGTATTCCGTTAAGAACTCGTAGAGAGCGATGCATTTTTCGACGTCGTTGTAGTCGTCGCCGCAGGCGTTGTTGACAATCGTCATAATCTTTTCTTCAAATTCCCGCTGTTTCTGCATGTACTCTTCCTTCGGGATATTGTAGATGATCTCGCCTTTGCCGTCTTTGAAATCGCCCATGGATGTGAATTCCGAGCCTACCGGGTAGAAGAAGTGTCCGAGTCTTCCGACGCACCATCCCAGGGTGTCTATGTCGGGGCATTCAAACCAGTCCTCGCCTGCGCGGAGCGCGTCCACGTAGTTGAAAAGGGCCTGGCGGCGAGCCTCGCCGTGCTCCTCGCGGTAGAATTTCGACATCACGTGGGGCTTGAATTCGTAGTGACCGCCCGCGTTGTTGCGCATGTTCTCCGGGTGGATGCGCTTTCCGTCCTTCGGTGCCAACTCCGGCTGCTCCGCTACAGCAACAATAAACCGGTCGACAAATTCAATCTCCTGAACAATCTCGCTGAAACTTTCCGCGGTCCCGTCGTCCTCTATAGCGTCCGGCGTGATATCGATGCCGAGCATCGATGCTGCCTTGAGCACTTGCGTAAGGCACGCGGTGGGGTCTTCCGTTTGGAAATCACAGAAGCCCGCGACGGGCGAGGATTTCTCGGGCATCCACAGAAAAACTTCCGTGCTTCCGTCCGCCTTTGCGGCGCAGAAGATGACACCGTCTCCGATGACGCCGTCCGCGCGCAGCTTGAGTTTCTCCGGAAAATCACTCTCCGCAAGGACTTCGGAGACGGTTCTTTTCTCCAAATCATACAGACGGTACTCATTGTTTTCGGTTTCATCATCCACGGGAATCGTTCCGCGGCCGCAGAGCTTCGCGCCCCAGAGACACGCCGTCACTTCGCGGAGCCGGCTCTTGGGGAAGGCGATTCCCTTCCGGGCATCGCTCATCTCATGGAAGTTCCACGTGGCGGGAAGGGAACTGTCCATCATATAATCCCACCCGTACGGATAGCTGTACCGTGCGGAAATCCCCGTGGTGTCCGTTGCGGACGGCTCCGGTCCGAAGGCTGCTTCGCCGCCGTCCTTCGGGACGTAAAGATATGTGGTATCGCGATTGACGGAAGTGGCGGTGAAGCACCATTTGCCGTCCGTGATTCCGAGGCATCTGCCGAGGAAAACCGAATCGTCAAGGGTGTAGGAACGGACCTCGGTCAGCGTATTGTCGTAGAGGCGGAGCGCATGCGCATCGATGTCCTCCAGAAGAACCGAGCCGTCGGCGAAAAGCATGGTGTAGCCCGTAAGGAACTTAGGCTCCAGGGTTTTGATCTCGCTGCTGACGAGCGGCTTTGCCAGCACCAGAGAGTTCTTCAGGGAAGTCTCCTGCCCGTCCGTCGAAGGGACAGCCTTCGAAATGGAGAAAAGCGCGTAGTCGCCGGCAACATCCTCACAGTAACACGACGTTTCCTCAGAAGGCGTCACGATGGGCAGGCGGTACACATTGTCGCGTCCGACCGTCTCGTAGGCCTGCTTTACAAAGGCGATTGTCGGTGTCGGTGAGGGGGTCGTCGTAGCGGGAACCGTTGTGACGGTGGGTGTGGCCGCATCGCTTCCGTTTTTCTTTGCTTTGTCCTTGCCGCACGCGGCCAATACGCCGCCGCACAGCAAAAAGAGCAGAAAGACTTTCAACAGTCTTGCTGATATTCGTTTGTTTTTCGTTTTCATACTTCTCATTCCTTCAAATTGTTATTTCGTAATATCCCCATAGTGGAAGCTGCACAGCTTCCTGTCCTTGTCAAGATAAATCACGTTCTTGTTCACGCGGTCCATGCCGATGTAGGTACCGTCCCAGAGCGGCGCAAACGAGGCGTCGGTTGCATTTAACGGGCACGTCTCGCGGGTCAGCTCGTCCGTGCCGAGCATGACCAGCTTCTCCGTCGGGAAACTGTCGCGTTCCGCGCGCACCGCATCGGTGAAGCAGAAATACTCCAGCGGTGTTTTTCCGCCGCCCGCCAGACCCCAGGTCGGGTCCACATGGTAGCCCTTGCCGTCCAGCACAAGAAGGGTCCAGGCGTGGGATTCCTTCGCCTGCTCGTTCCAGCCCTCCGATCGCTCGCCGCGAACGCCCACCTGTCCGAGGAGATAGTCGTACATGCCGCCGATCTCCCAGCAGATACCGACGCGGTCCATGATGCAGCGGTAGACGGAACCGCGGCTCCACCACGACGGATCGTCGATGTGGCTGTACAGCTCCCAGTCGTAGCTCCAGTGCTGCGTGATGTACTCATAAAGCCCGAGGGCCTTCTCGAAATCGGTATAGTCGTCGCCGATGCTGTCATTTATGATGTCGCAGATGCGCTGCTCAAACTCCTGCATCTTCTGCTTCGCCTCCTCTGTGGAGACGATGTATTTGACGCGGCCCCTTCCGTCCTTCCAGGTGTCCGTCTCGCGGACGTCGTAATCGGTCTTCATGAAAGCCGTGGAGGCCGGATAGAAGCGGGGCGCAAACAAGCCGAGGGTCCAGTAGTACTCCATCTTCTCCTTCGCGGTGAACCATTCCTCCCCTGCGCGGACGGTGTCAACCATGCTGAAGAACGCCTCCTTCATGTCGGCGCCGTAGAAGGTCTCGTTCAGCTCGGAAAATACATACGGATTAAACTCGTAGTGTCCCGGTTCATGGCCGCGGTTGTTTTCCAGGTAGACGGCAACGCCGTTCTCATCCTTGGGGAAGGCCTCGGGATCTTCCGCGATTCCGCGGGCGACCGTGAGCATGAAATCGATCTTCTGCAGAACTTCAACGAGATTGCCCTTGTCAGGGAAGGTCTTCTGCTCATGCGGGGTGTAGTCGACTCCGAACACGCTCCTGCATTCCTCGCAGATTTTCTCATAGCACCCCTCGGGCGTCTCCGTCGTAAGGTCGTGGAACCCGGTGAGAGGCTTCTGCGTCCCTGTTGTGAGGTCCCACAGAAGCAGCTCCTGGTCGTCATTTGTGTTGAAAGACTGGATGACCGCGCACCGACGGCCCAGAATTCCCACAACGTCAAAGCGGTCGCACTCGGTGATCCCGGCGCTTTCAATCTCGCAGAGAATCGTCTTGCCCGCCAGGTCGTACACACGGCTTCCGGAAGGCTCTGACCGGGAATAATCCGTGCTGGGCTCGCCCGGAAGATACCCTCTTGCGATGAGAATACTTCCGTCGCGAAGGTCCAGGTCCTCATACCGGTAATACTTCGGAAGCATGATCCAGTGCCCGTTCTCGGGAAGGTTGTGAAGATACCAGTTCACACTCGACGAGTGATAGAACATGTTCGCCGCCGTGGTATAGTAGGCATTGATCATGCCGGTGTCGACATTCCAAAGCTGCTCATCGAAGGTGGTAACCGTGCCGTCAGCCAATCCGACGCAGAGCACCACATCCGTCGAGAATTCGTCGGGCTCAAACGCACGGAAATACCGGTTTCCGTCATATCCACCGAGGTCCATAAACACGTTGCGGCCCTTGCCGGAATCGTAGATGGTTGCATTTTCCCCGTAGATGTCCGAGCACGTGAGCGTGCCCTTCTCCTTGTCGCACACCCACATCTGCCCGTCCTTCGTCACCGTGATCAGCGAGAACTCGCCCGCGCCGGTGTCAAAGGTCTTCGTCTCCGTAAGCGAGGCGTCGTAGACATGAATTCTGCCGCTGGCGCTCTCCTCGATGATGACGGTCCCGTCGGCAAGCACGTAGAACTCGTGCACCGGGAAGGAAGGCTCCATCCGCACGGTCTCAGCGGAAAATGCAGGCCGCAGCAAAACAATCGTGCCCCACTCCGGGCCCGGGATGTCTGCGCCGTTCTCCCAGATCTGCAGCGCAACATACTCGCCGCCGTACGCCGTGCTCGTAATCTTCGAACCCGGCGTCAGTTCCTTGACCGAAACGCGGTAGACATCGGCTTCCCCGGCTTTCTCGTAGAATTTCCAGGGTTCCGGCGTCGGCGTCGGCGAGGGCGTCGCCGTGTTGGTCGGCGTTACCGTCGCCGTCGGCTCGTTCGTTTCGTTTTTCCCATCCTTCCCGCAAGCGGTCAGGAATCCAAGGCACAACAATAAGGCCAGCACCAAAATGCTGACCCGCCATTTTTCGGATCTCATATTCATCTGTCGCATACTATTTCATCGCCCATCCCGGGCGAAGCTCCTTTTTGGTGAATCACCGTATTCAGTTTCCAATTTCCCCCGAAACCCGGTTATCTTCCGAGCGCATCCCGGAAGACTTCATACGCACCGTTCTGGTTCCACAATAACCAGCCCGAATAGCCCGCGTCATACGTTGCGCGGATCTGCTCCCCCAAAGCCTTTGAACCGTACTCGATGTGGCCCTTGAGCCACGTCGCGGTGAAGGCCTGCAGCCACGGCCGAACCTCGGCGCAGCGGCCCTTCGCCATATTCAGCGAAAGCGCCTGCTTCGAGTCTTTCATGGCATGCAAAACAAGCTCATACGGCTGTGCGTCCGGAATCTTCAGACTGTAGTAGCCGTTGCTGTAGCTCGAAGGATACACCATCGGACAGATATAGTCAAGATAAAGACACAACTCCGCATAGTTTTGACCGGCCGCAGACGCGTCCGTGTCACTGTTAATAATCGTTCCGCCCACATCGGCAGAGACAAACACGCCGAGCGGCTTCAGGTTCTCACACGCATACTTGAGAAATCCCGTGACAGCCTCTTCCTTGTTCTCCCGCGTAAGATCCTTGCCGTATCGCCCGTTCTTCGCGCCCGCGTCCGTCGGGAACCCGCAGTAGTCGAAATTGATCTCGTCAAATCCCATTTTCGCCGCCTCGCGCCCCACCTCCGTCAGGAATTCCCACACCTCCGGGAGGAACGGGTTCAGCCAGGTGTAGCCGTTCTTATCCTTCATGGCGGTGCCGTCCGCTAAACGAACGCCGTAGGAAGGCGTGCGGCTCACCGTACGGTTGTCGCGGAAGCACACGATGCGTGCGATACAGTAAATGTTGTGGGCCTTAAACTTGGCAAGACTTCCCGACAGATCGTTCAGGGTGGTCCGGTCCGTGCTCCCCTTCTCGCGCAGAAGCCGGGACGTCACCTTCGCGGTCAGAGACCCGTCGTCCCCCTTGAAGTCAATCACCACCGCATTGATTCCGGTGCTGTCGGCAAATGCAAGAATCTCGTCCAGCTTCTTGTTAAGCACGTCCGCCGTCAGATAGATGCCCTTGACGTTTCGCTTGATGCGGGTGTCGTCAAAGTCCTCCATCCAGGTGTTATCCGGCGAAAGATCCGTGGTGTAGCGCTCTGTGTACATGCGGTACGGCGAAGCCAGCTCCGCCTCCTTGCCCTCCGGGTCCGAAGGCGCCTCGGTAGGGGTCGGCGTCGGCAGCACGATGGTCTTCTTTTCGGTTTTCGCCATGCCGCGGAACGCCGCAATGCCGGCAAATGCACACAAAACAAGGCAGACCAGCGCGGCAATCACCTGCTTGCGCTTTCTGGCCATGCCGGTTCCCGACCATCGTCTGGCGGTGGAAGCCTTCGCATATCGATTCCGCTTCTTCATACCGCCTCACTCACTTCGCTTCGTCTTCCGTATCGGTCGCAGCATCATCCTCTGCGATATCCGCAGTCGCATCATCGTTGCCGGGTTTCGCCGGTGCCGGCGGATCGTCCCGGTGAATGCGGTTGTAAGATGCCGCCATCAGCCAGCCGAAAATCGGCACGAAAATGATACCGACCAGACCGGTCTTAAACAAAGGAAGGCCGGACTCCCCGGAAAAAGCTCCGATAAAGGTCAAAACGATGGACACCAGTACCAAAACCAGTGTAATGCTGAGCACCACGATAGGAAATTTCTTCATGACGCGTCCTTTCTGTCTCGCAATCCGCTCCCGACGCTCCCCGCGCGCGGCAAATACGGATTGTCTTGCCGTTCGTTCCGTGATACAATAAGACCGCCGGAGCCGATGACGGCCCGGACGATTCGCAGTATCAAGGAGGTTCCCATGTTACCGCAGGACCCTGCAATGCTTGTCAGTATTCTCAATCTCAAGCTGCGCGACTATGATGTCACGCTGTCGGATCTCTGCGCCGACTGGGACATTTCCGAGGAGGAACTGGTCTCCCGTCTCGCGGAGGCCGGCTATGTTTACGACGAAGAACACCGGTGCTTTCGCTAGCATTGCGTACAGTTTATCATAAGGCAAAACAACCCTTTTTGTCAAGGAGGACTATGCAACCACCCATCCGCTATCTCTATTCCGGAGGGCAGGGCGAGATCACGGAAAAGCGTTCCCGATTCATCGCAACCCTGGCTCCGGTCACAACGGAAGAGGAAGCCGTAAGCTTCATCGAAGCGCAGAAAAAACGCTACTGGGACGCGCGCCACAACTGCACGGCATTTCTGATCGGACCGGCCAATGAGCTGACCCGCTGCAGCGACGACGGCGAGCCGCCGCACACCGCAGGGCGCCCCATGCTTGACGTGCTTTTACACGAGGAGCTGCACGACGTCTGCGTTGTGGTGACGCGGTATTTCGGCGGCATTTTACTCGGCACCGGCGGCCTGACCCGGGCCTACCGCGATGCGGTCACCGCCGGGCTTGCGAACTGCGTCATCGCCACGAGACGACAGGCCGTGCCTGTCACGGTTCGCACGGACTACAACGGCATCGGAAAGATTCTGTACCGCGTGGCGGAGGCCGGTTATGTCAACGTCTCCACCGACTACGCGGACCTGGTAACCGCCGTATGGCTGGTTCCGCAGGAGGAATGCAGCGCATTTCTCGCATCCGTAAACGACGCGACACAGGGAAAGGCGGAGGTTGCATTTGCCGATCCCGTATGGTATTCCGAGGCAAACGGGAAACTTCTTCTGCCGCCGCTCTCCTGATGCGCGCGGCTTTTTTATGCCCGTTTTTCCGGGCTTTTCACAAATTGTTGCGGAAATTGTTAGGGAATTGTAACACTTCCGTAACCGTTGCTCGGTTTACAAGATTTTGCCTCCGTGCTATAATAAGCGTGCATTGAAACTGCCGTCCTGTGTCCGCAGGCGGCCAAAACGACCGCTCCTGGGGGAGCGCGGTCTTTCTGAGAAAGGACAGGTAAACCATGAACTACAGTCACTACAGCATAGTGAAAAAGCAGAAGAAACTGCGGTCGCCGTCACGGCGTATCTTCAGTCTTCTCCGAATCTGGCTGATGCGCATCGGCATCGTGGTGCTTGCCTTCGGTCTCGTTGCGGGGTGCTTCGGCGCCTACGGCGCGTACAAGGGCATCATCGCTACCTCACCGAGCATCGACAGCATCAGCGTCAACCCCGAGTTGTTCGCTTCGGTCATCTACTACTCCGACGGTACGCAGATTGTACAGTTGGCAGGCGCGGGAACCAGCCAGCAGTACGCAAAGATTGACGAGATTCCGGAAGGCGTCCGCAACTGCTTCGTCGCAATGGAGGACGAGCGTTTCTACGACCACAACGGTATCGATATCCGCGGTATCTTCCGAGCTGCATTTTCCGTAGTCAAGGACCGCGACCTGAAGTACGGCGCGAGTACCATTACGCAGCAGCTTCTGAAGAACCAGGTATTTTCCGGCGGTAACGAAAAGAGTAAGGTCGACAAGATCATTCGTAAGGTCCAGGAGCAGTATCTGGCCGTCCGTCTCGAGGACAAGCTCGAGAAGGACACGATTCTCGAATACTACTTAAACACCATCAACTTAGGCAACGGTGCCTACGGCATCGCCAGCGCCGCAGAGCGGTATTTCGGCAAGAAAGTCAGCGAGCTGACCATCTCCGAGGCTGCGGTCATCGCCCCGGTTGCCTACTCGCCCACGCTCCTCAACCCGCTCCGCGACGAAGACCGTAACCGCATCCGTCGCGAGAACTGCCTGAACAACCTCTTAAACGCCGGTTTCTGCAAGCCGGAAGAGTATGAGGAGGCGATGGCCGACACCGACGCAGTTTATGAGCGCCTTCGCGACTATGCAGCCACCAACAAGATTGCCGAGAAGGCACAGTTCTCCTACTTCGTGGACGAGCTGATTACCCAGCTTCTCAACGATCTTCAGGCAAAGGGATACTCCAAGAAGGAAGCGACCTCCCTTCTTTACACCGGCGGTCTGAAGATTTATACGACCCAGGATCGTGAGATTCAGGAGATCATGGACGGGTATTTTACGGACGAGTCCAACTTCCCTGCCATGGTCGGCCAGAAGGAAAACGGCACAGGAAAGGCCGGGTCCTACTACCAGCTGAGCAAGAGCTACGCGCTCTCCATCGTCGGTGCGGACAATGTCACGGCGATGCATTATCACTTAAACGATCTGCTGGATTTCTATAAGGACTACAAGGACACCAACAAGGTCTTCTACCATGAGAAGAGCGGTGCCCCCGGCATCAGCATCTACACGACGGACCTTGATACCTTTAAGACGTTAATCAACAATTTCGTTGAGGAGAAGAAAGCCCTCTTCGAGGCCCTTCATCCGAACATGAAGTACACCGTGCAGGGCGAGCCCGTATTCACGCTCCAGCCGCAGTGCGCAATGGTTATCATGGACCAGGCGAACGGCCACGTTGTCGCGCAGTACGGCGGCCGCGGCGAGAAGGTCGGTAACCGAGTCCTGAACCGCGCAAGCGACGCTTACCGCCAGGCAGGTTCCACCTTCAAGGTTCTCGCTTCGTTCCTTCCGGCACTGGATGCCGCGAACTACACCTTGGCGAGCGTCTTCGACGATTATTACTACAAGTATCCGGGCGGCGGAAAGGTCGTTAACAACTGGTACAGCGGCTTCAAGGGACTCTCTACGATCCGCCAGGGTATCTACGACTCCCGTAACATCGTCGCGTGCCGCTGCTGTCAGGCTGTCGGTGCCACGACCTGTGTCAACTATCTCCTAAGACTCGGTTTCTCGAAGATTGACACGGACCAGAGCGACGGAAAGTCCGACTACAACGTTGCCATCGCCCTCGGCGGTCTGACCAACGGTATCTCCGTTTTGGAGATGACCGCAGCCTACGCTGCAATCGCCAACGGCGGCAAATACAACAAGCCCATCTACTACACGAAGGTTCTTGACCACGAAGACAATGTTTTGCTGGAAAACGTCACCGAGCCCCGTCAGGTAATGAAGGCGACAACCGCATGGCTTCTCACGGACGCCATGGTTGATACGACGAAAATCGGTACCGGTTCCTCGAGCCGTCTTAAGAAGGTCAAGATCGACGTAGCCGGCAAGACCGGTACAGCCCACGACAACTACGACCTCTGGTTTGCAGGCTTCACCAAGTACTACACGGCGGCCATCTGGTCCGGATTTGACGAAGGTTTCGAGCAATCCAACACCATGTACTACCGATACCTGTGGCGAAACGTCATGGACGATGTCCACGTGCTCAAGCAGTGCCAGGAAGGCGTCAAATTCGACCGTCCTGCCGGCATCACCAGCGCCAAGGTCTGCACCAAGTGCGGCAAGCTCGCCGTGGAAGGCCTCTGCGATCAGTACGAAGGCGACAAATGCGTCCGCAGCGAATTCTTTGCCGCAGGCACGGCTCCGCACGAGACCTGCACCTGCCACGTCAAGCTTGCAATCTGCGGCGAGACCGGCGAGCTGGCGACAGACGGATGTACGAATATCATTGTCAAAGTGTTCCTGAACAAGGTAGAGACCAAGGAAGCTCTCGAGCACGGCGGTACGGAGGATACAAAGTACATCATGCCGGAGGATAAGAATCACCTCTGTTCACTTCACAGCGGTGTTCCCATCGACCCTGAGAAGCCTCTGCCCACCAAGGCACCTACGCCGACACCGACACCCGCCGGCGGCGGCGCGACAACGCCGTAAGCGTTTTGGAGACAGCAAGTATGACAGGCAAAAAGAAGCAGGCAAAGCCTGCACCGACCAATTGTGATTATTGCATGTACTACGAGTACGACGAGGACTACGAGTGCTACACCTGCGGCAAGGATCTCGACGAGGATGACATGGCGCATTTCTTAAGCGGCCGCTCCTTCGAGTGCCCCTTCTTCCGAAACGGCAACGAGTACGCCATCGTGAAGAAGCAGATGTAACCTTCTGATTTGTGCACAGAAATTTCATTCTTTTTTCGGAAATCCTGTTGCATTTTTCGCGGTTCTCTGATACAATACATGTGATATGGTTCGGTAACTTCCGAACCCACCAGCTTACTTTGACGGTTTTCTTTTTCCTCTTTATATTACGCGCAGGGAACTGCTACCAAAAAGCTTGAAGGACGAGCTTCTTGGTAGCAGTTCCCTTCTTCTATACAAAAAATTAACCCCCGCACTCACTTGCGGGGGTTCGATGCATCTTCAGTTTTCTATTCTCTCCGCCCGCCGCTTCTGCGCGACCAGTAGCGGAACAGCACGATCAGGATACCGATGGAAATCGCACTCGCCAAGATTACGCCGAGAGCGTACTTCTCTGCGGCGATGGTCTTCAGCTTGTCCTTGCGCGACGGTGCCTGCGTCAACTCCGGCGTAGGTGTCGCGGTAGGTGTCTCTTCGGTTTCATTGTCCGCGAGGATCACCGGGTCCGTCGCAACGGAGCGCACGTAATGCACGGGTCCGCGGCTTTCGCAAGCCCGCATGGAAGAAGCCTCTGCCTTCGATGTGCAAAGCAAAAGCAACGCAAACAAAGCGAACAGTGCAAACGCACCAATCATCGTCGCTCTATTCATTTGGAATCTCTCTTCTCTTCGATTCTCCGAATTCTCTCTCATTCGTACCTCGGGCTCCGCCTGACGGTGTAGCAAGCTACCCAACAGTAGTATTGGTATCCACAATTATAGCACATACTTACAGAAAATGAAACTATCTTTTTTCCTTTACAAATTCCCTCAAAAAGGATAAGATAACAGAAGATGCAAAAAGGAGTATTTTCCGGTATGAGAGAGGTCGGAGGACAACGTAAAAATGCTTCCCGCGTGCGGCTTATCGCGGCGGCAGCTGTCGCACTGGTAATCTACGGTGTGCTGTTCTATATAGTATTCTATGACAAGCTCAGAGGCGCCGGCGCCTTTTCTTCCATGGTGGCCGACTACCGCAATCTGAACACGTTTCTTGCAAAGCACGGAGGCAAATCCCTCCCTTACGCAGTCTATTTCCTGGGCGGCCTGGCCCTCGCGGCAATCCTGTACATGACGGTGGTGACCGCGCTGCGCATCCGTTTGCGCATCTCCTTTTTCCTGTATGTGATTTTCTTCGGAATCGGTCTTCTGTATGTCGTGCAGCCCTCCAAGCTGCTTCTTACAGTGCTCTTTTCGGTTGCACTTCTCTGGGCGCTTCACCTAAGCGACGCGCGGATCCGCTATCCCGTTGCCCTTGTAATCGTAGGCCTGTACAGTGCCTTTGTCTCCCACACGGCGCTGGCAATCATCCCGATTTATCTGTTGGCGCGCCTCTGGCAGAAAAACGACACCGTCGCCATCCGCATCTGCATTGTTGCACTGCTTGTTTTCTGCCTTCTGTACCAGTCCGGTCTGGTTGCAAAGGTGTACGAGCTGCACCCCGGCGTCACCGAGGAAGCGACCTATCGCCGCCTCTTCCCGGACGAAAACTATATGGGCCACGTCTCCTACTATCTTTTGGATACGTGCTTAACGCTTCTGCGCATTCTGTTCCCGGTGGAAGTCTTCCGCCGCATACAGCCTTTACTCTGGATCTTCGGCGCAGCGCAGATCGTCACGACGATTTTTATGTTCCGATGGTTCCGCAGACTCCTCGCTGTCGACTGGTCTGCCCCGGTGCATCGCAATGACCGCCTGCAGGCGGACGTTTTGGCGGTTCTCTTCGCTCTCTACGTAAGCCTTTGCTTTGCGGCAAAGGAGCCCTCGGAGGTGCTCCGCATGGCATCGGCGTGGTATCCGTTCCTGTTGTTCGGTGCATTTGCCGCAGATCGGACCGTTCGGTACCCGGTACAGGACCGCGACCTGTCCGACGCCTGCCCCGTCGTTTTCTTCCACACCGGCGAGAGCGACACCCTGGGCGACGTGCTGCAGCAGGCCGGCAAATCCTGCGGCTTCAAAAACGTCGTTCTCCTGGGCGACGAAAGCAACCGCGGCCTGGTTTCGAACTGGGTTGATGCGGAAACCCTCACATCCGACGACCTGACCGAGTTCCGCGAGATTTACAAGACCGTCGGCGAAACCGGCGACGAAGAGATGGTTCGCCGGTGCTTTGAGCGGCATTTTCTGCTGTACACGTTCCTGACGAACAAGGGGTGCGACCGTTGCTTCCTCTGCGACAGCGACGTGCTTCTGTTCGACGACCTCAGCAAGCTTTCCATGGACGACGTGGATTTCGCCTGCACCACCGCGGAAGCCTCCGACTTTTTGAAGGAGCGCGTCTCCCCGCACTGCACCTACTGGACGACGCTTCGTCTCCGCAAATTCCTCGACTTCGTTCTGCGCGTCTACCGCTCCAACATGCAATGGCTCACCGACGTGTGCCTGAAGCAGGAGGAGGACGGCGGTCGCGCCTTCATCTCGGACTCGGTGCTTGTGGCCGCCTGGTGCAAGCTCACCGCCCGCTACGACAAAAACTTCCGCTTCAAAAACCTCTGCGAGGTAGCGGACGATACGACCTGGGATTTCGCCCTCTCTTCACCGGACAACCTGTCCGCGAACGAGTACGCCTTCCTCACAGGCCAGCATCGGAAAGCCATCACCTTCCGCAAAGATCGCAAGCCATACTTCACCCGAAGCGAAAACGGCGAGAAAGTCCGCGCCGTGTGCCTACACTGCCGCAACTGCCGCTCCTACATCCCTCTACTCCGCCACGAGCAAACCTGCGGTGTTTTATACCTCCTGGCGCGGTGGCTGTACTAGGATCGGCCGGTCTGCTCGCTTAGGCAGGGAGGGGGAGCATAGCGAAAGAAGCATTGTGACTCATAAAAAACGACGTAACGATATCGGCTGTAAAGCCGATAATCGATGCGTCGTATTTTTATGAGGGCTATCTTAGCGCGCGTGAGGACGCGCAGGGCGTTTCGAAGCTGTTTGAGGACACCGTCGGTATAAGACGCAAAAGCTGTAGGAAATCAAAGAGCGACGGTGGACGAGTTCTGCAGAAACGCCCTCGACTCAGCGGCCGAACAGCACGCTTAGATAGCCTGCACCTGCGAATTTCGCTATGCTCCCCCTCCCTGCCTTAAAGCGAGCAGACCTACATCTTGTCCGCCACCGCGCCAGGAGGTATGGACTACAGTGCGGCGAGAATCGGTTCGATGTAGGAAATGTCAGTCCAGTCGCCCCGCTCGTCCTCCCGGACTTCCATAAGGCCCTTCTCCCACGGCTCGTAGTCTTCGGGGTTCTTTTTGGCAACTACCTTTCGCAGAAGTTTGCAAAGCGTCCTGTCCTTGAAACTCATTTCGCTAAGCGAAAAAGTTCCGCGGCAGTAGAAGCACGGAATTCCCTCGAGATTTCCCTTAAGGTTGTATTTTACGACTGCGTCAAATGCGCCCTGCTCAAAGGGGGATGCCCCGCAGCAATAAACGAGGATTTTCTTCCCCGCCAGCTTATCGACGTTTTTCTTCAGGAATGACAGACCGGCAATGCCGGAGGCGTAGACACCGCCGCCGAGAATAATCGTGTCGTATTCCGCAAGTTTCTTCACGTCCGCCTCGTCCGTTTTGATGCAGGCGAAGCCTGTGCGCTCCGCAATCCATTCGGCGTACTTCTTCGTGGCGCCGTATTTTGATTTGTACAGAATGATTCCGCTCATATATCTCTCCCTGTTCTACTGCCTCTCGCAAGGCTCATACAGCCCGCGGAGATTTTTTTCTATGTTTGTAATTGTCTGAATTGTCGTTTGTATGTCCGTCTCCGGGATTCCCGCAAACATAGCGCCCATGATACGCACGCTATCGGCGTCATTTGCCGCGCAAAATGCCCTGCACCGGTCCGTGAGCACGATTCGCTGCTTCCGCTTGTCCGCGGGGTCCGTTTCAAAGCGTATAAAGTCCTTCTTCTCCAGTTTGAGGAGGATCTGCTTCACGTTCTGGTGGGAACTGCCGAGAATATCGGAAAGCTCCCGAAGCGTCGGCGCTTCCTTGCACATGTTGATGCAGATTACGGCGAAAAACTGCTTCCAGCTGATCTCCTTCATGGTTGCGTCCGCCATCGCCTGAAAGCGGTTCTCAAATGCGCTCAGCAGTCCGAGAAGGTAATAACTTGAGGGTATCCCCGTGAAATCAATCTTTTCGCTTTTTACAACGTCTTCGACAATCATACTCTTTCTCCCAAGCAATGGTAATATATTACCGTTTTGTATAATGGTAACATATTACTTTTCTTTTGTCAACCTGCTTATAAAACAAAAACAGATGCCTCTCTTTTGAGACATCTGTTTGAATGGTTTTCTTGTTTTTATCACTTGCCGTTAAGCCGCTGCAGAACCTCGGCATATGCCTTGGCGGTGCGGATGTCGGGCTCTGCGAAATGATTCCCCGGGTTCCACGTAAGGGTTACGTCCGCGCCCTGCTCCTGCAGGATATCGCGAATCTCGCGAATGCGCGTGTCGACAGTGGACATGACGGGATTGCGGGTCCGGGCTTCCCGGTCGCCGAGGCTTAAGCTTACCACCGTTCCGCACGGCATCCCGT
Organism: uncultured Lachnospiraceae bacterium; assembly: GCA_902787715.1. Lineage (GTDB taxonomy): Bacteria > Bacillota > Clostridia > Lachnospirales > Lachnospiraceae > ISDg. The sequence goes on from CADAHQ010000008.1 coordinate 56,192, forward strand.
GTTCCCGCAGGTATTCCGTTAAGCCCGGAAACCACGCGGACGGCGATGCTGCCGCTACGCCGCGAAATACATCCGTTCGGGTCGCTGCCCACAGCGCAAAAAGGCCCGCCAGGGAATAGCCGCCGATGATGTACGTTTTGCTCCTGTCCTCACAGAGAGAAAGCACGGCTTTCAGCAGCTCCTCTGCGCCATCGCCGAAGTCTTCCTTCCCGAAGACCGCCGGCGCTTTCCACGGGGACAAATCGCAATTCCAGCTGTCTACCGCAATCGTTATCAGCCGAAACTCCGCATCCGTGCGCTGCCTGATTTTGTTGTAATCTCCCTCGATTCCGTCCGGGTCATAATCGCCGATCGGCTCAATCAAAACGTACGGCGCGGAGGGAGGGCCGAACTCCCGAATCGTCATTGAATTTGCCTCACAATCGCGCCCTCGCGCCCTCTCAGAACATGCCGCCGTTGTACTTCTTCTGTACAACCGCAAGAAGCACTGCGAACAGCACGAAACCCACGGCAAACACGCACAGCGAAGCGATTTTCACGGCCATCGCATCCCCGAAGAACAAAATGATTCCGCTTATGGCGAGGGCGCTCGCAAGCACCAGAATAGTCTTGCCGAAGGCTTTGCCGTAGGCCTTTCGCTCCTCCGGCTTCACCTTCTCCTGGTGATAGCTGATGATCAGATTCGTGTTGCCGCCGTAGATGCTTCCGCCGATTGCGAAAAACAGCGCGGCAAATACCAACAACAATATCGCTGCTGCTACCATAGTTATACCCCCCATCAATTCTCCGGTCTTCCGGAGTTCACCCCATTACTGCAGCTGCTGAATGTAGCCGGAGACAGTCTTGTAGTACTCGCCCTCCGGGAAACGCTCCTGATACTCGGTGTACGTGCGAAGCGCCGACGCCTTGTCGCCGGTCAGCTGGTACGCACGACCCAGAAAATACATATTCTTCTCGTTATCGGCCGACTTCTCGTAGGAGTAGATGAAATACTCAAGAGCGCTGCTGTAATTTTCGGCATCATACAGCGCACGGCCCTTTTCGTAGAGCTCCGACGAGGTCATGGTCACGGTCAATGCATCCGGATAATCGGCCAGAACGCGGTCGTAAATCTCCTTGGCGGAAGCATTCTTAAGTTCCTCGTCCGAGACCGCCTTGATTCGCTTCTGCAGGATGAAAAGCTCATCCTTGGTTGCCGAACCCTTGCGGCGGAGTCGTAAGTAGTACGCCGTCATGTTGAAGACGTTGATACCGCCGGCCTTGTCGCGGAGGTTGAGAAGCTCCGCTTCCTTCGCGTCAATCTCGGTCTCCTGCAGCTCGATCTTGTTGCGAAGGGACTGGGTTTCGCGCTCCAGGGAATCGATGTCCGAAAGGTACTGCGACATCTGCTCCGCATACTCCGTCTGCGTCTCTTTAAATTCCTGTTTCATGCCGGTTTTTACGCCGGGCACCACCAAAACATACGTGGCCATAATGCCGAGGAACAGACCGGCAAGGATGGACAGAAGGACCTTGTAGTCGATGCGGTCCTGCTCCTCCAAAAACGAGGCAAATCCCTTGCTCCGCAGGGATACCGGCTCGCCGTTCTCCTCGTCCTCCGAAGTCTCCTCCGTCTCGGAAATCTTCATGCGGCGGTTCTCGCGGTACATCTCGCGAATCGCGCGTAGATACCCCATGGAAACCGTGTTGGTCACATCGATGGCCAGGGTCTTTTTCAAGCACTCACGGGCCTTGTCCATGCGCCCTGCGCGCATGTAAATGAGGGCGAGCATCTGCCACGCACGGATGAAGTGCGGGTTTAAGCTGACCGCCTTTTTCAACTGCATCAATGCCAGGTCATCGCCGTCGTGGGCAACCGCGTCCACGGCGCCGTTGTATTTGCGGATCGCAAGATTTAGGTTGTCCAGCTTCGCCGGGTTTGCATGCAGTATCTCCAGATACCGCACCGCCGGGTTTCCTTCCTCGAGGAAACTCTTGCTGATGATCCACTCCTGAATGGCCGAAACCGGGTCGCCGGTCTCGTAGTACACAAGGCCGAGCAGGTTTCTGGCATCCACATTTTTCTTGTTAACCTTCAATGCCCGCTTCAGCATTTCAGCCGCGCCGGACAAATCTCGGTTGCGCGCACGCTCCAGGCCCCTGTTGTAGAAATAGCAGGAGTACCGCCGGGTGAGACGGTTGACCTCGATGTCGTAGCCGCATTTGACGCACACGCCCTTCGTTAGGAGCATGTTTGCGCCACATTTCGGACAAATCATACCTACCTCCCGGGGTGTGTCACTTCAGTTCCTTGCGCTCCTGCAGGATGCGCTCGATGACGTCGGCCGCATCGGTGATTTCGCGGCTCAGGACCGCCTCCTCCGCCTCGCTGATTTCCATGTTCGGCGTGTATTTTTTCAACTCTTCATCAAAATCAATCATATCGTCCTCCAAAAACCGTAACCGGCTTTCCTTTCGTGTCCGATAACTCGCGCCGCAGCCCACCTGCGGCAGTACCCATACTATAGCACAGATTCCCGCATTTCTCAATTCTTTCCTTGACTTCTTTCCTTCTCTTCTTTCCTTGACTTCTTTCCTTGACAAATCCAGCCCCTGCATTGAAAAAGCCAGGGCCGTCGCACTGCCAAACAGTGCGACGGCCCGTGAATGCGTCGGTGTTGATTTTGTTTTACGGATTACTCCGCGGATTCGCGGCGCTTCTTGGCGGCAAGAGCAGCGGTGGTGAACGCCGCAAGCAGGAGTGCCGCAAGGAGCGCGATGGGCAGCGTGTCTGCAGTCTTCGGCGAAGGCACATCGCCGCCCGCATTGGTAATCGTGAGCTTGCCGTCCACGAAGGTCACGGTGTAATTGCCCTGGGTCGCTTCGCCGGACGCCTTAATTGCGTACTCGCCGGCGGTCTCACCCGCAGCGCGGGCAACGGTAAACGTAAGCTTGTCGCTCCCCACAAGTCCCTCGGTCTCGGTCTCCCAAGCGGGATCGGCCTCGCCGGCCTTCTTGGAAGCATCCTTCACGCGAACCGTAGCCGCCTTGGGCTCAATGGTGAACTCGACATCGAGATCTGCGTCACCGAGGTTCGGATTGGTGGCGCGCACCTTGACCTTAACGGTTCCTGCGTTCGTGAGCGCGGGTGCATTTGCCGACCAGGTGGTGCCGCCGTCGGTGCTGTATTCAATCTTGGTGCCGGCGGTAACGGACGCCTCCACCTCAAGCGGGTGCTCCTTGCCGTCGTAAACCACGCTCTTAGGCGTAAGGTTCGTAAGCTCCAGGTCGCTTGCCATCACTACCTCGAAGGTTCCTTCGGCAAATGCGACCTTGTAATTGCCCTGGATTTCCTCGCCGGTCACAGTGATCTTGTAGGTTCCGACATTCTCGCCTTCCTCTCTGGAAACGGTGAAGCGGATTACGTCCGAACCGGCCGAAGCCTTGTAATTCGTGGATTTGGCGCTTCTTCCGAAAGGACGAAGAGTTCCAGGCAGGCGAACCGACATATTGACAATCGGCGCGCCGACAAATGCTGCCTTAAGCATCTCATCAAGAGATACGGTGTACTCTCCCGGCATATTTTCAATGGTCACCGTCAGATCCGGATCGCCCTTGCCGTAGGTCTTCACGATATCGTCGGCCTTGACCGTGATCTCTCTGCGCTCAATCGTGAACTCCCCGCCTTCGTAGGAGACAACGTAATTGCCCTGTACCTCGTCGCCGCCGACGCTGATGCCGTATGCTCCGATATTCTCGCCGGTCTCTCTGGTAATCTCGTATGTAAGCTTGTCATCTCCGAAGACACCGGTTGTTTCAGCGGTGAGCTCGGGATCCTTGTCTCCGTAAACCTTCTTCGTATCCTTCGCAGTCACCTTCGCTTCCGCCGGGTCAATGAGCAACCAGCCGTCGGTCACGATAAATGCAACCTCAGAGAAGTTGGGATTCTTGTTGACAAATTGGTCTGCGGAAAGACCCATGTCGGTTTTGCCTGCATCCTTCGCGGTTGCAGCTGCATATCCGGTAAACTTGAAATCATTGAAGGTATAGAGGCCGCTTTCCATCGTAACGGTGAAGCCTTCGACGGTCTGCTCTGTGCCGTCATACACCGTGGTCTTCGTGCCGCCGACAATCTTGACAATCACACCGTTATAAGTTCCGATGATAAAGGCGCCGTTTTCAACCTTCACAAGGTAATTGCCCTGATCGGTCTCAGCCGTAACCTCGATGGTGTATACGCCGGTCTGCTCCTCATGCTCGCAGGACACGACATATCGAATCTTGGAAGCATCCTCACCGTCCGCCAGCCCTTCGACAGTTGCGTCAAATTCCGGATCCGTGTCACCGTATTGCTTGTTCTTATCGTTTGCGGTGACGGTGACTTCCTTCTGTGCAATCTTCAGAGTCGCCGTGGTTGTTGCGGTGTTCGAGTAGTTCGGGTTCGTTGCGCGAACGTAAACCGTATAGGTTCCGGCATCGGTCTTTGTCAAAGTGCTGAGGTCCGAAACGTAGGTGCCGTCCTCCGCGAAGGAGAACGAGTACGACGTCGTCCCGCCTGCCGCATTGCTGATCGGCTGATTTGTTATCGCTTTCGCGGTGCCGTCATACGTATACTCCGAGCCCTCCAGGGAAACCGTGAGATTCGATGCCCCGGTGACGGTCAGAAGGCCGTTTACGTAGGAAATATCGTAGCAGAATGTGACATCCTCTCCGATTGCGTCGGTAATAACCGCGTCCTTAACGACATTGTTGGCCTCCCCGACATCCGTCCGGCTTCCGGTGACGGAAATGGTGTCGATTTTATCCTTGAACGCCAGTCCGCTCGTTTCAAACCCTTCATCATACAACGGCGTCGCGTCATACATTTTGGTCTTGCTGTTCGCGGTGATTGTCAGCGGTTTTTCCGAGACGGAAAATTCTCCGGTTTCATAGGAGATGTGATACTTGCCCTGATCTTCTTCTCCGCTTGCCGTAATGGTGTACTTCCCGACTCTCTCACCGGCATCGCGGGAGACGTTCACAACAAGCGCGTCCAGATCCTCCTGCGGCAGCTCCTTATCAACCTCCCACTTCAGGCCCGGATCCGCATCTCCGTAAGTTTTGCCGGCATTTGTCGCGGTCACCGTAATCTTGGTCCGTGCGTCGAAGACCGCAGTGTAGGTGACATCCGTAAGTCCCTCGGGAAGCTCTGCACCCGGGGCGTAAATCGTTCCGTCCTCTGCCTTCCATCCGGCAAATGTATAAACGTAGGATCCATCCTCGTCCTTCGTCGGCGTTTCCCCTTCGTAAACCGGCGCGGTCCCTACAGGAATCTTCTTTTCGAAAAGTACTTCGTCCCCGTTTTTGAACGTTGCTTTATATTTGTCGGTGCTGGAATGAAGCACCGCGACAAAGTCTCTGTGGTATCTGTAATCGGTAGATTGATTGTCTCCCCAATCATCAGGTCTGTCTGTTCCGAGCCAATAATTTTCGTCCCCATAGTTACCCTCTGCCGTGAAGCGTTTATAAACGCCGAGCTCATAATCCTCGGGGTCGACAGTGAAGTAATTGTCCGGAATCTCTTCGCCCGCCTCAAACATCGCGGAATCAAAGTAGTAATACGTCTTTTCGCCAATAGTCACGGACAGACCGGAGAAATCATACGGTTCAATCAGTCTCGGCCAATTCTCCGCATCCAGGTCTGTCTCTTTATCCGCGAGGTTCGCCAAGGCACCGCAGACGCCGTTTTCCTGCTTATTTAAGCGATAATAATCTTTTCCCACTTTGAGAAAGTTGTATACGGTCTGATTTCCCGTCGTAATCAGCCAAATCACATAATCCCGGTGGAAGCTTCTCTTCTCTGTGGGCTCTGTCGAGGGCCAGTTGTGCGGCGTTACCCATCCGCCGCTTCCGCCGAGCTTGTTACCGAAGAACTGGACTCTCTCATGCCCGTTTTCCATCACCGGAACGAGACGGTAGTATCTGCCGGGGTTCGTGGCGTCCGGCGTAAACTCGGAATACAGCGTGTATTCCCCGTTGAAACTGGGATCTTTATTATCGACAACCTCGATTGTCTTATCCGGGACATACGCTTCGGGCGGATAGTAGTTTTCGGGCCCGACCGGCCTGTTGTTACCGCTTCCGTACTTTGTGACGCAGGACGCAAGGTCTCTGTGCGGGTCAGTATCATCTCCCGTAGTTTTCTTCATCCGAATGGTCGTCACCTTCATGCGGTAGAATACGGTGGAATCCCCTCTTTGCGCAAAATTATACAAGGGGTATTCATAATAGTCGTAGTTTTCACCCTCCTCTTGCTGCCTAGGCTGGGACCAGTTCTCCCAGTCCCATAAGGTCATCCCGCTTTCCTCGCCATCGTCGGCGGCATTTGCAACGAAACCACCTCTGCGAAACACGCCGAAGAGACCGTCTGCTCCGGAAAATGCTTCTCCCCCGAACAGCAGGCAGACCGCCAAAACCAAAGACACAATTCTCTTCCAATACTTTCTCATAAACATTCTTCCTTTTCACGAACAAAGTCCCGTCGTTTCATTACCCCCGCAAAAGCAAGAAGTCCCTCCGTTTTTGCGGCATTTCCCGTGGCGGGCAAATCACACCCTTCAGTATAGCACAAAATTCCCAAAATCTCAAACTTTCCGGGGCAAAAAAATGAGCCGGTGCCCGGAAAACCCGCCAATCCGGGCATCAGCTCTTTTGTTTTTTCAAAAAAATCTTTTTGTTATGCTCTTCTTCTGCGGCCGAACAATACGGCTGCAAGCAGAAGCACCAGTCCTCCGAAGAACACTGCCCACAGCGGCTTTGTCGTATCCGGCACGGCGGTCGGTGCAATCAGTACGCCTGTGTTCGTAAACACGATTGTCGCCTCGCTTTCCTTACCGTCCTCATAACCGTTCTTGTACGGCTTGAAGTTCGCATTGTTGGAACGGCCGTAGGAAATATCCACGGAAAATGCTCTTATTCCTTCATCCGTGCCGTAGGTATCGTCTTCCAGGTTGACAACGGAATCCTCGGGGATTGCGACGCTTGTCTCAAACCCGGTCTTTGGCTGTTGCGAAATCCGAAGCGTGAGTTTGTAATCCGAAGCAAACTCTTTGTATGTGTTCTTCGGGCAGTTGATTACGTTCCCGCTCTTAACAAGCATTCCTTCCGAATCGAAAACATCGATTACGACGCTGAAGTCGCCGTCGTTGCTCCACCTTGTCATCTTCGTGACGGTGACAACCACGGTGTAGGCCTGATTGTTCTTAAGCGTTGCCGTCGCGGAGCCCCAGCGGGGATCCGGCGTGCCGATTGTGCTGTTGTTGTTTGTGAATTTGCCGATGGCCTGCTCGTCGACAACCTCAATCAGGTAATCGAACGATTCGCCGGCCATATCGTTGACCACGCGGTTCTCGACCGTAAACGTGAACACTTGCGGAACGAACTGCATCCAGGACGTGGTGAGCGTTTGATCGTGCTGAAGTCTCTGCGAGAAATCAAATGTGTTATCCACAATGACGCTGTCATACGGCGCCTTGGTCTCGTCGCGCAGTGTCGCGGTCGCCGTCGTGTACACCAGCCATTTCAAAAAGCCCCAGTTCGGTGCAGCGCTGTTCTGCGTAGGGTTCGAAGGCTTGGGAAGAAGCTCTCCCTTTGCCATCAGGTAGTAGACGTGGTTTGTGTCTCCCGCAAGCGTGTAATATGCGTGCAGGGTTCTGCCGGTGACCGGCTCCGGACCGTTCCAGACGTGAACTCTCTGCGGGTTAACGGTGTATGTGATATCAAACGTCACGGTTACCGCATCACTCCACACTGCGTACAGCACCTGCGTATACGGAGGCGGCATCGTGAAATCCCACAGATACGCGCTGATTTTGTCGAAAATGATTCCTCCGGCATCCGGAGTGATGACGGTCTCGCCCCAGGTCACAGCTTCCGTCCCGCTGAAATCCGAATGCGAAGCAATGTCTTCGTTGGTCGTCCAGCCGAGGAAGACTTTGCCTTCCTTCTCGGGGTCCGCGGGTCGGTATGCGTTTCCTTCGATATTGTTTTCGTTGATGGCGTAAACATCGTCGGTCATCTGCTCGTAAGCGTCCGAGGTTTCCGTCCAGACGCCTTCATTGACATCAAAGACAACCTGCTTCTCCGGTTCCTCCGTGTACGTGACAATCACGCCGGTGGCGTCGGTCTGCAGCGTGCCGGTAAATGCAGCAACGCTGCCGTAACGAACCTCTTCCGTTCCGTTGCCGTAGGATGCGCCGCGGAACTCACCGGTGACGTTCAGCACCTTTCGAAGGTGCGTGTTGAGAGCATTTGCCGTGAATGTGTCCGTTCCCGCCACAGCAAGCGGCAGAACCACCTTTACGACGCCGTTTTCGTCTCCGCTCTTTGCGGGAACGGTGATCCGGGTCGTCGATTTTTCGCGGTCAAACTCGCCGGTCACCGCATTTACCACATTCACGGTGGACGAGGTTCCGGTGAGATCCACCGTGATATCCTCCTCCGTGGTGTTCACGAAGGTGACATACACAAGCGGCTCCCACATTGCGTAGAGGGTCTTGCTTTCGGTTCTCGGCACCGCGATGACCGCATCCGCGAAATACGCGGGGATAAACCCGGAACCGGTGGACGGCGCCAGCGGATCCGACGCCTCGTCGAAGCCGAGCAGGAGATACCCGTCCTTATGTGCAAAAACTTTATTTCCCGTAATTCCGCCGAAGGTCTTCACCGTCGCGTAGCGGTACAGATGCAGCGCGAGGTTGGACTGGATATCGCCGAACCAGATCTGGGTCGGTCTGCCCTCGAACAGATTGTTTTGGTTGTTGATCCAGGAGCTTCCGGAGCCCGGCAAAACGGGAAGAACCGTGGAATCCTCCGTGACAACATAACCGTTGTAATCGTCGTTGGCGTCTAAGATCAGATTTGCAATCTCGGGTCTTCGGTAGGAATGCTCCGGCTTTTCGTAGTAAGCCTGCATGTAAATCACAGCGCCCTGATTCTCCGAGCCGCCCTCCGTCATATACTTCGAATCAATCGTAAACTCGTCGCCCGGCTGGTAATACACGGGGTCGCCGTTTGCGTCGAGCTGCGCGGGCTCCCAGTTGGTGTACGTGGAATTGCCGTGGGTTACCACGCCGTTTGCGCGAACGATGCGCCAGCCGCGGAACACCCAGTTGTCGGTGATGCGGGTCGGCGCGTGGAGAGCTTCCGTCCTCGCGCGGTCCGCGTACAGCTGGAGCACCGGATTGGCCGGGTCGGTCCACTGTTCAATCTCACCGTTGATCGCGTAAAATTCGCCGTCCTCCTCGGTGCAGAAGAACGGAATGTACTGCACGTAGAAACCGCCCTCGAGACGCCACATTGCGCGAATCTCGATGTCCTCAACCACCTGCGTGTTGAAGTTGAAGGGCGCCGTGTCCACGGTACCGTCGGCATATACCTGATACCATCCCATGAACGTGTAGCGCTCTGCGCCGCGGATTCCGCGGTATTTCTGAAGGGTGCTTAGGTCATGGCCGCCGAAGTACGCGTCCATCCACTCATTCTTGTCGGTGAATTTGACGGCGCCTCGCTCGGCAAAGTCTTCCTCGGGCACTTCACTGTACCACGCCCAGTACGCATCAATCTCATCCGCCGTGAGGTACAGCGCGTTACGGAGCTTGGCGGGGATGAATTTGCCGTCGTGCTCCTCACTGATATACTGCGTGTTCAGGTAGTAGAACAGCTCATCCGCGGTCAGCGAAAGCGCTGCGATTTCAACGTCGTTCGTCGGGACGAAGCGGCATTCCAGATAATCGTACGCCGCGATGGTCTCCTTGTAGTCCGCGCGGAATCCGGTGGATGCTCCGGCGGAGAGGGCGTTCTCCCTCCAGTGGTCAATCTCCGCGCCGTTCGGATCGATGCGGATGATGTAATTCAGCTTCTCGAACACCGGATACAGAACGACGCCGCTGTTCGGCATGGTCTCGTTAGCAAAGTCAAACGGCTCGCCCTGGCCGGCCTCGTTGGTGTACCACCCGAGGAACCGGTATCCCTCCTTCTCGGGATCCTGGTACTTCCTCGCCTCGGCAAGGGGCTGTCCGTAATAATATTCGTCGGTCTTTCGGTCTTCCTCGTTCTCGTACTTAAACGTCAGCGGGTAAATGATCGGCGAGTAGAAGAAGTACACGTGATGCTCGTGCGCACCCGGGCCGTTTCGATAGCAGCTGAAAACATAGTTATACCCGTCGCGGTCCCAGCCCATCTGGAACTCCGGATTGACGTTGGAGATGACGTTCGTCGCGGAATTCTTCACCTCATAGAAGGTCTTGCCGGAGATTGCGCTCCAGTCTACATGGGCAATGTTCGTACTCCACGTCGTGAGCGGATACTCCGCATACTCGGTGCTCTCGTGCAAATCGACATTCTCGGGATCGTATGTTCCGGGAACCGCCTCGTAAAGCACGTGGTACACCTTTACACGGTCGGCGTTATTATCCGGACCGAAGTACGCCACAATGTGGTGCACCTGATTCGGCATAACATCCGTGCCGGCGCGGTTTGAGCAGAGCTCGGCGGACATGTAATCATACACACCGTTAAGGTCGGGGTTGTTGCCCTGCTGGCCCGCCCAGGTGGGACGCTCGTTTGCGATACGGCAGTACAGCGAGCCGTAAAATGCCGCCCACGTATACATCATGCGGCCGCCCGCGGATTCCGGTGTAAACGTAAACCTGGGATTCGACGGCGACGGCCAGCGGTCCCCGATGTAGGCGCCGTATTTGGCGGTAATCACATAGACGTTTTGGTCGTTCGGATCATTCTCCGGATCCGGGACATAGTCTCCCATCACGTTTGCGTTCGTTGTCACATAGGTGGAGTCGTACGTCTTCCCTTCGAATGTCATGCCAAAGGTAGTCCTCTGCGACTGTCCGCCCTTGCCGGTGTACCCCAGCCGGGAGACCTTCTCGTCCTTGAACATGTACTCGATCCAGTTGTAATCCCAGCCCTCGTCCGTCTTCTGCGATCCGCTGGTCTTCACATAGCCGTCGCGGCCGATGTGGAAGACAAGCTTGAAAATCTTGCGGCGGTAGTAGACGTTAAAGACGGTGTTTCCGCTTCCGTCGATGGTCTTCGAAATCTCCCTCGGCGCCGGACGGTCGTCCTCTCCGTCGCACAGGTCGTAGAAAATCTCCTGGCCCGCCGGAACTGCTTTCACATCGTCCAAAATCTTCGGGTTGACGACGCTGAAGGTATCGTCGCCCTCATGGTAATTCATGAGGTCGGCAAGCGTAATCACGTGTCCGGACGTGAAATCCTTGTTCAGTTTCTGCCCGATATCCGTGGTGTTGATGGTCTTGACGGCGCTCGAGGAGTAGTTGTCATCGGCTGCATTTTCCGTCCAGTACACGATAGTGACTTTCGATTCGTCCGGAATCCAGTTCGCGTAAAGCGTCAGACGGTCGAGCGGGAAATAGAGCCGCAGCTCGCCGTTCGCTGCCGAGAAGAAAGGATACGACTCGCCGCCGTCCGTCACGGCAAATGCACCGTCGTAAGCGATGGCGCCGTTTCCGTCGGTGATTCTGACAGCGCGCGTGGTGATCGTTGTCTCATGCACCGCGAGGTTATTATCGATATAGGTAACGGTGACGGGCATCTCCGTATCAAGATTCAGAATCTCGCCCGTCTCGGGGTCTGTCACGGCATACGCATACCAGCCGTCGAAGAGGTATCCCTTGCGCGTGGTTGTCGTAAGGGAGGTAAAGATATTCTTGCCCTCCTCCGGAGTCTGGTCCGGAAGCGAGGTCCATTCGCGTAAGAAACGCGATCCCACAAAGACAGCGCCGCTGCCGGTAGGGCCTGCGACGAAGTCAACCCAGCGCGCCTGGATGAAGATCGGGAACAGATCGATGTTCTCGTTCCCGGAGGTGACGCTTATGTAAACGCCGTCCTTGCCCTCCTCCTTGATCTCCGCGCCGAAGTAATCGACCGTGGGGTATCTCACCCACTGCGGATCCTCCGCCGTCCCGGCGTTGTACTCCCAGCCTGCGAAAACCAGATGTACGGAATCGGTGCTGGTGGCGCGGATATCGCTGATTTTCACCTCCACCGCCGTCTCGGCACTGCCGACCGCAACCATCTTGCGGGTCATCAGATTGCTCGCGCCGCTGACCGCCGAATCGCGTGGATACAGCATAAAGTTGACGAAATGATAGTTCTCATACACCGGGGCAAGCAGCACGTGAATGCAGCCGTCCTCATCCAAGATGCCCTCTCCTGCAACACCGTTTAACGACCAGTGGATCGTGCCGCCGACCGCAACGTCCGTCTCCTCGATGGAGATGGGCTGCTCGAAGGCAATCGACTCCGGAAGGTCCGGCCAGGTGTAATACAGCTTCCCGTCGGTCGTGTTGATGCCGTAGGCATTCGCTCCGGCGGCGGCGTACGGCGTCACAACGTGCCAGCCGTAGAAGTATCTGTCGGAAGTATTTCCGGGGTCGTTGATGAGCTCTAAGGCTTCGCCGTTCTTAAGAATCTGCGTGGTCTGCAGATCGCCGTTTTCGCTCTTGTTTCTGAATTCGTACGGAGCCCCCTCATAGTAGACGGTATCGCCGGTATGCTCCACGGGATTTCTGTCGATGAAGTGGAACATCACGCGGGGCGTCGCAACGACAGCCTCCTCCTCGTGAGCCACGACAACGTATACCGAGAAGCTGTCCGTGGTGAACTCCACGGTCTCTCCCTCGACAGTCTCCTCCAGATTCTCCGCGGTGAGGTTGCCGGACTTCGTCTCCTCCGTAAAATGCACAATATCTACATTCGCATACCGGGAAAGGTCCTCATCGACCAAAGTGATGGAAACCTTCACCTCGGTCGCGGGCTCGTAAACGGTATCATGATTGTTCGCATCGACGATGCGGATGTCAAACACGCGGGACAGCTGCAGCTTATCCACGGCGATTCCGAGCTTCTCTGCGGTCGCCGTGATGTAATCGTCATACGCTGCGTCGCCGGGCTTGAGCTCCGTGACAAGCAGTTCCGTTTGGGACATCGGAATGCCGGAATCCTCGCGGTACACGACCTCGATATCGTAGGTCGAGCCGTCGGAGGTCGTAATCTTCTGCTCCAGCTCCGTGTCTGCCGGGGCCCCGGTATCTTCCTTCGGCGCATCCGCGCTGCCGGGTTCTTTATCAGCGGGCGCATCCGCGCTGCCGGGTTCCTTATCTGCAGGCGCATTTCCACTGTCGGGGGCGGCATTTTCCGAGGGTTTTTCTTCCGAAGACAACGACAAATGCCGTGCGACAGATTCTCCCTTCGCATTTGCGAAAGGCGAATGTCCCACGGTGCCGATCACCAGACATAACGTCAATACCAATGCCAACGCTCTTTTTTTCACACGGAACCTCCGTTGCCATGGCGGATTATGCTTCTTCAGACCTCTGTGCGCCGTTTTCGCGATACCGCGTAAGCGCCGCATCTGCGACAAAAGCAGAAACCATCAACAAAAGCATCAGCGGCGTCCACTTATCAATCAGAATCATCGGGAGCCGCATATTTTCAGTCTTAAAGAACACAATCATCGAAATCGCTGCAAGAGCTGCCTGAAGGGCAACTCCAAGTCGGAATTTGCGGGCAAAACGGTCGACATGATAATACTTCCGCTCAACCGCTGCGGCAAATTCTCTCTTCGTCACTTCCTGTCCTTCTTTCTTCCCGGACATCGTGCGGGCAAGCGCGATCAATTCCGCGCGCTCCGAAAGCTGCGCCGGACTGAGGTCCGCCGCATCCCACAATGCCTTCTTGGCGTCATTCAGTTTGCGCATCTTGTCGATGCGGGCGTATTTGCCGCGAAGACGTCCGAACGGGAACAAAATGTATAAGGTCAGGTAAACACAAATCAAATTGATGAACGCCCATGCGCGGGTTCCGTAGGAACTTCCGCCGGGCAGGAAACGGTCAAAGAACCGTCCGAGCCACGTCGAACGCTGGCCGGTCTGCGGCGCATCCGGGCCGACTCCGTCTCTTCCGGACGGGGCGGGCGACACCGAAGGCTGCGGCTCATCCGGCGATACGGAAATCTCCGGAGAAATCGAAGGGGTCGGCTCCGTATAATCGGTAAGTACTCCGAAGACAACCATTCTTCCGAGCGTGGCGGCATCGTAACAAGTCGAGAGCGCCACGATCTTCTTTGCTCCCTTCGCGTCCTCAGGCCATCCCACAATCGCGTGAGCGCCGATGTAGGCAAGCAGCTCCTCAAGGTCACGGTTGCCGGCCTTGTAGATCATCTCGTCGTACGCGTCCGTGGAGACCGCCGCAAAAAGCTTCACCGCATATGTGTTATCGGGCGAAATAAGCACGGCGTCGCGGTGTGTTTCGAAAAATGCTTCCTCCTCGAAACGGCTCAGATCTCCGAACATGGCACCGTTGTCCATATGGTGTCCGAAGATGATGATATAGTTATCGCTCAAATCGGAAGCGTTGCCCGACGACATGTAAATCGCGCCGGTGAGGCTGGCGTTGCCGTCGAGATCATGTCTCGCATAAAAGTAGTCATCCGTTCCCTGCATCACCGGGTAATCGATATGGGTATCGTCCACCCGCAGCCACGCGCGGTAATCCGCCCGGGCATCCTTCAGGGATTGCTGCGCATCCTGAATCTCCGCCGTATCCTCAAAGGCACGAACGCCGGAATCAAAAGCGCGATTTTGTGTATAGACCTGCTCATAAATGGAGTAGCCGCTGTACACAACCATCAGCGAGCCAAGCATCGCCGAGGAAACCACCAGAACGCGGATGCCGGCGAAGCTCAGCAGATTCAATGCACTTTTCAACTTCAGCAGAAACATCCGTTTTCCTCCTTACAGTTTATTTCGCCGTATCAAAGTGATGACGGTTCCCAATATATCCTTCTTTTTCACCGGTCCGAAATACCGGCTGTCCACGCCCGCGGTGCGGTTGTCCGAGAGCACAAAATACTCATCCTCTCCCAGCGTGAGCGGGTACTGTACCCTCTCTCCGCGGCGAATCGTCTCCACGCGCAGCAGGGACGACTCCACGATTGCGTTGCCGTTCACCACAAGGCGGTTGTTCTCATTGATATCCACAGTGTCTCCGGGCGCTGCCACCACGCGGCCGACCATCATGGTCTCCCTGCCGGTTCCGTCAACGTCCTTCTCAAAGATGATGACGTCGTCGAACTCCGCATCGCGGTCCAACCGGTAGAACACTAACAAATCTCCTGCGTCAATCCGGGGTTCCATCCCCTCGGAGGGCATGTGCGTAATTCCGATAATCTTGAAGAATAAAATCCATACAACGAAAAGGAATACGACAAGATAGATGAGGAAGCGATGGGCGTTCTTCATGCCCTTCTCCGCATCGGCGAGCTCCTTCGCAAGCGCTTCCGCATCCCCTTCGGGCTCGTCGGACGGGGCTTTGGCAGCATCCTCGGAATCCTCCTCCGGGTCCTCCTCAAAGTCGTCCCCGAAATCCTCCGAAGCGTCATCTTCAAGCTCGTCGGAAACGTCCTCGTGGTCGTCGTCGGGCTCACTGCAGAAATCTTCGTCGAAGTTTGTCGACTCGGGCACCGATGCAAGGATTTCCTCCAGGGTCACCTCCGAAGATGTCGGTTGCATTTTGTTCCGATCTTCTTCCGCCATCATTCCACTCCTACCGCAGGAAATGCCAAAAACCCGGCAGCCGTATCAGGGACACGGCTGTCGGATCTTCCAAGCCGCACGGTCCGTGCGGCTGTCAATTCATAATCAGGCTGTCTTTTCGTCTTTTTGCAGACGGCGCATCCACTTTCTTCCGAGAATCAGAAGAACGATACCGCCGAACAGAATTAAAAGATACGGTGCATAGCGAAGCACAACTCCCGTCGGGGAGATGTTCAGAAGCTTGTTGGTTACGCCGATAACGTAATCATTTTCTTCATCGGCATCCGCAGTCGTTGCAATCGTCGTCTTGGTGGACTGGTAAGCCGGCTTCGTTGCAGCTTGTGCAGTCACCGTCGTAGGAGTCGAACCGTCGGTCACATTCTCCACCGTCGGATCCGTCACACCGGTCACCGTCGTTGTTACAAGATACGTAACTCCCTTAACGTCGTTCGTCTCATAGACTTCTACGCCGGTTCCGCAGGGGATACCGTAATACTTGATGGAACCACCGTCCTTGATGCTCACAATACCCTTGACGGCACCGCCGCTGAGCGCCGATGCAGCAGGATCGATAAAGCCCGTTGCTTTGGTCGCCGTGGCGTCAATCTTAACTTCCTTGGTAATCGCTTCATTTGTGAAAAGAACCGTGAACGGGAACTCATGGTTCTTCGCCGCATAGGCATCGTTCACCACCGTCTTGTCGATTTCCACGTTGAAGGTGTAGTAGCTGTCGGGCAGATACAACGTCTCCGTCAGAGCGCGGTCGACCAAAGCCGTATACTCCGTAAAACCGGTGGTCTTCACGGCTGCAGTGGTCTTGTTTTCCTCCGTAATGGATGTATCATTGACAAAGCAGGTGTATCCGTAGATATCCCAGTCGTTCGTTTCGTCATTGTCGTCCAGCACGCCGTCGGCCGGATTCGGACGAACATACACATCGATGTAGCGCGTATGGGATGCCTTGTGATCCGCATCGAACTGCGCCTCGGTCACGCCGGAGCTTGCATACGTGAACCCGGAGGCCAGGGTCTCGGTAATCGCATAGCGGTAGATGCCCGCGCCGGTGAATACCACATTGCTGAAGTCAAGGACAAACGTCTTCTCATTGTCCGCACCGTCGTCGGCCGCAGTAAGCGTCTCCGTGGTATCCCACGAAACGGTAATTGCGGAAAAGCCTCCGCTCGGCACGATGCCGGCCTTCACCTGTGCCGTCACCGTCCCTGCGGGATCGTGCTTGTCAGCTCCGTCCGTCACGGTAGTACCTTCGGCCGGAGTAACAGCTGTGATTGTATAAACATAGCTGATTGTCGGTGCGTGAATCTCCGCCTCGCTCTCATTGAACGCACGGAGCACCTTGGTAAGAATCAGTTGCTTGCTCTGGCTCTCGGCGGTGTCGGGCGTCGCAAACGCACCGGCTTCACCGTCGTCATTCAGTGTCGCTTCACCTGCCGCAAATGCACCCGCGGTCATGGCGAAAACCATTGCCAGCGCAAGAATCACTGCAAAGATTTTTTTGGTATTCATTTTTCCCTCCTCTTTGCCTTCGCGAAATTCAAAACAATCCTTCGCAGGGGATCTCGTCTCCGACCCCGTTTATCAGGGCAGAGACAGTATCTCAATATTACACGTGTATATTTTATACCACCATTGTAGAAAAATCAAACATAAATTTTTATCACAAAAAAGCGGTCCCCACAGGAACCGCAATTCTGACGTCTCTCATATCACAATTATGTGAAAAAAGCCTACATTTTTGATGCCTCAAACCGTCCGAACACCTTCGCGAAGACCTCCTTCACCACGGGTTCCCGGAGCAAAAGTCCGAAGATGACGGCGCTGCCGAAATATACTGCGGCCGCTGCGGCAAGCCGCAGGAACACGTTTCCGGCAGGAAGCGGCACAAAGTAAGCCGGCACAGCGGCAAGCAGGCATGTAAGAATCGTGCGGATGTCCGGAAGCATGTCCGAAACCGGCAGCCCGATTTCTCTTTTGTCGATGACAAAGCAAAGGACAAACACCAACGCCTCCGCAACGAGCGTCGTGACCGCGGCTCCCTCGATGGAGTACCGCGGAATCACGTAGAGATTCAGCGCAAAATTCACCACTGCCCCCGCGATTTCCGCCGCAAGGAGTCTTCGCTCTCTTCCCGCAGGAATCATCACAAGCCCTCCGAGCACGTTGCTTAAGCCGATGGGCACAACGGAACAAACGGTGATGCGAAACGCCGTGGCGGCATTTGCGTAGGAAGCGCCGCCCATGGCAAGCGTGACGTCCGCGGCGTGAATCAGTGCAAACACGGTGAGGGAGAGATTGACTGCGGTGATCAGACGCACCGCTCGCCTCGTAAGCTCGCGGAAGCGCTCCCGATCCCCGCTTCCGAAGGCATTGGTCATCTGCGGAAGCATCGACGACCATAAAACGCCGCCGAAGAAGATGAGCATGATCTTGCCCTTTGACACAAGACCGTAGAGGCCGGTCTCATAGTTTCCGCGGATTGCGCCGAGCATCACGACGTCGAGATTGCCGTAGATGCTTGTCATGCAGCTCATGGCGAAAAACACAAACAAAGGCTTCAGATGCTTGGTGTTAATCCGCAGGTGAAATGTAATGTCGACTTCGCGCCGCAGGCAAAAGAAGTTGCATACGGCCGTGATGGCACCGGCCAAAACGGACAGCCCCGCATACAGAAGCTTATCCTCCGGCGAATGCACCGCAAGAAGAATCAGAGAAAGCGCCGTGACATACGCCACCGCGGACACCGTCATCAGATAGCGGTAGCGCTCCAGCGCCTTATAAAGCCACTCGCATCCGATGGCATTCCAGAGAATCTGGCTTCCGAGGAGCAAAAACAGCATCCGGTTTCCGCGGAACGGATCCGTGATAAAACAAAGCGCAACCAAAACTCCGCCGACAATCGCCGCCAGCAGAAGGCTTATGCCAAACAGCTCCGTGAACATGCGGGAGAGTTTCTCGCGGTCACTGCGGCAGCGAGCGCAGCACCGGATCGCGTAGATCGGCATGCCGAGGGTTGCGAACATCGTAAAGTACGCCGTCGTCGACGTCGCAAAATCAACCTCGCCGCTTGCCGCAGGCTGCAGCTTACGGCTCACGTACATCATACAGACCGCGGAGAAGACATACTTCATCACGGTGATCATCGTATTGTACGAGATGTTTCTCGCAATCGACCCCTTTCGATTGTCTCCGCCGCCTTGTGTCATCCGAAACAAGCTCCGTCCGTTAGTTTGCGCCGCCCCCGCGGGCGGCATTTCCGTTACGATACTGCGCAGCCTTAAAGCCGCGCGAACCAGACCTTTGCAAGGTCCGACCAAAGTCCCACATCCCGGGTAAGGGTCGGGTCCGGCTTCCACGTAAACGCCGGCTCCTCCTTTGCGTCCCCGTCCTTCGGGGCAGGCTCCTCCCGCTTGTCCGGGAACTGCGCCTTAAGCTCCGCAACACGGCGCTCGGAGACGTTCACGCCCCTGCCCGCCTTCACGGCCGCAACGGCGTTGTTCACCTGCTCCATCACATAGCTTCCGTCGGTCCAGCCGTCATGGCCGAAGCCCTTCGAAAGCCCGAGCCCGTGAAATCCTTCCGGGAACACATAGTGCGCAAACGGCACGCCGTTTTCGCGGAGCGCCTGCGCAAACAGATAGCTGTTCTCCACCGGCACCACCGTGTCGGTCTGCGTCTGCCACAAAAAGGTCGGGGGCGTGTCCTTCGTCACGTTTTTCTCAAGCGAATAGTAAGCAAGCTCCTCCTCCGTGGGATTCGGCCCGAGGAGCGCGAGCATGGAATATTCGTGGGTGAATTTGCCGGAGGTGATTACGGGGTAGCACAAAAGCGATGCGTCCGGCCGCGCAGAAACGTCCGCGTAGGCAGGATTGGTGTCCGCAACATCCCAGTGAACCGTCACGCTGCCGGCCACATGAGCTCCCGCGGAAAATCCGCACACCGCGATCTTCTTCCCCTCAATCCCGTACTCCGCCGCATTTTTTCGAAGGACACGAATCGCTCTGGCGATGTCGCGAAGGGGCTGGTCCTTAAGCGGCACCGACATGGTGATGTCCGTTGTGTAGGTAAGTACGAAAACATTCATCCCGCTCTCATAGAAAGCCTTCGCAACCGGCTCTCCCTCATGGGCCGCCAGCATGCAGTATCCGCCGCCCGGCACCACCAGCATGGCGTCGCGCATCGCGCTGTCTTCCGTTGCGCCGTCCTCCCCGGGCTCATGCAAAAACGCCCGCACGTTCGGCGTAAAACCGTACGCCGCTGCGTAGGTGTATTCTCCGTCCTCCCAGATATCCCTGCGAAATTGCTTCATCTCCGTAAACCCTTTCCGTGTGGATTCGATTTTCCTGTCAATGTCGCCCCGGATTACGCCTTTGGCGTTCCGTCCGCGTTGAAGACAGGGAGCGGTGCGAGGAATACGATGTCGTCTCTCTTTGCCGCGTCACCCTCCGCGAGCACTGCCGCACGGCCGGTCACAATACCGCCCGCCATCTTGACAAGTTCCTCCATGGCGCGAAGCGAGCCGCCCGTGGAAATCACGTCGTCTACCAAAAGGATGCGCTTGCCGCGGATCAGCTCCGCGTCGTCGCGGCCGAGGTAGAGCGCCTGCTCGCCCTTCGTCGTAATCGAGCGGTCGGAAACACGCAGCGGGTCGGGCATGTAAACCTTCGGTCCCTTGCGCGCGATAAAATACTTCGTCGCCTTGGACTGGCGCGCCATCTCGTGGATGATCGGAATGCTCTTCGCCTCCGCCGTCAGCATGTAGTCATAGCTGTCCGCCGGAACAGCCTTGAGCAACGCTTTCGCGCACGCTACCGTAACCTCCGCATCGCCGAAGCAGATAAATGCCGCGATGTACAGGTCGTCCGTAATCTTGCACAGCGGAAGATCCCGCTTCAAACCAGCGATTTTCATCGTATACTTCATAATAATTTGCCACCTTTCTATCTCAAGGCCCTGCACAGGGCCTGATGTTCGTTTTCTCCATTTCTACAGCTACGGTCGCACCGGCGCCGCAATTCTGCCGCACAGGGATGCTTTCCTCCCCGGGCAACCGCACACAACAAGTATACGGGTCCGCGCCCTGTTTTTCAAGTCTTAACTCGCAATCGAAACCTTCAGCGCTTCCGAAAGACGCGTGGCATTTGCCATAGTTTTGTGCTCTCCTACGGACACTGACGGATGTCAAGCGACGGGTCCAGGTTGTATTTGGCGACCTCGTAGACATTCATGATTCGGTTATTGTACGCATTGTACATGACATAGTACGGCTCGCTCACGTAAGCATCCCGGTATTGCTTGTCATTCACCTCATAACTCTTGTCGCCGAAGTCAAGGAAGTACACCTCATAAGAGCCCGGCTCATCGTCGTAGGACCGGTAAGAAATCCGCTTGTTCGTCATCGGCCGTTGAATGAAATACACCTGCAGCTCGCCACCGGCCTTTCTGCGGTACCATGTCATTCCAAACCCAATCGAGCCGCAGATTATGAGCCCGGCCAAAAAGCCTGCGGAGCCTCCGACAAGGGTCGCCCCCACGGCCGCGACAATCAAAACTCCCATGATGAACCGATACGTGCGCGTGTGACTTTTTTGAATCTCCTTCACAAATGCCTGATCAATCATTGTCTTTCCGTCCATGTCGCTCTGTCTCCTATCTCCGGGTGCGGCCATCTTTCTATCGATTTATTATCTCTGTTACTGAATCAATCAGATCCTCACTGAATCCTTCCAGATCTTTCAGGGTGATGACCTTCTTTTTTATGAATATGGCAATATCCCATATCGCTTCGGATTTGTTCATTTCCAACATCACACCCGGATGCTTCTTATCATTTCTGATTCTCTTTTCAAGTTCCCAAAAGTGATCAGAAGCATTTCCCGGAGAACTCAACATTTCAATATACTTCTTTGTCAATTGCTCCATATAATGCTCCTGCCATTCAGGAACTCTTTCGCGAAACAGTTTCCAATCTGCCTTTGATATCTCTACCATAACCCAATCTCCTCAATCTCAAAACCGTTTCAGTTCATCTATCATTGCCGATCTTCTGGGATACTGTGCTCTATACTTTGCTGCCAGTTCAGCTGCAATCTCCCTGCCTCCAGGCCGAGTTGCTATTTTCTTCAAAGTTCTTGCTATATACTTGTAATCGCGCCTATTCTTTGAAGTACGAGCCTGCCTGTCTGCCGCATTTGCCAATACCTTCAGGCACCTGTCCGGATACATACTAAATAGTTTCTTTCCATAGGCATCAATAACGTATTCGTTGTCAGGCTCTGCATTATCCATGATCAGGTCATATCTGTCCTCAATGCTTAACCAGAGATTGATTGCCGGCAATTTATCTGCAAATTCGTCCAGTAATTCTTCCCATCTAACCTTCCATTCTTCAGCGGTGAATAGGGTCTTGTATTCGAGATAGTATTTTTCGTCTCCAGCATGATCTATCATCATATTATAAAGTTCTGCGTTATAAGCTTCCGTATCGCCCTGTATCCTATATATTTCCATCAGGGCTTTTCTTGGTCCATCAGACCAGTAAGAATCCGGGCGACTATCTATCTGTTCTCTGTAGAGCCTGATGGCGTCATCATAATTACCATATTCTGCCTCAATCTGTGCCAACAACTCTTTATTGGTGTATCTGTCTCTGGATTTTAGGAAATCCCTAATTTCCTGTATTGGTCTCTTCTGATCAGCCAAAACCCTTACATAGTAATCTTCCTTTACATGAAGTGAATACTGCAAAATCTCATTTTCCGGAATCTGACATTTCAAATCACCCATGACCTTCAAAAGGAACTGTTCCTTCTTCGCAAGCTCATCCTCACTCTTAAAATGCTTAAGGACAAAATCATAAATTCCATCCTCCATATAGTCAAAGACTCTTCCATCCAAATGCTCTAGTAAAACATCCAGCATTTGTTCATGAGAAAGGTTCTGCTCCCCATTTTTATATATGGTTTCCCATATGTCATAAACACACGCACAAAAGTCCTGCGTTTCTCCGTTGGAATCGTCCTTATCAGTATTGCTCCACTTTACATACGTCCAATTACAGAGTTCAAAAAGATCCGCATATCTATTCTCGGCACATAGCCCTTCCTTAGCTCCTTCCAGACCTTCCGTCACATCCATGCAGAGACCGCCGCAGTCACGCCAGTCAGCAAAGCCCCTCCTTGTATTGTTAACAAACGCCGCTGTTATGAACTTCTTATAATCCTGCAATTTCATATCTCAAATCCCTGCTTCATTTATTGATCTTGCCCTTCACCGGCCTCTTCTGCCGTTGTCGTATAAACTGTATATTCGAAGCATCAAGGCGTCTTACTTCATATCATCCCTAATTTCCCAATGTCCGTACCTTTTTCCACCAACCCGTTCTATACGGCCAGCCTCCTTAAGAGCACTCATATATCTCACCAATGTTCTTCTGGCAATTCCGGTCTCTGTTGACAATTGATCAAGTGTAATATCCGGCTTGCTGCGAATCACCTCAATTATCTTATATGCCATAGTGTCATCCAAAGTGCCATCATTTTTGGCACTATGGCCCTTTGGCGTATTGGACTGATCCGGGAAATATACTCGGATACCGGTTCCCAGTATCTCATACCTGGGAAGCTCCGCGCCAAGTGCTATGCACTCATCACAAATCTTTTGAATCCCTTGGCCCCAGGTTTCTATATATCCAGCTCTGTAAAAGACATTGGCAATGTCAGGATTATACGGGATGGAATCATGTGGCTGCATCAAGGTCTCCGCAGTCCATCCCTCAGGAAGGATACAGCGGTTGCTTATAATAATCTGCTCTTCCTCGATCCTTATCTGTATCGGAGTACCATACATATAACAGTTATGAGCGATAGCGTTATAAATCGCTTCACGGATGGCGTTCCGTGCGAAAGGATAAGTCTCTACGCGCCGATCGTGTTCATATGTGATTTTTGCCTTCAAATATTTGAGATAGATCAGATCCACAACCTTATCTGCCGTAGATATAAGTGAACCTTCAAGATCATCATGGTACTCCACAGTCCCATGCTCAAATTTGCCGACTTTAACATAACTACCGTTCTGCACAATACTCGGATCACCGTAGAACAACAGCACGGCAGAACGCTTCAGCTTGCCGTTTGATAAAAGCTTCAACTTGGACAGAAGTTCCTCATTTGAAATATTAAGCTCAGCCTCGGTCATCCGCTTGCTGCGAAGCGCCTCTCTTCTGAATATCTTAAAGCTTTCCGCATCCAGGTCGTCTATGGTAATCTCATCTACCGTTACATCTTCCCACCTGACACCGGTTTTTTTCGTGATAAATTCCGTTAATGCAATTCCGGTCAGCTGCTGCTTGGTTGCTCCGCTCCGGTAATGAAACTCACCATGATAACTGATGGGAAATGAACTCGGATCAACCTTTATTTCAAGATAGTCTTTCCCGTTCTTAGTGTGCTTATTCACCTCCGCAACGATACCCAGTCCCGACTGGATCTTATTCGGGATATCTTCCATTAACTTTTTAATATCCTTCACGCCGACAACATTACCGGCATCATCAATACCGATATAAATGGTGCCGCCCTGAGCATTGGCAAAGCCGCAAAGCCACTTCAGGTATTCATCCCGCCAGGATTCCTTGTATTCGATGTTTTGACTTTCTGCCATAAATTATCTCCCTTCACTCTTGATCCTGTGATAATCCTCCATATCAACATCAAGAGTAATTGCTTTCGATTGGGAGTTGCTCATTCGCTGTAAAAGGCTCACGCACTCGACATGCACACTCCCGGGGAACTGGTCGACCGGTTGCACGCGGTCAATGCGGTAACCGCCGGCGCACAGGATCTTGAGGTCGCGGGCGAGCGTCGCCGGGTCGCAGGAGACGTAGACGATGCGCTCCGGCGCCATCGCGAGCATGGTCGCAAGGAGCTTCTCGTCGCAGCCTTTGCGGGGCGGATCGACGACGATTACGTCCGCGCCGATCGCGGGGTTCTCCTTCACAAGCCGCGGGAACACCTCCTCGGCCGCTCCCACGTAAAATTCTGCGTTCTCAATTCCGTTTTTGCGGGCATTTGCGTTTGCGTTTTCGATGGCCTCGGGGACGATTTCGACGCCGTACACTTTCTTCGCCGCCTTCGCGAGAAAGAGAGAAATGGTGCCGATTCCGCAGTAGAGGTCCCACACGGTCTCCTCGCCGGTGAGGCCCGCGTAGGCAAGCGCCGTGTCGTACAAAACCTTCGTCTGCACGGGGTTCACCTGGTAGAAAGACATCGGTGAAATCTCGAACTGCACGTCGCCGATGCGGTCGGTGACGGACGCTTTGCCAAAGAGCGGAATCAACCGGTCGCCGAGGATGACATTGGTCTTCTCGCGGTTTACGTTAAGGCATAGTCCGACGACGCCTTTCACCTTCTGTAAGCGCTCCCAGAGCGTCTCCGGCGCCGGAATCTTCGTACCGTTACTGACAAGGCACACTACAATCTCGCCGGTCGCAAAGCCCTTGCGCATCAATACGTGTCGCACAAGTCCCCTCCCGGTCTCCTCGTCGTAGGGCGCTGCGCCGCTCTCCGCAAGATACTCGCGCACAGCCGAAAGAATCTCTTCGTGGCCCGGCCAGAGCATTCCGCAGCAAGAAGTCGGAACGATGCGGTGGCTGTGTCCGGCATAAAACCCGATTGCCGCCTCCGACCCTTGCGCAGGCCCCACCGGGAACTGTCCTTTGTTGCGATACGCACGGGGCTCGTCCATGCCGATGATCGGCTGCACGGTGATGTCCGCAAAGCCGCCGATCCGGCGGATGCAGTCCTCCACTTTTTTCTGTTTCAACGCTAATTGAGATTCGTACGAGAGAAACGAGAGCTGGCAGCCTCCGCAGGAGCCCGCCACAGGGCACTCCGGCGTTACGCGGCCGGGCGCGGGAGTTATGATCTCCTCCGCCTTCGCAATCGCGTAGGTCTTTTTTGCCTTCAGGATGCGGGCGCGGACGGTGTCGCCCGGAACCGCACGAGACACAAAAAGAGTGAACCCGTCGACATGACCGATTCCCTCTCCCGTGTCACTGATATCTTCGATTGTTACCGGAACGATTTGATTCTTACTAAACACAACTCACCCTTTCCGGCCGGTTAACCTGTTTGTATTTATGAAACGGTCAGACTTCCGTGATGCGGATGTTGGATTCCAGCAGCCGCTGGTAGCCGAGCCACCCGTTCACCGCCGTGTCGCTGCCGTCCTGTAGCAGTTCGCGGAGCGTCTCCATCTTTGCGTCCAGATTGTCCGCCATCGACAGCGCGAGGGCCTCGCACAGCGCGGGTTTCTTGGGCGATCCGAACTCCAATTCCCCGTGGTGCGCTAAGATGCAGTGCTTAAGCTCCGCAGCGAGGGTCTTCGGGAAGCCCGGAATCGCCTCAATCTTGCGGCTGATCATCTCAGCGCCCATATAGATGTGGCCGAGGAGGTTGCCCTCGTCCGTGTAGTCATTTTCCGGAAATGCGGACAGCTCCTTGAGCTTGCCGATGTCGTGGAACATCGCGGCCGTAACCAGCAGGTCGCGATTTAAAATCGGGTACTGCTTCGCGAGGAACTCGCACACCTGTGTGACACTCAGCGTATGCTCCAAAAGCCCGCCGATAAATGCATGGTGCACGCTCTTGGCCGCGGACTGCTTTCCGAACATGGCAAGAAAGGCCTTATTCTCGAAAAATTCAGCCAAAAGCTGCGCCAAATGCGTCTCCTTCACCGACTTTGCGAAGGCGCGAATCTCCGAGAGCATGGCGTCCACGTTTTTCTCCGTGCAGGGCATGTAGTCGTCCACGTCGTACTCGCCCTCGTCGGCTCTGCGGACCCGTGTGATCTTGAGCTGGTTCGCCCCCTGAAAGGACGTCACCTCCGCATCGACCTTGATGTAGTCCATGGGCTCAAAATGCGCGATGCCGTTGCCGAGCTCCCAGATCTTGGCGTCGACGGTACCGGTCTTGTCCTGGAGTGTTAAGGACATATAGCTCTTGCCGGCCTTGGTCTTCTGTGTCTGCGCCTGCTTGCACAGATACACCTCCGAGAAGATTTCGCCTTCCCGTAAATCCTTGATATATCTCATAAATACCCTTTCTAACGCACCGCCTTTTGCGGCGGCACGGTGCTACTCCTTCGTGATCGGAACCTCAACGGTGTACTCCTTGCCGCCGCGCATATACGTCACCCGCATCTTCCCGATGCCCGCCTCGCGGCGAAGAATGACGTTGAACTGGCTTGCGAAGTAGATGACCTCGTCCTGGACCTTGATGATGGTGTCGCCCTTGCGGAAGCCCGCCTCATCGGCCGGTGTACCCTCGCAAATCTCCGTGATGCGGATGCCGCCCTTGATGCCCTCGCTCTTGCGAACGTCCGGGGTAAGCTCGGTAAAGTACGCACCGAACACCGGCGTCTTGTCGTTGTTGAGCATATCGTTTAAGATGTTGCCGAGGCTGTTGACGGAGATGGCCCGCAGGCAATTTCCGTCGTCGAAATCCTCGCTGAGGATGCCCACAGCCTCGCCCTCCGCATTGATCAGGATACCGAAGGCGCCCTTGTGACGAACCATGTTGGTCTCCATCAGATCGATGGAATTGTCGCGGATGAACACGGTCTCCGGCTCACCGTTGATGAAGCCGAAGTCCACTGAACGGCCGGTGCCGTTGACGCAGCCCACGGCGATGACCGCCGAGCCGAGATCCAGTTTCGACGAATCCCCGCGCTTTACGATGGTGATGCCGTTCCGGTCCGCCTCCGCGATCGACTTGCGGGACACCGCCAGCACCGCCAGATGCAGCTCGTCGTTTCGCTTTACGACCCGGGCGCTGCCGCCCGCGCCGTTGTAGAAGGAAACCGTAAGGTCGTCATAGTCGGCCTCAAGCTCCTCGTTTCGCACCAGAATCAGGTATTCCGAACCGTTCTCCTCGTATACGATGCCGTAAAAGCCGCGGGTTTGCGCCGTCTTCTGCTTAAAGACCGGATCCTCCGTGTACGTCACTGCGGACACGTTGGCGATACAGGGATTGAACGCTCTTGCCGTCGAGCGGATGCCTGCGTACAGCTTTTCAATATCGACAAATGCCTTCGGGTCAATGACCACCTCCGACGACCCCGGGGTCGGGCTTGGCTTGTTGTCGCTGTCCGGCCGCACGTCCACGGTGTGCTTGCGCTCGTCCATGCTGTCCAGGACCCCGCTTGTGATGCGGAACACCACGGAAGCGATGATTCCGAAGAGCGCCGCGCTGAATACCACGGTCAGAAAGAGCGTGAGTTTCTTGCGTCTGCGGATGCTCCGGTCCTCCGGAAGCTGCTCCTCCTTGATGAATCCGTAACTGTCGGCGCCGTTGTATTTGTCATCCGAAGTGTCGAAGATGGATTTGCGGTTTTTGTTTGATCTGTTGAAGAATTTTCCCATGTTCCGTTCCTCTTACGTCAGGGTTCCGCTTTCGCAAGGCTGAACACGAACTCCGTGCCCACGCCTTCCGTACTGCTGACTTTGATGTTTTCATTATGCGCAGCGATAATCTGCTTCGTGATGGAAAGGCCGAGGCCGGTTCCGCGCTTGTCCTTGCCTCGGGAGAGGTCGGTTTTGTAGAACCGCTCCCACACCTTGCTGATGCTCTCCTTCGGGATGCCGATACCGGTATCGCGCACCGAGACGAGCACCTTCTCCCTGCGCTCCATCACCGAGATGTAAATCATGCCGTCGGGATGGCTGAATTTGATAGCGTTGTCCACGAGGTTGTGGACCACCTGCTGTATCTTTCCCTTGTCCGCGTACACGATGAGCGTGTTCTCCGGGAAGGAGAGGCGGATCTTAAGGTTCTTCTGGGAGCATTTGCCCTCGAAGGTCTGCGCCGACTGCTTGAGCATCTTGGTGATGTCGAACTTCGTGTACGTGAGGTGCACGCCCTTATTCTCGAAGTTGCTCAGGTCAAGCAGGTCGTTTGTAAGGTTCGCCAGACGATCGGTCTCGAACAGGATGATGTTTAAGTATTTGCCCTGAATCTCGTACGGAATCGTGCCGTCCTTGATGGCCTCCGCGTAGCCCTTGATGGATGTAAGAGGCGAGCGGAAGTCGTGGCTTATGTTGGCGATGAAGTTTTTCTGGTACTCCACGAGGTTCGCGTGCTGGTCCGCAAGGAGATGGACGGCGTTTGCGAGGTCGCGGTACTCATCGCGGCTTTTGATGTTGATCTCGTGGTCAAATTCACCGTTTGTGTAGTGAACCACCGCATCCTTGATGATGCGCACGTTTCTCGTGTGATACTGGGCAAACACAAACCACATGATAAATCCGAGCACGAGAAATGCAAGCGCCGTCATGTTCACGCGAACCAGCACTCCGTTCACATCCTCCCGCACCCGGTCCCACGGCTCGCTGATGACGACATAGCCCCACAGATCCGTGTTGGAAGCCACGGCGTCCACGGCGATTGCACGTTCCCCGGTGTAAAGGTTTTCGATTTTCTTCTTCTCGCTCCAGTTCGTGTTGAGCACTTCCTGCGGAACGATGGAGCCGGTGACGCCGTCCTCGGTGGCAATCAGGATGCGGCCTTCGCCGCTTACAATCCAGACTTCCAAATCGGTCATCTCATGCACCGCCCGCATCTGCAGCTCGAACTGCTCTTTAGTGAGGCCTGCGTTGCGACTCTCCCGGACATACTCGCGGGAAATCAGCCGGCTCTCCTCCACAAGGCGGCTCCGATGCTTCTTCGCATATGCCTTCGCCGTGTGGCTCCGGCCGATGACGTTGACCACGACACCGACAAGGACCACCATGACCGCGAGACAGATGAGGTATTTTTGCCAAATCTTGTTCTTCATGTTTCGGTTATACCTGGTTTCTCACTTCGAATTTGTAGCCGATGCCCCAGACGGTGGAAAGTCTCCACTCCTCATGGTCCTTCAGTTTCTCACGGAGACGCTTGATGTGCACGTCCACCGTACGCGTCTCGCCCTGGTACTCATAGCCCCAGATGCGCTCGAGAAGCTGCTCTCTGGTAAACACCTGGTTCGGGTGCGACGCAAGGTAATACAAAAGCTCGAATTCCTTCGGCGGCATCTCCAGCTTGTGGCCGCAGTAGGTAACATCGTAGTAGGTCTGGTTGATGACGAGGTCCGTGTACGTCACGAACTCGCCCTTCTCCTCCGCCGGCTTCGCCACAGGGGCAGGGGCCTCCGCGGGCTCGTTGCGGAAGCGTCTGAGCACCGCCTTCACACGGGCCACCAGCTCCTTCGCATCGAAGGGCTTCATCATGTAGTCGTCCGCGCCGAGCTCGAGTCCCAAAACCTTGTCGAAAATCTCGCCCTTTGCAGAGAGCATGATAATCGGCACGTCGGACTGCTTGCGGATGCGGCGGCACACCTCGTAGCCGTCGATGCCGGGAAGCATCAAATCGAGAAGCACAAGGTTCGGCTGGAACTGGTCGAACTGCCGGACGGCCTCCTCGCCGTCTCCGACGATGCAGGTCTCGTAGCATTCCTTCGTCAGGTACAAGGCAATCAGTTCCGCGATGTTGTAATCATCGTCGACGATGAGAATCTTCTGTTTCTCCGCCATTGTTATCTCCTTTCCATACCCCTTCCGGGGATCTCCTCCGGGCTTTTACGCCCACTCCTCATTTGCCGCGGGAATTATTGTATTTCCGCACTATGCCTCATTTGCCGCGGGAATTATTTAAATTCCACCTCCGTCGAGCCGTAGTCCGGCGAGACGGTAATCCCTTTCACATACTTAAGGCGTCTGCAGTGATTGTGCACGGCGGTGCGCAACGCGCCGGTGCCGCGCCCGTGGATGACCGTAACCTTCGGCAAATGCGCAAGATACGCGTCGTCCAGGTATTTGTCGAGCTCTGCCAACGCCTCGTCCACGCGAAGACCGACCAAGTTGATGTCCGGGTGAATGGTCATGCTCTTCGACTCCGCAGAGAGCTTCACGCCGTTTCCGCGCTTCGTCTCCTCCGAGGGCTCGTCGATCTTTGCCAGGTCGCTGATGTTCACCTTCGACTGGAGAATGCCCATGGTGACGAAGCATTCGCCCTTATCGTTCGGAAGCGTGTGGATGGTGCCCTTCAGGTTCATGCTCAGAACCATCACCGTATCGCCGATCTTGAAATCGGACGCCTTGTGCTGCTTCGCGGGCTTCGCCACGGTTTTCGGCAACGACATTTTCTCCGTAATCTCATCCAGCTTCTCGCGGGTTCTGCGGCGCTCATTTTCCATGTCCGCCGTGGACGCGTGGGACGCTAACTTCCGCATGCGCTTGATGGACTCGTCGGCGTAAGCCTTCGCCTCCTCAATGGTATCCCGGGCCTCCTCGCGGGCCTTCCGGAGGATATCCTCCTTCTTCGCGGCGAGCTCGCCGGATTTCTTCTCCCAATCCGCCCGAAGGGCGTCCGCCTCCCGGCGGCTCTCCCTCGCGGCCTGCAGCTCCCCTTCCATCGCGTGGCGCTTGTTCTCAAGGTCCGTGATCACGTCCTCAAAATTCCTGTCCGACTCTCCGATGAGCGCCTCCGCCTCGCTGATGACAAGGTCCGAAAGCCCGAGCTTTTTGGAGATGGCAAATGCATTGCTCTTCCCGGGGATTCCCATCAACAGCCGGTACGTCGGCTGTAACGACTCCACGTCAAATTCACAGCAGGCGTTCATCACGCCCTCCGTCCGCAGTGCGAACAGCTTAAGCTCCGCGTAGTGGGTCGTCGCCACCGTGCGGATATCGTAGCGGTGCAGATGTGTAAGAATCGCCGTGGCAAGAGCCGCGCCCTCGGTGGGGTCCGTACCTGCGCCGAGCTCATCGAAGAGCACCAGCGAATCCTCGTCCGCAGCCTCCAAAATCTTCACCGTGTTGGTCATGTGCGAGGAGAAGGTGCTCAAGGACTGCTCGATGCTCTGCTCGTCGCCGATATCGGCGTAAACTTCCTTGAAAAAGCCCATCTCCGTACCCGACTTCGCCGGCACGGGAAGTCCTGCCTGCGCCATGATGGTGAACAAGCCGACGGTCTTTAACGTGACCGTCTTACCGCCGGTGTTCGGGCCGGTGATGACAATCATCGACGGGTCAACGCCTAAGGAAATGTCAATGGGCACAACCTTCTTATCCGGAATCAGCGGGTGGCGACCCTGGATGATTCGGATGGTGCGGTTGTCCGTAAAAATCGGGCGGTTGCCGCGAACGGAGCGGCCGAACATGGCTCTTGCGAAAATGACATCCAGCTGTGCGAGGCACTCGCTGTTGTATTTAAGCTCAGGCACCTGCGGCGCAACCATCTCCGAGAGTGCCGCGAGGACCTTTTGAATCTCCTCCTGCTCCGCTATGGCCAGCTCGCGAAGCTCATTGTTCAGTTTTACCACCTCCATCGGCTCGATGAAGGATGTGGATCCCGATGCCGACTGATCGTGAATCATGCCGGACACCTGGTTTTTGTACTCGCTCTTATAAGGCAGGCAATATCTTCCGTCGCGCTGCGTTATCAGCGTATCCTGAAGCATTCCCTGGGACGACGCCTGCGCCAACAGGGCCGCCATACGCTCGTGAATCTTCTCGTTTGCAATTTTAATCTTGCGTCTTACGCTCTTAAGTCCTGCACTGGCATCGTCCGCAATCTCCTCCTCCGAGAGGATGCAGCGGTTAATCTCGCGGCACAGCTCCGGCAGCGTCTCCAGAAGCTCAAACCGTTCCGTCAGCGAATCCTGCGGAGCTTCCTCCGCTCTTGTTCCTGTGGTACCGTACTGCTTCACCCGCTGGGTCGCCGTGAGGATCGACCCGATGCGCAACAGCTCCGGTGCCGTGAGGCACCCGCCGTGCTGAAGCCTTACCAGGCTTTCGCCGACATCGCCGATTCCTCCAAACGAAAGGCTTCCCTTCCGGTCAATCCGCTTCGTTGCGTCCTCGGCTTCCAACTGCCACAGGTCCGCTTCCTCAAGCGTTTCCGCGGGCATCAATTTTCCCGCCTTATCCCGGCCGAGCGTTGAGCCGGTGTAATGCACTAACATCTCGCGTATCTTGTCAAATTCAAGTACGCGTATCGCTCTTTCGTTCATGATATCTCCTTTTTTAACAACTATAAACAACTTGCATGTTTCCCCGGGCTGTTGGCTTGTTTTTCCGGGCGGTTGCTTGGGTTTTCCAGGGCAACCGGCGGTCGTGGGACAGACTAATCTTGTTTTTTTCGCCGTAAGTCCGTTTTTTCGCCATGGGTCTGTCTTTTTTTCCTAACATAAGACGGTTAGAGGGTGACAGGTATCCTTTCAGCGCCGGAAAAAATATTGAAAATCAGACTAATCATCGTATCAATTCAAATTAGTCCGTATCCAACCCTCTGCGATTCGTGATATTGTTACATAGGCCTACCGACTTACTTTCAAAATAGACTAATTAGTCCGTTTTTTTTAACTTCTTCACTGCTAATTGCGCTGCCGCATACGGACTAAACTTCAAAAAGCTTCAAAAAAGTCTGATTTTGCAACCTCAAAGGCCACGCAAATGTGTAGTTTGCAACCTCAAAGGCCACGCAAATGTGTAATTTGCAACTTCAAAGGCCACGCAAAGGTCGGATCCGGGCTGCCCTAAGCTTCCCCCCAGCCGCCAAAAGCTTCTCCCGGCCTCCCGGCCTGCCCTGCCTGTCCGGCTTGCCGCCATCCCTTGCTCACTTGCTCCACTGCAAACGATGAAGCTCCCCCTTCATCTTCATGCCGCAGAAATCCTGCTGGCGCAACGCCTCGTAAGCCACGATGGCCACGGCGTTACTTAAGTTCAGGGACCGCATCTCCCCAATCATCGGGATGCGAACACAGGTGTCCTCGTGGTCGCGAAGGATTTCCTCCGGGATGCCGGCGCTCTCCTTGCCGAACATGATGTAGCAGTCCGGCTCGTAAGAAACCTGGGTGTAGGCGAGATGGCCTTTGGTTGTCGCAAAATAAACCCTGGCGCCCGCATTTTTCGCAAGGAAGTCCTCGTAGTTTTCGTAGACGCGCACGTCGAGCTCCGACCAGTAGTCGAGGCCGGCGCGCTTCAGCTGCTTCTCGTCGAGGGAGAACCCTAACGGCTTGATGAGGTGCAGCCGCATCCCCGCGGCCGCGCAGGTCCGGCCGATGTTGCCGGTGTTCTGCGGGATCTCGGGTTCATGTAACACAATGTTGATCATACTTTTTATTTCTCCGCACGAAGCTTCGTTACGAACCGGCGCAGGCGCCCGAGGGCCTCCTTGAGGTTCTCGAGGGAGTAGGCGTAGGAGATTCGAAGGAATCCCTCGCCGCTGTCGCCGAAGGCCGTGCCGGGCACGATGGCGACCTTCTCCTCCTGCAGAAGCTTCGTCGCAAAATCCTCGCTGCTCATGCCGAATTCCTTGATGCACGGGAACACGTAAAATGCACCGTAAGGTTCAAAGCACGTAAGCCCCATGTCGCGCAGCTCATGCAGCACGTAGCGGCGGCGCTTATCGTAGGCGTCGCGCATCATCGCAACGTCCTCGTCCCCGTTTTTGAGGGCGTCCACGGCCGCGTACTGGCTCGTGGTGGGCGCGCACATGATGGCAAACTGGTGAATCTTCGTCATCTGTTGAATGATTTCCTCGGGGCCGCAGGCGTAGCCGAGTCTCCAGCCGGTCATGGCGTGTCCCTTGGAAAAACCGTTAATCAGAATCGTGCGCTCGCGCATCCCCGGAATCGAAGCGACGGAAACATGCTTCGTGCCGTAGGTGAGCTCGCTGTAAATCTCGTCGGAGACAACGTAGATGTCCTTCTCGATGCAGACCTCGGCGATTGCCTCGAGGTCCTCTTTGGTCATGATGGCGCCGGTCGGATTGTTCGGGAACGGAAGCACGAGAAGTTTCGTCTTCTCCGTGATCGCGTCGCGAAGCTCCTGCGCCGTCAGGCGGAACTCATTTTTCTCCTGCAGCGGAATCGTCACCGGAACGCCCTGCGTTAAGATGACGCACGGCTCATAGGAGACGTAGCAGGGCTGCGGGATGATGACCTCTTCGCCCGGGCAAACCATGGCGCGGATGGCAAGGTCGATGGCCTCGCTGCCGCCCACCGTCACTAAAATCTCATGCTTCGGGTCGTAGGAAACGCCGTAGCGGCGCGTAAGATATGTGTTAATCTCGTTTCGAAGCTCCACAAGACCCGCATTTGACGTGTAATGGGTGCGCGCCTTCTCAAGGGCGTAGATGCCCTCCTCGCGGATGTGCCACGGCGTCGCAAAATCCGGCTCGCCGACGCCTAAGCTGATGGCGCCCTTCATCTCCTGCACAATGTCGAAGAATTTGCGGATGCCCGAGGGTTTAATCTCGACAACGGATGGATTTAACGGATTTCTCATGGCGTGATCA
Organism: uncultured Lachnospiraceae bacterium; assembly: GCA_902787715.1. Classification (GTDB taxonomy): domain Bacteria; phylum Bacillota; class Clostridia; order Lachnospirales; family Lachnospiraceae; genus ISDg. Next base: position 91,140 of record CADAHQ010000008.1, read on the forward strand.
GCATCCTTTCATCCTCGATTTTCGAAACCAGCGGCAGGCCGTGCTCCTTGTAGCGCTTCAGCACAAAATGCGTCGACGTCGAGAGCACCGAATCCATCGGCGAGAGCTTGCTCGAGACAAATTCAGCCACACTCTGCAATGTCTTGCCGTGAATCATCACACACAAATCGAAGCCGCCGGACATCAGATACACGGCGTCCACCTCGTCGAACTGGTAGATGCGCTCGGCAATCTTGTCAAAGCCCTGTCCGCGCTGCGGCGTAACTTTTACTTCAATCATGGCTGTAACCAGCTGGCGCTCGGTCTTCTCCCAGTTGATGAGGGTCGGGTAGCCGCAGATTACGCGGTCCTCCTCCATCTCGGCGATGGCCGCTGCCACGCTCTCTTCGGTCTCACCGAGCATCACGGCGAGCTCCTTCACGGTGAGCTTTGCGTTCTGGTCCAGGCTCTCCAATATTCTCATGTCCACACTCATTTCAGTAACCTCCTTTTATTCGACGCGACTTAACATTTTCCCACGCCGTGGCGTCGACCGCGACGCAAACGCCTCGCTCGCAGGAAAATGCTCGCTCACCGTTTGCTCGCGTTTCCGCCCCGGCTGTCGAAAGGCGGTAAGTCGCGTCGTAGAAATTGATTCGCGTATATGAGACAAGATGTTCTTTACGGAACTTTTGTCTTATTTGTTTATTGATTGCGACTACGATACGCAGTCGACTTCGCAGAAGCATGTTTATACTTCCGCTCTGCGGAAAGCCGGTTTATACCTCGGTTCCGCGGATTGGTTTGTGTCCTTTATATCCTCACCGGCCGCCGCGGTAGGGCTCGAGATACCGGGTTTCTCCACGGTTTTGAAGCGTCCGTGCGGCGTCTTTGGTGAGGCGTCCGATGACGGCGGCCTCAACCTGCGGGGCGGCTTCCGCTAACGCGGCAAGCAGCCGGTCCGGGTCCGCGGTCACAAAGAGTACGCACCCTCCGCCCGGAATCTGGTACGGGTCACAGTCGGTCACCTCGCAAACCTCGATGGTAATCTGTGCTATCGGTATGTCCGGAAGCGCAATCTCCATGCCGGCCCGAAGCTTCTCGCCGAGCTTCCACAGGGCGCCGTACACGCCGCCGTCTCCGCCGGGCACCGCCGCAGCAGCGCCGGCTGCAAATCCCGCCCGAATCAGCGTTGCATTTGCCGCCGTCTCCGGCAGCTCCGCTGCCCTCTGCAGAAAATGCTTCGGATACTTCGCCTCCATCTGCTCCCGATTTGCTTCGTACAGCAGGACGGTTCCCTCGATGCCGGCCGTGCCGGCCATCACAACGGACCACTCTGCGGAATTGCCCGCAGCTTCACCTTCGGCGGCCTCCGCCGCAGCATCCGACGCTTGAGCAGGTGGATTTGCCGCGTGTGCAGCCTCGCTGTCCGCGGCGCCTGCGGGCGCTCCGAAGGCACTCACGTGCGCAAGCACGTCTTCTCGCTTTTCCCTCGCGATTGCAACATCTTCAAAACTTGATGCCGCGTACGCGGCTCGCAGATACTCGCGCACCGTCGCCTCCGGCATGTCCTCCGGGACGCTTAAAAGAAGCGTGACGGCTGTCGTTTCGCGGCCGATGGCGGCCAGCGCTGCAAATGCGCGGTTCGTCGCCATGGCGGCGATTCCCGCATTTGTGCCGCTCATGGTTCCGGTCGCGGACGAGAGTTCTCTGTCCGCCCGGGCGGCAAGGGCGATGCGCGCCGAAAGGTCCGTGTCGTCGCCGAATCCCGCCGGGCGTCTGCGCAGATACCGCTCGCGTCCGAGCCGCGTCGTCAACCGCTCATATTCCGCTGTTCCAATCGGCCCGATCATCTGCGACACCCTCCTGTGATTCGTCGTTTGCGTCCGTCTCTGCCGGGCGCAGGGAACACTATCCCATAATCGCTTTATTATACCATACAACCCGCGCAAATGCAAAGAAAACAGCCCAACTGCCGCGGTCCTGTTGAAATGCGGCGCTGTCTCCTGTATGATGGGCGGAGGAATGATGACAAAACAGCGAAATTTGTGTGAGTGAAAACGGGCATATGCCCGTATAGTGGGGCAAAGGAACTTTTCATCGGAGGAGACCGAATGGACGAGAGCACACTACTTAAAAAACTGACAAGCGAGCCGGAACGGGGCCTGGAGCAGCTGATCCAGACTTACGGCCCGGCGGTGCACAAAATCTGCCGATCGATTCTCGCAGACCTTCCGCCGGAGGAGATTGAGGAGGCTGAATCCGATGTGTTCGTAAACATCTGGCAGCATCGCGACCGAATCCGAACAGACAACGGCTGTTCGCTGAAGAGTTACCTTTACGCAGTTGCGAGAAATGTCGCAAGAGACCGCCTGCGGGCCGCGAAATCGGCACCGCTCTCCCTCGACCGGGCATTGGAAAACGGCATCGAGCCGGAATCCGGAGAACTCACCGACGACAATGTCGTCCGGGAGTGGCTGCAGGACGAGGTGCTGACCTCCTTAGCGGAGCTGGGCGAGCCGGAACACGGGATTTTCCTTGAGCGATACTACCTGGGGCGTAGCGCGAAGGCGATTGCCGAGCGCCGGGGCCTTCCGCAGAAGAAAGTGGAAAATCTCCTCTACCGCGGCAAAACCAAACTGCGGCAAATCCTCTCGAAAAAAGGAGTCACACCCTATGAGTAAACACGCAAACATCTCCGGCGCCGACGAGCGCCCTGAACTCTTTCGGCAAATCCTTCCGCAGTCCGACGCAGACTGCCTCGACGAGACTCTCCAAGCAATGCCCGCGGAAGACTTTGACGCCGCTGCAGTCACCGGCAAAACCCTCGCGAAGCTGGGCCTCGGCAGGGCTGATGCGAAGTTGACTGTTGTAAACGAAACGCCGGTCCGCGAGACCCCGGCGCCGAAGCGCCGGTTCCGCTTCCGGACAGTTTTGATTGCAGCCTGCTGCGCCGTCCTTCTGCTGGCCACTGTTGCGGTTGCAAAAATCATGCACGACAAAAAAGCCCGCGTGATTGAAATCACGGAGCTCAAAGAACATCTGACGGCGGAGCGCGCAAGCGCCTTCCTTCCGCTCGGACAATCCGGGAAGATCGGCGACGTCACGGTCACCGCAGTGGACATGATCGGCGATTCCCACCGCATGTTCGTAGAGGTTTCCACCGATGTTGCCGTGGACGCAGCGGACGGCTGGCTTGTGGATTATTTGCCACCTGAGGGTGCACTGGGTTTTGCCTGCGCAACCGAAGAAGACGAAATCCTCTCCGACTGCGGAGCCGCGCCCTTCGCGCGGGACGGGAAGCTGTGGTACATGGTTACCTGCGCGGACAACCGCGATGCCTCCCGGACCATCAACAATCAGACCGTGAAGTTGATTGTCCAAAGCATAGCCGGCTCCGACGACGAAACGGCACCCCTCATCCTCTCCTGGACCAACCATTACGACGTCACGGACCGGGTTGTTGCCGCGAGCCAAACCGTCGGCGGATTTCGTGTCGACACGCTCTCCGTTACCGCCTGTGACCTCACGGTGGTTCTGTCCGGCGACACATCAGGCTACAGCCTCGATTACATCACCTTGACGGACGGCAGCCGCCTCTACGAAATTGCAAACACGACCCTTCCGTTGTATCCGTTGACCGAGCTTAAGCGCAGCTACGACAACGACGGAAAACTCCTTTCGGAGCGCCGTTACTACAGCCTTTTGGAAGGATTTGCCGTGGAGCCGGGCGGTGACGCCGTCTTCGTTCCGGCCGCAAAAGTCGCTTCCGTGACCATCGGCGGCGTGACGATTCCGGTGAAATAAACAGAATTGTAAAGCAAACAATAAAGCCCGCTGCAGCGTGACAACTACAGCGGGCGTTTTTCTTGAAGTTGCGGACGGATTTGCCGACCCGGTTACCGGTTTCGCTCCGGCACGGAAAGGAGGGCGGAAATGCCGAGAAGAACCGCTGTGCCGACGGCAAGCGGAAGAAGGGACGCACCCTCAAAGAACCGCAGGTAGTACTGCGGCAGGAGCGCGGCGCGAAGATAGCGAATCGCCGGAAAGACGGTCGCCACATCGAGAAGAATCGGGCAGCAGAGGTAGCTGATGAGCGTGAGAATCGGAATCATCGCGCAGACCGCATGCACCGAAGGGATCAAAAAGCGCAGAATGTTGGCAAATGCAGCCACAAAAAGGACGTACAGCACCATGGCCGCAAGTTCCGCGCCCGTAGTTTTCCAAAGGCCCGCGATAATCAGGCAGGCGATGCCTGCAATGCCGGCCATCACAGTGGGCAACAAAAGCGAAGCGAAGGAAAGCAACGGCCTGCGCTCTCTCGCCATCACGCGGAAACGCCCCTCGGCGTCGTCCTGGTACCAGAACACAAGGCCCGCAAGGCCTGTGAGGAGCACGAAAATAGCAACCGTGCCGCGGATGGGCTTCGTGAGAACGCTGTCCGCTTCCGCTAAGGCCGGGTCGGTCTCGATTTCGCCGGTCCGGGCGTCCACCGGTACATATTCCACAATCGGCCCGGTGGCCATCTGCTTCGCAAAGCCGTCCCGCACCAGGGTCTCCACCGCCTGGGCGTCCATGCCGTCGATGTCGCTGCGGTTTACGAGATAGTCGCTCACCACCTTGAAGGACAGCACACGGTTTAACTTATCGTAGACGATCTCGTTGACAAATTCCCCGTACACCGTGCGCTCTGAGACAACCGCAGTGATCATCCCGCGCCACTCGTCCGTGAGAATCTTCCCCGCCATGTCCGCGGAGAAAACGTAGCCGCATTCGGCGCGGCCGGCCGCCACGTCGCTGTAGAGGTCTTCCTCGTCCTCGCACTCGTAGAACAAAAACTGTTCCGGCACCTTCTCCGTCATCTCCGACAGAAAATGCTTCGACAGCTCATCGTGCTCCTCGAACCAGACGGCCACGTGAAGTTTGCCGTCATTTTCCGTGATGAGAGCGCGGTACAGAAGGATGACCGCCGGAAGCATCAGAAGAATCAAAACAAAGGAGGGCTTCTTAAGGAGGCGCTTTGCGGTGAGAAACGTCCACACAAAGAACCGCCGCACGGCCCCGCGAGCTTTCGAGCGGCCGTCCGACCCACGGGAAGCAAGCTCATCCGCAGAAGCGAATGCGCCGCGCACCGGGTTCGATTGTGTCTCATGGTTTTCCATGAATTTGCCTCCGTAAGTCACGTTACGCCGCAAGCCCCTTGCGGCCGCCTTCAGGGTTTCCCGGGTCGCCGCACGGCAATGCGGCCGCACCGGGTTTCTATCGTTGCTCGCGCCAGCGGTTCCAGGCCATGAGCCCCACCGTGATGAGGAACGCGGCCAATGCCTCCGCCAAAACCACCAGCGTGCCGCGCACATCCGCGGATTGCGACAGGCCGCCCACCGATACATGGAGCATGGTGGCGGTCGGAAGGAACCGTCCGGGCCCGCGCACAAGTTTCGGCAGATACGCCGACGGCACGATGCAGCCCGACGCATAGCCCATAATCGCCGTGATTAAGAACAACAGAATGATCCCGCCGATCTGGTTCGCGGCAAATGTGTACACCAGCAAAACGATGGCCGCCGCCAGCAGCAACACCGGGATGCCGCACAAAAACCAGTACCCGAGCTCGCCGACTTTCGTGATGGCGAAGTATCGGTCAAAGGTGTCCGGCCACCGAAGCCAGAAGAAGAACAGAATCAAAAACACCGTCGCGTAAAATGCAAAGAACAGCAACAAAACCGACAGGTATCTTGCAAGCGCCAGAAGCGGCGCACCGATGCCGCGCATCTTAAGCTGATCCTCCAGCGCCTTCGAGTCGCCCTTTAAAAGCGTTCCGCAGGCGACACCGCCGAGCATCAGAAGCATCACAAGCCCCGCGCAGAAGTAGTACTGGAACAGCGTCCTCCCGTAGGTTCCCGACGCATCCTCCGTCACATAGCTCTCGGCGCGGTTGATGACGCGGTCGGCCAGTGCATTTTCCAAGTCGGTCTGCACGCGGGACGCGTCCGTCTCGTCCGCCCCGTAGTGCTCCGCTGCCGCGACGCCGCTCTGCACGTACGCCGACGACACCTTGATTAAAGAGCAGCCGACCTCCACGATGCCGACCATCAAGCCCTGGTTTAAGCTGTTGGAAAGCCGCGGCGAGTAAAGCTTCGCGGCCCCCGCGAAATTGTCCGAAAAAACGCTGTCCACAAAGTCGGGCGGGAACACCATCACGCCGTCGTAGCGGCCCTCCTTAAGGCCCGCCATGCCGTCCGCCTCGTCCGTCTCCGAGAAGCGGAACACCGTCGACGCCGCGCCCGCGGACTGCAGCACGTCGAGGCCGAAGTTCTCAATGTACGAGTCGTTCATCACCAGGGCAATCTTCACGGCGCCCCGGTCCTCATTCTCCCCGAGGGCCTTCTGTCCGCACAAAGCGACCGCAGCAAACAAGGTCACCAGCAAAACGGTGCCCAGATAGTACTGCGGTACGATTTTCAGCGCGCGCTTCCCCTCAAGCGAGAGGAATTGCCGAAACAGTTTGCCCATAGGTTACCTCCCCGTCCGCGCCCGCGGACGGATTTGCCGCTTTGTCGGCGGATGATAGTTATCCGTTGCATCAGCGGATGAATTTGTTGTAATACCACTCGAGCTGCTCTTTGCCTTCCTTGATCAGCTCCTGCGCCTCCTCCGGCGTAAGGGTCAGAATGTCGATAAGCTGCCCCTCCGGCTTCTCCGGCGCGTACTGCGTCGGCGCAAAAACAAGCCGTCCGGAGAACGAGGCGTTCTTGCCGGTATAACGGTCGGCAAATGCAACCTCATTCACGTTGATTTCCCACCCGGTCTTGTAATTGCACTCGCCGGTGAGCTTCATGGTGCCCACCGTGTCGCCCTTGTAGACCGTGTTGGCCTCCAGGTCGAGAAGCGCACCCGCGATGTTATAGTTGATGGCGGCGTTAAAGCCGTACTGCGGCATATCCGGGAGCTGCAGCGAAACTTCGATGCGGGAGGACACGCGGGCGCGGGTTGCATTTACCGTCTTCTTCGCGTCCAGCCCGTAGCTCTTGCCGTCGATGTCGGCCTTCACCGTGAGGTACATCTTGTCCTGCGGATCCTCCTCGCCGACGCACAGAAGCTCCGCGTTCACCTTCGCGGGCTTGCCGTACACAAGGCCGCTCACCTCCGCGGTCAACTTCGCAAGCTCGCCTGCCTTCGTCACGTAAGCGAACACCCGCACGCCGTTGTCATCCGGGTCCGAGGCGGCCGGCGCAAGCTTCCACGCCTTGTGCACCTCCGCAACAGCGCTCTCGCCGCCGACGGCACCGGCCACGGCGCTCGCCATCTCATAAAATTCATCCTCATTCACCTGGATGCGGAACACGTAGCAGGGCACTTTCTCCGAGCCGATGACCACCATCTCCGTGAGCACCTTGCCCTTGGCGTCCTTGCATTGTTCGTATTCGATGGCGCCTAAGAGGTGATCCATCAGGGATTCCTCCGCCGGATACGTGGCCGCCAGCGCCTTCTTGGCATTCTTAAACATGAGCGCGCCCTTCTTAAGAAGCGCGATTCCGCTCTCCGCCGCCCCCTTGGCAGACTCCTGCGTCTCGGGCTTTAGCATGTCCCAAAGCGGCGCGGATTCCCATTTGCCGGGGATTTCTTTTATCTTTGCGTACAGGACTTCCTTCAGAAGCTTCGGGGACGTCAGGTACACCGAATCCCCGTCGTAGTACGTCTTAAGAAGCGACAGGCTCAGGGCGCTTATGGACCCGCGCAGGTCCATTCCCACGTTGTCGCCGTCCAGTCCTATATTGATGCCGAACCCAAACCCCACGTAGTCCGAGAGGGGCTTGGAGGTGTCTTCCGCATCGTCTGCCTTTCCGAAGCCGAGGTCAGCGAGGGTCAGGTTCGTCCCGCGAAGCGTAAGCGAAATGCCGATGTCCGTGGGCGCCTTGTCGAAAATCTCCGCCAAATCCTGCATATGCATGGCCTTCATCAGCGGCTCGCGGTACCCCAGGCCGTCCGCCCAGGCGTCCCGAAGCGCTGCCCGGCACATCTCCTGCGGCGTCTTACGGTGCGCTGCCTTGTACAAAAGCACACCGGCCCCGATAACGCAAATAAGCCCAACCGGGATGAGCCATACCCACCACCGCAGGGCTTTTTTCTTCATCGGCTTTTCCTCATCGGTCCAGACCACGTTCCCGTTTTCGTCAAAGGGCGGCCGGACCAAGGTCTTCTTCTCGTCCATACAAACCTCGTTCACTGTCCGCGCTTGAGCTCCGCGAGCAGACCGTCTCCGCGAAGTGTACGGTCGACCTCACGCAACACGCCGTTTTGCATCACCATCAGTTTGTCCACGATGGAGAGCGCCTCCTCATCGTGGGTCGTGATCACCACGATGCCGCCGCGCCGCTTGTGCTCCGCAAGATAATCGCGGATGGCCTCCTTGCAGATGAGGTCCAGCGCCGCATCCGGCTCATCGAGAATCAGCACCGGCGGGTCGTTGGCCACCGCGCAACCGATGCTTAAGCGCTTCTTCATACCGCCCGACATGGCATCCACACGCACATCGATAAATTCAGGAATCCCAAGCATCGCAAGGGTTCCCTTCTCAAGCTCCTGCTCGATGTCATATCGGCTGTTGCAATACCACAGACGCAGATTGTCGCGGGCCGTGAGCTCGGGAATCAGAGGATTTTCCTGCGGAACGTAACCGATCAGACGCTCGCGCTCCTCGGTCTCCCGGAGCATGTCATGTCCGAACGCAACGAAACTGCCGCCACCCGCTTTCAGGGTGCCGGCCATAATCTTTAAGAGGGTGGATTTGCCGCTTCCGTTCGCGCCCGCGATCGCCACGCACTCTCCCTGCTTCGCAGAGAACGTCGCGTCCCGCAGCACCACCTTCTTACCGTACTGTTTCGTAATCCCGTTTACGGTAATCATAATTCCTACTTAACCATCCACGCAAGAAGGCAAACAACCATAGCCAAAACCAGAACAATCGCCATAATCTTAACGATCATCTTCTGGGTCTTCTTACTAAAGAAATTCATATTCTATCCTTCCTCTCCGCCCGCTTTCGGAGCGATTCCTTTGATTCGCGGCGCATCTTCCATTGTGCCGCCACATCCTACGCAGCCGCGGAATCCCGCCCGGCCGCTATGTTGCCATTGTATCGAAAAACACGGTAAAAGTCAATCATTCCGTTGTAATACGTCGGGTTACGAAATTTCGGGGTTCGGCCTCTTCTGCACTTCAGCACTTCTGCACTTCTGCAATCCGGGGCGGTTCGCGTTCCCGGCGATTCAGGTGGGGCGAGCTTCCGGATTGCCCGGGGAGGAGGTTCCGGCAATCCGAGGGGGCGAGCTTCCGGCGCACAGCTTGTTCAAAAAGACTCTTTTGAGAAATTGTACCGCCCATAGTGCCGGATTTGTGTTCCGGGCGGTACACTTCAGCTCTCTACCCCATTTTTCAGAAGTCTTTTATCATACAATTTGCGATTTAATGGCAATGGATTATGATACTATCAACTCATCGCAAAAGATAACTGACATAAACGCTTCCCTGCTGCAAACAAGTCCTCTCTCCGTACCGCCCGGTAACCGATTTCTCTTCTCTGGGCGGTACAAACTGCAAAAACAGTCATTTGATACCGGTTCAAATTGCAGAGAGGGTAAAAGCGCCAAAACAAAAGGCAAGAAGTCAAGCCAAGAAGCAAGAAACCAAAGCCAAGAAGCAAGAAACCAAAGACAAAACCACCGCGGGACACTCAAAAGCCCACCACCGGTCCGTCAAAAACGACCGCAGGGCGGTCATTTTTGACCGCCCTGCGGTTGTAGTCAAGTCCGGCCAGGCTCTAGTGTGTAAGTCCAAAGCATGTCCGATCAATCTCAAGATTCAATTCTACCGGAACGGCACCCTTAATACTCCAGATTCTTCAGCACGACGCCGCCCATCGGGTCCACCGGGACCGTCACGTAGCCGTCGCGGACCGGATAAATCGCCGCCTCCGCGCCAAATCCATCCTCTCCGCTTCGCAGCAGCCTTACCAGGCGCGAGCTGTCCGCTACGCCGGCAAGCCAGACCGGAAGATGCACGTCGCGGCGGCAATCGGTGTTGTTGATGACGGTGATGACCGCCTCGCCTGCATTCGCATTGCGCCCGCCCGTCTCGGCTGCGCCCGCCCCTTTCGAAGACGCTTTGCCTGCGTTCGCATCCTGTGCGCCCGCCTCGCCGGGCAGCATGCGGGCATACGCAAGAAGGCCGTAGTCTTCCGCAAGCCACACCAGGGAGCCCACCCGGAGCGACCGGTAAGCGCGGTGAATGCGAATCATCTCGCGGTGGAACCGCACCATCTCCGCATCCTCGTGACCCCACGGGTACGTGCGGCGGTTATCCGGGTCGGTCCAGCCGCACACGCCGGCCTCGTCGCCGTAGTAAACGCAGGGCGCGCCGGGCCAGGTCATCTGCATCATGACCGCCTCACGCATGATTGCCTTGTTTACGCCCTCGTCGGCCGCGGCGGCTCCCGCCGTCTCCGTGCGTCCCACGCGGCGGTTTGTGCGCGTAAGAAAGCGCGAATGGTCGTGGTTCGAGAGCTCGTTCATCGCCGTGAGAAGCGACGATGTCTGAAAGCGCGCCATATTGCAGCGCATCGCGAAGTCAAATGCCTTCTCGTTGTCATAAAGGTCCTCTCTGGCCGCGTCGCTGTGCTTCTCCATGCCCGTCAAAAACCATCCGACGGGCTCCATAAATGCATCATAGTTCATCACGGAGTCCCACTCGTCGCCCTGCAACCACGCCGATGCGTCGCCGTAGTGCTCCGCCAAGATCAACGCGTCGGGATTGGCCGACTTCACGCTCCTTCGGAACTCCTTCCAAAACTCGTGGTTGTACGCCTCGCTCCGCCCGAGATCGGCCGCCACATCCAGCCGCCAGCCGTCCGCGCCGTAGGGCGCGGAAACCCATTTGCGGGCGATACGCATGATGTAATTCTTCAGTTTCGGCGACTTCTCGTAATTGAGCTTCGGAAGCGTATCGTGCCCCCACCAGCCCTCGTAGGGATCGTCGCCCGGGGTATTGTCCGTACCCGCGCCCCGGTCCGCACCTGCGCCGCGCACTCCGACTGCGTCGGGCTTGCCGCTCGGGTTATGGTGGGTGTCGGCGCCTCTGCTGAGGGTTTTGCCGGCGCTGCCGGAAGCGTCGCTGCCGGGTGCGCCTGATTCTCCACCGGCGGACTCGCCGTCGCCGCCGAACGCACCTGATTCTCCGCCGGCGTCCGCTTCCGCGTCGTTTGCAAACGCGAAGAACGACCGGTAGGGGCTCTCCTTCGAGCCGTAGGCGCCGTCCTCAAAGCCTTCGGCATTTCTGTAGATGCCCTCGCGGTCCATCCATTTGTTGAACGATCCGCAGTGGTTGAAAACGCCGTCGATGATGACGCGCATGCCGCGCTTGTGGGCCTCCGCCACCAGCTGCGCAAAGAGCTCGTTGCTGGCCTCGAGGTTTTCGCGGGAGGTCACGCGGGCAACGTACTGCGCGGAATGCGCATTTGCCGTGTCGCCCTCCGCGAGGCCGACGGGCGCGTCCTTGATAATCACGCCGAAATGCGGATCGACGTGGTCGTAATCCTGAATGTCGTACTTGTGGCTCGAGGGCGAGACGAAAATCGGGTTTAAGTAGATGACCTCGATGCCGAGGCGGCGCAGGTAATCAAGCTTCTTGATGACGCCCGCGAGGTCGCCCCCGTAAAATTCCTGCACATCGCACGCCTCCGGCGCGCGCCCCCAGTCCGTAACCTCCTTCGTCGGGCGGTCGATGTAGTAGTACTCGCCCGTCTGCACGTCGTTCGTCGGGTCGCCGTTACAGAAGCGGTCGACGAAGATCTGGTACATCACGGCGCCCTTCGCCCAGTCGGGCGTGTGGAAGCCCGGCGTAATCTGAAAGCACACCGTCTCCCGGTCCGAAAGCATCACGCCGAGCCGGTCGTAGCGGAACACGCCATTTGCCGTCGCCACCTCGAAGAAATAGTGGAGTGGCTTATCGATGAGCTCAATCTCCGCCCGGTACCAGTCAAACCACGCGTCGCTTGCGTGCAAATCCATGTCGATGCGCCCCGCGCGCTCCGCAATCACAACGCTCGTCCGCACCGCCTGGTTCTTCCCCACGCGCAGCGTAAGCGTCACAAAATCATACGGCTCCGGCTCGCACGGCGAGCGAAACGCCTCCGTGCCGTCGGCAAAAACCGCCTCGGGCTGAAAAGCCCGCAAATTCTCTTCCGCAATTCGATTATTCTGCGAAACAGCCATATTCCAAACGCGCCTCTTTGGGCGCAACCTCCGCATACCAGAAAGATACAATCCTCATCGGACTGCCAACACAATAAATAATAATATGACACTCCCGAAAAGACAAGCCCCAAAACACCGTCCGATTTATAACAAAACCGGCAGAAGCAGCTGCGCCGCCCCTGCCGGAAACCGTACTAGTTTGTTTCAGACGCTTACGCCTCAGCCTTCATCTCGCGATTCTTCGCTGCGATAATCATGCACAGGCAGAGAATCATTGCAAGAGCGAAAATCGGTCCCGCGGTCATAATCGTCTTTTTAATGAACGCGCCGGAAACGAGCTTCTGCGAATCATAGCGATAATTCGAGACGGACACCGTCGTGTCGTTCACCTTCTGATTGTTCCACGCGGCAAGCATCTCCGAAAAATCCTTAATCACAACGTCGCTCTTCTCCTCAAGCGCCGCGATCTCCTTCTCGAGCGCTTCGCGCTGCGCCGCCGTCGCCGTCATATCCAGCTTCGCCGCCGCCGGCATCTTCGAGCCGTTGTCAGTGTTGCCGGCATCCCCGTTCTCGCCGGAGTTGCCGTTATCGCCCGCGTTTCCGGTGCCTGCATTTCCGTTGCCGGTCCCGCTCTGCGTGCCGTCACCCTGCTCTCCGGTCTCGCCGGTGCCGTCAGCACCCTGCTGCGTCCCGTCCGTGCCATCACCCGAGCCGCCCTTGTCGGTCTTGTCCTCCTTCACCACCGGCTCGCCGGTCAGGTCAGAGAGCTTCAGCTCGTAGGTAGCGATTTGGGAGGAAATTTTAGTGTTTTCCTCGGCAACCGCACGACGAATATCGACAAGTGCGTCGTAAGTTTCTGTTGAATTACCGTCAATTTTTGTAAGCGAATCCTTCGTGCTGATGTAAAGAATCTCACTCTTTTCGTACGAAGAAACCAGAGCATCCAATTTCGTGAGCTGTGTGCGACGCTTTGCAAGACGATTGCCCAAGTCGCGAAGTTCAAATGTGTACTGCGTAAACAAACGATCCGGGTCCTTCGTTAAAGCATTTAACGTCAGGTTTGCGTTCAACCGACCGATATCACTGTCCGTAAGGGCATTCAGGCGAACAACGATATCGTTGAATCCTGCACCTTTGTAACGGAACGTCGGCTCCTTCTCATACATCTCGTTTGCATACTTGCTGACAATCTCCAGCCGCTGCTGCAAAATCTCAAGCTGTTGCGGATAATCGTACCCTGCAAGCGGTAGCGTCATCATTTCCGAAGGTTTGCCCTGAGTATACATCTCTGCAAAACGTGCCTTATACACGGTAAGGATGTTCTTGAGAAGCTTCTCCAGATTCGATTGGGAAATCCTGGAATCAAAATGGTTATAAAGCTTGACTGTGAAAAGCGTCGGGTTAAACCGCTCTGTCGTCAACGTGCGATTGGTCGTGAAATCAAGGAGCGACTCGTAACTCATGGTCTGGTTTAAAATATCCTCCGGATAAGCTCCGGCAACCACAAGACTCTTGCTAATCTGTTCCACCGAGTACTTACTATCAAGTCCGGAAGCCTTCAGCGCCTCCGCAATCACTTCATCCGAAGTAAGCTCGCCGATATCAAACCGTCTTCCATCCGGAGCAATACCTTCCGCCGCGCCGTCAAACGTCAGCTGCATATCTGCCAAAGCAGACGCAGGCTTCTCATCAAGAGCAAACAAAACCAACGACAAAACAACGCCGAAGATCGCCGCACCGATCAGGATATAAGCAACCTTTCTCCAAAGCATCAACGGCTTCTTCTCCGTCTTGGAGGGCTTCGTAATTGATTTCTTACTGTTCGCAGCAGTCATCATACTTCCGCCTCCTTTCCGGACTCGGCATCCGCACCGGTTGCGGCATCCCCCGCTCCGGCACCGCAGTCTCCGCCTTTCGCGCCGTCCCCGGCCGCACCGTTCGCCTCGGCCTTTGCACCGCGGCGCATCTCAGCGGCAAATGCACTCACAAACCAGAGCCCGCACCCGAGGAACGCCCCGAGCAAAGCTCCGAGAATCATCTTCTTCAAATTCGCCGACAGGAAACCGTCTTCCTTGCCCTGCGCCGCCGAGCGGATTGCATACGTCGTATAGAACGAGCTTCCGTAAATCTCCTCCATCTGCTCGCAGATCTGCAGATAGATGTCATGGCAGACCGAGATAGCTGCCGCCAGCTCTTCCTTCGCCTTCGCCGTATTGGCGGAAGCATTTTCCGACTGAAGGCTCTCAATCTTCACCTTCAGCTCCTCGATCGAAATCTCCAGCTTGTTCGCATTCTCATAGTTCGCCGCCTGCTGAAGAATCAAGTTGTTATAGTACTCCGTCGTAATCTTCGTGGACTTCGAGGAATCGCCCTCCTGCTGCTCCACATAGATCTGGTCGTGCTTATAATTCTTCAAAATGTCCGCCGTCGTCGCAATCTGCTCGTTCACCGTATCGAGCTTCGTCTGCGCTTCGCGCAGCTGATACCGGTACTTCGCGATCATCGCATCGCGGTCCACCGCCACCGAGCTCGCGCTGATGTACGAGTACAAATACTCCACATTCACATCCCGCGCCGTCTGCAGCACCTGCATCAGATCCTCGAGCGACCTTCCGTCGCGGAACGACCGATACGCCTTAATCTCATCCGTCTTCGAATCGCAGTAATCGTAAAGATTTGTCAACGCCTGGCGAAGGGAGTCGACACTCTCCATGATGTCCAGATTCTCCGTATCAATCACGGAAATCTCATCTCCCGGGATTTTCAGATCCGCATACGTCATCGCCAGATAATCGTTATACGCCGCAGTCACGCGGTCAAGAAGGAGGCGAAGTTCGTCGTCGGGAAGGTAGATTTTGTTATCGCCTTCTTCAAAACCATTTGTCAACGAAACAATCACCTGATTCACATACGTAAGTTTGATGCTCTGCAACTGTGCATATGCTGCACTATTCCTGTCAGTCAACATCTGCTTTGCAACTTCCTGCTGTCTTCGACTGTCCTCCGTAAGCATACGCTCGATGGAAACGTTGTTTTTCAACTGAGCAACCGTAATCTCCTCTGAAAGCGTCACTCCACGCAATGCTTCAGACAACACATACGACGATGTCAGCATCGAAACATCCAGTTCCGTACCATCAGGCGCTGTGAGATCTTCGACCGGCTTCGGAGTCGGGGTAATCAACGGATTCGTTGTGTCAAGCACATCATAATCAAACGTGACTACCGATGCAACACGAAAACTGTTATCTCTGAACTGGTACCTCAGCAATGGCGCACATACACCGACAACCATGAAAAGAATTATCAGCCATGCATATAGCCTCAATCTTCGCTTCATGAGGCCAAACACGCTCATCAGATCAATGGCTGCGCCCCCCTCTGTCGACCGATTCACCACCACATTAATCTTCGAATCATTCCCGACCATCAGCGCTTTTTCTCTTTTTTCCATGATATCTGCCATGGGCTTGTTTTGGGATCCCGCAGAAAAAAACTGTGCGGTGTCCGTCTTCCTTTCGTTTATTCCGTAGATGAGTCCAATCAAACTATAAAAATGCCGTAGGCGTATTATACGATAGAACAGATTGTATGTCAACCAATCGGTAAAGAATCTGACTTTTCCGATAGTCTTTCACGCTCTTCAAATGACATCTCTAAATGCAAATCATCAAGTCTGATCGCTCCCCAGTGTCTATGGTCCCACTTCAAATAGTGCTCTGGGTCGATGACCGGTTCGATCTGAAAATAAAACCCCGGGTACACGGAATCAATCCGGAAATCATTCGGTGATCCGTCAAACAAAAAAGCTATGATGTCCACACGGTATCGTCCGGATTCCAGGTGCGCAAGCGGCATCCGGATCGTCACGGTCTCGGTTCCGGGCGAAAAATCCAGGAACCCGGAAGAAAGCGCGGTCGCGATCTTCGTGTTGTCCTGATACCAGACCTCGAAGCGGAAGCCGACATTCTTCAGTTCCATCTCCGCGGTGCAGGTAAGGTTGATCACCGCCTCCTCCGTGTTGCGGAACACCGGTTCCGTACGGTCCGCGAACGACAGACTGTCGATCGATATCCTCTTGACCGCGCGGATGATCGCGTCATCCGGACGATGCTCCGGCCCGTAGGTTATCTGCGCGGGCATGTCCGAGCTGATGCCGAGGTAGACCTCGATCGCCTTGTCGGTGTCCCCGTCGAAAACAATTTTCCCCTTATCCAGCACGATGCAGCGGTTGCAGAGCTGGCGAACCGTGCTCATGTTGTGGCTTACGTAGAGCACCGTACGCTTTCCGTCTCTCGCCGCCTCCGCGAGGCAGCTCAGGCACTTCCGCTGGAACTGGATGTCGCCGACGGCAAGGACCTCGTCCATAATGATAATCTCGCTGTCGAGATGATATGCCACGGAAAACCCGAGCTTGACATACATGCCGCTCGAGTACCGTTTGATCGGCGTGTCAATAAACTCCTCAAGCTCCGAGAAGCGGATGATATCATCCATCTTCTCGTCGATCTCCGCCTTGGTCATTCCGAGGATCGCGCCGTTTAGGTAGATGTTCTCCCGCCCGGTCATATCACCGTGAAACCCGGTTCCCACCTCAAGCATCGAGGTGACACGCCCGTAGAGGTCGACAACACCTTCCGTCGGCGCTGTGATCCGACTGAGAATTTTTAGAAGCGTGCTCTTGCCGGCTCCGTTCTTCCCTATGATGCCGACCGTCTCGCCCCGGCGAACGCTTAGATCGATCCCGTCCAGCGCGTAAAATGATTCGTTCTTCTTCCTGTGGACATCCTTCGCCCGCTCCGGATCCTTCCTCCGCTCTTTCCACTCCTTGATGGTCGCCTGAAGGGTTCCCGCGCCGATACGACCCCGTCGGTATCTCTTCTTCAGTCCCGTAACGCGGATGATCTCCGGCCGTTCATTGTCAAAACCTGTCGCTTGTTCCATGAGTTATACCGTGTCCGCAAACGTCCTTTCCACCCGGTTGAAGACCGCCGCGCTGATCACAAACAGCAGAACGGTCACTCCCGCGCTCAGCGCGCAGAACGCCGGATTCACCTCGCCCTCTCCGAGCATGATCAACCGGAGCACCTCCATGATCTCCGTCACCGGGTTGATCATGATGATCGTGCGGATCACGCCGTTTGGCATCTCCGAAATCGGATAGACAACCGGGGTCGCGTACATCCACAGATTAATCCCTACCGCAACAACCGAAAGAAGATCGCGGTATTTTACGGTGACGCTGGCGATCAGAATACCGAAGCTCATTCCGAGCACCGCCAGTTGAACGATCAGGATCGGCAGCAATGGATAATACACCCACAGCGGATGTATCTCGCCGGACAGCACATACGCAACCATAAGTCCCGCGATGATGATCAGCTGGATGCCGAACTTTATGATGCTGACCAGCATGTTTGAAACAGGAACGACCAGTCTCGGAAAATATACCTTCCCGAACAGATGCGCGTTCGCGACAAACGTGTTGGCGTTCGCGATCATGCTCGCGGAAAATACTCCCCACGCGGCGGACGAAACAAAGTAGAACAGGATCCTCGGGATCCCGGCTGTTCCGACCTGGGCGACATAGCCGAACAGGAACATGTATATGAGACTGGAAACAACCGGATTGAGGATGATCCAAAGCGGCCCGAGGAAGGTCTGCTGATACGTCACGGCAAATGTTTTGCCGGTCATCAGCCGCACCAGATCCCGGTACTGCCAGAGCTCCTTCAACCGGAGATGAAACCCTTTTTCAAGCGGGGTCAGCTGAACATGGTATGACCCGCCGTATTCGGTGACACTCTTCATAACCGTCCTATCCTTCGCGTTTTCTGTCTTTCAGCCGGTAACACGCCTTCAGGGAGAAGTTCGGGTTGTAGTAGGGATCCCCCGCCTCCAGTTCGTTGCCCCACTTTCTCCTGAACAACTCGACTTCCTGGCTTGCCGTCTCCTTCTTCTTGGCCGTGTCCGGCTTCCCGCGGCTCTTGCTCTCGTAATGATACAATTCCGCGAACGGCGTCCACAGGATCAGGTATCCCGCCTTCCGCACGCGGAGACAGAAATCGATATCATTCAATCCCACTGCGAATGCCTCGTCAAAGCCCTCCTCGGTTTCCCATATCTCTCTGCGCATCAGCATGCACGCGCCAGTCACTGCGGTAACGTCGTTCGCGTAGCAAAGCTTTCCGGCATAGCCGTTGCTTCCCCGTTCGGCTCCCGCGAACGCGTGTCCGGCAACACCTCCGAGCCCGAGGACGACTCCCCCGTGCTGTACGGTGTCATTCGGATAATACAACATCGCTCCGACGATGCCGATTTCTGTCCGCTGCGCGTGCATCAGCATCTCCTCGATCCACTCCGGCGTGATGACCTCCGTGTCGTTGTTGAGGAACAGCAGGTATTCTCCGTCCGTCTCGCCGACCGCGTAATTGTTGATTGCCGACCAGTTGAAACCTCCCCGCCAGTCGATCTTTTTCACACGGGGATCCGCCCCCGTGATCTCGTCATAATACTTTAGCGCTGCTTCTTCCGTGCTGCCGTTTTCCACGATAATGATCTCGTAATTGTCATACGTGGTTTTCGTCAGGATGGAATCGATGCAAGCCTTCAGATCCTCCGCATGATCCCGGTTTGGAATGATGATGCTGACCTTCGGTCGTTCCACAGGCAAAGCATATGACATGCGGTATATGGACGGGACTCCTTTCGCCTGTTCCACCTGAGCGTCAATCCCTTCCGTCCGGAGATAATCCGAGACGGCTTTGATCCCCGCGATCGTGGCATAGGGCTTGTTATTTCCGTCCTGCGCGGTTGACGCGCTGTGCGCCCGCCACATGTACAGCACCTTTGGCACATGAGCAATACAACTCGCGTGCTTCGTCAGCCGGAGGAACAATTCATGGTCCTGACTTCCGTCATATCCATTCCGAAACGTTCCGCTTTTCTCCAGTATTTCCCGTTTGAACGACGTAAAATGACATATATAATTGTTGGCAAGCAGGTTGTCCTGCGCAAAATCCGGTTTCAGATGAATGGTAGCGATATCCGCGGTATCCGGGCTGCGGAACGTCGCCTCATCCGTGTAGATGAAGTCCGCTCCCTGTCCGGAGATTGCCTCCATGACACAGTACAGCGCCGCCGGGTGCAGAAGATCGTCGTGGTCAAGCAGCGAGATATACTCGCCGGAAGCCATCGCGATACACTCGTTGGAATTGCCTACAATGCCCTTATTTTCCGACAGTTTCCGGTAACGGATCCGGCTGTCCTTCTCCGCGTAGGCGAGACAGATCTGACGGACTTCGTCGTGGTCCTCGTCACTTCCGTCCACCATGCACAACTCCCATTTTCCGTATGTCTGTGCCAAAACGGACTCGATCATCTCGCGAAGAAACTGCACCGGCGTGTTGTACAGCGGAGTGATGATGCTGAACGTAATGTCCCTGTCAAATACACGGTCTCTCTGCTCCCACAGCTCCTTCTCCGTGTAGATCGGACGTTTCATCCATGCCCGCGCGCTGATATACCGGCGGAACAGTTTATTGGTCACCCTCTTCGCGGTCTTCCGTACCCCGTCCGTCTTCAGGCTCTGTTTGCCTGCGTCAAACAGATACCTGCCTCTCGCTATTACTCGCTTAATCCTGTTCCTCTTCATGACTCCAACTGTTTCAGCCTTTCCCTTACTATATCCGCGTACGGAGCGATTGTAACATCCTCGACCATGGGCGCGCTGAATGCGTCCACCATGTTATCATAATCCGCATTGGGCGCTCCGTCTGCAAATCCGCGCGAGCATTTCCTGCGCAGATCCTCCAGCGATTTGGTGCAGTAATGATTGATGCGGAAAATGTCGCGGTAATTCTTCGGCGTGAATGCCCTGCCGGTCCTCTCAATGATCGCGCTGTAGTTGTCGATCGTTTCCTTCTTCTCGTCAACCGCGTATTGTCCCCGTTTGTACACCGCAAAATGCGTGTGGTGGATCATGGATACCTTTCGTGGCTGAACGATACTCTTGACATGGTGATTGCCGATGCAGTCACCGTCCTCGAAGGTCGTTGTGTAATTATCCATGACCAGTCCCGCAGGGCTCTTGTCATGCCCGTTGGGTCCGTACAATACCCAGTTGACGCCTACGCCGGGATAGTCCTCATACTCCCGCAGCTGCTCCGGCACAGGACCCTTCGGGGAGAACAGAAACTCATCATCATCCACGATCGCAAGCCATTTTGTCCTGCGCTTCGATCGTCTGACAGCGTCCCGGTACGCAGCGGTTTGAAGAACCTTTCCGGGCCACCTGCGATACACGACAAATCCGCTCTCCGTAAACGGCTTGATCACCTCCGTCAGGTTGTCCGTCGAATCGTTGTCGTACAGATAGATCCGATCGGCACCGGTCGCCTGGTAAAAGAGAATGAATTCACGAATATACGCGGCAGAATTCTTTGTAATCACCACAACGGAATAGTAATCTTTGACCTTCCTGTCAGAACGGTCGATCGTTGTTCTTTTCCCGAACTGCGTGAAGAACAACCGAACATCCTCTTTCAGAATATTGCACCGTCTCCTCGCCCTGTTTATCAGCATGTTGTCTATGGAATTCAGGGCCAGCGCGCTCAGCTCATTCTTTTTCGTAGGATCGGTCTCATTCAGGCATTCGGAATACAGCTTCTTCGCCTTCCGGTTCAGCAACAGCATCCACCGGTGCCGCTTCCATGTCGCGATGCGCTCGATTGATCCGCCGTTATTTTTCAGGAACAGATCAATGTATTCGGATTCTTTCATAGACGTTAATCAACTCTCCCGTAATTGTCTTCGGATCATGTCGCTTCAGCGCCGTCTCCGTCTCCCGTTTGGAAACAGCCTCCAGCAGCGCCTTATCCTCACGGAGGTTTCCGATCAGAAAGGCGAGCGTGTGCGGCTCGTTATACGGGTACAGCCAACCGGTCTCCCCGTCCCTGACCAACTGTGGGAGACCTCCGACGTTGGACGAGATCACCGGACACCCGATCAGCTGCGCCTCACACACCGAGTGCGGCGAGTTGTCGATGATGGACGGATGGATAAAGAAATC
Organism: uncultured Lachnospiraceae bacterium; assembly: GCA_902787715.1. Taxonomy (GTDB): domain Bacteria; phylum Bacillota; class Clostridia; order Lachnospirales; family Lachnospiraceae; genus ISDg. Next base: position 112,440 of record CADAHQ010000008.1, read on the forward strand.
CGACCTTGTCAACTCCTCGATGATCACCGGATCGTCGACATATCCAATCGGTTCAACATTCACATCTTCGCCCCAGATCCCCGTGCGCTTCTCAAACATCGAAAAATATTCTTTGTTGCCGGCGACCTTCCACACAAAATCGACATTCATCAACTCCTTCAGGATCTTCGCCGTCTGAAGTATGATATCGTTGCCCTTCCGATCATCCCCGGAGGAACAGGTAAACAAACGGAGTTTCCCGTCACGGCAGGGATTCCACGTACCCGCTGCGGCATACACCGACGGTTTTACGAGCTCCTCCACATGAAAATACTCCGCACCCGGGGAATAGTATTTGACGATATTGCGATCCCATTCCGTACGTCCGTGAAAATACCGGTTCGCAGCCATAACCCTGCGCTCGGATTCCGCCCGGGGAACCTCTGGCCGCACGTAAGGGCCGGTTCCTTTGAACGCGCGCAACAGTGCTCTTCGCATGCGCACGGACAGTCTCTCCCTGTCGGTACTTGATCTCCCGTGCACCATGTCGACCGACATGTAATAGATATTCAGAAAGCCCATCATGTGAATGACCACGGGAAGCGGGGTTGCCTCCGCAATCCTCCCGTACGGCCACTCCGCCCCGAAACATTGAATAACGTCCGGTTTGAAATCGTCAATGATCCGCAGCAGCTCGGCTTTCGCCTGTTCCCACTGCTCCTCACTGCTCCCGACCGACATGTTCGAATGCACGGCATAGTAAACAATGCCGTTCTGCTCGATCCGATTATCTTGCTCGCCGTCGGCAGCGTACGCCATTGCCAGTTCGACCTCCGGCGCATACTCTGAGAACGCCCACTCGTACCGGGATCTCAGACCTGAGTTGTTTCCTTTGTCCTGCAGCGAGCAGCCATCCGCGATCCACAACACTCTCATACTTTTAAGACCTGCCTTGCATCGTTCATTTTCCAACGTGTAACCATAAGATCAAAAACGGAAATAGATAAACGGGTTGTACGTTCCGCCCAGAAGCGCGATCAGCGACAGAAGCAAAACGGCGATCAGCCCGAGGTCGGCCGGCACGTCGATCCATGCGATATGCTTCTCCCTCAGGCCGGCCAGCTTCCCGCGCAGCGCAGCGCCGGGCGGCATTGCCATGACCGCGCCGAGGATGAGGAACGGTATATATCCCGCGATCTTCAGCGAACCGACCGTCACGGGATTGACCGCGTCACCGCCGAGGAATAACAGCTTGCCCAAAAACGTGCACGTCTCCCGAAGCGAGAGCGTGTCACACATGAAAATGCCCCAGCCGAACATGACGAACAGCATCGTGACGCCCCATCCGGCAACCCGCGGCATCCTCTTCGAGAGGCCGGTGATCCGCTCCAGGACAATCAGGACACCGTAGTACAGCCCCCACAGGATAAAGTTCCAGGAGGCCCCGTGCCACAGTCCGGTGAGCGCCCACACAACGAATATGTTGAACACCCATCTCGCCCTGCCGACGCGGTTCCCGCCGAGCGGAATATACACATACTCCCGGAAAAACCGCCCCAGCGTGATATGCCATCGTCTCCAGAACTCCGACACCGACACGGCAGTGTACGGGTCTTTGAAATTTTCCGGAAAATGAAACCCGAAGATCGCGCCGAGTCCGATCGCCATCTCCGAGTACCCCGAGAAATCGAACAGGATCTGCACCGTGTACGCGGTCACACACAGCCATGTCATTCCCGGCGACAGCGACCGCAGCGCGCTCGCCTGAATGGTATCCGCGATGAAGCCTGCCTGGTTCGCGATCAGAACCTTCTTGCCTAGGCCGGCGATGAACCTCCCCGCTCCGTACCGGACTCGGTCCCAGCTCACATCGGGATGCTCCAGTTGTGCTTCGACCTCGGAGTATTTTACAATCGGTCCCGCGATCAGCTGCGGGAAGAACATCACATACAGCCCGAACAGAAGCAGATTCCTCTGCCGTTCGACCGTGCCGCGATACAGATCCACAAGGTATGTGATCACCTGAAACGTGTAGAAGGAAATTCCGACCGGCATCACAATGCCCGGGACCGGGATCCGGTTCTCCCCGAGCAGCACGTTTATGTTCCGTATGCAAAAGCTCGCGTATTTGGTGATGATCAGCGGCAGCACATTAACAAGGATCGCCGCGGCAAGCACTGCCCTGCGTCTCTCGCTGACATGCGGCGTCAGAAGCCATGTGACGATGACGCAGAACAGGATCAGGAAAATGTATAAGGGCTCTCCGGCCCCGTAAAACATCAGTGAAAAAAGCAGCAGAACGTACTGCCTTGCGTGCTTCCGATCCCGCAGGATCAGAAAGTAAAGGACGATCAGAATCGGAAGAAAGACGACGAGAAAGGAAAGGCTAGCGAAAACCATCAGTCCTCCTCCCCGAAGACAAGGAAATACCCGTCCCCGTTCCAGAGCGATGCGTTGGAGCCGAACAGAAGCGCGTCAATGCGGTAATTTTCGATCACGTAGTCCACCGGGAATACCGAGAGAACGCGGTAATCGATATAGACAGTCAACGAATAGTGCGACGCCAGCAGGTCGCGGATCGCCCTGCTGTACGAATCCCCAATGATCAGCAGGTTTCTTCCGTTGCCCTCGCTGTTCCGGATGACAAAGGGGTATTCGGAATCCTTGTAGGCCGCTCCCTCGATGTCCCGGGCGGTTCCGTACATCTGAATGTAATGGTCGTTATTTTTCGTCTTTATGATCTCGCCTCTGCCGTACTCGTCATTCAGGCCGATCGTTTCCACCGGGATCTCTTCCCGCGTCTTCGGGTCGATCACGGATGTCTCCCGTTCCGGAAGGTCATATTCGTAAAATGCAAAATCATCGAGGCTGCCCTGATACAGGTCTCCGAGCGCGCGGGCATAGCTTCCGCGAAAACGGAAGTCGTATGTGTCGGATACGGGTTTCTCCGAGACGGGAACACGGAGCTTCCCCATCTCAAGATCATCCCGCATCATCGCGTAAATGTTCTCGTATCCCCGCTGCGCACCACGATGATTCCAGTGATGGTCGGTCTTGTAATGAATGTCCTTGTAATCCTCAAAATCACGGTACTCCAGCTGTCCGAATTCGACATACGCCGGCAGGGCGCCGGCAATCTCCCGCGCGTGACCGGCGGTCGTTGCCCCGATATAGCTGTCGAACCAGGACGTATCGTACGCCTGGGTGACGTAGTAAACATACATCTTCATATCCGGGTACCGGTCGTGGAGGTATGTCAGCTGGTTGATATGGTTTTTCAGGGAATCCTCCGGCAACGGCTCCGTCGACGGATATTCCGTGAGATACCCGGTATCCTCGATCGTCACATAGTTACCGATCACCTGAAACGTATATTGCAGAGCCTCTTCCCCGGCAAAATACTTTTTGATGCCGTAGACAAGATTTTCCGCGCCGTTGAAAAACTTCATGTACCGGGTAACCACCGTCTCCCGGTACGCGAACTGGTCAGACAGTGCCGCGTCCAGACGTTCCGCGGGGCTGTCACGATACATGATCGAATCCTTCTCGGGACGGATCACCATGAGAAAGGTAGCAAGGGTTCGGTTTTCATTGTTGTCTGTCTTCAGTGAAGGTATACAATACGTGATGAGTATGAGAACCAACACTGCAAATGCAACTATCACCGACCCCTTGTATCTCATGCGCCGTCATTCCTCCTCATCAATCGCGTCTGAACAGATCTCTCGTGTATACTTTGTCTGCGACATCGCCGAGCACCTCCTGATCGAAGCGGTTCGCCAGGATGACATCCGACTGCTCCTTAAACTTCGCGAGGTCGTTCACAACCTTGCAGGAAAAGAACTCGCTGCCGTCCTCGAGCGTCGGCTCGTAAATGATGATTGGAGTTCCGGTGGACATCACGTGCTTCATGACATCCTGGATCGCCGATGCGCGGAAATTGTCGCTGTTCGATTTCATGGTCAGGCGATACACGCCGACCATCTTCGGCTTTCTCTCGAGAACCTGCTCCGCGACGAACTCCTTGCGGACAACGTTGCTCTTCACGACGGCCTCGATCATCGTCTGAGGCACGTCGCGGTAGTTCGCGAGCAGCTGCTTTGTATCCTTCGGGAGGCAGTATCCGCCGTAGCCGAAGGAAGGATTGTTATAATGGCCGCCGATGCGGGGATCCATGCACACGCCGTCGATGATCATCTGCGTGTCCAGACCCTTCATCTGCGCGTACGTATCAAGCTCGTTAAAATACGATACTCTCACGGCAAGGTACGTGTTGGCGAAGAGCTTGATGGCCTCCGCCTCGGTCAGATGCGCGAGCAGCACCGGAATGTTCTGGGGCTCCTGTCCGGCGCGCTGCTCCTCAGTGCGGGCTCCCTCCAGAAGAAGGTCCGCGAACATCTGCGCGTCTTCCTTCTGATCGTCATCGCAGCCGACAACGATGCGGCTCGGATGAAGATTGTCATAAAGCGCCTTCGACTCGCGAAGGAACTCCGGGCTGAATATAATGTTGCGAATGCCGTACTTCTTGCGAACAGCCTCCGTGTAACCCACGGGGATGGTCGACTTGATCACCATCAGAACGTCGGGGTTCACCTTGAGCGTCCACTCAATGGCATCCTCCACCGCGCTCGTATCAAAGAAATGGTGCTCGTCGTCATAGTTCGTCGGCGTTGCGATGATGACAAGCTCAGCGCTGCCGTACGCCGCTGCCTTATCGGTCGTCGTCGTCAGATTCAGCTTACGCGAACCCTCTCTTGCCTCCTTGAAGAAGCGCTCGATCTCATCGTCCTGGATCGGGCTGATAAACTGATTCAGTCTCTCCGCCTTCTTCTCCGTCGTTGTGATTGCGGTCACCTCATGCTTCTGCGCAAGCAGCACCGCAAGAGAAAGCCCCACATATCCTACACCCGCAACAGTAATCTTCATTATCCTACCTCACGTTTAATCCCTTGGTACTGTCTCTGTTCTGATCCTTCTCACTGAGCTTCAGCGGCGCCCCGTCAACCGTATAGCCTTCCGCGCTCGCGGTGCCCTTGTATTTTCCTTTGAGCTTCGGCCATTTTACGCCGATCTCCGGGTCGTTCCACGCGATCCCTCCCTCATCGTTGGGATGATAGAAGTCATCGCACTTGTAGCAGAACTCCGCCATATCAGAAAGCACCAAATAGCCATGCGCAAATCCTTTCGGAACGAGGAACTGCTTTTTATTCTCCTCCGAGAGCAGCTCTCCGTGCCACTTTCCGAAGGTCTTCGAGCCCTTTCGGAGATCGACGGCCACATCGAACACCTCGCCCTTGATCACGCGGACCAGCTTCGTCTGCGGATAATTGATCTGAAAATGAAGTCCGCGCAGCACGCCCTTCGTCGACATCGACTGGTTGTCCTGCACGAACGTATAATTCAGGCCGGCCTCCTCCATGTCGCGCTGACTGTACGTCTCCATGAAGTATCCGCGGTCATCCCCGTGAACCGCGGGGGTGATCAGACACAATCCTACGATACCGTCCAAATCCTTCTCAACAATGATCTGTCCCATCAGAACTTCGCCTCCTCAAGATATCTTCTGACCGCATCCTGCCATACGGGGAGCGGCTTGAAGCCGGCCGCTGCCAGCTTCGATTTATCCAGACGGCTGTTCGCTGGCCTCTTTGCCTTTGATAGTCCGTATTCCTCTGTCGTCACCGGAATCACCGTCGTCTCGAGACCGTACTGACGATAACTCTCGCAGCACAAGTCGTACCAGCTGATGTACGCATCCGGCTCCGACTCGGAGTTGGTCGCGTGATAGTACCCGTACTTCTCCGTCCCGACCATATCGACAAGAAGTCTCGCAAGGTCGAGCGTGTACGTCGGCGTGCCGATCTGGTCGTTCACGACGCGCACCGTATCGTGCGTCTTGCCGACGTTGATCATCGTCTTGATGAAATTCTTGCCGTTTAAGCCGAACACCCAGGCGATACGGACGATGAAATACTTCACGAGCGTCTCACTCACGGCGAGCTCACCCGCGAGCTTGCTCTGCCCGTATACGTTGAGCGGCGCGTAGCATTTGTCATCCGGCTCCCAGGGGCGTGTCCCCTCTCCGTCGAACACGTAGTCCGTGGATATGTACAGCATCTTGGCACCGATCGCCTTCGCTGCCTCCGCGATGCTCTTTGTTCCGTCCGCGTTGATGGCAAATACTTTCTCGCGATTCTCCTCGTCCTCAGCTGCGTCGACCGCGGTCCACGCCGCGCAATGCACGATCGCGTCCGGGCGAAGCTTCCGGATCAGCTTCTTCACCGAGGTGCTATCCGTGATATCCATCCGCACATACGGCGCGGTCATTACCGCCGACCCGTCGGCAATCCCCGCGTACTCATCCTGAATGTCGCTTCCGACAACCTCATATCCGCGTGCTGCGGCCTCGTTCACAACATCGTGTCCGAGCTGTCCGCCTACGCCGGTTACCAATAGTTTCACTTTCTTCACCTGCGATTCTGTCAGCATTTTTCGGATAACTACTGACGGTTCTTGTACATCTCTTCGTAATACTGCTGGTATGCGCCGCTTGTCACGCGCTTCATCCACTCCTCATTCTCGAGGTACCAATCAATCGTCTTCACGATACCTACCTCGAAAGGCGTTTCCGGATACCAACCGAGATCCGCCTTGATTTTGCTCGGGTCGATGCCGTAACGACGGTCGTGGCCGAGGCGGTCCTCAACATGCTTGATCAGATCTTCCGTGATGCCCTCGTCCTTCAGTCTGTCGTGCAGCTGCGCGATGATCGTCTTGACGATGAAGATGTTCGGGCGCTCGTTGTGGCCGCCGACATTGTACACCTCGCCGTCCCTGCCGCCGTTTGCAACCATATCGATTGCCTTGCAGTGGTCCTCGACGTACAACCAGTCGCGAACCTGCATTCCGTCGCCGTATACCGGAAGCGTCTTGTGCTGCTTCACGTTGTTGATCATCAAAGGGATCAGCTTCTCCGGGAACTGATACGGGCCATAGTTATTGCTACATCTCGTGATGTTGATCGGCATTCCGTACGTGTCGTGGAACGCCTTCACAAAATGATCCGCCGACGCCTTGGAGGAGCTGTACGGGCTGTGCGGGTTGATCGGCGTGGTCTCCATGAAGTAACCTTCCGCGCCGAGCGCTCCGTACACCTCGTCCGTGCTGACCTGCACGTACTTCTTCCCTGACTTCCAGGTCTTCGTCTCGGAATCGTACCATGCTTCCTTCGCGCGCTGCAAAAGGTTCACCGTACCCATGACATTCGACTGAACGAAGATCTCCGGGTTCGTGATGGAGCGATCCACGTGGCTCTCCGCCGCAAAATTGATCACGAAGTCAAAGTCATACTCGCCGAACAGTTTCGTCACGAGTTCCTTGTCGCAGATATCGCCCTGCACGAACACGTGGCGGGAATCACCCTCGACGCCCTTGAGGTTCTCAAGGTTGCCCGCGTACGTGAGCTTGTCCAGGTTCACGAGCAAAATGTCATCATACTTCTTCAGCATGTAGTAAACAAAATTGGAACCGATAAATCCGGCGCAGCCGGTAATGAGATACTTCTTCATAAAGCACTCTCCTCACTTGAATATATTTGATTTCCCCGGGCAGAACCCCGGAGGATTAATAGCGAACCTTGCCGTCGGCAACTGCCTTAAGGTGCGAGCCATACGGGGATTTGCCGTACCGCGCCGCCGACTCCATCAGCTTCTCCCGGTCGATCCAGCCGTTGATGAACGCGATTTCCTCGGGCGCCGAGATGGTGATGCCCTGGCGCTGCGAGATCATCTGGACAAATGTCGCCGCCTCCACGAGGCTGTCCATCGTGCCGGTGTCAAGCCATGCGAACCCGCGTCCGAGCAGCTGTACATCCAGACGATCCTCCGTCAGGTACATCTCGTTCAGCGTGGTGATCTCCAGCTCACCGCGAGCAGAAGGCTTCACCTGGTTGGCTTTGCCGCTGACACCTGCGGGATAGAAGTACAGGCCGGTCACCGCGTAGTTGGACCTCGGCTCCTTCGGCTTCTCCTCGATGCTTGTCGCCTTGCCGTTCTCGTCGAACGCGACAACGCCGAACCGCTCGGGATCGTTCACATAGTAGCCGAACACCGTCGCGCGGTTCTTGTCCTCTGCGTCCTCCACTGCGGCGCGGAGGATCCTGCGGAATCCGTTTCCATAGAAAATGTTGTCCCCGAGCACCATGGCGCACGCGTCATCGCCGATAAAATCCTCGCCGAGGATGAACGCCTGTGCCAGACCGTCCGGAGACGGCTGAACCTTGTAGCTCAGCGAAACGCCGAACTGGCTTCCGTCTCCGAGCAGCGCCTCAAACCGCGGCGTGTCGGACGGAGTGCTGATGATCAGGATCTCCTTGATCCCCGCGAGCATCAGTGTCGACAGAGGATAGTAGATCATCGGCTTGTCATATACAGGCAACAGCTGCTTGCTTGTCACCATCGTAAGCGGATAGAGACGCGTTCCCGCGCCGCCTGCCAGGATAATACCCTTCATAGCGTTTCCTTCCCTTCTCAGAACATTTCGATCATTTTTTTCTTTCTCTCGACCGTCTTCTCGATGCCCGCGCGAATGTCGTGCTTCGGGCTCCATCCGGTCACTTCCTTAAACTTGCTCATATCGAGCACGAACCGTTTCACCGCCGACGTGACATCGTTCTGCACGTGCTCGATGACGAGCGCGTTGTTGGTGCAGCGGTTAATCTCGTTCACGATCTCCTCGAGCTTCGTGCCGATGCCGGAACCCAGGTTGTATACTTCCACGCCGTGCGCCTCATGCTCGCCGATTACGGCGACCGCCTCCGAAAAATCGTCAGCGAAGATGTAGTCGCGCACGTTGGTGAGCGCGTCGCCCCATACCGAGGCCTTCTCCCCGCTCAGCGCCTTCTGCACGAACACGTCGATGACTCCCTGCGTGGTCGTTCTCGCGAGAGGGCTTCCGTAGACGTTGCCCACGCGGAGGATCTGCGTCGAGATCCCGCTCTTCGCGTAGAACCCGATGATGTCCTCGCACATTTTCTTACCGACGCCGTACGGCGTAGTCGGCAGCAGCGGATCGCTCTCCTTCACCGCACCCTCCGAGACATTTCCGTAGATCGTGCCGCCCGAGGACGGGAACACCATCTGCGTCACCCCGACAGCTCTCATCCTGCGAAGCAGGTAATCAAGACCGCGCAGCGTGCGCATGATCTCGAGCTCTAAGGAGTCCGTGCTGGTGGACGGAAACGTGGTGGACAGGAAGAAGAACACCTTGTCCACTCCCTTGAGCTTCTCATCCAGAAACGTCTCGTCATAGAAATCACCGCAGGTGTAGTCGATCCCCTCGCCGAACACCTTGACGGGGTCAAAGGACTCCTTGCCGATTGCGCGCACAGACCATCCTCTGTGCATCAGCTCCTTCGTGACCCCGTAGCCAAGCAGGCCCGTAGCACCGATAACTAATGCTTTTTTCTGCATATCCATCCCTCTCCTGTATAATCAGAGTCTTTCCACGGAATCATTCAACCAAACCGTGCGTCAGGCAGTTTCCTTCTTCCCTGCGTAGTATCTCTTGTAAAATACCGCGAACAGGACCGCCGCCATGAGGAAGCACACAAAGCAGTTGGACACGGCGACCGCCATGACACCCATGCGAGGGATCAGGAACACGTCCAGCCCGAACTGGAGCGCGATGCCGACACCCGAGACGATCATGTTGTACCGAACCTCACCCATGGACGCCAGAACATTGGCGGTTGTGAACCGCAGTCCCGAATTGATAAAGGCCCCCAGCAACAGCACACACATCAGCCCGATGACATTCAGATAGTCCCGGCCGAACAGGATCAGCACCAGCGGTTTTGCCAGCACGGCGATTCCTCCTGCCACAAGGCCTACGACGCCCGCGCTGAGCAGGTACACCTTCTTGAAGTTCCGCCTTACCCAGTCGGGATTCTTTTCATTTTTCGTAAAATACGGTCCGACAAACACTCCAATCGCCGTGGCGAAGATTGAGATATTGCCGGGCAGGAGATATGCCGCCTTGTAATCCGCCAGTACCGCGGGATCGTTCAAGATCTCGCCCAGCAGGAACGTATCGTTCAGCATGAACAGGGCCCAGAAGCCGTTGGTCACCATGTATTGGAACGAGTACCGGTTAACCGCCTTCTTCTCCTCGCGGCTCAGCCCGTCCACGGGATCCTTCGGAAACATGTTCCTTCTCACAAACAGAATCAGAAGGATCGCCATCGGAAGGTTTAGGTACAGACGGGACAGCAATACGCCGTCGACGCCGTACGTCAGCGCACCCGCAACGCGTCCGCCGATTAGGATGACCGACGACCCCACTGCCAGGTACGCGTACAGCTTGTTCTTGAAAAATGCCCTGAGCGTATACAGCATCTCGTTCAGCAGATCCTGGAACGGGAGCAGCAGGGCAAGGATCGGGATCAGCAACTTCGCGTCCGAGAAATTCGCGGGTATCCGCAGAAAGAACGACAAAATGATCATTCCTACCGCAATCAGACTGTCGATGACGATAGTGCGCCGGAGGATATACCGGAAGAACCGTTTCTTGTCAAACACATCCTCGTTGATGATTAGGTAGCGCAGCACACCGTAGGACAATCCGAAGCCGGCGATGATGAACGCATAACTGTAGATATTTTCCACGTAATCCAGCACACCCTTATCCGCCTTGTTGAGAAGGCGGACCACCACAATCGATCCGAAGAGCGCGACAAACTTGGTCGCGAACGTTCCGAGCGTGATATGCAGCGCGCCGGTGTCATACATGCGTTTCAGTTTTTGCTTAATCGTTTGCTTGATTGCTTGCTTATTCAGCATTCTTTCGCCCTCTCACACATGCAATCGGATTACTGTCCGTCAGCCGCTGCCGCGGGTTCGTCGACGCGGATCTCAAGCTTATGCCCGGCCGAAAGCTTCGCGAAGATCGGATCCGTGATAAAATGATACACCATATGCACGCACCAGCAGGCGAGATACAGCCCGACTGCGCATGCGGCAATATGGAGCAGCATCACAAAGACATTGCCCTGAACAAACCGTTCGATCGGAATGTGTTTGAGCAGTACGCTGTGGAGAAGGAATACGGAAAATACTCCCTCCGCGAGCTTGTTGATCACCTTGTTCGTTCCGAGACTGAGCCTGCCAAACAGAACGAACACGACAACCGCGATCAGGATGATCAGCGGATTGCAGTACTCCCAGGCGCTGGGCTCCTTAAAATACCCGAACTTCACGTTAAGCATCGACCATCCGAAGACAGCCGCCGCGCTGAGCACGAAAATCCCGAGCAGAGAGACGGTCTTCCACTCCTTGATCCCGCCATTCGAGCGGAACAGGTACGCTCCGATCAGATACATGAGAAGGAAGTTGACGAGGGAATACCCCCACTGGCTTCCGTATTTTCCGATCGTGCTCAACCCGATGATCTCCTCCCCGTCAATCTCGCCGAGGACATCCACGATCGTCGGATAGACCGAGAAGAGAACAATGCCGATCACCACAAGGGTTCTCAGGTTCCTGTCGTTCAGCCGGTCGATGAGCGCGTTGATAAATGGGGCAAGAATGTAAACCGCGCAGTAGAGGATGAGGAAGTAGTTCGCCGGGATCATCGACGTAAACATCGTCTTCACCGAGAGCGCGGACTGCTTCGCGATCACCTGGGCGAGATACACTCCCTCGCTGAACAGCATCACCTGCACCGTCAGTTCAATGGGCTTCCACAGGCTCACCTTCTTCGTCCTGCACAGAAAATACCCCGAGATCAGGATGAAGAGATTGACCCCGCAATCAAATACCGCCTGAAGGATATACAGGATATAGTAATTCACGGATCCCTGCCGCACGAAGGACATGCCGCCGCCGACACCAGGGTTGTTGTAATGAAGCACAATAACCCCGATGATCGCAAGGATACGCAAAAGCTCAATATTCGATTGCCTCTCTCGCTTCGCCACTGTTAATGGATCCTTTCCCCCGCTGCTGTTGTTTCTCAGGAAAATCTTCCGACGAAATCCATCGTCGAGCAGTTCTCGAGAGGAAGCTTCACCGGCTTTCCTTCCGCCGCGGACTTGTAGATGGCAAGCACCAGCTCAAGCGCGCGCTTTCCTGCCTCACCGTCCACCAGAAGCTTTTCCGTGCCTTCAATGGCATTGATGACGTTGCGATACAGCTTGGTGTGGCCGAAACCGTAAACGTTCGGAGGGTTCTCCGAGCATTCCTTCTTGACTGCCTCCTCATCTCCGAAGTAATCGGAGAACTTCCACTCCTCGATGATGTTGACAGCCTCGCCGCCGGCCTTCACGGTTCCCTTCTCGCCGAAGATATACAGCGTCTCCTCAAGGTTCTTCGGGAATACGTCCGTGGTTCCCTCGATGGTGCCGTAACTTCCGTTCTTGAACTTGACAACCGCAAGTCCGAGGTCCTCCGCCTCGATGTACGGGTGGATCAGACGGTCGGTCATACCGTAAACCGTGTCGATCTCATCACCCATCATCCAGCGGAGAAGGTCGATGTCATGAATGCACTGGTTCATCAGAGCGCCGCCGTCCTGCTCCCAGGTTCCGCGCCATGCGGCACGGTCATAATACTCGTGATTTCTCGCCCAGCGGATATGCGCGGTGCCGTAGAGAAGCTTGCCGAAGCGGTTCTTCTCCAGAGCCTTGCGGATCTCCTGGATTGACTTGTTGAACCGGTTCTGATGGTTGGCGCACACAAGCACACCCTTCTCCTTGCCGGCCTTGATGATCGCGTCAGCATCCGCGAGGGAGAGCGCGATGGGTTTCTCGATGATCACGTTGCAGCCTGCAGCGATGCAGTCGAAAGCGATCGCTGCGTGCTTGCCGGACTCGGTAGCGATCGCCACGAGTTCGGGCTTCTCCGCAGCAAGCAGTTCCTTGTAATCCTCGTAGATCTTAACCTTATTGGGATCCAGGTCGAACTTGAGGATCTTGTCCTCCGCGTTCGCTCTTACAATGTCGCAGACAGCCACGATCTCGAGGCCGTTGTTCTTCGCGGCCATCACATGGTTCGGTGAGATCCGTCCGCATCCGATCAGTGCATACTTCATGTTACTTCGTCTCCTTCAATTTGATTTGTCCGTCTGTATTCGTATATGCTTTTCCGCATTCCGTGCATATCAGTTCCCCGTTCAGTCTGCAGCCGCACTGGCATACATACCCGAGCAGCCTGTCGGGATTTCCGACCACGAGGTTGTAGTCCGCAACATTGTGGGCAACCACGGTTCCCGCGCCGATCATCGCGTACTCGCCGATGTCATGGCCGCAGATGATCGTGGCGTTGGCCCCGATCGTGGCTCCCTTACCGACTCTCGTCTTTCGGAACTCGTGCTTACGGCTGATGAACGCCCTCGGGTTGATCACGTTCGTAAAAACACAGTTCGGTCCGAGGAACACGTCGTCTGCAACCTCCACGCCGCTGTAGATCGCGATATTGTTCTTGATCCTCACGCCGTTTCCGATGCGCACGCCCTTCTCGATGAAAACATTGGCGCCGATATTGCAGTTTTCCCCGATCACGACATCGTCCTGAATGATGCAGTTCTGCCAGACCGAGGTTCCGTCTCCGATCTGCGCGCCCTCAGCGACGCTCGCGCTCTCATGTATCTTCGTCATGCTTCCCACCTGTTCACTGCCTCGATCACCGCGTCGATCTCCTCCTGCGTCAGCTCGGGGAACATGGGGAGAACGAGGGAATGCTCCGCGACAAACTCCGCGTTCGGCATGTCACCCTTCTTGTAGCCCAGGCCCTCGTACACCTTCTGAAGGTGGAACGGCACCGGAAAATAAACGCCGCTGGTGATCTCGTTCTGCTTGAGGTACTCGCGGAACGCGTCTCTCTTGTCCGTCGTCACCGCGTACACATAGTAGATGTGCGTGTTGTCCTTGCAGACTACCGGCTTCGCGACCGCGGGGTTCGTGATCCTCTCGTCATACTGCTTCGCGATCTCTCTTCTGCGCTCGTTCCATCCGTCAAGATACGGAAGCTTGACCGAGAGGAGCGCTGCCTGAAGAGCGTCGAGACGGGAGTTGTAACCCGTCACAAAGTTGAAATACTTCGGAAGATTTCCGTTGAAGTCCATGCTGTCCTCGGAAACCTCAACACCGTTCTGAATGCCGTAGGTGTACAGTCCGTCCAGGCCGCTGCCGTGTGCGCGGAACGCCTTGCACTGTCTGTAGATGCACTCGTCATCGGTCACAATGATGCCGCCGTCTCCCGCGCATCCGAGGTTCTTCGTCGGGAAAAATGAAACACAGCCGACGTCGCCGAGGCTGCCCGCCTTCTTTCCCTTGTACGTTGCTCCGGCCGCCTGCGCGCAGTCCTCGATCACCTTCAGACCGTTTGCCTTCGCGATCGCGTTCAGCGTGTCCATGTCGGCGCACTGTCCGTAGAGGTGAACCGGGATGATCGCCTTCGTCTTCGGGCCGACCTTCTTCTCAACCTCAGCGGGATCGATGGTGTACGAGTCGCGTGTGCAGTCCACGAAAACCGGAACCGCTCCCACGGAGGTGATCGCCTCCGCCGTCGCGCTGAAGCTCATGGCTGTCGTGATGACCTCATCGCCGGGCTTCACGCCGCAGGCCTTCAGGGCCATGACAAGGGCGTCCGAACCGTTGCCCACACCCACAGCGTATTTTACGCCGCAGTAAGCGGCAAATGCTTCCTCAAACTCCGAGACTGTCTTGCCCAGAATATACTGGCCGTCATGGAGCACAGTCAGCGCTGCCTTATCCAGCTCATCCCGGATGGACGCGTACTGTCTGGTAACATTCATAGCAGGAATCATTGATTTGTATCTCCTTTATGTGTTTGATTCTATGTTGATCGGATCAATCCCGTGTGATCGGATCGATCCTGTATTAATCGGTTTCGTTCCCCGTCGGTCAACCGGCAGAGCAGACTCCGTCAGTCTCTTCGGAACAGGTCACGGGTGTAAACCTTGTCCTGAACATCGTCGAGACATTTGTCGTACCGGTTCGCGATGATCGAATCGCTGAGTCGCTTGAACTCCTCGAGATCGTTCACGACACGGCTTCCGAAAAATGTGGAGCCGTCCTTCAGCGTAGGCTCGTAGATGATCACCGTCGCGCCCTTCGCCTTGATGCGCTTCATGACGCCCTGCACGGAGGACTGGCGGAAATTGTCGGAGTTGGACTTCATCGTCAGCCGGTACACACCGACCGTGACGGTCTTCTCCATCGACGCATCGTAATCGACGTTCGATGCGTATCCGTAACCGTAGTATCCGGCCTTCATCAGCACCTGGTTTGCGATGAACTCTTTTCTCGTCTTGTTCGACTGGACGATGGCGTGGATGATGTCCTCGGGCACGTCCGCGAAGTTCGCCAGCAGCTGCTTGGTATCCTTCGGCAGGCAGTAGCCGCCGTATCCGAAGGACGGGTTGTTATAGAAATCGCCGATACGGGGATCCAGGGAAACGCCGCGGATGATGTCGCCGGTGTTCAGCCCCTTCATCTCCGCATAGGTGTCCAGCTCGTTGAAATAGCTGACGCGGAGCGCAAGGTACGTATTGGCGAACAGCTTGACCGCCTCCGCTTCCGTGAAGCCCATGGTCAGAACGTCGATATTTTCCTTCTCCGCGCCCTCCACGAGAAGCTGCGCGAACTGCTGCGCCTTCTCCCGGGAATTCCCGTCGCAACCGACGATGATGCGGGACGGATAAAGGTTGTCATACAGCGCCTTGGACTCCCGAAGGAACTCCGGGGAAAATAAGATGCGGTCGGTGTGGAACTTCTCCCTGACCTTCTCCGTGTAGCCGACCGGGATCGTGGACTTGATCACCATGGTCGCCGTGTCCGATGACCGGAGCACAAGGTCGATGACCGACTCCACGGCGCTCGTGTCAAAGTAGTTCTTCGCAACGTCGTAGTTAGTGGGCGCCGCGATGACAACAAACTCCGCGTCCCTGTACGCCGCCGCGCCGTCCGTTGTCGCACGGAGGTTCAGGCCCCGCTCCTCGTGTTCCGCGAGGTATTTTTCGATATAATCGTCCTGGATCGGGCTCTTCCAGTCGTTCAGCATCGCCACTTTCTCTTCGACGATGTCCACCGCGACAACTTCGTTGTGCTGTGAAAGGAGCACCGCCAGGCTCAATCCGACGTATCCCGTTCCCGCAACTGCAATCTTCATTGTTTTCATCCTTCTTATCTGTCTGTTACTCTTTATACTCCGAAGCCGCCGGCTCTCACTTCTCGCCTTCGAGATAGTAGTCCGTTACTTCCTTCATCGCAAAATCCATTCCCAGGTAGGTCTCCGCGAAGGTTCTCATCTCGACAAGCTTTTTGTCGAGGTTCGCGGAAAATTCCCTGTAATACGAGATAATGCTGTCGATGTCGATGGGCTCTTCCCCGTCCTCGATCCGCAGGTAGTCCGTAAAGCCGAGGGCGTTGATATCAAGCTCGCACGCCGAGACGAAAGGGAAGCCTCTCGAGATATACTCGCGGCTCTTCAGGGAGGCCGAGATCTTGATCTCCTTCCTGTGGGGCGCGAGGAATTCGATGCCGATGTCACAGGTATCGTACATCGCGTCGAGGTCCTTATCGTACATAAAGCCGTGGAAGATCACCTTGTCGCCGAGCTCCGCCGCCTCTTCCTTCAGGCTCTGGATGACTTCGCCGCCGCCCACAACGTGGAGGTAAACCTGCTCGTCATGCGGTTCCTTGTAGTATTCCTTCATACCGCGCACGAAGCGGTCCACACCGTGCACCCGCTGCAGCGAGGCAACGATGAGCACGTGCACCGAGTTGTCCGGCGTCCGCGGCACTCTCACGGGGATCTTCGAGATATCCAGTCCGTTCAGGATCTTCAGGCAGGGAACTCCGTCCAACTTGTCTGTGGACAGGAGTGTTGCCACGCGGTCGATGTACTGCGCGCACTTGTTTCTCTCGAACTCGTCTCTCTTCCGGACAAGGAAGTCACCGACCTTGTCCCGTCCCTTGTACTCGATGTAGGGATAGTCGGAGTACTCCAGCACCACCTTGGCCTTCGGATTGTTCTTCCGGATATCTCTCAGCAGCTTTCTGAAGTGGTAGTCATACCCGCGGAAGCGGATGTAGTAGTAATCCGCCTCGCCGACCTCCTTGTAACGGATGATCGCTTGGTTCGTGCAGAAGGGCAGGATATTCTTGCTCTTAGAGATTACCCGGTCTGCCAGGGAGGGCTGCTCCTTGTATTTCGGGATCTCCTTGATCACCTTTTTGACTTCAAAACCACATTTTTCGAATGTCTCAATCTGCGAAAGCACTTTCTTGACGTTGCCGCCGTTTACACCCTTGGTATTGCTTCCCCACTGAGATATGAAAACGAGTCGTTTCTTCTCTGTCGAAGGCATTCCTATCTCCCCTTCCTGCATGATCATACTCTCGGAAAATCTTACAGTCTCCACCACAGCATTCCGGACTTCTTGAGTTCATCGACCTTGTAGAGGCCCTTGACGTCGATGAGCACCTTCTCACTGTCGGCGCCGTCACGGAACAGCTTTTTGATCTCGTCAAGGCTCATGGCCTTGAACTCGTTGTGCGCAACCGCGACGATGACGCAGTCCGCGCCGGAAACATCCTCAAGCTTCGTCAGCGTGACACCGTACTCGTGCATTGCGTCGCGCTCGCTCGCCCACGGATCCACCACCGTAGGCTCGATGCCGTAGGTGTTCAGCTGCTTGATGATGTCATCAACCTTACTGTTTCTCGTGTCCGGGCAGTTCTCTTTGAACGTCAGTCCGAGGATCACAACCTTGCTCTTCTTCGGTGCCTGGCCTGCCTCGATCATTTTCCTAATCGCGGCGTCCGCCACGTACGCGCCCATCGAGTCGTTCACGATACGGCCGTTCAGGATGATCTGGCTGTGATAGCCGAGTTTTTCGGCCTCATACGTAAAATAGTAGGGATCCACGCCGATGCAGTGGCCGCCGACCAGACCGGGACGGAACCCGAGGGCGTTCCACTTGGTGTTCATTCCGTCGACAACCTCGTTGGTGTCGATGTCCATGCGGTCAAATACCATCGCGAGCTCGTTCATGAACGCGATGTTGATGTCGCGCTGGCTGTTCTCAACAACCTTGACGGCCTCCGCCGTGCGGAGGTTCGATACCGGATGCGTTCCGACCTCGATGACGAGATCGTACACGGACTTGATGATCTGCAGGGATTCCTCATCGATACCGGAGACGATCTTGTGGATGTTCTCCAGACGATGCACCTTGTCGCCGGGGTTGATGCGCTCCGGGCTGTAACCGATCTTAAAGTCCACGCCGCACTTCAGGCCGCTCTGCTTCTCCAGGATCGGCAGACACACGTCCTCCGTGCATCCCGGATACACCGTCGACTCGTATACGACGATCGAACCGGGCGTGAGGTTCCGTCCGACAATCTCGGAAGCTCCGATCACCGGGGTCAGGTCCGGCGTGTGGTCGGTATTGACCGGCGTCGGCACAGCCACGATGTGGAACTTGGCCTTCTTCAGGTCGTTCTCATCCGAGGTAAACTGAATCCTGGTCTTCTTGATCTCCTCGTCACCGACCTCCTTCGTGGGATCGATGCCGGACTTGTACAGCTCGATCTTCTCCTTGTTGAGGTCAAAACCGATAACCGTAAGACCTTTCTTCGCAAATGCGTGTGCGATCGGCATGCCGACATACCCGAGGCCGACGAGCGAAAGCGCTTCTTCATTGGCAACCAACTTATCGTAGAGATTCATACTTTTCCTCCGCATCTCTTTTATTGAAATATACCGATCCTAAAAGCACCATGGCATATACGACCACGAACATGGTGCTGGTGATCACGTCGTTCGATACGATCAGCGCCAGACAGATGCCCATCATGACGCGGACCTCCTTCTCCGCCCTCGCATAGAACTTATCCATAAGCCGCAGCATCAGACAGAAAATCACCGGATAGATGAGCACACCGAAGTAGCCGCACCGGGAGATAGCCTCAGCGAACATACCCGCATTTGGGTTTCCCTCCAGATCGTTGAAGTACACATGGGAGATCTGCAGAGGGATATACCTCGGATACGGCTGCGTGAAAAACTTGTCGATTAAAAAGGTGTCCTGGCGCCACCAGATCGGCGGATTTTTCGTAAAATAATCATAATACACGTAGCTGAAGTACGAGGGGACAACCATGACTCTTCGCGTCAGCACCGTGTAAATCATGTTCTGCATGAAGCCGAAGGTCGTGGCGATCAGCGCGATGCCGTACAGCAGATACCCCGCATGCAGGAACCCGTTGAAGAACAGAACAAGTTTGTACCCGAGAATTCCGACAAGAAGCGACAGCGGGATCAGGAACAGGTAGATCTTATCCTTCGCGAGGAAGAAAAAGCACATCTGTATGAGCACCGCCCCGCACGTTGCAACCGGCCGCTTCCGGATGCAGTAGAACACGATCATGCACGGGCACAGGAATGCGCCGAGCGCGGTCTTGAAGAACGTGATGACGTCGCTTGTATTTTCCTTGTAGTAAGCGCGAGCCTCGTACACGCCGCGCAGGAACTCCATCGAGAAGCTGAACCCGCCGACCTTGCGGATCGACAGCACCAGTCCGCACAGGACGATGCCGAGGAGGACAAACCGCACGCCCTTGCCGGTCTCATCCAGTGTGCGGCTTCCGATCCGTATGGAGCGGATCTTCCCAAACAGTCCGCACACCACGCAGATCAGTACCCAGTAGACGATCTCCGCAATCCAGAAGGTCAGGAAATTGTCGTGCGCGAACAGTCCGTAGGACAGCACAACCGGAATCTCGTACAGGAAGAACAGTACCCGCAGAGCATAGTAGGAAACCGTACCCTCCCGGTTGACCGTGCACGACAGGATGTACTTCAGAAGAAACACAACCATGATGCACAAAATCGTCTTTGGCAACGAAAAAGCCTTGGAGTATGACGATACAACAAGCTCTCCATTCATCAAATTCGGCGGCAGTACGACCAACACAGAGACGGCATATGCAATACAAAAGGTCAGCACGCACAGGCTCCCTTTGTAATCGAACCTCATGCGTGCCCTACCCTGTGTCCTGTAAACGTCCTGCTCAGGCATATGGCACCTCTTATCTCCTCGTCATGGTTCTATTTCGCAACCCTCTCGTAGAGATCGCGCAGAATCTCCTCCGGCTCGTACGCGTACGATTTTTCAACGCAGTACTCTCTCATCTGCCGGTTACTCTCTGTATTCCGAATCAGCGGCTCAAGCACGTCGACGAGCGAAGTGTTGTCCCTGTCATATATGAAGCCGCTCTTCCCGTCATCGATGATCTCAGCATTGAAATGCCAGTCCGTCGCGACCACGGGAAGCCCCGATTTCATGCATTCGATCAGCGCGATTGGAAAACCCTCGCCGTTGTAGTAGGTCGGGAAAACCATCAGGTAATGCTTTGATAGTTCATCGATCGCGTTGGCATCCGTCAACAGTGGCTGGTTGATCACCGCGCCATCCGCGTTAGCCGTCTTTGTCTCAAACTCTTCTTTATACTCCGCGGTGGGCGGTCCGTACACATCGAGGACGCACGCCTGCCGTCCGAGCCGGCGGTTCACCTCGACAACCGCGTCGATGGCGTCGGAGATACCCTTCTCCTTGCAGACGCGGGAGTACGTGCACAGGCGCAGCGGTTCGGAAAATTCCGTCATGATCTCTTCCTTCCGGACCGTCTTGCGTCTCGAGAACACCGGCGCGTAGTGAATGTTATCGTGATTCTTCTCGGTGAGCATCGACTCGAGCTTTCTCGTCTCGACGTACACCGCCTCGGCGTCCTTCAGATGCTTCTGAACGTACTTCAAACGCTCGTACTCGGTCAGCAGCGACCCTCCGACGACGGAGAACAGAAGCCGGAACCCGTATTTCTTCTTCATCCGCACGATACGCGGATAGAGGAATTTGATACTCAGACCGTTCGTGCACAACAGAAGCACAACGTTCTCGCTCTGCTTGCAGAGCCGGACAAGCTCGCGCATCAGACGGATCGGATGTTTCTGCCAGCCGCGCGTGTCAAGCAGCCGGATCTGTTCCTCGTCGAATTTGCCCAGCAGAAAATTGTAATAGTCCCGAACCTTTGCCGTCTGACCGCTGTACACCGGCTCACCCTTGGCGTAGTCACCGATCACGACAGCCCTGTACTTCTTCATGTGCCGCTCTTCCTCTGTTTCTTCTGCTTTCTGTTGTAGTAAACGCGGGTCGACCACAGGGAGATCCCCGTCAGCCCGAGCTTTGAAAGCAGCAAATATATGCGAAATCTCTTTTCACGGATATGATTAGGCTTGCACCTAAGCTGCGGCTTGTACTCGCGGCTCTTCTCGATCTTTCGCACAGCCTTCTTCTCGTTCGCGTCCTTCTCGCCGAGCCCGCTGTTTCTCACCGCCTCGCAGAACGTGAACTGCTTCGCGAAGACGTCGAGCTCCTTCAGCGTGTCCTCATCGTTGGGGACATGCTCGCGGTAGCGGTTCGCGAGATACGAAAAGTAACTCTCATACCGCGCCACGATGTTCGTGAGCTTTCTCTTGGAGTTGGAGTACGACTTCGGGTTGAACACCCAGTAATACACCGTCTCCGGCAGGAAACCAACCTTCTTCGCAGCAAGCAGAAAATCATACACGAACAGCTGATCATCCTCGTAATCGATGAAATGCCGGAACTTCATGTCCTTGCCCCGGATCAGCTCCGTCGAATACACGCCTGCCCAGACATGTCCGATGTAGGACATATACTCCGAATTGTCCCGGAAGAGCAGCGCGGGGAGCAGGCTTTTCTCGATTGCCTCCCTCTCGGCGATGCATTTCCAGTAAACCTTGTCGCACGGCGATGTCTCGCCGTCGGCATCGTAATCGCAGCTCCAGAACACCGCGTCCGTGCCGTTGTCTTCCGCATACACGATGGCATTGCTCATCCGCTCCGCGTCAATGTAATCGTCCTGGTCCACGAAGACCACGTACTTCCCGGTGCAGACGCTCAACCCGTAGTTTCTGGCGGAACTGATGCCGCCGTTCTCCTTGCGGAACACCTTCACATCGGCGTACTCGCGGCGGATCTCCTCGCAGTACTGCCCGCTGCCGTCCTTCGATCCGTCATCGACGATGATGATCTCCTTCGGCACGGATACCGCGTTCACGGACCTGACGATATTCGCGATAAACTCTTTTCCGTTGTATAGAGGAATAATAATGCTTAGCAGCGCCGAACCACTCATCCCTATACGTCCTCCTCGACTCACAGTCTTACTTCCCGTCCCCCGGCGGTGTCATATCTTCGGTGCAGTGTAATCCGAATGGCGGTATTCCTTCGTGAACAGCTTCGCGATCCCTCGCAGGGAGCCAATGCCGTAGGCACAGTGGAAAATGGGGAACAGCGCAATCAGCGTGAAGATCTCCTTCGGCTCGCGCGACAGCTTCACGGAAAATACAACGTCAAGCGTCAGGTACAGGCACAGCTCCGCGAGCAACAGCCACCAGAAGAAGTGCCAGAAGATCCCCAGGAACGTAAGGCCGATCAGCGACGACACGAACGCCAGCGGGACAAAATGACGGATACCCATCGAGCCCGGGCACAGCTTCATCGTGATCACGTTCCACATGCCATTCTTCATTGCCATGGAGGAAATCCCGCGAACGGAATCCCTGCAATAATACGAGAACCGGATATCGGACGCCAGATAGATCTGTCCGCCGTTCTTCCGGATCCGGTAATTCATCTCATTGTCCTGGTTGCGCACCAATCTCTCATCGTATCCGCCGTAGTTGCGGAACACCTCCCTGCGGAAGGCTCCGAACGGAACGGTATCCACATACCCGCTGCTTCCCTCGGTGCGGAACTCGGAGTTGCCGACGCCGAACCGCGAGGACAGCATTTTCGCGATACAGTTCCCCATGAACCCGCGCGCCTTCGTCTCCGCCAGACCGCCGACATTGTCAACGCCTGTAGAGTCGAGGTAACTCACGCACTTGGAGATGTAATCCGCCTCGTAGTCCGCGTGCGCGTCCAGACGGATGATGTAACGCCCCGTCGATGCCGCGATGCCGATGTTCATCGCATACGGCACGATCTTGTTCGGGTTGCTCAGCACCCGGATCAGATCGGGGTACTGCTCACGGAAGCTCTTAATCCTTGCCACAGTGTCATCCGTGGACATTCCGTCGACGAAGATCCATTCCATATCCTCCTTCGGATAGTCCTGCTGAAGCAGCGACTGGATGCATGCGTCGATGTATCTCGCCTCGTTGTACACGGGCATAACTACAGAAATCATGGTTCACTCCACCTGTTACTTGTATTCTTTCCCCAATACAGCGGCTACGGTGCGGAACATTGTGAGAATATCGCGGAAAATGTTAAATTCCTTAACGGATTTCAGGTTCCACTTCATCTTCTCGGGAAGCACCTTCGTAACGTACACCTCATCCGTGCCCTCGACACCGCTCAGCAACTTGTCCTCATCCTTGTAGCGGATGCTCGCCTCGCTTGTAATTCCCGCGGGAACAAGCAGCGTTGCGTAGTACTCCGGCTCATAGCGGTCAACGTATTTGACGGCTTCCGGTCTTGTGCCAACGAAGCTCATGTCGCCCGTGATTACGTCGATCAACTGAGGCAACTCGTCGAGGCGCAGGCCGCGCAGCTTGCTGCCCACCTTCGTGATCCGCACGTCATTGTCCACGGTGACGGCCGTGCCGAGGCTCTCCGCCTTGTCGACCATCGTCCGGAACTTGTGGATCCGGAACACCTTTCCGTACTTTGTCACGCGCTTCTGCCGAAAGAATACCGGGCCTTTGCTGTCGGTCTTGATCAGGATCGCGATGATTCCCATCGGGATTGCCAGGAACACGAGCATGATGACAGCGATGATCAGGTCACCGACCCGTTTCAAAAACAGCTGTCCGCGCTTTCTGCGCAGCACCTCGTAATACGGCTTGATCTCCTCCCGACGCATGGATTCCGGAAGCTTCTCCCATCGTCTTAACAAATCCAATCCCTACTTTCCGTGTTCAGTCTCCGTCTTCGGAACCGCCCGTCACTTCCGGTAACCGAAAGCAACGAGTACAGGCTTGGTCAGCACAACCTCTTTCTCCTCGAGCGTGTCGACGGTGTAATAGAACCGATACATCATTCCCTCCGTCAGCTCGACCAGCTCCTCGACGTATTCGTCGCGCTTGTTGGAATTCGCGCGAACCTTGATATAGTACAGTCCGTCCGACTTGTCGTGGATGTACACGCCGCTGTAAGTCCCCGCCGCATTGGCGATCGACAGCGGATTGTAGTACTCCGTCGTCTCCGGGTTCCAGACCAGCAATACCGCTTTGTTAAATGTGTTCTCCGGGATGTCCGTGGTCAGATCGTAGGTGACCCGGCCTGCCTCATCCTCATTTTCCGACACCGTCTCGGACATTCGTACCTCGCCGGCGATCCCCGTTGAACCGATGATGAAAGGACACGCGCCCTGGAAGACAACCGGTTCAGGATGATCTTGTTCTTTCGGAAAATGCTCGGCTCCAGCGAGTAGTAGTACTCCTTGCCCTTGTACAGGTACACAAGGTAGTCGACGTACTCATCCTGTACGCTCGAGTTGGCCTTGATGCGCACAGTGTACCAGCCGGAGGCGTCCCCGTGCCGGTATCAGCCCGAGGTCTGGCCCACCGCTGCCGTCTGTCCGACCGTGCGGATGTACTCGCCCGTCACGGCGTTGAGCAGCATGACATCGATGCGGCTGAGCTCGTTATCCTCGCCGGTGAGGAACACGATCTGTGATCCGTCCGCCGTGCAGGAGACGTTGGCCGTCTTCGCTGTCCGCCCGGTATTGTTGATAAACTGCTGCGCGTTGAGCACCGAGATCGAGGCGCGGTATTTGCCGTCCTCGTAATCCACGTAGTACAGCGTCACATCGTCCATGACCGATCCGTGCGGCGCACCCGCATAGTAGTAACCCGCGGAGTTTCGCTTCAGGTCTAGGACGGTGTCGCCCGAGACCAGGTACGCGTAACGCGCCCACGGGATTTTCCGCTCAAGTAAGAGTTCGTCGTAACCCTCTCTCGGGATGATCTCCAGCGCGGAACCGCTCTCGACCATGAACTTCTCAAAATCCTGCGCCGTCACAAGCTCGTCGTCCAGCAGCAGTTCCCCGTTCTCATTCATGTACGGGTTGAACGCTACCGCAGCCATCCCGGCCTGGTTGAAATACGTGTTGTTGATCGTGTATTCCGTGGCCTCAAAGACGACGATGTCCGGCTTGATCGTATTCAGATAGTAATCCAGATTCAGGACGTTCCCGTAGTCGTGCACGCCGATGTAGCGGCTCACCCGGCCGACGAAGAACTCCGGTTTCCGGTTGTAATAGCTTCCGTGGAAAATCAGCGCCACAGGGCAATCCGCGGCAGTCTCGCTTCGGTTCTCACAAACCTGGAAGAACCGGTGCTGCGTGTCGAGCTTCATCCCCGAGTACTGATCCGTAACGTTATCCCTTTCGGTGTTCAGCGTGAACACCGGAACCGTCTCGTTGACCGGGAACCGTGAGGACGGCATGTACTGCGCGATCGTCTCCGTGATGGTAAAGTCTTCGAGCGTATACTCGGTGACCGCTGGAAAATCCTTGCCGACCGCGGCCCAGAGACTGTTCGTCCCGTAGAACGCGCCGAGGTCATTCCAGTGGCCGGCGTCGTACTGCTTGTTGAACACCTTCTCCGTCTTCGCTTTCTCCGTGAGGCACCCCATGTTGTTGACGCACGTGATTCCCCTCTTACAAAGTTCGCCAATCAGCCAGTCGACCCAGTTGTCGTCATAGTTCACGCCCTCGGGGAGGTAGTCGCGGTAGACGGAGGATTTTTCGGGCTCGAACATAAAGTAGAACGTTGCGCCGCGCTCGTCGCAGTATTCCTTCATCTTGTAGACGTAGTCCACGAAAACGGTGTGGTAAGTGCTGTACGCGATGTTGTCATGCATCGACAGGAAAACCTGTCCGTCCTGCCCCTTCGTGTACAGCAGATGCTCGACGGAACCGACCAGGGAATAGTACAGCTTCTGGTAAAGCGTCACCATCCGGTCGCGATCGCCGATTCGGTCCTGAAGGTATTTCTCCGTCTTGGTCATGAACGCGGGATCGCCGAACTCCGGCGCTTCCACCAACAGCCGGTTATCAAGCGGTGATTTCTGGTCCTCTCTCGTGTAGGTCTTGAAAAGAGGAACGAGGATCATCGTCAAAACAGCTAAGAGATATAAGTATTCCGTGTTTTTTTCATCATCCGTCCCCTCCCTTAAAACTGTGCGTACAGGAAGGGTCGGTACGTGGAACTGACCATCAAAACAAAAACGACCACGAGCAGCAACATCAGCACGAACCGGTACGCCAGCGTGCCGACGAGCGTCTGTCGCGCGGTTCAGGCGTTCCCGGATCCACGGGATGCCGAGCGCGATGCCCGCTATCGAAATCAGCAACAGCAGAATGATCTTCGGCGACAGGTAGTATCGCCACGTATAGTTGATCGCCCCTGCGGAGGAGGTGAACATTCCGACGTACCACTCCTTCGCCGACGTCAGATCGGGCGACGCGGACAGGATCCACGCGAAAAATGCGATGGCGATCGTTACCGCAAAGTTAATCTCGACGGGAATCGCCTTGTACCAGCGTCTCCCTCTCACGGCTCTCTCAATTACCACAAACAGGCCGTGAACGCAACCCCAGATCAGGAATGTCATCCGTTCCCGTGCCAGATGCCGGTCAGCAGGAACACGATGAACAAGTGCACGTAAACATTGCCCCTTCGGTTACCGTCCAGCGGAATGTACACGTACTCGCGGAACCATGCTCCGAGCGAGATGTGCCATTCGCGCCAGAATTCGGTGATCGAAGTCGACAGGTACGGGCAGTTGGAGTTCTCACCGATCTTGACCCCGAAGTACCTGCACAGACCGATCGCAATGTCGGAACACCCCGAAAAATCAAAGTACAGCTGCAGCGAGTACAGCAGCATTTTCAGCCATAAGGTAGGCGTATCGACACCGCAGATCGCGATGCCGTGGTCGATCGCCGCGATCTGCGCCGCGAACGTATCCGCGAGGATGACTTTCTTCGCAAGACCGGCGATGATGCGGTCGATGCCGACGGTCATGTCCTCGATCTTCGACTGACGCTCCTTCGCCTGCGGCAGAAACTCTTTCCACCGGACGATCGGCCTGGAGATCAGCTTCGGGAAGAACGACAGGAACAACACGCTCTGCACGAGGCTGCCGGGTTCGGCGTCCTCCCGGTAGATGTCAACCAGGTAGGAGATCGCCCCGAACACAAAGTAGGAGACGCCGATCGGCATGATCAGCGTCTTCATCGTGAGCCACTGTCTTCCGATCACGCGGTCCACGTAGTCGTACAGGAAGCTCGCGCTCTTGTAAAACACAAGGATGAGGACCAGGATCATCACCGGGACTGCCAGCCACTTCTTCGTTCTCGCCGCGCCGAACGCGCTGCCGGCGAAACAAACGATGAGGACGAGAAGTGCGAACAGGGATAGGGACTTCGCGTCCATCCAGTAGTAGAACGCCGCGCTGAACACAAGCAGCGCGACATTTTTCACGCCGGTGCGGCGAAACACTTTTTCAAGAACAAAGTACACCACTAAAAAAAGGCAGGCATCAACACAAACAGAAACGTCAACGTCGTAAAACCCATGGTTTTTTTCTCATCGGTGTCGCCGCAGGACAACATTCAGCTGTAACCCGTTACTTCAGTATTCCTCTTAAGCATCCCCCTATATAATCAATGTCGTCATCACTCAGAAGTGTGTGTAGCGGCAGGGAAATCAGATTCTCATAATATGCGTACGAATTCGGATAATCCCCAATATCCGTCCCTGTCGTCTTATATGCCGTCATCATCGGCAACGGCTTGTAATGAACGTTCGTCGCAACCCCCTGTTGCGCCATCAGCTCGATGATCTCGTTGCGTCGCTCCGTCGAGATTCCCGGGATCCGGATCAGATAGAGGTGTCCAGAACTCCTGCTGTCCCCGGTATAGTGTGTAAGATGTGTGATCCCGAGCTCTTCACAGATTGCATCATAGCGGGCGATGATCCGTGCTCTTCTCTCCAGCAACCCCGGATAACGGTCAAGCTGTCTAAGGCCGATGCCGGCCATGATATCGGTCATGTTGCATTTGTACCACGGTCCGATGATATCGTATTCCCAAGCGCCGAGCTTGGTCTTCGCAAGAGCATCCTTGTTCTGCCCATGCAGCGAGAGGAGCTGGTAGAACTTGTAAATCTCTGCGTTATCAACGCCCGCAATCGGTTTCCAGGTGCTCGCGCCGCCCTCAGCCGTCGTAAAATTCTTCACCGCATGGAAGCTGAAGGATGTAAAGTCGGCGATTGCGCCGCAGTACGTTTTCTTTCCACGGAACGTGCGGGAAGCGCCTAAACTATGTGCCGCGTCAGATAATACAGCCACACGTCCGATTGACGCCTGAATCCGGTGGTTGAGATCCCCAAGCGGTGTTCCGTCCGTTTCGATAGGCCGGAACAATCCCTTCTTCTCTTCTACGATTTTGTAAACCGTCTCGTAGTCCGCGATGATTCCCGCAAGATCAACGGCAACGATAGCTTTCGTCTTCTCTGTGATTGCTGCTGCAAGCGCTGTGTAATCCATCTCCGGCATATGCGTCACCACATCGCCATCTTTTTGGATATCCACAAACTTTACGGTCGCGCCGCAATGAATCGCGGCGGATGCCGTCGCGGTATAGGTGTATGCAGGGACGATAACCTCATCGCCAGGGCCTACGCCCAATATCCGAAGATTCAACTCTTCCGCGGCCGTCGCGGAATTCAGGCATACGACCCGGTTACTCCAGCGTTCGATTTCCGCTTCGGTATCAACGTTGTTCTTTCCTGTCTCAATGTACGCGGCTATTCTTCTTTCAAGATGTTTGGTCCTAGGTCCGGTTGTAATCCACCCGGAGCGAAGCGCCTCCGCAACCTCCGCGATTTCCGCCTCGGTAATGTCAGGCGGACTGAAACTGATTCGTCTCATAGTCATATCTGTTTCGCTTTCCTGCCGTAGTATTCTTTCTACCGGCATACTCGGCCGTATCCCGTGTTCCGGTCCGGCCGTGTCTTATTTCCGCGCTTATGCCTGGATTGATTTCTCAATCGTCTTTCTCCTCGCCGACTTTCCCTTCGCCGACTTCCTTCATAAGCATGCGATACGTCTCACTCCTAATCGCATCCACGCCCTCCTGGTGGTACGTATTCACCATACCTGCCACCAATCTCTTAATATCTCGGCTGTTCGCATATGCGGCATCCATTAAATCATCGAGATCATCAAGGAACTGCGGAATGTCAAATTTGAGCGGGCAACCGATGTGAATTTTCTCGTTCTCGGTCTTACGAATTCCCTCTTCCGCCAACAGCTTCTCCTCATACAGCTTCTCGCCCGGTCTTAGGCCGGTGTACTCGATTTTGATGTCGATGTCGGGCTTCAGGCCCGAGAGCTTGATCAGGTTGCGCGCAAGCGTGTCGATCTTGACGGGGCTGCCCATGTCAAGGACGAAGATCTCGCCGCCGCGGGCGTTCGTGCCTGCGAGGAGGACGAGGCTGACGGCCTCGGGGATGGTCATGAAGTAGCGGATGATGTCAGGGTGCGTGACCGTGACGGGACCGCCCTTCTCGATCTGCTTTTTGAAGATCGGGATGACGCTGCCGTTGGAGCCGAGGACGTTGCCGAAGCGGACGGCCACGAACTCGGTGCGGATGTTGCGGAAGAATTCTGCATTTGCCTCGAGGTCGAGTTTTTCCTTGCCGCCGCGGGTCTTCGTGTAATGCGTGAAGAGCTGCGGGATCTCGGCGGCCTTGCCTTCCTTGATCTTGGCGTCGAAACTCTGGATGATCATCTCGCACAGGCGCTTCGAGGCGCCCATGATGTTGGTCGGATTGACGGCCTTATCGGTGGAGATCAGCACAAAGCGCTGGCAGCCGTGCACCATGGCCGCGTAGGCGGTCTTGTAGGTGCCGATGGCATTGTTTTTGATGGCCTCGCAGGGGCTGTCCTCCATGAGCGGCACATGCTTGTGGGCCGCTGCGTGGTAGACGACGTCGGGCTTGTACTGCTCGAAGACCTGGAACATTTTCCGCGAGTCGCGCACGGAGCCGATCAGCGTGACGAGATCGAGCTCGGGGTGCTTTTCCTTGAGTTCCAGCTGTATATTATAGGCATTGTTTTCGTAGATGTCGAAGATGATGAGGCGCTTCGGATGATGGTCCGCGACCTGCCGGCAGAGCTCGCTGCCAATCGATCCGCCGCCACCCGTGACGAGCACGGTCTTGCCGTGAAGGAACGAAAAGACCTCCCCCATATCGACCCGAATCGGGTCGCGACCGAGGAGATCTTCGATGGACACATTTTTGAGGTTCGATACCGACACGTCGCCGTTTACGAGCTGATACATGCCCGGCAAATTCTTCAGCTCACACCCAGTCTCCTGGCAAATGCTCAAAATATCCCTGCGTGTTGACATCTCTGCCGAGGGAATCGCAAGGAATATCTTCTGCACATGATAATTCTCGACCGCCTCCATGATGTTATCGCGGCCGCCGACAACAGGCACGCCGTCGATGTAGCGTCCCTGCTTATTCTTGTTATCATCGATGATGCACACAACGCGGTCGCCGACTTCCTGCGCCGAGTTGATGTCGCGGAGAATCATCTGTCCGGCTGCTCCGGCGCCGATGATCATGACGTTGGCGCCTGCTCCCTTCGGCTTGCCGATGCGGGCTTCCGTGCGGATCAAAAGAATAAAACGGTACGCAAAGCGAATCCCCAGCACGAGACAGAACTGGATGATGGCTCCGATGATATAGTACGATAAGGGCATGCGGTGGCTCTGGACGAAGGTCTCCTTCATGTAGCGCATCATGGCGGTGATTCCCACGGTATGCACAACCGCGGTGATCATCGACGCGATGATGGTCCGAAGGAGCTCCGAGTAGCTTGCAAAACGCCAGATACTCTTATAGAGCCGTAAGATATAAAAGAGTAAAATAGATACTACAACATAAGCCGGCGTGAACAGTTTCCACGCCCGCAGGTATTCGCCGGGAATGATGGAGTAGCGGCAATCGAAGCGAAGCCACAACGCAAGGAAGTAGCTCATCGATACCGCCAGGATATCGTAGATTGCCAGGAACAGGGAGATGCCGATCCAATGCTCCCGTCCGAAGAATCTGCGCATCGGCTTCACTTTTCTATTGCTTTCGCTCATTACGTGTCTGCCTCCCGCCGTGTCCGGCTTTCGCCGTACCGGCAGAAGCTCCTGCCTTCGCAGGAATCCCTTCGTGTATATTCCCCTTACATCTGCCGCGCCGCGGCGTTGCCCATACTGTCTGCGCTGCGGCGTGCCCGAACTGTCGGCCCCGCGCCGGTTCCGCCCGTTTGGGCGCACTTCTCCCGTCAAATGGCGTAGTCATACATAGTGAGTATACCGCAATCCCGCGAAAAAATCAAGTCTTTGGGGCTGGGGCGCTTAATGGCGCCTAACCATCGGAGCGACCATCAGGGCGGGCCATGCCCAACCCGCCGGCCGGCTGGGGCGTTTGGCTTAGGATTCCTCCTTTGTGTCCGTTTTGGCGCGCCCGTATCAGGTCGACGATTTCACTTGCCCCTGTTTTTCGTATTGCACCGGGATATTTCTGTTCAAACGCAAGCAGAAGGCTTTTGGCCTCCTTCTCTCCCTCCTCAGTATCTTCATACAGTTCTTCTAAGGATTTTCCGCCAAACACTGTTTCTGCAAATACTTTCGATCTTGCCGGGAGCACCTCCCAGTCCCCGTACAATTCATTTACCGCCCTTTGAACGGCCGCCTTCGTTATCGGTGTACCTTTCGTTTCGTGTTCTTTCAGTATCCCGACAATATCGGAACAATCTCCGCAGGCATGCTTTTCCCTGCAAGCTTGCGATACTCTTTCGCCACTTCTTTCAGGAACTCATCCAGATTATCTTTTGTTATTTCAACCGATTTAACCGAATCAGACAACATCCCTCACCCCGCTTTCAACAATGTTAAAACGCAGGAACTCGGGAATTGCCTCCTTTTTTGCTTCCTCATAGATTGCAACATCCTCGCTCGCCTTCGCCATCAGTCGTATTCCGGCCGGATAAATCGGCTTCTCCAGTTTTTGGGATCGAATATCATCATAATCACTGCAAAGCGGAATCTGGTTTTCCCTGCTGATATAGTCAAGCATCGCAAGCAGGTAAAAGCTTTCCGGATACCATTCCCGTTCATAATATCTGCGAATCTCTCCGCTGTTTAGTGTTTCCACAATAAACTCCATGTCTCCCAAAGACTTCACCTGATGACACACGTAGCTTTTATAATTTTCAAAAGCCGGCCTCTTCAGAACATACTGCTCCACCAACTGCTCCATTGTGACGTCAAGCTCGCGGGCGAGCTTGTAAACCGTTTCGGCGCTGCATTTGCCGAGGTTTGTCTTGCCGCTGCAGATGTCGCTCAGCGTCATGTAGGGCACGCCGCTTCTCATGGCAAGACGATATTTTGAAAGGCGCTTGGCCTGCATCAGTTTGTTGATATCCATGGGGTCCTCCTTTTACGGCTTTTTTGTATTATAACGGTGCGCCGTGATAATTGTCAAGATTCGATTGATTCGACACGCGCATGGCGGGGATCTGAAGTTGACAGTTTCG
This sequence comes from uncultured Lachnospiraceae bacterium, assembly GCA_902787715.1. GTDB lineage: Bacteria > Bacillota > Clostridia > Lachnospirales > Lachnospiraceae > ISDg. The sequence continues at coordinate 145,146 of CADAHQ010000008.1, forward strand.
GACACAATAGGAAACGCCCCTGTCGTTAAACAGGGGCGTTTCCCGGAGAAGGTATTTTTGTTACTTATGGGGTGTAGCAAAAACTATAATGTATTGGGGTTTACGTCCATTATAATACCACGGGTCAGTGCGGATGTGTGCACAAACATTACAAAAAGTGCAATTTCTTTTTGTGCAGTTTGACGAAGGTCTTTCGTGATTGTGTCGGTTGCACATCAAAATACAGTGTTTTTCGCCCCGTTTTTCCGTCATTTTTTACAATTGGGCGTTTTTCGCGGTTTTTTCTTCATTGTCGCGGGGTGCTGCTGCGGTGACTACCGGAGCGGTTTCCGCACCCCGTCCCCATGCGGCTGCTGCCCTACCGACTGTCGTTGCCTGCCCCGGAACGGCTGCCTCGCTCCGCGCCCGGTCGTTTCCCGCAGGTTGCGCTGCCCGGACACCCCTCGCAGCCGCAGGAGCAGCTTCGGCGGCCGGCCCTGCGGTCGCGGATCATCTTGCGGAGAATCAGCGCCACAATGATTGCAAGAATCGCGGCGACAACAATTGTTCCCATGTTATCTGTGAGCCATGCCATGATAATTGCCTCCTTAGTCTTTTTCCCTTGAGTGCCACTCCTCTTTTTACCTGTCTCAAATCCCCGATTTCTCCGGCTTTCAATGGTTTCAGCGAAATTTCGTCGTTTGCATTGTAATCGTATCTGTCTCTTTTTTCTTCGCCGCGGTGTCTTCAGTTTCAAACTCAATGGTTTTCTTTCACTTTCCCGTTTTCCATTGAATTCGCTCCGAATCACTCTTTTTCGCATCTGTAAAACGAGGTCAGTTTTCAATGGAAATCCGTGTTTCTCCTAATTTCCATTGAAAAGTTGCTTTCACCGACGAAAAAACGGGGTTTACAAGCGGAAAAGGCAAGAAAGCCGGACTCTTGCCCGTTTTCCTGCCCTTGCTTCGCTGTAAGTTTGTTAGTTTTCTTTGTTTGTTGCCTCGCCGGCCTCAAGGGCCTCCGAAGTGCCGTTCGCGCCCTCAACTGCAGTGTCCGCGTCGGGATTGCCCACGGCAGCCCCCATAGCAGCGTCCGCGTCGTCGAGGGAAATCTCGGTCACGACGGGGCCGTTCTCGGCCTCGGGCGTGATGCCGAAGAGCGCCTCGAACTCCTCGCGGGTGATGCGTTCCTTCTCAAGAAGGAGCGCGGCGCAGGCGTCAAGCACATCGCGGTGCTCCGCGATGATGCGCTGGGCGTCGGCGTAGCAGACGTCGATGATGCGGCGCACTTCCTCGTCGATCTTGTTGGCGACGTTCTCGCTGTAGCTCTTCGTGTGGCCGTAGTCGCGGCCGATGAAGACCTCGTCCTCGTCCGCGTCGTAGTTGACGGGGCCTAAGGACTCGGAGAAGCCGTATTTGACGACCATGGAGCGGGCAAGGTCGGTTGCCTGCTTAATATCGCGGCTGGCGCCTGTCGTGATGTCGGAGAAGACCTGCTCCTCCGCGACGCGGCCGCCTAAGGATACGATAATCTGCTGAAGCATCTGCCCGCGGGTTGCGAACATCTCGTCCTCACCCGGCAGCGGCATGGTGTAGCCGGCGGCGCCGGTTCCGGTCGGGATGATGGAGACGGTGTAGACCGGTCCCACATCCGGCAGAACGTGGAAGAGAATCGCATGGCCTGCCTCGTGGAAGGCCGTGATTCGCTTCTCCTTGTCGGAGATGATGCGGCTCTTCTTCTCCGTGCCGATACCGACGCGGATAAGAGCTTTCTTTACGTCATCGTAATTGATAAATGCACGGTTTTCCTTCGCGGCCGTGATGGCAGCCTCGTTCATGAGGTTCTCGAGGTCCGCGCCGGAGAAGCCGGCCGTCGAGCGCGCGATATGCTCGAGGTTCACGTCCTCGCCGAGAGGCTTGTTGCGTACATGTACCTTCAGGATTTCCAGACGGCCGCGCACGTCCGGTCTGCCGACCATTACCTTGCGGTCGAAACGACCCGGGCGAAGGATCGCCGGATCCAGAATGTCCACGCGGTTCGTTGCCGCAAGGACAATGATACCTTCGTTGACACCGAAACCGTCCATCTCCACAAGGAGCTGGTTCAGGGTCTGCTCGCGCTCGTCATGGCCGCCGCCCAAACCTGCGCCGCGGCGTCTTGCAACGGCGTCGATCTCGTCGATGAAGACGATGCAGGGTGCATTTTTCTTCGCGGTCGCGAAGAGGTCGCGCACGCGGGAAGCACCGACACCGACAAACATTTCCACGAAGTCGGAGCCGGAGATGGAGAAGAACGGAACGCCTGCCTCGCCGGCCACGGCCTTCGCAAGGAGCGTCTTACCGGTTCCGGGCGGGCCCTCCATGAGGATGCCCTTCGGGATGCGGGCGCCCACGCGGATGAACTGCTTCGGGTTGGCCAGGAAATCAACAACCTCCTGGAGCTCTTCCTTCTCTTCCTGAAGGCCCGCAACGTCCTTAAAGGTCGTCGGATTTTCCTTGCCGTCGGTCATCTGCGCGCGGCTTCTGCCGAAGTTCAGCACCTGCGAGTTGCTTCCGCCACCGCCCAGAGAGTGTCCGAGCACCAGGAACACAAGCACTACGGCGATCAGGATGACGAGGTACGGGAACACGGTGGTCCAGAACCAGCTGGGCTTGTCCACCTTCGTCACGATGACCGTGACACCTGCCGCCTCGGCCTCCGCGACGATCTGGTTGATGTCCGAGAACTGGAACTCGCGAATCTCGTGGTCCGTCATCTCCACGCGAACGCGGCCCGTGGGCACCTCCTCGTTGGGAGTGACCGCCACCGCCGTCACCTTGCCTTCCTCAAGCCATTTCGCAAAATCCGCATGCGTATACTGCGTCGCATTGCGGTCCGCCAGTCCCGAGTAGATCATGGCGACGATAAATATGCCCAGCAGAATGAAATAGAACACCATTCCCCGGTACGATCTGTTACGTTTCACTTGCGTTCTTACGCCTCCGAATCTTCAAATGTTTCTTCAATCTTCCGCTGCCGTCTTCCGGCAATTTCTTCAATCTTCCGATGTGATGTTCAGCTTGCCGATGAAGGGCAACGCGCGGTAGCGCTGCGCATAGTCAAGTCCGAACCCCACGACAAATTCATCCGGGATCTCAAATCCCGTATAATCCACCTTCACATCCGTCACGCGCCGCGACGGCTTGTCGAGAAGCGTGCACAGCCGAAGCGACTCCGGCTTGCGGCTCTGAAGCATCTCAAGAAGGAACGACAGCGTCCGCCCCGAGTCCACGATGTCCTCGACAACGATCACGTTCTGCCCGCGGATGGTCTCGTCAAGGTCCTTGACGATGCGCACACGGCCCGAGCTCTCCACGTCGTCGCCGTAGCTCGACACCGACATGAAATCAAGCTTGATGGGCAGATTGATGCGCTTCGCAAGCTCCGTTGTGAAAAAGACGCTGCCCTTCAAAATGCAGATGAGCTTGATCTCCTTGCC
>CADAHQ010000009.1 GCA_902787715.1 uncultured Lachnospiraceae bacterium
AAAAGGTAGCAACGGTATAGCCATATACAGAGGAGAAGCTTGAGATAGGTGTTCTGATAGGATGCGAGAACGCAGATACCGCAGGAGACCGGAAAGGAAAGGTATGAGAGAGGACAATAGAAAAAAGAATTCCGGTTTTACGTTAGTGGAGGTTTTGATTGCCGTAGCAATTCTGTCGGTAGTCTCCATTCCGATTTTGCAATCGTTTGTTTCGGTTGCACAGGTGAATGCAAAGTCGAGAAGAAGACTCGCAGCAACGACGATTGCGGAAGGGTTGATGGAGTCTTGTAAGGGAATGTCGCTTAAGGAAGTAGCAGCGCAGTGTAACCCTTCTCTTACTCAATCTGGTACCGACAGAATTCCGATAACGATTGTTGCAGATCCCGGAAGCACAACGTTTGGAGGATCTGCAACAGAGGTAAACTGGGCGCTGTCCGCGGCAGAGAGTAACAAAACGGTTACCAAAAGCACTACAGCTTTTGAATTCCACGCAAAGTCCGGTGGTAAGTATGCGTTTTGGATTCATGGTATTAAAAGCGGCGGGTCAAGTTATGATGCGATTATCAAGTATCAGTTGAACACGACACGAAGCAAAGGAACCTTCAGTGGTACATCAGTGGAAACCACAATGGAGGCAGGAAAAGTCAACGTGATGAAGTATTACGACATCACAATCGAGGTCTATCGCTCCGCAGGCACTTTGACCTCGCTGATAACGGGAGACCCCTTAGTAACGATTGAGGGATCGGTTGCGGACTATTCAAAGTAGTAACATGCAGGAGTCGATAAGAAAGGAGTATCGATTATGACTATGCGCAGAAGAATGAAAGAAGACAACAGAGGTATTGCACTTATCAGTGTAATGATATGTGTAATGCTTAGCTTCCTGCTTTCGGCAACCATTATGCGGATATCACTGCTTTCATACCTTCAAAAAGGAATTGCGAAGCAGGCAACCACAACGTTCTATGAGAATGAGACTTTCGTGGATGATATCAAGCTCGGAGTGCAGCAGAAGGTTGCAATGGCATTTGCCAACAGCTCTTCCACAAGCCAGGCAAGCTTCCTTACAAACTTTAAAACAGCCTTGCTTGCGGCCGGCACGGGTGGCACAGAGAAAGCACAGCTTGAGAGTGCTTTGGCAAGTTTTATCCAAAACACCGAAGCGTTGAAGGTTGTCAGTGTGACAGTTGAAGGGGATGGCGGTGTTCTCTTCAAGCCGGAAGGCGAAGGTGAGTACGTTATCAAGAACGTAAAGATTGAGTACGTTGATAATACTAAGGACGGGTATGTTTCAAACATCAAGACAGATATCCGGATTAAGTCTCCCTTCTACATCACTGTCACAGAAGAGAGTAGCGGTGGTTATTCAATGATGGCTGCAAACGGCGCGGTAATTGCTAACGGTGGCGGTGAAAACAGAAATCAGTGGGGTAACTTAAAGCAGGGCGGAAATCTGTATTTTGGTTACGAGAAAGGAACGGTAACGGCTGAGGAAGTCTCGGGAAAGTGGGTTGTCAAGTCGGCATCAGCGGCAACTCTGGAGAGTTATATGTCCTATTGGATGACTGGCGACACTGTCATTTTCAATGGAGATTTATATGTTAAAAAGCATTCAACACTGATTTTTACCGGCAAGAAACTGGTTGTTCGCGGTACGATATACCTAAACGATCATTCTCATCTTGTGCTCGGGACGGCCAGCAAGGTTGAATGCCGGGATATTGTTTTAGATAATCACTATAACCTTTCCAATATGTCTCTTGCAGGTGGGGAGTCCATTCAGGGACCTCCGATTGATTATGTGAGTCAGTATTCCGGTCGTACAAGCTGGGACAGTTATAATTCCTCTGTTGCGGTTTATGACGGGCCGTCGGATAATCGGACGAGTTTTGCGGGCACGTCTACGCATCGTATTACCAGCAAATCAAACATTATCCAGAATACGGCAATCCGTCCGGTGTCGAACGTCACGGCTGCAGGGGTTCCGCTTTCGACGAAGACAGCACTTGAGGGAACCGGTGAACAGTACGACAAGGAAATGTCAGCTGTGTTGGATGTCCCGTATCTGAAGGCATTATCCTCGGTTCCGTGGGCTTTCGGAAACAAAACGCCGAAGGGTTATATCACTAATTTTACTGCTTCCGGAGCAAACAATAAGGGAAAATGGTCGAACATGTCCGGATACTACGGAGATACCATGGAATTTCCTACTCTTGCGGGAAAGACAATGGGCATCAATGTAGGGACTAACATTCAGGACGTGAACAATAAGTTCGGTTACTTCATGTTGAACTGGAAGGACACTAACGAGGTACAGAAGATCAGCATCAATGTAAACACTCCGTATGATCCAATCTTTTACGGCATGCTGTTCTCTAAAGGGAAATTCCAGATTACAATCACGGGCGCAAATGTTGGTCTTGGACAATCTTGGATGGAGTATTACGAAAATAATAAGACGAATGCATTGGCGGCTCTTAAGAAGATCGGACAGGGAATTGTAACAGAAGGCCAGACTCCGCTGGAGAAATTTAACATCAATAACTGCTTCAAAAACGGTATCCTGTCACTTTTGGACGAGAACAGTGGGACCGGAGAAACGACAGTCTCTCATGATGAAACTAAGAACAAATCTGTAGAAGTTGTTTCTTTTGAGAACTGGGAGAAGTATTAATCAACAACAGTTGTTGAAGTAAATACGGCTTCGCTAGGAGAAGCAACAATGCAGGGATTGCCTGCAGGGAGAGAGGATATTGTATGAAAAAAAACCAAGGATTATCGCTGATTGAGTTGGTAGTGGTAATCGCTATTATGAGCCTGTTAGTAGGGTTGGTTGCTATCAGCGTTACTGTTATATCAAGACAGAAAGTAGCCAATGCCGCAAGTGATGTTAAAAGCCTGCTTCAAACAGCTCAGACAATAGCTATGAGTAAGGACAATTGCCACGTTGAGATTCAGGAGATAAACGGGGCGGTTGTGTTTACCACATATTCTTCTACAAACACGATTCTTGACAAGGTCACCCTTGATAAGAAGATTACCGTCAACATTTCATGGTCAGCCGGCAGCAGCGTTAACATGAATGCATGCGGAGCAGTTGGGCTCTATTACGTACGGGAGTCGGGTTCGTTTGCAAACTCTTATGTAGGTGGAAGCACGGGGAATCCTACATCAGGCTCATCGGTTGATGCGATTCGCTGGATTGAGTTCTCCAATGGATCCAAGTCGGTAAGGTTACACCTTACGAAACTGACCGGCAAGGTTTCGTACTAAAGAGGAGGGCATAACAATGAAGAATTGGCAAGAACAGAAAAACCAAGGTATGTCCCTCGTTGAGTTGCTGGTTTCCGTTGCAGTGCTTGGAATAGCAATGTTTGGTATTGTAGGTCTTATGAACCTTTCTACTAGGTATTATTCGAATTCCAGTAAGGAAGTAGAGATCCAGCAGGAGCTTCAGACAACATTTGCAATGGTTAGCAACATGATTGTGGATGCAAACGAATCAGTGACCTTTGATGCATCGACAAACCGTGCAAAGATTGTTAACAAGACAAAGAAGTATATCGTACAACTGAGCGGTCCCAATCTGTATGCGAAGGAGTTTGATGCTTCTGCTCCAGACGATGACATCAGAGCTTCGGACAATTTGTTGGCAGACCGTGTACAGACATTTTCGCTTGATACATCTCATTATGATGATGGGTATGTAACGTTGGCGATGTCCGTGAAGTATGGGACGCGTACCGCTGCGATGACCAAGAATGTGTTTATGCGAAACGCAGGAAAAGAAACGAAAGACTTTCTTGGCCAATGTGATGTTACTGTAGCACAAGATGGAGCCGACGCATCGAAACTGGTCTTCACCATAAAGCAGAACACCGGTTCTACGATTTCTAACGGCACTAAAATGGTAATCAAGGTCAAGATGGGAACCGCAAGTAGCCTATCCTCAGTGTCCGGAACCGGACTTACGATTGGTGCTACGCATTACAATCTAGTTACCGGAGAAGTGACCGCACATGTCACTGTTTCAGGTGCCTGGACAGATGGTGGAACAAAGGAAATAAAGGTGAAGGTTAGCGGAGCAGTAAGTAAAGACGATAGTCGTCTTCTCAGTATCGGAAAGTAAGTTTAAATCATTTTCTTTGGTTGTTTTTCAAAAAACAAGATGAACGATTGACTGCCGTTATTGGCAGTCAATCGTTGCTTTTCCTAATTGCGCAAACGTAGTAATCATTACTGTTTTGTAAGTTTTTGCGAACAAGTTTTGTTTGACAAAACGTATGGTTCGTCTTAAGATGTTCTTGATAGAGAATGTGTCACGGGGTTTCGCCTTCGGAAGAGGCAGGGCGCCGTGTTACGCGGCGCTGTAAGGCAAGGAATGAAGCCTATAGCGTTGTGATAAATCAAAAAGGGGATGACCTATTATGAAACGTAAGAATTCTGGATTGTCGTCCGTCGAAATCATTATTGCTGCTGCCATTGTGGTGGTTGTAGTGGTTGGAATTCTGATTGCCGTGAAGGCGAGCAGAAAGAACAATTCCACATCAAAAGATGCGGAGGAAGCAACGAAGATTGCCGACGATTTGATGGGACAGGTGGAGGGATTCATCGGTTCCGCGGACCTCGATGTTGACTCCGATGAGAACAACTATATCCGCATGATTGGCAGTGATACGTGCCGTTTCTATCATTTCGATTCTGCTTCCGGAAAGGTGTTCTACACAGAGAAAGCCTCCTCGGAGTTTGGATCGGATGCAGACGCGATTCGCGCCCAGGCAAAGGCTTTTAAGCCGGAGGACGGAAGCGCAAGAGAAGTTGCCAAGAACGTGAAAGCGTTTACCATGGAGCTTTTGGATCCGGATAAAGAGAACGGCCGCGCCAAGGTAACGGTTCGTACGCAGGTTGGAAGCGAAAACGTACCGAAGACGAAAGAGATTCCGCTGAATGCGTTGGTGTTTAAATACTATTCTGAGAAAGCCGGTCACCCGGTGACGTTGACGCCTACGCCGACGCCTACCAAGGCGCCGACCAACACTGCAACGCCGACGCCTACCGAGAGCGCCGACCCTACCCCAACGGGTGAGGCCGGAACGCCCACACCGGAGGCCACTGCTACTCCGGAGCCCACAGCGACTGCAACGCCTACCGAGGCAGCTAAGCCTACGGACACGCCGACGCCTACTCCTACTCAGGAAGTAAAGCCTACGGATACTCCTACGCCGACGCCTACCCCGACACCGGTAATTGGTAAGGAACAGTGGCTTCTTGAGAATCCGTCGAACAACCTCGGTTCAGTTGCAACCAACCGCGTTCCGTTCGCTGATAAGAATTCTGTCGTGCGGATTATTGTTCGCAGAACGGACGATGATACGACGTATCTGAAGGGATCGGTTATCGGTGGAATCGGATTTGACTTATTCCAGGCAACACCGCCGTATGAGTTCATCCTGCAGCATGATCCCGCTAAGGGCGAGGAGTTCTACTTCGAGTATAAACTTCAGGATTTGAAGGATGCTGCAGTGATTGCAGGCGAAGCTGAAGGCAGAAAGATTAATAAGTGGTGCTTCGTCATCAAAGATGGATCCGGGTATTCCTTTGTAGGTGTAAAACTTATTGAGCCGTAAGGAAATCGGATGATGTGAAAATCGACAGAAGGGAATCGCTTTTGCAGGCGATTCCCTTCTTTTTGTCTGGGGCTGTGAAAAGCGCGCAGTTTCACGGCCCCGGAATTGATTTTGGTTGACATTCCAGTGTAAAACCAGTATACTTATTGTGCCGTGCAACCGGGGAGATAGCGGGCTACAGCAGGGGTGATGATGTGCCGAGGGGCGTCCGATTCGGAGCCGCCCGTAGTAAGTGATGTTGAAGTTTGGGTCTCGCGCAATGGGAATTTGCGAACCGTGTCAGGGCAGGAATGCAGCAGCACTAAACAAACCCTCTCATGTGCCGTGAGGAAGCCTGGATTGAGTTAACTGCTATGGTAACGTTCGGAAAGGCGTTTCGACGCACTTCGCACGGCTTTTTGAATGTGTGGTTTTTATGTTGTTTGCGTCGCCAGAGAGGAGCTTATCATGTTTTTGACAACGACGTCAAAAGTCAATGCGGTCAAAAAACTGATCCGCGAGAAGAAGTACGACGAAGCGGTTGAGATTGCCGAGAAGATTGATCCCGAGAAGGTGAACTCGGTTTATGATTTGTCTTCCATTGCGGAAGCTTACATGAAGAAGGGGCGCCTCGAGGAGGCGAAGCACCTTTACCTCGTAATGTACGAGCGCAACAAGTCCCACAAGGTTATGACGGGGCTCATTGAATTGAGCTTAAAACTCAAGGAGCCGAAGGACGCCGAGCGTTTCCTTCGCGAATTTCGTCGTATGGAGCCCGACAACCCGGAGCGTTTGGTATACCGCTACCGCGTTGACAGCATGCTTGGGAAGGACCCGGAGTTCCTCGTAAAGAGCCTTGCGAAGCTCAAGAACGAGGAGTATACCGACGTTTGGGCGTTGGAGCTTGCAAAAGCATATTATAAGTGCAATGACCGCGAGGCTTGTGCCGCGGAGTGCCATTCGATATTGAAGTATTTTCCGGACTCGGAGGTAGCGAAGAAGGCGAACGTCCTGCTTGGCGCCTGCGAGCTGGAGGATGAGGAGCCGGAGGTGGAGACGCCTGCGGTTGCTGAGGAAGTGGATACCACCGAGATTGCGGAGTCGCTCCTGCAGGACGTTTCCGCGATGCTTGAGGAAAATGCAGCCGCTGAGGCTGTTGCCAACGAAGTTATCGACGAGAAGACCCTTGCGACGCAGAAACCCGCGCATCCCGTGCCTTACCTGCGCACGCTTGAGTTCCTTGTGCAGAGCAAGGCTGCCGCTGAGGACAAGTCCCTCTACGGCGAGCTGGAGAGCAAGAAAGAAGAGTCTGCGAAGGAGACTTCTTCGGAGATGAAGGCGCTGAGCGAAGAGTTCGTGCTTCCGGAAGCCTTGAAGGGTCAGATTGACAACGTGATTTTCGAGACCGATGACGATGAAGATGATATCGTAATCGCCTGCGGCGCATCGGTTGTCGCCGAAGCGGAAGAAGCAGTTGCGAAAGCCGATGAGACAGTTTCGGAAGAGGCTGCTTCTGATGAAGATGATGACGACGATGACGATATTGTCATCGAGGGATATTTTGATGACGCCGATGCTGCAGAGGCTACGGAAGAGGCGGAGTCCGAGGAAGAGGAAGCCGATGAGGCTGAGGATTCCGAAGAAGCTGATGACGACGTCGAAGAGGATGAGGAGTCAGATGAAGACGTCGAGGATGAAGAAGACGACGAAGAATCGGATGAGGACGATGACGAATCCGATGAGTCTGACGAGGAAGAGGAATCCGACGAGGAGTCTGAAGACGAGGACGACGCAGATGATGAATCCGAGGAAGAATTTGACGCCGAGGACGATACTGACGACTCTGATGAAGACGACACTGACGATGATTCCGACGACAGCGAAGAGGAAGAAGACGCAGAAGACAGCGAGGATGCTGGCGTAGCGGACGAGTACTTCGAGGACGAGATCTCCGATGAGGAGGAATCCGAGGAGGACGTCAAGGGATATTCGGACAATGATCCTCTCGTGGACGAGACGCTGGAGAGCGTTTCGGACGTGCTGGCGAGCCAGATTCTGTCGGCGACGGCGGAGGAGAAGATGCTCCGCGATGCGGCTCCGGAGGAAACCATGGAGCCTACGGAGAAGCCGGAGGATACGAAGGTAATGGAAGGCCTTTCCGACCGCGCATTTCGCGAGGCGGTGAAGGATGATGACGAAGCAATCGAGAGAGCTCTCTACAGTCTGCTCGGAGACGACAGCCGGTCGAAGAAGTAATCTTGCAATAAAACAGTCTGGAGGACAGTCGGACGGTAATGCGTCCGACTGAAGTGTATGAATCGCTATATCATTAAAGGCGGGAAGGAACTGCACGGGGAAGTGACCATCGGCGGCGCGAAAAACGCGGCGCTTGGTATTATTGCCGGCGCAATCCTGACCGATGAACCGGTGACCATCGATAATCTGCCGAACGTCAGTGACATCGATATGCTGTTGGAGGCCATTCGCAGCATCGGTGTGACGGTGGACCGTGTCAATGAGCATGAAGTGAAGATCTGTGCCGGGACGATTACGTCTGAGGTCGTGAAGTCGGAGTATATCCAGAAGATTCGCGGCTCCTACTATTTGCTCGGTTCTTTGATCGGCAAGCGCGGCTGCGCGAAGGTTGCAATGCCCGGCGGCTGTGAGATCGGTGCAAGACCGATTGATCAGCACCTGAAGGGTTTCCGCGCGTTAGGCGTACGTTGCGAGGAGCGGGACGGCTGTGTGGATGCGAAGGTTAATAACCTCCGCGGCAACCACATCTTCCTCGACGTGGTAAGCGTCGGTGCAACCATCAACATCATGCTCGCAGCAGTCCTTGCCAACGGCACCACCATTTTGGAAAATGCAGCCAAAGAGCCCCACATCGTTGATGTGGCGAACTTCTTAAACAGCATGGGCGCGCGCATCAAGGGCGCCGGTACCGATATCATCCGCGTGTACGGCGTGGAGCGCCTGCACGGGACGTACTATTCGATCATTCCCGACCAGATTGAAGCGGGCACGTTCATGTGCCTTGTGGCAGCCACGAAGGGCGATGTCACAATCAAAAACGTGATTCCGAAGCACCTCGAGTCCATTACTTCAAAACTTCAGGAAATCGGCGTTACGGTTATTGAGTCCGATGAGGAAGTCCGCGTGATGGCGGACACCGGAGTACGGGTGCATTCGACGCAGATTAAGACCCGCGTGTACCCCGGCTTCCCGACCGATATGCAGCCGCAGATCACGGCGGTTTTGATGCTTGCGGACGGCAACAGTGTTGTAAATGAGAACATCTTCGAGAATCGTTTCCGCTATGTGGACGAGCTTCGGAAGATGGGTGCGGATATTCAGGTGAAGGCGGACCAGACATCCGCAAGGATCCACGGCGTGCCCTCCGTAAAGGGTGCGGAGATTATCGTTCCGGACCTGCGTGCCGGTGCGGCTCTTACCATTGCAGCTCTCGCTGCGGAAGGAAAGACAACGATGCATTGCATCGATTACATTGAGCGCGGCTATGAGAATTTTGACGGCAAGCTGCGCGCGCTCGGGGCGGACATCCAGAAGGTGTCCGACTGACGATAAGGGTTATCGCGCAGAGATTAACTGCGCAGGAGGTGATTGATTTGGAAAAGCGGTTGTTTACTTCGGAGTCGGTGACCGAGGGGCATCCCGATAAAATCTGCGACCAGATTTCGGACGCGGTGCTGGATGCATTGATCGCACAGGATCCCATGAGCCGTGTCGCCTGTGAGACGGCGATTACGACGGGCCTTGTGCTTGTGATGGGCGAGATTTCCACCGACGGTTACGTGGACATTCAGAAGACGGTGCGTGACACCATCCGTGAGATTGGTTATACCCGCGCCAAATACGGCTTCGACGCCGATACCTGCGGCGTCATTGTTGCCCTTGATGAGCAGTCGGCAGACATCGCCATGGGCGTTGACAAGTCCTTAGAGCTCAAGGACGGCGATGAGAGCGCTGTGAGCGCCGAAGGCCGTCGTGTTGTGGATGAGCTCAACGTCGGTGCCGGTGATCAGGGTATGATGTTCGGTTACGCGACCAATGAGACTCCGGAGCTGATGCCATATCCCATCAGCCTTGCGCACAAGCTTACAAAGAAGCTTTCCGAGGTTCGCAAGAACGGTACACTCCCGTATCTTCGTCCGGACGGAAAGTCGCAGGTTACCGTGGAGTATGATGAGAACGGTAAGCCCGTGCATCTGCATGCGGTGGTGCTCTCGACGCAGCACGACCCGGATGTGACGCAGGAGAAGCTTCACGAGGACATTCGCAAGTACGTCCTTGATCCGGTGCTTCCGGCAGAGATGGTGGACGACGAGACGATTTTCTATATCAACCCTACCGGCCGCTTTGTTATCGGTGGACCTAACGGCGACTCCGGTCTTACGGGCCGCAAGATTATCGTGGATACTTACGGTGGATACGCAAGACACGGCGGCGGTGCATTTTCCGGAAAGGACTGCACGAAGGTGGACCGTTCCGCGAGCTACGCGGCTCGGTATGTAGCGAAGAATATTGTTGCGGCAGGTCTTGCCGACCGCTGCGAGGTTCAGCTTTCCTACGCTATCGGCGTTGCGGAGCCCACGTCGGTGATGCTCGATACCTTCGGTACCGGCAAGCTTTCCGATAACGACCTTACGCAGATTGTGCGCAAGGTCTTCGACCTTCGTCCGGGCGGAATCATCAAGATGCTGGATCTGCGCCGTCCGATTTACAAGCAGACCGCGGCTTACGGCCATTTCGGCCGCACGGATATCGATCTTCCGTGGGAGCGGACCGACCGCGTGGATGCGCTCAAGGCGCTTGCAAACAAATAATGTCAGACTATCCGTCAGGGGCAGCAATGCCCCTGATTTTTGTTTCGGGGAATCCATGGTTTGAAATTGCCAAATCCCTCGGAATGCGGTACAATGGGAGAAAGAAGTTTCGCCCTTCGGCGGGACGGGAGGAAATCGGAATGCGAATGCAATTCTTAGGCGCGGCGCGCGAGGTGACAGGTATAAGATCTTGGTGGACTTCGGTATGGAGCAGGGGAAGGATACCTACGAAAACTGCGAGATGCCCTGCATGCCCGGAGATGTGGATTGTGTGCTTCTTACCCACGCGCACATCGATCACTCGGGGAAGCTGCCTTTGTTGGTTGCGGGCGGCTTTAAGGGACCGATTTATACGTCGATTCCCACCGCGAAGCTGTGCGATATCATGCTGAAGGACTCGGCACACATTCAGGAGGTGGAGACCTCTTGGAAATCCCGCAAGGCCATGCGCGCGGGCAAGGAGGCGGCGAGACCGATGTATACCATGGAGGATGCATTGGCCGCAATCGCGCTTTTAAAGCCTTTACCGTACCACGAGTCGGTGGAGGTGATCGACGGCGTGTCGGTTCGATTGCTTGACGCCGGGCACCTGCTTGGCTCTGCGAGCATCGAGGTGACGGTCAACGAGGGTGGAAACATCACGAAGGTGCTGTTTTCCGGTGACCTCGGCAACCGCAACCGGCCGCTTATTCGCGACCCGGAGTTGCCGGATTCCTATGAAGATTATGTGGTGATTGAGTCGACCTACGGCATGCGCGAGCACGGTCCGCGCGCCGATTACGCGGGGCAGCTTGCGCAGATTATCCAGTCGACGTTCGATAAGGGCGGAAATGTTGTGATACCTGCATTTGCCGTCGGAAGAACCCAGGAGATGCTCTACTTGATTCGGGAGATCAAGGCGGCGGGGCTTGTGAAGGGCCACGACGATTTCCCGGTGTGGGTGGACAGCCCGCTGGCCATTGAGGCCACGAACATTTACAGTCAGGATATGCTATCGTACTGCGACGAAGCGACGGCGGAGCTGATTCGGGAGGGCGTGAATCCGCTTCGGTTCCCGGGCCTTAATATTTCGCTTACGAGCGATTCGTCCCGTGCGATCAACGAGGACAAGACGCCGAAGGTGATTCTGTCCGCCAGCGGCATGTGCGAGGCAGGCCGCATCCGGCACCACTTAAAGCACAATCTCTGGCGTCCGGAATCCACGATTCTGTTCGTGGGCTACCAAGCGGTCGGGACCCTCGGGCGCATCCTTCTTGACGGTGCAACGTCGGTGAAGATTTTCGGCGAGGAAATCGGCATCCGCGCCAACATCGTGAAGATGGAAGGCATCAGCGGCCACGCCGACCAGCCGATTCTGCTTGACTGGCTGCGGGCACTGCCGCAGAAGCCCAAGAAGGTGTTTGTTAACCACGGCGATGACGAAACCTGCGCGCAGTGGGCGGAGCTCATCTGGAAAGAGCTCGGCTACGCCACGGACGCGCCCTATAACGGCGCTTTGTATGATTTGGTGACCAACTCCCGCCTTGCGGACGGAAACCGCGTTAAATTGGCTGATATGGCGCCTGAGGAGGCAGCGGCGAAGAAGCAGACATCCGCTTCCGCAGTATTCGACCGGCTGGTACTTGCCGGCAAGAAACTCCTGGCGGTTATCGAGCGAAACCGCGGCGCGTCGAACAAGGATCTCGGGAAGTTCGCAGACCAGATTAATGCGCTGGCAGGGAAGTGGGATAAGTAGGGTTTTGGTGTAGGAAGAGAGGAGAACGGCTTTGAACAGGGCAACTATCGCTGCGAAGGCGAACAGAAGCAATTACTGGGATAACATCAAAGGAATCCTGATTCTTTTGGTTGTGTTCGGGCATGTGCTTTTGGAGCAGTCGGCGGATGGCGGGACCGCAAAGACCGTTCTTCTTTGCATTTATATGTTTCATATGCCGGCATTTGTTTTTGTGTCGGGCTATTTTGGGAAGAGTGAGCGTTCTCGGAGTTTTGAGTCTATTTTAAAGCTTGGTTTTTTGTATTTCGTCTTTAACACCCTGATGGGGTTCTGGAAAGGGTTCGGAACGCCGATGTTCTTAACCCCGTTGTATTCGTATTGGTATTTGATCGCTATTATCTTTTGGCGATTGACAGCTCACCGACTTGCAAAAGTCAAAGAGATTCGCGTCATCCTTTTTGCGGTTTCCATATTTGCAGGATTTTACCCGGCGATTAATAATGTCTTGGCAATGTCGAGAATAATAGGCTTTTTTCCCTTTTACATGGCCGGTTTCCGCATGACGGCAGAAAGCATAGAAAGATTACAGCAAAAAGGGAAAATTCGACGGTTGATGATTGCATCTGCTGCGATAGTTGCAGCAGGGGTAGGAGCTCTAATTGCGCTACGATTCCTTGAGGTTAATCGAAGCACATGCCAGATGTTTGCTTATGGAGAGCGCATAGAATCTTTTGGCAGAATTGATATCTATTTCATTTCAGCCGCTGTGATTCTTGCACTTTGTGCGTTGTCAGTTAACAAGAAAATCCCGCTGTTATCAATGTTTGGAAGAAATTCGCTATGGATTTTCCTCCTACATAGACCTGCGACCATTTTGCTGAGCAATAAATTCTGTCGAGGGACTACTGTTCAGGTTGTTTTTGGTGCGGTAGGCTTAACGTTATTGTTGGCGTTGTTGTTTGGTAATGATATTTTGGTACGACCATTAAACCGGTTAGCTGAACAGGGCGGGCAGTTGTTTTCAGAGAATGCCACTCGGAAGACACTTGCTGCACGGATAGTTGTTTTGGGATTAGGATTGGCGCTTGTTTTGAAAGTTATCATTGGCGCATATGCCGGCGTTTCATGGAAGGACATGAAGGCACTTTTAAAGGGAGAACAGGCACCGACGACAGGAGATTTTGAGAGCGGGGATGAGCCGATGTTTGCGGCGATGTCCAATGAACAGAAGAACGCGTTTGACCAAGCCTTTAGAATCACTTTTGCAGGGGATCTAATCTTGTTGGAAGACCAGGTGAAGCGAGGGAAGACAAAGGAGGGTTACGACTTCTCTGAGGTGTTCGAATATGCAAAGCCATATATTGAATCAGCAGATTTCGCAATCGGGGTGTTTGAAGGACCGATGGCTGGCGCGGCAGCGGGGTATTCTTCGAGTAATTTTAATGACGGAAAAGAATTGTGGCTGAATTTTCCGGACGAATTTGCAATTGCGGTGAAGGAAGCCGGATTTGATTTAGTTACTACTGCCAACAACCATCTTTTGGATCGAGGTGTTGATGGTACAATTCGAACCTTGGACGTTATGGACCAGATTGGATTGAACCACACAGGGACATATCGTAACGCGCGGGAAAAAGAAACCGAACGAGTAAAGTTGGTAACAATTGAAGGAATCCGAATAGCAGTATTATCATACACATATGGGTCAAACAAAGAAAATAAAAGACTTTTGGATGACGACGATTTAGCATTTCTTTCTTCTGTTGCGTGCGGGACGAGTGGAGAATTGTTTGAAAAATGCAAGAAACAAGTAATTCAGGATCTGGACGACGCAAAAGAAATGAATCCGGACCTTATAGTGGTATTACCGCACTGGGGAGGTCAGTTTGACAATGTTTTGAATGGAGAACAAATGACCTGGCAAAAGATTTTTGCTGAAAATGGTGCAGATATCATTTTAGGAGACCATGCTCATGTAGTACAACCGATTCGAATAGAGAATTTTAATGGGAAGGATGTCTTCTGCGCGTTTTGTCCGGGCAATTTCGCAAACATATATCGAGACAAACAAGGCGATACAAGCATGCTTGTTGATGTGTATATTGATCGTGAAACGAAGAAAGTAATCGGAGGAAGTATTGTTCCTTTGTATACTCAGGCGACATTGGAAGGGAACTATAGAGCCTTGCCGGTATATGAAATAATGAATAATTCGCAGTTGCGTAAGCAGTTGAGCACAGACGATCTTTTGCGGGTAGAGAAGGCGAATGAGACTGTCACGAGAGTAGTGTTAGACGAGACTATGAGCATTTCGATGATAACGGAAAGGTATTATTTTGATGCAAACGGGTTTTGTCGAAGCAAGACAACCGGAATGGCGTGGAAAGAAGGCTACAAAAAAGGAGCGTTTTATCGAGCTGTAAAGGATGCACAAAGCATTTGTTTCGTTGGGGATTCTATTACCGAAGGAACGAGAAACGGTGGTTGCCCGTGGTATGAGCCGCTCGAGGAATATTTGACAGGGAAGACGGTGCTGAATTATTCAAAGGGAGGATGTACCGTCTCATACATGATTGAAAAACTGTCATTAATTCCGATAGCAGATGTGTATGTGATTGCTTTGGGAACAAATGATGTTCGATATCGTGATAGCAAATTGTGTGCGATGACGAAAGAAGATTATGTTATAGCCTTGGATAGACTGAGGAAAGGGTTAGTTGAAAGAAGTCCATCAGCCACCTTTGTTTTTATTGCGCCATGGTATTCAATTGACGGAGACCCCTATTGTGAACTGAGTTTTGCAGAGAAAACGCGTTTAAATGAAGCGTATTCGGAAGAATTAGAGAGGTATTGCGTTGGCGAGGGGGATGTTTTCGTGAACCCGAACTCGCTTATTTGTGAGGCATTGGAGAATGCACCAAGCGGAGAATATCTGTTGGATCACATTCATCCGAATGCATTAAGAGGAGTTGTGTTGTATTCGGAAGCTGTAGTTGCATGGGGATTGGAAAAGTAAAGGAGCAACCTATGGAATTGAAAAACGGACTGAAAAATGACACAGAGCTTTTGCAGAAAATAGCGGTCGTTGCTGTCTTTCCCCTGCTTGTATCTCCTCTAATACAATTTGTTAGGAATTGTTTATGGCCAGAAAGAAGTTTTGGCCTGTTTGGACAAGAATCGACATATCCTTGGACAATAGAATTAATAAATGCTTTTGCTGGTGCAGGGATTATTTTATTGTGGATAATGTTTTTATATACAATTTGGAGAGGGAGCGACTCTTTCAAAAAAGCGTTTATTCGAATGCTTCCTCAGAGCTTTTTTCTGCTCTTGGTTGTGTGGGCGGTCGTCGCATCTGTAATTAAGGGGCATACCCTATATTTTACAGAGGGCGCCCCTGTTTTATCTGAGTCGATGATGACTTTTGCTCTATATTTTGCGGGATATTTCTTTGTCGGTATTCTATTGTCACAAGAAAAGTATCGAAGAATAGTTGTACTCACAATTATCGGCGGTGGTACAATAATAGGGATACTTTCTTTGATTGATTTTTTTGGAGTTTCGTTGAAACCTGGGTTTTATGATAATAAGGTTAGTGCGGTCTTTTATAATTCGAATCATTATGCGTATTATCTTACTATCTGCATTCTTTTGGCAGCAGTTTCCTTTGTCTATGAGAAAAAGTTGTGGTTGCGATGCGTCTTGCTGTGTTCTTTTGTTTGCAATACAGTAGTGCTTATTGTAAATGATACGCTTGGAAGTTTTTTGGCGGTATTGTTTGCGTTGGGTGGTTTTGTTTGGCTTGTTGCTTCAGGAAAAACTACGA
Source organism: uncultured Lachnospiraceae bacterium (assembly GCA_902787715.1). Lineage (GTDB taxonomy): Bacteria > Bacillota > Clostridia > Lachnospirales > Lachnospiraceae > ISDg. The sequence goes on from CADAHQ010000009.1 coordinate 15,997, forward strand.
AAGCCCCCGAGCAGAGAAAGAGGGAAACAAAGAGCGCAGTGGTGCTCCTTTGCGGGTATTTGCTAATAACGATTATTATGAGTTTCTTTTATAATACAATCTTTAGAAGTCTTGTAGTTATGGTTTTTGATATTGGAAAGATTCTGACAGATGCCGAAGATAAAGATCGTGCAGGAAATAGCCGTTTTCGGATTTGGCGCTATACGATACAGTATATCCGCGAAGAACCGATTTTCGGACATGGAGTTGACGAGATAGCGATGCGATTATACAAAGATTCTGGCTTTTCTCGGTCGCACAATGAGTATTTGCAATACACGGCGTTTTGGGGGATTCCGGGATTGTTGCTTTACCTTTTGGCGTGTGGAGCGGTTTTTGTTCGTGGCTTGAAAGAGAGGTTTGTTCAACAACCATATGTTTGTGCAGCCTTTGTTGCAGCCGCTGGGTATATGGCATCTGCGTTTTTTGGCAACACCAAATATTATGTTTCACCTTTCTTTTTCATAGTACTAGGAATAGCGGCGTCCGGAGCCACCTGGTCTTGTGTCAACAAGGGAAAACTTTTGCGGAACGATGAAAAGAAATTTAAAGAGATGGGGAAATAATATGCTGAAATCACAAGAAGAGAGAACAATCTATAAGAGGAGACAAAAAATGAGCTAATAGTTGCTTGGGGAAGTGTGACAAAAGGAAAGCTTTTTAGCCCCGACGAAATAGAACAAGAGAGCTTTTGGTTATACGAGAAAAGCTCTCTTGTTTTTTTAAATAATTAATTGAATCGCTTGCTCGCAATGGAAGATGTTGTAGCGATGGGGAGCAATTTAGTTGAACAAGCTTATCGGATAAATGTAAAAAGATACGGCAAGCAATGGGCGTAAGGCATGCCGGGCTTTATTTGGGGAAGATAAAGAAGCCGGAGCATAAGAATATCAAAAGGGGTTGCTTTTGATACGTTATAGGCCCCGTTGTAAAATAATGTTTCACTATACATTATGGTGTCGTTCTTAAGCCCTGTTGCCTGCATCATTTCCTCCCAGATAACAGATGTTTTGTTATAACGATCAAGACTGTTTCGAACACCGCCGTCAACAGAAAGAATAAGGGTACGATCATCGTTAAAAATAAACGTTGTAAGGCCATTTGAATGTTTTACGAGATGCGTTCTTTCCCAATGATCATATTCGGCATCATCTAATAAATGAAAAACAAAGTTGGCTTCTTCTTCTGATGGAACGGTTGAGATACCGGGAAATCCGGGAGTGGAATTCATCGTATCACATATTTCTTCAATAATAGCAAGGTCTTCATCACTAGGAGTTCCATCGATGAATAAGCGAAGGGGATCTTCCCATTTTTGAATCGCACGAGTAGGCAAGCCAAATTCGATGTTAATTACGATGCAGCGAAAGAGCTTGCACAACTGGTGCTTATCTAAACCTGTAGTATTTTCAACAAATAGATCGTCGCTAGAAAAGGACGTTTTTGTTGTTTGATAGCTGGAGAAATCGGTTAGGCGTAAGTTTGTTCGATAAACCTCGCCACCAAACCATGGCCAATAATACCAGCCCTGACAGGACAGTGCGATTGTAAGTACAATGCTTGCAATGGTTACGATGATGCGGTCTTTTTTAGATAGCTTCTTCATGTAACATTCCTCTAAATACGCAGAAGTGAAAGAACAACGGGGGCTCGATAGCGAGCCCCCGGTTTTTATGGTTGCGGGGGAGCTCACTCCCTCTTCATGGTCATTTCCAGCTTGTCGATGTAGTAGGTCATGGTGTCGCGGTCACTGTTGTAGGTGACGCGGTCGTAGTTTTTGGAGCCTTCGAAGTCGAAGACGTTGCCTTTGCTGGTGTAGGGGCAATATTCTTCTTCCATGTCGGCGAATACTCGTTTTCCATCATGCGGATGAGGCTGTTGCCGAGGGTCATGATGTCGGTTTTTTGGTATTCAAGAAGGTATTTCAGAGTGCGCTCGTCGGTGTTTGCGAGGACGAGGACCAGCTGCGTCATGCTGCTCTTGTTGGCGCCCGCTTTGTGAAGCGCGTCGAAGAAGCTTGACATGTCAAAGTCTACCGAGAAGAGAAGCTCTTTTTCGTCCAGGAAGGTGGCGCGGGCGGAGAATTGGAAGCTGCCCGAGAAGCCGTAGCGCTTCAGGTGGTTGCTGAGGCGGATGTAATAATCACGGCCCAGTTCGTTCTCGTCGTATTCCAGGAAATTGTCCACGAGGATTTCCATGGTCATGTTGAAGGTGCCGGCCCAGGTGCCCTTAATCTTCGGAAAATACTCCACTCGGTTCAGGTACTCCGGATCCTTCGTCACGCCGTACGGGGCGAGCTTCGCAAACATCTCTTCGGAGAGGTTGCTGCCCGTCCAGTTGATCTTGCCGGCATTATCCAGAACACCGATGATGGAGCCGTATTTGCATGTTGTTGCATAGGAAGTGGACTCCAACGGATGGTCAGCGCGGGCAAGACCCGCATCACGAATCCAGGTTTGCCAGATACGGCGCTGGAAGCCCTCGTCGGTGGTCTCGAAGCCGGTGGCTAGATGGTCGTCCTCAAAGCGGATGATATAGCGCGTGCCCTCGGGAAGAGCGCCCGCGGAGTCTGCGGTGCCGGCGATGGTCTTGTCGGCGGACTCAAAGAGGCGCGTAATGGTGTCAAAATCCTCCTGCTCCGGTGTCTTCGGAACCTCCGTCGGGGTCGGGGTGACCGTGGGCGTGGAGGTGGCATTTGCCGAAGCGTCGGGTTTTTTGCCGTCGTCGGAGCCGCCGCAGGCCGTGAGCATCACGGCGGACAGCAGAAGGGTAAGCAGGATGGTAAGGAAACGTTTCGCGTTCATGTGGGCTCCTTTCGTTGTAAACGGGAGGCGGGGTCACATTGTTCCAAGGCACTGCTTCGTCATATCAAGTTGTTTGCGCATTTGTCGAAAATTACCGCACTTTCTTTCCTCGCATCTTCTGCACCAGGTAGATCATGAGCACGGTGAAGCCGCACAGCAGGATGCAGGCGTAGAAGGAGATGGAGCGGCTGATCAGTTCCAAGTCGATGGCGTGCCCCTCGTCCATGAGGTCGGAGAGGCCGTTAATGAGCATGTAGTCAAAGATACCCATGCCGCCGGGGATCGGGACGTAGGCTGCGCCAAGGATGGTGTAGCTTTGGATTGCGAAGATGTCCACGATGTGGCGGGGGCTGCCGCCGGTCGCAAGGTACACGAAGACCGTGACGGCGATCTGCGAGGCGCGCTGCAGGACGTTGAAAAGGAGTGCCTTGAGAAGCATCTGCTTCTTGCCCGCGGTCATTTCCGCGCAGAGTCGGTAGTTGTTCAGGGATTCCTGCAGCCGGCGCGCCTTCTGCTCGGGGTTTCGCACCAGGTGAAGTTTCGCGGCGATGGGCAGAAGCTTACAGCCGAGCTTACACAAGAGCTGCCCTCGCTGAATGAGCAGCACGAAGACAAATGCAAGCCCCACCTGCACTACGATGCCGATGATGATCATGACCCGTGGCAGGATGCTGAACGAAAAATAAAGCGCCGGCCGAAGCGCAAAGCACGCGATTCCTAAGATTATAATCGAGAGCGCGTACATCGCAAGGCAAACGAGAATCGTCACGGTGGTGACGCTTCCCGAGATGCCGCCCGAGTGCATCATGATGTATGCCGACGCGGGCTGGCCGCCCGTCGCCGAGGGCGTGATGGCCGAGAAATAAATGTCGGTGGCCGCATAGGTATAGTTTGCAAAGATACTTCGTTTGTATCCTAGGCCCTTCAAAACCGTTCGGAAGGCAAATGCCTCGAACATGATGAACCCTAACATCGATAGGAACGCGCAGGCGAGCCACCAGTTGTTCGCCTCGTGCAGCCGGTGCATGAACACGCGGAACGAGAAGCGCTTATTTTGCGAGGTTACGGCCCAGATACTCAAAAGGGCGATGGCAAAGGATATAATAATCCAAACGGCGGTTTTTCTCGCCGAACTTACCTTCGGCGGCGTTGCCACGGGGCAGGAGACGCCGATGTTGTCTGCGGTTGCATTGTCCGCGGTGGGCGCGTCCACAAGGGCCGCCTCGGCGAGGACGGTGGCCTCCCCGATGATGCGCGTCTCGCCCTCCGTCACAAGCCCCACGGGCTCGCGTATTCCGTCCGGGTCGAGCAGGTCGTATTCGCGGTTCCGCGCGGCTGTCGCGGCCTTGGCGAGGCGCTTGCGGTACAGCCGGGAACCGGAGCGCGCGGCTTCGGCGCCGGTTTTTTTGTTGCTTTTCTTCTTCATGCGATACTCATTTCTTTCATTTTCCGTAACATTTTCCGATGATTCCCACACATATGCCGCGTGCGGCGCGGCCTCGTTAGTCTACGCGGAACTCCGAGAGCTCCGAGCCTTTGTTAATCCACGCGGAACTCCGTGAGTTCCAGGCCCTTGTTGCGCTCTAAGACCATGCCTACCGACCACGCGTTGATGAACAGAAGAAGCGGGTTGTCGTGGAGGTCCTTGATGCGCTTCATATCGCTGGTGCCGACGATCGCGTCAACCGGATGCTCGGCGGGATTGGCCACCCAGCGGATGTGTTCGTACGGCAGCGGGTCGAGCTTGATCTCGACGTTGTATTCGCTCTTTAGGCGGAACATGAGGACATCGAACTGCAGCGTGCCGACCACGCCCACGATGATTTCCTCCATGCCCGTGTTAAATTCCTGGAAGATCTGAATCGCGCCTTCCTGCGCAATCTGCGTGACGCCCTTCATGAACTGCTTGCGCTTCATGGTGTCGACCTGCCGAACCCTCGCAAAATGCTCCGGCGCAAACGTCGGGATTCCCTCAAAGCGGTATTTGTCGGGCGAGGTGGTCAGCGTGTCGCCGATGGCGAAGATGCCGGGGTCGAACAGTCCGATGATATCGCCCGCGTACGCTTCCTCGACGATGTGGCGCTCGTCCGCCATCATCTGCGTGGACTGGGAGAGCTTGACCTTGCGGCCGCCCTGCACGTGGTTTACTTCCATGCCGGGGATGTATTTGCCGGAGGTGATGCGCAGGAATGCGATGCGGTCGCGGTGCGCCTTGTTCATGTTGGCCTGAATCTTGAAGACAAAGCCCGAAAAATCCTCGCTGAACGGATCCACAATCCCCTTGTCCGACTTCCTCGGCAGCGGCGACGAGGTCATGGCGAGGAAATGCTTAAGAAACGTCTCCACACCGAAGTTGGTGAGGGCGGAACCGAAGAAGACGGGCGAGAGTTCGCCGGCGTTCACCAGCTCCTGATCAAATTCCGCGTTGGCGCCGTCCAAAAGCTCCACGTCCTCCAAAAGCTTATCGTGGAAATCAAAGCCGATGCGCTCGCGAAGGGCCGGGTCGTCCACGCTCATGTACTCGGTGGCGACTTCCTTCTGGCCGTTCATGGCAGCCGTGAAGAGCGCTACTTCACGCGTTTCGCGGTCGTACACGCCCTTGAAGCCCTTGCCGGAGCCGATGGGCCAGTTGATGGGGCACGTCGCGATGCCTAAGACATTTTCAATGTCGCTCATGAGCTCGTAGGGGTCATTGGCCTCGCGGTCCATCTTGTTGATGAACGTGAAAATCGGGATGTGGCGCATGACGCAAACCTTGAAGAGCTTGATCGTCTGGCGCTCCACACCCTTGCTGGCGTCGATGACCATCACGGCGGAGTCCGCCGCCATCAGCGTGCGGTACGTATCCTCCGAGAAATCCTCGTGTCCCGGCGTGTCCAATATGTTGATGCAATAGTTGTCGTAGTTAAACTGCAATACGGACGAGGTCACACTGATGCCTCGCTCCTTCTCAATCTCCATCCAGTCCGACACCGCGTGCCGCGCCGCCTTGCGGCCCTTCACCGAGCCCGCCAGATTGATGGCGCCGCCGTACAGGAGAAACTTCTCCGTCAGTGTCGTCTTACCGGCGTCCGGGTGCGAAATAATCGCGAAGGTCCGCCGCTTTTGTATCTGTTCCTTCAATTCCTTGTTGTCTGCCATGAATCCGTCCTGTTTGCCTTCATTTGTCTTCGTTTGTCTTCGTTTGTTGTTGCGTTCTGCCGTTTCCTGAATCGCGCATCCGCAGCTTTTCGGCCGCATCTTCCCTTGTCCGATGCGCCTTCTCCCCCCGGAAAACCACACACCAATTCAGTATACTATATCTTTTGGGCGAATGCAAGGAATTGTTCGGGGAGGGGGGAGGATTGTAATTGTACAAAAACCGAAGGGCAACCCGCGCTATCGTATTGACAATGAATATTCATCGTGTTACAATTAAGCCGAAGGAAGGAAAAGTTCCTCTTCGACAATGTTATTTCAGGAGGTAAGTATTATGGCACAGATCAGCATGAGAATAGATGACGCCGTTAAAGCCAAAGCGGAGCTTGCATGCGAGGCGCTCGGCATGACAATGACAACCGCAATCAACATTTATCTTGTGAAGCTCGGCAATGAAATGAGAATTCCGTTCGAGGTGGCGGTTGACCCGTTCTACAGCCCGGAGAACCAGGCAGCCCTTTCGCGGTCCATTCATCAGCTTGAGGAAGGCCGCGTTGTTAAGCATGACTTGGTTGAGGTGGATTGATGATCAAAGTTTGGACGGACGATGCCTGGGAAGATTATCTTTATTGGCAAACACAAGACAAAAAGACTCTCAAGAAGATTAACAGTCTGATAAAGGACATTGACCGAAACGGGTACAATTGTACCGGAAAGCCGGAGTCTTTATCGGGCAATCTTGCGGGGTTTTGGAGCCTTCGAATTGACGGAAAGAACCGCATAGTGTTCCGGATAAATGGGAAGGAGATTGAAATCGTACAATGCAGGACCCATTATGGGGAAAAGTAGGGAGGAGTGTTTTATGTGCGGGGGAATGGTATGAAAAAAGATAGTTGCAAGAAGAAAGCGATAGTGTTTTTCGTCCTTGCGGGGGCATTTTTCGTCGGGCTTGTTGGATGGATCTGGTTTGCCTTGGCAGGCGGTCCGGAAGGGACGTGGTTGTATGGACTTCATCTGACAATCGGATTGTGTGCGGGGATTTTGGGTTGTCTGGGAGGAGGAATATACTGCTCGGTTAAGGCACGCAGGAAGTGAGCAGACAGTTTACGCTTGACACAGACCGAAAGGAATGATAACATAAAGTTATCAAATTATGAAGTTATGAAGGAAAAATATCGATAAAATCATAAATCGATATAATTATGCTTCAACTATGGAAGAATCGAAGTTTCTTGCTTAAGGAGGGTCGCATGAGAATCTACGGGACGGAAAATGTGGACACGTTGACAAGGGAAATCGGGAACCGTTTGCGTGGAATACGTGTGAAGGCGGCGCTGACACAGAAGGAATTATCAGAGCGGTCCGGGGTCCCGAAAGCGATGATTACCAGGCTCGAGAACGGGATTCCGATTCGCATGGACAGTCTGATGGAATTGATGCGGGCACTCGGTTGCCTGGGAAACCTACAGGTGCTTCTGCCGGAGACGGAATTGACGGCGAGCGAGATGTTGCAGGGGAAGACATCGCGGGTTCGTGTTCGGCACCCTAAGACGGAAACCGCGACGGGCAGTGACTGGAAATGGGGTGATGAGGCGTGATCGGAGCAGGCGTGTTTCTGTGGGGAACGAAGATTGGGACTGTCGTGCAGGAGGACAGCGCGCAGGCGGCAGTGTTTACCTACGAGAAGGATTTTCTGAGAAGCGGAATTGAAGTCTCTCCGCTCCGGATGCCGTTGTCCGAGCAAAACTACTCCTTTCCGGGGCTTCCTCGCGAGAGCTTTCGCGGTCTTCCCGGTATGCTCGCGGATTCGCTGCCGGACAGATACGGGACGAAACTGTTGGAGAGGGCATTTGCCGAAAGGGGACGGGACGCCGAAGGAATCCTTGCGGTGGAGAGGCTGTGCTACACGGGCGCCCGCGGTATGGGCGCGCTTGAGTATCGCCCGGAGACAGACCTTGTCACAGCGACGGACGAGAGACTTGACCTTGATGTGCTCGTGAAAGCCGCTTCGGAGGTTCTTTCGGAAAGAGAGCATTTGCAGACTTCGGACAAGAATCTTCGTCAGCTGATCAGTGTCGGAACTTCCGCGGGAGGGGCGCGGGCGAAGGCGGTAATTGCCTGGAACCGCGAAACCGGGGATGTTCGTTCCGGCCAGATTGCAGCCCGCCCCGGATACGAGCACTGGCTCGTCAAATTCGACGGCGTTTCCGGGAACCGTGACCACGGCGACAAGGATGACGGCGAGGAGTTCACAAGGATTGAGTATGCCTATCACAGGATGGCCGTGGCGGCAGGGATCGATATGTCGGAGTGCATGTTGATTCGTCAGGGCGGATTGTTCCATTTTGCCACCAAACGGTTCGATCGGATCGGCGACTCCGGAGAGAAACTTCACATGCAGACGCTTGGGGCTTTAGCGCACTATGATTTTAACGACCCCGGCACGAACAGTTATGAACAGGCGGCTCAGGTGATTTATCGCCTCGGAATGGGAAAGCGGGAGGTCGAGCAATTGTTCCGTCGGATGGTCTTTAACGTGATGGCGTGCAACCAGGATGATCACGTGAAAAACATCTCGTTTTTGATGAATCGCCGCGGCATTTGGTCGTTGGCGCCGGCATATGATATCACATTTGCCTGCGACCCCGGCAATCGCTGGCTTCGACGTCACCAGATGAGTGTGAACGGGAAGTTGGAATCGATCTCGTTTGAGGACCTTTTGGGCGCGGGACGTAACATGAGCATCCAACCGATTCGCTCAAAGAGGATTGTAAGAGAGGTTGCGGAGGCCTTGACCGAATGGCCCCGCTGTGCAGAGGAGGCGCAGGTTACGGAGAAGACGATGACCGAAATCGGCAAGGCTTTTATGAAAACTGTATGAAAATATAATTGCATCAAATCAGAAAATTAAACAAGAAAACCCGGGATAAAGTTGCGAAATCGACACTTTATCTCGGGTTTTGTTTTTGGCGGTCAGATACTCTGTCCCGGGTGGTTGGCTTCCAAATCACCATCCCGCGGGACGATCCAGATGCCACACGGAAACCTCGTGCCACTCCGGAGTGCCGTCGGCGCCCGGAAGTTCGATGGTGGTGCGGTAGACTAGCGGATTGTTGTAAAGGGTGTCGCCCTGCCCCATGATGCTGCGAATCAGCACGGAGTCGGCGGCGGAGGTGCTGCACACAAGGCAGCGGAATTCGTTCTCGCTGTCCTCACGGAGATAGATCGTGTAAGGGGCATTGGTCTTGTTGCCCCAGTGCGGAAGCAGAAAGTCGAACGCGTAACGGCCCATAGTGTGCGGGTTAGCGGGACTGCCGGAGTTTTCGGGGGAGCTTGGGCTGTCCACGCGAAGCACTGCGGGAAGGGCCTGCCCCGCGCCGTTTCGGAAGGTCGCCGTAAGACGCCCGTCGGCGCTCCGCGTGACCTCCACGGTGTAGTCCGAATCCGCGAGAGGGAACGTGACCGTCGTGCCGGGCGTCACCGTGCGCGCCGTCATGCCCTGCCAGATGTGCGGAATCGCCGGATCCCCGGCAAATCCCCAATTCCCGTACGTCGCGATCGCCCCGATCTTGCGAATCATGTCGTCGGAGATGACGAGGTAAATCGGGCGAAGCGCCGGGTCGTAGGAAAGCCGGATTATCTCTGCCGCGTCGGCCTCGTCGAGGCCATAGTATTCCCGGAGCAGCTTGCTGCCCTGTTCGCGGCTGTAGTGCAGAATGTGCTTGAGAACCGCGGTTGCGTACGCTGCGGGCCGCACGTCTTCGGAGAGGCGTCCGAGGGGCATTGTTTCGGGCAATTCATCCGCCGCAGAGGTGTCTTCCCCTCCCGCGTAGATGCCGCCTCTGACGAACGCGGAGCCGGTTATACAAGAGCGCCAGGTCTCGTCAACCGTGGCGTCCGGCGAAGGAGGGATGGATCGGCCGGTACGGTAGAGGGCCATGAGCTTGTGGGTGGCGTCGAGGCCGCCGGTTGCCAGCATGCCGAAGATCCTCTGTGCAAGGAGGTCGTCATCCGTCATCAGCGCCTGCCCGAGCCAGTAGTTCCACTCGCTGTTGAAGTTGCCGCCGTCCCCGAGGGTCAGGCGCTTCGCGGCGTATTCGTAGTAGTAGCCGTAATCCCACCAGGAGGCGATGACTGCATTTGCCGGGGTGTTTTCGGCGATGTAGGCGCTGGCCCCGTGCAGCGTGTCGGAGCCGTCCGGCAGGTTGCAAAACGCGAAGCCAAATGCCGCCATGCACGGCGAGAGCACCAGCGCCACCGCGAAGAGGTTGAGAAGCGCCTCCCGCCGCAGGCGATAAAGGCACAGCCCGAGCACCAATATGGCGCCGCCGATAATCCCGCAGGCGAGGTTGCCGAACTCCGCCCGCACCGCGAACGCGAAGGTCACCACCGCCACCGCCAGCAGCGCGATGTAAATGGCGCGGGGCTTCTTTGCGAGTTTATCGTCGGTCGTTTCGCTCTGCTCCGCGAACTTTCGAAGTCGCGCCGACAGAAGTCCGACACCGATTCCGCAGAGGATGCCGATGGGCAGCACGGGAATCGTCAGAAACCGCGTGCCCTTCGCAACAATCACAAGCCCGCACGCAAGCCACGTAAACAGGAACGCGGACGTCACCAGAAGGGATTGCGGATCGGAGAGGAAGGTTTTTGCAGGGGTGGGCTGCGATGCGGCGTCGGCAGCGGCCGGCGTGGAAGTCTCTGCGGTGGTCGTCGAAGCGCCGGCCGCCATCTTCCCGCGGCCGAAAACCGCACCAAGGCAGAGCACCACCAAAAGGGCCGCGACGCCCAACCCAAAGAGCAGGACGGTCCAGCCGCCCAGCAGGTTAATCACGCCGTCAGTGTAGGCCGCGAAGCCGTCGAGCACCCGCGCGAAAAGCCCCGTGCTGTACTCGTTCGAGAGCAGCGGCGTCGGCTGCAGCTCGCCCACAAAGCGCGCCGCATCGGGAAATGCAGCATCCCCGTTTGCCAGCGTCCCGCTCACGTTCCCTACGATTCCGCCGATGTCCGGGAAGAATTCTTTCCCGCGCACCAGCAGGCACAAAAGCGCCTGCGCAAGCACCGTCAGCCCGGCGCCGCGCCACACGTAGGATGCGCGGAAAGGGAGGAAGGATTTGCCGGAATCGCTTGCCGGGGAGGCGTTGTCAGATGAGGCGGAATCGCCTTCGGCCACAGCGCCTGCGACCGGCTTTCGTTTGGTGCGGAGAATGAACACGAGCAGCCCGATATGGCATGCCATTCCCGCGGCAAATGCAGCCGCTGCCCCGATGCAGAAGTACGCATAGTAGGCGCGCCAGAAGGTGCCAAGAAGGCAAAGCGAGACGCCGCTGCCGGCCGCCCAGGCGAGTTGCTTCTTAAGGTCGCGTGTAAGCAGGGCTTCGGCGAAGCACAATAGGAACAGGCAGGGCAGCAGCGACAATCCGAGGTCGGTGTCGTAGAAGCCTGCGTGGGTGTGGCCCGCAAAGGGTGCGGCAACCGCCACCAGAAGCCCTGCGACGAGCCCGCCGAGGCGGTTCGTGCGGCGCTTTACGAAGATATATGCGGGGATGGCTGTCAGGGATGTGATGATGGGCGCGAGCCAGTAGATGACGCCGTAGGGCGTCACGCCCGGGATCCAGGAGAGAAGCTTGTAAACCGTGGCGCCAAGGATCGGAAGGCCCATGACAACGTCGCCCTCTTCGCCGGTGGCATTGGCCGAGATATAGGGGTCCGCGCCGCGGTCATGCCGCAGCGTGTACGCGGAGAAGCCTTCCTCCGCCAGGTCCTCTGTGAGGCGCGCGTAGAGATAAGAATCCATCTCGCTTAAATACGGCAGGCCGCTTTCCGTCTGATATTCCGCCCGTGCGTCGCCCTGCACCGTGGCAATCGGCAGCGACATCGCGTGCAGCACAATCGAGAGCAGCACAATCAGCACACACGGCGCCGCGCTGCTCCGCAGGATAGTTTGAAAACGTGTTTTAAACGTTGTTTTCATGATTTGTTCTCTCCGGGAATTTCGCTGATGTCCCGGCCTCATGGCGGGCGGGACTATCCGGATTCGGCGGGGGTCTTCCCCGCCGGAGGCCGGCTACTATTCAAGTATACGGGAAGTGTTTTTCAAAGTCAACATGCCGGGGGAGTGTAATCGGGGCGTCGGGCCGTAGCCGGGGAGCTGAAATCGTGGCGCCATGTCGTAGGTTCGCAGAATTTCAGCCTGGAATCCCCCACAGGGGGCCGCTCGCCCGACACGGATGGGCGAAATTCCCGGGACTTTGACCTGGAATCCCCCGTAAGGGGCCTCTCGGAAGACTGAAAATCAAAAGCGTACCGCTCACGGGGCATTTTGGGCCCCGTGAGCGGTACGCTTTGCCGGTGTTACCTTCTTCCGAGAAGTGAGGGGGGAAGCTTTTGTCTGACGGCTTGCACATGCGCTCCGAGAAGAGTGTCACCGACATAAGAAGTCATGAACTCAAGAAAAATAGAAGAGAGCGTCCTAAACACGAGACGGGTACATGTACCGCTCAACAGCCTGTTTCCCCGCTTTGAGCGGTACAAAATGAAAAATTAGTCTTTTGAAGCTAGAGAAAAACAACCGAGACAGGTATAATAATCGGTCCGTGGCCAAGAATTACCGACCGGCGGCCGAAAACGGCCGCATGGGCGGTACAAGCAAGTGGCTCCGCGAGCCGCAAGGCCCCGTCAACCGGAAGGAACCCTTGCCGGGAGAGCATAAGCAAGTGGCATATCACAAATTCGCTATCGAATTAATGTATAAGAAATGCCATCTTTTTGGAGCAGCCCAGACAAAGAAGTTGCATTTGCAGACGGGGCGGAATAGGGCATAATCATGGGCGGAGGGGCGATTGCTACCGCCCCGTGATGAACAAGTCGACATCCTCTGCGTGTATAAGAGTGACGGAACCCGTTTTCACGGGTTCCCGTTGCATTTAAAGGGGAAATTTGCGGGCGCCGCAGGGAGCGGCGCCCGCAAAAGGGTACAGGGGATAATCCATCGACGCAGGGCCCCTTTTCGTGTATGATTACTATCGGTTGATTGAGGAAAATTGCGCGCGCCGCGCGAAGGCCGCAAGATTCGTGTGAACGTGGGGCTGGTTGCGCGAAGGCGGCAAGCCCCGCAAAGGCGGGGCTTACCGGCGGAGCGGCGCCCGGGGAGATAGACATGAAACTGTTTCAGAAGGATAAGGCATTTTACAAGAAAGTTTTGATTCTGGCTCTGCCCATTGCGCTGCAGAGCCTGATTGCGGTTGGCGTGAACATGCTCGACACCATCATGGTGGGCGGCATCGGAAGCGCCGGCAACGTGTATGACGCGGTCAATGTGGGTGTTCTCGGGAAGACCGAGGCCGAGCTCGCCAGCGAGCAGTCGCTGTCGGCGGTGTCGCTTGCCAACACGTTCATCGGGATTTATCACATCTTCTGCATGGGGCTCGGCATGGGCGCGTCGGTGCTGGTTTCGCGCTACTGGGGCATGAAGCAGAAGGGCGATGACGAGGGAGGCAAGGCGACGACGGCGCTGAAGCAGACGGTTTGCCTGATGCTTCGCCTGACGCTGATTCTCGCTACCATGTTTGCGCTTGTGACGCTTCTTATGCCGGACACGGTCATGAAGATGTACGCAAAGAAGCAGGTCGACCTCTCCACGGTGTCCGTTGAGAACCTCGAGAAGACCATTGCGGAAAATGCCAACAACCGCGAGATCGTCCGCCGCGGCGCCGATTACCTGCGGTATTCGGTGATCACGTATTTCTTCCTGGGCACGTCGCTTACCGTGACGATTGTGCTGCGAAGCGTGGGGCAGGCACTGTTCCCGCTGTTTGTGTCCATCGGCGCATTGTTCGTCAACCTGCTGGCCAATTACACCTTCATCTTCGGCCACTTCGGCGCGCCGCGCATGGAAGTGAAGGGCGCCGCCCTCGGCACGCTGATTGCCCGCGTTTTCGAGGCGGTGATGATTGTCGGATATCTGTTGGTTAAGGACCAGCGGATTCGCTTCCGCGTGCGCGACATGTTCATGCGGACGCGGTCGCTTCTTCGCGAGTACATTCGCATCAGCATACCGGTGCTTATCAGCGACGGAATTCTTGCATTTGGCAACAACGCGGTGGCCATGGTTATCGGCCGCCTCGGCTCGGAGTTCACCTCGGCAAATGCAATCACCGCCGTGACGCAGCAGATGAGCACGGTGGGCATCCAGGGCGTTTGCCAGGCGGGCGCCATCGTGACCGGCCAGACCCTCGGCCACGGCGAGCGCGAGAAGACCATGAAGCAGGGCTGGATGTTCTTCGGCTTAGGCCTTGCCCTCGGCCTTGTGGCGGCGTTGATTATCCTTGTGATTCAGTATCCGGTAGTGAACAGCTACGACGTGGCGGGCACCACAAAAGACATTGCATATCAGCTCATGAGCGCCATCAGCATCATCCTGATTTTCCAGGCTACCAACAGCATCATGACCAAGGGCGTGCTGCGCGGCGGCGGCGACACGAAGATGTTGATGCTCATGGACAACATTTTCCTCTGGGCGATTGCCCTGCCGCTTGGCATCATCGCGGGTTTTGTCCTGCACCTTGACGCATTCTGGATCTACATTTGCCTCAAATCCGACCAGATCGTGAAGGCCGTGTGGTGCTACTTCCGCTTAAAGAGCGAAAAATGGATCAAAAAGATTTCGACCGGCGAGCCGCAGGAGCAGAAGGCGTAAAATGCCGGTAGATTATACACAGGAGGGGTTTACATTTTATGGCTAAGAAAGCAAAGATTACGGTGCATCCGTCGTTTGCAATCGGGGAGATTTCCGACGAGCTGTTCTCCGCATTTTTGGAGCCCATCGGCACGATGGTGAACGGCACGATGTACAATCCGAAGCATCCGACGGCGGACGCGCAGGGCTTCCGCACGGATGTGATTAACGCCCTGAAGGCGACGGGGCTTCCCGCGGTGCGCCTTCCCGGCGGTAACTTCGTTTCGGCTTGGCAGTGGAAGGATTCCATCGGCCCGAAGTCGGAGCGCAAGGTGCACCTGGATCCCGCGTGGTATCAGGTGATTCCCAACGATGTCGGCCACGACGAATACCTGCAGTGGGCGGAGAAGATTGGCGCGAAGTCGCTCTACACCGTCAACATGGGTACCGGCCGCACGCAGGACGCCATGGACTGCGTGGAGTACACGAATTTTCCGGGCGGGACGTATTGGTCGGACCTGCGCATCAAGAACGGCCACGAGAAGCCTTACGGCGTAAAAACGTGGTATCTCGGCAACGAGATGGACGGCCCGTGGCAGCTCGGTTCCTGGGACAAGGACCCTCGCGCCTACGGCGTCATGGTCAACGAGACCTCGAAGGCGATGAAGTGGATTGACGCGTCCATCAAGACCGGCGTGTGCGGATCCTCCGCGCCGTTTATGGAGCATTTTCCGGATTGGGACGAGGCGGCTTTGGATGTCTGCTACGACACCGTCGACTACCTTTCCGTTCACCACTATCACAGCGCGCCTCCCGGAGACACGAAGGCTTTGCTCGGCGGCGCCCTGTACTACGAAGACTTTATCAACACCTTAACAGCAATGTGCGACTACGTGCAGTCGAAGCACCGTTCTCCGAAGCAGATGATGATTTCCTTCGACGAATACGGCGGCATGCAGCGCCCGAACTCCCCGCTCCATCCGGGCTGGGGCCGCTACAACATGGCGCGTTCCCACTACCGCTTCAATCCGGACCGCCCGTACCTGTTCCATGACCCGGACAAGATGCCCGACCGTCGTTTCCCGGGCGGCGACCTGACGCAAATGCTCTCCATGGCGTCGATTCAGCTGGCGCTCCTTCGTCACGCAGACCGCGTCAAGATCGGCTGCATGACCGGCGGCCTCGGCGCTCTGTGCGCTTCGAACCACGACAACGTATGGCGCTCCGCGTCGCACTACGCTTTCATGCAGATGCTTACGTACGCCAAGGGCACTTCGATGCGCGTTGCTGTCGAGAGTGAGACCTACGACATGCCCGGCTACGCCATCGACGACACGTCGCAGTACGTCGGCAAGAACGGCGTCCCGTATGTGGATTCGGCGTGCGCCTGGGACAAGAAATCCGGCCGTCTGGCAGTGTTTGTAATCAACCGTAACGAGTCTGAGGATTATGCGCTGTCCCTCGACGTGACGGGCTTTGGCAGCGGCGTTGCCGCAGCTCCCGTAGAGGCCCGCATCGCGGAAGTCATCGAGCCCGCATGGCCCTTCGGCGCTGCTCCCGCAAAGGGCAAGGACCCCAAGGCGTCTTCCGCCGCGAAGGCCGAATCCTTCGCGAAGCTCTCGGGCTTTTCGTCCTGCACCATGTACGAAATCTCCGGCGACCCCGAGGCCCAGAGCGAGTTCGGCAACGACGAGATCTTCGCTCCCTTCGTCAACAAGCGCGCGAAGCTCGCGGACGGCATCGTCACCGCCCACATCAAGCCGCTGTCGCTTAGCTTGATTGTGCTGGAGTAGGATTGGCGCTGGGCGCTGATGCGGCGAAGCCGCGGAAGCGGGCGCTGCATCGAGAGGCAAGCACGCGTTGTTGCGGGGCTTGTCCAATGAAATTGCTTGTGCTTATTAAGTTCTCATAGGAACGCCCCTGCGGTCGGTGAACGGCCGCGGGGGCGTTTTTCCGTGCGGTGCAAAGCACGGTTCTTGTCATGTAGGGCCTTCGAGAAGGCTCCTTTTTTTCGCCGGCTTAGGCAGGAAAATTGCGATATAATATACCATCATATCTCCAATCTCATCTGCAGATTCAGCCAGCTTTTCTGCTCTGCCTCATGGATTACATCCCCGGGCTGACTGTTCCCGATCAGGAACGGCGACCTAGGATCGTGGTTCTTTACGTTCTCTTTCACAAGTGCAGCATTCGTATTGGCAAACTCTCGTTTTTGCGAAACATGAAAAACCATGAGTTAATAACGTTCGCTGTGGGAGCGACGATGGGAGGCCCGGGAAAATTCACACACGCCGGCCTTCAAATGGTGTATAATGGGGGTGCGCAAACAATTATGCTGAAAGGGTAAAAGGTGGATTTGATTGATGAAGTGTGATTTGGAAAGAGCCCGAAGAATGGGCGTTCGCGGCGGTTGGTTCGCCGCAATCCTGCTTTGTGTGGCGCTTGCGCTTTGCGCGTGCGGGAAGGATGCGGAGGGCGGAAAGGCTTCCGAAAGAAAGGGGAGCGGAACGCCGGGGGCTGAGGCGGCGACGCCGACGCAGGAGGTGACGCAGCCGGAAGGAACGCCGACGCAGGAGGTGAAGCAGCAGGAAGGAACGCCGACGCCCGGCGCGGAGAAGTCGGTTTCGTTTGCGGCGGTTGTCGCAGACACGGAGCGGAAGGTTAAGGAGGCTGTGGAGCAGTTTGAGAAGGGGGATTACACGCGCTTAAGCGAGCCGGTACAGTACCATGTGCTGTGGCTTGGATTTACGCATGTCACGTTTGGGGAGCTCGATTTTCGGATGACGGAATTTGACCGCGAGTACCTGGAGGCGGTGGCGCTCAATTTTGAGAAGTCGGTGGAGAGCATCGCGGAACACAATGTGGACATTACGGTGCAGCTGCATTTTGTGGACGATGCGGTGCCGCTTACGCAGTACCCCGGCGCGGAGTGGCTTTACCTGGCGCGGGAGACCGTGGCGTCGTACATCGAGCGCTACACGGCGGGCAAGGAGATTGACACGGTGCTGACGACGGTGCAGACGAGCGGCGATGAGAATTACGACCGCAATGTCGGAAAGGAGGGCTTCGGCGTTCACGACGTCATTTTGGGTCTGAAGACCGACGGCATCGAATCCGACCTCGGCTATTCGACCTTCAACCTGACGAAACCGGCGGAGGGAACGTATCCCCTGGCCGACCCGGAGATTCCGTCGCTGTACGCGACCGCGGTTGCGGTTCATGAGTGGATGCACCAGCTGGAGCACTTAAAGAAGCTCCTGGGAGTCGAATACCCGGACACCCACGCCTACGCGGGGCCGCCGGAATTTCCGAATTATCAGAAGTATATTGCGGATCTGAATGATTATGACTTTTTTGAATTTTACAAGCTTGTTCTGAGCGGCAAATGCCCCTGCACCGACGGTGATTCGGTGAAATTTGTGGGCATGTATCCGAAGATGTGGCCGCTTATCAAGCGGAATGTGCTGAATGTCGGGGCATTTGTCGTGAAGGCGGCGGACGGCAGCGGCTATCTGACCGCCTCGGACGGCGAGGTCCCGCTGACGATTTCCGATGAGGCGTGTGTTTGGAACATTCGCTATCTGAGCAACGGGCGGTTCGTGCTCTCGCCCGAAAAGTATCCCAATCTTCGGATTGACCTCGGAAACGCCTGGGACGTCGAGGCAAATACCATCGGCATCTGGGGGTACACCGGCTACGATGACGCGCAGAGCTGGCTTCTCGTCGACAACGCCGACGGCACCTGCTCTATTCGGACACCCTACGAAAGCGGGCGCCTCCTCACGGTGGTGAAGCCGGGCCAGCAGGCGCAGCTCTTCAGCGCAGGGGCTGAGGGCATTCAGAGATGGATTTTCACGGCATTCGACGGGAGCAAGTGAGAGCGTGTCCGGCAGCCGCCGACGGGACAACTGAGGCCGGCCCGGCTTGAATCGATGGGCGTGAATAGAAGGAGGAAGTATGGCGCGGAAAACAGTTGATTATTGTGTCTGGTCCACCACGGACTTTGACGACCATAACATCGGAAAAGTGTACACGGCGGTGGACGATTATATGCGCGGGCGGTTCGGGCGCCGGATGGTTGCGCAGCCAAACAAGCTTGTGATTAACACGGCGGAGGAGTTTCGCGAGGCGTGGGAGAAGCTGGACGGCCACATCGAGATGCTGGTGGTGCGAGGGCACTCCAACCCGTTTCGGGCCGGCGGCGTGGACACGGACACCGTCCGCGGACTGCCGAAGAAAGATATAGATGTACTGTTTTTAGAGGGATGTAACGCCGGACATTGTAGCCATGTCGGGGTGGCGGAGGCATTTGCCGAGAAGGTGAGCGGCTTTGTGCTCGCCAGCGACGGCACGGTCAAAACCTACCCCGAGGACATGATGCGTTACGAGTCGGTGAGCGATGATATGTTTCGGGAGCTCGCGGCGGAAGATACGACCCGCGAAACCGGGGAGGCCGACGCGCCCCGCAACTACGGTTGGGTCAAATACACCGCCGGTGCAGCGCCCGAGCATATCGGCATGGCGCAGAAAACGACCCTTCGGCAAATTCTCCGCGCCGCAGGCGTTCGCCCCGAACCGAAGCGGCAAATGCGCCTTCGCATCCTGTGCGTCATCGCGTTTCTTGTGTTGTGCGCGGCGGTGGGAATCGGCGCGCGGGGCTGCGCTTCAGAGCCCGAGGGCGACGCGCAGCACGTCGAGGTTGTCGGTCATGATTCCGAGATAGGTTGCGCCGGCGTCGATGTCGGCTTTCGTGACGGATTGGAGCGAATTTAACGAGAGAATCTGCCGCGCGGGGTCGGGCTTCGCCGTCTTGGAGACGGTCTGCGCCAGCTTGCCGTCGGACCCTTCGATGGTCAGAACCGCCGGAAGCGCCAGCTCGTCAAGCTTGCCCGCGAGGAACGTGATTGTCGCGAAGCTCGCCTCGGTCTCCGCGGAGCACCCGACAAATGCAGCATAATACGTCAGCCCGTAATCCTCGGTCAGATACCGGAACGGGAAGCGGTCGCCGAAGAGAAGCGTCTTCACCGGGGCGGCTTCCACCGCCTTTTTATATTGTTCATCCAACGCGGACAGCTTTGCAAGATAAGCTTCCGCGTTCTTTTTATAGTCCTCCGCGTGGGCGGGGTCGAGAGTCTGCAAAGCCTCGGAGATCTTCGTCACGAAGCGCGCGGCGTTTCGCAGCGACAGCCACACGTGCTCATCGTACTCGGGAGTGTCGACATGGGAATGACGGTTGTCCGCGGGGGTGGCACCGGTGTCGCGGCCGGTGTTTCCGGGGTCGCCTTCGGTGTCGTAATCATCGGTGTCGCAGGCGTCTTCCATGCCCTCCACGAGCTCTTCCTCTCTGGCGTCAGACCCCAGCGTTTCCATGAGATTGATGACGAGACGGTTGTCGTTTTTGCGCTGTTTCAGGGCATTTGCCGCCCATGCGTCCGACTCGCCGCCCACGTAGATGAAGAGGTCGCAGCCGGCGATTGTCAGGATGTCGCTTGCGGCGGGCTGGTAGCTGTGCATGTCGACTCCGCTCTCTGTGAGGAGCGTTAGCTCCGCTCCGGCGGGGTTGTCCCCCAGCACTTCGCGTACCCAGTCGTACTCGGGGAAAATGGTTGTGACGATGCGGATCTTTCCGTCGTCCTTGCGGCCGACGCTGCAGCCGGCGACAAGCCCTGCAAGCAGCACCGTAAGGAGCAGCGCCGCGAGAACACGGGCGGCGGTTTTGTGCGGGGCACCGCTGTGAAGCCGCGTTCCGCTGTTGTGCGGCGCATCGCAGGTCGCTTTGCGGCGGGTTTGATTTTCGTTAAGTATCTTCATGGCAGAATAATTTCCTTTGTTTTCCTTGGTAGGGATGGTGGCTCAGAGCCTTGTCTGCTGCTGGTCAGGGCAGTTTTCAGCCCTCGGCTCCGTCGGCGGGGTCGCTTGCGCGGCAGTCCTCGCAGAGGCCGTAGAGCACGGTGCGCATGGGGTCGAGGCGGAAGCCGTGGGCGTCGAAGAGGTGGGAGCGGATGGCCGCAAGCTCATCACAGTGAAGGTGGATGAGCGCGCCGCAGCGTTCGCATTTGCAGTGGAAGCAGGAGTCTGCGCCCTCCCGGGCGCCGGCGCCCACGTACTCGAAACAGGCGGGGCTGTTCACGTCGATGATGTATTTGTTGACTAAGCCTTCTGCCACGAGGTTTTCCAGCTGGCGGTAGACGGTGGACTGCCCGACGGGCATGCCCTTGGCGCGGCAGTATGCGCAGACGTCCGCTGCGGTGGTGTGGACGCCGGGCGTGCCGGCGAGGCACTCGAGCAGGATGTCGCGCTGCTTGGTCTTGTATTTGGTGCGTGTATTCATAATGAAATCCTTTGCGTTGTTTAGGGTTGCATTCCTTCGTGAAGGATTCCTTCGTGAGGGCTGCAAATGCCCGAATTTGGGAAGCGTTCTCGATTATACCTGCTGCCGCGGCCGGTGTCAAGATGAAAATGAAAATCGTTTTCAAATTGTTGCAGCAACGGCCATGCTTACAAAAATGTCACTTCGCCGGGGAAAATTGTAACCGGAATCGATGTTTTCGGAATTTGCCGCGCTGTATACTGTGGGTGTAAGGAGCGGAAACGCTCAGACAGGAGGTTTGTGTATGAAACGGAAAAATGTGATTTGGTGTGTTGCGGGAGTTTTGATTGCAGCGTCGGTAGCGATCGTTGCAAAGACAGTGTTCGGAAACGCAGCAACGACAGCAGCTGCAGGCGCCGGGGAGGCGTCTGCAGCGGGCGCCCCGATGGGTTCGCTTGCCGCAAGAATTCTTCTTTTGGCGGCGCTGATTGCATTGGAAGTGATTGCTGCGAACAGTCTTGTCCGTTTAGCTTGTGATGAGTGCTGGTACCGTTTTGACGTGGTTGCGCATGTTGTTTTTGTCGGCGCAGCGGTTTTCGGCGCTTTGCTGATTCTTGAGATGCTGCTCGGCGATTCCGCATCGTTCCTCAGTGGAATAATCGGTCGCCTTCGCGCAATCGATGCCAATGCGCCGATTCGCTTCTTCGCAGGCGTCATGGTGGCGAGACTTCTCTACGCCGTAAGCCTTCCGATCCGCCTTGCATGGGAGGAGCGCGAGGACGCCAGAGAAGCGGAGGAAACCTGGGCTTAGGGCGGCATTTGCCGGGGTAAAAAGGATAAAATTATCAGAGAAATTGCAGTTTTTATGTCGTTCATCAAAAAAATATGTCGTTCATCAAAATGTAATTGATTTCTTCGGGAAAACTGATAGATAATGTAAGTGGACTTGTTCTTGCATAATGTAACAACTCCGAAGTAGAGCGAAGAAAAGAAACAGAGAGTGTTTTTCTAAACTTAGATTTTTCGGTGGACGTATGCAGGTGCACATGCTACGAGGCAACATAGGCAGAACGGTCTAGAATCAGAAAAGGAGAAATCAGATGAGGAAGTTTGCTTATGTGATGGTATGTGTAGTTGTTTCGTTAATGTTTTTCTTGCCGTCAAATACCGCATACGCATATACGTATGAAGACACCATTGAAGTCGAAGGCGCTGGACATCGCAAGTATGAGTGGGAGTGGTCCTGGGATATCAATTACGGTGAAACGTGGTGTCCTATCGGGACTTTCGTGATTGGTTTTGAAACGGATTGGATTAATGAGTACTATTCGTGGTCACGTTCAGAGTGGCCTCCGGAGGGAGGGGTAGTATATACTAAAGCAGGCGTCAAAAACAAGGGACAGTCTTGGACAGATGCTTCGTGGAAAGGATTTAATGTTTGGTCTAAATCAGAGATCAGAGCAAAAAAGGACACCGCCTATTTCCGGGTTAAGATTGGGACCAATAATCCGGATGGTTACGAATGGCATGGTTTTCTTTTTTTAACTGCGCCAAACTATTATTCGAATTATAAGTAATCTGAAAAGTGAGAAGAAATGCTTTTGCAACAGGAAGATTTGCGCCTGTTGCAAAAAGCATTTCTTATAACAGAAGGATTATATTTGGTGTTGACTATGAACAGGGGGTATAATTGATGGAAACTAAAAATGGGCTTCGATGGCTGCGGAGATTAAAGATTTTCGGGATAGTCCTTGTGATTCTGGCCATGGTTTATTTGGGGGTTCATTTTGTGTGTTGCGAAGCCGTAATGGGGCCTTTTCTGAACGGGGAGAAGAATGGCAGCTGGTATGTTACAACGGATGGGTTGTATGAAGTGTCCGCTCGACGGTTCGGATTAATGGAATTCTACGGAGAGGTGCATGTTGAGCGGGTGGGAAGCCGTAAAGTAATAATAGGCGGCGGAGCAGAGCAAAAACCTTCCTGTGGATTGATTGTGTGGCGGGGAGTTGGCTTTGTTGAGTATGGACTAATGATTACAACGGTTCCCGACGGAAAAAGGATTGTATATTATATGGTTACGATTGACGAGAACGGGGAGTATGTTCCTGATGGGACCATTGTTGGAGAAAAAGAAGAATTTGTTAAGAAATATATCGAAGAGAACAAAGAAGAAATCATGAATATGATTGGGAAATACCATTCGATAGGGGGATGATTCTTTGCGAGGTGCCAAGTATATTGTTTTGCTGTTGGGCATATGCATGATTTTAGTGTTTTGCGGAGAGGAAAACCAAGAGCTTGTTTATGGCTTTTTGGAGGACAATCCGTTTTTCTTTGTTGACTCTCAAAACAAAGAGATGTACGCGGAATCATTCGGAAAGACGATAACAGAGTTGGCGGCCGAGCATCACGTTGGCTTGTTTGCGAAGGACGCAGTTGTCGGGAAAGACGGACTGGAGGAGTTTTTCGTATATCTGAATGATATTCAA
Source organism: uncultured Lachnospiraceae bacterium (assembly GCA_902787715.1). Lineage (GTDB taxonomy): Bacteria > Bacillota > Clostridia > Lachnospirales > Lachnospiraceae > ISDg. Next base: position 39,451 of record CADAHQ010000009.1, read on the forward strand.
GAGGAATGGCTAAGGAAAAACAACCTGTATATCGAGGGAGAATGCAAATCACTTTTTTCGGATTCCGTAAGAGTTTCCGTTCGCGATTTTTCCAAATTTGCCGCAGAGCAGACCATGCCGGATCAAATATATGTGATTGGCCCGACTGAGATCGCAAAGAAAATACGGAAAACATTGGTTGATGAATATAATGTTTCCGAAGTCAAGATGGGCGTGTCACCGGAAGAGACTGACGTAATAATATACCTTTGGATAATAATCGGGGTTACGTTCTGGTTTTTAACTGCTGTGGATAGTATTATAACGAGAAAGAGAGGATTGATACGCGCAGTTATCGGGGTTGGCAGACGGCGGCAAGTGATAGAAGGAGTAATCTGCGATACCCTGGGGCTGACTGCTACATTTTTAATTGCGTATTTGATTCTGGGACAATGGTATGTTTTTTACAACACAAGCATACATTTGATCTGTCTCGGAATAGTGCTGGCCGGAAGTATTGCAATTCAAACGGTGCTTTCAAAGACAAATGTTCGAAAAGCACTGAGACAAGTTCAGATAGATCGGGATGTGTTGGGAGTTCTCTGTGTAGTTAAAATAGTGATTACCGTGTTGAGTTTGCTCATTATTGCCGGGTTGATAAATGAGATTCATAAAACGCGAGACATTCGGAAAACACTGGACCAACTGCGAGAACTGCAAGATTATTATTTCGTGAGTGTCTTCTGTCCGGATGAGAGTTTGGAAGAAGAACAGAGTTATCAGGAATGGTTGAGTAAACTAATATCTGAGAAACAAGCGGATTACAAACCATTGTATTTTTCGGAAAGAGGCTATGGTGCGTTTGAAGACGACGCAATCAAGATGGTTGAAGTCAGTTATTATGCCCGCGATATGATAGAAATAACCGCGAAATACCGGGAGAGCGAGCATGATTCGGATTACATTGTTCTTATCCCCCAAAAAGAGCTGAACGAAAGCCATAGCCATGATGAAGAAGATGGGAGCAGTGATTTGGACGAATTGCTTCGTGACGCTTGTGGAGGCGAGTCGTTTGAAAAGATCCTCTACAAAGAAACTGCAGAGATTGTCTGCACGACAGCAGGAGAGGGCCGTTTGGCATTGACAACGTGTAAGAATCCTGTCGTATTGTTGCGGAACCATCCGGATACCGGAGAGTCTATCGCCAGAGTAATGCAGGACCTCAATGAGGGGGCGATGAAAGTAATGTTTTGCCTTCCCGAGGGGGCGGATGTTGAAGAGATACAACTGTTTAGTGGCGGACGGTATCAGGTAGCGGCGGGCGAGGTGCGCGCGTTGGTAGAAGAACAGGTGCACAGGCAGGAAATGTTTGTCTTTTCAGAGAGCATTCTGTGCGCATTAGTCCTTTTGTATAATCTTTTACTCTCTCTGAGGCTTACACAAATTGATTATCTGGTTAACAGAAGGAAGAATACTATCGGAGTAATCCTGGGGAGAACCCTGATTGAAAGATATCGGGGAACTGTTGTGAGATATGCAGTTACGACGGCGGTCTCTCTCGTGGTGATAGTTGTCTTATGTATGCAAATTCGTTTTTCCGGAATCGGGGCAGTATTAGCTTGCGGTGGATTTCTCTGCTGTATAGACATTTTGCTGTATCTGTTCCGGATGCGAAGAATGGAGAAAAAGAATATCAAGTCGGTTATCACGGGAGGCATTTATGCTTGAAATCAAAGGCCTGTCAAAAAGATATGAAAACAGGGTGTTGTTCGAGGACTTCAATCTGGAGGTTAATGACGGAGAGTTTGTTATCATCGTTGGGGAGAGCGGAGCCGGAAAAACTACGCTGTTGAACATGATTGGAGGACTGGAGGAGGTATCGGGCGGAACGATTGCCTTCAACGGAAAACGGATCTCCGGGAAAATGAACGACAGGGAGTTTTATGGGAAAACGGTAGGCTTTTTGTTTCAAAGCTTCGGATTGTTGGAGGAAGAGACGGTATACCGCAATCTAACGTTGGTCCCGGTGAGAAATCGAAGCACGATAAGTATAGAAGAAGCTATGCACCGGACCGGTATTGCCGACCTCAGAGATCAGAAAGTGTTTCGTTTGTCCGGTGGAGAGCAACAACGAGTCGCGCTTTGCCGTCTGATAATAAAGCAGTGCGATTTGATTTTGGCGGATGAGCCGACCGGAAATCTTGATCCGGAAAATTCGCGAAAAGTGATGAGTATACTTCGCGAGATATGTGCTTTGGGAAAAACGGTTATTGTTGTTACTCATGATGTGCGCCTGATTCAGGAAGGTGACCGAGTTATAACGGTTGAACGTTGCAACGAGATTAACAAATAGAATAATCCGCATTGCATTTAAGCGACGGAGAACAGGTTCCGTCGCTTTTCTGTTAGGGGAAAGAATTGCTATTGCCTAGGGTGACTTTTACATACGTTCATCTTGCATTGTAGGGCGCGTTATGGTATTATTCTAGCGGGTATGCGCTCGTTGTGTGGGCGCTGCGGCCCTGTTCGCGCGTGCGGTGAAAAAAAGCGGGCGGGAAGGGGGCAGGAAGAAAAGAAACACAATAACTTCATCGGAGGAATCATTATGAGCAAGGCAATTGATACGATGTCTGTCAACGCGATCCGCGTGCTTGCTGCGGATGCGATTCAGAAGGCAAAGTCGGGACATCCCGGACTTCCCCTCGGCTCGGCTGCAGTGGCATACGAGCTTTGGGCAAAGCATATGAAGCACAATCCCGCGAATCCGGATTGGCCGAACCGCGACCGGTTCATCCTTTCCGGCGGACACGGTTCGACTCTTCTTTACTCGCTGCTGCACCTGTTCGGCTACGGCCTGACCAAGGAAGACCTGATGCAGTTCCGTCAGGACGGTTCCCTGACGCCCGGTCATCCGGAGTATCGTCACACCAAGGGTGTTGAGGCTACCACGGGGCCTCTGGGCGCAGGCATGGGCATGGCTGTCGGTATGGCAATGGCTGAGGCACATCTCGCTGCGAAGTTCAACAAGCCCGGCTACCCGGTTGTTGACCACTTCACCTACGTGCTCGGCGGCGACGGCTGCATGATGGAAGGTGTATCCTACGAGGCAATGTCCCTTGCAGGCACGCTCGGCCTTTCCAAGCTGATTGTTTTCTACGACAGCAACAAGATCAGTATCGAGGGAAATACGGACATCGCATTTACCGAGGATGTTCAGGCAAGATTCCGCGCAATGGGCTTCCAGACGCTGGTTGTCGAGGACGGCAACAATCTCGAGGAGATTGCAGCTGCCATCGAGGCTGCAAAGGCGGAGACCACGAAGCCTTCCATGATTACGGTTAAGACCCAGATCGGTTACGGCTGCCCGGCGAAGCAGGGCAAGGCTTCCGCACACGGCGAGCCTCTCGGCGAGGAGAATGTTGCAGCAATGAAGGAGTTCCTCGGCTGGCCTTCGCAGGAAGCATTTTTCGTGCCTGAGGAAGTTTACGACAACTACAAGGCACTGGCAGCAGAGCATGCGAAGGATGAGGATGCTTGGAACAAGCTCTTCGCAGACTACTGCGCTAAATTCCCGGAGATGAAGAAGGCTTGGGACGATGAGTTCAACATGGACATCGCAAAGCCTCTCATCGACGATGCCGAGTACTGGGCATATGAGGAGAAGGCAGACGCTACGAGAAACCTCGGCGGCTGGGCTCTCAACAAGCTTAAGAACAAGGTTCCGAACCTGATCGGCGGTTCCGCTGACCTCGCTCCGTCCAACAAGACGGCGATGAAGGATATCGCAGACTTCAGCAAGGACGATTACAGCGGACGCAACCTTCACTTCGGTGTTCGTGAGTTTGCAATGGCTGCCATCAGCAACGGTCTTACGCTCCACGGACTTCGCGCTTACTGCGCAACGTTCTTCGTATTCAGCGACTATGTAAAGCCGATGGCAAGACTTTCCGCTCTCATGCGGATCCCGACCACGTTCGTTCTTACCCACGACTCCATCGGTGTCGGCGAGGACGGACCTACCCACGAGCCCATCGAGCAGCTCGCTATGCTTCGTTCGCTTCCGAACTTCCATGTATTCCGTCCGGCCGATGCGACCGAGACGCTGGCTGCATGGTACAGCGCAGTGACGAGCAAGGAGACGCCTACGGCGCTCGTACTCACCAGACAGAATCTTCCGCAGCTTGCAGGCTCCTCCAAGGAAGCTCTCAAGGGCGGTTACATCATCGAGGACTCGAAGAAGGCTGTTCCGGATGCCATCATCATCGCCAGCGGTTCCGAGGTTTCTATCTCGCTTGAGGCGAAGGCTACGCTTGCTGCCGAGGGCATCGACGCCCGCGTAGTCAGCATGCCTTGCATGGACATCTTCGAGGAGCAGAGCGATGCGTACAAGGAGAGCGTTCTTCCGAAGGCTGTCCGCGCCCGCGTTGCGGTTGAGGCTCTCAGCGACTTCGGTTGGGGCAAATACGTCGGCCTTGACGGCGGCTATGTGACGATGCACGGCTTCGGTGCCAGCGCTCCGGCTTCGGTTCTCTTCAAGAAGTTCGGCATCACCGCGGAAAATGTCGTTGCTACCGTTAAGAGCGTTGTAAAGTAAGCCTTTTCGGAGACAAAGAACCTATGCGAGTCGGGGTGGGGATTTCTGCCCCGGCTCGTTTTTAGAAAGAAGTCCGGCCGAAGCGTTTGACCGGCATCGGCCGTGTAAGAACCGGCGAAAACAAAGGCCGGAAAGTTTTTACGCGCGCGTGGGGGCGCGCAAGGATATGTTCGGAGGAATCAGAATGAAGAAACCTATTGTGCTGGCAGCGGGAGTGGTTGCGTTGATTGCGGTGGTTGCCGGAATCGTGCTCTGTCTTTCCAGCTGCGGGGCGCCTCTCGGGGAGCCGCAGAAGGGAGATACGGTGGCACCGTATCTGAACACATCGGAGTTGACCACGGAGCAGAAGCTTTTGGAGACCGGGCGGTGCGTGGCTGTGGAGTCGACGCTTCCGTCGGCGTTTGGGTATAAGACGACGCTGTCGGTGAATTTTCCGAGCCGGGAGGACGCGATCCCCATGGCGGTGGACGCGTACGTGCGGCAGGACGAGATTCATTTTACGTCGAACCGCTACACGAACCTCGAGGGCGTAATCACGTTCCGCGGGGACAACTACCGAAGCGGCGCGGCGTACGGAACGGCCGTCATGACCGAGTACAAGCTTCGCAAGGTGTGGGAGCTCACCACGGGCGAGCTCAAGAAGAGCGTGAAGAAGGGCGAGTGGACCGGCAGCGGCTGGACCGGGCAGCCCCTGCTCATCCAGTGGGATGAGGCGACGAAGCAGGTGATGAACCTGTACGAGTCCAAGAAGAAGAAAAAGGACCTGGTCGAGGTTATCTACGCGACCATGGACGGAAACATTTACTTTATCGACATGGAGGACGGCTCGGCGACCCGCGATTCCATCAAGCTGGGCTTCCCCATCAAGGGCACCGGCTCCCTGCATCCGGGCGGGATTCCTTTGTACGTGGTGGGCGCCGGCGATGACATGGGCGATGATGCGGCGCGGACGTTTTTGGTGGACCTCGTGCGCGGCAAAATCATCTATGAATACGGCAATGACGACCCGTTCTCGCTTCGGAAGGACAACGGCAATTTCTGTGCATTTGACTCGTCGCCCCTCTTCGACGTTGCGACGGACACGCTGATTCAGCCGGGCGAAAACGGTATTCTCTACACGACGAAGCTGAACACGGAGTACGACGGAAAGCAGGTCACCGTGAGTCCGTCCGAGGTCGTCAAATGGAACTACGAGACGGACCGCACCGGCGAGAAGACCTACTGGCTCGGCATCGAGTCCTCGGCGTGTGTGTACGACCACTACCTCTACGCCTGCGACAACAGCGGCGATCTGATCTGCCTTGACTTAAACACCATGGCGCTTGTCTGGGTGCAGGACACGGTGGACGACAGCAACGCGTCGCCGGTTCTCGAGGTGGACGCCACCGACGGAACGGCGTACCTCTACGTCTCGACGTCGCTGCATTGGACGAAGGACAAGAAGGACAGCGGCGAGATTCCCGTGATGAAGGTAAATGCAGCCACCGGCGAGGTCATCTGGAAGCGCACCTACGAATGCAAGACCGTGGATGGCGTCTCGGGCGGCGTGCAGGCGACCGCGTGCATTGGGAAGAACAACATCTCCGACCTTGTATTTTTCACGGTGGCGCGCACGGGCGGCAAGAAGCACGGAAAGCTGGTTGCCCTTGACAAGAAGACCGGCGGCGAAGTCTGGAGCGTGGAGATGAAGTACTACAGCTGGTCGAGCCCCGTGGCGGTCTATGACGCGAAGGGCGACGGCTACATCATCCAGTGCGACTCCGACGGAAACATGTTCCTAATCGACGGCCGCACGGGCGTTTTGAAGTCCACCGTCAACCTCGGCAAGAACATCGAGGCGTCGCCGGCAGTGTTCGGCAACACCATCGTGGTCGGCACCCGCGGCAAGAAAATCTACGGTATTGTTTTGGAGTAAGTTGTGAGTAAGTTAATCGGAGACAGAGCTTTTTATCGACGGGTGCTTACGGTGGCGGTGCCGATCGTCATACAAAACGGCATTTCCAACTTCGTAAGCCTCCTCGATAACATCATGATCGGACGCGTCGGCACCGAGCCGATGTCGGGCGTCGGAATCGTGAACCAGTTGTTGTTTGTGCTTTACCTTGCGCTCTTCGGAGCGCTTTCGGGCCCCGGCATCTTCGGGGCTCAATTCTTCGGGAAGGGCGATCATCGGGGCGTGCAGCACACGTTCCGCTTTAAGCTGTACATCGGGCTGTTCATCGTGCTTGCGGGAATCGGAGCCATGCTTCTGTGGGGAGACCCGCTGCTGACGCTGTACCTGCATGACAGCGTGGATTCGACGCAGTCGCCGGAGCTTGTGATGCAGTACGGGCGGGAGTATCTCGCCATCATGCTCATCGGACTTGTGCCCTTTGCCCTCGAGGAAGTGTACGCCAGCACCCTGCGTGAGTGCGGCGAAACCCGCGTGCCCATGGTGGCGGGCCTGGTTGCCGTGTTTGTGAACCTTGGCCTCAACTACGTATTAATCTTCGGCAAATGCGGCTTCCCCAAATTAGGCGTTGCCGGTGCTGCAATCGCAACCGTCGTCAGCCGTTTTGTACAGGCGGCGATCGTCATCTTCTGGACGCACCTTCATACGCAGCTGATGCGCTGGGCGGAAGGGCTGTACCGCTCCTTCCGGATCCCGCTGTCCCTCACGGGAAAGATTGTGATCAAGGGCTTTCCGCTCATGTTCAACGAGATTCTGTGGTCCGTCGGAATGGCCTTCCTAAACCAGTGCTACTCAAGGCGCGGCCTCGATGCGGTGGCGGGAATCAACATCTCCTCCACCATCAACAACCTGTTTAATGTTGTATTTATCGCCATGGGAAGCGCCATCGCCATCATGGTCGGGCAGCTTCTCGGGGCAGGGAAGCTTGAGGAGGCGAAGGACACCGACACGAAGCTCATCTTCGCGGCGGTTACCTCAAGCGCGGTGCTCGGGGCCATCCTTTTCGTCGTCGCACCCTACTTCCTTTTGCTGTACGACACCACCGACGAGGTGCGGCGCCTCGCCATCGGCTTCATCCGCATCTGCGCATGCTGCATGCCGCTGTTTGCGTTCATGCACTCGGCGTATTTTACGCTTCGGACCGGTGGCAAGACGGGCATCACCTTTGCCTTTGACAGTGCATTCCTGTGGTGCTTCAGCGTCCCGTTAGGATACCTTCTTGCAACCCGCACCGCCCTTCCGGTGCTCACCTTCTACCTCGCCATGCAGAGCGCCGATGTCATCAAATGCGCCATCGGCTTCGTGCTGGTGAAGAAGGGCGTCTGGGTGCAAAACTTGGTAAAGGAAGAGTAACTGCGAAAAAACACCCGAAGAAAACAAAGCGCGCACGAACGGAAAGCAGCCTTTCCGAAATCGTGCGCGCTATGTTTGTGTAAGGGCGCGCGGAAACGCAGTTACCGCACGCCCGCATGAGCAAAAACGCGACCGAAGGGAGAGTTTTTGCGAATGGTCGGGTGTTTTTTGCAGGGACCGGCCACCGGCGCAAAAGCACGGCCGGAGGCCTGCTTTTGCGAATGATGCGGTTGGGGAAGCAAGAAACTGGCAAAGGAATTTTCTGCGAACACCGCCCTTTAAGAAGAAATCACCGTGAACCTGCAATAATATACAAATATTGACGTCTATCCCGTCGAATCAGGCATATTCTTGCAACCATCGCCGAAAAAACAACAAAAAACTGAAAAATAATAGTAAATGTGATTGACATAACGAGGCAAATGTGATATCCTTCGCATCAAGGAGGCCGGCGCGGACATGTGCGACAGCTGCATTTGCCGCAAACTCCGGACTACCGCAATAATAAGAAAAGAGGTAACGCGTATGAAGAGAAAGAGATTGCTGTGGTTCGTGCTGTCGCTTTTGATGATGCTTGCCCTTGCAGCGTGCGGCGCAGAGGATGACGACGATGATTCGTCGGACGGAAAGAAAGAGCCTACGGAGAAAGCGGCGGAGGCGACGCCCACCGCACCGGAAGACGCAACACCGACCGGGGCGGAAGAGGTCACTCCCGTTGTGACGAAGCCGGTTGACAAGGATCCGACCGCGACACCGACGCCGGATGTGGACCCGAAGACCGTGCTGGTGCTGCCCCTCGATGAGACACTCGTGGCAGAGGATCATGTCCCCGCAACGACATACGTTGAAATGGTTGATTGCCAAAACAGCAAATTCAACCTGTACACCACCGCAATTTGCGCTCCGAGGGATGGGGTTATCCCGAAGCTGAAGGAAGATGCCTGGCTGAACAAAAAGGGCGCGGTCGCGAGTTATTACCGTGAGGAAGGAACGAGAAATCCCGGATTGGAAGCATGGCGTGTCAGCTATGTTGACGGAGTTGTCATTGCAGGGCCGGAGGAAAAAGGCTCTGAGGGACTCGACATTTTCGACAACGGTTACATCTGGTATGAATGTGATGCGACCCAGTTTACGAACGAGAACCGTGTCGTTTTCAGTATCGGCGAAGTGGATATTAAGAGCGCCGAAGAGCTGAAAAATGTGGAACGCATCGTGAAGATGGTATTCGGCGAGGAGCTCGGGAATCTGCTCTTCCGGGCGAAGGAGAGCGATGCCGAAAAGTATGCGAGCGCCCCGAATGATTTTAAAGCTATCATCGAAAAGGACGGGATGAAGTACCTGTTTTCAAGGGGTGTTTTCAATCTGGACAAGGAGAAGGCACAGCTTGCGTTCAGCGTAAGCGTCGAGCCGAAGAGACTGCAGTATGCATTTTATGACGGCGGTTATGAAAAGCAGATTGCGAACTTCGGCGGACTTCCCAACGAAGTGTTTGAAGGAAATATCGGCGGGGACAACATCCTCGATTTCGATACATTTGCCGACAATCTGTGCGACTTCAAGGATCAGATCGGAATCAGCCTGGTGTTCTATAAAGCGAGACGTTATATCAGCCCGGACGGACGAACAAGATACGATTTGTCCTTTGAGGTGAACGATGAATTCAAACTGGAGTACACGTACGGAACCGTGAACGGCGTTACCGACGATGTCAGCGGACTGGAGCTTAAGCTTAAGACAAAGCCGTTCCCGAAGGCGACCGAAGACGCAGTGGTTCCCGACGGGCTCTATGATGAGATTAACCGAAGCATTGAAGCCCTGATTGGCTACAACCCGGGAATAACCCAGGATATGCTGAAAAAAAACAGTTCGTTCCCTCTCTGGTGGGAGACGATTCCGTTGAAGTTCAAGGTGAGCGGCCTGGAGATTGAGGAACGATTCCGGATTGAGGCGTACGGCGATACCAAAAAGGAGAATCGCGGTATCATCAATATTTATTAAATTGTGATTTCCTGCGCGAAAGAAGAGGATAGTAACAGAATCAAGGACACGCCCTGACAGCCGGGGCGTGTCTTTTTGCTCAGCTGCGGCGTGTTTTTTGCCGGGCGCCGATCGCGGCAAATTCATCCCCTGCCCCCCCGAAGCCGCCGCGCTTGTATCCGATACTGCGTGTGCAGGCTGGTTTATTCCATTTTTTGGCCGTACAATCCGTGCTACAATCAGGAAAACGGGGGTTCCGCAGGAAACCCGGAAACGAAGGAACGGCACAAGGAGGTTTACAATGGTAAAGGGAATCGGACATGCGGCATTTAATGTGAAGGACATGGAAAAGACGGTGGCATTTTACGAGGAGACCCTGGGGTTTAAGCGGGCGTTCGACATCCCGCGGCCGGAGACCGGGGAGCCCTGGATTGTGTACCTATACGGCGGCGGAGGCCAGTTTGTCGAGCTGTTTTACGGCGCAACGAAGGAAAATCCGTACCGCGATGAGAACATCGGCTTCTTCCACATCTGCGTAGCGGTGGATGACATCCACGAGGCGTGGCGGAAAATCGTGGAGACCGGCGCGCCGCAGGACGATGCACCGAAGCAGGGCGCGGATTTCAATTGGCAGTGCTGGACCCATGACCCTGACGGGATTAAGATCGAGCTGATGCAGCTCGACGAGAAGAGCCCGCAGATGCGGTTCATACGGGAAAAGGCCTAAAGACAAATGGACCTTGACCGAAAAATCTGAAAATGTTATAATCAAAAAAAGGCGAAGTTTTTACTTCCGGAAAAGGAGCCACATATACAAACTCGTTTACGGTGTATAGATAAGATAAAGCGGGACGGCATCGCCGTCCCGTAAGTTATATGACCGGAGGAGAGGTGCGAATGAAATCAAGAAGATATGTTCGGGGGTGGATGATATCATTACAAGAGGGAGAGGGATATGCAGTGACACCTCAAATGCAATTTCCCGAATGTTTCGCAGCGAAAACAATAAACTTGTACTTGTGGACAGTTGTGATGCAGTTGCAATGTTAAAAGGATGGCGAACGGTTGAAAAGAGCGAATTGGTCGAGGAGCTGAATCGACAGATTGCGGAATATTGCACCAAACAGGAGAAATGATTCTTAAATGGGGATTTGAGGATGAGAATAGAGAAAAAAACAGTGAAGGCACTTGTCCTTGTATGCCTCTGGGTTATTACTTTGTTCGGATGCGGAAAGAAACAGCCGGTGGAGAATGCCGCTGAAACGAAGAAAGACAAGACAAAGAGAGAATTCTTTTCATTACAGGGCGGAGGAGCAACGCTCACGGACGAATATGCTCTCCTACCGGCGATGGCATATGGCTCAGCGCGATATTTCGACGTAACATCAGGGAAAGATGTCATTTTTTGCTTTGAGCCGAATTGTGAACATAAAAAGCCGCATTACGATATGGCGTCACATCAGATGCTTGATGATACCTGTACTGCATATCATATGGGAAACGGAGCGTTTGTTTTACGAGACGAATACGGATATTATTTCTCGGATTTGCGGGAACTGGTACGCACGGATCGGGAGGGAAAGAATCAGAAAGTGATTGGAAAAATTTCCGAACCGATTGAGCATTACTACACGCAGATTTTTACGGAAAAAGATTTTTTTACAACCTATCAGAACATGTACTGTTATCAAATTGTTCAGGATGGTGAAGAAGACAAGTGGCTGCCTACGGAACAGATTCGTGAAACGGTTGATTTCGGTATCTATCGGGTGTCCATGGTTGACGGGAAAAGTACGAAGATTTTTAATCGTGATGATCAATATGAGACGTTTATCGATACGATGTATGAATACGACGGACATCTTTTCTTTGATTGTCATTACCTGGATGTTCCGCGGAAAACGCTCCCGCCGGTTTCAGAGGAAGAAGATTACAGAAATAATATTAATCGATACAGAGAAGAATATAACCGTCATGTTCATTATGAAGTTTACGATTATGAAATTGCGACCGACCGGCTTATATGCGTTTTGAAGATTGACCATAGTGTGGGAGGAGTAAGGTTTGGGGATGGATTTTTCGTGACTTTTTCAACCGAAGGAGGACAGGGATATCCGGCAGCGATATATCGCTCTGATGGCGAGAAACTCCATGAGATGGATTTTGCGATAGAAGGAATGGCGCAAAGTGATAGGGCGTCGATTCTCGGCACTTATGAAGACGGGGCATGGACCTATCGCGAATATGATGTGTGGGAGAATAAAATCCTTCGGGAAATTCGTCTTCCCAGCGGAAAAGTTCTGGATACTGCAATTGGTGATACATACTATATGCATGTGCCGGGTGGCAGTGGGTATACACTTGCCTATATACGCAGGGAAGACTTTTGGAACGGAGAGTTTGACAAAGCGGTTCCATTTACTCGAACCCCCGATTAAGGCTCGTTCCTAAGCTGTGACGGCAGCATTTTCCGCGTGCCGAAAACACTTGACAAATGCATCTCCCGGGAGTATTATGTGACGCAGAAAGCCGTTCGGAAATCCGGCAAAGCATCGGAGACGGCAGAAAGGAGCAAAGCGGTATGTTTACAAAGAGCTTTTACTTTTATTATTTTAGCGTGGACTGCCGGTTTGCTTTTTGAAGAGTGATTCAAGCAAATAAGCAGTCCTAATCCGCATTGTTCCGGTTTTGTGCCGGGAACTGTGCGGATTTCGTTTTTTAAGGCTACAGGCGAAGCGGGAAAGGTGACATTTTATGACGGAATTGGAGCAGGCAAGAGCAATCATCAGCGAAGCGGACCGCGAGATGGCGAAGGTGTTTGAGAAGCGCATGGCGGCGGTGCGCACCGTTGCTGCGTACAAGAAGGCGAACGGGCTGCCGATCACGGACCGCTCCCGGGAGGAGGAGATGCTTCGCGAGGAGGCGGGGCTCATCGAGGATGAGTCGCTGCGGCCCTTCTATGTGAGCTTCCTTCGGGAGACCATCGGCATCTCCAAGAGCTACCAGCACCGCCTGATGGACGGCATGCGAGTGGCGTACAGCGGCGTCGAGGGTGCATTTGCCAACATTGCCGCCGAGAAGATTTTTCCGGACGCGACCTGTGTTGCGCACGCTGATTTTGCGGCGGCGTACCGGGCGGTTGAGGAAGGGACCTGCGACTGTGCGGTGCTCCCCATTGAGAACAGCCAAAACGGCGATGTGGGGCGGGTCCTGGACCTTGCCTACTTCGGCAAATTATACGTAAGCGGCGTGTATGAGGTTGAGATTGTGCATAACCTCCTGGCCGTCAAGGGCACGACCATGGACGAGGTGCGGACCGTCGTGAGCCACGAGCAGGCCCTCGGACAGTGTGCGAACTACCTGGAGAGCCACGGCTTCGCGACGGCGGAGGCGGTAAATACAGCCGTCGCGGCGAAGACGGTCGCCGAGGCCGGAAGACATGACCTCGTTGCCATCGGCAGTGCGGAGGCAGCCGCCAAATTCGGCCTCAAGGTTTTGGAGAGCCACATCAATGACAACAGCAACAACACGACGCGCTTTGCGGTGTTCACAAGAGAGAAGCGCGAGGCCAATCCGGAGGACGGGCGGTTTCTCATGCTCTTCTCCGTGAACAATGCGGCGGGGTCTCTGGGGCGGGCCATCAACGTCATCGGTGAGCATGGATTTAACCTCTTGGCGCTTAAGAGCCGGCCGCGGAAGGATCTCGCGTGGGAATACTACTTCTACGCAGAGAGCGAGGGCAACGTGGCAAGCGAGGCCGGGCAGGCGATGCTCGCGGCTCTTCGGGAGTGCTGCACGGACCTGAAGGTACTCGGCAGTTATGAGAGAGAAGTTCGGTTGTAAGGGGAAAGCAGCGATTTAAAGGCTGCATTTTACGAAAAAGGAGACACTTGTATGGTGATCCCGGTTAAGACCCGCGACGGCGGGTATGACATTGTGATGGAGCGCGGTGCGCTGGCTCGGATTGGTGAGCTAATCGGCGAGAGCAGCGCGGGCAGACTGTCCCTGGTGGTGACGGACGACGGGGTTCCGGCGCAGTACGCGGAGACTGTGGCTGCGGCGTGCAGGGCCGGCGGCAGGGCGGAAATCCTGACGATTCCGCAGGGCGAGGAGCACAAGACCATGGAGTCGCTTACGATGATTCTCGGGAAGCTTGTGGAGCTCCGGGCGACCCGCAAGGACCGCGTGATTGCGGTGGGCGGCGGCGTGGTCGGCGACATGACCGGCCTGGCAGCGGCTTTGTACATGCGCGGCATCGAGTGGATCAATGTTCCCACGACGGTGCTGTCCCAGGTGGATTCCTCGGTGGGCGGCAAGACCGCCATCGATTTCGCGGGAGTGAAGAACGTGGTGGGTGCATTTTACCCGCCGGCGAAGGTGGTGATCGACCACGATACGCTGGCGACGCTCCCCGCGCGGCAGGTTGCGAACGGTCTGGCGGAAGCTCTGAAGATGTCGCTTACCAGCGATGAGAAACTGTTTGATTTGTTTGAAAAGGAGGATCCCTTCGCGCATCTCGATGAGATTTGCGAGCGCGCGATCCGGATTAAGAAAGAGGTCGTCGAGGAGGATGAGCGCGAGAGCGGCCTGCGCCGCGTGCTCAATTTCGGCCACACCATCGGCCACGGGATTGAGCTTGCCTGCGGCGGAACCCTTCTCCACGGGGAGTGCGTGGCCGTGGGAATGGTCGCCATGTGCTCCGACCGGCTTCGGGAGCGGCTTTTGCCGGTGCTTGACAAGCTCGGCCTGCCCCACGAGGCGGAGTGCGACCCCGACGAGGTGCTTGCGTTGTGCATGCACGATAAAAAAGCGGAGGGCATCGCCGTCATGACGGTGCTCTGCAGGGAGCCGGGGACCTTTGACTTCCACCTGATGGAGCCGGAGCTGCTCCGGCGGCGGATTGTGACGGTTGTGAAAGGAGTTCAATGATGAACAACACGTTCGGAACGAAGATTACAGTTACGATATTCGGCGAGAGCCACGGCCCGGCCATCGGATGCGTGGTGGACGGCCTGCCGGCGGGGCTTCCCGTGGACACGGCGGTGATTGACCGGTGCTTAGCGATGCGGCGCCCGCAGGGAGCAATCTCCACGGCCCGGCGCGAGGCGGACCGCTACGTTATCGAGAGCGGCGTGTACGACGGTCACACCACGGGGACGCCGGTTTGCATCGTGATTCCCAACGAGGACACGCGGTCGGCGGATTATGCGAAGATAAGCTCGGTGGCGCGCCCGTCCCATGCGGATTACGCGGCGTTTGTGCGTTACAACGGAGCCAACGACACCCGCGGAGGCGGCCATTTCAGCGGCCGCATCACGGCAGCGGTGGTGGCAGCCGGTGCGCTTCTTCTGCCCGCGCTGCAGGCGAAGGGCATTCTGATCGGGACCCACATCGCGGAGATTGCGGGCATTACGGACCGCGCCTTCGGGTGCGGTGCGGAACTTAAATGTGATTTGGAGCTTCTCTCCGGACTTGATTTCGCGGTTTTGGACGCAGCGGCCGGGGAGCATATGCAGGAGGCAATCCTTGCGGCGAAGGCGGACTCGGACAGCGTCGGCGGCATCCTGGAGACTGCGGTGACCGGATTGCCTGCGGGACTCGGCGAGCCGTTCTTCGACAGCGTGGAGGGGCTTCTTTCCCACGCATTGTTCGCGATTCCGGGGATTAAGGGAATCGAGTTCGGCGCGGGATTTGCCATCTCGAAGATGCGCGGAAGCGCGGCAAATGACCCCTTCCGTCTCGCAGACGGCCGCGTCGTCACGACGACGAACAACGCGGGGGGCATCAACGGCGGCCTCACCAACGGCATGCCCGTTTTGTTCCGCTGCGCCGTGCGTCCGACGCCCACCATCGGCAAGGAGCAGGACACGGTGGATTTCCGGGAGAACACGGAAGTGACCCTTGCGGCTTCGGGGCGCCACGACCCCTGCATCGCCCACCGCGTGCGCGCGGTTGTGGACGCCATGACGGCGATTGTGATTGCGGACCTTCTGGCGGGAGCCGGGAAGTTACAGTAGTTGCGGGGATTCAGCACCGGCAAGGAAGCATCGGAAATTGCGGAGACCGGCAGCGCAGGAGCGCGGCAATTCGACAGAAGAACCGGCGGGGGCTTGCCCGGCGGATCGGAGGAAACCATGGAATACGGCTTGATCGGCGAAAAATTGGGGCACAGCTTCTCGCGGGAAATTCATGAGAAGCTTCGCGGGTATGCCTATGAGCTTAAGGAGCTGCGGCCGGAGGAGGTCGGAGCGTTCCTTACCGCGCGGGAATTTCGCGGGATCAACGTGACGATACCCTACAAGGAAACCGTGATTCCGTACCTCGACGAAATCGATGACGCGGCGCGGGAGATCGGCGCGGTCAACACCGTGGTGAACCGGGGCGGAAAGCTTTACGGGTACAACACCGATTTTCTAGGAATGCGGGAGCTGATGCTTCGCGAGGAGATTGATCCGGCCGGGAAGAAAGTCTTGGTGCTCGGCTCCGGCGGAACGTCGAAGACCGCGATGACGGTCGCCAAATCCCTTGGCGCAAGCGTGGTTCTGCGGGTATCCAGGCAGAAACGAGACGATTGTATCACTTACGAGGAGGCGCGCGCAGAGCACGCTGACGCGGAGATTATCATAAATGCAACACCGGTGGGAATGTATCCGAACACGGATGCAAGCCCCGTGGATCTTGCGGACTACCCGAAGCTATCTGGGGTGGTGGACGCCATCTACAACCCGCTTCGCACGAAGTTGGTGCTGGCGGCGAAAGCCCGCGGCATCCGCGCGACGGGCGGACTTTTCATGCTGGTAGGGCAGGCCGCGGCGGCAGCGGAGCGTTTTACGGGGGTTCCCGGGGATCCGGCGGACGTAGCCCGCGTGTATGGGGAGCTTCTCTCCCAAAAGGAAAACCTTGTCATCACGGGCATGCCGGGCGTCGGCAAGACCACCGTCGGAAAGTTAATTGCAAAGCACCACGACCGCGAGTTCGTGGACTGTGACGACGTGATTGTGGAGCGCGCCGGATGCGACATCCCGACAATTTTCGCGACACAGGGCGAAAAGGCATTTCGCGACCTGGAGTCCACGGTAATCCGTGAACTGTCCGCAACGGGCGGCAAGGTCATTGCCCCGGGCGGCGGCGCAGTGCTTCGCGCGGAAAATGTGGAGGCGCTTCGCGCTAACGGCAGAATCATATTCCTCGACCGGCCCCTTTCCTCCATCACCGCGACGGAGGGAAGACCGCTTTCCGCAAACCGCGAGGCCCTGGAGGCCCGCTATCGCGAGCGGTATCCGATTTACTGCGGGACCTGCGATGCCCACGTAGAGACGGACGGGACGATCGCTGCGGTGGAACGGGAAGTCTGGGCGGCATTTGCCGGGCAGGAGTAGCGGCGCGGCAACCCACAGGCGCAAAATGCAACACAGGAGACACTATGAGAGTTACGATTCATCCATCGAGAGCACACGGGAGCGTGACGGCGCCGCCTTCGAAGAGCGTGGCGCACCGGGCGCTGATTGCGGGTGCATTTTCCGGCGGAGTTTTGATTGATAATGTGGCGTATTCCGTGGACATCGACGCGACGCTTTCGTGCCTTGCGGCGCTGGGAGCGCGGGTGGAGAAGGGCTCCAACGGCCCGGACGGAAACGTCGCCATCGGCGGACTGACGCTTGCGGGCATTCCCGACGGCGCAACCCTCGACTGCCGTGAGAGCGGCAGCACGCTGCGGTTTTTGATTCCGATTGCCATGCTTTCCGGGAAGACGGTGCATTTTACGGGGAGCGAGCGGCTGATGCAGCGGCCCCTTGGCATATACGCTGACCTGGCGGCCCGAAACGGCGGCGTCTTCGCCCTTGCGGGACAGACCCTCACGGTCTGCGGCGGCCTTTCCGCCGGTCGGTACGAGATCCCCGGCAACATTTCGAGCCAATTCATCACAGGCCTTTTGTTTGCGCTTTCGTTAGCGGACGCGCCCAGCGAAATCCTTGTGATTGGCGCCTTTGAGAGCAGCTCCTACACGGACATTACGGTGCGCGTTCTGCGGGACTTCGGCGTCTCCGTACAGCGCGACGACAGACGATTCCTTATCCCGGCCAATTCATCCCCGGACGGCTCCTTCGAAGGCCTCTGCCGGATCTGCAGATACACGGTGGAGGGCGACTGCTCCAACGCAGCTTTCCTGGAGGCGCTGGCCCTTATGGGAGGTCCCCTGGAAATCCGCGGCGTTCCCGCGGACACCGCCCAGGGCGACCGCGTTTACTATGAGATGCTTCACAGCCTTGCGGACGGGACCTGCCGCGAGTTTGACCTGTCGGATTGCCCCGACCTCGCACCCTGTCTGTTTGCCATGGCTGCGTACTACGGAGGGGCGCATTTTACGGGGACGGCGCGGCTCGCAATCAAGGAGAGCGACCGGGCCCGGGCCTGCGCGGAGGAGCTTGACCGATTCGGTGTGGCCGTGACGGTGGGCGAGAACGACGTGACCATCGGCGGCGCGGCAAATGCACCCGCCCCCGGCCTGCACGCTCCGACATCGGTGCTTTCCGGGCACAACGACCACCGCATCGTGATGGCGATGGCGCTTTTGTGCACGGTGACCGGCGGCACCATCGACGGTGCGGAGGCCGTGGCGAAGAGTTATCCCGACTTCTTCGCGGTGATTGCGGACGCGGGCATCGCGGTGGATTGGGAGGATTGAGAGGTTTAGTTATGTACACGATTCGAAGAGCGGAAGAGCGGGATATCCCGAAGATAATGGAACTGCTGGTGCAGGTGGACATGGTTCATCACAACGGGCGGCCGGACATCTTCAAGGGGCCTGTCACGAAATATACGCCGGAGGAACTGGCGGTAATCTTTGCGGATGACGCGCGGCCGGTGTTTGTGTGCGCGGGGGAGGACGGAGCGGTTCTCGGGCATGCATTTTGCGCGCTTAAGGAGCTTCACGGCCACAAGGTTTTGCAGGACACCCGGACCCTTTATGTGGACGACATCTGCGTCGATGAGGCGGCCCGCGGGCAGGGCGTCGGGAAGGCGCTCTACACGTACGTGAGGGCCTTTGCGAAGGAGCAGAAGTGCGACAGCGTCACCCTCAACGTGTGGGCCTGCAACCCCACCGCGATGCGCTTTTATGAGGCGATGGGCATGAAGCCCCAGAAAATCGGAATGGAAGAGCTGTTATAGGAGGTTTTCGTATGCTTTTAGATAAAAACACCAGAATCTGTATCGTCGGTCTCGGCCTTCTCGGCGGCAGCTACGCCGCGGCGCTCTCGCGCCAGGGATATCGCGTGACCGGCATCGCAAGGCGCCAGGAGAGCGTGGACTACGCGGTGGCCCACGGGATGATTGAGCGCGGAAGCGCATACGTCGATGAGGCGCTTTTGGCGGATGCGGATCTGATCGTCTTCTCCCTGTACCCGCACGTGTTCATCGATTGGATTCACGAGCACGGTAGCAAGCTTCGCCCGGGCACGATCATCACCGATGTGACCGGCGTCAAGGGCTGCGTGGTGTATGAGATTCAGAAGAGTCTCCCGAAGGGGGTTGAATTCATCGCGGCGCACCCCATGGCGGGCCGCGAGTCCAGCGGTATCGAGTACAGCGACGACCGCATCTTCCGCGGCGCGAACTACATCGTGGTGCCCACGGAGGCCAATTCGGAGCGCGCAATCAACCTTTGCAAGGCCCTGGGCGAGACCCTCGGCTGCAAGGACATCTCGGTTCTGGACGTGGCGAGCCACGACCGTATGATCGCATTCCTCTCGCAGCTTACGCACTGCATTGCCGTCTCGCTGATGTGCGCCTGCGATGCGCCGGATCTGGAGCGCTACACCGGCGACTCCTTCCGCGACTTAACGCGAATCGCCAACATCAACGACGAGATGTGGAGCGAGCTGTTCCTCGCGAACAAGGACGCGCTTTTGCGCGAAATGGACGCTTACAGGGCAGCATTTGACGAGCTTCGCGAGACCATCGCAAGCGGCGACCGCGACAGGATGCGGGAAATGATGCGGCTCTCCACGAAGCGCCGCAAGCGGTTCGACAAGAAGGTTTGATAAGAAAGGTTTTCGGAGGACTATAACCATATGAACATGCAATTTTTCAGAAAGCTCCCGATTCCCCAGGACGTGAAGGAGGAGTACCCCGTCACCGACGCGATGGCGGCAATCAAGCGCGAGCGCGACGAGGAGATCAAGGCGATTTTCAACGGTGAGAGCGACCGGTTCCTTCTGATTATCGGGCCCTGCTCGGCGGACCATCGCGACCCCGTGCTTGCGTACATCGAGAAGCTTCGCGAGGTGCAGAACAAGGTGGCGGATAAGATTCTCATCATCCCGCGCATCTACACCAACAAGCCCCGCACCACGGGCGACGGCTACAAGGGCATGCTGCACCAGCCGGACCCGGAGGCGAAGCCCGACCTTTACAAAGGCATCGTCGCCATCCGTGAGCTGCACCGCGCGGCCCTGTCGGACTACGGCTTCACCTGCGCGGACGAGATGCTCTACCCGGAGAACCACCGGTATCTCTCGGACCTTTTGGCGTACGTTGCCGTGGGCGCGAGATCCGTGGAGGACCAGCAACACCGCCTCACGGCCAGCGGCCTAAACATCCCCGTCGGCATGAAGAACCCCACGGGCGGCGACATCGGCGTCATGATCAACGCCATCCACGCCGCTCAGCACGGCCACACCTTCATCTACCGCGGCTGGGAAGTGCAGAGCAAGGGCAACCCTTACGCCCACGCCATTCTTCGCGGCTACCTTGATTTCGCGGGCAAGAGCGTTTCGAACTACCACTACGAGGATGTGCTTCGCTTAAGCGACGCGTACGCGGACGCCGGCCTCATCAACCCCGCGGTCATCATCGACACCAACCACAACAACTCCGGCAAGCGATACCTCGAACAGATCCGCATCGCCAACGAGGTTGTGGACAACCGCAACTTAAATCCCGACATCAAGCGCCTTGTGAAGGGCCTTATGATCGAGAGCTACCTTGTGGACGGCCGTCAGGATGTGGGCGGCACCGTGTTCGGCCAATCCATCACCGACCCGTGCCTTGGCTGGGAGAAGTCCGAGCAGCTGATCCTGCAGCTGGCGGAGAAGCTGTAAAACAGCGGGATTTGCACTGCGGGAGGCACGTTCTTTCGGAAAATGCATCCCGGACCCATCGAAAATGGTAAAATACATTGACACGACAGGGGGAGTTCTGTTATACTTCCCCTGTAATTTATTTCGGAGAGGGCACTTCCACGCAGAGAAGGGGGCATTTTCCGAAGGCTCCGAAGGCGCGAAATCTTTCGGAATGGGTAAAATCCTACTTAGAGAAAGGGAAAAGAACTATGGCAGATGAATTTCCGCAGGGCCAGGTGCCCGCAGAAGCCGCTCCGGCAGGCGTAATGCCGGATGGAACAAGCCAGTTTGCGCAGGCTGCACCGCAGCTCACGCCGCAGCCGAAGCAGAAGAAAAAGTTCAACTTCTTTACGCTGCTTGTCATTCTGGCAATTATCGCTGCAGTCGGGTATTTCGGCTATGAGTACATTCTTGGAACGAAGCCGGAGTTTTCGGTATCCGGCACGAAGTTCACAATGAAGAGCACGCCCCAGGATTTCCTGGATGCGGGCCTTGTGATTTGTGACAAGGACGGCAAGATTGTGGACCTCACGGGCAAGAGCGTACTGGGCAAGACGGTTCCGATGAACGAGTATCAGATCGGTATCCAGACCTCCAGCGACAGAGCGACCGGAACCGGTATCTACTTCAAGGTTATGAACACCGCAACCAATGCGAAGTCGATGAAGAATTGCATGGTTTACTCCGTCACGTATTACCCGGGGCAGGATAAGACCGGCGGCAAGGTGAAGATCAACGGAGAGGACCTCACGAACCTCGACGCCGACAAATGGGCGGAATCCTTCAAGAAGGTCGGTTTCCCGTTCTCCGATAAGGACCTCGACCGCTATAAGAGCGGTTCCACCACGATTATTCTCGGCGAGCGCGGACAGTACAAGTTCGAGGCTCATCTTGAGACAAGCTCCAAGAAGCCTTCGTACATCCTGTTTAAAAACGGCATCAAGACGGAGACCAAGTAATCCACGTCAAGCCGCAAAAATGCGAACAAAAAAAGAGAGCCCGGTGCATATTGTGATATGTGCCGGGCTCATTTGTATGTCTGCAGGCAAATCACTTGAAGACGATCTGCGCGAAGTTGTAGAAACCGAGATACCAGATGGAGAAATCGTGCATGCCGTTACATTCCATCCACATAAAATTCTCGCCGTCCGTAATGCGGTCCGACAGGGCCGGAAGCGTCTTGGCGGCAGCGGCCGCGCTGGCGTAAGCCACGTTGTCCTGCTTGCCGCAGAGGTTGTACATGTAGTTCACCTTGTAGGGCGCAAGCTTCTCGCTGCCCAGAAGCTCGGCGATCTTCGCCGCCGGATACGAGGTCGGCGCCGCGGAAAATGCACCGAACCACCCGATCAGATCCAGACACTCGCACATGCCGATGTTGATGGTCTGCATGCCGCCCATGGAGAGGCCGGCCATGGCGCGATGGTCACGGGCGGATTCGCCGTCGGCAGCGGTGTAAACCGAATAGTGCGACTCAATGTAAGGCATAAGGTCGTTGCGAAGCTCCGCGCCGAAATAGTAGAACGAGGTGCTGTCGCCCGAGGTGTTGGCATAATCCTTGTAGGAGCGGCCGTTGGGCGCAACTACGATGAACGGCTCAATGTCGCCGTAGTGAATGAGGTTGTCCATGAGGGCCTTCACCGTGGAGGTCAGGCCGGTCATTCCCCACTCCCGCTCATTGCCGCCGATGCCGTGCATGAGATAGAGCACATTGTACTTCTTCGACGGATTGTAATCCGGCGGAAGATAGACAAATGCAGGTTTCGTATATACAGTCTCGTCCGCATTTAAATAGTCATGCGTCTCGTAGGCGATCTCCTCGATGGAGCCGCCGTCCTTCACGCGGTAGCGCTGATACACCGAAGGAATCTTCGTCGCGATGGAAGCGTGCACCGGCGTGGGAGTCGGCGTCGCGGGCTCCGGCGACGGCGTCGGAGTATCTGTGGGTGCAGCGGTGGCGGTCGGTTTCGTGTCCTGCTCCGAAGTCTTTGTGCCGCAGGCGACACAAACCGCTGCAAGGACTAGAAGAATCGAAAGAAGAGTCAGTCGTCTCATATGCTTTTCCACGCTCCTTCCCAGGTTCCGTCCAGCTGTGATTCAATGTTCTCTCTGGCTTTACGCATCAGCGAAAGGAGGTTGTCGATATCCTCTTCCGACATTCCCGAAAGGGCAATCTTGTCCGCCTGCGCGGCCTTGTCGGACACCTGGCGCGCAAGTTTGCGGCCGTGGTCGGTGAGGTAGATGGCATACGCCCTCTTGCCGCCGGACACGTAGACGGTCTCCTTCTTGATCATGTCCTGTTTCTCCATCTTGGAGAGGAGCGACGTCATGGTCGCCGGCTCCACGCGGCAGCGGGCGGCGAGGTCCTTCTGCAGGTACCCCTCCTCCTCAAAAAGTACGTTGAGCACCTTAGGCTGCCCCGGGGTCAGCCCGAGGGATGCGTAATAGCGAATGTTGTACGTGCGGTGCGCGTAATAAAGGGAAAGCATTTCCCGAAAAAACCGTTCGTTGTCTGTCATTTAGCCCCTCCTGATTAGAAGCCTAATTAGTTAAGTAAAACTTATCACAGGACGACGGTCACGTCAAGTGGAATTCATGCAAAAAAAGAACCCGTGCGACGGAAAATTCCCCTTCGCACGGGCTTTTTTGTCATGTAGTTTTACATTCTCCGAAATCATGTCGAAAAACAGCCTTTCAGGGCTCTCGCGAGAACCGACAGCAGTCGGAGAAAGGAGCTTCGTCAGTGTCGGAAAGCGATCACTCGCCAAATGCCTGCTTGAGATCCGCAAGAATGTCCTCGATGTTCTCGGTACCGACGGAGAGGCGGATCAGATCGGGAGCAACGCCTGCTTCAATGAGCTGCTCATCCGTGAGCTGACGGTGCGTGTGGCTTGCCGGATGAAGAAGGCAGGTCTTGGCGTCCGCAACGTGCGTCACGATGGTGATGAATTTTAAGCTGTCCATGAAATCGATGGAAGCCTGGCGGCCGCCCTTGATGCCGAAGGCGATAACGCCGCAGGTGCCCTTCGGGCAGTACTTCTTGGCGAGCTCATAGTTCTTGTCGCCCTCAAGACCTGCGTAGTGAACCCAGGCAACCTTGTCGTTGTTTGCGAGATACTTCGCAACCGCAAGGGCGTTGCTGCAATGGCGCTCCATGCGCAGCGGAAGGCTCTCAAGGCCTAAGTTGAGGTAGAATGCATTTTGCGGGGACTGGATGGAACCGAAGTCGCGCATCAGCTGGCTCGTAGCCTTGGTGATGTAAGCGGCCTTGCCGAACTTTTTCGTGTAGGTAAGGCCGTGGTAGGACTCATCGGGCGTCGTGAGACCGGGGAAACGCTCCGCGTTGGCTTCCCAGTCGAAGTTGCCGCTGTCCACGATGGCGCCGCCCACGCAAACCGCGTGGCCGTCCATGTACTTCGTCGTCGAATGCGTCACGATGTCGCAGCCCCACTCAATCGGGCGGCAGTTCACCGGCGTAGCGAAGGTGTTGTCAATGATGAGCGGCATTCCGTGCTTGTGCGCAAGCTTCGCGAAGCGCTCGATATCGAAAATCGTGACGGTCGGGTTCGTGATCGTCTCGCCGAAAATGCATTTGGTGTTGGGCTTGATCAGCGCCTCAATCTCCTCGTCGGTGCTGTCCTGATCAAAGAAAATGCACTCGATGCCCATCTTCTTCATCGTCACACCGAACAGATTGTAGGTGCCGCCGTAGATCGCCGTCGAAGCAAGGAAGCTGTCGCCGCACTCGCAGATGTTGAACACTGCGTAGAAGTTCGCCGCCTGACCCGAGGACGTCAGCATACCTGCGTAGCCGCCTTCCATCGCCGTAATTTTCGCAGCAACCGCATCGTTCGTCGGATTCTGCAGGCGGGTGTAGAAGTAGCCCGAAGCCTCCAGGTCAAACAAAGCGCCCATGGCGTCGCTGGTGTCATACTTAAAAGTCGTGCTCTGGTAAATCGGAAGCTGTCTCGGCTCCCCCTGGGAAGGCTTCCAGCCTTCATGGATACACTTGGTTTCGATCTGGGACATGTTAACCTCCTGTGGCCGCATTTGCCGCGGCGAATCTGATTCTGAAAATGCAACCCGCAAAAACCCCTGCATGCGAATTCGCTTTGGAAAATAAAATACCACAGTGACGGGGTTTTTACAACATTTTTTCAATGTCAGCGGCGATTGTAAATAGTTTTGGGGTTCCATAGGCTGGGGCTATTGCTGGAAGACTTTTTTGAGATTGTCGTTACGGAGTAGGACATGTTGGACTTTTGTAAGCTGACTTTGGATGTATAGGCGCCTGCCTTCTCTCTGCGGTGGGAGCGTTTGTTCTTCGTCTTGAGTTGGATTTCCGTTTCCGGGGCGGAAGGGTCGGCTTTTTGCCCGGACAGCGTTAAAGGAAGGGCTCTTTGAAGACTGTTTTTGGAATCTGTACCGCCAAGTGGCGGGAAGGCTTCGTGTGGGCGGTACAGTTTGGGTTGGGGGCGTTTCCGGAGCCTGTGAAAATAGACTGGTTTTTGAATATGTACCGCCCGTTAGGGAATTAGAGCGTCGTGAGCGGTACGGTTTCCGCGGCATCGGAAGCTGAAGGCGAAATCAGTACCGCTCTCGGGCGTGATTAGGCAACTTGAGCGGTACGATTTGGAAAAACAGTCTGTTTTTCGGCGTTGAATTGAGGCTCAGAATTCTAGTTGTACCGCCCGGCGCCGCAGAACCGGGCGCTGGGCGGTACAAAATTCAAAAACAGTCTGAAAAACGCCGCTGCCGCGCAAAATCGCGGTCGGGAAACGCGAAAGCGAGCCGAAAGCGCGGCCGCGAAACATGAAAGAGCAGCGAAACAGAGCGAAAGCGCGGCTCGGAAAACCAGAAACCCGGAAAACCGGCGGGCGCTCTGGCGCCCGCCAACGCCCCGCCCAACCACAAAGAAGGCTGTCGCATGATGCGACAGCCTTCTCGTTTCGCGAGTTTCGCGATGGTTGCAAGTGCTGCAATTATTGCAAGTGTTGCAATTGTTCCGCCTGGTGCAAGTACAGCAAGCGTTTACTCCGTTGCCGGAACGATCGGTTCGGTGGTGTCCGCGGCGTTCGTGATGGTCTTGCCGTCCGTAACGATGGTCGTTGCGTTCTCGAGGCCGGTCACGTTGATGTTGCGGTTCACCTTTGCGTCGTAGGACTCGGCGTTGATGATGTTTGCGAGGTCAATGCCGGTCGCCTGCTTCATGGACTCGAAAACCTTCGCCATGACTACGGGCACATTGCCGGCCACCTGGTCAACACCGTTGCCGCCTTCGCCGCCGCCGATGATTGTAATCTTGTCGATCTGCTGGAGAGGAGCTGCAACCTGAGCGGCGATCTCGGGAAGAACCCGGATCATCATCTCGGCAACAGCGGCCTTGTTGTACTTCGCGTACGCCTCGGCCTTCTTCTCCATCGCCTGAGCCTCAGCAAGACCCTTGGCTTCGATTGCCTTAGCCTCAGCCTCACCTACGGCACGGATACCTTCAGCCTCCTGCTCCTTGGCGAAACGGTCGGCAGCAGCCTGCGCCTTGCGGGCTTCTGCTTCGCGCTGTGCCTCGAACTGCTTAGCCTCGGCGTCCTTCTGGCGCTGATACAAAATAGCGTCGGCCTTCTGCTGTGCAGCATACTTGTCGGCCTCAGCCTGCTTCTTAATCTCTGCTTCGAGGGCGCGCTCCTTAACCTGAACGGCCTTCTCCTGCAATTCAATCTCGCGCTCCTGACGGGCAATGTTTGCATTTGCCGTCGTGATCTCGATGGTCTTACGCTGCTCTTCCTTCTGGATTTCGTACGCCGCGTCGGCCATAGCCTTCTTGGTGTCCGCATCGAGTTGCAGCTCGGACTTCTTGATGGCGAGTTCGTTCTGCTTCTTCGCAATCTCGGTCTGTGCTAACACAGCTGCATCGTTGGACTCTTTGTCCGCGGAAGCCTGTGCAACCTTGATGTCGCGCTCGGACTCGGCACGTGCGATTGCAGCAGCTTTCTTGATTTTAACGATATTGTCAATACCGAGGTTCTCAATGACTTCATTGCCGTCGACGAAGTTCTGAACGTTGAAGGAGATGATGTCGAGACCCATGGCCGCAAGGTCGGGCTCTGCATTTTCCTTAACGAGGTTAGCGAACTTCTGGCGGTCGGAAACCATTTCCTCGAGCTTCATCTTACCGACGATCTCACGAACGTTACCCTCGAGCACCTCGCGCGCTACGGCAGCTACGTAATCGGTGGGCTTGTTCAGGAAGTTCTCAGCGGCAAGACGGAGACGATCCGGCTCGTTACTGATCTTTACGTTAACGGTTGCATCAACGTTGATGTTGATGTAATCGGCGGTCGGAACGGCGTTGCTGGTCTTGACGTCGATGGGAATCAAACGAAGATTCAACTTATCCAAACGCTCGAAGAACGGGAAGCGGAAGGATGCGCGGCCGATAACGACCTTGGACTTGTGCTTCATACCGGAAATGATATATGCCATATCCGGCGGAGCTTTGATGTAGCCGGAGACAAAGATAAGAACAATCACGGCTACGACGGCGATCAGCGCAACCCAAAGCGCCGATTCATCGATGTAGAGAAATGGTAACATGGATGATGTATCCCCCTTTCGTGGTGGTCCGGACCAAACACCCCGTTCGTCCGGCTTTTCAACAATTATACAATGCGAAAAAGGAAAAGAAAAGAGGAAAATTGTTAAATCTCATTTAACATTTGTAAATTACACTTCCGCAAAAGTGAGCCTGCGGCAAATCCACCCCCCGCCGGTCAGCACCTCCCTGCATCGCCCGATTTACACCGTCCGAGCTGTACTGTCTGACCTACACCGTCCGAGCTGTACTGTCTGACCTACACCGTCCGAGCTGTACTGTCTGACCTACACCGCCCGCCGGTACGAATATCCGCGGCCGCCGGAGGGGACGCGGGTGATGACGCCCAGGGAGGTCAATACGCGTACGCACGCCTGCGCGCGAGCCCGCGGAATCTTACATGCGGAAGCGTAGTCAGCGGAGGTGAAGACCTCGGGGAGCGTGGCCGGCAGAAAGTAGGCGTAGTCCGCGGGGCAGCGGAGGTCCACCTCCGCCACGAGCTCCTGGGGGAAGCCGTCGCTTCGGGAGGCGCGGATCTTCCGGTCCGGCCCGTAGCCGTCCAGAAGCTTGAATTCCTCCACTTCAAGAAGCGCGAGCTTTACGGACAGCCCCTCATGGGGGAACAAATCGCCCAGGCCGTAGAGCTCCTCTAAGACGCGGTAGCCGAAGTCCACCTTGCCGGTCTTTCGGGGCGCGCGGATTGTGCCGTCCGCGGGGTCCACCCAGCGGAGGGTCTTTCTGTGCACCACGGGGTACACAATCGTCACGGGCGTCACCGCGAGAAATGCGGCCAGCTTCTTCTTGAGCGTATAAAAGTGCCTTGTCTGAATCTCGTAGACACCCTCCGGCCGCGCCACGTCGGCGACGAAGCCGGAAGACAACAAAACGCGGCGCTCCTCGTACTCGGGGGCGCCGGCGTAGAAATGCTTTAATACAGCGTGGATGGTTTTCTCGGCGAGGGTTCCGATCCCGCCGGAGGCGGCAAGTTCGCTCTCGGTGCGGTCGCAGATCTCGGCAAATGCAGCCTTCCTCGCGCCGTCGCAGAGATGGGGCGCAAGGAGGGAAAAGAGTGCATCTTTCGCAGCGGAATCAGCCATGGTTACCTCTTCGGGTTGTCGGGAGTGCCGGTGAAGGGCTCAAAGCGGGATACCAGCGCGCCGTCGTCGATGTATATGTGGTCGCGGTAGCGGACGCAGTCGATCATGCAGCCCGGGCCGATGGTGACGTCATTGCCGATGACGGTGGACGCCTGCACGTGGGAGAGATCCACGTAGTCGCCGCGGATGTCGCCGGAGACGGTCATGATGGAGTACTCTTCGTCCCAGGAGGAGAAGAGGAATTTGCCGAAGAGGGAGCGGTCGTTGCGGGCGATGTGGACCCGGGCGCCCTGCACCGTGGCGCAGTGGCAGCGCTCGATGAAGCGGATGGAAATGTCCTTGCCTACAATCTTGCCGGCGGTCAGGCGTCCGCAGGTGTTCATCTCCTGGCAGGCGATGTCGCCGATGGAGAGCGCGCCTTTTACCTTCAGGGAGGACCCTAAGAGCGGGCCGCGGAAATCCGCTGGGCCGGTGATGGCGATGCGCTTGGCCTGGAGCTTGCCTTCGCCGCGGAAGGATTTGCGGATGACCAGCTCGCCGGAGGCGAAAAGATCCCCGTAAAATTCGCTCCGCTCATAGAAGAGCGCGTTGGAGGTGATGGTGACCGGGACCTCGTAGAGGCCGCTGATGTAAACGCGTCGGCATTCCATCGTGACCGGCTCGTCGGAATCGGGGTTTTGGGCAGTGAGGGCGCGGAAACTTCCAATGGTGCTTAGGCGCTCGCAGCGGATGTTGCCCGAGACAAGGCCTTCGCCGATGCAGGGGAGGTCCTTGTAGGTACCCGAGGCGATGCGCCCGGATTTCGGTTCATTGTAATACCACATGGCTACCCCTTTCCGCCCTTCGGAGCACCGGTGTTCCCGGCGCCGTCAGGCGTGTTTTCCTCGTCCTGCCCCGGCTCGCCGTAGGGTTCGTACCGGCCGACCCAGGCAGTTTCGTCGATATAAATATGATCTCTGTAATAGACAACTTCAATGCGGCATCCGGCGCCGATGGTGACGTCGATGCCTTTGACTGACTTTGCGCGGACATACTCGAGGAGAATGTGATCCCCGATGATGTCCTCGGAAACCACGAGGTAAGATCGCTCCGCAAGCTCCTTCTTTGAGGAGAACAGCCGCGTCAGGTAGTCAAATTCCTTCCGCCGCAGGCTGATGACTCTGCCGGTAAGGCTTCGAATCTGGCTCTTCTGCTCAAACACGACGGAAACTTCCGTGGCGTTGACCCGGCCGAGATCCACGTGGGCAAATGCACGGAGTCTTCCGGTGGTAATCGTGCCCTCCGCGTGGGCGTTTCCGTCGATGGAGACGGCGCCGGCGATGACGTTCGCCTGGCAGTGGAGATAGCCTGCGGTCTGCAGGGTTCCCGCCACCTGAAGGGTGCTTCGGAGAATGGTCAGTCCGCTAAAGGAGGCCTCGTTTGTGCGGATTCCGCC
Organism: uncultured Lachnospiraceae bacterium; assembly: GCA_902787715.1. Classification (GTDB taxonomy): domain Bacteria; phylum Bacillota; class Clostridia; order Lachnospirales; family Lachnospiraceae; genus ISDg. The sequence continues at coordinate 69,546 of CADAHQ010000009.1, forward strand.
GCGGACGCTTAAGGTGCCGTGCCCCTCGATAAAACCGGCCGAGAGGCTGTAGGGACCGCCGAGAGTTCCGCCCAGAACCAGCCGGTCACAGCGCACGTCCCGCAGCAGCGTAGCTTCACCGTTGCACACGATTGTGTCATATTCTCCGCCGGGAATCTTTCGTACCTGGGATGCGGGGACCTCGAACATTGCGAACCTCCTGTAGCCTTGCGCAGCCCGCCGCGATTGCCCGCGGGCGGTTTTACGCGCTTTCCACAAGTATATACTTTTTGGCTGCATTTTTCAAGGAGATGCCGCAAATGCCGTCACGCCGGGGCTGCACTTGACGGAATTTTTCGTTTCCTGTAAAATAAAAAGAGGGCGCGGGGGAGTGCCCGGGAAGGAGAAAACAATGAACAGAAAGAGAATTTGCAGTGTTTTATTGATGCTTGTGCTGACTCTTACCATGCTCGCCGGCTGCGGCGACAAGGATGAGTCGGACAAAAAGAAAAAGGATAAGACGCCGTCCGTTGTCAAAGGCTCCATGGAGGAGATGCTTGACGCGATGGCGGAGACGAACTCCGGAACGGCGCGCATTGCGCTCGGCGCCGGAGCGCAGACGGTTGCGATTGACTTCTCGTTTGACCGCGAGAGTCACGACCTCTCCGTGGCGGTCAAGGCGACGGTGAAGGGCAAGGAGATTCAGAACGACTTCTTCATCACAAAGGACAACGTGGAGTATATTCATCTGGAGGCGATGCTCGACGTTATCGCGGCGATGGATGCCTCGGGAAATGTGCCCGAGGAAGTAAAAAACATCTTCAAGGGATGGATTGCGCTTCCGCTTCCGAAGGAGCTCCCGGGCTTGCTTTTTGCGGATAAGAACGCGATTTTTACGAATCTGTTCACGAAGCTTGCGAAGGGCCTGAAGGCGGAAGGGTCGGACGGCGATTACACAATCACCGTAAAGACGAAGGACGATTACCGGAAGTTCCTGGAGATTGCAAAGGAGTATGCGGACAATGATCTGAGAAAGAATCTGACGTCCGGCGAGGGGCTTAAGGCCGTTGCGAAGATTGATTACAATGCCTACGTGAAGGATTTGATTGCATTTTACGAGGATGATCTGTACGCAATTGTCCGGGAGCAGGGCAGCAGAGCCGGCATCACGGAGGAACAGCTCAAGACATTCCTCGATGAGGCGAAGAAGCAGGACTTCAACGCGATGGTGAAGCAGCAGCTGGAGAATACGGATGACCACAGCGACGACATTGAGGGCTTTCTCATGAGCTTTGCGGATGACTTCTCTGAGATGATTGCGAAGTCGCAGGAGGATCTTGAGACGACCGAAACATTCCCGGAAGCGGCCCTTCGCGTGAGTGCGGATGACACGGGATACACCGTGGAGCTGAGCATCGCGAGCCTTGTAAAAAGCGGGGATTCGGAGAATTCCGGCGACACGAAGGTAACGTTCCGTCTGGTGCCCGGCAACGCGGACGTCTCCAAGCCCGCGGACGTTGCAAGCGTGAAGACGCTTGCGGATATGCTGGCGCCCTCGTTCCTGCGGTATGTCGAGAAGAGCCGCACGACGTCGGACAGAATGTTCATTGAGGAGATGTTCCACTGCACGGAAGTGATGGTGTGCGATCCCGAATACGGGATTGCGACCGGTACGCGCTGCGTCATCGAAGTCGACAACGGCAGCGTGAAATTCTCCGCGAAAGATGCATCCGGTGCGGAGCTTGCTGATTTTGTGAAGGATTGGAATGGGTTTTGCGAGACTTCCGACCGCCAATTCAAGAGCATGGAGCTCGGCATGGCCAAGGGACGTCTCGTCGGTACGGTCTCCGACTCCGGAGGAATTGTCTGGACGAAGGAAGACCTCAACAGCGCCTTTGAATCGTTCCTGCGGACCAATGCGGGAGCGCTTGCAAGTTATTTCCGCGAGGAGTAGGAACAGCCTGCGGAACAGCCTGCAGGGGCAGGCATTTTCCGAAAATGAAGGTTGACAACGCCGCGCGGAGTGGTGTATAGTGTTGACAATTCCATAAATTTCGGCGATGAAAGGAAGAGTAACGATACGAATCCGCTACAGAGAAACCGTGGAGCTGAGAACGGTGCGGGGAACGATATCGCGAACATGGTCCCGGAGCCGCGGGGGCGAGGCGCGAAGGCGCTTAGGTTCCGCCGGGTGCGCCCGATACCGCGCAGGGCTGTCGAAGCATTTCCGCAGCCGATGAGGCATAGAAATATGCGAAGTAAAGTGGTACCACGAAGTCACGGACTCTCGTCTTTACATACCGTAAAGGCGAGGGTCCTTAATCTTTTGCGCGCTAAGCGAGAGCAATCCCGCCGTGAGCGGCGGCGGATGAAGGATCGGCACCTCACGGAAACGGAGTTTCCGATGAGTGCCGGGCATTCAGACGGCAGCAGACGAAGTCTGCGACGGGATTGCCGAGCGCACGTACATGAGCAAGCCGAGTGAAACGAGGTTTGCGAATGCCCACTGTGGAAGTATTTAATCAAGGAGGACAGAAACATGGCAGAGAAGAAACCGTATTACATCACAACGGCAATCGCGTATGCGTCGGGCAAGCCGCACATCGGCAACACCTACGAGGCAATCTTGGCGGATGCCATCGCGCGCTTTAAGCGCTACCAGGGCTACGACGTGTTCTTTCAGACGGGCACGGACGAACATGGACAGAAGAATGAGATCAAGGCGTTTGAGTCGGAGCTGACGCCGAAGGAATTTGTCGACCGGACCGCCGGCGAGATCCGCAGAATCTGGGACCGCGTCAACACCTCGTACGACAAATTCATCCGCACCACGGATGCGGACCACAGGCTCCAGATTCAGAAGATTTTCCGGAAGATGTATGAGAAGGGCGACATTTACAAGGGCAGCTATGAAGGCCTGTACTGCACGCCCTGCGAGTCGTTCTGGACGGAGTCGCAGTTGGTGAACGGTTGCTGTCCCGACTGCGGACGGCCGGTGCAGCCGGCGAAGGAGGAGGCGTACTTCTTCAAGATGAGCAAGTATGCGGACCGCCTGATTGAGCATATCAACACGCATCCCGAGTTCATTCAGCCCGAGAGCCGCAAGAATGAGATGATGAACAACTTCCTGCTGCCCGGCCTGCAGGATCTGTGCGTGTCGAGATCGTCCTTCAAATGGGGCATTCCGGTGGATTTCGACAACAAGCACGTCGTGTATGTATGGCTCGATGCGCTTTCGAACTATATCACCGGAATCGGCTATGACGCGGACGGCAACAGCTCGGAGCAGTTCAAGAAGTTCTGGCCGGCGGACCTTCATCTGATCGGCAAGGACATCATCCGCTTCCACACGATTTACTGGCCGATCTTCCTGATGTCTTTGGACGTTCCGCTTCCGAAGCAGGTGTTCGGACACCCGTGGCTTTTGCAGGGCGGCGACAAGATGAGCAAGTCCAAGGGCAACGTCATCTACGCAGACGATTTGATCGACATCTTCGGCGTGGACGCGACGAGATATTTCGTGCTTCACGAGATGCCGTACGATAACGACGGCGTAATCACGTGGGAGCTTGTGACGGAGCGCACAAACTCCGACCTTGCAAACACGCTCGGAAATCTCGTGAACCGCACGATCTCCATGAGCAACAAGTATTTTGACGGCGTTGTGAGAAAGACCGGCGTCGCGGAGGCGGTGGACGAGGACCTGAAGGCCGTGGTTACCGGCACGAGAGACCGCGTCACGGCGAAGATGGACAACCTTCGCGTGGCGGACGCAATCACGGAGATTTTCACGCTGTTTAAGCGCTGCAACAAGTATATCGACGAGACGATGCCGTGGGCGCTTGCGAAGGACGAGGCCAAGAAGGACCGCCTTGCGGAGGTTTTGTACAACCTGACCGAGTCGATTCTGGTCGGCGCATCGCTTCTTAAGAGCTTCCTGCCCGAGACGGCGGACCGCATCGCAGCACAGCTTGCCGGGGAGCTTCGCGACTACGACGATCTTACGAAATTCGGCTTGTATGCAAGCGGCACAAAGGTGACCGATACGCCCGAGATTTTGTTCGCGCGCATCGACTGGAAGGAGATCGAGCCGAAGATCAAGGAGATTCAGACGAAGCAGAAGCAGGAGTACGAGGAGGAGCAGGCCCGCGTGGCAGCGGTATACGCAAAGCACGGCAAGACGCCGCAGGGCGCCGCGCCCGCAGCGAACGCCGGCGCCGCAGCCGGAGCGAACGCGTCGGCCGATGCATCCGCAACCGCGAATCCTGCGGCAAATGCGACAGCTGACGCAGGTGACCTGAAGATTATGGACGTGGAGGCTAAGCCCGAGATTACCTACGACGATTTCGCAAAGCTTCAGCTTCGCGTCGGTGTAATCCTCGAGTGCGAGGAAGTGCCGAAGTCCAAGAAGCTTCTGTGCTCCAAGGTACAGGTGGGAAGCCGCGTATACCAGATTGTGTCCGGCATCAAGCAGCACTACAGCGCTGCGGAGATGGTGGGCAAGCGCGTTTGCGTGCTGGCGAACTTAAAGCCCGCAAAACTCGCGGGAATCGAGTCCGAGGGCATGCTTCTGTGCGCCGAGGACGCGGACGGAAATCTTGCTTTGATGACGCCGGAGAAGGATATGCCGGCCGGCGCGGAGATCCTGTAAGGCAGTCGGAACCGGGGGCCGAAAAAACCGCAAACGGAGTCCGGCAATGACGGGAAATCCGTAAAAAGGAAACAGGGGCGCTTTCGCGGGGGAATCCCCTCGCGGAGGCGCTTTTTTGTTACGAATATGTTACTTTTCGGTGGACAGGATTGAATTTTCCGCTGATTTGCGGTATGATTTACCGCGGTGAACCCTGTGTAGGGGGGAAAGAGGTAGAGCATGATAAGGTTTTTTAAAGAATTGAAGTATCACATGAAGATGCGCAGACACATCTTCTTCCTGTTGCTGATTGTGATGGGATTGATTTCGTCCGTGTATCTGTTCCGTGAGAGCCTTCTCGGGACGCTGAAGAAAGCGTTCCCGACCGACTACGGCATCGCGCAGGCAGAGAAGACGAGCAAGTACAGCATCGACGGACAGTACATTGCCACCGCTACGGCGAAGGACGTGGATATTCAGGCGGAGCTTACGCTCAACTCCGCGCTTCACACTGCGGACTGGATGACGTACGAGGAGGCATTCCTCTACGACAATCTGTATGTGAAGAATTACTCCGGTACAAACAAGGCCATCGTCGGTTACGGCACGGAGAAAGAGGCCGGCAACAAGGACGTCGAGATTGAGCGCGGAAAGTATTCCCGCCTGCAGTCGGTATGGCTCTCCGAGGATGTATTGAAGGCGGAAGGCTTCGGCGGCGCGGCAGACCGTATGTTTGACGGTGAGAACAGTTATCTCGACACGATGTACGTGGTGCTCGGCGCCGGCATCGAGTCCGACAAATACACCGCAGGCAGCAAGCTTACCCTGCGCGTGGAGAACCTGCAGATTAACGCGGTTGTGCTCGGTTTCTTAAAGCCCGGCGCAACGATGAAGGTCGGCGACAAGGTCGTATGCCTTGACTTCTACGTAATCTGCCCGATTTTGGATCTCTCGGGCCTTTACGATGATGAGAAGGAAGAGAAGCATATGCCGACCAATACGGATCCGATTTATCTTCCCGAAGGTCTGTTCAAGGAAGGCATGAACATCAGCGACACGACGGCGGAGAACAAGACCGTGGAGAGCAACGGCAAGAAGTACAACGCAGCGAAGGCTCTCTGGATCTGGGAGGACGACATCGACGGTATCGAGGACGCGCCGGATTGGCTGAAGACCCTCCGCGACGCGAAGTCCACGGACGACAACACCAGCAACATCGTGGCCGGCGTGAACTACCAGAAGAACAAGGTGTTTGACCTGGGTACGAACACCACGGCAATGACGCTTTACAACGGCGACAGAAAGCTCGTCTGCATCGGATTTTCCAAGGAAGGCGAAAAGCTTAAGGTTGCCGGCAAGGAATATGAGCTTGATGATACCATCGTAATCATCATGCACAGAAAAGGCAGAAAGACCACGACGGACAACAAGACCACCGGAAACACCACCACCAACAACAACGGTGAGGGCGGCGCGGCCGATGCGAATGCCTCGACAGAGCAGGGCAAGACCTTTGAGACCAGCGAGCGCATGCGTCTGTTCCGCATCCTGGTATTGAAGAACAGCTGCTTTATCAACACGAAGCTTACCCCCGATGAGGCGCAGTTGAAGCTCGAAGAGATTCTGACCTCCTCGTGGGAGAATTATCAGAAGGACAACCCGAACCTGGAGAGAACCTCGTCCTACCGCATCCATGAGGCGGACAAGGCCGGCAGTGTCGTATACCGCAAGGGCATCCGCAAGATTCCGGACAAGCTCAAGAAGATCGACTCCCCCGGTTTCTTCATCTGCATTCTGCTGCTGACGCTGTTCTTCCTCTACAAATTCTGGCGCGGTTCGGAGTTCTACTCCACGCTGTACCTGACCGGAGACACGAAGATCGAGATTATCCTTCTGTTTGTAGCGGAGGCTGCAATATTGTACGCGCTGGCCTGCGGCATCGCCGTCGGCTTCGCGTGGGTGATCGGCAAGCTTCTCGGACTGGGAACGGTTTCCGCAGCCCCGATTATCTCGAAGAACCTGCGAATCGTGCTCTTCCCGTTGATTGCCGTCTCGGCGGTGGTCATCATCAAGGACTTCGGAAAGCTCTTCCGCAGACGGTAAGTGCAGGATTGTGAGGGATGGAGGATAACGCAAATGGCATTTGAAGTAAAGAAAGTCAGCAAATCATTCGGCTTGCAGAACCGGCGCCGCCGCGTCCTGAAGAATTTTTCAATGCAGGTCGCAGACGGTGAGATGGTGGCAATCGTCGGCAAGAAGAACAGCGGCAAGAGCACGCTCATGAACATCTTAACGGGCATGATCCGCCCCGACAGCGGAACCGTGACCGTGGACGGCCGCAAGATCAACTACTGGAATCCCTTCCAGCGGGCGATTCTCCGCTCCAAGCGCATCGGTCTCGTGACCCGCGACTCGCTGCTTGTGCCGGATCTGACGATCTATGAAAACCTTTTGGTCCCCATGGGCCACAAGTTTATGACAAACAAAAACAAGATTCGCCGCGCAAAGGAAGCGCTCCGCTCCGTCGGTTTGAAGGGCGTCGGCAAATACTTCCCCGCCGACCTCGAGGATCTCGAGATTCAGAAGGTCTGCCTGGCGCGTGCGATTATGACACATCCGAAGTATCTGGTGCTCGATGAGCCGACCGGCAATCTGCAGTCGGCAGACGTGGACCGTTACATGGATCTCGTGGAGATTCTGAACAGCTCGGGCTATACGGTGATTGTGCTGACACACTCCCGCCGCGTGGCCAACCATTGCCAGCGCCTGGTTCCCATTGCGGTGACCGGCGAGGCGCGTGAAGAGCGCGAAAGACCGGTGGAGGCACCGGAAGAGGAACCGGCGGAAGCCGAAGCGGACGGGAAGGCTGCAAAGGCCACCTCGGCAGCGAAACGGTATGAGGAAGATTCCGCAGGTGAGGAAGAGGCATATGAGTAAGCAGAAAAAGCTTTCAGACAACGAAAAACGAGTGAGAAGTGCCGGCATTTTAATGCCGGTATTTTCACTGCCGAGCCCTTACGGAATCGGCACTCTCGGCAAGGCTGCTAAGGAGTTTGTGGACTTCCTTGCGAAGATGAAGCACCGCTATTGGCAGGTGCTCCCGGTGGGGCCCACCGGCTACGGGGACAGCCCGTACCAGTCGTATTCCGCATTTGCCGGCAATCCGTATTTCATCGATTTGGATCTGTTGGTTGCTCAGGGGCTGTTGACACCGGAGGAGATTCGCGAAGGGTACTTCGGCACGGAGCCGCGCTACGTGGATTACGGAGCGCAGTTCGGAAGCCGCTTCGCGGTGCTGCGGAAGGCCTTCGCGAGAAGCAACTTTAAGGAAACGTCCGGGTACGCGGCGTTTGTGAAGAAGACCTCCTACTGGCTGCGCGACTACTGTCTCTTTATGGCCATCAAGGAGGACGAGGGTTTCAAGCCCTGGCAGGAGTGGAGCGATCATGACTTAAAGCTTCACAAGAAAGCCGCCCTGGAGCGGGCGGAGGAGCGCCTCGCTGCGGAAGTGGCGTTCCAGGAGTTTATGCAGTTTATGTTCTTTACGCAGTGGCACGCGGTTCGCGCGTACGCGGCGGAGAAGGGCGTGGAGATTATCGGCGACATTCCTTTGTACGTTGCCATGGACAGCGCCGATACCTGGGCGCACAGCGAGCTCTTCGAGCTGGACATCGACCGCAATGCGACGAACATTGCCGGAGTACCGCCGGATGCATTTTCCGACGAGGGCCAGCGCTGGGGCAACCCGCTGTACCGCTGGGATGTGATGGAGCAGAAGGATTTTAAGTGGTGGCGCGAGCGCATGAAGGCCAACGCGGAGCTCTTCGACGTGATTCGCATCGACCACTTCATCGGCATCGTCAACTACTGGTCGATCCCCGCCAAATGCAAAACCGCCAAGGGCGGCAAATGGCTCAAAGGCCCGGGCAAGAAGCTCACCGACGTCATCGACGAGGCCGCCAAGGGCGCGAAGATCATCGCCGAGGACCTGGGCGTCCTCACGAAGCCCGTGAAGGACCTCATCGCCGCCTGCGGGTATCCGGGCATGAAGGTGGTGGAGTTCGGCGTCGGCGGCGACCCGACGAACCCGTACCTTCCGCACAACTACACAACACCGAACTGCGTCGCCTACATCGGCACGCACGACAATGAGACGCTGGCGGGCTTCCTCGCAGGCTGCCCCGACTGGCAGATCAACTGGATGATGGGGTACTTCGGCATCCTCAAGCGCGAGGAGCTGCACGACCAGATGATCCGCCGCCTCTACGAGAGCGTCGCGGACACCGTCATCATCCAGATTCAGGACCTCCTGCACCTGGACAACTCGGCCCGCATCAACCATCCCTCGACCCTCGGCTCCAACTGGCAGTGGCGCCTGTTGCCCGGCGAACTTTCGAAGATCGACACCGGCTACCGCGCATGGCTCTGTGACATGTTCGGGCGCACGCCGGAGAAGATCGAGGAAAAGAAGGCCCAGGATTGAGAAAAAAGGGGTTTACACCATGAAATACGATGTAGTGATCGTCGGCGCGGGGCCGGCAGGCATATTCACAGCCTATGAGATGATTACCCGCGGGACGAAAAAGAAAATACTGATGATTGAGAAGGGGCAGCCCATCGAGAAGAGAAGCTGTCCGAAGGCGAAGACCGGCCACTGTGTCGGTTGCAAGCCCTGTAATATCACCACGGGATTCTCGGGGGCGGGCGCATTTTCCGACGGAAAGCTGTCCTTGAGCTACGAGGTCGGAGGGGATTTTCCGGAGCTGATCGGCGCGGATGCAGCGCAGGCGCTCATCGATTACACGGACTCCGTGTACCTGGCGTTCGGCGCGGACACCCACGTGGAGGGCGTCAGCGAGCCCGACAAGGTCAAGGAAATCCGCAGGCGCGCCATTCAGGCGGGCCTGAAGCTTGTGGACTGCCCGATTCGCCATCTCGGCACGGAGAAGGCGCAGGAGCTTTACAAGAAGCTGGAGCATTTTTTGCAGGAGCACGGCGTGGAGATGATCTTCGGCTGCTCGTGCGAAGATTTGATTATCAACGACGGCGTGTGCAAGGGCGTGGTCATCAACCTGCCCGGCGGACGCACGGAGTACGAGGCGGACAGCGTGGTGGTTGCCACGGGTCGCCGCGGTGCGGAGTGGCTTGAGAAGCTCTGCGCCCGCTACGACATCGCGCACAAACCCGGCACCGTCGACATCGGCGTGCGCGTCGAGGTCCGCAACGAGGTCATGGAGGAGGTCAACGCCGTCCTCTACGAATCCAAGCTCGTGGGCTATCCCGCGCCGTTCAAGAACAAGGTGCGGACCTTCTGCCAGAATCCGGGCGGATTTGTCTCGCAGGAGAACTACGACAACAATCTCGCGGTGGTGAACGGCCACTCCTACAAGGAATTGAAGAGCAACAACACGAATCTCTCGATTCTCTGCTCCCACAATTTCTCGGTGCCCTTCAACAAGCCGATTGAGTACGCCCAGAAGGTGGGCGAGCTCACCAACATGCTGGCCAACGGGCAAATCCTCGTCCAGCGCTATGGTGACATCCTCTCCGGCAAGCGCACCTGGGCGAAGGAGCTTGCGCAGTCGAACGTCCGTCCGACGCTGCCCGACGCGGTGGCCGGCGACATCACGGCCGCGATGCCTTACCGCGCCATGACCAACATCATCAACTTCATCCAGGCAGTGGACATGGTTGTCCCGGGCTTCGCAAGCTACGAGACCCTTCTGTACTCGCCCGAGCTTAAGTTCTACAGCAACAAAGTCAAGATGGAGCCCGACCTCACCACCAACGTGGCCGGCCTCTACTGCTTAGGTGACTCCTCCGGCTGGACCAGAGGCCTCATGATGGCGTCCTCCATGGGCGTTTTGATGGGCCGGAAGCTGGTGTAAGGGATGTGCGGTTGGACTGACGGTCTGATGAAGATTTGACATTTGTGAATTTGAAACTTGTGGCCCGGCGCACGCGCCGGGCCATCTGCATGTTTGCGGTATTCCTTGCGGAGAGGCAACTTGCTTTCGCGGCGCCTGCGCGCCGCGTTTTTTTTGCTTGTGGCGGAGAGTATAGCGGGGTTTGGAAGGCTGATTGCTTCAGGGGCTACCGTATAGCGTGGTTTGGAACCCTGATTGCTTCAGGGGCTACCGTATAGCGTGGTTTGGAACCCTGATTGCTTCTGGGGCTACCGCCCAGACGGCTTTTTGGGTCGTTTGGGCTGTAGTTTTACCTGTCTCTTTGATTTTGGCCGATTTTGGAAGACTGATTTTTCCGTTTGTACCGCCCGGAAGAAGAAAAATGTCTGCTGGGCGGTAATCGTACCTGTCCCGCATAGACAGGTAAAGGCAAGTTGCCGCCCAGTTGTCAGTTAGATTCTTGAATTGTGTTGCTCGGAAGTTAATTTCCTACGTATTCCAAGAGTTGTCAGAGAGAAAGCTTCCTGGAAATGAGGTATGTAAAAAGCGCGTACCGCCCAGAACGCAAAAACAACGCTCTGGGCGGTAATCTGTCTATAGACAGGTAAAGAAGACAGGTAAAAATGATGCTTCCGACCCCAAAATCGGATGAAAAAGAAGCTTCCGGTCACTTCCACGCAAGGAAACCCAACAAAAATACCGCCCGGCGAACGTTTTCAACGTCCCGGGCGGTAATCCGCTGCAAGTTCGGAAGCTAAAAAGCAACTTGCTGTCGCCCCCGGGCCGTTTCCGGCCCCGGGGGCGACACGCTTACTCTTATTCGTACCTCTTCTCCTTAAACGAAATCACCAGCACCGGTGACGGCAAGTACTGCGTAGACTGCAATGGACAGAGCTCGAAGTTTCTCTTTCATGGGACTTCCTTTTCGAAAGGCTTCTAAAGTCGTTTCGTCACGCGGTTCTTGCGGCGCGCGCGACGGGGCAGGAAGACGAAAATGAGTAACATGCAGGGAACAAAGGTGAGCAAAAATACGCCGATTCCGAGGATCCATGCTTTTGTGCGTACCGTGAAAAAGCCGGTCTTGGATTCCTCTTTTTGGGTGCCCGGCGAATCATCGGATGCAGGGTCGGCAGAAGGGTCCCGGTCGCCGTCCGGGGATGAATTTGCCGGGGTGACGTCGGCGGGAGCCTTCGACGGCTGCGGCGTGATGTCCGAGGACAGGTAGGAATTGTCCGGGAGGACGCCGTCGCCGCCCTGGGACGGGAGAAGGTTCGGCGGAATCAAAAACCGCGGCCAGACCGCTTCAAATTCCTTCTGCGACATCGGGTATTCCGGGTTGTTGTAGAGAATTGAAGCGTTTCCGACGAGGTGGTTTTTGTAGCGGTAGACCACGTGTCCGATGACGTTCTCCCCGTGGACATACTCGGAGGGGAGCTCGTAGGTGACCGATTTGGTGAGCGAGGACGGGTCGGCGCCGTACGGGAGCACGACGGCCGCGTTTTTGTCGATACTCACCAGGTCGCCCATGCCGTTATCGAACATCGGGCAACGGTCGAAGAGGCCGGTGTAATCGTTGTTTAAGGAACTCTCGATGGTGCGCATCGGGTAGACCTTGTAGTTTTCAAAAGTGTACTTGAGAATCGAAACGGTGTCGTCGTAGGAGCGGTCGTTGCCGGCGCTTCCGAGGACGATCGCCACCACGGTCATGCCGTCCTTCTCCGCGAAGGTGCAGAGGGAGTAGGCATTGGACGAGGTGGAGCCGCCGGTCTTGCCGGCGATGGCGTACTCGTAGGTTTTCGTCTTACGGATAAATGCATGGGTCTGCGCAAGCATGCGCTTTTCCTTCAGGTTCGTCGCGGGAATCTCGTACCATTTGGCGGAGGCAATCTTGAAAAACAGCGGGTGCTTCCAGAGCTCGCAGGCGATCAGCCCGAGGTCGTACGCACACGACGTCTGCTTCGTGCCGCCCGTGCCGGTGGCGCTTAAGAATTCCGTGCGGATGCCCCCGAGGGCGGTCATCCGCTGGTTCATCATGGTGATGAAGTTGTTGATTTTGCCCTTGCCGATGGTCTCGCCGAGGGCGTACGCGGGCTCGTCCGCCGAAGCCACGAGCATTCCGTAGAGCGCGTCGAGAACCGTCATGTGCTCGCCCTCCACAAGGCCGATGCGCGTAACCGCGGAGCCGATGTTGTTGATGGAGCGCTTCGAGTAGGTGATCGTGTCGGTCATCGGGAGATTCTCGATGGTCAGCAGCGCGGTCATAAGCTTCGTGAGGCTGAGGGGCTGCATGGAAGCGTCGGCGTCCTTCGAGTAGAGTACCGCGCCGGAGTTCACCTCCATGACGATGGCGGATTTGGCGCTTATGTTCGGGCCGCCGCCCAAAATGGAGTCCGCGACCCGCTCTTCCACAGGCCCGGAGCCGTCCGGTTCACCCGCGGGCGTGCCCGTGATGTCCTGCGGGGAGATCGACGGGGTGGGAGAGCTTTCCGCGGCATAGGCTACTCCGATTCCCGCCACGCCGGCAAATCCACCCTCCGCCAAAACGCCCGGAACCCCGGCCGCCGCACCGATTCCCGCCACGCCGAAAAAGGCGGTTCCGAAGAGAAGCAGAACCGCCGAAAATGCGATGATACGGGTTCGAATGTTGCGAAGGGATCTCACCGAAAAGCCTCGCTTTCAAAAAACATGTCCGGAATTACTTCTGCCCGTAGTAAGCGTTCGGGCCGTGCTTCCGCAGAAAATGCTTGTCCAAAAGCTCCTGCTGCATGCAGGGCACGTCGCCCTGAAGAAGCATCTGGCTGTGCATCGCCATGTACGCAAGCTCCTCGAGAACAACGGCGTTGTGCACCGCCTCGGCGGCGGAGGTTCCCCAGGTGAAAGGGCCGTGGGAGCGAACCAGAACCGCGGGGATGTCAAGGGGCGCGATCTCGCGCTTAGCGAAGGTCTCGATAATTACGTTGCCGGTCTCCAGCTCGTACTCGCCCGCAATTTCCTCGGGCGTCATGTAGCGCGTGCAGGGGATGTCGCCGTAGAAGTAGTCGCCGTGGGTCGTGCCGCCGGCAACGATGTCAAGGCCGGCCTGCGCGTAGGTGGTGGCGTTGCGGCTGTGGGTGTGCACGATGCCGCGAACTCCCGGCCATGCGCGATACAGCGCCAAATGCGTCGGCGTGTCCGACGAAGGCTTCTTCGTGCCCTCGACGATGTTGCCCTGCAGGTCCAAAACCACCATGTCGTCCGCGGTCATGCCGTCGTACGAAACTCCCGAGGGCTTAATCACCACAAGGCCGGTCTCCGGGTCGAGGCCCGAAACATTGCCCCAGGTAAAGGTCACAAGACCGTATTTCGGAAGCTCAAGATTGGCCTCCAGAACTTCTTTTTTCAATTGCTCAAGCATGGGAAATCCTCCTGTATCTTTGTGTATGCCGCTATGCCGCGCCGGGGGCATTTGCCGCCCTGTCGGGCCGAATCTATACGTCGTCCGGGAAGAAGAGCTTCGCCTCTTCGCTGGCCATGTATTGTGCGGTGGTGCCGAAGAAAACGGTCTCGCCGCTGACGTGCAGAATCTTCGACGAGTTGACGACGGCACTGTTGATGTCGTGGGTGACCATGATGATGGTCATGCCGTCCTCGCGGTTTAAGGTGCGAAGCGTCTCGTAAAGCTCCGCGGCCGCGGCCGGGTCCAGGCCCGTCACAGGCTCATCGAGCATCAAAATCTCATGCGCCGCAAGAAGGCTTCGCGCAAGAAGCACGCGCTGCTGCTGTCCGCCCGAGAGCTCGCGGTAGCTGCGCCCCGCAAGATCTTCAATGCGCAACCGCTCCATCACATGTGCCGCCTGCTGCTTTTCCCTCTTCGAGAAGAACGGCCACCAGCCCTTGCGGTTCAAAAGCCCGGTCATGACAACCTCGCGCACCGTCGCCGGAAAATCCCTCTGCATCTCGCTCATCTGCGGCAGATATCCGATGCACCCGCTGCCCTTCTGGCAGTTGATCTTGATCTCTCCTTTGATGGGCTTGATGAGGCCGAGCATGGTCTTCATCAGGGTGGATTTGCCGGAGCCGTTTTCGCCCACGATGCTCACATAATCCCCCGGGAAAATCTGAAACGAGATGTCCGGAATGACCGTCTGGTTGTCGTACCCGAGCGTCGCATGGTCGCATGCGATAATCGGTGTGTCCTTATCACAGCAACAGGAATCCTGCATGGTACCTCCGATCGCCTGTCCGGTGTATGGTGGGCGCGCGGTTGTGCCGCGCTGCCATGCGCCGGGACAGTTGTAAAAAGTTGCTTTAATCATACTCATTTGCGCCCGGAAAGTCAATACGCGCGGCGCGCGCGCCGCGCGTATTGAAGTGGGAATGGGGGAAGTGTCGGTGAGGGGTGCTTTCCGGCGTTTGAGCGTTGCTTTTTTACCTGTCTCATGGCCATTCTGCGGTTTTGGAAGACTGATTTATGCGCTTTTTCAGACTGGAGAGGTGAAAACCGGCATTTAGTCCGTAATCGTACCTGTCTTAACCGGACGTCCCTGTGAAAAAACAAGAGCCAACCCCCTGAAAAACGCATAAAATCGTGAAAAACCTGTGAATTTTGTGTTGCAATGCCGCAGAAAATGCGGTATATTAGGTATGTATAGGCGGGTGGGCGCATATTGCAATGCGTTGCCGCGCGTAACAACGCGAGCCCGTCATTCGAAATTGATATAATGAGAAAGGAAGAAATGTTATGTTCTGTGCAAAATGTGGAAAGCAGATTCCTGACGGTTCTGCAGTATGCCCTTTCTGCGGCGCTCCCATGGCAGCCCCTCAGGCTCCTCAGGCAGCTCCCGTAGCACCCCAGGCTCCTCAGGCAGCTCCTGTTGCTCCTCAGACTGGTTATGCTGTTCCTCCGGTAGCTCCGGTTTACGCTCCGGTTGCTCCTAAGGAGAAGAAGCCCGTTAACAAGCTCCCGATTATCATCGGCGCTATTGCAGCGGCAGCAGTTCTCGCAATCGTTCTGTACCTCATTCTTCATGACGGTGCAAAGAGCCTTGTTAAGGATTACATCAAGTACTCCGAGGCTCAGGAAGAGAACGAGAGCAAGTACTTCGCATTCAAGAACGAGAAGGCTCTGAAGGCCCTCGATCTGTTGGATGACGATGATGATGACGATGACGATGACTACAGCTGGTCCATCAAGGGCAGCAAGCACTACAGCGGCAAGGACGATGAGTTCGAAGGCCTCTGCACGTACATCGAGAAGACCAAGAAGGGTGAGTCCGACAAGATCTCCAAGATGGCCATCGTAGAAGTTAAGATTAAGACCGGCAAGAAGGATAAGGAGAGCACCAGCGTGTTCTTCACCTGCGCTAAGATCAGCGGCAACTGGTACATCATCAACCAGACGACCGGCAAGAACATCAAGGATGTTGCTAATGATTGGGCTGATAAGGCCGGCAAGAAGAGCAACAAGGACGATGACGACGACGATTGATCTGAAGTCGATTGAAATTGTGAATTTGTAACGAGTTCCCCGGACCGCACCGCGGCCCGGGGAATTTTTCGAGACAGTATGAAGGGAAACGCAATGGAAAAAAGCACCGACACATCCAAGCGAAAGATGCGCAACATCATTATTATAGCGGCGGCGGTCGTTGTGGTGGCTGCGGTTGCGATTGCCGTGATTATCAACGTCTGGTTCGACAAGCATTCGTCGGCGAAAGCCGCGGCAAATGCAGCCTTCGACGCGATTTATTCCGGCCAATACGACCTGTTCGTGGAGTCGACGGTTTACAATTCCGACTGCCAGGAGAAGATTGGCCTCGAGGAGCTCGGATTTCTGCAGAGCAGCATCAAGCCGATGTTTGATGAGGCCGTCGAATATCTGAAGGAAATCGACGGCAAATACACCCGCACCTCGTCGAAGCAGACTGTTTACGAGCCTGGCTCCGACGGTTTCCGGGAGGGCTTTGCGCTGCTTTCGGAGGAGTATCCGAGCGTTGTGGAGACCGCAATCGAGAAGATTGCCTGCGTGGAAATCGCCTTCCGCTACAGCTGGTTCGACGAGACCGACAAGCAGTTTAAGGGCACCGATCGCGACACAATCTGGTGCATTTGCGTCGACGGCAAATGGTATGCTGCGCCGTCCCTTGTGGGAAGCGATTCGCAGGGATTGCCGTAGGGGATTGCGAAAAGCCCGAAAAATGGGCATTTTCCGCGGTTTTTCGCGGTTTTTTGCACTTTTTCGCTTGACTTTATGCGTTATTCCGTTTATAACTGAAATGTGAGTAAGAGCCGCGCAGCGCCCGTCCGGACGCGGATGTGCGGTGAAGAGAAAATCATCACAATTAGGAGGAAAGTCATAATGAATAAGACTGAATTGGTTGCGGCTATCGCTGCAAAGGCTGACGTTAAGAAGGAAGATGCTAAGAAGATGGTTGACGCGTTCATCGGAACCGTTACCGACACTCTTGCTGCTGACGGCAAGGTTGTTCTCGTTGGTTTTGGTACGTTCGAAGTAAACAAGAGACCTGCTCGCAAGGGTCGCAACCCGCTCACGAAGCAGACGATCACGATCAAGGCGTCCAAGCAGCCTAAGTTCAAGGCTGGTAGCGCTCTTAAGGAAGCCGTTAACAAGAAGAAGTGATTGTGACGCGGTGACTATTGCGTATAAAGACAGACATTCTTGGGCCGGTCGCCGATGACCGGCCCATGTTTTCATTAAAGTGAGGCTGTATGAGGCTGGACAAATACCTGAAGGTGTCCCGGCTGATCAAGCGCCGCACCGTGGCCAACGAGGCCTGCGATGCGGGGCGCGTAAGCGTGAACGGCCGCCCGGCGAAGGCGTCCGTTGAGGTGAAGGTCGGCGACATCATTGAAATCGGATTCGGAAACAAGCTGGTGAAGGTGGAAGTCCTTGACGTGGCGGAGACGGTCCGCAAGGACGACGCCAAGGAACTGTTCCGGTATCTGTAGAAGGCGCGGCGGGAACGACGCTGCGGCGTAAATTAAGACACAGAGGCGGCAAATGAAAAACAAGCTGGTAAAGAAAAACCACAAACTGGAAAGCGGAGTATTTTCCCTGCTGCTGCTCGCGGTGATCACCTTGCTCATCACGGGTGTGTTTGTGTACCTTCGGAAGACCGCCGAGGACCGCTACGCCGCACGTGTGGAGGAGAAGGAGCAGCTGATCCGCCTCAAGGCGGAGGAGGAAGCCCGCGCGAAGGCCATCGAGGAGCGCCGGGCGTATGTGCAGACGCGAAGCTACATGGAGGACGTGGCCCGCGAAGTGTTAGGGCTGGTCTACAAGGACGAGATCATCTTCCGGCCGGGCGCATCGCCCACGCCGACGTTTACGCCGACGCCGACACCGACCCCGAAGCCGGAGAAGAAGTAGTGTTCTGCAAGGGACGAAGCAGGAGCCCGCGCTAAGCCCGGCCGCAGGCACGAAACAGTGCGCATATTGAGGAATCTATGGAAACGAAGATAACACGCAGAGTTCGCGAGTGGATCGCGAAGGAACAATTGTTGGCACAAGGGATGAACGTGATCGTCGGATACTCCGGCGGAAGCGATTCCCTGTGCCTTCTTTTGCTGTTGCGGGACATTGCCGCCGACCTGTCGTTAAACCTTACGGCAGTCCACGTCAACCACGGAATCCGCGGCGCGGAGGCCGACCGGGACGAGGCGTTCTGCCGCGAGACCGCGGAGCGGCTCGGGGTTGCATTTCGCGCGGTCAGCGTGGATATTCCGGCGCTTGCAAAAGAGCGCGGGAAGGGTATTGAAGAGACCGGGCGCACCGAGCGCTATCGGATCTTTTCGGAGATTGCCGCAGAGATTTCGGAGAAATTCGGCGGCGCAACCCGGGTGGCGGTGGCGCATCACGCGGACGATAACGCGGAGACCATTCTCATGCACCTCGTGCGCGGCAGCGGCCTGCGGGGCCTCACGGGCATTCCCGCGGACAGCACGCCATTTGCCGACAAGACGGTCCACCTGATTCGGCCCCTGTTGCCCCTTACGAAGAAGGACATTCTCGCGGAGCTTTCGGCCCGCGGCGAAACCTATTGCGAGGACGCGACGAACTACGAGGCGGACGGCGACCGCAACATCCTGCGGAATCGCATCATGCCGCTTCTTGCGGAGCTCAATCCCCGGGCCGGCGCGCACATCGCTTCGGCAGGCACCCACTTAAGTGCTGCGTGGAGATTTATGGACGAGCAGGCGAAGGAAGCCTTCCGGCGCGTATGCCGCGACGGCAACCCTTCGGCAAATTCACCCGCCCCGCAGGCCTCCTCCCGCGACCTGCGAAACCTGGAGCTCGACGTGGAGGCGCTTCTTGCGCTGCCTGCGGCGCTGCAGAGCGAGGTGGCGATGCATTACCTGGCGGCGGTTTGCGGCCACCGCAAGGATCTTACGGACGCCCATGCCGCCATGGTGCAGAAGCTTGCCAAGAGCACGGTTTCCGCCGAGGCGACGTTCCCTTACGGTGTGACGCTTGTGCGCGGATACCGGCACGTGTACCCGAAACGGGAGAAGGAAGAATTTGCCGGGCGGCACGAGGTCGGACGGCGCGAACTGGAGCGCGGCGTGAAGCTCACCTTCTTCGGCGGCCGGCCGAGGGTTCTCACCTTTGCGGTGCACGAGCGGGCGGCGGAGGATTGCGGCGAAACCGGCGCAGGCGCAACGTGCGGCGAAACCGCCGGGACGGCGCGCGACTCCGAACAAAGCGTGAATTTTACGGAAAATCAGTATACGAAACGGTTTGATTATGATACAATAGGCAAGGCCTGTGTCGTACGCACAAGGCGCCCCGGCGACCGCATCACCATCACGGCGGACGGGCACACGAAGACGGTGCAGGATGTATTTGTCAACGCCAAATTCCCCCGCACCGAGCGCGACAACCTGCCTCTGGTGCTGACGGCGGACGAGGCGGCCGTCATCTGGATCCCGGGTGTGCGCGGCAGCGAAGCCTACCGCGTGACCGACGCCACAAAGCGCGTGCTGGAGAT
>CADAHQ010000010.1 GCA_902787715.1 uncultured Lachnospiraceae bacterium
CTTTTATTTTGTGTAACAAGCCATTTGTGAGATTATACCACACGGAGGGGCTCCTTGTCACTCGCAAATCGAGTGGAAACGGTCGGTTTTATCGCCGCCTCCACTCAATTCAGAGTTCCGCTTATGCTATTTCATTTTTCTTCGTAATACCATCACGCCTGCGATTCCAGCTCCTTGCCGAGCCAGGCTTCCTTCTCTTCCGCCATAGAGTTCACCTCTCTTCCATGGCACAAAAAAGGACAAGCCTTAAATATGCTTGTCCCTAACTACATTTGCAACTACCTCATCAAAACAATTCTCTCAAAATGTCTTTCGGCTTTTCGATTATTGTTTTCGCACCTTTCTGAATCAGGAAATCTCTGTCTCGGAATCCCCATAGTACTGAAATGCAGGGGATTCCCGCGTTTCTTGCCGTCTCCAGATCCACTTCCGAATCACCGACATAAACGGATTCATCAGCATTGCTTCCAAGCTGAGTCAATGCGGCCGACACCATATCCGGTGCGGGTTTTCTTCTGATTCCCGGTTGTTCCCCGATTGCCACATCTACATACTTCCCGAAAAAACGGCTGTTCAGTTCCTTAACGGCAGAGTCGATTTTGTTCGATACGATTGCCATCTTATATCCGTTTTCTTTCAATGCCTTGAGCGTTTCCAAAATGCCGTCATACGGCCCGGTTCTGTCCAGACAATGAACGTCATAATGCTCCTTAAACACCGGAATCATCTCATCGATGACGGACTCCGGAATCTCCTTTGGAACCGCGCAACGGATTGCATACTTTATTCCATTTCCGAAGAATTTTCTGTACTCATCCTTCGTTCTGGAAGCAAAACCGAATTGCCTGAGTACATAATTCACGGATTCCGTTAGGTCATCCAATGTGTCCAACACCGTTCCGTCCATATCGAATACTATTGTGTTTATCGTACCTGTCATTTTCCTGTCTTTTCCTGTTTATCTGTAAAATACCATGTCGTTACGGATCTTCAAATAAAACGCACTATCACAGCAGGCCGACAAATTCGAATTTATCAGTCTGCCAGATTGAAAGACGGTATCAAATCATGGCTTTTGTATATGTTGCCATACCGGAATCCTGTTTTTCTTTCCTGATTGATGTATTCCTTGATTTCATCAAGAGTATAAGTTTCTAAGTCTTCTTTGTACAACTGCGTTTCGGCATATACAAACTCATCGTTATCAGGATCTTTGTATCCACCGCTTCCTACGGATTCTTTCAACTGTTTTTTTGTACAGTGATCCCACCAAAGAATCGATGAAACCCGACCACCTTCGGCATAAAGAAGATTGAGAAAAGACTCCCAATCCTTGAAGAGGTGTTCTGAGCAGAAAGTGTAATCATCTATATATTTTTGTATTTTTTTATTAATCATAGCTACCCTCACAAACTCCGATTTGTCATCGTCTATAAAACTGAAATTTACTGGCCTATGTTAGAGCATAAAACTTTTATTTTGTGTAACAATGGCCTTCAGGAATACATTCATCGCGATGAAAGCTACGAATATATTAACCCGGAAACCCGTGAGAAGGTTGCGCCTCAAAAAACATTTTGCGAGATATTGTTTATTCCCAACCCATCTCTTTGTACAGATACTCTTTAAATCTGTACAGTGTGTATAAAGGAATCGACCACACATGAGTCTCTCCGTCCATATTGTCACCGACATTCTTTAAGGAAGACTTTATTGCCAATTTGGGACTATACCTGTTACAGAACTGATGCAGGCTCTTAGCTTTGGTATTATCCGCAGATTTTGTTTCAACAGGTACAAGTACGCCTTCATGGTCAGTGATAAAATCAAGCTCCGCATCGGATTTGGTTCTCCAGAAATAACTGTCAATCCCCATAAACTTTAGCTGGGTATAAACGTAATTCTCAGTTATCGCTCCCTTATAATGTATGAAAGCCTCGTTTCCTTCAAGAACCGTTCTGTAGTTTAAGTTTGACTTTCTCCTGAGGAGCCCTACATCAGCCATATATACCTTAAAGTAAGTATAGTCCGCCTCTCCGGACAAGGGGATCTCAGGTGTCGGTACCATACAAAGCTTACCTGCAATGCCTGCATTTACCAGCCATTCCAGCGCGTCCTCAAGATCTTTCGATCTCGCTCCCTGTTTTACATGGGAGAAAATGAACTTATTGTTTTCTCTTGCTATCTGCGAAGGGATCGAATCCCAGACCAATTTGATTTTGATAGCAGTCTCCGGTGTAGTATGCTTTGAAAAATCATCCGCATAATCTCTGAGGATATTATCCTGAATCGCTTCAACTTCTTTATAGTCATGTGTCTCCGTCCAGGTCTTAACAGCCTCCGGCATACCCCCAACTATATAATAATTCTTCAGATACTTCTCAAGAGGAACCGTATAGAGTTCCGGGATTTCTCTGTCAAGCGGCATTTTCTTAATGCCATCGATGTATTTTCCTCCTCCGTCAGCTCTCACAAACTCTTCAAAACTCATGGGATACATATCGATCCTGTCAACCTTGCCAACAGGAAACGATATCCCTTCAGCCTTCAAAGCTACCCCAAGAAGCGAACCTGCAGCTATGATGTGCAGTTCCGGCATTTCCTCACAAAAATACTTGAGTGACTGAATAGCTCTGGAACAATCCTGTATCTCATCAAATACTACCAGTGTCTTGCCGGGCTCGATCGCCTTTCCGAATATAATGCTTCCAAGCTCGTCAATTATCCTTTTCGTATTAAAATCATAATCAAATACAGACTTGAGCCCGGCATTGCCATCAAAATTAAAGTAAGCCATCTCCTCAAATTCCGTTTCACCGAAATTCTTGATCAGATAAGTCTTACCGCATTGACGGACTCCGGTGACAAGCAGCGGTTTTCTCTTGCCTTTTTCTTTATCCTTCCATGCCTTAAACTGCTCCAGTGCCAGTCTTTCCATCATCGTAATGTACCTCCGAAAGAATCTATGCAATGTTATAATAGCATTTTACGGACGAATATTCAAGATTTAACTGCGTTTTTTGGACGAATAATGTGCTTGTTGCTGCTTTTATCCCATCATCGATAAGGCCGTTCTCCCGACCATGATAAATGCGGAGAGCTCACCCGATAAAGGTGAGCTCTCAGAGTGAAGAATTATCGTTTTGTTTCAAGAACTTTCATTTTCTTGTATAATATACCTCGTCGGGAGGATGATTTCCTTGTTTTTTCAAATAGGCCTCATTATTTTCCGGTATTCTTCGTCCGGAATAACACCAACAACGGTCCTAAGACTATCCTCCGAAACATCCAACCTCTTTAGGAATTCCCGAACAAATGCTTCACTGTCAAACCTGGCACGTTTGCTTTTCGCGCACTTCTCACTAATAACTCTTATCGAATCGACAATGTTTTTCACAACCATAAGATATTGGTCTTCATATTCTGCAGAAACAAACATACTATATGGAATTGGCAAACGGATATCAGCTGATTTTTTCACATAGTTTATGTATTTTCTAGGCTTACCCCAACCATCTCGCATATTTCCTTCCGGATGACAGTTGACTATTATTCCGATATCATCTATCCCATCCGAAAACGGAGCAATTTCGAGAGTATCCGCGTCTACTTTTTTACTGATTTCACGAATTATCTCAGACACCTTGTTCGCGGATCTCCATATTTCACAGCTAAGGAAAAACGCCCTGCCCATATATATGTTCACCCCCATGTTTTATCGTTCTGGGCATTTATCCGGACATTTATATAGACATCTGTCCAGATACTCGCTTGTTACATAATACTTTCATTTAATGCAACATGGTTGCTTCCTGTTTTTTTCATGCTATCACAGGAACATTCGCATTAAAACGGTTCCTTCGTTATTCCCAAGTTCTTCAAACCCCATTTTTTTATACAGAGAATAACCGATGCTCATCACTTCCGGCTTGGTTGTGAATCTTACCTCATCATAGTTCAATTCACGGCATTTATCAAGCATAGCGTTTAGCATTTTCCTTGCGTATCCGCGCCCACGATACTCCGGCTTTATATACAATCTCTTTGCCTCCGCCCAAGGTGCGTCCGTCCTTTTTATCGCTATCGTTGCAATCGCCTTTCCATCTTCATAGCCCAGCAAAAGAGTGCCTCCTTCATAATATGACGGCAGATCAGCCAATTCCCTATCCAATGAAACAAAGCAGCTTTCGGCGCCCTTTATCTGCGAATACTCCCGGATTAGTTCCCTCGCCGCTTCATAGTCATCGCAATTTCTGATTTCAATCATTTCTCCACATCCCTTTTCTGCTTTTCCTCGCTGATGATTTTCTCCAGCACTTCCACCGCGTTTTCCACCATCCTGGGACACAACTCTGTAAACAAATTGTGCTCCCTTGCATATTGAATGCCCTGTTCAGTTCTGACATCGCACCCGAGCAGCTCATTGCAGATATAGGATCCGCATTTTTCGGAAAAGCGTTCCATCATGGCTTCATTGACTCTGTTGGCCTGCATGCGGCTCTCTAAATCTTCTTTGTCCGACTGCCCGTACAGCAGTCCCAACACCATCAGAGCTCCCGTACAGGCGCCGCAGACCTCACCCTTCCGCATCCCCGAGCCAAAGCATGCCCCGAGTTTCAATGCCTGCTCCTCGGTCAATCCGCATTCCTCCGCAAATGCGGCAAGCACTGACTGTGAGCAGTGAAAATGCTCTGAGAAGAAATGGAGAGCCTTTTCTTTGTGCCGGTTTTTCATCCGGCCATCCGGAAACTCTGTTTTCATTGGCAGCACCCGCCTTTCCCCTCTGTGGGCTCCTTGCAAACCAATTCGTCCAGAAATGTCCGAAGGAAGGACAAAGCCTCCGGATTCAGTGAATAATAGTGCCATTTTCCTTGTTTCCTGTCATTAACAAGCCCGCAATCCACAAGGGTTTTCATGTGATGCGACAGAGTCGGCTGTGTTATCGAAAACCTCTCAAGGAGTCTGCACCCGCATTTTTCCCCATCCGACAACATTTTCACAATCTCCAGTCTGTTTGCATCTCCCAAAGCCTTGCAAATAAGAGCAACATCCAATTCATTCATAAACGCTTCCTCACATAGATATTTTTCTATGCGAGGATATTATCACATACATAGATATTTGTCAATATAAAAGGTCACGTGATTTCCACATGACCTTATTTCTCAATTATTTCTCAATTTTTTTCAAAACAGGGCATCTGCTTTTCAAAGCGAAACATGCCGTCGAAATCTTCGCCCTCATAATTATTCTCTTCGCCGGTTTCGGGATCGTGGGGATCCGGATGGTGGCTATTGAAGAACTCCACGATATGGAAGCCGCATTTGTTGACATAGAAATGGATATCTAACAGGAGGCCTGCAAAGCTAATGCTTTACGATCCCCTACGCTACGGCGTACTGTCCTCCGATGACCGCAGTAGTAGCTCATATTGCTCTTTTGAAACTATTTTTTCCAGTTCATCCATGGATTTCCCGTACTCGTTTTCATAATGTGAGAATGTATCCGTCTTCTGAAGCCTGAAACCGAGCGAAGCATACAAAAGAATCGCTTTCCAACTCCATGGCTGTTTATGGATATAAACCGGTAGTTTCCCATGTTCCGCATATATGTTCATAACAGCTGTGCCCAAAGCCCTTCCAAGCCCCATTCTCTGATACTGCTCTTGAACAATAAGCCAATGCAGGGACGAGACACTGTTTTCACCCCGCTTGTCCTGCCATGCGATGCATGAACCTACTATCTCTTGCTCCTTGTTCAGCAGGAAAAGAATGTTCGAAAACAGCTTTGGATTCTGTAGATAAGTCTCAGCGAAATACTGCTCCGCTGCCTCCAACGAATCAAAATCGCCAATGGCATATTCCAGTTTTGCCCATTCTTTTTCATATCCGCGCTGATATGACACGATTGAGAAACCATCCGGCAGTTCTGCATGCCTGAGTGAATAATCAGAACATTTCATGATTGTATTGTAAAACGGAATAGTTCTATCGAGCATAGCACCTCCAGATTACGATATGCTTATTCCACAATGCCGAAAGATAAGTATTCAAATCCCATATACTGCCACCCCAACCACAGCGGCAACACATATAAGCATGATTGGTGACATGCCTTTTTTCCTGATTTTTCTTGACCCGAAATATATGACGGCAAGGCCACCGGTTATGACAAGAGCAACGACATCAACCCCGCCTCCTGCCTTCCGAAGACAGTTATCGACAATCATGTATACGCCTGTCGCCAGAATCACACCGATGACGCAAGGTTTCAATCCTCGCAGAATCGCCTGCATATACGGATTCTTAAGAAGGTTCTTTGCTATAACCATAATAAGCAGGATTATGAGAAATGCCGGAAGCATGACAACTGTCGTAGCAATCACGGCTCCGAAAAATCCGCCTTTATTACTGCCGACATAAGTCGCAAGGTTCACCATAATCGGCCCCGGAGTGCTCTCGCTGACTGCTATCATGTAGGAAAGCATCTCGTCATCCATCCACCCGTGTGCCAGTACGACATCCCGAACAAGCGGTATTGCCGCGTACGCTCCGCCGAAGGAGAACAGTCCGACTTCCAGAAATCCAAGCAGAAGATCAAGGTATATCATGTCTGCTCCTCCTTTCTCCTTCTTTCACCGGCAAGGAAAAAGGCGACACTGATCGATGCAGCCGCTATCATCACCACAATGGAAGACAAATGCAGGTTCAACACATTGATCAATAGTATAACAGCGAAAGCTGCAATAAGAATTCCGATCTGCAACCGCTTCTTCGGCATTTTTCTGATCATTTTGAGAGCGGCATCAAGGATCAGTATACCGACAGCAAGCTTAATACCCTGAAACGCGTGCGCGATCCAGGCAATCTCAAGGAACCCTTCAAGAAACATTGAAATTACGAAGATAATGACAAAAGAAGGCACTGCCACACCCAATGTAGCCAGAATGGCTCCCGGGAGTTTTCCCTTTTTATAACCGACATACGTCGCACAGTTAATCGCAATCGGCCCAGGCGTCGACTCAGCAATGACAGTAATGTTCATCATCTCGTCATGGGTAATCCAGTTTTTCTTTTCAACGCAGATGTCCTCAATAATCGAAAGCATCGCGTATCCTCCGCCGAAAGTAAACAACCCGATTTTGGCGAATGTCATAAATAATTCAATTAGTACAGACATGCCGACTGCCTTTCTGTTGGATCCTTCTTCCAGCATTCATCTTCCCGAAATATAGTTAACAATGAACTTGCTGCATTTTTCTTTTGTTTTTGTGTAACAAGGGATTACTGTACATGACCTTTTGACATGATCAATCATTTTCGCCGATTTGCCCTTTTCCCGCTTTTTCATAGTCCTTATGGAGAGCCTCGGAGCGGAATTCGCTTTATCCAACTCCGCTCCCAAGCACTTCTCCAAATCATAGCAAAATGATCACTCCTACTCGCTCGATACATATAGATTTTGACAATGATTCATAAGCGTATAGTAATACGCCATGAGATAAAACCGCTTATACGGTTCTACTTCTTGATTCTCGATTCGAACATTGTCAATGATGCATACGTCCTTTCCAGCGACCCTTGTAAACAAGTCTTTCCATTCTTCCTCATGATTCATGCGTAACATGACATCAAAGGATATCGGAACATATTGTGTCGTATCCTCGTCGGGCGGCAAATACTTCAGGGTAACCACTGGGTATTCCTGTTCGTCAACTGGCATATTTTCAAACAGAAAGTCCTGAAAGAAGTATCTTGGCATGCTCATTAAAAGCAGAATCCCACCGGAGAACTAACCTCAATCGCCTTAATCACGATATTCCGAAGTTGCTTGGCCAGTTCAAGCACTTCATCATTATCACAATTCTTTATCTGGCGATCAACTATATCCAACACCTGAGGAAGAATCTCCGGCTCCGCAAATTCTTCCTCATACATCGTAATAATCAGATTGCACTCCTTGTCAATAAAATTGAAGAAATACTTCTCCATTAGAAGGAACTGTCGCTCATCAAACCAAAAGCCCTCATATCCCTCCAGGAAATCACCGTTGTCATCAAAAAAATGACAATCATACAGATGGTCCAGATACTCCTCACTTTGGGCAATTACGATATAATAGCGGTGTCCGAGATCGAGATACTGAACACGCCCCAGATTTCTGATTTCAATTACACTATTGTCATTCATTTTTTCCATGTTCCTTTCTTGTATGTCATCCGAAAATGAGTCAAACGATTCCATTCGGCACGTCTGGCTGCTCCCTGAAAAGTGCCCGAGATGCTGGGATCCTTAAGGTTTAAGTCCACATACCGTTTATGCGTCCCATCCGGCTTAAGCTCTTCAACTCTGAAATACTTTCCGCCGATTGCCGCAACGATAGCATACTGACGACTACTTTATGCTCCATGCGTCGCCTCACTTGTCAACGTGCAATGATACCGAACCACAGTCCCGTTTTGGTATTCTTCCGTTGTCTTTTCATCGCGGAACCCGCATTTTCGGTAGAATCCGATGGCATCGTCATCCGTCTGTGCGGAGATGCATCTTACGTGCTCTGCCTGCATAACACGACGCACCAGATACTGCCCGATTCCGCATCCGCGGCAGCTTTCGGAGACGGCGATTCCGACAATCTCAGGCGCCTCGCCGGAGCAGTCCAGAACCAGTATTCCCGCCCGGATTCCGTCTTTTTCGCAGACATAAATTCCGACCGCAGAATCAGAAAGGAATTCTTTCATCTTCGCGGTGTATCTTCCGAATGTCGGCTGATACATGCAAGCGGCGTAGATTTCGTATGCATCCTCGGACAGAAGCCAGTCGCTGTCGCCGCACCGGTACACCGTCATATCGGGGTGGAAGGAGTCTTTCTCAACGGCTTCATAAAGATCCTTCCCCATCTTTTGTTCGAAGTACTCCTTCAGGGCGAGATTGGCGTTCCATTTACCGGGGTCATAATCCCCGTAGCGACGCTTGACATCACTCATGCGGTCTATGATGTCCATCACGCCTTCGGCGCCGGAAATCGCATCACACAGCTGAATCAGCCGGTCGTAATCATCAAACACCGCCTCTGCAAGCTTCGTCCGGATCAGCTCCGTTTCCTCCTCCGAGGTGTCGAATCGGCCGACATAGCCGTCAATGTCCTTTTGGTTGAACGAATGCGTGAGGCAAATTCTTGCAGCGTCATCATAGCCAAGTGACATCATGTAGGAATAGCCGTCGGACACATGCCCGAGGTGCCGCTTTCCGAACCTCCGCCCGATATCGTGAAGCAACCCCAGCACATACGCCTTGTCCGGATTCATTCCGCCGTATCTTGCGATTGCTTCCGCACAATGCGCTGCCGTTCTGCTGTGATTCCCCCACGGCCCGGGGTTCCGTCCTTCCGCCTCCCGCAGAAGCTCCTCTGCTGTTTCTCTGTCCGGATACTTCCCCATACTCTCCCCCTTGTGATTCATTTTCTGTCCTTGCAGATCTGTAATTTTTCACTCCGAATATTTGTATTTCTTCATAATCTGCCCGGACGTGATGCAAAGCACGGTTCCGGTCACCCCGAGAATTCCCATCATGAGAGCCGCGCCGGAGCCCTTGCCGCTGCCGAAAAGCATCGTCCAAAAGGCGCTGTCGCTCTTCGCCGCCATAAAAGGCTCACAGACCTTGTCCACGAGGAATCCGCCGAGGAACAGCCCCACCGGAATGGTGAAAAACTGCAGTGAATTTCGGCAGGCATAGACTCTTCCCTGAAGCTCCACGGGGATGACATTTCGCATGATCACGTTCTGGTTGGCGGCCATCAGCGGCACGAACACCCACCCAACAATCTGCCCGACGCACCACAAAACCGGGCTTCTGGAAAACGCCAGCAGAAAGTTTTCAATTCCGAGGGCAAAAAGCATGGTGAGATAAATCACCCTGACTCTGTCCTTCGGCTTTGGCAAAAACATCGGAAGAAAGCTTCCAGCCACCATGGCCACACCGGCAAATGCAGTCACGATTCCGTAGACATTGTTGCCCTCTCTGGGGATTACAAGTGCCGGCAGCACCGCATCGAACGCCGATGCCGTGAGGTTCACCCCTGCCATAAACAGGATTATGGTCAAAATCAGCGGCGTCTCCTTAAGGAACCGCAGCCCCTCCTTCGCCAGCTTGATCACGTTATCGCTCTTCTCTGCATTTTCCGAGGGTTCGGGCAGCCTGACAAACAGCAACAACGCGACAAATGCAACCGCAAACGTCAACAGATCCACGGCAATCGCCGCATCCAGCCCCGCAAGCCCGTAAATTGCCGCCGCAATCAGCGGATTTCCGATGGAGATGAGCGACCGTGACAACTGCTGGAAGCCGCTGGTTTTCTGATAGTAATCCTTCGGAACGATCAGCGTATACGCGACTTCGGACGCCGGTTGCTGCACCGTGTTCATCAGTCCGGAAATCGCATTGATGACGTACAAATGCCACAGTGCGAGCGTGCCCGTCCGGTACAGCACAAACACAACAACCGTCACGAGCGCGGCCAGAAGGTCGCACACAAGCATCGTCTTCTTTTTATCGAACCGGTCGGTGATTGCGCCGGCGAAGATGCTCATGATGACGTACGGCGCGTACGTACAGATGGTGAGCGTCGCCGTGCTGAGCGCCGAGCCGGTCTTTTCGTATATCCACAGTGTGAGGGCAAATGCCGTTATGGCACTGCCGAGCTGCGACAGGCTTTGCGTGCTCCAGAGGATGTAAAACAACTTTAAGTCTTTATTTCGGGTTTCCATTCGCTCAGCCGCCGTTTACATTGCGGATATAGTCCTCCGCAGAAATCATAGGGCGTTCCAGCTCCGCGACAGTCTCCGGCGAAAGCGTCATCTTCTGCGCATACTCCTCCCCGGCCTTTTCGAATTTCGCCAGGAGAGGATCCGCCACGATTGCAGCAGCCGGCACGTTTAACATCGGTGTCTCGGGAACGCAGAC
The DNA here is from genome assembly GCA_902787715.1 of uncultured Lachnospiraceae bacterium. GTDB lineage: Bacteria > Bacillota > Clostridia > Lachnospirales > Lachnospiraceae > ISDg. The sequence goes on from CADAHQ010000010.1 coordinate 10,962, forward strand.
CATATCGGGCCCGCAGAAGCAGGTGTTGCACATGAGCTTCAGTGCATTGAAATTGCCCTCCCAGTTCGGGAAACCGCACCCACAGATCACCAGCGTGTGAATCTTCGAAAAATCAGCCAGCGCCTCATGGCGGACCGTGCCGTCCGAAAGCTGCTGCATCCGCATCTTCACAAGCGGAATCGTCCGGTCAAGCACCGCCTTTAAGTGTGACGGCATGCTGTAGCAATACAGCGGAAAACTCCAAATGATCAGGTCCGAAGTCCGGTACAAATCGAGGATTTCATTCTGGTCGTCCTCAATCACACAATGCCCGTCCATCTTCTGCCAGCATCCAAAACACCCTCTGCAGGGCGCAATGGTTTTCTCAATCACGTTCACGATGTGAATCTCGTGCTCCCCGTCTTTATTCAGGCCCTTGAGAAACGCGTCCGTCAGCCGGAACGTATCACTCTTCTTTTTGGGACTTCCGTTCAAAACCAATACTTTCATGTATACCCTCCTCAGGTTTTTCAAGTGTTATCTATTCACCAATCATTGTCTCTTGGCAGAGAAAGCCTCCACATATTTCGCGGCAACCGGCTTTTCATTGCCGTCCCGGTCCACCAGCGTCGGTTCATCCGCTGCGTACCAGGACACAAGATCATTTAAGGCCCACATCGTAAAATTCTCCACCCCGTACTTCGGCGCGACTTCGATGAAATCCCGGAATATCCGCTCCTGGATTTCTTTCGTGCTGTGGTTGCTCACATCAAACTCCGTAACCTGCAGCTCTAACCCAAGGCTTTTGTAAAAAGCGAAGAACTGCTCCATGTATTCCTTCGTTTCCTCCTTCGAACCCCAGAAATGACACTGCATACCGAGGGCGTCCAGAAGCCGGATGCCGGTTTCCCGCTCGTAGGTTTTGCACTTATTGACCACGGTCTGCACGGTCTTCTGCTTCTCGCGGTTCCCCTCGTTATTGTCGTTGTACACAAGCTTTACGTCATCGCCGAAGACTTCCCTGGCGAGGCGAAGAACCTCAAGGTAGTAGTCCTTCCCGAGGGTCCGGTACCAGAAATCGATGCGGATACCGTCCTCGTCGTATTCGTACCCCGGTTCGCCATCCTCCGCCATATAGCGGAGCTCGTCCGGGTCCGCTGCCATCTCGTTAATAACATCCACACAGTACCCCTTCGGATATCGCTCCCGCAGGCACTGCATAAAGGTCTTCAGAAACGCAAGGGTAAGCCTCTTCCGGTCCGCTTCACTTCGACCCGCAAGATACTCCTTAAGCTGCCGCGGAACATGGTTATACCACAAAACGGTATGGATGCGAATGTCCAGACCGTGCTCACAGGCAAATGCATAGATCCGGTCCGCATAAGAGAAATCAAACAGCGCCGTATTGACCTCGTCATCAATAAATGCCGGCTGCTCCTCGCGGAAGAAGATTTCCATCTTCATCTCGTTTTCGCATGTGATACTGTCCACCCGCCGTTTGATAAAGTCCGCCATCTTCGTCATCCGCGTGTAATCCAGCTGACAGAACGGGGAATCGGCGGATGCATTTGCCGCTGCAAGATACTCGTCTCTCCGCGCCGCAAAGGTCTCCGGGCTGCTGTCCTTCCAAATGTTTAAAAGATCCACGATGTAATAGTTGATTGCGCATCCGAACCGTTTCATGCCTTCCTTCTCCTTCCCCCGCTGCTTCGCCGTCCCGATTATGCAAACACCCCGTCCGTATTCTCGATGAAATACGAAAGGTCCTTAATCACGCTGACCATTTTCCCCTGCCGGTACAGCTCGACAATCTCGTCCCGCGTCATCCACCGCGCCTGAGCGACCTCGTCCGTCGAGGCCTCCGCAAGGCGAACCGGTCCGTCGTAGGAAAACAGGTAGACGTCGTTAATGTCGTTCACTCTCGTGCCGCCTGCGGAATCGCGAATCTGTGTGAGCACTTTTCTTCCGTCCTCGGGACGGAGCTCGATTCCGACCTCCTCCTGCACCTCGCGAAGGGCTGCCGCAAGGCTTTCCTCGCCCTTCACGACGGAGCCGCCGACGCATTCCCACGCAAGCGGGAAGGTCTTTTTGGTCGCACTCCGCTGCGTCATCAGGTACTGCCCGGCTGCATTCCGAATCCAGACGTGGACCACCAGGTGGTACCCGTCCTCCGGCATCTCCGTCCCGCGGACATGCTCCCCGATAACCTCGAAATTCAGATTGTACAAATCCCAGATTTCCACTTTGTTTTTCGTCCTTTTTGTCTGCAGATTATTCGCCCATTCGTTCCTTCAGATAATTCGCCACCGCGTCTTCCTCGTTGCAGCCGATGATGCCGGTGGCATGCTCCTTAAGCTCCGGAAGCGCATTGGATACGGCGTATGCCTCGTCCGCGATTTCAAACATGGGAATGTCATTGATGCCGTCACCGAAGACCACGAGGCGGTCAAAACCGTACTTCTCCGCGACCTTCCGGATGGTCTTTGCCTTGGTGCAGTTTTGCGGGCAGATTTCCAGCCAGAACTCATCACGGTAGGTGTCCTTCTGGAACAGCGTCTCCCACCCTTTGTACTCCCTCACGCGCTCATAAATCGGCCGGATTTCCTCCTTCGCGCCGATCAGCGTCACATACCCCGGCTCCCCGCAGAAGAGCTCCGCAAAGGAAGGCACCGGACGGACGGTGGGATTGGCCGCATAGTAATCAAAATAGCCCTGCAGCGCCGGCGTGTGTTCGCAGTCAAGGTACAGCCGGTGCATCTCTTCCCCGAGGAAGCACGATACAAAGCCGTACTTCGGCAGCTCCGGAAGCAGTTCCTTCAAAAGTTCTACTTCATTCGCGGAAAAGGTTGCCCTCTCCAGATGTTTGCCGGTTGCATTTTCCGCGAGTACTGCCCCGTTTCTCGTGATGGCCGGCAGCTCCAGGTGAAGCCCTCCGGCAATCGGTCTTGCGCTCTCGATGGACCGGGCCGTCGCGTAGGTAAAGGCAAGCCCCTTCGCAATCAGATCGTTGATGGTCTCTATCGTGTACGCGGAAAGCGTCTCGTCATTTCGCATCAGAGTGCCGTCCAGGTCGGTGACGTACAAGGTCTTTCCGACAGCACCGGTTTTTTCATTGTTCGAAGCCATTTTCCGCCCTCACCCACACAGTTTTTCCCTTAGCTTGCTCTGCAATTCCGGTCCGATTCCGACGGACTCGAAATATGCTTCTATCGTCCCGTGCTCCGCGGTAATCATGTCCAGAAAGTCCGTCATAAAGCTCTCGCGCGGAATCACGATGTTCATATCGACGTCCGGATTGAAGGTTTTAATCAGCCCGAAGCGCTCCCTGTTGTTCTCCTTCGTCCGCATGTAATCATAGACGATATCGGACCTGCGCACGCCGCACAGCCAAAGAAGGAGCGCGCTGATCACGCCCGTGCGGTCCTTGCCTGCGGAGCAGTTCTCAATCACGCCGCCGGTCGCCTCCGCCATGCAGCGGAAAATGCTTCCGATGCTCTTCGAATGCGCGATTTTGAAGTAACTCCCGGGAACCGCTGCAACGCTCTCGGGAATCGACGCACCTTCAACGATGGGCAGGTTATAATAGGCAAATCCTTCCGCTCCCGCCAGCCCGTGGGGTCGTTGCTCAATCTCCGGGGCGGTCCTTGTGTCAATCACGGTGGTGACACCGATGCTGCGCAGGAATTCCTTATCCTTCTCCGACGGCTCCAGCGCCGCATCGCTTCGGAGGATCCGAGACTCTTTCGTAACGCGGTCCGCTCCGAACCTGCCATCCCATTCGCCGATTCGATAGCCGCCGAGGTCTCTTGTGTTGCGTGTGGTCTCCAGGAGAGAATACGGGAGATTTTCCCAGGCAAGATCATAGCCATCCATGGTCGAGACGCCGTTTCCAAGCGCCTCCAGCTCCTTAAGACAGACCTTCGCAGCCTCCTCAATGAGTTCGTCCGCCATTGCTTTGGTGAAGAAAAAGATTTCCCCCTGCCCGGTCTCTTTGAAGAACCCGTCCATGGCGCCCAAAAGGCCCTCCGGGTAGAACTCCGCAATCCCGGCAAGCTCCTCATCCGCAAACCCTTCCGGAATCGCCAGATCGTTCACCAGATTATACCGCTCCCTGACATACCTGTTAAGGATTGCGTAATCGTTATGAAGCTTCTCCACGTTGCCCGGAATTGTGGGATTCCAGTGGTAGCGGTCGTACATAAAATGCCGGTGCACCACGTCCTGAACGAGGTGCAGATAGTATCCGAGATACAAATCATCCTGTAATAACCGCGCCCCGAACTCCGCCCGGAACCGGTTCAAATCATAGGTCCGCTTGTTGCGTCCCCACACAACGGCCCGCACATGCGCCGCCTGCCGGTCCTTCGCAAAATCAGGCAACACATTGCCGAAACTTAATCTCTCCCGATCCTTACAACCATAGCTCTCACAAACCTTTTTTGTGATTGCCAGATGTACAATTCCCGAAGCCATATTTCCCCCAATCTGAAGTTAAAGTTGTAATCCTTCCGACGCGGCCTCCCTGGCCTTCGCTTTCTGATGCAGCGGCTCGACCTCGGAATCCTCGAGGATATAATAGTCCCGGTACACTGAATACGCCGCGCCGACGTTGTACTCATGCTCCTCTACGGAATAGTATCGACCTGCCTCGTCGACGCCGACGGAATACACGATTCGCTTGTTGCAGTCAACATCATAACTGAAAAGGAGCGTAACTTTCCCGTTCGGTTTTCCCACCTTTTTCAAATCCGGCCACGCTCCTTTCCTTGATTTCCTGCGGATTATCACGCAAAACGATATTCCATCTCGATGCACTCCCAGTTTCCGATGGGCAACGCACAGTTCTTCCGGCCAAACTCCCGGAATCCCGCAGCCTGATAGCAATATCTCGCCCGGTCATTGTTCGCAAACACGCCGAGCGTAACTCTCGTCGCCTGCAGGCGCTCCTTCGCATATGCAAGTCCGAGCGCGAGCATCTGCTTTCCGAGCCCCCTGCCGCGGATTTCAGGGTCGACGACTATGAATCCGAAGCGGTATACGGTCGCATCCTCATGCCCGGGATGACGGATGATGAAATGCCCGACGGGCTTACCCTGCTCATCGGTCATGACAAGCGGAAAATAATTTCCCTCCGCCGTGCGCGGTGCATAATATGCCTCCATGTCCTCCGCCTGCAGTGGGAATTTGTTGAACTGATCCGCAGACCAGCGGTACAGCTCCTCCTCGCTACGAATCCACGAACAGATGGCTTTCGCGTCCTCTTTCGTATAAGCTCTCAATTGCATAGTTTCCCCCCTCCTGCTTCGGCAACCGCTTCGCCGAGCTCTCTGATCATAAAGCCCACATCCTCCGGACGATGGGCGTCCGAGGAGGTGACAATCCGTACATTATGGCGCACCAAAGCCCGTAAAAGCTCCGGGTTCATGCCGAGCTCCCCGATCTCCGGGCATCTGCGGAATGCGCCGCTGTTCTGGTCTGCGTACATGCCGGCCTTCTCCAGTTCGCAGGCCAGCTTCTCGTAGTATTCCGCAAGGGAAAACGATGGCCGGTGCCCAAACAATTTGATGTGATCGGGATGACCGATGCCGGTGAACAATCCGCTCTTTGCAAGCGAAAGGGAATCCTCGAAATAAGTCCGGAAGATTACATCCACATCCAAGCCTTCCCAGTGCTCCGCCGTGTGGTCAAACGCAAAATCCCCCGCAAAATGCACGCTTCCCAACAGGAAGTCAAAGCCCCTGTCCTTCGTTAATTCCGCCGTGAGATCCTCATAGTCCTTGAAGTAGCACACCTCGAGTCCGAACAGGATCTTCACCGGAAAATGCTCCTTCCGCACTTTCTCGATAAGCCGAAGATACTCCGTATAGTCCTTCGTTCCGCCGACCCTCCGAAACCATGCGTCCACGAACTCGCTGTGTACCCTCACGGAGTCGTACATGGGCGCAAACTCCGGGAAGAGAAAATTGTGCTCCAGAAGACGGATCTCCGTAAGTCCCGTCTCCACCGCGCGGTCAACAAACCGCTGAATCCACTCAAGCGAATAGTCGCCGCGTTCAATATGAATATGTCCGTCAATCATTCTTTTTTCCATAGCTACTCCACCGTGACGATCAGTACTCCCTCGGTATCGAAGGGAAACTGCGCCGCAACCGCTCCGTCCCGGAAGCAGAAAGCTCCGCCGTGGTTTACCGGGGCGTTATCCAGCGGATTGATCAGCAAAGTCTCCTTCGCCGCAAGCAAAGCCTGCGCTGCGTATTCCTCGATTGCGCCGTCTTCCCATTCTTCTGTCGAATAATTCACATACACCGGCCAAAGCAGCGTATGTTCGGTCCGAAACCGCTCCGGATAGTCCCACAGATCACCGCAGAGCGCAATCACGAAGTCCTTTCCCTGCAGGCGAAAGGCTTCCGTCTCCGTCCCCTCGCAATAGTGGTCATCGGTCCGGGTGAACTCCTTCCACCCTTTGGAAATCCGCCGGTAATTGTAAAGGATTACTCCGTCTGCGATCACCGCGCAGGATGAATACAACCGCTCCCCGTCTCGCTCGATATAGCCAAACATGACAGCCACACCGTACGTTACGGTCATCTTCCGAAGCCGCTCCATGGTCTCCGAATCCTTCGAGACCGCCGTGTTCTTATCGATTTCATAGTCCCAGCACAAGGAATCAAAGCCCTGCAGAAAAGCTTCCCCAAAGCACAGAAGCTCAACCTTTCCCTGCGCTTCGCGCATCGCCCGTTCTATCTGACCGATGTTAAATTCCGTATTCTTATTTTCGCACCGGTAAGATGCGAGTCCGATTCTCATAATCTCACCCCTCACTTTAAAAGCGCGTATTTGCACAGTTCTACAGATGTAGAATACTTAACGGACACACGCAGAGAATGCCGGTTCCATTCTTTCTGCCTCATTCCTGCCGATTCCGTAAAGGCTTGCCGTTTTTCTCCAGTTTGCACCGACAATGCATTTAATCCTCTTAACCTGTTCCTCTGCATTTTTCTTTGCAATTCCATAATACGGAGCAGCGCTGATTGCCAGTTCGAAATCTATTGCAGAATTGTCGGCATCTACATTCAAAGACAGGAACTCTCCGTAAATGTCCGGATTTACATCATACATCGGAGACAACTTCCATCCGTCACTTGTCAGCAGAAATCCGTGATTTCGGAAATGGTCATCCGTGTTAGACACTGCCATGCTGAACACGATCCGATTCCACAATTCAGATAAATCCTCCTTCGGCTTTGCACCGTTTGCCTTAAGGAAGGAAGCAATCTCCAGATAACTGCTGCCTTCTGCTGCGCCTGCACCATCTGTCTTTCCGAGCATTGTCATGGCAGACGAAAAATGAACACGCCGTTTTCCGTCCCGATCGAATCGTTTTACTAAATACGTTGTTCCGAGTTTGGAAAACTTCTCTGCCTTTGCTTCCGGAACAGTGATCCCGCACAGCACTGCCAGATCGTGTACCGTCATTTCCCATGCACCCGAATCAAACGAATCATTTTTCGAAGGAAACTTTGCAATCCACAGTGTCCCGTCCGGAGCCATCACGGAAGCTTTCGGTCTGGCACCGCCGAGAGACGATCCGGGAGCCAGCAATTGACGCAGCCATTTTCCTTCATCCCCGATATCGTCCTGCTCGAATGCTGTCGAAGCCCGCTCCAATTCCCGCAGCGATGTCCACGGCGGTGTCGCATAATCTTTCTCGTTTGAAAGGAACTCACCCGAAGGATCAACCTTGAACCGCAAACCTCCCATGCGGCTCTCGTCATAAACCCCGAGCAAATAATCGCTTTCCGTCAGTTTTCGCGGTTTTTCCGATGCTGTTCTTGCCCGAAGTTCTTCCCTTCGGTTCATCAGTTTTCGCCCCCATCGATCAGGGCTGGAATCTGCAAAAATTCCAAAGAACTTTTTCTCTCCGTATACATATTGTCTTCCCGCAAACATTTGCAGGTCAGGATCCAACAAGGTAAATCCTTTTTGCAGCCAATCCGCATCGTATTCAAAAGAGCAAATTTCATTGCCTCTCGTCTGTGAAACGAAGAGTTTGCCGATTAATTCTTCTTGGAATGACAGAAAATCCGCATACACATAGATAATCTTCTCCTCCATAAGACTACCCCCGCTTCGTCACGCGTTTCTTCACCGCCAGATCAAGGTCTTGCAGTTTTCTTCCCAACTCGTCATCCTTTGCGACAAGCAAAAGATCGCGATCCATGTAGTTAAGGGCATGTAACACAGCTGCATAACAACCCATAGCAACAGAAGGCGATCCCTTCTCGATTGATACAAGGGTCGCCCTGCTGATTCCCGCACGTTCCGCCACCAACTCTGCAGAGATTTTCCTTCGAAGTCTGGCGTATTTTATCTGTTCACCCATTTGTGACAAAATCTTTTCTGTCTCAGGAAGTAATACAATTGATCTTTTAGGCATACAAGCACCTCCTTATGTCTATAATATTAAACATTATCGGTGTTTATGTCAAGTTTTATCATCTTTATTGCGTCACTATTCGTCTCTTGCTCTCAAGTTTAATGTGTCCGATACGTTCTGTCGACTTCGTATGCCGGATACTCGTGGCTGAATCGATAGCCGAGGGTCTCCGCCAAATGCACCGAAATCGGATTGTGCGCATCCCAGCTCGGGTACAACCCTTCCGAGAGGCACTGCAAAATCAGCGCAGCGCAGCAAACCCTCGCCAGGCCCTTCTGCCGCTCCTCCTTCACGGTGTCCACCTCAACCTCGATTCCCTCAAGATATCTTGAGTAGGAGGACGCCCCGGAAACAATCCGGCCCTCCCGAAGAATCACGAAGCCGCGGCCGAGCGTGAGGAACTGCTCCTTGCTCTCAAAGCAGGCCACAAAGCTTGCGGTCTCCGGATCCGTAAGGCACAAATCGTAGAGTTCGCCGTCGATTTTCCGGAATTCATAGCCGTCGGGAAGCATTTGCCGATACTGCTCCAGACGGGCCCGGTCAAACTGTGTGTCTTTACGGATGGCATACCGCGTAACCCGTTTGCAATCCGGGAAGCACTCCTCAAGCAAAGCGCTCCAGGCCTCATTTTCCGGGACCATGATAAAAAAGCCCGCGGGCTTTCCCTCCAAAAGCTCCCGGTCAGGCTCCCCCGCGCAAAATGCAAAGCACCCGACGACCGCGATGGCGGACTTCGGCGCTTCCGTGTCGGTCACAAGAATCGTGCCCATAACCTTCTGCTGGCAGGACCACACGCAGGTGTCCTCCCATCCCGCGAAGATTTCCCGTACCTTCGAAGTATCTTCCAAACGCTGCAATCCCATTTAAGCTTCCTTTCGAAAAATGATATTCATGCGGTTTCACCTCTCAGAAATTGTCCAGCACTCCCTGTCCTAACCCGTAGCCTTCCTTGGAAAACACGAGGACAAATTCCCCCGCCTTTCGAAAGCCCTCCTCGTAGTACCGGTTATCGGCCTTCAGCCGCTCCGGCGTGCAGTAGGAATCGTCGCCCCTCTTCTCGATGTCGGAGGCATGCTCCATAATCTCCTCAAAGCGCTCGTCGATATAATCATCCCGCATCACAAGACACAGGAACTTGATCTTCGAGAGGTACTCCTCCGTAAAATCCTTCCGCCACTCGAAGGGTATGTAGCACCCCTCCACGATGAGATTCTGATCGTTCTCAATGGCTGTCTTGATCATCTCGCGAACGATCGGCCAGAGGTAGTCCGTCAGCTTATCATCGTCCTCCGGCGTCAGGTCGGTGTTGCCGCTTCGAATCAGGCCCATCTTCAGATGGTCGATGGACAGATACGGATATTTGCACTTTTCCAAAAGCTGCTGCGCCAGCACTGTCTTTCCGGTGTGGGATGCACCGGCTATCATAAAAACCATAATCTCTCTCTTTCTACACCGTCTCGTCCAGATGGTGTGCATCCGCCATATACTCTACAATCGGCATCGCCAAAGCGCCGGGCCGCCGGTCAAACCGAAGGGATGTAACGCTGGTGTGCCGAAGGTGCCCGAGCACCGACATCATGTGCGGGAAGGAAATATTCAAAACCCGCGAAAGGAACGCCGTCGACGAACCACCGTGGCTGAACAAAACAAGCGTCCGCTTCCGGTCGTCCTCGTTGGTGCAGCGGTAATACAAGCCTTCCCTGCGGTACCCGAGGCTTGCAAGCCACTCGTCCGTCCCGGCCATTACTTTTTCGGCGTCAATTGTGGCTGTATTGTCCGCATATCCCGGATACTCCCGCCAATTCGGCACCTGCAGATTCTTTCCCTCGTGAATCAAATCCATCGCCACAAGCCAGGGGTTGCCGCTTTGATACAGTGCATCCTCCCTGCCGTAGCGAATCTCTTCCATGAAATCAAGGATGTGAATCTCGCCGATTCCCGACGCCTTCGCGAAGGGCTGCGCCGTCTGCCTTGCACGCCCGAGGGGCGAACAGTAAATCTCCTGAATCCCCTCCCGTAGCAGGCGTTTTGCAACAATCTTCGCCTGCTCGTGACCGAGTTCGGTCAGGCAATCCAGCTCGTAGTTCGGATCTCCGTGGCGCACCAGCAAAAGTCTCATTGTAAGTCTCCTTTCGGCCGTGGGAAAGTATTGGTTTATTATACCACAAAACAGGCCGTTTGTCGCGGAAAACATCGATTCCGGCGTCTAAGAAATCCAGTATGTTCCGTCAGGCGCCTGCGTGATTGTACCAATCTCCTCCGACAGCGTATTTCCCTCAAAATCCTTCATAATCACCTTGTGGTAAAAGCGGTAGTTCTCGCCGGCACAATCGTGCTCGTCGTCCCAGCCTTCCTCCACCCATTCCTCGAGGTAAACCCGGTCCCCGGAAATCAGCGCAACCGTCTGGTGAGGCGAAAGTGCAATGGAAAAAGGCTGCGGGAAATAGCAGGATGCATTTGCCGCGTTTTGACTCACGACATGCACCCCCTCCCCGAGAATCCGGAGGTTGTAAAGGCTCACTTCCGAAACGGCAAATGCCGCTGCTTCCGCGGGCTTTTCCCCCGGCCGGTACGAAAAGAGCGTCACCCTCTTTTTCCCGTAGTCGCCCTGCAGAAACCAGTAGGCGCCGTCCGCGTACACCGGCTCGCCGTAGAGCACGTTCTTCCGCTTGCGAAACGGCTTGTACACCGCTCCGGTTGTGAAGTCATAGAACAGAATTACCGAGCCCGGATATCCGCCGCGCTCCGCCCACTCCGTCAGGTCGTAGAGATCCGAACTGTCCGAGTGCGCATAGCCAAGGCGCTCCTGCCCGGCAATCTGCTCCACATAAAGGCCTTCGATTCGTTCAAACCGTTTGATCATTGTCTTTCTCCTTCACCATGCTCCTAATCCGGATCGTCCCGTCATCGTAGTAAACTGTCATATGTAAATCCTCATTCTTTCGTTTTTAATCTTTAAGGATCTCCTGCACCGCATTTTCCGGAAGCTCGGAAAATGCGACCACTTCCTTCGGCGGAACGCAGTGCTCGTTGATGATTTTCTCCATCCAAAGGAGATTATACCAGCGGCCGAATTTGTTGCCGCAGCCGTTGTAGCGGGCAACCGGCTTATAACCGATTGCTTCGTGGAAATTCTCGCTGTTTCTTGTGAGGTAAGGGTCTTCCTCCTCCATCGGATCCGCCGCTCCGGCATAGAGATTGGTGATGTTTTGAAGCTTTAAAATCGCTTCCAGCTTCTCGTACAGAAGCTTCCCGATGCCTCTTCTGTGGTAATCCCGGTCGATGTAAATCGAAGTGCCGGCCGCCCAGCCGTAAGCCGCTCTCTGGGCAAACCGGGACGCATAGATATAGCCGACGATTCGGCCGTCCTCCTCCGCCACAATGTAGGGATACTTCACAAGCGTGCTCCGGATTCGCTCCGTAAACTCCGCAAGGGTCGGCACATCGTACTCGTACGAGACGGCTGTATTTTCCACGTAGTAAGCGTAAATCTCAAGAATTCGCGGGGCGTCCTCCACCCTCGCAATACGAAACGTAATCATGTTATATCTCCTTCGTTCTTTTCCCGTACTTTCGCTGCAGCTTTTTCGACATGGTCTGCGCGTTCTTCTTCGGCTTCTCCGCCCGGGCCGCGCGCTTCTCGCTCAGGAAAATGTAATAGTCTTCTTTTTCGAACACCTTCACGCCGCCGAAGACCGACGTCAACTTGTTTTTGTACCAGTCAAGGCGCTTCGTAACCATGACCATCCGGCCGCCCACCGCCAGCTTCCGATAGCCGTCCTCGATGAACGCCTTCGCCACGGAAAAGTCCGTGTGATAGGGCGGATTTGAGTAGATCAGCGTAAAATCCCGCTCCTCCACAGCCTTCAGACCGTCGCTTTGAAGCACTCTTGCGCCGGTGATTCCGTTGCGCGCAAGATTGTCCGTGGCAAGTGCCACTGCGTCCTCGAGGATATCGCACATCACGACATGGTCGCCGCCGAGCTGCTTCGCCGCATAGATTCCGACAACACCGTAACCGCACCCGAGGTCAAGCACCTTGTCGCCCTCGCGAACGGGCACGGTCTCTAACATAAGACGCGTACCGCTGTCCACACGATTCGGCGAAAAAAAATACTCTCCGGTTTCGCATGTGATGTCAATTCCGTTGATTGTTTCATTTATCGTCATAGTTTCCATCGCTCCCTGACGTATTCTTTTTACACGTACCGCCAGATGGTTATGCCCGTCTTACCTTTTCTCGTGGCATGCTCCTCGCCGCGGTATTCGAATTTACCGAATCCCCGTATGGAGACCTTACTGTTCGGTTTCAACACAGTCTCCGGGTTTGTACAGATTCTTCCGTTCACAGTCACTTTCTCCGCCTCGAACAAACTCTTGGCGTCCCCGCGGGAGAGATGATATGCCTTCGCTAAAATAGCGTCCAGCCGCGGCGATGCCACCGTGACCGTCTCCTCCGCAAGTTTCGGGAGCAACCCGGCCGGAATTTCCTCAACCGGCTCGCATTTTACGGCTGTGCGCCGCACGCGTTCCAGCTCAAGGCACACAAAGTCGGCCAGTTCCTCCAGCACAAAAAGGTAGGCTGTGTGTTCCGAAATCAGAATGTCTCCGACCACGTCCCGCTCGATTCCGAGATTCAGAACGGCCCCTAAAAAATCCCGGTGCGTCATGTCGCCTGCGAACTTCTCCTGCTTCGGCTTAACGCACACGATGCGAATCGGAAAATCCTCCTCGTACTCGAGTTCCTTCGGATCCCCGAACCGCACCACCACGCGCTCGGAGTTGTCCGTGCCGCCCCACATGGTGACTTCATTTTCCGATGCCACCCGGTAAGCTAAGCTCGCGGTTTCCGTGGAATGAAAGCTTGAGTAGGTATAGACGCAGCTTCGCCGCGCCCGCTCCGCCAGCTCTTCGAACCGTTTCAGATTTTTCTCCGCATGCTCGTCCATGGATTCCTTCCCTGTCTTACAGCTTCACTGCCTTCGTCGCAATCGATCCGCTGATGTAATTGTCAAGCGCGGTTCCGCCGCGGTCCTCGTAGAAGCCGACAATCGCAAACCCGGCGGCAATCTGGCCGCCGATCTGGTCCGCAAGCGTATGCCCCCAGATGTAGCCTTCCGCTTCCGCGATGCGCTTAATCCCCGGATTATCCAGATGGTCAACATCCGCATACGGTACCTTGTACGCAACCGTCAGCTCGCCCTGCTCCAGCTTCACCGGGTCGAAAATATTCTCAATCGGATTGCCGAAGCCCGCCATGAGAATTCCGCCGCGCTTCAGAATGCGGGCGCACTCCCGCCACACGGGGAGCACGTTGTCGATGTAACCGTTAGACCACGGATGGACCACAACATCAAAACTCTCATCGGCAAATGCAGATAAATCCTGCATATTTCCCTGCACCGTTTGAATCGTAAGACCATCCCTCTCTGCAACCTGAATGTCCTTATTTAACTGTGTTCTACTATTGTCGAATACTGTCACGTTTCCACCGGCCGCGGCTAAGATTGGACCCTGCTGGCCGCCTCCGCCCGCCAGGCACAATACATTTTTCCCGGCCAACTCCTGCGGGAACCAGTCCCGCGGAACCGGCTTCGAGGGCGTCAGCACAATGCTCCACTCGCCTTTCCTTGCGAGAGTGATTTCCTCGCTTGAAACCGGGACGGACCACCGGTCCGCATTGGCAGACCGGTCATCCCATATCTTACTGTTTTCTTTTACGTAATCCATAGTATTAAATCTCTTTCTTATAATGCCCCGACACATGGACGCCCTTGTAGCCGATTCTGCGATAGAAATCGTTGCCGCCTCCGGTCATGACCTCGGCGCCCAGCGGACGCAGGTTCTTCTCGTGATGCGCAAGCGCTGCCGCTGCCAGACCCTTGTGCTGATGCTCTGGGACTGTACACAGAGGCTCCATGTAGGCAAGTTTATTTTCCGGCACCCACCACATCCCGGAGAAGCAGACGTAATTGTCGTTCTCATCCGCGATGACGGTGGTGTACTCGTAAGTTGCATGGGGTGCGGGCGCAATCGTTGCGCCGAGCACGTTCTGATAGAGTTCGTGCGGGCTGATGCCGCCGTTTTTCACAGGCGTCTCCCAGTCGGTAAACTCACCGTGCTCCACCTTGTTAAAGCCGTCCCAAAGACACTTGGCGACCTTCAGCGGGTCGTTGTCCTCCGGATTCGTAAAATGATACCCCTCCGGAAGCGGATAATCAAGCGTCCCGGTCCTGAAATCAAAATACAGATCCGAGTCCTCGTACGCGAGCTGATATCCGCGCTTTTTCGCCGCATCAATCAGCGCCGTCTGCCGGCTTCCGATTACGAACTCCGTGGGCTCCTCAAACTTCGGAAATGCATTTTCCGCATACCCGACCATTTCGTCTGCAAGCGCCTCGTAACCCGGGCGCAGCACGAAATAAATCTCATCCGCGGATGTCTCGTAAAACACGAACGCAACCGGCACATCGCCGTCCATCCAGAAACGACTGAGCCGGTCGTAATCGCGGTCGTGCCACGGTGACGTGATTGCGTACTCAAAGAAAGGTGCCGCAGGTCCGTTGCTCTCTTCGTGATCGTAGACCTCCGTCATCAACTTCCACACCAGATTGATGTCCGTCAATATCTGAAACTGTTTTGTCGTGATCATACTACCTCCGTTCAAGGGCACGTTACCAGCGTCCGTCGCGGTCATCCATGAAGTACACAAGGTTGATGCGGACTTCATGTCTTTTTATGTCAGTATTTCTATAGCAACAGGTGTCAAAGCCAAGCAACTGAAAGCCCTGGCTTCGGTAGAACGCGATGGCTCTCACGTTGCAGGACTGGGTCTCTAAGATGATTGCTCTGCGCCCCTGGGCCTTCGCAATCTCCTTCGCCTTGTTCATAAGCGCGGTGCCGACACCCTGTCTGTGCAGGGAATCATCCACCCACAGCTCCGTCACCATCAGGCGGTTGCTCCACTCCTCGGGACACACCTCGATGCAGGCGAGCATTTTCCGCTCCCCGTTCTCCTCGGTGTACATGCCATATGCCTCGGCCTTCTCCCAGTGATCCTGGTACAGGCTGTCCGGAAAATCATACTCCTCCGGCGAATGTGTCACCGGAGTGTCAAACTTCTTTTTTACAAGCTTCGCCTCGAAAGCGTCAGGGCTCTCCGAGATCTCCACATCGAAGTACTCCTCCGTGGTGTATCTCATCATGATCGGAGTGCCTTTCCATTCCGCCTTCGGAAGCGGTACTATTGTAAGTTCTTTTTTCATTCTTCTACCTCAAATGCTTCTTCAATCGGGACAACATCCGCAAACGAATCCCAGATGTCCTCGTTGTAGTAGCGAACCGTGGTCTCGCCGTCCATGTAGTCGTTGTCAAATGTGGAGTTGCAGCCCTCGGGCACGATTACGCCGTAGTCGCGGTCAAATGCGGACTTGATGGATGCGTCGATGCAGTAGTTGGTCTGAAGGCCGGCGATGATCACCGTCTCCTCGCCCTTGTCCTCGATGTATTTGCACAATTCCTTGTTGCTGAAGCAGCTGTTCACTTTCTTCACGAACACTTTCTCGCCGGGCAACGGCGCAAGCTCATCATAGAACTCAAAATCCCAGTCGCCCTCGCTCATACCGCTTCCCGCGCCTGCGTCGTGCCGCACGTAGATGACCTCCACGCCGCGCTCTCTCGCCTCCGCAAGAAGCTTCTTCATGTTCGCAACAAAACCTTCGTAGTTGTAAAGATCTTCAACGAGCAAACCTCTCTGAAGGTCGATCGCTAACAAAACCATATCAGTTCCTCCTTTGAACTAAATCCGTTTGATGAAGAAGTACTCGGAATAACCATCCTCCTCGCAGGTGTACTGCCCCGCCAGCTCGTACCCCATTGCAAGATAGAAGTCCTTGCCCTGCCAATCAAACGTGTCAACACGGATGAGGTTCACGCCCATTTTCTTCGCACGTTTTTCCAACTCGGTGATCAGCTGCTTTCCGAGGCCGGTTCTTCGATACTCCTCCTGCACAAACAACGTCTCGATATACAGGATTTTAAAGCATGTCACACACGAGTTCACGCCGGCAATCAGCTCGCCGTCCTTCTGAATTCCGAGGCAAATGCTGCCCTCCATGCGGTATGTGATGTATTCGGTATCGAACTCCTCCAAAGCCTCGTTGAGTTCCTCCGATTGCTCCTCTGTTAATTCTATGATCTTATACATACTATCGTAACTCCTTAAGTTTTTCGTCGTTGACCGGCCCGATCTCACCCTTGTCAAACAGGTGCATTTCACCGACCTTCCAAATGTCATCGCCCTTCACAAAGATGGCACTCCAATCCTCCATCGCGACAATCGGATGGGTCATGGACATCTCCTTCAAAAGCGGAACGAACCACTCTCCGTCCTCATAGTGGGCCTTGATCGTAATGTCCGTGAAGCCGAGAGCCTCATAGAACTTCGGATCGTCCCAGACATACGCAACCAGGCGTCCGAGGTTCATGGAACCTGCGCTCACGCCGAGGATCACTGCCTTGCTCTTATGAAGTTCCGTATCAATCCCGAGGTCGCGGATCAGTTGAATCTGCCATGTCGATTCGCCGCCCATGAGCCAGATACAATCCGCTTCCCGGATAAGCCTTACTGCCTCTTCCGCTCCGGTACGCCAGTCGATCACATGCCTTGCGGCAAACGCCAAGCCAATCTCCGCAAGCATCTCATGCATACCGTCGCGGTCGTCATCATTTTGCGCATAATTCTCCGGATCAGCACTGATAAATACAATCAGATCCCGCTTTTGCAGATTTTCCAGTAAAACCGCCGAAAGAGCATCGTTAAAATGATGCTCCGGAAAACCGCTGAACAGCCCGAGAAGACGCGCGTTCATACTCCTTTTTGTGTTCATTTTCGAATTCCTGATCATTATTTCGTCCTTCGAAATCCGCATCGCGTGCTCTTTACACGCGGGAGTCATGCTCTCCTGTCGTTACTGCGGTTGCATATTATTTCCGATCAGACGCAGCATCTCCTTCGCATAACCTTTGGCTATGCTCATATCATACCCCGGCGTTTCGCCGCGATACTCCGAAAGTGCTTCCCGAAGAAGTTCGTGGTACTTCTCCGGCAGATTCTTAAGCCCCCACTCGCCGCCCTCCTGCTTGGAGAGAACGCTTCCGTCCTGCAAAAACGCAAGGACTCTGGCCAAGTTGAGCGTAAGATACATGGTGTCTTCGGCGATATCACCCTCTGCATCAGCAATATCGTGCCAAAGCGAATCGATATAGTCCTGCTTCGGGACTTCCCCGAAGACTTCGTCTATAGGCGCTCCGCACAGGCACACGCCCCTTGCGCGGATCACCGTAATGTGCGCCGCCAGATCCCTGTCGGTGCCCTTCATCTTCGCAATATAATCCTCCGGATTGTTCCGGTACCAATCAAGGTGCATCTTCGAAAAATGCAGCACAAAAGGCGTCGGGTACGCAAACGGTTTACATACAGAACGCTCAACAATGCTCATCTCAATGCCTTTGGCGGGCCCGGTTTCGTTGAGCGATACGACCATATCCAGAAAGGCATGCTTCACCGCATCCGACGGCTCATCATTAACCACAACAAGCAGATCGACGTCGCTCTTTCCGGGGTTAAAGCACCCCATCACCGCCGACCCGTGAAGGTACACACCGACCAGATTGTCGCCGAGGATCCGTTTGGATTCTGCCGTAAAATGTCCTGCAACCCGGGCGGCAACATCTGGGTTCAAGTCGCACACCATGATGTACTCTTCCTCATTTTCCGAGACGGTGTGAAAGCCGACTCGCTCATACATCCGAACGGCAAAGTTGGCTTTTTGAACCGCGAGCGACGCGCGGGCAAAGCCCTCCTCCCGCAGTTTCGCAAGCATCGCGAGCATCAGCTTCGTGCCGATTCCCTGCCCCCGGTATTCCCGGTAGAGGGAGATGGCAAAGGAGGGCGTCTCGTCATCGACATACCCGTAGTCCTTCATCAGGCGCGTCCAGGTTGCGCCGACGATCCGGCCGTCTTCTTCCGCGACCATGCAGAAGTCCGCCTTTCCCGTGCCGAAGCCCTCGTAATAAATCCGAAGCTCCGGAAGCTCCACGATGGAGCGCTCCGGCGGCGTCACGCCCTCCGGAAGGAAAATGGCCTCGTACAGGAAGTCCTTTAATACACCGGCCTCATTCGGTTGTAACTCGCGTATCAACATCTGCTCATGCCTGTTATTTCAAGTATTTCTCAAGTCCCCGGTCAGTCCACATCTGGACCTCCACATAGCACTCCGGGCCGAACTTAAAATCCGGATTCCAGTGCTGGGGAAGACCGTATTTGCCGATGATTTCGAGGATTTCGTCGTAGGTATAAAGACGGTTCCGGTACTCCTTGCCGTCCTTCACATTTCCGCTGAAGGTCGGGTGCGAATCGCCGTAGGTAAAGGACAGCGCACGCACATCCAGATTCGCCGTGTCAATCGTGACGCAGGCGGTCTGCTCGTACCATTTTTCGAAGAACGGGCACGCCTCCACCACCAGATAGTGCGGCGTCTCACGCTCAATGAGCCCGCCCTTTTTGCGGAACTCCTCAAGCAGAATCTTTTCGAACCTGCGCCGTTTCTGCACATAGTCCTCCGGACGCCTTGCGATAAATGCATCCGGCTTCTCCGAGCGAATCCGCTCTAAAACCTCTTCCGCCTGCGCATCCGAAAGCTCCGATATACTCCGGAAAGGACCGTTTTTCTTTTCGTAGTAGTGGTATAAAAGCACCGGCGTGCCTCCTTTTTCTCCCTAAAAATGCTCTACGACATAGATCTTCTTCGGAATGAACACGCGGCGGAGCATCTCCTCCTTCGCATACACGGTCACATCCGTGCGAAGCATCGCCTCGTCCATGGTAAGCGCGCCGATTGCAAGCTGCCCGAGAGCACGAACATTGACCTCCAGGTCCGCCTTAGGCGCTGCGTCCGCGGCGCTCACATTGTCCGCTGCGAACCGCTCGCCGACCGTCTCAATGCGGTCGGGAAGCACGCGGTAAATGCGGTTATTTTCCGAAATCATCTCGTCCGTAATCTTGATCGTGAAATCACAATCCCCGGGCTTTTTGATGGTTTCCAGAAGCTTCTTTGCGTTGATTACCCGCACCATGAAATTCGGGAACACGGTCTCCTTAACGGCGTATGCGTTCGGCGTCACGATGACGCGCAAAAGGTCGATTCCTGCGGGAAGCCGCATCTCGATTGTGCCGTAGTCCGCCTCGAATCTTGCCAGGAACCCGAGCACCGCGCGGAAACCGTCGCGGCATGTCCATGCGCACTCCTCCACCTGAAGAATCGCGGCCGGATCGTTTTTGATATCCTTAAAAATCACGTAAGCGATGGGCTCGCCGTTTTCCTTGAGCACATACGAAAAGCGCCGATCGATGTACTCTTTCTCAACCTTCATGTGCTCGAGCATCTGCTCTTCCGTGCGCGCATGCGCCAGGTTGTGCTGCGGCGCAAAGGCGTTGTAAACCGCAAGGAAATCGTCCACCGGACTGCCCTGCTTCCATTTTACGACCTCGCCGTCAAAACGGTAGCGGCACAGAAGGTCCGGCGTGAGACTGTACTGGCTCCAGCCGATGACCGTCTCGTAGCCGAATTTGCGGTAGAATTCATGTTTGAACGGATAGAGCGCCGAGATTACCTCGCCGTTTGCGTGCGCCTCCGGCAGCAAATCCTTAAAGATCGCCCGGATTGCGCCCGAGTTGCGGTACTCCGGCAATGTCGACACCGCGCCGATGCCGCCGGCCTTCACGGCCGTCCCGTCCACATAAAAATCGTAATGATTGTTGATAATGCGAGCCATCAACGTGTTGTTGTCGTCAAATGCGCCCCAATCCTCGATTGTGGCGTTCAGCTGACGCTCGCGTTTCGCCTCCACATCCTCCACGCGCATGTGGAAACAATATACGGAGGTGAGGTATGCGGCGAACCGCTCCTCACCGGTTAACTTTCGTACTTCCATAGATTCTCCTTCAGCATTTTCCTTATGCTTCTATCGAAGTTTCTTCGACAGGAACAACAGAAGATCGTCGTCATTGACGCAGGGTGCGTACTGGTCCAACTGCTTGTTCTGATACCACACGCCGCTGCCGTCCGGGATATAACCGCGCTTCACGTAGATCCTCTGCGCCGCACCGTATCCGGAATGGCACCCAACCGCAAGGAAGACCGTGTCCGAGCGCTTGGCTGCTTCCGCCTCCGCAACGTCCAAAAGCTTGCTTCCGATGCCGATCTTGTGGATATGGAAGAAGACGCCAAGGTCCACGATCTCCGGGATGTTCTGACCGCCCCACGGGCCTTCCGAGGGGTGCAGCACAAGGGTGCAAATCCCGACGACCTTTCCCTCATACTCCGGCACGAAGACAAGCCTCTCGCTGTTTTGCTGCTCCTTATAGTAGTTCTCGTAGGTCTCCATCTGCGGATGCCAGTTGTACGATGTATACGTATCAAAATACACCTTTGCATCCTCCGGCACCATGCTTCGGATGGTCAGTTTGTCGTCCCGGTAATATATCGTCGTTCCCTGTTTCGTTTCACCGTCACAGGTGACTTCTCCCGTTTCAGCGGTGTCGGGATAAAAGCCCTCATTTGCTGAGTTTGCGGAACACCGGTAATTCTCAATGCTCTTCTCGATTTCCTCGACCTCCTCCGAAATGGTCTTGCCGGTGTTGTCATAGATATGGCCCTGATTTTCCGAAAGATTTTCAAGCTTATTCTTGAGGAACAACGCCCGCTCAACCATCTCCGCGTCGCCGCGCTCCTCAATGCGCTTCGTGATTGTTTCTGCGGAAGCCGTGAGCACAACATAGTAAAGCTCTGCGTCATGCTCCTTCGCCAGTTTCCGCAGTAACGGCAGTTCGTCCTCCACCACATAATCAATCACCACGTCAAGGCCTCTTGCAAGAACCTTTCCTGCGGTGTCGATGATGCATTCCCAATTAAACTCAAGGATCTCCGTCCATTCCACAAAATCCGACGGCAGCCCGTCTTTCCAGAACGAGTCCTTATAATCCGTCTCCACGAAACCCGCATGAAAATCATCGCCGTGGATCACGAACACCTGTTTTCGCGCCCCCGTGTTCGCCAGATGCTTCGCATACGCATCTGCGAGGGTGGATTTGCCGACTCCGCAGGGGCCTGATATAAAATAAATATTCCCCATTTGTCACAATGTAGTCCAGGCATCAACGAGGATGTCCCGATTGTTTCCTTTCTATCAATTCATCGGTTTCTTCGCGAGATACAACACATATGTATCCCAAAACTCAACCTTGTTGCCCGCGGCAAGCACTTCGTTGCGAAGCCCCTCAAAGAACGGCGTCCTATAGGGCTCCGGCACCAGAATGTGGTCGCTGTGTGTGCCACAGTACCGCACATATTCGTCCGCGGTAAATGTGCGTACGCCATGGAAATCATTCCGCGTCAGGTTCTCATAGCCGTAGTCGGTCGCATGAAGATAGTCAAACGGCTCCTTCATGTTCTTGTACTCCGTCACCGGCTTGTAATATTGGTCGTAAACCTTCTGGATTTTGCTGTAAAGCTCCTCGTTGGGCGTCTTGTAATCCCCGATCAGGAACATCATCGCCAGGGTTCCGCCGGGCTTTAAGAGCTCAAGCGTCTTAGGAAATGCAACCCTCTCCGGGATCCACTGGATCGTCGCCGCAGAGTAGATGACATCGAACTTCTGTCCGCCGAAATCATGGGTGATGAAGTCGTCATTTACGATGTGAAAATTCGATCTGTCGCCGTATTTTTCCTTCATCTTCGCATAGAGATGCTCCCCCAGCTCGATAGCGTTGTAATCGCAGCCGGTATTCAGAATCGGATCCGTCGCCTGCCCGGTTCCCGGGCCGATCTCCAGCACCTTCGTCTCCGGTCCGATGCCCGCCTCTTTGATAAAATATTCGAACAGATCCGCGCTGTATCGGGGGCGGAACTTGTCAAACTGCTCCGGGATCGTGTCAAATACTTTCCGATATTCCATCGGGTTCTTCCTCATTTCAGCGTGCTTGTCTGTCTCACTCATGGTATCCTTCTCCTTGTTTCTTTTTTCTTTCGGCAAATGCCTTTCGTCAGGCGGAATAATTCGTAAAATCCGCCGGCACCAGCTCGTAATCGACCGACGACTGCAGCTCTCCCAGCTGGTCCCTCCACGAATCGATGTTCACCCGCAGTTTGCGAAAACCTAACATCTCGTACACGTGCTGTGCGCGCTCATTTTTCAGGTTGGTGTCGAGCACGATCTTCTCATAGCCTCTGCCGAACAACTCCGCAATCAGCATGCTCAGGATCGTGCGTCCGAGGCCTTTCTCCCGGCAGTCGGCATTGCAGATTTTGATCCCAATCTCCGCAACATTCCCGCCCAGGTTGCCGTAACTCATTTCTCCGATCGACGCGCCCTTATACTCAATGATGAGCCGGCGTTTCGTGTCGTCGGTGTCGTCCGCGATCTCCTCGCGGATATGCTCCGGCGTCGTGCCGAGTCCGTTCGGAAAGCCAGCGTGCGCCATTATTTTCCCGTCATTCCACCACGCGGCCAGCTGCTCGCAATCGGCAGCGCCCGCGTTGCGGATGCGGATATCATTTTTCGAAATATCCATTCTTTATCCCAATCCCCGCGGAACAACCTCCGCGAGGTCCTTTCGCTACAGTTTGTATTGCATAAAATTCCCGTTGTGGGTAAATCCGTATGCTGTGTAAAGCTTCTCGCCCATGTTCGACGCTGTAATCTGCACCGCACCGCAGCCGTACGCTCTCGCTTCCTCAACCACACGGTGAAGGAGCTCTTTCGCAATGCCCATGCGGCGGTACGCAGGGTCCGTGAACATGCTCGAAAGAAGCCCGAGCCGTCCCGTCGGACAGCTGAAATACGGTGGCTTCTCGACAAATGACATGCCGCTCGTTCCGACGATCTTCTCACCGTCCAAAGCAAGCCATGACACGAACGTCCCGTCCGCCATGTGGCGATGGTAAAAGTCCCAAAGAGCCTCCTCAAGGTCGACCTCCGGCGGCATCTTTCCTTCCGAAGTATACTCCTCGCGAAGCTGCGTGATCCGCATATTGATAAACGTTCCGAGCTCCGCTTCCGTCATTTTCTTATACGTGATTTCCATGCATTTGCCCCCTAAAACAACTCATCCAAAAGGATATAATACCGGATTTTCTCCCAATCCGGCTCAATCCCGAGTTTTACAAACAACTCGTCCGGGTTGACTCCCTCGTAGGTCTTACCATATGTTCCATCAGCGTTGTGCTTTAAGCTGCGATAGCCAAGCGCGATGTCGTACCACTTATCTGCGATTCCGGCATCTCCGAGGTCGATGAAACCGCTCACTTTACCGTTCTCGAAAAATACGTTCGGCAGGCAGAAGTCGCCGTGTGCAAACACCGGCTCCGGCATCGGCTGATTGTCAAACAGCCACTGAAGAAGTTCCTGCGGATCCTTGAATCCGCCCTCGCCGAAAGTTTCCGGCTCCATGTCGTCAAAGTCCACGAGATTATGCTCGACGCGATACTTTGCTTCCGCAAGCTCCGCGGACAAGTCAAAGGTCTTCGGGCAGTCCGTAATGTCAATGCTCCACAGCATTTGAAGTGCCTCCGCGAGAAGCGTCACAAGCTCCTCCGGCCGGTTCATGTAATACTCGTCGCAAGCCATCCTTCCCTGAACCTTACTCATCAGAAGATAGCGGTAACCGTCCTTCACCTCGGTCGCCAGAATCTTCGGTACAGGCAGTTTGCCTTCAAGCCACCGCATGACCTCCACCATCCGCGCGATCTGTGGGCGCTCCTTCTCAACCTTCAGAACGAAGTCGTCGTAGACCCGCACAAGCGAACCTGATTTTCCGAAATCATTGGTTTCGAAGGACTTGCCCTCTGTAAACTTACGGATTGACTCCGGAAGATGGTTTATTGTTTCCATATTCTCTCCCGTAACAGCATGGCTATATCATGCCTGCTGTAACCGATTCCTGTCATAACACTCCCAGATCGCGAAGAAATCCGCGCTTTGGGCCTTATATGCAGGGTAAAACTCTGCCGCCAGACGATCATACGCAAGCGCCGCCGCGTACAGCTGATCCGCGATCCGAAGAAACGTCGCGTCATCGTTTCGGTAGGGCATCCGCCCGGATTCCTTCACGTACTCCGCCTCTTCCGCGTAGCCGTACCGACGATGGTTGGTTCCGTACTTAAGATCCCGAAGCACCATCTGCATCACCAGGGTCTCGTTGCAGTTCATGTTGGCAAGATGCGCGCTAATCAGATAGTCCTTCCGGTACAGCTTTGCGAGCGCTTGAATCTGCACAAACCAGAACCGCCGGATGTTCGCAAGCGGCCAGTTCGGATTTTCCTCTGCCTGCGGAGCCTCCCCGAGATCAAGAGTCACATTTTCCGCATACACAAAAGAAAAGCCGAAATCATAGCGCATGCCGTTTCGGAAAATGATGCGGTACATCGACCCTTCCGGCACAAACATCCACCCGAGCGCAGTCTCCTCATTCACACCGAACCGGTCGATCCGTCGCATGTACTCATCGGGCGTGACGGAGCCGTCTGCGGGAAGGCACGCGGTAAGCGACATGTCCGTGTCGCTGTAACAGTCGTGATAGCCAACTGCAACAGCCTCCTTCGCCGTCTCTCGCAAATCCTCGCGCCGGACGGTCACGCTCCTCACCCTGATGCTTTCAATCTCGGGAAGGCGAAATAATTCTTCGCAAAATGAAGCAAACGAAGCTTCCGTCTGTTCTCTCGTCAATGAGATCATTTGCCTTCCCTCCTTTGTTTCGATGTCGGCTACCCCTCGAAATAACCTGCGTAAGAAATCCCGTTTATCAGGCATTCCGCCTCATCCTCGATGTCCTCGGGATCCACATCCTCGCCCTCGCGGGCTGCGCATTCGAACTCGTCAACGACGGACTCGATGATCGTCATGTCGATATACAGCGGAAGCCTCGACAGTTCCTCTTCGGACACGTCCGTTTCACTGCGATAACCGCTCAGGATGTGGCTGAAGTACCACTCCATGCCCTCCCTGCGTTTCGCTGCGTCACGCTCCTGCATAAACCAGCCGATGCCGTGCGTCCACAGATGCGCCAGGTCGAACATGTACCAGCAATAGCAGCAATTGTCGAAGTCAAACACCGTCACATCGCCGGTGCTCAAATCCACATGATAATTGCCGTCACAGAAATCAAAATGCACCAGTCCGTAGTTGTCCGATGTTCTCGGAAGCTCCCGAAACTGCCGGATCCGATTGGCGATGGCCGCCTTTAACTCCGCGTATTCGTCCGGAATCAGCTGTCCGATGTAGTCCATGTTGAATTTGTCGAAATAGTCTGCCCGGCGGTGTTTCGGCGTAAATTTTCTCGCCAGCCGGTGGATTGCTCCGAGCGTCTTTCCGGTGTTGTAAAAGTACTCCGTAAGCGGTGCTCCCTCGCGGTAACGATAGCCGTTATCGCTCAGAAGCATCCCCTTTGCAAACTCAAAAAGGCTAACGAAGGCAACCGCTTTGTCAGTAGCATTTGCCGAAGCGATGCGCTCCACAAGTCGCCCGTTCTTCGACGGGATCACGTCCGCAACAAGCGCCCCGCCCTCCGCCAGATAATGCACGAACTCGGTCTCCGCGAGGTAATCCTCCTCTGTGCGGTCGCCTGTCGCGGAGATGCGAAGCACATACTTTTTCTCACCGCCACGGGAGCAGATGTAAATGTCGTTGCGGCCGCCCTCGTGTCCGGCAACCGCCTGTAATTCATAACCGTTCAGTTGATAAAGTTCTCTTGCCTGATTAAGAATATTGTTCGTCTTTTTGTCCTCCAAGTCCTGCGGCCTTCTCATAGCTCTAACGCCGCATTCAGATCATATTGTTTTGACTTCAGTATCACCGCCTGCTCCGAGAAAACTTCTCTTAAAATCCGTTTCTCCACAGCCATGCGGTGTTCAAGATGCTTCACAAGCCCGTCAAAGCCGCGAAGGCCGCATTTGGCGCCGTGGGGACTCTCCTCGAGGAATCCGACCATCAGCGGAAACCACATTTCGGCGCCGTTTTGGTCGACGCGCTCTTTACGGATGACCTGAAGAGAACCGGCAATGTCATCTGCCTCCAGATACAGAATCCGGAAGTCCCGCCCCGCGAGAACGGCCTTAAGCCGCAGGAAAAAATCCACGATCTCTTCGTCATTCATCTCGTAAAATAGTATCTGATTCTCCACGATGTTTTGGAACATGGAACACTCAAAGATCGAATTGTCGCCGTCCCACCGCCCGTAGCGCCCGAGGATGATCTCCTCAAACTCCGAGCGGCTTAAGCGGTCATTGTAAATCTCGTACTGCTCCAGGTCCTTGTGAAACCCCGGAACGTCGGTAATGATCCTTGTATAAGTGACGACCTTCCGCTCGCCTTCCGTATGCGTGTTCGCAACGATCTCCTCGCGGAGACTGTCGTATTTTGCGAGCACCGACTCGTACTGCGTCTCCGTCAGGTAAGCGCACCAAGCGAGTTCCACCGGGTTGTAGTCGCCCTCGCGATATACCCGATACTTCGGAAAGTGCTCCGCCAGACGTCCGACCAGCGTGCTCTTGCCGGCGCCCTGAATGCCTTCAACAAAATAATTCAAGTTATCTCTCCTTAACGCTCCCAAGCAACCTTGATCGCCCGGAAACCCGATCATACATGCTTTTCCAGCGACTTCACCAAAGCCGTAAGTCCCACGCGGTCTTCCTCGCCGAAACGGTTTAAGACCGGACTGTCGATATCCAACACCGCGATCACTTCCCCTTCACGATGGATCGGCAGCACAATCTCCGATCGCGAGTCACTGTCGCAGGCAATATGCCCGGCAAATGCATGCACATCGGGAACGACAACCACACAGTCTTCTTTCCATGCCGTTCCACACACCCCTCTGCCCTTGGCGATCCGGATGCATGCGACTTTTCCCTGAAACGGTCCCAGAATGAGTTCCTCGCCACAGACGCGGTAGAAACCGGCCCAGTTAAGGTCCTCAAGGGTATGAAACACAAGCGCGGAGATGTTCGCCATCACGGCGATCAGATCCGGCGTATCCTCGCACAGGGCTTCCGCCTGCTCCGTTAACGTAACATAATCGGTCATATCTTTACTTCGTTCGTCAGTTGAACCTTACCTTTTCGCTAGTCAGAATCTCTCCCGTGAGAGGATCTGTCATGGAAAAGGTCTGGCCTGCGAAGTCCACCTCCATCTTTTGAGCTATTACGGCATCAAAGTGTGCAGTCTCATAATTCTCTTCACACCACGAGCAGGCCATGTGGTTTAGCTACAGAAAACCCCGGCCGCTTAAGCGCTGTCTGATTCCCTTACTCAAGCCTTGTTACGGTGTACTCGCCCTTCTCATACCCGTAGCCGTCTCCGGCGTCGTCGTACATCTCATAGACGGCGCCCGAACCGAACCGGCGGAAAGTGATTTCGTCCTTCTGTTCCTCCGTGGAGAGCGCAGGAGCCCGCATGGGGATGAGACTGCCGTCCTTCACAAAGAGCGGAATCCGCCCAAGGGGCGCCTCCACAACCGCCGTGCTGCCGCCCGAATACTTCTGTCCGGTCTCGAAATCGTACCAGTCGCATCCTTTCGGCAAATACACCCTTCTGGCCTTTTGCACGTCCGTCAATGCCGTGCCGTCCTCATCGTAATACATTGGATGAACCACAGGGCAGACCATCAACGATTCCCCGAACAAAAACTGGTCGGTAATCTCCCACGTGTTTCTGTCCTCCGGAAAGTCAAACGCGAGAAAGCGGATGAGCGAACGGTCCTCAAGCCACACCTTGCCCGCCTCGGAATAGATGTACGGCATCAGGCTGTAGCGAAGCCGGTTTGCGGCAAGCATCGCTTCGTAAAACTCTCCGCCGAACCTCCACGGCTCCCTGTCACAATCCGTGCCGTGGGCGCGGAACATCGGCAGAAACGCTGCGTATTGATACCATCTCGTATACAGTTCGCAGTAGGCAGGGTTATCGATTGTCCCGTCGTAATGACCGTCCCAGTACCATTGCACGCCTTTCTTCACGAAAAATGCGCCCACATCCATGGTCCAGTACGGAAGCCCGGATGCGCAGAAATGAAGCCCGATCGGAATCTGGTCGCGGAACGTCTCCCAGCTCGCAGCCGTGTCCCCGGACCACATGACGGTACCATAGCGCTGCTGCCCGGTGTAAGCGCTTCGCGTCAGGTTGCAGACGCGCTTTCCGGAAGCAATATCCGTTTCTTTCGTCTCGGACGTCTGCTCCTCCATTGCGGCTCTCTGCCCCTCATAGATTCCCATGGCGTGATAAAGAGGAAAGGCGTTGGCGTACTCATAAGGCATCCGAAGTCCGGCTTCGGCACAGTATTCTCGGAAGAGTTCCCCCTCCTCCGGCCGCATCGTACGGTTCCACTCCGGTGTGAACGGCTCGCTGCTGTCGCACCACCATGCGTCGGTCCCGTAGGCAAAATGCGTTCTCTTCAGCTGCGAAAAATAAAGCTCTCTGGCCTCCCTGCGGAAAGCGTCGTAGACCGTGCTCGCCGGCAGGAACAAGCTCCGATCGGCAAATTCCCTGTGATCGGGAGTATTTTCCGCCATCGTCGGCCAGATGGAAACCATGTAGTGTACATGGGAGTCATGAAGCTTTGCAATCATACCCGCAGGGTCCGGGTACCGCTTCTCATCATAGGATTTCTGTCCCCATTGGTTGTCGGGCCATGTGAGCCAGTCTTGGACGATACAGTCCAGACCGACGCCGAGCGCTCTTGCTTTTGCAACCGTCTTAAGGATATCCTCCTGCGTCTCATAGCGTTCCTTCGACTGCACATATCCGTATGCCCACCGGGGAAGCATGGCCGCTTTGCCGGTCAGAAACCGGTATCCCGCAACGACTTCATTCATATTCCCCGCAATGAAATAATAAGTCAGGGCGCGGTCTGCCTCGAGATACAGATACGCGCCGTCTCCGTCGTCATGAAACACAAACGGGCTGTAGGTATCGGCGAGGATTCCGTATCCTGCCGTCGAAACGAACATGGGCACCGCAATCTTCCGATTCGCCTGATGACCGTAGACGATATGCCCACGCAGCGAAGCAAACCCCTTCTCCTGCTGTCCGAGCCCGTAAAGTGCTTCCTCCCCCGGCGTAAAATGCCACCGGATATGACAGCTTGCCCCTGCCGGGGCCTTTACCGGCTCCTCAAGCACTTCCTTCTTTCCGTCCGCCGTATCGATGATTCGCGTCTTCTGCGGCAAATCGGCAAGGCGGTAAGTCTCAAACCGTTCAAACTCCTTCGGCTCGCGGGATTGCTCCGAAAAAAGCTTCCTCCCGTCCGGAGTATAAAAGGACACCGCTCCGCTGCTTCGAAGCACCCTGACGGTGGTTCCCGGAAGGGTCATGACAATCTCCCGGGGGTCTTCCCGGTAGTCCCAGTCGCTGAAGGATTGTTCACAGATGACGCCGGGTCTTTCCATCTTCGGCATCGACGGATCGAACGCATACGTCACACAGACGATACTCTCCGATTTCGGGCACAGGGACAACACCCCGTAATCCGCGTAAAGCAACAGAGTATCATCCTCCCGCTGCGACTTGGTAATTCTTCTGGTTTTCGGACTTACGACAGGCAACATGTTTTTTCCCCTTTCACCTCAATGCTTTTCGACAGCAACAACCGCTTGTCTTCGGATTGTCCTAAAGGCAGGCCGACAGGACCGGGTAGCTCCGCCACAGGCCGGAAGCCTGCGGCTGCACTACCTTCCGAAATTATAATTCCTTCACATACAGTCGGTCTGTCCCGCCGCCGTAGTTGACGATGTCCTTTACGTAGGTGTAACCGTACCGCTCATACAGCCCCGTATACTCCGTCGGAATGTAGGTTTTCGCAAACCCCTGCTCCTTCGCATAACGGTTGGCTGCGTCAATCAGCTTGCCGCTGATTCGGCCGCCGCGGAATTCCTTTTCGACGAACACGCAGGACACCCAGGGGAAGATTTCCGGCAGCGGATAATAATCCGTCTTAAGAAGCGACGCCATGCCGATGATCTTACCGTCCTTCACCGCCGCGAACATCGTCTCCCAGTCCGTGAACTCCCAGTTGCGAATCAGTCCTGCGATATGGTCGCGAACCTCCGTCCAGGAGCAATTTTCCACGAACTGAAGAAACTCCTCTGCAAATGGTGTGTCCTTCTCGACTCTGACAATTTGCGTCAGCCGTTCAAACCCGAAGTGCTTTGCCGTACGCGCCACGGTCTCGTCGACGCTTAAGCCGTCCGCCCGATCGACATAGAAGTAGCCGCTGGCCTTCACATTCTCGTAATATTTGGCGTTAAGGGAAAGAAGCGTTTCGTTGCAGGTAGCCTTCGCCGCCTCAAAGTCCGTCGCGCTGTGGATGAAATCGCTGAAGCCCTGATGATCCGGGCGGTTGCAATACTCGTCCACAAGATTTTCCGGCTTTTTCAGCATAAACGCCACATGCGCGGCGTCCGTGAACTGCGCTGCCTGCTCCAGGGTCAGATGGCAGTCGCAAAGCACAATCTGATCCTTCGAAAGCCGCATCAGGTCAAGAAGCACGAAATCCAGCTGCTCCCTCGTGTTCTGCAGAAGCCACGCTTTGTACTCCGCAACACTCCGCCCGAAGAACTCGTCGGCGTCGCGGAAATTCTTGTTCATCGCCGGCTGCGAAACCGCATCCGACATTGCCTGATGCTCCGGAAAACGCTCGTCGATGTCATACACCGGAATCCCGTATTTCTTTGCGAGTGCCCTTGAAACGGTGGTCTTGCCGCCGCAGGGCGTACCCGCGATAAAGTACACATTTTTCAAATACTGTTTGATAATATTGTCCTGGAATATCATTGTTTTTTCTCCTTTTGATTTCATAGTTTCATTAGTAACTCAGGGCATGAAACCATTCATCAACGGTTTCATGCAACTAGATATTCCGAAGTCTTAAAAATGCCACCATTTTAATCACCTTTCCTTCATGCCGGAATGAATTGTCCGGCGCTACTCTTTAACCACGCCCCGGTTGTTCCACCGAAGCACCGTCTTATAGCCGAGCTTTCCGTACCACTGTGTCTCAAACGTCCAATGGATGTAGCTGAAATCGTACAGCTCCTGCCGGAAAATCTCTGTCACATTTCGAATCATCGTAAGCCCGATTCCGCGATTTCGGTAAGCAGGAAGCGTCCCGACGCACCCGGGCTCGGCAACACGGCTTTTTACGCCGTTAATCACATGCTCGCCGCCGTCCTCCAAAAGGCAGAAGCTCGCAACCTTGCCGTCCACGAAGCCACAGTAAATCCGGCTCTCTTTGTTGAAGAACACCGGCCAGTGGTCCACAACCTGCGCGACCAGCCCGCGGAGTTCTTCGATGTCGCCGTCATAGAACCCGAAGGTCACATTTTCCGGCATTTTCCGCTCGTAAACCGACGGATCAAACTCTTGCAAGCGGAGAATCTGCTCGCTTGCGACGGCACCTTCCTCCACGTTTCGCACGTAGTCCTGCTCGAAGAATCCGGGATACAGCTCGAGGAGAAGTTTCTCGTAGTCATCCTCCGTCGCCATATCGGTTCGAAGCACCGAGTAATAGGCGGTGTCGTGAATCCCCTGATTGTTCTTCTTCGAGCCTCGCAGGATGCCGTCAAAGTGCATGCCGGCTTTCTCCATGACGCGGCCGGATTTGCCGTTTCGAAGATCGTGAGTCGCGTAGATCCGCTGCAGGTCGCTCTCGCCTTCGAAAAGGTACCGAATCACGGCCCGGAGTGCCTCGGGCATAATGCCTTTGCCCCAGAAAGCTTTTCCGAGGCAGTAACCGATTTCGTATGAGCAGGTCCGCTCGTCGCGCTCCACAACCGCAATGTTTCCGATGACTCTGTCCTCGTCCTTTAGGGTGATTCCCCAGTTGTAGGTCCGGCCGTCGTCGTAAAAGGAAACCCACTTCGTCAACAGCTCTCTTGTGAAATCAACGCTTGCGTGCGCAGGCCACGACAAAAATTTCGTGACCTCCGGGTCGGATGCCCAGTTGTTATACATGTCCGGGGCGTCGTCCACCGTGTATCTGCGCAAGGTAAGCCGCGCGGTTTCAATTGTTTTCGTTCCGATTGTATTCATCGTATTTTCCTTAGTTTTTTGTCTTCTTACGTCCGATTTGCCCATTTGATTTATTATACCGCAGAAAGGCTTCGGAGGGAATATAATATCCTGTCGTATCGACGACTTTTTTATCCTCTACTCTGCGGACAGAGGCTCCTCTTCCGTAAGCCCTTCCGGGTTCAGTAAAAGGATGCGGTCGCACACCTCCGAAAGATACTTCCGGTCGTGGGAAACGCTGATGATCGCCCCCGGAAAATCCCTTAACATCCGCCGGATCACCGGGCCCGACAGCGGCGAAAAATTCCGCGTCGGCTCATCGAGAATCAGCACATTCGCACCGGACATACTGAGCTTAAGAAGCAATACCTTCGCCTTCTGACCGCCGGAGAGTTCCCGGATCGGATGGTCCATCTCATCGAAGGTGTACTTGAGGGAGCCCAGATACGTGCGTATCCGCGTCTGTTCCTCCCGATCGCCGGTCTTTTCGAGATACTCCACCGGTGTCTTGTCCATCGGCAGCAACTCCTCGTAATTCTGGGGCATGTATTCGGCGCGGATGTCCGTGCGGGCAAGCATTTCCTCCGCAAGCTTCGAAAGAAGCGTGGTCTTGCCGCAGCCGTTCTTGCCGATGATGGCAAGCTTCTCCGAGCCGCGGACGCGAAGAATTACATTTTCCGCCAAGACGCCGCTTCCGTCTGCTGTACGAAGCTCGGGAAGCTCGCATTGAACGACCCATTTGCCGGAGGGAACCGCGCTGTTTTTGTCTCCTAAGCGGAAGTAGATTGCCTCCTCGGTCTCCGGCATCTCCGTCATGTCCGCATCCTCCCGCTCAAAGCGGTGCTCAAGGGATTTGACGGCCTTCATCTTCTTTTTGAGAAGACGCCCCAGGGAGTCGTGGAAGCTGTAGTGGGCAGTGCTTAACTGCGCGTTTACGGTCTGCTCCATCTTTCGAATCTTCTCGTCGCGGACCCGCTTCTCACGGCGTTCGCAAAGAGCAATCTGCTCCTGCTTTTCCATCGAGTGCATCCGATCCTCCACGTACTGCCGGTACGGCACGTTGGCCACCGTGTGACGGCACATGGTCTTTCGGCGGAGCTGCTCAAAATGAATCACGCGGTTCGCGGTCCGCTCAATGAGGGTCTCGTCGTGGGAGATAAACAGCACCGCATGGGGCCAGCTGTTAATGAACTTCTCCATCCACGTGAGGGTCTCGATATCGATGTCGTTCGAGGGCTCATCCAGCAGAAGAATCGTGGGCTTTTCGCAGAGGATTCGCATCATCTGTGCCTTCACCCGCTCGCCGCCGGAGAGCGTCCCCATGGTCTGGTCGCGGTAGTAAAACTCCGGCTCCACCCGGAAGTCGCTTGTCATCTTCGAAAGCTCCTTCGGCGACATCTCCGCAAACTCGGGACTGTCCGTAAAATACTCGTAGACGCTCTTGGTCTTCTCCTCCTCCGGCAGTTCCTGCGGAAGGTAGGAAAGGCGCTCGCCGCCAGTGCTCTTTTCGCCTGTATACTCGATGTAATCCTCCACCAGGGACGGGTCGTATATCCACTTCATCAGGGTGGATTTGCCGTTGCCCTCCTCGCCGATCATCACGGCGCGGTCCCCGTCGTTTAACACGAGCGAGAAATCCGAAAGGATGGTATGCAGGTCTTTTTTGTGTGTTAAAGTAACATGTCTGATCTGGAACATGAAGCCACCTCCTTTGCTTCATAAGTCGGTTGCTTCCCAGGAACGCAAGAATGCCCCGGCACCTTCCGATGCCGGGGCAAAAATATACTATACTCGTAAATCCTTATTCTAAGGGCAAAGTACAGCCGTATTATTCTGCACGTCTCCGGGAGGCATTACTCACATATGCTTGTTTCTGTGTGTGGTTGAACCGAATAATCATTGTGTTACCTCCCTTTCTCGCTGTTAAGCGTATTTGTTTTGTTGACATGTGCCAACATCTGCTGATTATACAGGGCGTTTCGCGAATTGTCAACACCCAAAAAAGCATTTTCCGAAATCCGGCCGGTTTCGCAGGCGCCTCCCGTGTGGCTTACGAATAGGTTCGGATAATCTCCTCCGCGATCTGTTTCTTGGCTACGCACCGGTCCATCGCATGCTTTTCGATATAGCGGTGGGCCTCCGGCTCCGTCATGCTCAGCTCACTGATTAGCAAAAGCTTCGCACGGTTTACCAAACGAATCTCGCTCATCTTCTCCTCGAAGGTGAGTTCCTTCGTCTCCGACACCCGCAGACGCTCCCGCGAGGCTGCCATCCAGGCAAGGGCAACGCCGGCCGTTCCGCGGGACAGGGGCTTCGCCAGCGTGTACACGCCGTTTCGAATGGCGCGGTCCAGCATGTCCGGATAATCCTCCGACTTCACCAGAAGAAGCGGAATGATATTTTTCTCCTCCGCAACGTCCATGGCCAGCCGCATACCGTTGCCGTCCGTGAGCGGGGAGTTGATAATCACAAAATCAAAGGACCGTTCCGCGAGGAAGCGCTTCGCAGAACTTACACTGGTCGCGACACTCACGGGGGAATACCGGTTCTCCGGAAGAAGGGAACGCATGGTATCGCAGAATCCCGATGAAGACGACACTAGTAGAACGCTGTAAATACGCACTTCCAGGCTCATGCGATATCCCTCCTTTCCAAAATTTCCGCCGGTCTGTTATACCGACTGCTTATGCCGGTTTTTCCCGGTCTCAGCCACAGTAGATGCGGGCCACCTTCTCCGGAAGATGGTTCTTCACGAACTCTCCGGCAGCGGCAATGGCTTTCGCGTCCTCAAGGCATCCGGGCAGTCTGCGGTAGCCCTGAAGCTCCGCCTCCTCGACACGGAAGAAGTTGATATCGGCCGCCTCGGGAAGGGGCTTGCCTTCGCTGATGCCCTCCATCGCGGCGTAAATTAACAAGGCAAATGCAATATACGGATTGGACGAAGGATCCGCCGAACGGAGCTCCGCACGTCTGCTGCCGCCGGTGACCGCGGGAACGCGAACCAGCTGGGAGCGGTTTTCCTTCGACCAGGAGATGTACCCGGGCGCTTTGCGCAGACCGAGTCTCCGGTAGGAGTCCTCCGTAGGATTTAAGAACGCGGTCATCTCCTCCGCACGCGCAAGAATTCCCGCAATCATACCGTCAAATGCCGCATCGCTGTCCGGGTGTACCGAGACGTTGATGTGGAATCCGTTGCCCGGCATGTCGGGAATCGGCTTCGGGGAAAAGTCCGCATACAGACCGTTGCGCGCGGCAATGGTGCGGACAACCGTCTGGAATGTCATGGCCTGGTCCGCCGCCGTCAGAGCGTCGGAGTAACGGAAATCAATCTCATTCTGTCCCGGACCCTCCTCGTGGTGGGAGCTCTCCGGGCGGATGCCCATCTGCTCAAGGGTGAGGCAGATCTCGCGGCGGATGTTCTCGCCGCGGTCCTCCGGGGCGATGTCCATATATCCGGCATGGTCGTAAGGGTGGTTCGTGGGCTGCCCGTTCTCGTCCAGCTCGAAGAGATAAAACTCCTGCTCGGCGCCGAACTCGAAGGAGTATCCCGCTGCCTTCGCATCCTCGACAGCCTTCTTGAGGATTCTCCGGGTGTCGCACTCAAAGGACGTTCCGTCGGGGTAGGTAATGTGACAGAACATGCGGACGACGCGTCCGTGCTCCGGCCGCCAGGGAAGCGGTGTCAGGGTCTCCGGCTCCGGATGCAGGATCAAATCGGACTTCGATTCGTCCCCAAATCCCGCGATTGCCGATGCATCAAAAGCAACCCCGTACTGAAACGCACGGGGCAATTCCTCAGCAAGGACCGAAATGTTTTTCTGCCGTCCGAACACATCGCAAAATGCAAGCCGGACGAACTTCACATCCTCCTCCGCCACATACTGCAGCACTTCCTTCTCCGAACAATTCATGACTTCCTCCTGACTTTACGTCCGGGGCCGCCGCCCGCGAACGCCGACAACATCCCCAAACATTAATTCGCAACATACAGCTGCTTGTACGGGTTCCGGCTATCCGGCGTGACCACCGTAAACGGCGAGTCCATCACCTCCGAAACGTCGCATCCGAACAACTGACAATACTCTTCCACATATCCGCGAATCTCCGCGAGATCTTCCTCCTCCGCGGGTCGCGCCGTCACCTGCCACGGGAACGCAATGTCCGCAGCATCGGTGCGCAAAAACATCTTTCCGCCGTGCATACCCGTGCACGGAAAATTCCCTACGATCCGCCGTGCAGCCGGCACCAGGGTGCTTTCCGACGCGCCTTCTGCCAAAGCGCTTTCACCGTGGGTAAGACCCAGGACAACAATCACACCGCCCGCCTGGTATTCCCCTAAGAAACTTCCGCAGCGGCCGCCGATGACCATTACCGGCACCTTTTCGCGGTACGCCTTCATGTGGATGCCCGCGCGGTATCCCGCATCGTCACGGACGAAGATTCTGCCGCCGCGCATCGCGTATCCGGCAGCGTCACCGATGTTGCCGTGCACCACAATCCGGCCGGCATTCATGGTATCGCCCACAGCGTCCTGGGCATTGCCGCGGACCGTGATATCGGCGCCGTTAAGGTAGGCTCCCAAAGCATTGCCCGGGGTTCCCTCGATGGTAATCTCGCGGTCTGCCATACCGGCCGCGATGAACCGCTGCCCGAGGCATCCCGAGAGCGTGCACGCACCGTCCGTCTCGCGCAGTTTGTCGTTGACTTCCCGATAGTCGAGATTCTTCACATCGATTTTCA
Source organism: uncultured Lachnospiraceae bacterium (assembly GCA_902787715.1). Taxonomy (GTDB): domain Bacteria; phylum Bacillota; class Clostridia; order Lachnospirales; family Lachnospiraceae; genus ISDg. Next base: position 48,235 of record CADAHQ010000010.1, read on the forward strand.
TTATACCGCACCTCCGAACTTTTTTCTACGTACATTCGAGGAAAATATCCTGCTTCCCGCCGATTCCTTGGCGGCTTCAAAATCAATCTCCGAAAGCGGCGTCTTCTCACGCACCAGCGCCGTGTAAATACCGGCCCGGTCGGTCTCGCCGATCAGCATGTAGCCGCCGAGATAACCGTCCTTCACGAAGAACCGCTTCAACACATCTCCGCGTCGGATCTCGCTCCGCTCGCCGTCATAGCTTCCGGCGGACATGATGTGGAGTCCGAAGAAGCCGATGGAGTTCATGGGGATTCCGGTCGAGAAATCCGCCTCCCCGCCGGCCATGTTAATGCCTGCCGTCCGGCCCTGCATATAGGCATTGGGAAGTATAGCCAGCACCCGGTTCGCCCCGATGGAAGCGTCATATCCTTCCGCACAATCGCCGGCCGCGTAAACGTCGGCAACCGAAGTTTTCATTTTTCGGTCCACCACGATACCGCGGTTCACGGTACCGCCGATGGCTTTGATCAATCCGATGTTCGCACGCACACCCACTGCAAGAACCAGCACGTCGAAGGAAACCTCCGCACCGCTCTTCATGGTCGCCTTGTTGCCTTCAAACTTCACAACGCTGTCCGAGAGCAGGAACTTGATTCCGTTGTTCTCCAGGTGCTTCTGCACGATTCCCGCGCATTCCGCATCGAGGATACTGGAAAGCACGCGGTCCGCAAGGTCGCACACCGTGATGCTGCCGACTCTTCCGTGGATACCTTCGGCGCATTTTAAGCCGATCAGACCGGCGCCGACGATGAACACCCGGGAGTCCTTCGTGATTGCGCTCTCCAAAGCCAGCGCATCGTCAAGGGTCATAAAGCCGAACTTCTTCGGCACGGTCTCGAGGCCTTCCATCGGCGGAACGAAGGGCGAAGATCCCGCTGCCACGCACACGGTGTCATACGACAAATGCTTCCCGTCCGAAAGGATCACTTCCTTCTTCTCCGAGTCAATCTCCTCCGCGGAGACGCCGTAGAGCACCTCGCATCCGTTCTTCCCGTAAAAGTCCGCGTCACGGTAGCGCATGCGCTCGCGGTCGGTCTTTCCCTCGAGGTAATAGGAAATCAGCGGACGGCTGTATACCGGATGATTCTCCTTGGAAACAACCGTGATGGAATCCTCGCTGCTCACGCTGCGGATTCCTTCGATAGCACCGATTGCGGCAGTGCCGTTGCCGATGATGACATGATGTCGCATGGTTCCTCCGTATTCCGGGCAGTCCTCCGTGGGAGGGCTTCCCCTGGGTGGTTTCTATGATGGGATGGCGCAGACTGCGCCGTTTTTATCGATCCTCGTAAACGATGGCCTTGTTCGGGCAACCGGCAACGCAGGCCGGCGCTCCGCAGCTGTTGGCAAGGCAGAGCTCGCACTTTTGCATGATTCCGTCCCCTGCCGGCGCCAGGGCACCGTACGGGCAGACGAGGACGCAGGTCAGGCAGCCGACGCATTTGTCGCGATTGATCCGGACGACGCCGTCCTCCTTCCGGATGGCTCCGGCGATACAGCTCTTCACGCACATCGGATCCTCGCAGTGTCTGCAGGACACGGCGAAGGTGATTCGCTCGTCACCCTCCACGTGGATGCGGGGATAGATGTCTTTTCCCTTGAGCGCTGCCGTCATGTTGGCAATTCCGGAGTTCGCCCACGCGCAGTTGTACTCGCACAAATGACATCCGAGGCACCATTCTTCATTCACATAGACTCGTTTCATGTTGCCTCCTATTCTCCTGCATGCGAGATTCCGAGAATCTGCAGCTCCTTCTCGGTCAGGCCGACGCCGCGAAGCATCAGGCGGTTGCCGCGCAGCGCTTCAATGGAGTTGATGCCCATGCCGCCGAGGATCTCCATGATCTCATGGCGCCATGCGTTCATCAGGTTGACAAGGCGCTGGCTGCCGATGTCGGGATTTAAGCGCTTCACAAGGTCGGGCCGCTGCGTCGCGATGCCCCAGTTGCATTTGCCGCTCTGGCATGTGCGGCACAGATGGCACCCCAGAGCCAGAACCGCTGCCGTCGCGATGTAGCAGGCGTCCGCGCCCAATGCAATAGCCTTCACCACATCGGCTGCGCTTCGGATGGAACCGCCGACCACCAGGGATACGTTGCCGCGGATTCCCTCGTCGCGGAGTCTCTGGTCCACCGCCGCAAGGGCAAGCTCAATCGGGATTCCGACGTTGTCGCGGATTCTCGTGGGCGCTGCACCGGTACCGCCGCGGAAACCGTCAATGGCGATGATGTCCGCGCCGCTTCGCGCGATACCGCTGGCGATTGCCGCAATATTGTGAACCGCCGCCACCTTAACGATGACAGGCTTCTTGTAATCTGTAGCTTCCTTCAGGGAGAACACCAGCTGACGCAGGTCCTCGATGGAGTAGATGTCGTGGTGGGGTGCCGGAGAGATGGCATCCGATCCTTCCGGAATCATTCGCGTTCTCGACACGTCGCCCACAATCTTTGCACCCGGCAGATGACCGCCGATGCCGGGCTTTGCGCCCTGGCCCATCTTGATCTCCACCGCCGCACCGGCCTCCAGGTATGCCTCATGCACACCGAAACGTCCGCTTGCCACCTGCACGATGGTGTGCGGACCGTACTGATAGAAATCCTCGTGGAGTCCGCCCTCACCGGTGTTGTAGAGAATGCCGAGCTCCGTGGCCGCTCTGGCGAGGGAGGCATGGGCATTGTAGCTGATGGAACCGTAGCTCATGGCGGAGAACATTACAGGCATCGAAAGCTCAATCTGCGGCTCCAGTTTGCAGGTAAGCTTTCCGTCCGCATCCCGACCGACGCGCTGGGGCTTCTTTCCCAGGAACACCTTCGTCTCCATGGGCTCACGCAGCGGGTCGATGGGCGGGTTGGTAACCTGGGAGGCGTTGATCAGAATCTTGTCCCAGTATACCGGCAGCGGCTTCGGGTTGCCCATGGAACTTAGGAGAACACCGCCGCTGTTGGCCTGCTTGTAAATCTCTTTGATGGTTTCGTCCTGCCAGTTGGCATTTTCCCGAAGACGGCAGTCGCTCTTGACAATCTTCAATGCTCTGGTCGGACACAGCGAAACGCAGCGCTGGCAATTGACGCATTTGCTCTCGTCGCTCACCATCACCTTGTGGTCCGCATCATAGGCATGAACTTCGTTTGCGCACTGTCGCTCACATACGCGGCAGGCGATACAGCGGTTCTCGTTTCGAACCACTTCGTATTCCGGATAGATGAAATCGATTCCCATACTTAGTACGCCCCTTCCCTGACTTTGACGATAACCGGCTCGCCGCCCGACGGTGCCCAGATGTTTGTAACCTCCGGCTCCATCACGCGGATGGCCGCTTCCTCACTGGCGATGAACACTTTGTCATCCTTTTCGCCCACCACCATGGAGCGTAGCTTCAGGCGGTCGTTTAGCGCCATCAGCCCGCCGTCGAAGCCGAGCACGATAGAGAACGGTCCGGTGATTAGGAGGCTCGGGAACACGGTCCGCAGGTACTGCAGCTTCTGCTTTTCGTAGGCATCCTGCTTTCCCTCAATGGTGCTCCAGAACGGCGCCGCAATCACGTTTGCGGCCTCCGTAAGCGTCAGCCCCTGCACACGCAGGAGATAGTCAAGAATATAGGTGATAACCTCGGTATCGGTCTGGAGGTTGCATTTGTAGCCGAACATCTCGATGAACCGGCGGTTCGCGTCGTAGGAGGAAATCTCGCCGTTGTGCACAACCGAATAATCGAGAAGCGTGAAGGGATGCGCGCCGCCCCACCAGCCGGGGGTGTTGGTCGGATACCGGCCGTGCGCGGTCCAGCTGTAGCCCTCGTACTCATCGAGGCAATAGAAGCGTCCCACATCCTCGGGGAAACCGACGGCCTTGAAGGTTCCCATGTTCTTGCCGCTGGAGAAGACGTAAGCACCCTTCATCTCGGTGTTGATCTTCATGACCGTGCGGGCGACAAATTCCTTCTCGTCAAGCTGCAGGTCGGCAAGCACGGAGCGGAGCGGTGTCACAAAATACCGCCAGATGATCGGCTCATCCGTAATCTCGGGAATCTTCCTCGTGGGAATCAATTCGCCCTTGACCACCTCAAAGCTCTCCTTCAGGAATGCCTCGCACTCCTTCCGGGTATCGCGGCAGTCGAAAAACAGATGCAGCGCATAGTAATCCTTGTACTCCGGGTAGATGCCGTATCCGGCAAATCCGCCCCCGAGTCCGTTACTGCGGTCGTGCATCGGCTTCATCGATTCCATGATGGCCTCACCGGTCATCTTCTTTCCTTCCCTTGATATCACGGCGGCTATCGCACATCCGGACGGAATCCGGATCTCACCCTCTCGCATCCCAGCCATGGTTGGTTCCTCCCTTGAAATAGTCAACCTCGCGAGCAAGCTCGCTCGGCAATCTGCAGACTTCGTCTGCTTCCGGTCTCGTTCCGACGCTTCATCGAAAGCTTCGCTTTCATGAAGGCGTCCTCACGATCCCGCCGATTGCCCTCACCTTCGC
>CADAHQ010000011.1 GCA_902787715.1 uncultured Lachnospiraceae bacterium
ATACACTTCCGTCCCGAGGAGGTCGGCGAGCCGCAGATGTGCGTGAGCATGCGGTTTCAGGTGCAGCTGCCGCATAAACGCATCAAAAAAGTGCTGTCCATGCTGGTGGAAGACATTCCGTAGGCAGCCCTCATGTTTGTGCGGGGATTCGATTGCGAGCGTGCGAAGGAAGTGATTCTTTTGGCCCGCAAGCAAAGGGAGCTGCGGGAGTGGCTTAGGACCAGTGAGTACTGCGCATTTGTCGCAAACGGAAGTATCCTGCCCAGAGATTCAAAGACGAACGGACCGCTTGCGGGCGCAATCCCGTTCACCGCTCCGAAGGAGGACACCGTCTCGGCCTGCGGTATCGAAGGCTTAGGCATCCGAAAGGGTGTCACGGTCATCACCGGCGGCGGTTATTCCGGCAAATCGACGGTGATCGACACCGTCTCGGCCGGCATCTACGACCACGCTTTGGGCGACGGACGAGAGCTGTGCATCACGGACGAGACCGCGATGACAATCTCGGCGGAGGACGGCCGGTGCGTGAAAAGCCTGGACATTTCCCCGTTTATCGCGTGGCTTCCTTGCGGAAGCACGAAGAATTTTACGACGGAACACGCCTCAGGCTCCACGTCCCAGGCAGCCAACATTCTGGAGTCTGTTGACTGCGGCGCGAAACTTCTGCTGATCGATGAAGACAAAAGCGCCACCAACTTTATGATTCGGGACAGTCTGATGAAGGATTTGATACGCAGGGAACCGATCACGCCCTTTACGGAACGCGTGAACGAGCTGTTCAGAACGTGCGGTGTCTCGACGATCCTGGTTATCGGCGGAAGCGGCGAATACCTGGGAATCGCGGACAACGTCCTTCTCATGGATGAGTACCGGATGTACAACGTCACGGCACAGGCCAGGGCTCTGGGCCAAATGCATGTGCAAAGCCGGGTGCATCCCGAAGGGGAGACTTTCCAAGCGTCAGCGAACAACGCAAATGACGCGACGAAAATGCCTGTTCCGGCAGTCAAGCCCGTTCCGGCACAAGCCTGGCACCAGAACCGCGTCCTTCTCGCAGATGGCTTCACGCCCTACCCGAAGCAATTCGGGCCGCAGAAGCTCGAGGTTCCCGACGTCGGCTTCATCTTAATCGGCGATGAGAAAATCGACACCAATCTGTTGCATGACATCGCATGCCAGGAGCAGCGCACCGCCATAGGGTTTATGCTGCGGCTTTTGGAGGCGCGACAGAAGGAAGCCGCGGTGGATCTCACCGCATCCGTGCGACAGTTGTACGAAGAAATCGCGGCAAATGGCCTTGACATCGTCTACTCGGGAACTTTTCCGGGGTGCGAGCGGTTTCTGGCCTGCCCGCGGGAGAGCGACCTGTACGCCGTGATCAACCGCATGCGGAGGGTCCGCTACCAAAGCCCGCAGTAAAGGGAACCGTTAAAACCAGTCATAAGACTTGATTGCAAAGTTCAATTTCCGTCGGAAATAAAGATGCCTGGGAAGCATGTAAGGTGCTTTCCCGGCATTTCATTAACGGTTGTATGCGGAATAATGGTAAACGTTACGGTTGTAAACAGAACGACTTACACCTCTCCTGCCGCAATCCGCACACACTCGTAAGCGCCGTTGTAGTCGCCGTTTCGCTTCATGTCATTGATGCGGCGGCACATGTGAATGAACAGCTCCTTGTCCGCGAGCAGGCAGTCAATCATATCGTTGGCCGACTCTTCGGTTGCACACTCAAACGTCCCGTCTCCGGCCTCCTGCGAACAGATGGCGCCGTAGACCTCGTGGCCGCCGATGTGCTTCATGAACATCTTCGGAATCGGGTAATAGGCGAGCTCGCTCGGTTTTGTAATCAGGACGTCACACTCGGGCATCAGCAGATTGGTGGCGTAGACCGCCTTGAAGATGTCCGGATCACAGATGATTGTGACGCCGTCGGCATCTCTGTCGCGAAGCCCCTTCACGTACTCCGTAAGTCCATCGTAATCATCGGCAAATGCATGCACGGTAACATCGGTCAGCATCTTCTCAATCTTCTCGTAAACACCGGCGTGGTCGCCCGCGTTGATGAACACCGCTGCCTTTCCCTTCCTTACGTACGGAAGAAGATGCAAAAGCATGGCTTTGAACTGGTCAAAGCCCGCGCCGGCGCCTCCGACCGTCATCAGGAAACGCATCGGCGCTCCCTCCTCGGCTCTTTTGATGCGCAGCGCGTTGTCCTCCTCGAGATTGACCAAAAGCTCATGGTCCACATACCGTCCGACCATCCGAAGCGCACTCTCGGGAATCCCCTGAAGGTGTTTCTTGGAGAAGCCGTGCATCATCTTATAACCGAGGTAGGCAAACGGCGTCTGCACGGTGTGCACCGCACCTTCGGACAGATGCAGGGCCATCGGCCAGTTGTCCGGAATCGCATTGACGACATGCGTCATCCCCGCATGCACCGCTGCCTGACTCGGCCAGACATGGGTTGCGATGTAGGGAACATCCTGCGGAAGCGGGGTCAAAAGCGGCGCCAAGAGCTCTGCATTTTTCTGGTCCTTGGCATTGTATGTAATCTTCCGGAAGCCCTCCTTGTTGAGCGGTTCCCAGACAAAACGGTTAAACAGTTTAGATTTTTGAGAGATTCGGGAAGCCAGGGAATACATGTTGTTCTGCTCGCGAATCATCTTGGAACCGGTGGCGTCAAAGCCCGCGAGGTCGAGCCAGTACGGCGTATACCCAAGCGAACGGGCAGCGGAAGCCATGGCGATACTGATCCGGTAGTGACCGAAGCCCATGCGGATATTGCCGACGACCAGCGCCTTTTCGGAGAGCTCCGCGGGCGTCTCTGAAAGCACAAGCTTCTTCACACCGATGCCGCTGAGCGCCGGAACCTCCTCCACGCCGTAGCAGTACTTCGTCTCCGAGTCGTCGCCGTATTTGTCCAGATATTTCTGTTTCTGCTTCTCCGCCTTTGCGATTGTCCCCCGGTCGATCCGGTTTCCGAAGATCACGCTTGTCTTGTCTCTTTGCGCCTCCTCATCCGTAGGCTTCGTTTTCTCGATGAGAGTGCCCTTCTCGTAATCGTAGCCGAAGAAGCGCTTGACGCCGTCCAGTTCGAATGCAACAACGGCGAACCGGCCTTTGTTTCGGAAGCCGAACCGCCTTGCCCTGCGGAAGATTGCAAGCGCATCCTCGAGGACCGCCTTCTTCTCCTCATCATACTCGCTGATCTTATCGGATGTCATCAAAAGAGAGCCGAACAGCGCATTCACCTTCGTGAGCGCCTTACGTCTGGCCGGCGACATCTGCATATTGTCATCGCGCAACAGGAAGACATCGGGATCATTGAGGAAAACGTGACCGTTTAAGCAGCTGCGGAACAGCGTATTGCGAATCGTCACCTTCGTGGAAACCCTCTCCGGATGCATCGCCTTCATGTAAAATGCGTCGTCGAAGGACAGGGACACGTCCGGGCCGATCCGACAGTAATCAAATCTCTCAAAGCCGTTGGAGAGCGTCGCACCGCATCCGAGAATCAAGCGGTCGGCAAGCTCCTCCCGCAGGATTCCATAGGCAAATTCCGCCGTTTCACTCCGCGTCTTCCCCAAAAGCGGGCACAGATTGACCGCGTAGAGGAAATCCAGTTTGAAGAAATCAAACCCAAGCTCTTTGTAAAAGCGAAGAACCCTGCGGACATACTCCACAGCCTCTTGGTTGTTCAGATCAAGCGGCATAAACCCGCTCCAGTTGGATCCGGCGTAAATCGGATTGCCGCCGGAATCCTTCGCAAGCCAGTCCGGATGCTCCGAAGCAAGCTTCGATTTCGTCTCCGCGACGAACGGCGAGAGCCAGATTCCCGCAAGCATGTTCTTTTCGTGGATTCGGTTGACGATGCCGCCGAGGCCGTTTGGGAATTTGCCGGAATCGATGTCAGTCCAGTCGCCGACATACGTCTCGAAGCCATCGTCAATCTGGAACAGCTCAAACCGCTCATCCGCGGCGTCCAGCGCCTCCGAAATCACCTTCTCGTTGATGTTTTGATAGTGATTGTACCAGGACGTGTAACCGAACAGCTTCCGGTCGGTCCGCGGCGTAAAGCGCTCGAAGTAAGCCTTCCCGTCACGCCACGAAACGTAATCGAACACGACGAAACTCTCACCGGCACGCAGCACACGCCCGTCGATATCGCTCTGTAAAAGAATTCTGCCGCTACTCTCCTCAAACCAGATCAACAGGTAGGCGTTCCGATAATTCAGGTTGCCGAAGAAAATCGGCTTCTCCCCGGTCACGTACGCAAAATCAAACCCGACCGGCGTCTTTCTTCGATTCTTCCAAAACGCCTGGGAGCCGTATGCCGGAAAATGATACCGCTCCGTGAGTGCCTTCGGCAGTTTGCTCAGGTCATTGAGGGTCTCCCCGAGGGCAAATTCCCTTGTCTCGGTCCAGGACTGGTAACCATTCGCCATGATTTTGCAATCCGGGGCATATTCGTACTGCAGCAATATTTCGGCATTGCAAAGGACCACATCCTTAAGCGCTGTCACCGTGACGGTGCGCTGCCCTGCGGTCTTGACGGTTTCCACCCGGATGTTCCCGTCGCCGGAGGATACGGTGAACTTCCGGCCTTCCGAAAGATACGTAAACTTAACCATTCCGCTCCTCCTTCTCCTGTGCCGTCACCTCAGGCTCCGCCGGTTTCTCAATCACTTCCATGACGCGCTTCTCATCGTAGAAGAAAATGACAATCATGGCGATGATACATAACACCATGGCAATCACAAGGCTTAAGCGGTAGCCGGTGCCGTTGTTCCGGATTACCTCCGCGCCGGCGTCGTCCGTACCGGTGTACTGTCCGATTACCGCAAGCGACGTGAAGACGATCATGGCGATGGACTGCCCGAGCTTGAACGCGAAGGTCCGCGCCGCATAGAACATGGCGTCACGGTTTTCCCCGGTCAGCACACAGTCGCTCTCTGCGATGTCGGCTACAATCGCCTGCGGAATCACGCCGAGGATAGAAAGCGGCACGCCCACCAAGACGCAGATGATAAAGCCGTATGCGAGATTCGGGATGAAGCTCACCTTGCCCGCAAAGGACGATACGAAGAATGCAAAGCCGAACAGTGCAAAACCGACCGTGAGAAGTTTCTTCTTACCGAATCTGCGGGACAGAACGTTGACGATCGGATAGCAGACAAAGGTGACAAAGGTCATGAAGATGAAGAGAACCATGTAGTTGTTCAAAGCGAGCAGGTTCTCCACATAGAAGATAAATCCCGTATTGAAAATCGTGATTCCGATCCAGTAGATGATATCCGAGAGAACAAACACCCGGAAATGCTTGTTTTTAAAGGTTTTCGACAGAGACCGGAATGCATTTTCCTTCACCGGGGGCGTGTTGTCATACTCCTTCTCCTTGATGACAAATGCCGGAAGAAGCATGCATACAAGCGCGATGAGCGCCAGAATCACGAGCACCAGCCGCGCGCAGAAATAGTACTCCCAGCCGGTCGCATTCCGAAGCGCCTCCCAAACCATTTTCCCCGAGAACGCGATGCCGGTACCGACGATATACGTGAGGGAAATGTATGTGGAAATATCCATTCTGTCCTTCTGGCTGCGACCGAGCACCGGAATCAGCGCATTGTACGGAGTGCAGTACGCAGTCATGAAGATGTAGAACAGCACCATGGTCACGGCGAGCCAGACGATGTTGACCGGCGACTCCCCGCGCACCGGGCAGCAGAAAATCAGCACCGTCAGCGCGGCAAACGGAACCGCCGCGACGCGCATAAACGGAATCCGCTTGCCGTTCTTGCTGTCGCAATTGTCCGACATTCCGGCGATCCACGGGTCGGTCACGGCGTCAACAATCCGGCCGCACGCCGTAATCAATCCGATTACCGTGAGTCCGATGAAGGTCGCGCTGGTCACGAAGGTGATGACTCCGTTGTCCGTCGAATCCGGCAGATAGAAGTTCACCAGCAGGTTGGAGACAATGCCGGCAAGGATTGACCATCCCAGCTGTCCGACTGCAAAAACCCATTTAATCTTACCTGATACCTGTTTCATAAAAGCCCTCCTCTTCAGTGTTACACGCTGAGCATCTTATTATGAAAATGATATCATAGGCAACTGCCGGATTCAACAAGGTTACCCTGTCCCAGAATTCGAATTCCCCTTAAAGCATGTATTTATGACGGAAAAGCAGTCATATTTGCACGGCGTCTGTTAATGCATCCATCGATGTTCGGAGTATGTCTGCGAGCTCCATAAAGAGCGGCATTTCCGTCCCTGGCTCCACTCTTTCTCCCTCGGAACACGCGTCCAGCGCGATGCCCGGCTTTTCGGCCGGATGCTTCTGAAAAAGTCCGACAACTTTCCGAAAAATGCGGCAGTCTTTCGCCGGATTGCGCTCCATGCGTCTCGTCCGATTTCCACCTGTTTCAGTTCAGTCTCTCTGATGATTACACTCTGTGTCATAATTGCCTCCCTCTGCAGCCCTGCCGGCTGCGCTTTCTTTCTGCAATCATGATACCGCATGTCTTGCGTAGAGGGAACGCACTGTTTGTATAATTGGTTGAGGCATATTTCGACGTTTCGTGAAATTACCAACCGCATCGCAAAAAACAACTCCCGATTCAACTTTCAATCGGGAGTTCTACTGATAATTGCTTTTTGTTTATTTCTCCACTTTGGGTCGAGGTCGCATTCCAGCACATAGTCATTGCCTTCACCCACAATGCTTACCTTGCTTCCCACCGGGAACGTGTCCTCGTTCACACAATCGGAGACCCGCATGCGGATGCAGGTTTCCGCGCCGCCGATCTCGGCAAGCACCGTCAACGTGCGCATGCAAACACCTTCTTCCGCCACGCAAACGTCCTTCGGCGCCCGGATTTCAAAGCGGAGCACGACAGCCTCTATGGACTGGCTGTAGGATAGCTTTAGGCAATAGTACTCTTCCGAATATCTGTATAAAACAAAGAACAAAAAAGCAAAGAGAATAATAACTGTCGCACAGATTTCCGCCTCGTTCTGCCGGAAGATAAACGGAAAAACCCACAATGCTATCGCCATTCCCGCAACAAACACAATGACCGCAATAAGAAGATTCCGATTGCTTTTCTTTCCGAGTACCGGAAGCGGCTCCAGCGTCGAGATGATATCCACGGGCCGGTTCGCATCGGCAAGGTAGCTGACATCCTCCACCACCTGCTCGTCGATGGCGAGAGTGCTTCCGCAGTAACCGCAGAATCTCATGTCCCCCGTCCGCGGCGCGCCGCAGTTCGGGCATTCCTCGCGATACTTTACAATTTTTGTAATCCTTTCCATACACCTCTCCGTAAATTCAACCCTACAGAAAAAGCACGGCGGCTTTTGCAAGTCACCGTGCCCCCTTGGGATGTATGGTAAATCATTTTTACGCTCTTGTCAATATCCAACGCTTGTATTTTACGTAGTTTTTACAATTTCCCATACCCCCGATTTGTTCGCGCACAAGAACCTCGAGCACCGGGAGTTGCCGCACGCCCGCGCCGCATCTAAATGATCAGCGCCGGCAGAAGCAGCAGCAACATCACAATCCATGCAACTAATCCTCTCAGTATCTTTCCCATCGGTTTTCCTTTCCTCTTTTCGATGCGTGTTTTCTCTTTACAATCTCAATCTATCATATCCCTGCTCCGGTGTAAAGAGCCTGCGGCAAATGCATCCCCGCCCCTTCTGTTTCTCTCAATTATTTGCTGAATTTGTCGCCATATTTGACGGCACGCTTGTCATATTTGCACTTTTGCGTGTTTCCAGCCTCGACGTGGAGCCCCTAGGACCCGCCCTCTCTCCGCCCGGGAGACAACGAACCGCCGCTCAGATCTTCCAACCGAATTCCCCCTTGACTTTTCAATCCGAACGTGCTACTTTTAAGGTTGAAAGGTTTACATCGATAAACCATTAAGGCCGAATGGAGGAAAACTGCCATGTTGGACATTGAACTCGGCGCCGTCCAGGAGCGTTTCGCCGATCTTGTGTGGGAAAATGAGCCCGTGCCTTCGGGTGACCTTGTAAAGATTTGCGAGAAGGAGCTGAACTGGAAGAAGCCTACCACATATACCGTTCTCCGCAAGCTCTGTGAAAAGGGGCTTCTGCAGAACGTCGACGGCATTGTTACGTCGCAAATCTCGCGGGAGGAATTCTATTCCGCGAAGAGCGAACAGATTGTGGACGACTCGTACCGCGGGTCGTTGCCTGCATTTGTCGCTGCCTTCGTTTCCAAGAAGGGCCTTACGGCCGATGAAGCGGAGGAGATTCAGCGCATGATCGACGCCTACCGGAAGGAGGTTTGACATGAACACGCTGTTCTTACGATTGCTCAATGCGGGAATCACCGCCGGCTGGCTGATTCTCGCCGTTATTGTCGCGCGGCTTCTTTTAAAGAAAGCGCCGCGCAGGGCCGTCTGCGCCCTTTGGGCCATTGTGGCGCTGCGGCTTTTGCTTCCCATTGACATCCAAAGCCCCTTGAGCGTGCTTCCCGCCTCCACGGCGCTGTCCGTTCGGGAAGAAGTCACCGCGCCGACCGATTCATCCCCTTCCGACGTTTCCCTGCCCTCTTCGCAGAAGCCCTGGCAGGACAGCGCTCCGCTTTCTTCCGGGGATACGATTGCCTCGGTAAGCACCCCCGCGGGGGATACCGCGTCCCGTGAAAATGTTTCCGACGGTTATCCGGAAACAACATATAGCAAGACAAATACGGAAGACAACGCCTCCCACGCACCCGCGGACGATGTTCCCGCGGCCGCAACGGAAAGCTCTCCCTCATTGGCGAACGGCAATGCAAACGCAGGTAACGCTGCAGACGCCGCCGGCGGAGCAGGTGCATTTGCCTTTTCCTCCGCAACCGTCCGGTCCCTTACGTTCCTCTGGATCGCGGGTATGTTTGTATTTGCAGGGCTTGCGCTCTTCAGTTTCACAAAGCTTCGCGGCATGACCGCCGCCTCCGTCCGGATTGCGGACCGTGGCTCCGAAGACGCAGACGGGGCCAAAGCAGGACGCATCTTTGCCTGCGATGAGATCTCGTCCCCGTTTATTCTTGGAATCCTCCGCCCGGGAATCTTTGTTCCCTCCGGGCTCCGCGGGCAGGAATATGACTATGTCATCGCCCATGAAAAAGCCCATCTTGCAAGACATGACCACTGGTGGAAGCCCCTGGCCTACCTGCTGCTTGCGCTGTACTGGTTCCAGCCGCTTTGCTGGATTGCCTTCTGGCTGTTCTGCAAGGATGTGGAGATGGCCTGCGACGAGCAGGTCGTTCACAACATGGGGCGCGCGGAAATCGCCGAATACTCCCAGACACTTCTCAACTTAAGCAACCCTCACCGCACCGTTGCTGTCTGCCCCCTTGCCTTCGGAATGGTGAGCGTGAAGCAGCGTATCCGGAACGTACTTTCCTACAAAAAGGCACCTTTCTGGATTATCGTGATGGTGCTTCTCACGGGAATCACGGTGGCCATCCTCTTCGGCACCGGGCCGCGGAAGGCTGCTTCCCCCGACGTCACCGCAACGCCGACCTCCGGCGAAGCTCCGCAGGGTGAGGCGGCAACCGATTCTTCCAACAGCATCCAAAACCCCGGAAAGGCGGTGGACGCAATGTGCCCTGAATTTACCGCGAAAGTTACGCAGATTAATGCGGATTCCGTCCTGGTTTATGCCGGGTCCGTTCCGCAGCTGGAGCGCTACTACCTGATTGAGATTCCGAAGAGCGCCCTTCCTTCTTCGCCGGAAGTCCGGATCGGAGATCGTCTCGACGTTCGCTTCAACGGCATAATCATCGAAGGCATGCCCGCGCACCTGCAGCAGATTAACTCGGTTCGCGTCCGGCTTGAGCCATCGACCACCTCGGTTACCCTTGAGGAGCTCCGGGAATACTACCCTGAGGTGTTCCGACTCGGCCGCTCGGACGGCGTCACCATCGCCGTATGGCAGCTGGGTGCCGGCAGTTACTACTGCACGTTCTTCTCGGGCACGACAATAAGTGCCGCGGAGATGTCGCAGGAAATCCTCTCCCGGCCGCAACTTCGCGTGGATACTGCCAAAATGATTCTGGAGTCTTTCCATCTTCCCGATGACAAGATTCGCATCGAGCCGGTGTATGCGCTCCACTCCAGTTATGCATACACCATCGACGATGCATACCGCGCGGGGGTTCGGGCGATGTTCGTCGGCTCGGGCGACATCCGCTCGGGAGTCGCCTATACAAAGCGAATCACGAGCCACAGCAAGGAAGATTTCCTCAGCCAGGCTGTCGATTACGAGCTTTACGAAAGCAGCCAAATGGACAGCTGGCGACGCATTCTCCCGGTCTTCTGCCTGGATTCTGACGAGGCCGTGAGCAGTTTTGCGCTTACGGACAGCCCCGCGACGCGGAACATAAACGGCAAATCCTTCCCTTCCTTCCGCCGCGCTGTCTCCGACCGCCGCTTTACGGGCTCGTTCTATGACGATTCCGTGCTTCTCGCGGTGATGATTCCCATGGGCATGGAGTACCGTGTAAAACTTGACAGCATCCTTTACGATAACAATACGCTTTGTCTGAACCTCAAGCGGACCGACACCTCCCTGGTGCCGTCCGACAGCGCCTACACCTGGTTTATGCTTGTGGCCGTGCCGCGCAGCTACGTGGAAGGCCGCACGGAAATCTACGCCGACCTGTTGCCGGACGGCTGACAAACCCGGTGCAGGATTGCCGCCGTACCCCGGCTTCGGACGGCTGACTTATCCTTGCAACTTCCGCTCCGATATGGTATACTCTTCTGTGGCTTTTTGGCGGCATTTTCCGTTTGAAAAGCCGCAATATAAAGAAACCAATCAAAGGAGTCCACACACATGGAACGTAGAGTCGGAACTGTATCCAGAGGCATCCGTTGCGGCATCATCCGCGAGGGAGACAACCTTGTCGACATCGCTGTTGACAGCGTGCTCGGCGCGGCAGAGAGCGAAGGCTTTGCACTTCGCGACCGCGACGTCATTGCTCTGACGGAGTCCATCGTCGCAAGAGCCCAGGGCAACTATGTAAGCGTTGACGACATCGCAGCAGACGTAAAGAGCAAGCTCGGCGGCGGCACCGTCGGTGTCATCTTCCCGATCCTCTCGAGAAACCGCTTCGCCATCGTGCTTCGCGGTATCGCGAAGGGTTGCAAGAAGGTCGTCCTCATGCTCAGCTACCCCAGCGACGAGGTGGGCAATGCGCTGGTAACCCTCGACCAGATCGACGAGTCCGGCGTCAACCCCTACTCGGATGTGTTGGACCTTGCTAAATATCGCGAATTGTTCGGCTACCGCAAGCATGAATTTACCGGCGTTGATTACGTGGAGTATTACTCCGACCTGATCAAGAATTGCGGCGCCGAGGTTGAGGTTGTATTTGCCAACCAGCCGAAGACGATTCTTAACTACACCGACTGCGTCATCAACTGCGACATTCACACCAGAGAGCGCACGAAGCGCATTCTCCTGGCAGCCGGCGCCAAGGCTGTGTGCAGCCTGGCCGACTTGATGACCGCTCCGGTGAACGGAAGCGGCTTCAATGCCCGCTACGGACTGCTCGGCTCCAACAAGTCCACGGAGGACAAGGTGAAGCTCTTCCCGCAGGCCGAGGGCGCGCAGAAGCTCGTTGAGGCCATCCAGACGGCCATCCTCGAGAAGACCGGCAAGCACGTGGAGGTTATGGTTTACGGCGACGGCGCATTCAAGGATCCCCAGGGCAAAATCTGGGAGCTGGCCGACCCGGTGGTAAGCCCGGCATTTACCAAGGGCCTAATCGGCACTCCGAACGAGCTGAAGTTAAAGTATCTCGCGGACAATGATTTCGCAAACCTCTCGGGCTCGGAACTCCGCGATGCCATCTCCGCAAGCATCAAGGCGAAGGAAGGCAGCCTCGTCGGCAACATGGCTTCCCAGGGCACGACGCCCCGCCAGCTGACGGACCTCATCGGCTCCCTTTGCGACCTCACGTCCGGCTCGGGCGACAAGGGCACGCCCATCATCCTGATTCAGGGCTATTTCGACAACTACACTTCGATGTAAATAAAAAAACGGCCGACAGTCCCGCGATTGTCGGCCTTTCCTGTTAGGAGGCTCCCATGAATTACAAACTGACTGTGCTCATTCTGATCGGCGTTGTTTTTGTCTACAAGCTTCTGCTCACGCTTCTTAGGCTCCGTTCGACGCACAACGCAATCCCTGCAAACGTAGCGGACATCTACGACGCGGAGACCTACAAAAAATGGTGTGCGTACCGCACCGACAAATGCCGCCTCGCCATCTTCGAATCCCTCGTCTGCCTCGCTGTGGACATGGTTTTGATTGCCACCGATGCGTATGCTGCATTTGCCGGGCTGTTCCCGAAGACTGTGTTCTGGCAGCTCTTCGCAGTGCTTCTTCTCTCTTCGCTCACCGTCATCGCGACGCTTCCGTTCACGTACTATGACACCATGAAGATCGAGGAGCGCTACGGCTTTAACCGCACTAAGCACGGCACATTCTTTGCAGACCAGGTGAAGGAGTTTCTCATCTCCTTAGGCATCCTTACACTGATTACGTGGATTCTCTCGCTTCTGTATCGGTGGATCGGGGACTGGATGATTGTGGCATTTGCCGCGGTTTTGTGCCTGTTGATTTTCGGAATCACATTCCTCTATCCTTTGTTAAGCCGAGCGTTTAACAAGTTCACGCCCCTTGAGGAGGGTGAGCTTCGGGACAAGCTCACGGCGCTTCTTACGAAGCACGGCTACCACGTGCGCGCCATCGAGGTGATGGATGGCTCCCGCCGCTCCACCAAGGCCAACGCCTACTTCGCCGGCTTCGGCAAATCCAAATCCATCGTCCTCTACGATACCCTCATCGACAAGCTTTCGCCCGATGAGATCTGCGCCGTCTTCGCCCACGAGCTCGGGCACGGCGTGCACAAGGACACCCTGAAGGGTCAGCTCATCTCCATCCTGCAGATGGGGCTTCTCTCGGTTCTCGCATGGCTTACAATCCGCACCACCTCCCTGTATCCGCAGTTCGGTTTCGACGAAGTCAACTACGGTTTCGCAGTACTGTTGATCCTCTCGGTGGAATTTGCCCTGATTGCGCCGCTGTACGGCATTGCGGCCAATGCCCTCTCGCGCCGCCACGAATACCGCGCCGACAATTTCGCCGTGAAGGAAGGCTACGGCGAGTCCCTCATCACCGGCCTCAAGAAACTCGTGCAGACCGACTTCGGCGACGTCGCTCCGTCGCCTGTGCTGATTCTTCTTGAGTACAGCCATCCGTCCCTCTCTCAGCGCATCGACGCGATTGAAGCGGAGATGAGCAAATAGTTTTCGTTGATTCAAACGATGCAAAACGGGACGGCCTCTGATATGCTACCACTCTGAGGTCGTCCCGCATTTTTTGGGTTCTTCTTCAATTCGGATTCTTCGTTTCCGCCGTCAGATCCGGAAGCACTTCTGTATCGCCTTCTGGTCTCCCAGCACAAGAAGCGTCATGTCCTCTACGAGCTCCGTATCGGGAGTGATGACCATGGTCATCCTGCCATCCCGCTTGATGCCCAGGATGCTGATGCTGTATTTCTTACGGATATCAATATTTCCAATCGTTCGGCCGACCCAGCTCTCCGGCACCGTGACTTCATAGATGGCGTGACTTTGGTCGATGCGGATATAGTCACGGATGTGGTCGGACGCGTAGCGAATGGCCGCCCACTCCGCAACCTGTTTCTCAGGGTTGATAACATCATCGGCGCCGTTTCGGAGCAAAAACTTTGCCTGCACTTCGCGGTCCGCGCGGGAGACGACGTATTTGGCGCCGAGCTCCTTGAGAAGCGACGTAGTCTCCAGAGAGCTCTGAAAATCCCCGCCGATGGCGACGATGCACAGATCGTAATTGTTGACGCCCAGGGAGCTTAAGAACGCCTCGTTGGTGCTGTCGCCGATCTGCGCGTCCGTGACAAAGGGGAGAATGCTGTTCACCCGGGGCTCGTTCTTGTCCACCGCCATAATCTGATGACCGAGCTCATTTAGCTTCCGCGCCATCATAAAACCGAAATTGTTCACACCGATCAAAAGAACTGATTTCATTTCTTTTCCTCCTCATCATCCCACTGTAATCTTCTCTTCAGGACTCTTGGAAACTTCCATGGCGCGACCGGAAACTGCAGCGTAAATGAGCGTCAGCCCGCCGACACGCCCCAAGAACATCAACACGATAATAATCCCGCGGGACAGCGCACCGAGCGCCGGTGTAAGCCCCAGCGAAAGGCCTACCGTGGCCACCGCGGACGCAGTCTCAAAGAGGCATCGCTCAAGAGAAATCCCATCGACAACGCTGATGATACATGCGCCCACCAGTGCGAGTGTCAGATACAACACAAGAATCGTGGAAGCGCTTTTCACGGTTCCGTCGTCGATTCGGCGCCCGAACATCTCCGCGTGCTTGCGGCGCCGGAATACCGTCGTTGCGTTGGCAAACAATACCGCGAGTGTTGTAGTTTTCATACCGCCAGCCGTGGATCCGGGCGATCCTCCGACGAGCATCAAAAAGACAATCATCATGCGCCCGACGCCGGAAAGTGCCGCAAGGTCCGAGGTGTTAAAACCTGCTGTACGGGGCGTCACCGCCTGGAACAGGGAGAGACACAGCCGGTCCTTCATCGGCTCTGCGGCATACTCTCCGAAGAACAGCCATGCAAACGGCAATACAATCAAAACAAGGGACGTCACAATCGCGACCTTGCTCTGCATGCGGTAGCGCTTAAAATGGTGCCTGTGAGTGCGAATGTCGCTCCAGGTCAGAAAGCCGATGCCGCCGATGACAATCAAAAGGCAAATCGGAATCACCAACGCGGGATTCCCCGCGTATCCGGTCAATGACGAATACTGCCCGGTCCGGCTTCCCATGAGGTCGAAGCCCGCATTGCAGAACGCCGAAATCGAATGGAAGAACGACATCGGAACGCCGGCCCAGCCAAACTCGGAGCAGAAGAACGGGAGCATCGAAAGAGCTCCGAGCAACTCAAACAAGAAGATTGCCTTGATGGCAAAGCTCACCAGATGCACGACCCCGCCCAGCTGCGGCGCCGAGATACTGTCCTGCAGGGTGCTCCGCTGCACAAGTGAAAGCTTCTTGCCGGAAAGCGCGGCGATAAACAATGCAATGGCAATGACGCCGATACCGCCGATCTGAATCAAAATGATAATCAAAGTCTGGCCGAATGCCGACCAGTAGGTGGCGGTGTCCTGCACGACAAGTCCCGTCACGCACACTGCGGATGTCGCCGTAAACAGCGTATCCCCGAACGACGTCCACTCCCGCGCCGCCGAGGCAATCGGCAGAGTCAGCAAAAGAGCGCCGATGAGAATCACTCCGGCAAATCCCAAAATAATAATTTGAAACGAAGACAGTCTTCTCCGAATCTTGTGAACGGCCATACTCCGCTCCCCCTGTTTTCCTTCTTTTCGCACTTCACGGCGTCCTCAACACGTTTTACCGCATCCGCACCGCGCTTCACTAACCCTCTTTGCGGCCTGCAGGTTACTTTTTCGCCTTCCTCCGAAGCGGCGCATCCTGCCTGCTCTTGCCGGTGTTCGCTCCCTTGCGGTACAAAAGAACCACATCGCCCTTTCGAATCTCGCTTCCGCCCGAGGGAATCAGCATCTTTCCCTTCCGCTCGATGGAAACAATCAATTCCCGGCGGCTGATATCCAGATTGCGAATCTCCTCTCCGACCCACGGATGCTCCTCGCCGACGAACACTTCCCGAAGGTTCATATCGCTTCTGTCCGCAAAATGCTGCCCCGCAAGAACCAGCACATCATCCTCGCAAATCTCCGTATCACCGCTTGGCACAATCTGCTCCTCGCCGCGGAGAATCACCACCAAAAGAAGCTGGGGCGGCAGAACAATCGAGGAAAGCTTCTTTCCGCACCAGGAGTGCCCGTGGGAGACGGTCGAAGTGATGAACCGCACATCGCGCTCCTCGCCGATTGTGGATGCCGTCTTGATGCGGGTGTATTTTTCGACGAAACCCGCGGAAATAATACCCGTAGGCACCGCCACCAGACCGACACCCAGACACGCTATGATGATGGCCAGAATCCGCCCTGCGGTAGTGACCGGATAGATGTCGCCGTAGCCCACCGTCAGAATCGCGGAGGTCGACCACCAGATGCCGGAAAAAGCATTGTCAAAGCCCGACCCGTGCCCGTGCTCCAAGCTGTACATCGCCAGAGACGACGCTACCATGAGCATCACCAAAAGGCAGATGGAGGAAAACAGCTGGTTCTTCTTCTCGTACAAGATGTCGGTGATGACATTGAACGCATCGTACTGCGAATTGATCTTAAAGAGGCGGAAGATGCGGAACACCCGCAGGATCCGGAACGCCACAATACCGCCCGGGAACACAATCGGAAGGTAATACGGGAAGAACGTCAAAAGGTCGATGAGCCCGTAGAAAGAAATCACGAACGCAAGCTTGGCGCCCCAGAAGGATTTGTCGGGATAGAGAAACTCCGCGGTCCACAGGCGGAGGATATACTCGATGGTGAAAATGATGATGGTGATCAGCTCGATGGCATCGAAGATACCGCGGAACCTCTCCAGCTCATCGAAGGTGTCCGCAAATGTGACAAAAAGGTTGAGAAGGATGACCGCCACGATGAAGATATCAAACGACCGGCTCAGCGTATCCCTGCGGTCGCCGATGGAAATGACATGAAAAATCTGCTTTTTTGCCTGTTTCATGGTCTTCATTGGGAATCTCCTTTCTCCTGATTTACAAAAAAGTATTCGCAATCCTCCGCAACACCGGGCCTGTTTACTGCAGATTTTTCTTCTTAAGGCGCCTTCCGAGACGGCTGCTTGAGGCTGCTTCCTTCCAGATGGTCGGGTGGAACAGCATCAAAAGCGGGAACAGCTCAAGGCGGCCGGCAATCATGTCAAAGATGAGGACGCATTTGCTGAACACCGAAAAATGCCCGAAGTTCGTCGTCGGTCCGACCTTGTCGAGGCCCGGTCCCACGTTGTTGATGGTCGCCGCCACAGCCGACAAATTGGTCTCCATGCCGTAGCCGTTAAAGGAAATCAGCAATACCGATCCTGCGAACAGAATCAGAAACGTGATGAAATACACGTTGATGGAGCGAACTACCTCATGCTCCACCGGCTTGCCCTCGTACTGAATCTTTTTGATGCTCTTCGGATGCAGATACGCGGTCAGCTCCTTCTTCATGGTCTTTATTGCGATGCCCACACGGGAAACCTTGAGGCCGCCCGCGGTACTGCCCGCGCAGGCGCCGATGAACATCAAAAGCACCAGCATCGCGCGCGCCGCCTGGGGCCAGGCGTCGAAGTTCGCCGTGGAGAAGCCCGTCGTGGATATGATGGAACTCACCTGGAACGCCGCGTGTCTCGCGCCGTCCGCCACGCCGTACTGCGGGTAGATGCAGCAGAACACGAAGACGATTCCCGCGAGCACCACCAAAAGGTAGTTGCGCACTTCCTCCATGCCAAACGCCTTGCGGAACTGGCGGAACACAAGGAAGTAGTACATGTTGAAATTAATGCCGAACAAAATCATAAACACCGTCGCAACCCACTGAAGGTACGGTGAGTAGGACGCAAAGCTGTCGTTCCGCACACCGAAGCCGCCGGTGCCCGCGGTGGCCATGGAATGGTTCACCGCCTCAAACAAAGACATGCCGCCGCAGAGCAGGAAGATGAGCTCGAGGGCTGTCAAACCGATGTAAATCAGGTACAAAATGCGCGCCGTATGGCGGACCTTGGGGACCAATTTGCCGACGGAAGGCCCCGGGCTCTCCGCGCGCATGATATTCATATTCGAACCGCCGCTCAGGGGAATGATGGCTAAGAGGAACACAAGGATTCCCATGCCGCCAATCCAGTGGGTCATGCTTCGCCACAGCTGCGTCGCATGGGCGATGCCCTCCACATCGGACAGAATCGTCGCTCCGGTCGTGGTAAATCCCGATGCCGCCTCAAACATCGCATCGATGAACGATGGAATCTGGTGGCTTATATACATCGGCAGCCCGCCGAAGAAGGAGAGGACCAGCCACGAAAGGGCCGTGGAAACGCAACCTTCCTTCAAGTAAAACACGTGGTCCTCCGGGGCGCGTCGCGTCATCAGCCACCCGACGAGCATGCAGAAAACGGCTACGCAGAGATAGTACCAGCCTGCATTTTCCCGATACCAGAGCGCGGCGGCGCAGGGACCGAGGAGAAGAATTCCCTCAATCTTCAAAACCGATCCCACAATAAAGCCGATCATTGCATTGTTCATGCGTCTTTCGTTCCCCCGCTAGTTCAGGATATCCGTAAGCTTTTGAAGCCCGGTATGCTTCGTTACAATCATCACCGTGTCGCCGACCTCGATCGTGTCCGAACCGCCGGGGATGATGATGTGCCCGTTGCGGTTTATGAAGGCAATCAGCAGCTCTTTCTTCATCTGCTGCCGCATCTCCATAAGCGGTCTTCCGGTGACCTCCGACGACTCGTCGACCACAAACTCGATGGCCTCGACGCGGTGGTCGAACAGATGGTACAGCGTCTCAATGCTGTTGTTTCTCGACTCGCTTCTTGCGCGCACATACGCGACAATGGCCTCCGCCGTGATATAGCGCGGATAGATCACGCTGCCCAGCTCCAGGCTGTTGACCACGCTCTTAAAATTCATCCGGTTGATCTTTGTAATCACCTTCGCGTCGGAAATCTTCTTCGCGTACAATGTGAGGATGATATTAACCTCATCGATTCCGGTGAGGGGCACAAAGGAGTCCGCCCGCTCGATGCCCTCCTCCTTGAGGAGCGCTTCGTCGGTGCCGTCGCCGTTGATGATGACGGCCTTCGGCAGAAGAACACTGAGTTCCTCGCAGCGATTGCGGTTCTGCTCGATAATCTTCACGGCAATGCCCGCGTGCAGAAGCTCCTGGGCAAGATAATACGACGCCTTGCTTCCGCCGACGATCAACGTGTCGCGCACGCGTCTTGACTTGAATCCGAAGGTATCCATAAACACGCGGATGTTGCGTCTTGGCGCCGCGAACGAAAGTGTGTCCCCGCTCTCCAAGCAGAACGAACCGGACGGGATGAACACCTCGCCCTTGCGCTCAACCGCGCATACCAGGGCGCTCACAGGAAGTTTCTTTGCCATCTCTGCTATGGTCATTCCCGCGAGACCGTTCCCCTCGGGAATTGCAAGCTTAATCATCTCCGCCTGCCCGTGGGCAAAGGACATAACCTCGAGGGCCGTCGGCATCGCAAGAATGCGCGCCGCCTCCTTCGCGGTCTCCATCTCGGGATTGATTACGAGTGCCAGTCCGAGCTGTTCCTGAAGATACTGCACTTCCTTGCTGTAGTCCGGCATACGCACACGCGCGATGGCGGCGCACCGGCCGACGCGCTTGGCGACGGTGCAGCACAGAAGATTCAATTCGTCCGCTTCGGTCACGGCAATCATCAGGTCCGCCTGCTCGATTCCGGCCTCCATAAGAACACTGTAGCTCGCGCCGTTGCCGATAATCCCCATGACATCGTAGTTGTCCGTGATTGCCTGAATCTTCCGGGCGACAATATCGATGATTGTGATGTCATGTCCCTCGTGGGCAAGCTGTTCTACAAGAGTAGAACCTACATTTCCCGCGCCGACAATGATTATCTTCAAGCCCTGTTTGTCTTTTTTCGAACTCACGACTTCTCCTTCCGAGGTTTCCGTACTATGAAGAATACCAGAATCAAATAATATACCAAAATCAATCCGAAGGTCAAAAACGTCATGAAGACGGACTTCGGAGCCATTCCTACAAACACCAGCAAAACAACGCCGAGCAGGATGGCAAAACTGCTTCCCGTAATCAGGTTGTTGGCCGCCGGCGTCTTCAACTGCGGGTCAATCTCCCGAAGCAGCAACACGCCCGAGCTGATGGTTCCGGTCATCATACCGTACATCGAGAGCATGCCCTCGTAATAATAACCTTCGTAAACGCGCTTGCAAACGAAGCGCAGATGAATCAGTGTTACAATCGCGCCCGACACCGCCATGAGCACGAACGGAACCCACAGCCCCGACAGCTCCTCCAGCTCGATGGAGCCGATACCGGCGACGATCATCGCGTCAAATGCCAGCCCCGAGATGCGGCTCAAAAGGTAATTGTCCTGTGCCTTGTAAGGCTGCTCCTTTCCCTTCATCCGCTTCGCAACCAGCGCCCGCACGCCGATGGCCAGCGCGGAGCCAACCATGAAGTTGAAGCCCCACAAGAGGCTGTTGACGGTATTGGCCAACCCTTCCGAAATCTCGGAAAATGCAGTCGTCAAAGCAAGCGTAATCACATACGTGAGAAGATACACTCCGATGACGATTGCCATCTGCAGCGACAGGCGGTCCAACGATTCCGACATGGAGTGCTCGGAGGCAATATTCGGATCGTCCACCGTGACAGAGCCCGCCACCGACTCGTAATTCTCACGGCTGATTTTTCCCTTGCGCGCGAGATAATTCAAATATATGACACCCACCACGCAGGCGGAGATATAGCCCGCCGCGGCAATGGCAAGTCCGAAGGAATGCCCGCCGGCAAATCCCATCTTCTCAAAAGTGCTTCCGAAGTTATTCGCCTGTCCGGGCCCCTGCCCGTAGCCCATGGGAAGCAGCAGTCCGCTGGCCTTGAACAGGTCGGGCATGAAGGTGTACGAAAGCCCCACGGAAATCACCAGACCCACCAGACCCTGAATCATGTAGGAGCTCACGATGATGGCGCCGCTCTTCGGCCCCGTCAGACGGTCCGTCTGATATTTCGCGGCATCCGCCGGCTTTCGAAGTGACATCGCGATAAATCCAACCGCAATTCCATGGTACGTAAGCACCTGCAGGAATCGGTTCAATCCCTGATAAGCATCACTCTCGGGGTGGAACAATCCGACTTCCACGCCAATCAGCTTCACTGCTAAAAGCAGAAATCCACCGAGTACGGCCGTCGGCAGAAGGCTCTTGTGGAAGAACTTCGTTCTGCGGAGACGGCTTGCGCCGAGAATCATCACAGCCATGATGCCAATGATGATAATGGAGTTCCAGGTTTCCCGGGTTGCGTAGTCAATGAGTGTCATTGGCGGGGTCCTCGCTTTCTCTCAGAAGGTCGTAGTATTTCAAAGCATTAAATCTCTCGTCACCGCGGATATCATACTGCTTTCCACTCTCATGGCAATACGCCGTGATAAAGTTGCGGGAGTACACCGCAAGATCGCGGAGCTCCTCCGTCTGACTTCCCCCTGAAATCTCCGAAACCGTTTCCCCCGTGGTTTCGGCTGCCACCTCTTCCGCGGCAGTGTTTTGCGCGGCGCCGGCCGTCGTTCCCTCTGCGGCCCCGTCGTCCGTCGCCAGGCGGACGCCGTTTTTGTACGCTATGATTGTGCCTGCGCGCACACTCACAATCTTATGGTCTGCCCCGATCTCCCGCACGGTCACGGGGTCGGAGAACAATTCTTCATCTTCGCCTGCCTCGCAAATCATCCCGCGAAGCGCCGCCCGCTGTCTCGCAACCCAATCCCGCAGGTTCGTGACGGTCTTGTCGCTGTCTGCGTTGCCCGGTTTTGCGGTCCCGCCGGTAACGGTCAACTCGCCGAAGGCATCGTACACTGCGGTTAGGTTGCATTTGCCGCAGCGAAGGGTGTCCCGGTCGCTGTGAAGCGTTCCGAAGGCTCCGCACCCGGTGCAGTAGCAGAGCGTGCTCTCAAGCCCGTAGGCGTATTTCTTTTTCTTCCCCTTGTAGGCGATTCGCTCGCGCGCCTGCGCCTCGTAGGCGTCCTCGTGAAGGTCCGCCGCGATGGCCTTGCTGATGTCCGCTTCCGACATCGCCGCGAGCTCTTCCTTCGTGTAGACATGCACGAGCCTGCCGTACATGCGGCCCTTTCGGACGTTGGTGGAGAACCGCGGCTGCGTGAGGAATCCGCCCTCGAAGCGGAACGTCACCACCGGCACGCCGGCTGCCTTCGCCATCTTGCCCGTGGCCTCCGCAATCGGCCCGGTCACTCCGTCAAAGGACCGATTGCCCTCCGCGAAAAGCGCCACGCTGCTTCCGCTTCGAAGGGTCTTCAGAATCGAGAAGACCGACTTCGCGCCGTCTTTGCCCTTACGGTGAATGATGGGATGGAAATATCTTGTCAAAAACCACGTCCCGAAGCCCTTGCGCATAATGTGCTCGCTGGCCACAAAGAACAGCTGCTTCTTCGTCGCAAGCCCCACAAACATCGGATCGAACTCCGTATTGTGGTTCGCCAGCAGCAGGTACGGGCCTTCAATCTTGCTCAGATCGTCGTAGCGGTAGCCGAATTTGCGGCGCAGAAAGGGCTTCAAAACGAATCGAAAGAAGGCAAAGGCCCGACGATATCTGCGCATCTCCCTGCGCGCCGCCCGCTCTTGCTTCTTTCGCTGTTTCTCTCGTTCTTTTGCCTTCCGTTCCGACTGCTCCATCGCGTGTCTCCGTCCGGGTTTTCTTTATAAAAGCTCTACCCTACATCATACTTCAAAAGCTGTCAAAAGTAAAGATTTTTCCTACTTCGCGCGGTCCAGGGCAATCCATTCGTCGAGGGTCAGCGGTCGGTAGTCGGAGCGCATGCAGAAACAGTTGATCATCTGGCAGGGAATATGCGTCGGCACTTCCTCCCCGCGCACGATTCTCGTGCTCTCCCGCGTCTCACGAACAAACCGCTGAATCAGCTCCTCATCATAGGTGTTGTGCACATGGCCGTAGAGCATATAAGTCTTCGGCGCGCCCTCCGCGTTCACGCGGTACTGCCCGTTATAGCACATCACCGGATAGTGGCACAACACGACCTTGCGGCCGTTGTCGCTCATCTCCTTGTAGGCGTGAATCCACCCGAAAAGCGAGGTATCAAACCTTGAGCTCTGCGCAAAACGGTCATGATTCCCTGCCACAAGAAACTTCTTGCCTGCAAGGCGCTTAAGAATCTCCGCCGTCTGCTCCGGCGTCCCCACGGAGAAGTCTCCGAGAATCACCACCTCGTCCTTCTTCTTGACGCGCTCGTTCCACCTTGCAATCATATACTCATTCATGCTTTCGGCATCCGCAAACCCGCGCCTGTCCATGGCCGTATTCAGATTGTTATGAAAAAAGTGTTGGTCCGCTATATAAAATCGCATCTTCTCTCCCTCCGTTGTGCGGGGCTTGGCTTCGCTTCACAAGTAATCTTTCCCGCGCTGCAATGCCCGTTTCCATTTTACCAAGCCTGTCTTTCGGTGGCAAGTCTTGTTTGGGCGGGTTTTGGGGGAGTTCAGGGCAAAAAGCAAGAAAAGGCCGGCCGGCGCGTGGTTTTCACGCGCCGGACGGCTCTAGCTTCCGCGCCTGGGCGCGCGAAACTAACGCGCGCCCAGGCGGCTCTAATCTTCACAAATCTACACAAACCTACATCAAACCACACAACTCCACTCTCACCCCTCCGCGGCGGCGGCGCGGTGCGGCAACACGCTCGTATAGCGGGAGCGGCGCACGAGGAGCGTTAAGAAGACAAACACGGCGATGAAGCCGGCCTGGATGCAGAGGCAAAGGGCTGCTTCCGAGGATGTGTAAGGAATCTCTCCGTTCAGCATGCGGATCAGGCGGATGTACCAGTAGGCGGGAAGGAAGCGGGCGGCAGCTAAAACGCCGCTGCCGAGAAGCTCCTGGCCGACAAACACACCGCAAAGGAAGCACATGCCGAGGGACGTAACCTGCGTTAAGATGTTGACGATGGTTCCGCTCGGCGAGAACTCCGAGGCGAACAGCGCAAGCACCGATGCAAAGAGAGCAAAGAGAAGGCTGTTCAAAACCACAAGCCACAACCGGCCGGAGTACAGAGCACCGTTCATCGCCACCCCGAGGATGACAAACACAAGCCAGATCAGGCCCACAAACAACGCGCTTGCAGAGAAGACCTGCATCGTGTAGGACGAGGGGCGGATGCCCGAGCAGTCCGTGCGGAAGCGCACGTCTTTTTTGTTCATGGCCGTCAGCGCCGGGCAAAGGGTGTTCATAATCACGCACATCAGAATGTACGGAAGGTAACGGAAGAAAATGAGCAGACCCTCGTTGTCCTTCTCCTCTTCCACCCGGGAAGCGATGGTGACTTCCACTTCCTTCGAGAGCGCCTCGTCCGTAGCCTTAGCCGCGGCGGCGGAGTCCAGGCCGAGGGCGCGGTAGGCGGTGAAGGTGGTGACGAATTTGTCGAGGAGCATCTTGAGATTCTCCATGGAGTAGCTCTCATGGATGTAGTAGGTCGAGAGGAGGCCGTCGGTCTCGCCCGCCGAGAGGCGCGCGCCGAAGCCTTCGGGAATCGTCAGCGCAAAATCGACTCTCGCATAATACATGGCGTCCGTGAGGTCGTCCTCGTTGTCAAAGGGCGCTACAATCTTGTTGCCGCGGCTGATGAATTCCGCGAGAGTGCGGCTCTCCACGGAGTCGTCAAGATCGTTGATAACCACCGCCATGGCGGCCTTTTCCCACACTGTCTGGCTCGTGTCGCTGGTCGTCATGATGATGCCCACCAGGGCAAACAGGACGATGTAGATGATTGCCGAGCCGAATTTGCTGCGAAGCACCCGCAGAAATGCTTTAAATACTTGCATACTTCTTCCTCCTCGCGAACAGCACGCCGATTGCGGTAAATGCGACGATGTAGATAAGCATTCCGACAATCTTTGTGATAAATCTACGATAATCGCTGTACATATTCAGGCAGTAGAAGCTGTCCGACATGATTGCCACGGGATTCACCCGGTTAACCCAGGGCATATGCTCTGCAAGAATGCCCTTCATATTCCCCATCATCAAGCCGCTCAAAAAACACAGAACCATGGAAACCGACATGGAAATGGCTTCCTTCACCTCGTATTTCATGCGTCCGATTGACCCTACGAAAAATCCCATCGTCACCCCGAGAAATCCGCTCAGTATCGCGGAGAGGTACAACAGAAGCAAGCTTCCGCCGAAGTTCACGCCGAGGACAAACCGCAGGAAGGTCACGCAGAGGACCATACTGCAGGTCTGGGAAATGCCGCTTCCCAAGATTCCGGTTACGAGGTGAATGCTCTTGGGCGTCGCCGAGCAGTTCCGGCGGGCGCCGAGAGTCGACTGGTTCGCCTGGGCGTCGGTTGCCACGTGCAGGCCCGTCATGCAGCCGCAGATGGCGACCATGGCAATCAGGTTGTAAAAATACTGCACATACACGTCGGGATTGCTGGCTTCGGATGTGGTTTTGCGGCAGACATCAACCTCAGCGGAAAGAGCCTTAATAACCTCCGAAACTGCAGAGGGATCCTTCGCAAGCGTGTCGCGGATAACCGTCTCATACACGCTGCAGCGGGCTACAATCTCCTGAAGAATCGTCTGCTGCATGCCCTTGCCCGCCACGCTCAGCTCCACCGTGTCGCCGACGTAGAGGATACCGTCCACGTCGCCGTCGAAAAGAAGCTTCTTCGCTTCCTCGTCGTCAGTCACCGTCGCGGACAATGCAGGCTCCTCGCCCTCGGTCATCGCGGTAAGCATCCCCGCGAAGACTGCATTTTCCTTCGTCTCCACAACGGCCACCGGAATCGTGTGGAACGTCTCGGCGGTTTCGTAGATTGAGCCGAAGGCCACCTTGAAGAGGGTTCCCAGGATAATCGGGAACAGCATCAGCCACAGGATGAAATCCTTCGCCCGCATGACTGTTTTGATTTCGTATTTCAAGTTGTGCCAAAACATGCTATCACTCCTTCGCGTCACGCAGCGCGGTGCCGGTAATCTCCAAAAAGACATCGTTCAAGGTCGGAAGTTCCGAATACACGCGGCCGAATCCGAGCTCCGCCTCCTGCAAAACACCGAGGATGCGGATTAAGTTGTGGCGGCCGCCCGAGCAGCGCACCGTCAGCTTCTCGCCGTCGTACTCGGTCTCGTACACATGCGGCAGGTGCGAAATCTTCTCCTTCGTCTCCTCCGGAAGCTCCAGAATCTCGATGGACACGGTCTCGCTGTTGCGAATCATGCCCTTGAGCTCGTCCTTCGTGCCCTCGGCAATCTTACGGCCCTTGTCCATGATGGCGATGCGGGTGCAGATCTGCTCGACCTCCTCCATGTAGTGCGAGGTGTAGATGACCGTCGCACCCTGGCGGTTCAGCTCCTGAATACCCTCCAGAATCTTGTTCCGGCTCTGGGGGTCAACCGCCACCGTGGGCTCGTCGAGGATAATCAGCTTCGGCTTGTGGGCGATGCCGCAGGCGATGTTTAAGCGCCGCAGCAGACCTCCCGAAAGCTTTCCCGGCCGGAAATTCACAAAATCCTCCAGCCCGACGAACCGGATCGCCTCCTCCACCAAAGCCTTGCGCTTTGCCTTGTCCGTGACATACAAACCGCAGAAATAATCAATGTTCTCGCGCACCGTAAGCTCATCGAGCACGGCCACATTCTGCATGATGACGCCGATCTCTCTCTTTAAATCGTAGCTCGTGGGCGTCATCTCCTGCCCGAACACTTCAATGTCTCCCTTGTCAAAGGTAAGCAGCGACAGAAGACAGTTGATTGTCGTTGTCTTGCCCGAACCGTTGGGTCCCAGCAGGCCGAAGATTTCCCCCTCTTTAATCTCCAGCGAAAAATGGTCGAGCGCCACAAGCTCGCCGTACCGCTTCACCAGGTTGTCGATTTTCACTACTGTAGGTTTCATCGTTATCCTCGCTTTCTTCGTCGGAATTTTCCGTAAGCTTCTGACATAAGAATAGCGCAGGAAAACTCCTGCGCCAAGTGTGTTGCGTCATCATTTCCATGTGACAAATGTCATAAAACCGCCGGCAAATGCTCCCGCATAGCCGAATCTCAGACGTTGGTCCGAAGGTTGAGAATCATGGTGATAAACATCTTGATGTCGTCAATCTCCCCCTGCACCTTCGCCATCTCTTTGTCGAGGTCCAACTTGCCGACCTCGATTTCGGCGTCGAAGACATTTTTGCCGGGCTCGTTAAATGCAAGCACCACGGTGTTGCCGAACACCTTCATTGCGATGCTTTCGTATTTGCCGGCTAAGACCTGCAGGCGCTCCATAAACGGAGGCGTAATCAGGTAAAATGCATCCGTCTGCACGTGGGAGTACACATCGAAGGCATTGTTGAACGCAATGGACTCCAGCTCCACCTTGGTGTCCTTCGCTTCGCTTTTGCTCATTGCCCGGTACTTAAACTTTTTGCTGAACGCCGACACGCAGGTAACCAGTTTGTTCGGGAAGCTGAACGCAAGCATGCGGCCCTCGAAAAAGGTCTGGGAATAATTGCTGTCGCTGGATTTGTCCACATCGATGGCTTTCACCTCGGCAACCTCAAAATACACGCCCCGGTATGTCGCGCGGATAAAATCCTCGGAATGGTACCAGTTTCCCATCTGAAAAATCTGATAATTCTTCACATTTTCCTCGGGAAAGCCGTTGTCCGGCTCGTAGACGACATTGTCAAAATTGTTTGCGAGAGGCTCCCGCACGAAGGCATCCTTGTACAGACCCTTCATCTCCTTCCGAAGCTTCTGGACGCGCCAGCACCCGAAGAGAAGAATGGCAATTCCCACCGGCGGAATCACCAGAAAGATTGCGCCGACGGCGAGAAAGATTATGGTTTTGCCCACCGCATTTCGCTTCTCCTGCAGTTTGGTAATCGCTTCATTGGACGTTCTGACTTCCGTGTTCACCCCGTTCATATCGTATCTCCTTCTCCGATTTCATCGGATTTCTACCCCGCATTTTCGCGTTTTCCGGACATCTCCGGCATTTTCCGCCCGTCATGCCAGCCGCGTTTAGGAAATTATACCATAGATCGGCGCATGCTGTCACCCGAAACATTCGATGTTTCGCACTTGTTTTTCGCGGCCGATGGTTTATAATCAAAGTAGATTACCTAAGGAGCTCCCGCATGAACCGATTGCTCGAAAAATGCGCCGTCTTTCTTCTCTGCCTGCCCGGCTTTCTCATGGCGGGCTCTTTTGCGGTGCCCGTGCTGTCGCTTCTCGGGGCTTTGTGCGTGTCGGCAGTCGTGCAGCTTTTGCCGGGAAAGAAGACCGCCTGGATTCTTCTGTTTGCGGCATCGGCCGTCTGCGGCGTTGTGCCGGTTCTTCTGTGCGCGCTCCCGCTGTTCTTCTACGATGCGCTTTATGAAGACAAATGGTGGCTCGTGCTGCCGGCCGTGGCCGTCGTTGCCGACGCCGGTTCCCTCTCCACCTCCCAGATTCTCTGCGTTCTCGCGGGAATGGCCGCGACTCTCATCTGGTACCTGCGGGTAAACGGACTCGCGCAGTCCGTAAGCCGCCTCACAACGCTGCACGACGATATCACGGAGAAAAACCTGCAGCTTGCGGAGCAGAACCGCCGGCTCTTCGAAGCCCAGGACAATGAGATTCACGTGGCGACCCTCACCGAGCGAAACCGCATTGCAAGAGAGATTCACGACAACGTCGGTCACATGCTGACGCGCTCCATCCTGCAGACCGGAGCGCTGCAGATTATCAATAAAGACGAGAAGCTGAAGGAGCCTCTGGCGGAATTAAAGAGCACCCTCGACGGCGCCATGACAAGCATCCGTGCAAGCGTTCACGACCTGCATGACGACTCCGTGGACCTTAAGCGTGTCCTCGAGGAAATGCTGGTTTCCGGGGCTGCTCCCCGCTTTGAAACAAAACTGGAATACGACGCCGGCGAATACATTCCCGGCGAGATTAAGCTCTGCATCGCGGGCATCGTGAAGGAGGGAATCTCCAACGCGGTGAAGCACTCCAACGGCGACCGCATCGAGGTCATCTTCCGGGAGCACCCTGCATTTTACCAGCTGCTTCTCACGGACAACGGCAATGCCGCCGGCAAGTCAGCCGAGCGTTCGGACTCCCGCGGCATCGGCCTTCGCAACATGGAGGACCGGGCCGGCAGCGTGGGCGGACGCATCACCTTCACCCGGTCCGAGCAGGGCTTCCGCATCTTTTTGACCATACCGAAAACCGCGTAATCGGTCTCCGGCCCATTATATGATACAAAGGGGATTTGGCTATGAACATCGTAGTGATTGACGACGACCGCCTGGTGGCGATGTCCTTAAAAACCATTCTGGAAGCCTCCGACATCAGTGTGCTTGCCACAGGCCACAGCGGCGCGGACGCCATTGCTCTCTATGAGGAGTACCGCCCCGACGTGATTCTCATGGACATCCGCATGGAGGGCATGACCGGCATCGAGGCCGGCAAGCAGATTCTCGCAGACCACCCCGAGGCGAAGATTCTGTATCTCACCACATTTTCCGACGACGAATACATCATAAACGCCCTAAACATGGGCGCGAAGGGCTATATCTTAAAGCAGGATTTTGAGGGCATCGCCCCGGCACTTGCGGCCGTGATGCGCGGTCAGACCGTCTTCGGCGAGAAGATTATCGGCAAGCTTCCGGAGCTTATGAAAACGCCGGAGACCTTCGACTATGAGGCCCACGGCATCACCGACAAGGAGCGCGAGATTCTTACGCTTGTGGCGGCCGGACGCTCCAACAAAGAGATTGCCTCGGAGCTTTTCCTAAGCGAGGGCACGGTCCGCAACTACTTAAGCTCACTCCTTGACAAGCTGGGCCTGCGCGACCGCACGCAGCTTGCGGTATACTACTACACGGAAATCAAGCGTTGAAGAAAGGACAGAGGTTTTACCCTCTGTCCTTTCTGTCATCACCGTCATTTTTCCCGCTTCTTTTTAGGTTTCTTTGCTTTCGCCGAGCGGTTCTGGGCAAATACCACGGCGTTCAGAATGCCGACAGCCAGCCACCCCACCATACAAAACAGCAGCGGAAGCTGCCCTCTCGTCAGATACATGGATCCCCAGATGACCGCACAGACGATATTTAAAGCCGTTGTAATCAGGCTGATAAACGCATATTTGCGGGCTTTCTCGATATCGCCGGCCTTCGCAAAATCGAACCAGAACAGTAAGCCGTCGCCCTCATTTTCCGCGCCGTAGGAAGCGCCGTGGCGATCAAGAATCCCCGCGCTGATGGCGAGGCCCATTCCGCCGGTCTCCGAATCGGCCTTCTTCTTTTCGGTCTCAAACATCGGCGTCCAGATTTCCGCAAGCTCCGCCTCCGAGAGAGGCGCGGTCTTGTTCCATACAGAGAACTTCTCATTCTCGGTCTTCACAACAATCGTGCTACCCGGCTCTCCGTAGCGGACGGCGTTGGCGATGAGATTGTCAATCACCATCCCGATAAGCGCCGGATCGCAGTTCGGCCGCTCATAGGTCTTCACAGAGAAGTCAACTGTCATCCCCTTCTGTGCAATCAAATCGCTGTAGGAGGCAAGCGAATCCTCCGCCAGCTTGTTCCAGTCGGTCCTCTCCGGCCGGAGTGTCACGGACTCGTCCATGACACGGGTGTAGGTAAGCATCTGCTCAAGCTTTGCATTCATGGAGTCGCTCTCGCGCAAAAGAACCCCCAGATAATGCTCCTGCTTCTCGGGCTTCGCTCCGGTCGCCAGGTATTCCGCGGTGTTTCGAACAACTGCCACCGGCGTCTTCAGCTCGTGAGCCATGGCGTTGATGAACGTATCGCGCAGCTTCTTCAGTTCCCTGCGTCTGCGGTCGACGCCCCACCAAACCTGCATTGCCATGATGGCAAACCCCTGGATGCACAATGCGAATGCAAGGATTTTCCGGCACGCCTTGCGCCCGATGATGGTTCCCACATCAATCAGCACATAGTAGGCAACCGAAGCTTCGTCTTTGCTTCCGTAAGAAATCTCTCCGTACCGGTCTTGGTATATTTCATTGATACGCATATGCCAGTTGGCATTCTCAGAAAAATAATCGTCGGAGCCGAATTCCCACGTCTTTGTGATATAACTTCCATCCTCCGGCGGAAAATACTCCCCAAAAGCCATTCCGACAACTTCTTCGTTCATCTCCGACCGCTGCAGGAAATAAAACATGCTTCCCTCCGAATCGGTGTTCCTCGCAGCGCGAACGACATCGTCCTCCCGGTACTCCTTCGACTTCAATTCATATACGCTCTCGCCCTGGGAAATGCGAAGCATCGTAGGAATAAAGTGCCCCTCCGACGTCTCATGCCCACGCATTTCATCGATAGAAAACGTTTCAAAGCCCATCGGCTCCAGAAACGCGATCAGTTCGTCCTTGTCAAAATATTTCGTCAGATCCCACGTGGTCTTCGCGGTTTTTTCCAGCACCTCGGAATCATACCGGTCATCCGAAGCGATGCCTTCCGGATAATCGGAAACCGTAAGGAGGCATATCGTTCCGTACACAAAGAGACCATCCCCCTTAATCGGAAAATCCGGATCGCGAACAATGACGTCGTAGTACTTGTTATAGTACTCATTGTCAAAATAATCACAATAGCATGCGACGCTGAGGCAATCCTCAAAGTCCTTGTCATACTGCCAAAACGGTTCTCCCAGAAACAATTCCTGGATTAAAAAGGTGAACCGCAGCAGTTGATCCGCGCTTTCTTTCCGTTGGCCCTTCGCCTCCGACGCCGCAAAGTCCATCCGGCTCTCAACCTCCAGCTTGACGCTTTTCTTTGTGTCGTTGTAGATGACCTGCGCGACGATTGCAATCACAATCAGTGTGACGATTTCAGTCAGCAGAAACCACCGGATTCTCTTCCAAACACTTCTTTTCTTTCTCATACACATCCCCACCTTCGCTGCGTTTTCGGCCGAATTCTTTCCGAAACGGCCGGTTATCGTCCGACTTCCCCACGGGAAAGCCGGTTACGGAACAAAGCGATACCCTTCCTTGATCACGGTCTCAATGTGGCTGCCATAGCGGCCGAGAGCCTTGCGAAGCTTCTTGATGTGCGTATCCACCACGCGGTCGCTTCCCTCGTACTCAAGCCCCCAGATGCGGTCCAAGATCTGCTCGCGGGTAAGCACTCTTCCGCGGTTTGCGATGAAGTACCGCAGTAACCGCAGATCAAGAGCCTGCAGCTCCACCGGTGCGCCGTCAACCAGCACTGCATTTTTCGCAAAATCCACGCTCAGCCCGTCCGCGGTAAACACCTCCGCCGCCATGGCACGGCCGGCTGCACGCTCCAGGATGGCGCGGCATTTGGCGACTAAGACAGGCAGCGAGAAGGGCTTTACAATGTACTCATCCGCGCCCAGGGAGTAGCCGAGGAGCTGATCCTCCTCCTGCACCCGCGCCGTCAGGAAAAGAATCGGCACGTCCTCCTTCGCGCGAATGCGCCGGCACACCTCAAAGCCGTTCATCCGCGGCATCATCACGTCCAAAAGCACCAGCCGGTAGTCGTTCCCGCAAAATGCCTCCCAGGCCTGCATACCGTCCGCCACCGCGTCCACCGTAAAACCGTTGTCCGTGAGGTAGTCGGTCATGACCTCCCGCAGATTTTCATTGTCTTCCGCAAGCAAAATCCGACACATCGTCGTTCTCCTTCGGGTTCGTTTTGTTCCTTTGCAGCACCAACATACCACGGGGATGTGTACTCCGTATGTCAGCCGCAAAAAAAATAAAAAAGGGGCCGGTCCGTTGTTGTCACCCCCGACCGGGGTGACAAACCGGGACTGCCCCTTTACGTCATCTTACTGTGTCGCAACAACCTTGATCCACAGCTCGTTGAGCTTCTTGCGGATCACTTCGTTGTCGTGGAAAATCTCATCCTTTTCCTGGATGTGCGGCAGATATGCCTCGTTGTCGCCGAACTCACCGTCCTCGGCGGAGAGCTCTGCAAGCACCGTCTTGTTGGGCGAAGCGTAGCCAACCGTCGTGGAGCCGTCCAGGCACTGGTCATAGTTGAGCATGAAGTTGATGAACTTGTTGGCGAGGGAAGGATTTTCCGCATTCTTCGGAATAACCATGGAATCATACCATACGTTGGTTCCGCAGGAAGGCGTGAAGTAGCCCATGTTCGGGGTCTCGCTCAGGATGTCGGTAGCGTCACCGGAGTACACGATGGCAAGATCCTTGCGGCCGGCCTTCATGTTGTCAATAACCTCGTCGGTCACGTAGATGGGCTGGGTCGCCTTGTTCATCTCGATGAGCCAGTTGTAGGCTTCCATAATCTCGTCCTCGTTCTCCGTGTTGCAGGAGTAGCCGAGCTGCTTGAGGGCGATCATGAAACCGTCGCGTGCCGAGTCATACATGTACACGCGGCCCTTGTACTTGGGATCCTTGAAGATGCCGAAGCCCTCAGCCTCGAGGTCTGCATAATCAACGTTGTCCTTGTTGTAAACGATGCCGACGGTGCCCCAGAAGTAGGGAATCGAGTAATCGTTGTTCGGGTCGAAGGAAAGGTTCTTCACTTCGTCCGCCAGATTGCCGATGTTGGTGATGGCATCCTTGTCAAGCTTCTGCAGATAGTCTTCCTTCATGAGACGCTCAATGGTGTAGTCGGAAGGAATCAGCACGTCGTATTTGTCGCCGGCCTGAAGCTTCGTGTACATCGCCTCGTTGGAGTCGAAGTTCTCCACGATTACTTCGCAGTTAAATTCCTTCTCAAAATCGGAGATGACGTCCTCGCCGAGATACTCTCCGGGCAGGAACAGTTTCAGTTTCTCCTTCTTCTTGCCGCAGCCGGTGAGAGCCAGCACGCACACTGCAAGAAGCATCATTGTTACAAGCGCTTTCTTCATTCTTTTTCTTACCTCCGTTACTATGAACAACGGGCTTTGCCCGGTTCTTACATAAAACTCAACCCTGCCGCAGAAATCTCTCTGCCGATGCAGAAATCCGCGGCGTTTACGCAGTTCACTCCGCCATCTCGCGAAGGCGCTTCTCCTCGCGCTCGCGTCTGCGGGCGCCGATTGCGGAGACGATATTGTACACGATTAAGCCCATGGTAATCAGGCCGATTACCACCGTCGAGAGTGCGTTGATGGAAGGATTGGTTCTCTTGCGCATCGTGTACACGACGATGGAAATGTTGTTCACGCCGTTGCCGGTCGCAAAGTAGGAAATGACGAAATCGTCAAAGGACATCGTAAAGGCAATCAGGGCACCCGAGATGATACCGGGCATAACCTGCGGGATGATGACCTGCACAAGGGCCCGGATGGGCGTTGCGCCGAGGTCCATAGCTGCCTCCGCAAGGTTCGGGTCGAGGGAGCGAAGCTTCGGCATGATGCTCAGAATCACGTACGGAATACAGAACATGATGTGTGCTAACAGAAGCGTCACAAAGCCCTTCTCGATATGCAGTGCGCTGAAGAACATCAAAAGTCCGATGGCCGTCACGATATCGGGGTTCATCATCGGAAGCTCGTTGACCTGCTCGACGCAGCTTTTGAGAATCCGGTTCGACTTTGAAAGGCCGATGGCCGTCAGCGTGCCGACAATGGTGGACACCACGGTCGCGATAACGGCAATCACCACCGTGTAGATGATACCGTTGATCATCGTGCGGTCACTCGCCATCTTCGAAAACCAGCGGGTGGAAAAGCCCGCGAATTTCGTTAAGGATTTGCTGTCGTTAAACGAGAAAATTACGGTGTAAACAATCGGCGCGTAGAGGAAGATTACCAAAAGAATCATCAAAATCGTGCCGAAGATGCGTTTCTTCTGTTTCATGCCCGCGCCTCCCCCTTCTCCGTCACATCCACCTTCTTGGTGAGATACATGGAGAGAATGATGATAACCGCCATAATCATGGAGATGGCACTACCGAAGTTCCAGTCGCCCGAGGACAGGAAATACTGCTCGATCACGTTACCGACCAGCATGTACTGACCGCCGCCGAGCATGTTGGGAATGCAGAAGCTCGACACCGCAGGCAGGAACACGAGGGTGATACCGCTGATGATACCCGGCAGGGACAGCGGAAGCGTCACCCGCAGGAAGCTCTGGAACTTGTTGGCGCCGAGGTCGCTGGCCGCCTCCAGAAGACTTCCGTCCATCTTTGTAAGCGAGGTGTAAATCTGCAGAATCATGAACGGCAGGAAGTTGTAAACCATGCCGAGGATGACGGCAAATTCCGTATACATCATCTTGTACGGCCCGAGTCCGATCCAGCCGAGGACGGTGTTGATGATACCGTCGTCCTGCAGGATACCGATCCAGGCGTAGGTGCGCACTAAGAGGTTAATCCACGTCGGGAACGTGATAATAAGAACCCAGTGCATCTTAAAGGTCTCGCTGCTCTTGGCGATGTAATACGCCGGAAAATACCCGAGCAGCAGACACGCAATCGTGGTAATCGCCGCAACCTTCAACGACCGCAGAAGCACCTTGAGGAACAACCGGTCACTGAAGAAGCGCGCAAAATTCTCCAAAGTGAATTTGGTGGTAACGACATCGTTTCCCTTCGTCGTGAACGCATACAAAACGATCAAAAGCATCGGCGCCACAATCAGAATGAGCGCCCAGACGATATAGGGATATGTCATTCTTCGAAACTGTTTCATAGTATCCCCTTCCGTCTCAGCCGATCTGCGACTTCTCCATAATATGAAGATCCTCAGGATCGAAGGTCAGACCCACAACCGCGCCGACCTCGGTCTCCTTGGTGGTATCCACACGATACTCGTAACCGCGCGTCTTGAAGGTTACGGGGTACGTTCCGGGAGCAACCGCCGCCGGGTCGAAATCGTACTCGACATCGACGATCTCCACGGGGTTTCCGTCCTCCAGCTCAAAGGCCTGTGCATTGGCCCAGATCTTGAGGTCGGTCTCGAGAGCCACGCTCTCCGCGATTTCGTCCGCCTTCTTGAAGAAGTTCACGGCGTAGATTTCCTCTCCGTGCTCCTCCGCAACGAAGCGGTTCGGCGCCTGAACAATCATGTCCGCCGTAACGCTGGTTCCCGCTGCGGTGTGGAACGTCACCGGATAGCGTCCGTTCTCCCGGCTCAGCTCGTAGTCGAGCTTCGTGATGGAGATACGCTCATCACTCTCGGGATCCCACGCCTGGGCGTCGGCACGGTCGATGATGAAGGCGTCCGCAGACTCCGGATGTTCCATCATCTCCTCGATATCATCCGCATCGAGATAGAAGTCGTTGGCACTCATCATCTCGCCGGCGTCTTTGTTAATCACAGGCTTGTCCTCGGACACAACCATCTCCACGGTGATGCTGGTACCGGCCTTGGTCTCGACTACGGTCTCGTAATGAACGCCCTTGAAAAGCGTGGAGCGCACGATTCCGCGGAGTTTTCCGGACCGCACCGGAACGATGTCCAGGTCCTCGGGGCGGATGACCACATCCACCTTCTCATTTTTGGCAAATCCGGCGTCCACACATTCAAACTGCCGGTCTTCAAACATAACCTTGTGGTCCTCAAGCATCACACCGTCGACGATGTTGCTCTCGCCGATGAAGTTTGCAACATAGCGGTTGACGGGCTCGTTGTAAATGTCCGTGGGCGAACCGATCTGCTGGATGTTGCCGTCCTTCATGATGACGATCTTGTCGGACATGGTCAGGGCCTCTTCCTGATCGTGAGTGACGAAGATGAAGGTGATGCCGACCTCCTTCTGAATCTTCTTCAACTCGCGCTGCATGCCCTTGCGAAGCTTCGCGTCCAGAGCGCCGAGAGGCTCGTCGAGAAGAAGCACCTTGGGCTCATTGACAAGGGCGCGGGCAATGGCGACACGCTGCTGCTGACCGCCGGACATCTCGTGAACGGCGCGCTTGCTGAAGTCCTCGAGGCCCACGAGCTTAAGCATACGCATGACCTTCTGATAAATGATATCCTTCGGCTCCTTCTTGATCTTGAGGCCGAAAGCAACGTTGTCAAACACATTCATGTGCGGGAACAGCGCGTACTTCTGGAACACGGTGTTGAGGTCCCGCTTGTAGGGCGGCAGGTTCGAAATCTCCTCGCCGTCGAAGATGACCTCGCCCTCATCGGGCTGCAGAAAACCGCCGAGGATACGGAGAAGCGTCGTCTTACCGCATCCGGAAGGTCCTAAGAGCGTCACGAACTCGTTCTCGTAAATGTCGAGATTGATGCCCTTCAAAACCAGCTGTCCGTCGAATTTCTTTACGATGTTCTTAAACTGAATCAATTTCTTCTGCTGTTGTTCACTCATGGGAATGTCCTCCGTTTAGAAAATCGGCGGTGTGGAAATCCACAGCACTTTCGCCGTCTTATTGCCTTTGTTGCTGATGCAGTGGTCTTCCTTCCCTTTTACATAGAAGGTTTCGCCCCTGCGGACGGCATTTTGCTTGCCGCCGTACTCAAGGATTACTGTCCCGTCCAGCACGTAGCCGAACTCCTCGCCGTTGTGCGGGTGAACGGTAAACGAGCTGCTCTTCGCGGGAATCTCCAGTAAAATCGGCTCCATCTCATTCTTCTGCGTGTTCGGAACAATCCAGTGGATTGCGTAATCCTCCCGCTCATCGACGAAGAAATCGCCCTTGCGGAACACAATCTGCTCCTGCTGCTCCTCCCCGAAAAATTCACCCAGCGAACTTCCTAACGCCTCCAGTATGTCGGTGAGTGTCGCGATGGAAGGCGATGTCAGATTGCGCTCCACCTGCGAGAGGAAGCCCTTCGTAAGCTCACTCCGCGACGCCAGCTCCTCGAGTGTTAAGCTCTGCCGGATTCGCATTTGCTTTAACCGATGTCCGATGTCCATTTCATGCCCCCGGTGGTTTGATATACTAAACAAAAAGATTATTTTTACTAAACTTTTCCGCAGACTGTTACCATTATACATGGTTTGCCTGCAAATGCAACAATTATTTTACGTGATTGTAACAAAACCGTAAGGATTTACGGCAAATCGTAAGGAATTCGTAACCAACGACGTTTTTTTTTGTGCTATAATGGGCTCAATCCATTTCGGAAACAAATTTCATTTTGGGGGAAATACACATGAAACGGTTTTTATTACTTCTGGTAACACTGGTCTTTGCGGTTGCATTTGCCGCCTGCAAGGACAAAACAAACAACACGACACAGCCGACGCCCACCGGCGCCGCATCCACACCGACCGACGCGGTCACGCCCACCGACACGGTTACGCCGACGCCCACCGAAGCGCCGACGAAAATCGTCGTAAGCGACCTGGTTAAGGAATACGCGATTCCGAAGATTGAATCTTCCATCGGTGAGACCGTTACCCACCTTCGTCAGACGATGTGGCGTAAATCGGAGGAGACGAAGGAATTTGACGCAGTTATTAAGGAGACGGACGCTGCGTTTTTCCATGCTCCGGAAAGCTTCCAGGGAGAAACCTACGGCTGCGAGAATTGCGGCTGCGAAGTCCGGGACTATGACGACGAGTTGAACGTGCGTAAGATTCGGTATCTCACCGCCGACCTGCAAGTTATTCTGAAGACCATCTACCGCACGCCCTATGGTATCTGTACCGTAACCGGCGACGACAAGGTGTACACCGCACACTGCGAAGTCCTCTCGCCGGAAACC
The DNA here is from genome assembly GCA_902787715.1 of uncultured Lachnospiraceae bacterium. Lineage (GTDB taxonomy): Bacteria > Bacillota > Clostridia > Lachnospirales > Lachnospiraceae > ISDg. The sequence continues at coordinate 38,409 of CADAHQ010000011.1, forward strand.
GGCCGGGTGACGCTGTACCTCGACAACGACCGGGCCACCTTCTATGATTATGACGCTGCAGGCCGCCTCACGGGCGAGCGGGTGTATGTTGTGGACACCCTGGTAAAGCAGACAGTATTCACCTACGACGCAAACGGCAACGTGGTTTCACAGCAGATTTTCGAGCCCGCGTCCTACTGCTATCCAACGGCCATCCGGGAGTACGCTTTCTCCTATGAGAAGGATGCCTCCGGCCGCCTGGGAACCTGGTCCGTAACGTACCGGGAAGATGACATGGAGCAGGGTTACAAATACAACCTTCACTACTATAAGGACGGCACCGTTGCCCTTTCCACGGCAAATGCAGACACCCAGGGCGAATACGAAGCATACATATTTATCCCGGGCAAAGAGCTCTCCGAAAAGCTTCTTTCGGCATCGAGTCTCGGTTCTCCCTTCGGCACCGAGAAGGAGCCGGCGCCTGCGCTGGATTTCTACTTCACGAAATGTTTGATGGAGTATTTTCCGAAGATTGGCACGAATTCCGAGCTGACCGACGAGTGCGACCTGGCAGAAGTAAAATACACCTATTCCGCACTGTACAACACCATTCCCGAAGGCTGCACGCGATTCCTCTGCAAGACATCGATGACTGCGGATGAACTTAACGTCGAAGAGCTTTCGCCCGGGCAGCTGATCAGCGGTGATATCGTCGGACAGATTGCCGACAACCGGCTGACCAACTATTCCTGCTACGGCAACATCTTCACTTTCGAATATGACAACCTGGGAAGACTGACCCGCTTTGAGGCGCTGTCCTCGTATTCCGCGGAAATCACGCTGGCTTATTATGAAGACGGTGATAACCTCCAAATCCGGCGAACCCATGAAGTAAACGGAGCGCAAACTCCCGCCAGCTCTAAGCCCGGTTACAGTAAAGTTACTTACACACTGAAAAAACATCAAGGGAGAATATCATCTAGCTTTAATGGTGTCCTCGCCGGCCGTTACGACGAAAGCATCGGCGACCATATCACGCTGGAATTCGGTATTCAGTGCTCATGGCTTGATTCCGAAAAGAAATAAAAAAACAAAAGGAAAGAAAAAACACACGGAGGCTCTCATGGACGAGGCAAAGACCGGGAAGAAATCCCTGAAGAAAAGACTGATTATCATCGGAATCATCGTTGTTTTTCTGATTCTGCTGATTCCGTTCCCGTTCCGCTACAAGGACGGCGGAAGCGTGGAATACAAGGCCATCCTGTACTCCTACAAGCGGTACAACGCCATTATGTCGCCGACCTACCGCGACGGCATGGCGTACGAAACCACGCTGCGGGGCTCCACCCTCTCCATCCTCGGAATCTCTGTCTACGACGGTACCTTTACAGATGTCGCGGAAGAAGGACGTCCCATCAAACAGAGTGAATTCGATTCCGGTCGCGTGACACCGACCCCGACTCTGACTCCCGCTGCAACCGCCACGCCCACGTCCACGCCGAGCCCCACGCCTTCCCCGGAACCGACAAGCACGCCGATTCCCACAAGCACTCCGGTCCCGGATGTTCCCGCACCGCAGGAGGACTCCTACGCCTACCGCGGGCAGTACGACTACAGCAGGCCACAGGAGCGTTATTCGCAAATTCCGAGCCTCGAACAGTTTACCTACAACCACAAGGTTCAATATTTCGATTCAAACTCGGAGTTGATCCGGGAACGCTATCTCCTTGATGATAAGGAAATAATGTTCATCGATTATGTCGACTCGCATTATTACACCGAGAAAATCCAGGGCTCGGAGGAGCATTATACCGAATGCTACCGGCCCTATGCAGAAGACCCGAAACCTCTCGAAGAATACACTCTGGACGAACATGACAATGCAATCGGGATCAAGGGGAATTCTTCGAAGTCCATATCCTACCACAAGGGTGACGACGGTCGATTGGACGAATGGACTCTGACGGAGAACGGCATTTCACAGACCTTTGGCGTCAGATACTACTCTGACGGTGTCGTTATGTTCTACCCGAAGGAACTGACCGAACGCTCCGACGACCCCTATGACACCGTCCAAGCGGTAGTCTTTCTCCCCGGCGAAACCTTCCGGGCCGAACTTCTCGGAACGCAGGGTCTGAACCTGATGGATGTTGCATGGGTTGAATATCTTGATTATGTAACGCCTCCGGTCACCTACGGCTTTTATTCCTTCTTCTTTGAAAGCAATACATCATCTTCGGAGGACGGCTCGAAATCGCCGACCGACAAGCTGCTGTATCTCGGCCAGGTTAACAAGGCGGATTTGCTGCAGGACAAATGGGTTTACCCGGAGGACGGGCATCTCGACAACAACCATACCGAATACCGCTATGACGGCGACAAACTGATTTATTACTGGTACGGTGACGGCGGCGGACATTCCAGCGAAAGCTATAAATACGACAAAAACGGCCGCGTAATCGAAAGCGTTTTTGACGGCGACATGGGCCGTTCCAACACCTGCCGCTATACCTACAACGATGCCGGCAAGATAGTTTCCTCCACGAAAGAATACGAATGGTATCACGGAGAAGGTTACGTGAAGGGCTCCGTAACCTACAAGTATTCCTACGACGGAAACGGCAACGGCATTCTCACCGGCGGAAAATGCGAAGGCAAAGAGACAAAATCCTACAGCTACGACGACAGACCGGATGAGGTTACGACCTACACTTACCGCCTGGCACCCTACAAGGGAAACGGGACGGATTGATAACTGAAGAACAATAACACAAACCGGCAGGACGCCTGCGTGGATCTCCACGACTGATGTCCTGCCGGATTCTCTTTGTTTTAGTTTAGTCCGCGAATCTAGATTCTCGCCAGCAGTTCGGACTTCTTTGCGTCGAAGTCCTCCTGGGTGATGGCGCCCTTGTCGCGGAGTGCCGCGAGGCGCTCGATGGTTGCAAATACCTCGTCCATGGTCATG
>CADAHQ010000012.1:0-8162 GCA_902787715.1 uncultured Lachnospiraceae bacterium
TCCGCTCTCGGAGAAGTCAATTCCGAGCTCTGTCACAGCGTCCAGCACGGCGTCGTAGATTCCGAGCGTCTTGATAAAATCGCCGCTGTACACCAGAAGAAGCGATGTCACTTTGTACTCCCGAAGAAGGTCGGCGAGCTTGCGCTCGCTCCCTTCCCCGAAGACAATCCTGGCAGGATTGTAATATGAAAAACCTATCATAGGATGCCTTCCTTTATCACCGGAATTACTTGAGCGGAACAACCGCGCCGTCGTATTTGCCTTCGATGAACTTCTTTACGTCCTCGCTCTGCAGAACTTCCACAAGCGCCTTGAGCGCTTCGCTGTCCTTCTTGCCGGGCACCGTTGCGATGATGTTGCCGTAAGTCTTGGCTGCCAGGCCGTCATTGGCCTCAACCGCGAGCGCCTGGCTTACGTGAAGACCGCCCTCGATGGCGTAGTTGCCGTTGATGACGGCCACGTCCACATCGGGAAGCGCCGCCACAAGCTGCTCGGGAGCAAGCTCCTTGAACTGAATGTTCTTCGGGTTCGACGCGATGTCCGCGATGGTTGCGGTGATGCCTGCACCCTCCTTCAGAGTGATGATTCCCTCCTGCGCAAGCAGAAGAAGTGCTCTCGCCTCGTTGGTCACGTTGTTGGGAACCGCGATGATTGCGCCCTCGGGAAGATCCGCAAGATTCTTGGTGCGGCCTGCGTAGATGCCGAAGGGCTCATAGTGGATTGCGCCGATGGAAATCAGGTCGCTGCCGTTTTCCTTGTTGAACTGATCCAGATACGGTACATGCTGGAAGTAGTTGGCGTCAAGGCTTCCCTCGATCACGCCGGTGTTGGGGGTGATGGAGTCCTCAAGCTTTACGATTTCAAGCGTGTAGCCCTTCTCCTTCAGAATGGGCTTAACGTACTCAAGGATCTCTGCGTGGGGTACGATGTTTGCGCCGACCTTGATGGTCTTGCTGTCAGTTTCCTTCTTGTCCTTGCCGCAGGCGGTAAGCGCCAGCGCAAAAACCAGTGTAAGTACTGCGAGTAAAATTTTCCTGTTCATGATAGTAATCTCCTTTTTTAACACTTTTTTGTTTGCTTTTGTATGGTTTTATTGATAAACGGGATCCTCCGCATTCCGGATCTGCGGGAGGTTCGTGTTTATTATGACTTGCGGCGGAATTTGGCGAGAAGTCCGCCCGTCTGCTGGATCACCATGACCATGATTACCAGTAAAATCACGGTCGTCCAGAGAACGTCTTTCTGGTAACGGTAGTAGCCGTACTGCAGGGCAATGGCCCCGAGTCCGCCGCCGCCGATGACACCGGCCATGGCTGAGTAGCCGAGCACGGTCGCCACGTTGATGGCTGCTCCCTGCAGAAGCGACGGTGCCGCCTCCGGCAGGATGAAATGGATTATGATGTGCAGCGGGGACGCTCCCATGGAGGTCGCCGCCTCAATGATTCCGGGTTGAACTTCGCAAAGCGACGCCTCCACCATCCGCGCCACAATCGGGATTGCTCCCACCGTGAGCGGCACGATTGCGGCCGTCGTCCCGATGGAGGAGCCCGTCACGAACCGCGTAAACGGAATCAATAACACCAGTAAAATGAGAAACGGCAGCGACCGCATGACATCGACAATCGCGCCGATGATCACGTTGACCGGCCGGTTGGCAAGAAGCCTTCCCGACGCTGTCGCGTACAAAATCACGCCGAGCGGAAGTCCCACGATGTAAGCGTACAACGAGGCGTAGGCCGTCATCTTCAAAGTCTCGAAAACGCCGTTTTTTATGGCCTCCACAATGTAATCGCTCATGTTTCCACCTCCGAAATCGCCAGGCCTTTGCGTTTAAAATAGGCTATCACCGCTTCGCGGTCCGCCTCGCCCTTGGGCAGCTCCAAAACCATCTGTCCGTATCCGACGCCGCCCACGCTTTTGGTGTTGGCGCTTAGGATGTTGACCTTAAGTCCCGTGGTCGCCACCAGGTCCGCGATGAACGGTTCCTTCGCGGAAAGCCCGTCAAATGCAATCCGCAACAGCCGGCTGTCCTTCTCCGAAGGGTCGTAGGGGTTGCTCGGGAACACCAGCTTCTTCGCTGCCCTCGTCTTCGGCGAGCGGAACACCTCCGCGACGTCCCCGACCTCCGCGAGATAACCGTCGTCGATGATGGCCACGCGGTGACAGATCCGTTCCACAACCGACATCTCGTGCGTGATGATCACGATTGTCAGTTTCCGCTCCCGGTTGATTTTTGCGAGAAGCTCCAGAATCTCGCCCGTGATCTTGGGGTCCAACGCGCTGGTCGCCTCGTCACACAAAAGCACCTTCGGGTCGGCCGCCAGGGCTCTTGCAATTGCGACTCGCTGCCGCTGCCCGCCGGACAGCCTTGCGGGGTACTCCTTCTCCTTCTCGGAAAGGCCCACGATCTCAAGCATCTTCCGCGCGATCTCCCTTCGTTCCCCGCGGGGAACTCCGGCGATGCGAAGCGGCTGCTCCACGTTCTTGATCACAGTCCGCTGCTGCAGAAGGTTAAAGCCCTGAAAGATCATTGCCATGGACCTCCGCACTTTGCGAAGTTCCCGGGAGGACAGCTCCGCGAGGTCCCTGCCGAAGTATCGGACGCTTCCGGAGGTCACGTCCGTCAGGCGGTTTAGGGTGCGGACCAGGGTGGATTTGCCGGCGCCGCTCATGCCGATGATGCCGAAGATTTCGCCTTCGCGAATCGAGAAGCTCACATCGCGAAGCGCCGTAAAATCCTTCCCTTCGTTCCGATAGGTTTTGGATACGTTCGTAAGTTCATATACGGTTGTCGCGTCGCTCATGCCACTCTCCGTCCTCTCAATCGAATAATCCTTTGCTGATATAACGGTCGCCGCGGTCCGGGAAGACGGTGACGATGCTGCCGCGGTCGATGCTCTCCGCGAGCCGGAGTGCCGCCGCAAGCGCTGCTCCCGACGACGAACCGGCCAGAATGCCTTCCTTCCGTGCCAGCTTCTTCACGGTGGCAAATGCCTCCGCGTCCGTCACCTTGATGACCTCGTCGACCATGGACATGTCCATTGTTTTTGCAATGAAGTCATTGCCGATGCCCTCAATGTCGTAGTCCGCATGCTCTCCGCCGCCGATGATCGAACCGACCGGGTCTGCGAGCACGCCCTTTACGGAGGGCTTCTGTTCCTTCAGGTATCTCGTGATGCCGCTGAAGGTTCCGCCGCTGCCGGCGCCGGCCACAAAGTAGTCAACGTCCCCGTCGAGCTGGCGGTAGATCTCCGGCCCCGTGGTCTCGTAGTGCGCCTGCGGATTGGCCGGGTTGTCGAACTGCTTTAGTGAGATGGCGCCGGGGATCGTCGCGATGATGCGCTCCGCCTCCCGCTCCGCGCCCAGCATTCCCTCTTCCCGGGGCGTATTTACGATCTCTGCGCCGAGTGCCCGCAAGACTTTCTGCTTCTCCTGGGAAAACTTCTCGGGGACCGTGAAGATGACGCGGTACCCCTGGTTCAGCGCCGCTACTGCGATGCCGATGCCGGTGTTGCCCGCCGTGGCGTCCACGATGGTGCTTCCTTCCCTGAGGAGCCCCCGCTTCTTCGCGTCGTCGATCATATACATTCCGACGCGGTCCTTCACGCTGCCGGCCGGGTTCATCAGCTCAAGCTTGGCATACAACCGTACGCCTTCTTTTGTCTCCAGATTCCGAAGCCGTAAAATCGGCGTGTGCCCGATCATGCTTCGGATGTCCATATAAACATCCATTCCGATCACCCCCTAACCTTCGGTACGCGTGCAGCCTCAACCGCCTGCTGCAGGTCCGCAATCAAATCGTCCGCATCCTCAATGCCGACGGAGAAGCGAATGAGCTCGTCCACGATACCGGTCTTATGCCGGATGTCGGCGGGGATGGATGCATGCGTCATGCTTGCCGGGTGGCACACGAGCGACTCGACGCCACCCAGACTCTCCGCAAGCGTAATGAGCTTCAAGTTCCGGAAGAACGCGCGGTAGTCAAATTCTTCCTTCAAAACGAAGGAGATCATCGCGCCGGGCCCGTCCGCCTGCTTCTTCTGCACCGCGTAGCCGGGATCGCCGGGAAGCCCCGGAAAATAAACTTTCGACACATAGCCGCTTGCCTGCAGCCACTCTGCGATGCGGGTTGCATTTGCCACATGGCGGTCCATCCGGACCCCGAGCGTTTTGATCCCGCGGATCACCAGAAAGCTGTCGAAGGGGGAGAGCACACCGCCGATGGCGTTTTGTAAGAAATACAACCGTTCCGCAATCGCCTTATCCTTAAGCGCCACAAGGCCCGAGGTGGTGTCGCTGTGTCCGCCCAGGTATTTGGTGCCGCTGTGGATGACGATGTCGGCACCCAGCAAAAGCGGCCGCTGCAGGTAGGGCGTTAGGAACGTGTTGTCAACAATCAGGAGGACGCCGGCCTTCTTCGCCAACTCCGCGGTCGCTGCGATGTCCGTGACGCTGAGCAGCGGATTGGCCGGTGTTTCGATGTATACGGCTTTTGTGTCCGAATCAATCGCGGCCTCGATCTTCGCCGTGTCGGTCGTGTCGATGATTTCATACCGAAGACCGAGCGGCTTAAACACCTTGTCGAGGATTCGGAAAGTCCCGCCGTAGATATTGTCGGAAATAATGATCTTGTCTCCCGCAGAGAACAGCGAGAGGACCGTGTGGATTGCCGCAAGCCCCGAGGCAAATGCGAGTCCGTACTCGCCGCCCTCCAGGTCTGCGATGAGCTTCTCAAGAGCTGCTCTGGTGGGGTTGCCGGTTCGGGAATACTCCCAGCCCGTATTTTCCCCGAGCCCGCTCTGCTTGTAAGTGGATGTCTGATAAATCGGAACGTTGACCGCTCCGGTGGTTTTGTCTCCGTCGATGCCTCCGTGAATCAGGAGGGAATTCCGTGCCAAACTCATTGTGATGTACCTCGTCTTTGTTCGATGCTATCGTTTTTGTCTGGTTTTGCCGCCTCGTTTTCGCGTTGTTTCCGCGTTTGTTTTCGCACTTTTTTCGCGCCGTATTGCGAAATCAGGCAACAAAAAAGGGAGCCTTCATAGGAAGCTCCCGGACATACGGCTTATACAGTTCGCCTTGTCATTGACATCGACAGGAATCACTGTGGGGACGCATCGAAGCGCAGTCGAACGCCCCAGCCATATACAATGCCCGGGTAACTATCTGCATTCGACAACAACACATCGCATTGAAATCGTACGTTGCAAACCGCTTCATCGTTGACGTCTCCTTTCGAGTTCGTTTAGGTGATGGCGCAATAATAACACCAACAACCTACTATGTCAATAGGTAATTTGAAAATTTTCTCAAAAATTTTTAGTTGCGAAAAACCTGCCCGAAGGTTTCCCCCCCGGGCAGGCTGTGATTCTGTCTGTACTTACACTCTCAATTCTTCAGAAAACCTCTGCGCTTACTCTCTCTCGCTTCTTCTGCGGAGGATTACGGCTGCGCCGATGCCGGCAAATGCAGCCAGCGCAAGGAGAATCAACACTGCACCCGGCAGGCTGTCGCCGGTCTTCGGAGACTCTACAGTCCCGTTTCCGCCGTCCGTGCCACCGTTGTTACCGCCGTCGGTTCCACCGTTGTTACCGCCGTTGTTGTCGCCGTCGGTTCCACCGTTGTTGCCGCCGTCCGTAGCCTGGCCGCCATTGTTTCCACCGTCGGTGCCGCTGTTTCCGCCGTCTGTGGCCTGACCGTCGGTGCCGTTATTTCCGCCATCGGTGCCGCCATCCGTGCCGCCGTCCGTTGCATGGCCGTCGTCGGTGCCGCCATCCGTTCCGCCATTCGTTCCGCCGTCCGTCGTCTGGCCGTCGTCACCGCCGTTGTCGGCCGCCTGCTTTGAGGTCGTAAGGGTCGTTGCCACCTCGGCATCCTTGAAGGCGATAACGATTTCATGCTCGCCCTCAGCCAAAGCCTTCAAGGAGTCTTCCTTGATCAGAATCTTCGTGCTGCCCTCGCTTGCAGTGTATTCCGTGCCGTTGGTCCAAGCCGTGCCGCCGCAGGATACTCCGACGAAGTTAGGCCAACAAAGCGCGGGATCGGGTTCCGTCACTACTACGATTTCGAAATCACCGTCGCCTTCTTTCCACGTTCCGTCGGCACCCTTGGTAATCTTGTAGACAATCTTTGCCCACTTCGGTTTGATTACTACGCTGCCTTCGACTTTGATCTTCGTTCCGGCATCAACAGCCTCGGTGGAATCTCCCACGAGCCAGCCGACAAATGCGTGCTCCTTCGGTGCAACATATCCGCACGCCGGAAGTTCATATTCACTGCCGGAATCCACCGTCGCACCGGTCATCTCACCGGTACCGCCGTTTGCATCGAAAGTGACTGCGCACTCTCTCACAAGGACGACCTTCGTGGCTCTCTGTTCATCCGAATCCCAGAAGGTGTTGGAAGCATCGGAAACCCTTCCGCCTTCCGGCACCTTGACAACCACCTGGTCATTAAGAATAATCCCGAGGGCTGAATCCTCCTCAAATGTTACCAACGCTGCGGCTTCCGTTCCTTCAATCGTAACCTTGGTAATCCCGTTGCCGATTTCCAGGCCGTCATCCTCAACAGTAACCGAAGTCACATGAATTCCGTTGACATCTCCGGTGACCGTTATCTCTCCAGCATTCAGCAATATATCATTAGCATCGATGCCATACCCTCCGTCGTCGTAAACGGAGATGGTAACCACCGGATCCTTCTTTCCGTATTCACTCTTTAACACACATACGGTCTGTGCCTCGATTGCTGTATACCCGGATTTGCATTCCAATCTTCCGCCGTAAATCCAAAGTCCGCCGCTCGTGGCTTGAATTCCATGAATTTTACCATCCACAATCACTTCGGCATCATAGATTTTCAGGGCATCATCGTACCCGGCGTAGATTCCGTTTCCTCTCCTTTCGCCTGTCGCCAGACCATTTGCTGTCAACTTTCCGCCGGTGATTGTGATGTCTCCGTCTCCCACATAGATTCCGTTTGCTCCCTCTGCGGTAACCTCGGAGCCGGAAATGGTAATGTGACCGTCATATGTATAGATGCCGCTTCCGGGATAATAGAGGCTATCCCCCTCATCCGTCGGAATCGACTTGGCAACAACGGTACTGTCAGTAATCGTAATAACCCCTGCATCCCGTTCGTCACCGCAATACAGCCCCCAACCCGATTTCGATGTCGCGGTCACAGTACTCCCTTTGATATCAATTCCTGTGCCGGAGACTCCGTCTCTGAGCCAAAACTCCACCCCATCGACCCCATCATGCAAACCGGTCTCAGACTTTACGGTACTGTCAGTGATATTCAATTGACCGAGAAGCTCATTGGGCAGTTCGTCATCGTACAAAGCCTCAATTCCGTTTGCGGTAATTTCTGCATTCGAAATCGTCAGGTCCCCATATACTGCGATGCCGTAAGCGTAGCCCTTGACGTCAACCTTTCCGCTGATGGTCACCGGCAAATCATACGTTTGTATACCGGAACAGAACTTCTTCCCTTCCATTGGAATTGTTTCAGATTGTGTGATTACATTTTTCTCCCCTTCACCTACAATGTTCAGGGCGTTGAACCCATCGTCAGGCTCCGCGAGATAGGCGTAGATGCCTCCCTCAACCGTCGCATTGGTGAGTGTCAGCGTATTTGTCGCCGGATCAAAGGAAACCTTACCGTCTCCCAAGACATCGCTCGCATTCGCCGTTGTCACCTGCGTTCCACCGACCCACAGCGTAAACTCCCGCTCATCGTTGTCTGCTGCTGACGCCGTCGCAACGTACAGTCCGAGAACGGCTAGCAATACCAGGAGCCCCGTCAGAAGCCGTGATACATCTCTTTTCATTCTTTTTTCCTCCATTTCTTGTGTTGTGCCTGCGCAAAAGCACGGAAAACCATTCTGACACAACCATATGATTTATGATACCATACTTAGAACGTAAATTAAACATAAAATTTATGGAAGCAACTGTTTTTAAGCAAAAGTTTTAAGCAAATTTGAGCAACTTATCGAGTTTTTTGAGCAAGCAAGCTATGCGCGACAGCGGAAATCGCAATTTTCAAAATCCCGCTGTATGAAACTAGGCATGTAGGCCATTTGCGACAGCGGAAATCGCAATTTTCAAAATCCCGCTGTATGAAACTAATCAAGTGAGCCATTTGCGACAGCGGAAATC
>CADAHQ010000012.1:8239-46814 GCA_902787715.1 uncultured Lachnospiraceae bacterium
CGACAGCGGAAATCGCAATTTTCAAAATCCCGCTGTATGAAACTAATCAAGTGAGCCATTTGCGACAGCGGAAATCGCAATTTCCAAAATCCCGCTGTAAAAACAGGGCCGCCGCACTGTTTGTCAGTACAACAGCCCCGCAAAAAAGGCCCCGCTAAACGAGCAGGGCCCTAATGCACGTATCCTTGTTGTTACAGAAGCTCCAACAGATGCTTCTTGGCTTCGTTGTACTCTTCCTCGGTGATGAGGTCGTTCTCGTATGCAACCTTCAGCTGCTTCAGCTTCTTGGTGAAGTCGTCGATGGAAGTGTCCGCCTGCTTTGCGGGCTTCGGTGCGCTCTTGGCTGCCGCAGCCTTCGCTGCCGCACGTCTCGCGCGCTCCTCGGCGCTGATTGCCTGCTGCTGCAGGTACTCGGGAACAATCGGGCCCTCCGGCTCGCTCTCGGTATCAACCTCGGCTTCCGCCTCGAACTCGTCCGCTGCCGGCTCTTCGCCGAACTCTGCCTCGGCAGGCTCGGTCTCGTAAGGAGCCTCGGTCTCATACGGTGCCGTCTCGTACGGCGGCTCGGTTTCGTACGGTGCCTCCTCGGAGGTTTCGTACGGCGCTCCCGCTACCAGCGTTGCGGCATCAATCTCGTCATCGTAGGAGGCTTCCTCAGCCTCTTCCATATCCGCCCACTTTTCGCGGGCTGCTGCAAGCTTGCTTGCGAAGTCTTCCTCGTCTTCCGTCGCTGCGTCTGCAACCTCTTCGGCTGTCTCGGCAATCTCGTCGTTCACAGCTTCCGCCGTGCTCTCAATCGCTTCCTCCGCAGCTCCGAAGGGATCTGCCAATGCATCCTCCGCAGTCTCAACAACTGCCTCTGCCTCACCGATTGTTTCGGCTGCAGCTGCTTCCGCTGCCTCGGCCTCGCGGGCCATTGCTTCGCGGGCTTCCTCAGCCTCGCGGGCTACGGCTTCCTTGGCTTCCTCAATGGTGCTGCCGTGGGTCAGTGCCCAGAGAATTGCCTGGTTGGCTGTCGGTGTCGGCGAAGGCTCGATGGTGCTTTCTTCCTTCGCTTCTTCCTTCTCTTCCTCAAAGGCCGGTGTGCTCTGTCCGATCTGCGTCATGGCTTCCGCGAAGGAGTTGGGCTCTTCCGCTGCCTCAGCCACCGCATCCGCGGTCTCTTCCACTGCCTCGCTTACGGTCTGGGCGGCCTCCTCCGCAGCATCCTTCGCTGCCTGGAAGTTTCCGCCGTGCTGCAATGCCCAAAGGATTGCCTGGTTCGCCGTCGGTACCTCTACCTCAGGCTCCGCCTCTTCCTCGGCTTCGGCTTCAGCGGTCTCGGCCTCGGCGGCTGCATTGGCCGCTCTCGACTCCGCCAACGCATCGGCGAAACTGCTGATGGTGGCAGACGCCTTCTCTTCCTCCTCGTAGAACTTCGGCGCCGCGTATGCTCCGCTTTGCTTCGTGCCTACCGGCGTGAAGAGATCGTCTCCGAAAAGCTCGGACGTCGGCTTTTCCTCTTCCTGCATGTACCAGGGCTTTTTCACCGGCTCGTAAACCGTCTCGGTGAAGTCAACCGGTTTGAATCCGGCCTCTTCCTCCTCGGTCTCGTCCGCCGTCTCGTATGTGATTGTCGGCTCTTCCTCGGTTGCGCGGAACACATCGCTTGCGGCAAATCCATCCGCCGCCTCGCGAATCTCCTCTGCGGCCTCAACCGCGTCGGTGCTCTGCTCCTCAGCTTCCGCCATCGCCTCCGCGAAGCTGCCCGCTACCGCGCTGCTCTCCGCTCCGAAGGCTTCCTCAACCGCATCCGCGAAGGAACCGATCTTCTCCTCCGCTGCGCCAAATGCATCCTCTGCGGTCTCTTCCGTATTCTCAATAAACCCGCCTGCTGCCTCTTCCGCATTCTCGGTGAACTCATCCACCGTCTCAGCCGCGGTTTCGGCCAATTCATCTACCGTCTCAGCTGCGGTCTCAGCGAACTCATCTGCAACTTCTTCTGCGGTCTCCGTGAATTCTTCTGCGGTTTCCTCCGCATTCTCTGCGAAGTCCGTAACTTCCGAAGCAGCCTCTTCGGCGGCTTCCGCGAAACCGCTTACGGTTTCTTCCGCGGCCTCCGTGGCGTTCTCTGCAAACTCGCTTGCTGCCTCTTCGGCGTTCTCTGCGAGCTCGCCCGCTTCCTCAGTGGCCTCTTCTACGGTCTCAGCAACGGTCTCCGTCACAGCCTCTTCGCCGTTCTCAGCGAACTCGTCTGCTTCCGAAACGGCCTCCTCTACAGCTTCCTCAGCAGTCTCCGCGGCGCTCTCGACAGTCTCGGCAACTTCTTCCGTTGCCTCGGCCAATTCCTCCGCTGCCTCTTCCTCTGCCTCACCGGCGGCATCGATGGCGGCGATGGCCGCTTCCTCTGCTGCGCGGGTCGCATCCTCGTCGGTGTTACCGCTTAAGTATTCCTCGAGGTCGTTGGTCTTCTCGTTGTATTTCTCGGCTACGCGGCGGTCAATCTCCGCACGAAGCCGGGCCAGTGCTGCCTCACGGTCCCGGACGACCTGCTCGGGATCGATCTCCCTAACTTCCTCTACCGCTTCTTCGACTTCTTCCGCTGCTTCCGAAGCCGCTTCCGCGGTCTCTTCAACTGCTTCCTCCGCTGCCTCCGCAACTTCCGTCACGGCTTCCTCTGCGGTCTCCGCAACTTCCCAAGCGGCCTCGGTCGCTTCCTCTACGGTCTCGCCCGTTGCCTCGCCCGCTGCCTCGCCGGCCTCGTCGGACCAGGAGAAGGAACCGATGGAATCGGCTGCATTTTCCGCGGTCTCCGCGAGAATGTCGGATGCCTCCGATGCGAAGGTCTCAACGGTCTCTTCCGTTGCGTTCTCCGCCGCTGCAGCCTCCGCTGCCTTCTTCTCGAGGATATCGCTGATGCTGATCTCCTCGCCGTTGTCCGCTGCCTCGTCCGGCTCGTTGTTATTCAGGCCTACGCTGACCGTCGGAATGAACTTCTTCTCCTTCGGCTTGTTCGGGTTGCTGAACAGCGCGGTGTTAACGCCGGCTGCATAACCCTTATCGCGATCCTTCTTTTTCTTGTCCTTCTTCTTGTCTTTCTTCTTATTCTTCTCGGAAAATACAGTTGCCTCTTCCTTCTTCTCCGCCTCGGCTTCGCGCTCCTTCTCGCGGGCTGCCTCCCAAACGGCATCCCGTTCCTTGCGCTCTTCCTCTTCCTCCGCCTTGCGCAGGAAGGCGTCGAGGTCGGTCGGGTTCGTGCTCTTCACCGGCTTGTGTTTCGTGGTGGAAATCACATCGCCGGACTCGTGCTCGTCCTCCTCGGCATCTTTCTTATTCTTCTTGTCCTTGTCCTTCTTATCCTTGCCCTTCAGGAAGCCGAATTTGCCGTCCTTCTTGCTCTTGTCGGCCTCATCCTTGGCGTCGTCCTTCTTATCGTCCTTGTCCTTGCTGTCTTTATTCTTGTCAGCGTCCTTGTCGTCCTTGCTGTCTTTCTTGTCCTTATCCTTGGCGTCTTTGCCCTTATCGCCCTTATCGTCCTTCTTGTCCTTAGAGTCTTTGCTCTTGTCGTCCTTCTTATCCTTGTCCTTACCCTTATCGTCCTTCTTGTCCTTGCCGTCTTTGCCCTTGGCATCCTTGCCCTTAGCGTCCTTCTTGTCCTTGCCTGCCTTGGGGGTCGTTTCCTTCTTATTGACGATGTAGGTGCCCTCCTCAATCTCCTTGTCGGTGACAGGGTCGGTCAGACGGCTGCAGCCGTACAGGAACACCACGGGGATGGCGTACATGAGAACGATCATGAACAGGAAGATAATGGCCTCCCAGATCTTCATCGGGCTGCCGCTCTTGTCCGCCAGCGCGCAAATCACTGCGAACAATCCGCTGACTACGTTCATGATGCCGACTGCCGCGCACATCTTGCGGTCGTCGCTCAGCTTGTAGAACTGCCGGCTCGCATCATCTCCGACAAATACAATGAATATCGCAGCGAACAGCGATGACACGATGATCAGCAGCTGCGCGATTTTCATCAACAGGTGGCCGCTCTGGTCCGCCATGCTGAAGCTGATGGCCGCGTCCACGCCGAGGATTACCGAACCGACGCAGGCCGCGATGCTCGCGTAGAAGAAGAATTGGCCGAACTGCGGGCGCATGCCGATGTACGCCGCATAGGCAAAAAGCCCTGCCGCAATCACAAAGCATACATACGCAATCAGTCGCAATGTCGGATGCAGCTGCCCCATTCCTTTGGTCACTATGGTAAGCACCAAAAGCGCAAGCATAATCACCGCTTCCGCAATTCCTCCGATAATAATTCCCTTACAGCTTCGTTCAGTCCATTCGTCCGGATAAACCTTCATCCTCGTTACCCCCTTCGGTAAATGTTTCGGTACTGCCGGTCTTTGTTTCTGTCTCTTTTTCCTCCGATGACGCGTCCTCGTTCACCGGGGATGTATCATTCGTCTCGTTTGTTTCTGTCTCTTTTGTTTCCGATGTTTCCTCTTTTGGTTCGGTTACTGCATTTGCCTCGGCGGCTGCCCTGGCCTCCGCTTCCGCGATTGCGGCTACCTCAGCCTCTGCGGCTGCTTTCGCCTCCGCTTCCGCTGCGGCCTTCGCGGCTTCCTCCGCTGCTTTCGCTGCGGCTTCCTCCTCTTCCTTCTTGCGGCGCCGGCTCTCGCGGGCCGGGCCCTCGAGCTTTACGGCAAGCATCTTCAGGCCGTCGATCAGAAAATCCTTCGTCACAATACCCCCATTCCATCCGCCGTAATCCATAGAGGGCAGGTAGAAACGGTCGCCCATGTCGATGGCACCCTGCAGAAGCGCTAACGACGCCTCCTCAAATCTCGCAACCAGCTCGTCCGTCGTAATCGGCATCTCAATCCAGGACATCGCCCGGGAAAGGCGGTTCCAGAACTGTCTCGACGAGCGGCTTCCGCCGCTTCTGGGAAGCTCCGTGAAGAGTTCCCACAGATAGTGGGTCCCGCGCTCCAGCGGAAAGAGGAAGGGCACCTCGCGATCGAGCTCGTCCAACGCCGGTCCGGCGATGTGGAAGATGTACGATGCTTCGTAACGGTTGCCGTCCTCCGGCACCGGGTCCGTGGCGTTGCACTGAATCGCCTCAAACCGGTCGAAACTCCAATCCGGATGAAACCTTCTCGCGCATGCCGCAATGACCTGGCAGGATCGCTCCTCCAAAATCAGAAGACTCATGTCCAATTTTTTTCGCGGAAATGACATTCTGATTGTTCCTATCTGTCGAAAAATACCGCTTTGTTCTACGTGCGTAGTACGAAAATTCGAGGACGCAAAGCGAGGCTATCGCAAAATAACCTACTGTTGAATATATCACGCATTTTCCCCGTAGTCAATGCGTTTTCCGAAGGAAACACCCGTTTTTTCGCAAATTTACTCACTTTTTTTCGGAATTCATTGCGTTTTGTTCTACGCGCGTAGTACGACTGGAAATTTTTTCGGTTAAAATACACCATTCGCTTTCCGATGCCTTCTGTGTTATTATAGAGAACGGACACGGATTTTCGTGTTTTCGACACCTGCCTGAGGGGGCTTTTTATCATGAAATGGATCCTGCGCTACATGGGGCGCTACCGGCTTCGCGTCGCCCTGTGCATGACCGTCAAATTCTTCGGCACCATAGGGGAACTCGTTCTCCCCTTCCTGCTCGAGCATATCATCGACAAGGTTGTCCCGCGGGGCAAAGCGTTGCCGGTGGTTTTGTTCGGTCTTCTGATGATCGTCACGGCCGTCTTAGTCCGCATGCTCAATATCGCCGCAAACCGCCGCGCCACGTCGGTGGCCCGGGATTGTATCCGCGACGTGCGCCACGACCTCTTCGCCACAACCACGCGCCTCACCGGCTCGCAGTTTGACTACGTGACACTCCCCTCGCTCATCTCCCGCATGACCTCCGACACGTACAACGTGCAGAACTTCATCGGCATGATCCAGCGCATGGGCGTGCGCGCCTGCATCCTTTTAATCGGCAGTATCATCGTGTCCTCCCTCATGGATCCGTTCCTCGCCCTCGTTTTGCTTTGCATGGTGCCGATTATGGCGAGCATCATCCTCTTCATATCGACCAAGGGTATCCCGATGTACCGCACGGTGCAGGACAAAGTGGACAACATCACCCGCGTGCTCCGCGAGAACATCACCGGCATCCGCGTGGTGAAGGCCCTCTCCAGAGAGCCCTACGAGACCAAGCGCTACGCGGCGGCCAATGACGACCTGACCTCCACGGACCTGCGCACCGGAATCACCATGGCCATCCCGAACCCGATCATGAACCTTTGCTTAAACATCGGACTCACGCTGGTCATCATCTTCGGCGCCCGCCGCGTTGATAAGGGCGTCATGGAACCGGGCGTCATCCTCGCGTTCCTCACCTATTTCAACATGATTCTCCAGGCCATCATGGGCATGAACCGCATCTTCATCCAGTCGACGAAGGCCGCTGCTTCCGCAAACCGCATCGGCGAGGTTTTGGTGCTTGCGGACAAGCAGCCCCCGGTCCTCCCGACGGACGAAACCACGACGCTTCCGGAGAGCTTCCGCGGCGACGACGGCGCGTTCCCTCTGGTGGTCTTCGACAACGTCTCCTTCTCCTACCCGGTCCTCAGTGACACCAAGGTGGACGATACGAGGGAAAATGCAATCAGCAATATTTCCTTCTCCCTCCGCCGCGGCGAGCGCCTCGGCATCATCGGCGCCACGGGCTGCGGCAAGACGACGCTTCTGAATCTCCTGATGCGCTTCTACGACACGGAGCAGGGTGCTGTCTACTACAACGGCCGCGACGTGCGCACCTACGCGCCCGGCGACCTGCGCCGCCCCATGAGCGTGGTGTTCCAGAACGATACCGTCTTCGCGGACACCCTCGCAGCCAACATCCGCTTCGGTCGCGACGTCTCCGACGAGGCGATGGAACAGGCCGCAGCGGACGCGAATATCGCAACCATGATCAATTCCCTGCCCGAGCGCTATGACTACGTCGCCACCAAGGGCGGCGCCAACCTAAGCGGCGGCGAGAAGCAGCGCATCTTTATCTCACGCGCCCTCGCCGGGCATCCGGATCTTTTGATTCTGGACGACGCCTCCAGCGCTCTCGATTACAAAACCGACGCGGCACTTCGCCACGCCATCCGCGAGCATTACCCGGACATGACCACCATCACCATCGCGCAGCGCATCAGCTCCGTGATGAGCATGGACCGCATCCTCGTCATGGAAAACGGCACGATGCTCGGCTACGGCACCCACGACGAGCTCCTCGCCACCTGCGAGGTCTACCGCGACATCTTTATTTCACAGACGGGAGGTGAGGCAAATGCCACTGCTTAGCAATCAGACCGCCCGTCCCAAGGACACCAAGGGAACGCTTCGCCGCCTCCTCTCCTACCTGTCCGCATTCCGGATTCCGATGGCCATCGCCGTAATCCTGTCCCTCGGAACGAACCTCTTAGCCCTCGCGGGCCCGAAGCTCGCCGGCCACGCCATCGAGGCGGTGGACAAGGGCAAGGGTAAGGTCGACTTCGCCACCGTCGCCTACTACACGAGGCTCATGCTCATCATCTACGTCGCCTCCGCCGTGTGCTCCTTCGTCCTCTCCGTGTTGATGATGAAGGTCGGCCGCGCCGTGGGCAAGAAGCTCCGCAAGGAAGTCTTCGACAAATTGATGCGCACCCCGGTGGGCTACTTTGACACCCACCAGACCGGCGACATCATCAGCCGCGTCTCCTACGACATCGACGTCATCAGCAACTCCCTCTCCACCGACGTGGTCCAGATTCTGGCCAGCATCGTCACGGTGGTCGGAGCCTTTATCATGATGCTCACCGTCTGCCCGCCGCTGGTGCTTGCGGTACTGGTGACAATCCCGCTGTCCGTCTTCTACACCCGCTACATCACCCGCAAGGCGCGCCCGCTTCTGTCGAAGCGCTCCGCCATGTACGGCCGGATGAACGGTTTCTCCGAGGAGATGTTCTCCGGCCAGAAGACGATACAGGCCTACGCCCACGAGGATCTCACCATCACGGATTTCGACGGAATCAACGAGCAGACCTGCGAGGCCTTCTACAACGCGGACTACATCGCCTCGAAGATCGGCCCGTCCATCAGCTTTATAAACAATCTGTCGCTGGCGCTGACGGCCATGTTCGGCTCGCTGTTCTATATGAACGGCGTGATTAACCTGGGCCAGATCTCGTCCTTTGTGCTTTACACCCGCAAATTCTCCGGCCCCATCAACGAAGTCGCCAACATCGCAAACGAGCTTCTCTCCGCGCTTGCCGCGGCGGAACGCGTCTTCAACCTCTTAAACGAGGCCGATGAGGTCGCCGACCTCAAGGACGCCGAGGAGCTTACGGAGGTCCGCGGCGAAGTCGAGCTCGAGGACATCAATTTCTCCTACCGCCCGGAAAAGCCCATCCTCCGCGACGTGAATCTCCACGCCGAGGCGGGCAAGATGATTGCCATCGTCGGGCCCACCGGCTCCGGCAAGACAACCATCATCAACCTGCTGATGCGCTTCTACGAGCCCGTCTCCGGCCAGATTTATGTGGATGACGTGCCCCACGAGCACTTTACCATGGAATCGTTGCGCCGCGCCTACGCGCTGGTGCTTCAGGATACCTGGGTCTTCCACGGCACCATCTATGACAACATCGCTTACGGCCGCATCGGCGCAACGCGCGAAGAGGTGGTCGAGGCGGCCAAAGCCGCCCACATCCATCATTACATCATGTGCCTGCCCCAGGGCTATGACACCGTGATCACCGAGGACGGTGGAAATATTTCGAAGGGCCAGAAGCAGCTCCTCACCATCGCCCGCGCAATGCTCTACGACGCCAAAATGCTGATTCTCGACGAGGCCACCAGCAACGTCGACACCCGCACCGAGCGCCGCATCCAAAAGGCCATGCGCACCCTGATGAAGGACAAGACCTGCTTCGTCATCGCCCACCGCCTCTCGACCATCCAAAACGCCGACACCATCTTAGTCATCGGCGACGGCACCATCATCGAATCCGGCACCCACGACGAGCTCATGTCCCGCCGCGGCCGCTATTACAGCCTCTATCAGGCACAGTTTGAATGATAGCGAGTGAAGCAATGTACGAAAGAAGAAGGATGGCTCCGGCATCGCCGGAGCCATCCTTCTTCTATTTCGGACGTTGCGAACGAGCAACAAACACGAGCACGCAGCGGTGCGCCAGCACCGCGAGAGTGTGAGTGTTTGTAGGATTGCGAGAGCGCCTCGCGCGGAGCAATCCGTTTATCATTCAAACGTAATATCATTGCGAACGAGGTACAAACACGAGCAAGGAGGAGCGCGAAGCGCGACGGGAATGCGAGTGCTGTCAGTAGACCAAACCGCAAGTCGGTGTAGGATTGCGGGAGTGCGAAGCACGGAGCATTCCGTTATCATTCAAATAAGTTTGCCCTTTATGCGAACGAACAACATCCGGCATCGTTGCCGGCAGAAAACTAATACCGCAAAATCCTGTCGGGTTTCAGTCTCCATGCATAGATTGCACCGAATGCGGAGGGAATCATAACTAACGCCAAACACAAAAGCGGCATTTTCCACAGCATCGTCGTATCGAAAGCAAATTCCCCTTCAACAAGTAGCTTGTTGCCTACCACATACGCTATCGCGCTCAAAACCGTAGACACCAGTATTATAGCGACAGAGTACAGCAAGCCATCAATCAAAACAAGCCCGGATGCCTCGCTTCCGTAAAGCCCCTCGGCGCGCAAAATGGCAATTTCGCGTTTCCGTGACATAGCGAAGAAAAGGAACATCCCAAACATCAGCGAAAAGACAACAACTAGGATAATCTTCTTTGCAATCTCAACAATCCGATCGATTTTTCCGAGAAGGGAATTCAACGTCTCGACTTTTTTATAGTCACTTCTTGCGATAAAACTTCCGTTTATGTTCTCTATTTTCCCGGAAAGCACCTTGATATCCTGATAGGACTCTGCAAATGCGACGCAAGCGCTGGGGTTCCACTCGACCAACTTGTATTCGCTCTCAATTTCACCGTATGTTTTATCTTTATACTTCTCCTGCGTCTCCTGTAGCACCTTCTGCATTTCATTTTCTTCCATAAAGAAAATGTATTCCCCCGACGACGAAAAGCGATTCGTAAAATCCCGGCTCAACACGCCCTTGACCGACAACGTTAGCTCAACCTTTTCCGGGACAGCATATTCGCCCTCGATCTCTCTTTCCACCGTACGCTCTTTCATTAAGAACTTCCGCACCGGAACGAATACCGACAGCCGCAGTGTTACCGCTCCCCGTTTCAGATCGCTGTCACTGATTCCCAAAGCCTCAGCAAGTTCATGCGAAACATACGTCGTTCCTTCCTCGCGCAACTGATCAGCATGGGTCTCCAACTTCAGCTCCGAGAAAAACGGTTCAACCACAAAGTGTGTAGCAGCCGCCGACGTTTCGACATATGAGAACAACACTTCTCTTTTCGACCCGCCCGTCTCCACCGTAACTACGGAATCAGCAACAGTTTTTCCGGGAACAATACAAAAGCTGGTGAATTCATAAAACGGATGAACTTCTTTCATTCCCTGCATGTTCTGAATTCGCTCGAGCTCGTCCTTCGTAATACCTCGATTTCCATCCTTGTCAACGTCGGTATCCACAAGTGTTGAATTGTTCACGACAAATATTTCTCGATCCGACACTTGGTTTATCAAGGAATCATACAGCTGACGCATTTCGCTTAATACGCCATGCAGGATCACGTACCCAACGATTGCTATCGCGCAAAATGCCACAATCACTTTCCGTAAGACAGCATTTTTCTTCTTCCGCAGAAAAGAATACTTCAACAACCGGGAAAAGCTAAACGAAGAGGGCCCCTTCTTCTCTTTTTGCGCTCCAGTTGCCACCTCGCCGGCATTTCTGCCGCGCTTTACAAGAATAACCTCCCGGTTCTCGATCACATACTCATAATCCGCCAAAGCCTTTACTCTCGAATCGTGGCTGGCGATCAGAACGCCCTTCCCTTTGTTTGCCTCTTCTCCCAGTATTTTCAGAACTACAGCCGCGCTCTTCTCGTCCAACGAAGCCGTAGGTTCATCGACAAAGTAGTACACAGGATTCTTCGCCAACGCGCATACAAGGGCAACCCGCTGCTGCTCCCCGCCGCTTAACTGTTTGGGGTATTGTTTTAACGTTTCTTCGGTAAGTCCGACCCGCTTCAAAAGATGAATCATATGCTCACGGCCAATACGTTCGTTGCCGAGCAGAGACATCATATGGATGTTCTCTTCTACAGTAACTCCTTCAAGAAGAGCTCCGTCCTGAAAAAGAAACGCGTATTTCTCTCTTCGAATCGCATTCTTACTCTCTTCATCACCTAACGAAACACTTTCTCCTTCTATCGAAAAATCACAACTGCCATTGGAAGAAAACAAGCCCAACAGATACAGCAACGACGTCTTTCCGCTGCCGCTGTCCCCGGACAAGCACGTAATTCTTCCCCTTGGTACAGAGATTTTTCCTTCGTTCACAATTTCTTTCGCAAAATGAATCCGAATTCCTTCTGCACGTATCATTCTCTACTCCCCAAAACAATATCACCGAGGCACTTCCTGCCGATACCATACCCCATAGTATCCCTCACCCGGCATTAATATGTCAGACTTCGGCTGTCATACCATGTCATCATCAAAAAGGATGTTCCCCTGCCCACATCAAGGAATTTCTTAAGAAGAGACGAAACAAGTCCGTTCGATCTCCAGAACATTGCTCTTCCATAATAGTCCGTATGCGACGGTTCCCCATAAGAATACACATTAGGATAATGCGCTTTCTGTGTATACCAATAACAGTCGTAACACTTTTTCGTTTCCATCACAAAAGCTGTCGCAAGCGTTATATTAGTGCATTTTCCAACCTGTCCTTCATGAAACGAACATTTTGCAATATGCGAATTCAGACTTATCACATTTCTTGCTTCTGCCCTTCGAACTTTGGTTGAAAACCCCGTTGTTATAAGCAAAAACACAACCACTAACCACGCCAGTATCCTTTTGTACCTACGTTTCATAACTTAAACCATCCTTTCCGGAATTTTTATATTATAGTATTATTACACAAGCAAGTCAAGCTAAAAAATAACGTGCTACTGTTCTCTGTTTGCCTCTAAAAAGGTGCTGAAAAATCGCCAACCCTTTACAGTATACTATCCCCACAATGTCCGCATAATATCCACGGCCCCTGCTTCACCCCTCACAGCCATACACAAACAATAAAAAATCGAGCTTTTTTGCGTTTTTTAATGTTGCACAAAAAAGCTCTTTTTATTTGTATACTATGTACACAGTTTTTTCGAAGGTGCTTTTTATCGGCCGTTTTTGTAGAAATTTCCCGGCCATTTTTGTAACTATTGCAAAAAGTCAAAAATCGTCTTTTTTTAATATAAATGTGCACGCCCAAAATCGTGACTTTGTCACTTTTCCGGATTCGCCCCGCCACGAAAAACACAAAAAAGGCAACAAGCCAGCGCAGCCCGGGCTCAAAAGACGTTTCCAAGAAGCAGCGGGTTGAGCAACAAAAGCCGCGCGGCAGGAACATTCAGGGCGACCGGCACAAGCGGAAGCAGAAACAAAACAACGCAGGCGATGATCACGAAGATACCGTTTTTCAGATGCTTAAACAAAAGGGACACCGCGAGCGCAACGAGCAAACCGCCGAGCAGGCGCATCAGCAGAATGAGCGCAAGGTACCCAAGCACGGAAATGCTTTGCGGCACGCGGGAGAGGTGCTCCATGCTGGCGGCGGGCGCGTCGATGCCGGCGGTGCCGTAGGCCCGCAGCATGTTCACCGTGCGAACCACATAGACAAGCGCGAAGGCGATGAGGGCGCAGGAAACGCCGAGGATGAATTTGACGCGGGAAAGCGCGCCGCGGCCGCGGTATGTCGACCTAAGGATCCGGGTCTCCCGGTACCGGTGGTCGAGACCGAAGATTCCGAAGGTCATGGCGACCAGCAGAATCACGTACACGAAGGCCTGCATGGTGTCGCGGTTCCAGTAGTTTTCGCCGTCGGTCAGAATCGCGTAGCCCTTGTCGAAGAACACCCAGCCGCCGTCCACGGTCTCCAGATATTCCACATGGGCGGTCACATCGGCGAAGGCGTCCTGACGGTCCTGCTCGTCGCCGTATTGGGCGCCGATAAGGCTGTCAAAACGCTCCTGCTCCGCGTCAATCTTCTCGCGGGTGGCCGCATCCAACGGCCCGTAAAACCGGTCCATGTAGTCCTTGTAATAGACTTCCCGAAGGGAATCGAAGGAAATCTTCGCGGCGGGATTCCACCACGCCGTGAAGCCAACAGCAATCACCAGCACAATCAGGCAACGGCCGGGAATGAGCATCTTATAAAGCTCGTGCAAAAACACCGAGGTATGGCTTTCGATGCCTCGCAGAAGGCTTCGCTTCCCCGCGGGGGAAGCCTTGGTTTCGTGGGTGGATTCCAGGTAATTGACCACAAAGAACACCGCAACTGCGGTGACCGCAGCCCACAGAATCCAGTACAGCACAAAGGTGTTGACGGGGCTTCCGAACAGATTCATGTTCACGTAATCCGAAAACATGCCGCCGGTCTTTATGCCGTAGGTGATATTCATATACTTGAGAAACGCCAGGGAATCGGTTCCGGCAATCTTCGCATAGAGAAGGTTTTCCGCCAAAACCGTCACCGCCGAAACAACAAAAACGAAAATGATGTTGTTGAAGGCGGCGCACATCAGCATGAAGAATGCTCCGAGCAAAAAACACGTCAGAATCTTCGCAAGGAACCAAAGAAGCAAATAGCAGCCGATGGTGATTCCGAAGGGGCTGGTCCGGTACCGAAAGAAACTCTGGATTGGGTTGCCCAAACCGAAATCGCCGAAGAAGCACCGGCTCATCAGGGCATTGGACGCATACAATGCTGCCACAACCGCCGTAACCGCCACAAACATGGTTGCGACCTTGGCAGCCATCAGCTTTCTTCTGCCGCAGGCGGTGGTCCGAAGAAGGCTCAGCTGATCCTCGTTTTTCTCGTAGAAGACCAAGGAGAGCGCGAGGATGAAAATCATTATGATTGCAAGATAATCCGTGAAATCGTTGTCCGTGATGTTGAGCACGGGCATGGGGTCCTGCACCACCGGCGCGGTCCCCGCAAGCTTGCGGTAAACTTCGCTGGTTTTTTCTGCATTTGCCAGGGAGTAGCCGTCGTCCTGAAGAAACCGCTGCATGATTGCGATCTCGGCGGTCTTTTCGTCGATGGACGCCAGGTAGTCGGAGTACGCAAGGATTGCCGCGGTTTCCTCCGAAACCCTTCGGCAGAGGTAGCCCTCGCCGAAGCTTGCGGCGTTGTTTTGTTTCTCCTGAAGCAACGCCGGGACAGAAGCCGCATCGGCGGCGCTCACTTCCCGGTACAGGGCACTGTACTCCGCGGGCGTGTAGAAATCCTCGCCCGGAGTTTTAAAGCTATAGAGCTGAATCAGCAGATTGAGCGCAATCAGCAAAAGCAACACCGGCACGGTCCGTCTCGTGAACAGCTTGCAGATTTCATTTTTCAAAATGTTCATTTTCAGGCTCCGTTAAGGTACAGATACAGATCCTCCAGATTCGGGCGCACCGCGGACCTTTTCCACCGCTCGTCCGGCGAATCCGCAATAACCCGGGCGATGACCGTCTCCCCGTCTCTTGCGATGTTGCTCACTTTGTATCTCTCATTTGCCGAGGGCAGGTCTTCGTCAGTGATGTAGAGGTTCCACACCTTGCCGTCCAGCTCCTTAAGAAGCGCCGACGGAGAACCGCTCCGCAGAATCTCCCCCTCGCTCAGCATAATAATCTCTTTCGCGATAAATTCCACGTCCGTGACCACGTGGGTCGCAATAATGACAATCTTGTCTCTCGCAACCTCCGAAATCAGGTTGCGGACCCGGATTCGCTCCTTCGGGTCGAGGCCCGCCGTGGGCTCGTCCAGAATCAGTATCCCGGGGTCGCCCAAAAGCGCCTGGGCAAGCAGCGCCCGCTGCTTCATCCCCCCGGAAAATGCCCCCAGCTTCTTCGAGAGCACGTCCGAAAGATTCACAAGGCTTACGAAGCGGTCGATGTCCGCCTCCGCCTCGCTTTTTGAAAGGCCTTTGAGGGATGCCATGAAAAACAGGAATCGGCGGAGGGTGAGATCCGGGTATATATTCTGCTGCTGGGGCATATACCCCAGCAGCTTCCGGTATCCGGCTCCGAGTTCACCGATGCTTTTACCGTCCAGAAGGACCCGCCCGCTTGTGGGCACCAGGTTGTCCGTAATCAGGTTCATCATGGTGGATTTGCCGGCGCCGTTAGGCCCTAAAAGGCCGTAGATTCCCGGCGTAAACGAAAACGTGATGTCCCGAAGAGCAACCTTGTCTTTATAGCTTTTGGTCAGGCCTTCCAACGCAAGCATCATTTCCGAAATTCCTCCCACTGGCTTCTGACACTTTCAAGGTACTCGGCGGCTCTGTCGATATTCTCCCTTCCCAGTTCGATATCGATCTCCGTCACCTGTCTCATCTTGTCACGGTACTCGACAATCAGGTCCTCGATAGAAAGCCCCTTCGGAAAAGCAGCCTTCGTCCAGAAATCATCCAAAATCGGCTCAATCTCATTTTTCTTCTCGGTGTTCGGGTAGAACCCGAAGAACGGCGACCGTTCTGCCTTGTCATAATACGCGAAGATCTCGCTTTTGTCAGGGGCTAACCCTTGCCCTTTCTCTGACGTATACGTATTTATTATGAGATTCAGGCCGGTTCTGGTAATGGGGTCAATGAACACATCGTCGGTTCTCACCGCCACGCCGTCAACAACGGTATAATCAACGCCCTCCTCTCCGTACAGGAGAATGTTGGCATACTTCCCGTCAGTATAAAGAAGCGAGAGAAAATCCAACACGGCATCGACATCTTTCGTGTTGCTCGCGATTCCTATGCCGTTCGTCAAACGGGTTGTGAGAAGCTCCGGGATTGTCTTGACAACCATGTTATCCTTCAGATAATTCTCCGAAACCGGTACATAGTCGAATGCCACCATGAATCGGCCCTCCTCAAGCTTTTTCGTCACTCTCTCCTGATACTTGGCATTATCAAAGTTGAGATCCTTGAGATACGAGGAGTAAGATTCGATATATCCGGCCCGTTTCATCTTATCAAAGGCCTTCATATAGTTCACGTATTTTTCGGATTCCAGCGGGTTTTCAATCGACATCGTTTCGCGGTCAAAAACCAGCCCGTTGACCAAATCACATCCGATCATAGGGCCTGGGTCCATCCAGCCCCAGAATTGGTATTGCACACGGGCAGCCTCCGCGTCATTCCACTTCAATCCCTTGATCATCTCATAAATCCCGTCAAGGGTTCCGTCCCATTGTTCGATTGCGTAGGATGGAATGTAATCCTTGTTAAATACAACGATCTTATCTCGATAGGTATAGCCTACCTGAGGAATGGTATAAAGCTTCCCGTTGTACCGGGCAGTCTCCCAAAGGTTCTTCGGAAATGCCTCATAAAGCACCTTTCCCTTCTCTGCGGACAAAACTTTGTCGAGCTCAAGCAAAAGCCCGTTCTTAATCAGATCGAATCTTTTTTCACCGCCGGTAACACTACAGGTATAGAGACTCACGATATCCGTCTCTCCTTTTTCCAACTTTTCGGCAAGCGCCTGTTCATACACGCGGAAATCCAAATAGGACACCTCCAAACGGTACTTATGTCCGTCCCGATACAGCGCTTCGTTAAACTTTCTGCGGTTCTGCTCATTGACCGGGACGAAATGCGGAAGCGTAAGCCGTATGGTCTTCGCGTCCTCGTGGACAACTTCCGTGGGCGTAGGCGTGGCGACCGGGATGTCGGTCGGGGTCGGGTCGGTTGTTTTTTTCTTGTCCGAACCCGGTTTTTTCAGTATGAGAACTACTGCAACCGCGATGATTGCAAGCCCGAGCAAAATACCTGCTGCCAATTTAATCTTATTCTTCATCTTCATTTACATACCTCAATTTCTTCACGTCTTGTTTTCCGTGATTGTAATCATCAAGACTCATCACCCCGAGACACAGGCGGCCGTTCTCATCGTCATAATCGATATACACGGAATCCCCGCATATCATTACCACACTGAACGTACTTCCGCCGCGCCTCTTCTTCGAAACTTCATAAACCTTTCCGTCCTCCAGGCGGTACGTTGTCACCTCCGCGGTGTCGGGATCCGAGAGCGCATAGTAGAAAGCGCTGCTGCTCTTAAAAAACAGTCCGTAGGGCACCCTGCGGCCGTCCCACTCCATCGGAAGTTTGGTGGTTTCCCCGCTCTGGCCGTCATACACGAAAAATCCCTCCGGAGTAACATAGTAAACATCTCCGTCCAACATCTGGGGATACATCACATGGTCAAGGGTTTTCAAAAGCGTCGTTTTTCCGTCTGCAATGTCATACCGATAGACTTCAAAAACCCGGTGGTCGTACATAGCGGCTTCTCCCCCGACGTTCGCGTAAATCTCCATAATCTCCTCGGTGGAGAGGTCTTCCAAAAAGCGGTTTATCCCGTAGTACACCGCCCCGTTTTCATAATACAGACCGTCAATTTCCGACTGTCTTCCGCTGTACAGCTCCCCCTTCTGCACCTTGTGATTTTCAAGATCGATGACAAAAATGCCGCCATCACGGATCTTGTTGTCACTGATAATCATACCGTTCTCGTCCAGCTCGACAGTGTTGAGATACACGCCGATTGCATACTTGTCCCGGAACAAAACAGCCATGACATCCTGCACATTATCAAGGGTTGCAATGCTTTTGCGGTTTTCACCGTTGGGATCCGCTTCGTAGAGGTATTGTGTTTTAAACAAATCCTCCCCCGTCATATTTCCGACGAGGTAGAGATGTCCGTTGCGCAGCACCGCTCCGCTCGTCGGGAGAAATCCCGGGAATACCGCCGGGCAGGAAGGCTTGGGATTCTTCATAGAAGCGCCCTCATGCGTACAATTCGGTCTGTCACAGCACACCATGTCCTTCCCCGAATCAGTGTCGATCATGTGCAGTCTGTTCTCATGATCAAAACACAGGACCAGGTGCTCCGAATAACTGTAGGAAGAATACTTCACATACATAAAGTCTTCCTCCGAAGCAGGCTTCTTTTTCCTGTTTCGGGTAACCGCAACCAGAACAACCGCCGTGACAACGAGAACTGCCGCTGCCGCAATCACAATCCATCGTTGCTTGTTTTTTTTCATGACATCCCCCCTTTGCACAGTGATTATAGAAATAAGCTTATTTCGTTTTCCTCAAGTCATAAACCGGAATTCCGTCGTTGCGCAGCGACCGAACGCAATCCTCCGTATAAAACCAGCTTCTCTTCCATTCCATCGTTGTGTCTGTTATCGCACCGAAATAAACCCGGCTCTGCGTTCCGTTAAGCGACGTAACGACAATTGCGGCTTCCCCCGCCGGGATTTCGGAAATATCCACAAAGAAGATGTCCCAGCCGTCGGACTCGTCCGCCCCCCAGAGGACTTTGTCATAAAACATCCGCCGGTTTCCTTCCAGATCGGCTGCCAGATCCAGCAATCCGTTCTTCACCGGATCCCTATCCGCGTGCTGCGCTGCCTCTCTAAGCGCCGCCAGCACCTGCGCTTTCTCCTTCTCGCGCCGAAACTCCGGGTTCATAAGCAACCTGCGGAATCCGCCGCGAATCTCATAGTACAACGCCTCTTCCGGGTCACCTTCGCGCAGGAAGGTTCTCAAGTGGACAAAACTGTCGTGTTGAGATCCGGATTCCTCGCCGACAATCTTCAGGAGCAAATCGTAAGATGTCACTTCCGAGGACATCTCGATATACATTGTCACGTTGTCTTCGACAAATGTGACCTTTTCCACCCATTCCCCGTCGGGCCCCTCCACGAGTTCTCTCTCCGTGTGGCTGCCGTTTTCAAAGACATACGTCAGCTTATGAAACTTCTCCTTGATAAACTCGGTAATCTTGCCGCCGGTGGCCGCATTTACCGCAGTTGCCGTTCCCAGAAGAACGATGATGATTGCCGCTACCGTCGCCAACGTCCGGAGGGCGCTGCGATTCGGTCTGCGCTTTTCTTCCGTGGACTGCAGAATTTTACGATTGAGTTCCTCGGAAGGACAGACATCCAGTTGTAATGCTTCCCGGATCAATTCGTCTTCTCTATTCATGCCGAAGTTCCTCCAATTCCTTTCTTAACGCGCTCTTTGCCTTGTTCAACCTACTTTTCACCGTCCCCGTCGGTATGTGCAACAGGGAGGCGATGTCTTTGATTGACAACTCCGAGTAATAAAACAGGTAGATCACGCTTCTCTGTCGAAGCGGCAGGGCCTGAATGCTGTTCCGGACCTGCGCCTGCATCTCCTGCTTTGCGAGTTTCTCGTCAATCTTTCCTCCGGATGCGAGCTTCTCGCTGAACTTCTTCTGTTCATCATCCAGGGATTCCACGATATGCCTGCTCTTCTTACGGAACAGGTTTTTATACAATCGTATCGCAATTCCCAGGCAGTAATTTCTCTCCTCCTTAAGCGTTTCCCCGTCCTCCGGATCCCGAAGCCTCCTTCGTATCTCGAAGGCCTTGCAGAGGGTATCCTGATACAGGTCATCCGCATCTTCCGCACAACCGGTCAAATGATAACAAAAACGATAGATATCATTCCCGTGCGTTTGAATCAATTGTTCAAAACCGTCTTTTGTCATGGGGGCCCTCTCACAATCAATTGCTTTCACTTGTATTATGTCGTGATTCGCAAAAAGGTTCACTGTTTTTTCGAAAATGCAAACATTTTTTGTAAAAAAGAAGCGACCCCGCATCCCCGCCGGGAACCGGATCACTTCTTTGAAAATCAAAACGGAATAGCTCCCCTTTCAGGGGTTGAGAAGCTTACACTCCTCCATTTCGCCGCGGTTCATCTCCGCTATGGTGCGGTCCACCATTTCCTTGTCCGCACGGTTTACCTTTGTGCAGAAAATAAACAAGATCACGGCCAACACGCCGCCGAAGAACACGGCAAAGTAAAACATCTCGACAAATGCTCCCAGCACGGCCAGCCCGGAAGCGTCCGAAAGAAAACCGGCAAGAACAAAGAAGAACACGACCGACAGGATGGCATAGGCGCCGATCCCGACAAAGAACCATGTCGCAACGAGGCGGCGCATTTTCCGACGGTGCTCGACCCATGCGTCCCCGAGTTCCTCCGAAAGCCCGCGGGAAAAGGACTCCATGGCTACCCAGTGCTTATGGACCGCTATAATATCGACGGCAACAACGACGAAAAAGACGTACAGAAGCTCCCCCCGGAAGTCCCAGTGGATGCAGCCGTAGAGCACAAGCGCCCCCACTGCCCACAGCACCGTCCCGGTCAGCAGCAGACGGAACGGACTCCGAAAATCCTCATGGCACGGAATCAGCCGTCCGAAGCGCACCGCGTAGGCAATATGTGTCGCGAGCAGCACAAAAACAAATACCCAGACGGTCACATCGCTCCACTCGATTGCCTGTTCAACGCCGCTGAACACAAGCACGGCAAATCCCGCCAAAAGCACCATGACGAACTTCATCGTCAGCGGCTGCCGCGAATAGACTCTCTTAAACAATTCCTTTTTCGATTCGTCCATACTAACCCCCTTCTCCCCGCCGTAGTCGGAACGCACCGGCTCGCGGCGCTTCACAACCGTTGTTCGGCGGTGACAAAACCTCCTGCGTGTGGTACAATGGTCCCACAGACCGTCGTGCCTGCCCGCAGGCGACAAAGATTGCAACCGGAGGTACCCCCATGGTACAAAGAAAAGACTTACTATCCCTCGGCTTCTATCGCCTGAGCCCCTTCCACGGAAGCGACCGGGCGCTCTCCTACCGCATCGAAAAGATCGAGGAAGTCATCGGCGAGGACGACAAGGGGAAGCCGAAAAAGGCAATCACCGGCCTCCGCGTCACCACCTACCCGGGCCCGTACAACTTTCAAAATACGGACGACTCCCTCAAGGAGACGAAGGATTTTCCGTTTGAGGCCGCAAGCCTCGACGCAATCACGGACTATTTAAACAGCCTTCCGCAGCCGGAGCTGCATCCGTAGGCTTAACGGTCCCCCCGCGGACCGATTGCATTTCTATTCTTATTTACTCGAAGAAAATCTCCGCGAAGCGCGTGAGCGCGTCCATATCCGCGGCGGCCATCAACTCGCACGCGGAATGCATCGCGAGAATCGGCACGCCGGCATCCACCGTCGCCATGGGCAGCTGCGAGGACAGAAGCGGTCCCATGGTGCTTCCGCCCGCCTGGTCGGAATGGTTCGTGTGTACGGCATACGGGATCTCCGCCTCCTGCATGCGCTCCCGCATCTCCGCAATCAGCTCCGCGGTGTAGGTGTAGCGCTGGTTCGCGGAAACCTTCAACGTCACGCCGTCACCGAAGCGCGCCGAGTTGGCCGCGTCATACTTTTCGGGATGATTCGGATGCAGCGCATGGGCCACGTCCAAAGAGAGGCACCGCCCGCCGAAGACCGCTTCATTTAACCGCGCGCTGTCCCACGAAAGACCGTCGTAAATCTTTGAAAGAAGCATCGGCGCCAGCGCAGAATCCGCGCCCTGGCGGGTCTGGGAGCCGACCTCCTCATTGTTAAACCACATCGCAACACAAAGCCCGCGGCCCCGCTTCGCGGCTTTTTTGATGGCCGAAAGAAGCGCATAGCAGGAGGTCTGGTTGTCGAGGCGCGGCGCGGAAATCATGTCTCCGCGGATGCCCACAACCTCCGCCGGCTGCGTCACATAGAGATAGAGCTCGGACTCCACAACGTCCGCGGTATCCACCCCCACAAGGGCTGCGATGTACTCCGCAAGCCAGTTCTTCTCCATATCAAAGCCCGCGATGGGCCGCAGATCCACGGCCTTCTTGAGCTCCACGCCCTTGTTCACATCGCGGTTATAGTGAATCGCGAGATTCGGAATCACGGCCACCGGGCGGTCGCTTTTGACCAGATACTCCACGGTGTGCTCGGTCTCGCCCGCCTTGGTGGCGACGCCCGCATCGGTGACGTTGAGGAGCCCCGCGTTATAAGGCGACTCGCTCGAGGACTTCTTGCGGACAAAAACTCTTCCCGCAACGCCCAAGGGGCGGTCAAGCCACGTGTTCAAAATCGGGCCGCCGTACACGTCGGTGTCCGCGAGGGCGTAGTACGAGCCCGTCTCGCCCACCGGCTTAATATGCAGGCACGGATAGTCGGTGTGGGCAAGAGCAAGGGAAACCGAATCGCCGGCCTTCGCGTCCTTCCCGATGACCCACGCAAAGCAGGAGCCGCCGGGCCCCTGTGCCATGTAGGCGCCGGGTGTAAGCTTCCAGGGCGACGTCAGCGACACCACACGAAAGCCCGCAAGAGCCAGCGAAGCGCCGATCTCCGACGTGCAATGGTAGGGCGTCACCGCGCCGTTTAAGAAGGAAAAGAAGGTCTCTTCCGTTTTTTTCTTTGCCATAACCAACCTCCGTCCGCGCGGGATAAGGGGCGCATTTGCCGCCGGTCCGCGTTTATAAATCAATCATGTGAATGTCTTTTAAGAGAATCGTGATCTTGCCGTCCTCGTCCTGGACGTACTCCACGTAATCCGGATTCTTCAGGTACTCAACCGGTACCAACAGCTCGATGCCGTTGTCGGTCACAAGCTTCGCCTTCTTCGTCAGCGCCCGCTCCGTCTTCGGGCTCACCGGGATGGGCTCGCGCTGCACCTGCTCGTGCTCCATGCGCTCGCGGTAGGCGTGCTCGGCCTTCGGATTGTCGGCAAATACTTCCCTCTCGATGGAAGGCACGCTGACGCTTCCGGTCTGCTCCACATGGGAGGCGACCTCCTGCTTGTAATCCATGATTTTCTCGGCCACCTGCTCCTTCGGATAGCACTCGCGGATGACCTCCACCGCTGCCTCGCGCATCACCTCGACGGTTTTCTTCTCGGACTTCTTCGCTCGCAACTCAAGCACGTGCTCCGCCAGATAATTGACCTTGCAATCGTCGATGTAATGCTCGATGTCCGAGATCCGCACGGTGCGGTTCTGCACGTCGATCAGCATATACTCGCACTGCTTCGTGGTGCCCTTGGGCATGAGCTTCTCGCAGGACGCCCACGAGACGTTGCCCTCCGCATCCAGGCGGCACTGGTACATCTCAAGGAAAGGCATCTTGAACATCGCCGTGTACACCCCGTACTCGTCCTCCTCCGCCTCGCCGGTCATGAAGAAAACGAAGATGCCGCTGCCGGGCATGAGGACTGCATTGTCCCGCACCAGCGCGTAAATCTTCTCCGAAACCGTCTCGGCAAATCCGCCCAGCCCCTCAGGGTCCGTGGGCACAATCTCCGCGGCGTAATCGTCGGCGCCGTAGGTCGCGGTCTTCGCAGTGTTGTCATTGGCCGCAGCCGCGCAGAGCTTGGCGATGTAACCGTACAGCGAATCCTCCTCGTCAAGCTTCACTTCCGTAATGTTCGGGCACGGCAACGCCGCGTCCAGCGTGCTCAGATACACTCTGAGAATTTCAACATCTCCTGCTTTCATGCTTATCCCGACCGCCGCAGCGGTCTGCTCCTGTCAATTTATTCCTGCCGGGTCGTATCATTCGTCGTCGGCGCCGGCCGTGTCAATCATTCATCCTCTGCACCGGCGGCGTCGAAGAGAGCCTTCACGGAGGGCGCGCCCTTCGTCAGTTTCTTGATGCTCAAATCATCGGCCTTGTCGTTTGCCAAGCGAAGCTGGTTCGCCGAACCAAGGAGCGCTTCCTTGGTCTTCTGAAGGTGGTCGATGGTCTTGTCGATCTCCTCGATGGCTTTCTCGAATTTTTCACTCGCGATGCGGTAATTGCGGGAGAACTGCTCTTTGAAGGCATTCATGTTCCGCTCAAAATTCGTCACGTCCACCTGCTGGCTCCGAACCACCGCCAGCTCGTGCCGATAGTCCGCGGCGCGCATCGCGGCGTTGCGAAGAAGCGTGATCATCGGGATGAAAAACTGCGGCCGGATTACATACATTTTATCATACCGATACGAAACGTCAACAATACCGTTGTTGTAATATTCGCTGTCGGCCTCCAGAAGGGATACCAGCACCGCGTACTCGCAGTTTTTCTCGCGGCGGTCCTTGTCAAGCTTCGCGAAGAAATCCTCATTTCTGTGCTTCGTGGCCGTCTCATCCAGCTCGTTCTTCATCTCGAACATGATGGACAGAAGCTCGTTGCCGTCGTCATCGCTCTCGCGGAAGATGAAGTCGCCCTTGGTGCCGCCGCTGGCGTCGTTGTCCTTCTCAAAATACGCCTTCGGAAAGGCTGTCATCCGCAGCTTGTTAAATTCAATCAGGCAGTGCTGCTCCAAGCTCTCGCCCACCATCTTGGTGGACTGTTTCGCCTTAAAATCCTTGTAAAATGCAATCTCGTCGTCCTTGGTCCGCAGCTGCTGCTCGTACTGCTCCTCCTTCGCGCGGAGCTCGGTCTCGCGCTGTGTCTTCGCCGCCGCAAGGTCGTTTTCGCGCTGCAGGTCCTTGGCCTGCAGCTGACTCTCGTACTGCTGCTTCAAGGATGCCTCGCCGGCCTCCAGAAGGGCGATTCGCTGTGCCCGCTTCGCCAGCTCCTCCTCGCGCTTCGCAAGCTCCTCCCGGGCCTGCTGCTCGCTCTTCGAAAGTGCTTCCCGGGCCTGCTGCTCGCTCTTGGAGACAGCCTCCGTGACGGCCAACCGACGCTCCGTCTCGGCGCGCTCCAGCGCTGCCCGTAGGCTTGCAATCTCCGTCTCCTTCTGTTGCAGGGCTGCCGCGGCCTTCTGGGCATTTGCCGCGAGGGCGTCGTCCTTCGCACGCAGCTTCGCGTCAGTCTCCTGCTCCTGCTTCATCTGCGCTAATCTGGCCTCGCCCTCCTTGCGCGCCGAAACCTCCGCCACGCGCCGCTCAAGCTCCTTCGAAAACTCCTCGTCCCGCACCTGCTGCGCAATCTGCGCATAGCCGGACTCATCCACCGAAAATACGGTCCCGCAATTCGGGCACTTGATTTCCTTCATCTGCTCACCCCTTCCCGGAAGCAGCAACAGGGCAAGTGAATACCTTGCCCCATAGCTTCCCGTTTTTGTTTGTCTTACCTGGTCAAATCAATCAAACACCTGGCCGTGACCTTGTTTCCATAGCGGTCGACAATATACGCGGTATACATGTTCGGAGTCTTTTTTCCTCCGGCGATCGTTGTCGTGCGATTGACATTCTTAGGTTACGTCAAAGGTGCATTCGGTAACCGCTGTCGCGCCGTCCACGACCATCACGCGGTAGGTTCCCGGCAAATCAATATTATTATACCAATTTCGGCCGTTTGCGGCAACTGCCAAGTGGCATTTCCGAGTTCGTGTTCGAGTTCGATTGCTCCCGAGCCCTGCGCGAATCACCACGGATACTGATTTCGGCGCGGGATTTATGGGAGAATTTTTGCGCGCGGCAAGATTGCGGCTGACCCGCGGCCAATGCCCTCCGCGAGCTTCTCTACATCCTCCTTATCGGAAGGACAAGCAACACGCTCGCGCGCTGAACAACGCAAAAATTCCCGTAAGATTCCAAAGAGCTGCCGTCACTGCGGCAGCTCTTTTAAGTATTCTTCCACGTTTTTGTAGGCGATGCCGTCCTCCATGGCGTTCTCGCCGCGGTACAGCACGGTCCGCGCCGAAATCTCGCCGTACCGGTGCCGAACCTTCGCACACAGCTTCTCGTCCGCAAGGTGCCTGCGCTGCATCGCGTCGCGCTTATCGCTGTGCTTAATCTCGAAAATCTCGCACTGATTCCGCTCGCGGTACCACACCACCATATCAAACTCTCCGACCGGAAAATGCATCGTAAACACTTCTGCGTCTTTCCTTGCCTCCTGCGTCTCCAAAAGCACAATCTCCTCCATCATGCGCCCGCGCACCTCCTCTAAGATGCGCTCGGTAATGCGGTTGCGCTCATCCGCGGAAACCGCGCGGAAGGTGTCGTCCATCATAAGCTTCTCAATCAGCGCCTTCGCCTGCGCATACCTAAGCCCCGGCTGCGTAATCACGACCCGGTTCCCGCGCAGATTGTAATCGGCCTCGGAAACCACGGGCACATCCACCGTGAGGCCCAAAAGATCCAGATACTCCCGAATCAGTTTCCGATGCGCGTCCGTAATCTCCACGGACATCTCGTCCTTGTTGCGAATCTCGAGCATCTCCCGAAGGCGCGCTGTGATCGTCTCCGTGTCAACGCGGTCCAAGATATCGGTCGGCTTCTGCCGGTCCTTCCGCAGATTCGACGCGGAAACGCGCAGATCGTGCGAGTACCACGGCCTCGTCAAAACCTCCAGGGTAAATGCATGGTTGATATCCTCCACAACCCGGTTGATGGCGCCGGTCAGCTCGCCGCGCTCGTGCATTTGCCGAAGGGCCGCCAGATGGCGGCCGTAATTGTACCGCTCCAGCGAGTGCTGAATGTTCTTCGCAATCGCGCTGTCCACGTACTCCTCCGCCGATTTCTCGCTGGCAAATGCCGCCTCGCCGTTATAAAGCAGCCCGCTTCGGCTCATCGTCCCGCCGTACCGGATGTACTCATCGATGCCGCGCACGCCGAGCACGCGCTCAAATTCGCCGTACGAAATGTGCGTCGTGTGAATCACCTCGCACCGGTCATACAGCTCCTCATCCTCCGCAAGCGTAAGCCCCAGAGAGTCCGTCCCGCACAGCACAATCTTCATCCCGTTCGCCGCGTACACATCCGAAAGCAGCGCGGCTCCCTCCAGAAAATCCTCCACCAACGTGACTTCATCGAAGAAAACGTACCGAACGCCATCGCGCTCCAACTGCTGCATCGCCCGGTTGACATGCGCCATCCGACACCCCGGCAACACCTGCACAACCGCTGCCTTTTCGAGCATCTCCTCGCTCAAATCCCCGACGACCTGCCGAATCATCGTGGTCTTCCCGGTCCTGCGGAGCCCGCACAAAACCAGCACCCTCTCCGACTCCTCATCAAAGACAAATGCCCGCAGCCTCTCGTAGCACCCTCTCTTCTTCCATCCCTTCACCTTCTCCGAATACGACCGAAGCCCCTCTCCGCTGCGTACCACAAGCGG
Organism: uncultured Lachnospiraceae bacterium; assembly: GCA_902787715.1. Lineage (GTDB taxonomy): Bacteria > Bacillota > Clostridia > Lachnospirales > Lachnospiraceae > ISDg. The sequence goes on from CADAHQ010000012.1 coordinate 35,380, forward strand.
CAGCGAACCAAGCCCCGCTCCAAACTTCACTGCGTCACTGTCCTCCGCCACCCGGTACGGCCGAAGGAACTCCGTCGCATTATATTCCCCACGCGCCGTCCTTTTCTCAGCAGAAAACGCCTCCGAATAATACATCGCAAGCCGTAACAATTGTTCGTACTCTTTCCGCTCCGCAATCTCCGCCGCCAGCGGCTCGACCTCGTGCTCCCTAAGCACCCGGCACCGCTGCCGCCCATCCTCGCGCCACTGATAATACGGATACACATGCCCCTTAATCGTCTTATATGTGATCCCGCCTGGCGGCAACGCCGCAATGCGCTCCTTCAATCTGCTAATGGAATCATTTGACATGACGAGCCTCCTTTCCGGGGTAATGCCGATGTGGCATTCGGTTTGTGTGTACAGCATAGCATGGTTAACCGCGAATGTCAATTTGAAGTTAACAAGGCAAAGAGAAGAGCGGTCGCAAGGAACCGCTCTTTCTAAGCAAAGGTAAAACTGATCAAGGCACATCACTTTCATTTTACAGACAACTGCACTGCTCTCAAACTTCTCAAAGATTTCTTCTTTCGGAGGAGTGTTTGAGTCCCCTAGCGGTCAACATTGTCCAGATGAACCGTCAGCGTTCCGTCGCCGAGCTCGACCACGCAAAGCCCGACCGCCGCACGAGCACCAAAATTCTCGTCATCTTTTTCATCATTACACACTCCATACGCCACGCGCTTTCCCGCGGCAAATGCCACCTTTTATTATACCTTTTTCGCCCTCCTGCGGCAACACAAAGTTTGCCGCGCGGCGCGCCCAAAAGGCGGGGGTGCATTTGCCGCGCCTTTGCCCCGTTGGGGCCTTGCGTGAATCACCATAGATACTGATGAGAGGGGGAAACTTATGGGGAGTTTGGAAAATGCATAAAGAAAAGAGCGGCCACAAAGGACCGCTCCTCTCTGATTTTCGCAAAACCTTTCCTTGTCCAAACAACAGACTACTACTGCTGAATCACCATGTTCTTCCAGTTGATTTCATATATTTCATCGAATATATAAACCCACATTCTTTCACTCCAATTGTGACCCTCATTGGAATCCAGTTCCGTTCCAGTAATGGAAACAGAAATCTCTCCGGTTATATCTTTCTGGGGATAAATGTCCATCACTGCCATTGTGCGGCCATATCTAAAATATCCCTCATCAAATCTTATTTGATCATTTTCCGGCTGATTCCAATAGTCTGTAAAAGCTTGTTTTAATCCTCCAACGTGATTAACAACTCCTCGCGCAGCTAAAAACTTAGAGAGCGCTCCGGAAATAGCATCTTCAGAAATTGTCGAAAAAACCGAAACACCAGTTTCTGCAAAAGTTTCCGCAATAGCGCTATTCAATTCTTCTTCTGTCGAATCATGAACATAAGCGTAAGCAATGTTGTCAGCAAGACCCGAAAGGAGCGATGCCGGAATGGCGATTGCATTCAACTCCGGATATGCTTCAGCCAGAATACCAAGAAAATCTGTCGTCAGCCCCAAAAGGTTTGTACCGCAAAGCAACAGGGTCTCTCCAAACGTTTGATTATCATGCTCTACCAAATAATCAGAATACACCTCTGTGAAGATAACATTCTCTTTCAGATCGCTGAGCCAATAAACAATACACTTTAAAGCAGCATCACCCTTGATATCCTCAATTTCCACTGCTGTATTAAGTTTAACCTTCAAAGATGTCGGATGCGTTTCGCTTACATTGCGCGACAGTTTCAAATAAGAAACCTCGTACTTAAGCCAAATGTCTTGATAATTGTTGTAATTAATGCTATAACTCGGCGCACCATTCTTCTTCACACAGAACGGATCTTCTCGATGAAACAGGAAGAATGCATTGTTTCCGCTGGCAGACATCCGAATTCCACTACCATTCGTGTTAAAATAATCGCTTTCCGAGAGGGTGCCCCCTTTATTTACATAGTCAAGGTACTCATTATGAAGTTGATTCTTTGTAACTGCTTTACCCGTAGAATCAATATATCCCTTAGGACGATATTGAGCCACAGCAATTCTAATCTTCTCACGCTTACCAGTATTGTCCGCAACACTGAGCGACACTTCAGTGCGCCTGAAGGCCGCAGAGTTATCACTTTCACTGATAGCATCAAAGCAAGGATCAATAACAATCCAATAACCACCACTAACTGCTTCAATATGAACCCAATCCTCATGAGTCTCAATTGCTACATTTTCTTCGTTTGAACTTGCATAGGTAAAAGAAACAAACGTTTTATTCTTTGTCGGAACAAGGTCACCATTTTCCCAGTTCACCTTGCTGCCCAGTTTTTTCATCTGAAGATGGCCTCTGGCATCACAATAATAAGTCCATCCTGACGTCTTTTCCCATACAGCGTACAATTCTGCAGAATTACCCAACTCAGAAACAACATCTTGTACTTTGTTCACATCAGTAAGGATAACATCTGCGTTATTACGAATGCACCACCCCAACAAAACAAAACTTTCATCAACCACAAGGTCTGAAGGAACTGCTACAGATAACAGATTGTCATCAAGCGAAAAATATGACTCAACCGTATCTGCATAACCGGCCTGATTCCAGTGATATGTGATTTTTGTCTTCTTCAATCGCGGGATAACCTCAGTGTATTCGTCACCGCAGAATACACACTTGCAAAGAAGCTTACCCTCGAAGTATTCACTTGCCTCAAGTACCACCGTTTTGTTATAGAAGTGCTCACGTGTTACTTCAATTCCACAGATTTCACAGGTGCAAGTGCAGAATGTTTCATCTTTCTCCTTAAGCTGCCAGGTATGATCTCCGTATGCCTGAATGCTACGTCCGTCTCTTACGTGGCCGCATTTTGTACACTTATACTCCTGCTTTCCCGGCACACAATCGTGAGGTGCCGTTGTTTCCCACTGATAATTATGAGCTTCCGTCTTTGTTGCATCACATACCGAACACCGATATGTCTCATAGCCTTCCGATGTCCCTACTGCACCCACAAAAGGCTCCAGTTTCCAGGTGTGATCCCCATAGTACTGAACACTCCGGAATCCTGTTTCCTTACCGCAAGAACTACAGGTGTAAACTTCTGTTCCGGAGCCAGCACATGTCGGGGCATATTTCAAACTCCAGCTACCATTATGCGGAATCTCGTTAACTACTTCTGTTTTTGTCATCGAGCAGCCTGGATTAGTACAATTAAACGTCTTCACACCCTTGCTGGTACACGTCGGTTGTGTCGTTATTGTTCCATCATCCCAATTATGTCCAAGCGCTGCAATGTCCTGCCTCGCGACCACGTGACCGCAACCTGTTCTCGTACAGTATCTTTCACGTTTTCCCGTCGTAGTGCAGGTCGCATCAACCGTGGTTCTCCACGCATATGCATGACCGAGAGGATCACCGCTGGTCGCATCACAAACGCTACACGTCTTTGCCTTTGTACAGGTTGCAGCAACCCAAGTGTGGTCCCCGTAGTACTGAATACTACGCCAAGCGGTTCCTGTGCCGCAAACCTTACAGGTATACTGCTCCGTTCCTGAGCCCTTGCAGGACGGCTGAACCGTTATTCTCCACTCACAATTATGTGCAGCCTTAGGAATTTCTTCTGTTGTCGTTGCAGAACAACGAGTGCATTTTTTGGTCTTTACTCCGGTTGCCATGCACGTCGCTGCCTTCGTTACTGTTCCGTTGTCCCATGCATGTCCGAGTGCATTTGCGAGAACAACATTGCATCTCGTACATTTTTGAGGCGCAGTACACGTCGCTGCGGCACCTGCACTATGACCAAGTGCATTTATCGTCTCTGTTCTGGTTCCGCCGCAACGACTACATTTAAACGTCTTGACTCCCGTTGCTGTACAGGTCGCCGCCTTAGTTACTGTTCCATTGTCCCATGCATGTCCAAGCGCATTGTTGATTACAGTACTACATCTTGTACATTTCTGAGGCGCGGTACAAGTTGCCGCTGCGCCTGCACTGTGACCAAGCGCAGGAATATAACCGCCGGTCGAATAGCTACATCTTGTACACTTGTAAACGTATTCTCCCTGTGTTGTACAAGTTGGAGCTTTCGTTTGCTTGTATGGCGCGTCATGTCCAAGCGCATTCTTGAGCGTGACGCCGCATCTTGTACATTTTTGTGCCGTGGTGCACGTTGCTGCTGCACCTGCGCTGTGACCAAGCGCATTTTTGAGCGTGACGCCGCATCTTGTGCATTTTTGTGCCGTGGTACAGGTTGCAGCCGCACCATAACTATGACCAAGCTTATCCTTAAGAGTAACGCCGCATCGTGTACACTTTTGAGGCGAAGTACACGTTGCAGCTGCTCCTGCTTTGTGACCAAGTGAAGGAATATACCCTCCGGTCGAATAACCACATCCCGAACGGGTACACGTATAAACATAAGTTCCCTGGGTGGTACAAGTTGCCGCCTTTGTTTCTTTGTACACCGTACTGTGACCGAGCGCCTTTTGTGCAACATAACCGCACTTCTTGCACCACTTCTGAACGGTACACGTTGCCGCGCTTATGTTCCAAACGTGGCTACAAGCAGCCTGCTCCTTCGTCATTCTTCCGACGCTGGAAGAACTCGATACTTCTACAACACCTATACTATCGCACTGCTCATCGCAGTGACCATTTTCGCACTCGCAATCCCCACAATGTTCGCTGTAACAATCTCCGTCACAATTATCCCCATCGCAGATTACCCCATCGCAGATTTCTTCGTCACAATGACCCCAATCGCAGTTTTCTTCGTCATAATGACCCCCATCGCAATGATCCCCATCGCAGTGCTCCAATTCACAGCCCAAGTCGCAGAGGTCCAAGTCTGCTGTAGCTGCATTTGCCTCATCGGCTACTAACGGCGCCAAATACCCAAAAATGATCATGACCGTTAGCATTACAACTAAAATTCGCTTCGCTTTTTGCTTCACTTTCCTACTCCTTTTTATTATTATTTTTTTCTGACGCGAGCCAGATGCCTCAGTGTAGCATGTTTTGAAAAGCGAGTCAATAACATTTACATATGTATACAAGTATTATATTTCTTTTTGTTTCTGCGACTATTTCGGTTCAATTACCGACTATCCTTTCGGGAAAATTCTCCCGTTTCGATACTTTCTGACGTACTGACAAATGTTCCGACACTTTCCGCATTTACTAACCACTTTTTTTGATTGGTTGCTCAGTTCTTTTGTAAGGGAATACCTGTAATTAATTCCTTGTTCCTCTCGATTTGCTCAGTGTTGTAAACCACATTGACGCGCATCGTTCGACCATTCGATCCGGCGATGTCGCTTTTGATTGTATATAGCTTCATTTTCTCCTTTCTTCTTCCGTATCTTTTTTCACTTTTTATCAAACCAAGTCTGCAACAGATCACTATTTTGGGGTAAGCAGTATTGATTTTCTCGCGAAAACATGTTATTTTATCTGTATGCCCTTCACGGCAAATATCATATTTAATGGGGGTTCTATATGAACAAGAACAACAAATCCACCTTGCGTCGGATTATAGCCACTCTCGGCATGGTCCTGATGCTCTCCCTCAGCCTCACCGGCATGACACAACCGGCGCAGGCTAAAACTTCTTCCGCTATCACATTGCCCGTTACAGCAAACCTTACCGTATCTAAGCAAAGCGTAACACTCGGCGGAAATAGCTGTTCAACCACATTCACTGTAAGTAACGTTCAATCTTACACCGTCACTTCTTCTAGCAGTTGGATCCACGTCAGCAAATCCAACCATACAGTTACGATTCGAGTTGACGTTAACGACGGCGACTCCATTCGATATGGTTCTGTAACCGTTAAATCCGGAAGCGAGACATGTACCGTTTCTGTTAAGCAACATCGAAAGATAAAAGTCTATGCCGGTAGCAACTATACTTCCTTAGTAGATCTGAGAGTATATGTGGGTGTTGCCAATTATATTGATCCTCCGCAGGAATCTTTCAAAGTTGTAACTTCCGGCGGTTTTACAGCCACACCCTCTAATTCGTGGTTAACCGTAACCACCAGCGGCAGTTACATCACAATCAAAGCAACTCCAAACACCACTCAGGAACAAAGAAGAGGCTATGTCAAAATCACCAACGGCTACGAGACCGTAAATTTTCAAATTATTCAGCAAGCAATCGTCCCGTATAGCATGACCTTGTATCCCTATATGGGACCGAATTCCTTCTCGCTATCAACCAGTCTTAAGAATGGTTTCGGAAACATAAAAAGTTCCAATTGGAGCAGCCTTACTATTGCCAATCAGCGAGATCTGCTGAACTCCTTTATCCCGTCCATCAGACAATTCTATGGCCTCCCTTCTTCTTTGACGATAACTTTTGCTTACAATACCAGAGCTTCCTTGAATGCAACCTATAGCTCAATACTCGGAAAAAAACCTATTGGCTCTGACGAAAGGGGCCGTACAAAGGCTTTAGGCAACGGTAAAGTTCTGGTGTTGTTGAACGCCGATAAGTGTAAAGACTCCACTAAAGTGGCCGTAGAAACCATTCTCCACGAGTTTCGACATGTTTACCAAATGTGCACTGCCAGATACAGCGGCAACATGTATCAGTACTTGTGCATGTATAATCTGCCCAATTATATCGAGTCGCCATACGCTGATTACAAAAACCAGTTCGTCGAAAAAGACGCCTTCACTTACTCAGAGAAACTGTATTCCGCTCTCAACAGCGCAGTGAAGTAGTGCTTCCGCCTTCAACCACTCACAACCGAAAAGACTCTTGCTTCACTCCATAGAAAGTGCTATGATGAAACAGTAGTCTCATTGGCATTCCCCGGGGGCTGTGCTCCCGGGGATATCTTTTTTGCGACAGCTCGCGGGTGACCGCCGACACGGCGGATTGTGCCGCGCGGCTGGTGCGCAAAGGAAGAGAAAAGGAGGATGGGTATGGACGCTGTTGCTGCTGCGAGAAAGCAGGCGGAGACCAAAGCGCGACTGAAGAGAGCGCTTTTGCAGTTGCTGGAGACGAGGCCGTATCATGACATCAGCGTGCCGGAGATCGTGCTGGCGGCGTCGACGGCGCGGTGCACGTTTTATCGGCATTTTCCGACGAAGGATGATCTGCTGCTGGCGTGCTGCGAGGAGCATTTTGCGGGGCTGTACCGGCACATGCAGGAGGAGCCGTCCTACACGTTCCACGACATGAGCCTTGGGTACTATTCGTACTGGGATGAGCATCGGGAGTTTCTGCAGCTGCTGCAGAAGCGGGATTTGCTGCAATTTTTCGCGAGCAACCTCGACCGCTTCCTGTACTCGGTGGCGGCGGGCGCTCATGAGGCGGAGGACGGCAGCGCGCCGCCCGCGAAGATGATTTATCACTTCTTCTGCAGCATGTCCGCCATGAGCGGCATCCTCATGTACTGGCTGAACTCGGGCTGCAAAGAGTCCGCGGAGCAGCTCGCCCAATTCTACGTCTCCTTCCTCGCCGAGGGCAGCGCGGACGACCCTGACTGTCGCTACTACCGCGAGCACCGGACGTACCCCTTCAAGCCCATGCTGGTGTAGACGCTCCGGGCAACATAACGCCCTTCGCGCAGGCGCGCATGTAATATAACAAAGGAAAATAGCAAAGGACAATTCGTATGAAAACCAAGAACACAATCGCACGACTTCTCATTCTCGCGCTTCTTCTGGGCCTGCTTGCAGGCTGCGGCGATTCCGCAACGCGCCGCGAGGACGATCATCCTGGCTCATCGGAAGTGACCTCTCCGACCGGCGCCGAAACTCCTACGCCCACTGCAAAGCCCGGCGATCCGACGCCCACAACCGAGCCCGGCGACCCGACGCCCACGGCGGAAGCAAGTGTTACGCCGTCGCCCACCGGCGAAGTGACGCCGACCGATGCGCCGACGCCGACCCCGGCGCCTCCTACGCCTACGCCCGGCCCGGACTACAGCAACTTTGACCTCTCGGGCACTTGGTACTGCAAAGAGCGTGGCGCGCTGGAGTCCGACATGTCCCTGTGCAAGAGCGATCCGCAGAAGGATTACCGTTTAAAGATTTACGACAAGTATCTGGAGTATATTCACACCGCCGATCGCCTGACCAAGGAGACGGACATGTATGAGTTGCGGACCGAATTTGCCGAAGATGAGATGAAAATGTACAAGCAGTGGGGCTACGGTATGGACGCCTATGCGGCCAACCCGACAGACCCGGCGAAGGGCCACTACGTCTACTCCTGCACCATGGGAAGTGCGGAAGGCGCCCTGTTCATCATCGACGTGCTTGCGGACGATACCCTGCAGACGCTGCTCTGCTATGTCATGGACAACGGGTCGTTCCCGGTCTTCGTGGACGGCTTCTACACCAGGGAGCCAGTTTACCCTACAGGCACCTACCTGGAGGATTTTACGGGCACCTGGCACTGCCAATCCCTCGCGCCTTTCTACGAGGAGGCTTGGGACCTCACAGGAAGCAGCGCCCCCTTCCGTATGGATCTTGTAATTTACGAGGACGGGCGGCTGGATTTCCTTGATACAAACGATGACATTGCCATGGGGGAGGCACAGCATTACACGCTGCGAACCACCGAATTTACCGAACAAGAGATTGCACGATACAAAAAATGGGACGCCGACGGCATTCTCGTGTGGGAAGAGCGCATGGACGGTGAGGCGGCGCCCGCTGCGATGAAGGGCACCAACCTTTTGGAAGGCCGTCTGATTTACCTGTGCGACGAGCCCGGTTTCGAAGGGGAAATGCTTGTTCTCACCTGGAACAAAGAATTCAAGCAGCTTGACATGAACCTCTACGGATACGACTCCGAATCTTCCCGGGAATACATGGAATACCTGACCTTCAAGCGGGAGCCTGTTCGAAAAGTAACCCCCGGGGAAACCTACGAAAGCTACATCGGCATCTGGAAGCTTACGGAATACCGTTCCGCCGGCGATGATGAAATGACGTTTGTCAGCTCGCCCGAAGGCTACGCTCCGCTGGAGATTACCTTTGACAAGACAGGCGATTTCTTGATTGCCCGCGAGGTCTTCAGCGACCGTTCTGTGCGGTACGCTCTCCGCACAGAGGCTAAGGCAAGTGACCCCGCCTGGTACGCCGACATTGACGCCGCAGGGACGTTTACGAGCTTCGCAAACCATCGCCTGGTATTTGTCTGCACGGACGCATCCTACTATCCCGGAGCGCTGCTGATCATCACCAGAAATCCGAACGGCACCATCAGCGCCCGCTTCTACGGCAAGAACGCCGGCGGCAACGTTCTCGACCGCCCCTACTGCGGCTACGAACGAGTAAACGGCCTCGGCCGCACCGACGATCCGGACTTTAAACCGTAACTTACGCCGTACCATCCGCCGCCATAAGAATCACGCAGCGCAACGTATCTTTGGCAAATGCAACCGAAATTGCTCCTACGTCCCTGCGCCAAAACAGTTCCACCCATTAGAGAAAAGAGGAAAATACCATGAAACTCTCACGTTCCCGCTTCTTTGGAAAGAAGCCGACCCGAATGCTTTCGATGCTTCTTTCGTGCATCCTGATTGCGTGCCTTCTGGCCGCCTGCGACGGCCCCGCGAAGCCCAGAAAGAGCGACGATCCGACATCCACGCCCACGCCGGCCGCGGGCGAAGCAACGCCTACCACGGCGCCCGACACAACGCCCACAGATGTTCCCGATGTGACGCCGACGGACGTTCCGGACGCAACACCTACGACGGCGCCTGACGCGACGCCTACGGACGTCCCGGACGCTACTCCGACGACGGCGCCTGACGCGACGCCGACCACTGCTCCGGATGCGACGCCCACGACGGCGCCCGAGGCAACCGCTACGCCGACAACGGCTCCGACGGCAACGCCTACAACCGCGCCGACAGCAACACCGACTACGGCGCCGACCGCAACGCCGACCAACACGCCGAAGCCCACCGCAACTCCGACCCCTGCATTTGGCAAGAAGATGTCCGATTTCGAGGGCGGCCAGTGGTACGCTTACGACTTCATGGGCGTGGAATCCCCGAGCAAACCGATGCTTTGCAAAAACGATCCCGGCGGAGACTATCGCCTGATCTTCAGCGGCAACACCGTCCGCTTCATCAACACCGCCGACCACCTGATCGACTCTTTCCTTGCCGACAGCTGGCACTACGAGCTCATGACGAACATCGGAAACAAGACCCGCGCGATGTACGAATCCATGGGGCACGGCATGATTGATTACCTCAACGACCCCACGGACCTCTCCCGCGGCCACCTGCTGTACTGCTGCAACCAGGCCGATGAATCCACCTTCATGGGCCTGATGATTGTCGACGCCCAGCCGAACGGCACCCTGAAGGTCCAATTCCGCCAGGTCAACGGCGACACCTACAACTGGAGCGACTTCACCTTCACCCGCACGCCCATCTTTGACGAGCCCAACACCTACGACCATTACGTGGGACAGTGGTATGCGGAGCTCATTTGGGGCGTGGAAGCCGAAGCCCCCGAAAAATGCAGCACCGACCCGAAGAAAGACTACCGTCTCACCATCAGCAAGGACAAGACCGCAACCCTCGTTTGGGCTCCCAACCATGACCCTTCCGCAGGAACCACCGAGCATTTTGAGCTCCGCACTTCCTTCTCCAAGGCGGAATACATGGAGTACGCGGAATGGTTTAACCTCGCTGACGATTATCTAGACAAGAAGGGAACCGACCTCAACAAAGGCCAGCTGCTCTTCTGTTGTACGGACGCCAAATGGAAAGGCGCTCTCCTTCTTGTAGAATGGAGCCTCGACGGCAGATTGACCGTCCACTACACGTACTACATGAAAGAGGCTTCCTATCCCGTAAACGTGGAATATCAATTCACGAAGAACAAGGTGTACTAAGAGTTTCCGCGGATGGATTTGCCGGATATGCTCTGCGGCTCCGTCAACGAAATATTTTGAAATCACAACCACCCGTCAAACGGGTGGTTTGCTCGCCCCTATAAGGGGTCGTTACCGGCCAGCGCCTCAAGGCGCTGGCTTTCACGTTGTTCAAGCCGTATTGCCTTTGACTCGTCGCCGCCCTTGAAAGGGCGTTCGTAATACCGGCTACCCCTGGAAGGGGTCTTCGTACTCTTTCACGCTCAGTTTGTCCATGGCTATATCATGGCTTTCCTGTTCCTGAATGTATTTCTTTATCGTTGCCTCGTTGAGGCCCACGGTGCTAACATAGTACCCCTCGGCCCAAAAGTGACGATTCCCAAACTTATACTTCAGATTTGCGTGTTTATCAAACAGCATCAATGAGCTTTTCCCCTTGAGGTACCCCATGAACTGGGATACACTCAGTTTCGGCGGAATACTCACCAGCATATGTACGTGATCCGGCATCAGATGCCCTTCTATAATCTCTACATCCTTATACGCGCACAACTGTTTAAGTATATCTCGTACGCTTTCTTTGTATTGAT
>CADAHQ010000013.1 GCA_902787715.1 uncultured Lachnospiraceae bacterium
TTCAACCTTCAGTGCTGGATCAATCTTATTCTTTCTGGACATAGCAATACCCCCAAGTAGGTTTTATATTTCAGTGTCCTACTTGGGGGTAGCATATCATGTAGAAAGAAGCCAGCCTGTATTCTACTTTTGTAAGACCTTGAAGAATCAGCCCTTCGACAAATTCGCCTTCAGATACATCATAACCGATACACAGAACAATCCAGGCTCGTTTGCGAACTCCACAATGCCGTTGTAGCGACCGACAATCTCGCGAACCGATTCGGTTCCGATTCCTTTGCCGCTGTGTTTGGTGGACATGAAATCGCCGTTTCGGTTTTTGTTCGCCATCTGGGTGCAGGTGTTGTCCACAGTAAATGCGAGCACGCCGTCACCCTTCAGACCGCCGCGGATCTTCACCACAGGTTGTTCACTGTCCTGCCGCACACAAGCCTCCACGGCATTTTCCAAAATGTTGCCGAGCAAAACCGCAAGATCGCTTCGCTCGATGTTCACCTGTTCGGGAAGGGAGAATTCCGAGCGGAACTCCACGCCCGCCTCGGCAGCCATCTGCGCAAAGTAGGTGAGGACTGCATTTGCCGTCATGTTCTCGCAGTAGATCATCGGCTCTTCCAAGCGATGCACTTTGCGGAACTCGTCGATATATTCGCGAAGAGCCTTCTCGTCCTTGTTGTCCGCGAAGGATTCCAGAATCGCGATGTGGTGTCGCAAATCATGGCGCGTCTTTCGCGCATCCGCGATACGCTTATTCAAATCATCGAACTCCATTACCTGAACCGCAAGGGCCTGATTCTCCGCGCGGGTCTGCAAAAGCGCGTTGTGCTCGACGATCATGCGGATTACGATGTGATAAATCAGGAACGAAGCAGCGTCGATGGCAAGAAGATACAAAACGTTCGACAGTTTGGAGGCCGCCTCCAGCGAGCTTCCGGTCTTGTAAAGGTTCTGCATCCAGAAAAGATAGAACGTAGCAGGAATCAACCAACAGTACCGCCAGGCGCTGCTCTCGCCCTCCTTCCCCATGACATTCACCACATCCCGGTGGATGGCGATGGCAAAAGGCACAAACACAACGATGATGGCGAAAAGGATGGTGACGGAGGCTGTCCAGCAGTATTTGCCGTAGGCGTATTCCGGCTTCCATACAATCTCCAGGTGTTTTCCCACGAAGGACGTAAGCCCCCCGACCGTATACAAGGTGAAAAAGACAAAAAGCAGCTTACCGACATGGTCCTTGATTGCTAAAAGCAGAAGTGCCACAAGCAAAATCGACTGCACAATCTCAACCACGGCGCCGATTTGCACATTCTCCATGAACCTCGATCCAAGGTACGAAACCGACACCCAGGAAAGTTCCATCAGTACAAACAAAAAGGCTGCGAATTTCTCGGAATAGCGCGCCCGGTACCGAAGAATCATGAATCCGAAGAAGATGATCGGTGCGCTTCGAAGGAATGCATATAAAACAAATTCCCAGTGTGAGTAACTCATCCCCTACCCCCTCCCGCGAAGGTTCCGGAAGAGATACTCCGCATGGAGCTGCTTCAGTTCCGAACGACGTCCTCTGCTGGTGGGCACAACCGCCCCGCCGCGAAGACGGACCGCATCTTCATCGATATTTTCAATCGCCTCAAGGTTGACGATGATTCCCTTCGTACATGTGGCAAATTCACCCCGCGAACACATCAGCTTCTCCATCTCCGCCTGGGACGTCCAAAGCCCGTGCTCGGTCCCGTCCGCAAGATGAACCACCACCTTGTGGTTGCTGTATTCCGTGTAGATGATATCCTGAAGACGGAATTTGCTGTCATCCGGAAGCACCAGGTAGCGCTCGCTCTCATACTGCTTCAGGTCGACGTTTCGAAGCATGTTGCGTACCGCAGCCGTATCGTAGGGCTTCAGCAGATAGTAATCCGCGCTCACCGCATAGCTCTCGGCCGCGTAGTCGTTGCTTGAAGTGATGAACGCAATGCGGACGACGGAGTCCTTCTTGCGAATCTCCTTCGCCGTGTCGATTCCCGACAATCCGTTCTCATTCATGCAGATGTCGAGGAAGATAAAATCATACAGTCCCGCGGAAAATACAGCCAACAATGCCTCTCCGCTGTCATACACCTCGGGCTCTTCCTGCTCATATCCCATTTCCGTAAAGCAGGTCATCAATTCTTTTGTCAGATGCGCCGAATCCGCCCGGCTGTCATCAGCAATTGCAATTCTCATAACGATTTCCCTTGTAGAAAAGACTCTCCGCGCATACACGGAGAGCCCGATTAACACACAACGCTGTAATGATATCACAGAAAAGCCTTTGGAACAAGCCCTTTCGGCGCGACTTCTTCTTACAGTTTTGCAAGGAAAGCCGCATTGTCGCGCTTGCGAATCTGCGCGCGGCTGATTTTTCCGTTGGAGGTTCTCGGAAGCTCCTCGGCAAATTCAATAATCCGCGGATACTTGTAAATCGCCGCTCTCTCCTTCACAAAATCCTGCAGCTCCGTCTTCAGATGCCCTTCCGGCCGAAATCCCTGATTCAGTATCACGCTGGCCTTTACAACCGTCCCTCGGGTCTTCGAAGGATACCCCGTGACGGCGCACTCAAACACCGCGGGGTGCCGCATCAGGATGTCCTCCACCTCGGAGGGGCCAATCCGATAGCCGCTTGACTTGATGACGTCATCGTTCCGCCCGACAAAGAAATAGTTTCCGTCCGCATCGATTCTCGCCTTATCCCCTGTGTGATACACGCCCCCGCGCCAGACTTCGGCGTAGCGCTCCGGCTCTCCGAGGTAGCCCTTGAAGACGCCGATGGGCCGCTCACCGTTCTTCGGAGCAATCACAATCTCGCCCTCCTCACCGACAGGCACGGGGGATCCGTCCTCGTCAAGGAGCATCAGTTGGTACATGGGAGAAGCTTTGCCGATTGACCCGGCGACCGGGGTTCCGCCCACGGGCGTGCAAATCTGCAGCGCTGTCTCCGTCTGTCCGAAACCGTCTCGAATCGTGAGTCCGGTTCCCGCGGTAAAGCGCTTCGCAACCTCCGCTGGCATCGATTCCCCGGCCGTGGTCACACGCACAAGTCCCGAAAGATCATAGCTTTCGAGATCCTCGAGGATAAAATACTTGTAAATTGTCGGAGGCGCGCAAAATGTGGTAATCCCTTCCTCCGCAATCAGCCGAAGCATCTCTCCCGCGTAAAAATTCTCGTAATCGTACACACAGACGGCGGAGCCGACAAACCACTGTCCGTACAGTTTCCCCCATGCAGACTTCGCCCAGCCGGAGTCTGCCACCGTCAGATGCAGCCCTCCGTCGGTGGCGCCGTGCCACCGGAGTGCCGTATAAATATGGGCGATCGGGTAGGAGAAGTCGTGGATGACCGCCTTCGGCGCACCGTCGGTCCCGGACGTAAAATAGTACAGCATGTCGTCCGTGACAGCGGTCTCCACTCTTGTAAACTCCTCCGTCGCTTCCTCAACAATCGATGAAAAATTGATCCATCCGGCGTAGGTTCCGCCGGCCGTCATGGGGATCACCGAAGTTCCGCGGACTGCCTCCGCCACCTTTTCGCAGATGTCCCCGCAGGCTGCGCACACAATTGCCTTCGCCCCCGCTGCCTTCGCTCTCGCCGCAATGTCCTCCGCGGACACCATGTGAGATGTGGGCACCGCTATGGCTCCGAGCTTGTGGAGCGCTAAGACAGCAATCCAGAATTCCGCGCGGCGCTTTAAGAGAAGCATCACCGCATCGCCCCGGCCGATTCCCTTTGCGCGGAGCGCATTTGCCGCCTTGTCCGAAAGACGCTTCATATCGGCAAAGGTATACCGTGTGTCGACCCCGTCCGTGCTCCGGTGCACAAGCGCAAGCTTCTCCGGGCACTCCCGCGCATGGCGGTCCACCACGTCGTAGGCGAAATTGAAATGTTCGTCAAACCGCGTCTCGACGCCTTGAATCGTCCCGTCCGCGGCCGTTATTTCCCTGTAATAGTCCTCGTAAATCCGCGACATGCCTAGTACCCCACCTTCCGAAATCTACGGTACCGTGCCTCCAACAGCTCCGCGGCCGGCATCTCCGAAAGTCTCGCAAACTCTGCGGCAATCTCCGCGGCAAGGCTTTTGCGCTCATCGTTTGCGCACACGCGGTCAATCAGCCCGGCGCGTCGAAGCTTCGCTGCCGTAAGGGAAAGCGCACTCGCCGCCTCCGCCGCTTTCTCGGTGGATTTCCAGAGGATGTTCGCGCAGCTCTCCGGCGACACCACGCTGAAGTAGGCGTCCTCCATCATCCAGATGCAGTCGCTGTGGCACAGTGCCAGCGCACCGCCGCTGCCGCCCTCGCCGATGATCAGCGAGAGAATCGGCGTCGGAAGGTCCGCCATGGTATAGAGGTTGTCGGCAATCGCCCTTCCCTGCCCGTGCTCCTCCGCGTCAACCCCGCAAAATGCACCCGCGGTGTCCACAATGCACAACACCGGGCGGTGGAATTTGGCGGCCTGCTGCATCAGGCGAAGGGACTTCCGATAGCCCTCGGGATGCGCGCTTCCGAAGTTTCTGCGGATGCGCTCCTGCGTGTTCTTCCCCTTCTCGATGCCGATCACCGTGACCGGCATTCCCTGGATGGAACCGATGCCCGCAATCACGGCGCGGTCGTCCCCGCAGAGCCGGTCGCCGTGGAATTCCGTAAAGTCGGGAATCATCCGTTGTATGTAGTCCGTCGCTGTGAGTCGCCGGTCTCCCCGGGCTCCCATAACGACTTCGTAATCGTCCATTTCCGCTCCTTATCTACAATTGTAGAACCATTATTTTACTTGCCTTACATCCCGTGCAGCAAAAGTAGCTTCGCGATGTACTGCTTCTGCTCGCTCCGCGGCACAATCGCATCCACAAAGCCGCAGTCAAGCACCCGCTCCGCCCGCTGGAAGTCCTTCGGAAGCTGCTGCTTTAAGCTCTTCTCAATAACCCGTGGTCCGGCAAATCCGATTCTTGCCCCGGGCTCCGCTAAGGTGATGTCGCCCTGCATGGCAAAGCTTGCATCCACGCCTCCTGTCGTCGGGTCCGTTAAGAGCACGATGTAAAGGTTTCCGCCGTTACTATGCCGCCGCACAGCCGCGGACACCTTGGACATCTGCAGAAGCGAGAACATTCCCTCCTGCATCCGCGCTCCGCCGGAGACGGTCACGCCGATCACGGGCAGCTTCCGCGCCGTGGCGTACTCAAAGAGTCTTGTGATCTTTTCGCCCACCACCGAGCCCATGGAGCCCATCATGAAGTTGGCGTCCATGGCAAAGACGGCGCAGCGGTGCCCCTCGATGGTGGCAGTACCGCATATAACACCCTCGCGCTCCCGGCTCTTCTCCTGAGCTGCGGCAAGTTTTTCCTCGTAGTCCGGAAAGCCCAGAATGTTTCGCGATTCCATCTCCCGGTCAAGCTCCGTGAAACTCCGCTTGTCCGTGAGCATCAGAATGCGCCGCCTTGCGCGAACGGTCATGTACCGCCCGCATTCCGGGCAGACAAAATCATTCTTGCGAACCCTCGCCACGGACATCTTCTTTCCGCACTCCCTGCAGCTGATGCTCCGCATCCGCAGAAAGGCCGATCCGCCCTCCGGCTCGTTGTTCGCCTTCAAAAACAGTTTTTTAAGATCCATCACTTACATACCCTCCGGCAGATTCCGGTGTCGTAGCTTCCGTCCCGGAATTCTCCGTTTTCGAGGAACTGCATATGCAGCTCCCGGTTGTTCGCAACTCCCACCAGCACAAACTCCGAGAGCGCGCATTTCATCTTCCGAATCGCGCTGTCCCTGGTGTCTGCGCACACCACAAGCTTTCCGAGCATCGAGTCATAATACGGCGACACGGTGCAGTTTTGATACAAAGCAGAGTCGAATCTCACGTCCATGCCGCCGGGAATGTGAAGCATCTCCACCCTGCCCGTGGCAGGTGTCATGTCCTTACCGTTCTCCGCGCAGATGCGGCATTCAATGGCGTGTCTTCCGCCGCCGACCTCCGCCTGGGTAAACGGAATCGCGATTCCCGCAGCCGTCCGGATCTGCCACTCCACGATGTCGATGCCGCACACCGGCTCCGTCACCGAGTGCTCCACCTGCAGCCGCGTGTTCATCTCCATGAAATAAAACTCTTCCCCGCGCACAAGGAATTCCACGGTTCCGACCGTCGTGTACCCGACCTTCTCCGCGAGGCGTTTCGCCGCCGCATACATCTTCTCCCGAAGCTCCTGTGAAAGTGCCGGCGCCGGGCATTCCTCAATCAGTTTCTGGTTCCGCCGCTGCACCGAGCAGTCGCGGTCCCCTAAAATAATCACCGTCCCCGCGGAATCCGCCAGGAGCTGAATCTCGATATGCTTTACTTCCTCAAGGTACTTCTCCGCGAAGATTCCGTCGTCGCCGAAGGAGCTCATGGCCTCCTTGCGAACTGCGTCAAATGCACCCTCCATCTCCTCCGCAGCCCTAACGACGCGAATCCCGCGTCCGCCGCCGCCGAGGCACGCCTTCAAAATCACCGGGTAGCCGACGTTCTTTGCAAAAGCCGCTGCCGCTGCCGCGTCCGCGAGAATCCCGCTGCCCGGCGTAACCGGAACACCGGCCTCCTTCGCAATCTCCCTTGCGGTCTCCTTCTGCCCCATCTGCCGCATCACCGACGCGGAAGGCCCGATGAAGGCGATGCCGTTGTCCTCGCAAAGTTTGGCAAAGTCTGCATTTTCCGCGAGCATTCCGTAACCGGGATGAATCGCCGAAACACCCGTGCGCTTCGCAAGCGTCACCAGCGAGTTCATGTTCAGATAACTGTCCTTCGCAAGCGGCCCGCCGATACAATAGCTCTCGTCCGCCATGACCACATGCAGTGAATCGGCGTCCGCATCCGAATACACGGCCACCGTCTCAATTCCCATTTCCTTGCAGGCGCGAATCACCCGGACCGCCACCTCGCCGCGGTTTGCAATCAGGATTTTCGAAAACATCTGCGTTCCCTCCGTCATATCACTGGGTCCCCGCCTGGGGAACAATGGCGAACGACAGCTCGCCGCCCGCACACCGCTTTCCGTCCACCGTCAGCTCGCTGTGAAGCACATACATGGGCGGGCACGACCGCACCTCCTTCGTGTCGATGCGGATGCAATCCCCCGGCTTCACCATACCGCGAAACCGGACCTTGTCGATTCCCGTGTACACCGGAAGCACATCTTTTCCGCGCATCTCCTCCGCGAACAGCACGCAGGCGGACTGCGCCATCATCTCGCACTGGATTACCCCCGGCACAAGTGGATTGCCCGGAAAATGCCCCTGCAAAAAATATTCATCCCCGCGCACCGTGTAATACGCCGTCGCCGAGCCGTCCTCGTTTCGGACCGCCTCGTCCAGCAAAAGCATGGGCTCCCGGTGCGGGAGTATCGTCTTTAATTCCTCTCGGTTCATCGTCTTTCCCCCGTTGTCCGCATCACGCGATAACGAACAATTCCTGGTTGTACTCCACCAAAGCGCCGTCCGCGGCAAGCACCTCCGCAATCACACCGTCCACCGGCGAAGTGACCTCGTTCATCATCTTCATGGCCTCGATGGTGCAGAGCACATCGCCCTTGCGGACCTGCTCCCCGACGCGCCTCACTTCCCCGCCGACTCTTGCGTAGAAAACGCCGAGAAGCGGCGAGCGCACAATCTCTCCGGCTTTTTGCGGCTGCGGCCGGTCTGCACTTCCGACCGCCCCCGCTCTCCCGGTAGCAGCGGATGAATCCACCGCTGTACCGTGTGCCGTCGTATTTTCCGTTGCGATGCCCGCAGGCAACGCCGGAGCCATCGCTGGTGTCACAGGCTTCGGCTCCTTTTTAAGACAAAGCTTACAATCCCCCTCCTCCACGGAGAGCTCCGTAAGGGATAAGCGCTCAAACAGCGCTGCGTATGTTTCCAACGACTCCATGGCAAATCCTCTCAAGCCTTTCGAAACGCGATGCACGCGTTGTGTCCTCCGAACCCGAGGGACGTGCTGATGGCGACATCAAGGTCGGCCTGCACGGCGGTGTTCGGTGTGTAATTCAGGTCGCACTCCTCGTCCTTCTCCCGGTAGTTGATCGTGGGCGGAACCACGCCCTCCGAGAGGGCCAGAACGGAAGCGATTGCTTCCACGGCGCCGGTTGCCCCCATCATGTGACCGGTCATGGACTTTGTGGAACTCACGTGAAGATCATAAGCGCGCTCGCCGAATACTTCCTTGAGGGCCTTGGTCTCCATCGCATCGTTTAAGTGTGTGCCCGTTCCGTGGGCGTTTACGTAAATCTCGTCTTCTTCCGTGACGCCTGCCTCGTTGATTGCCATCCGGATGGCGCGAACCGCGCCACTTCCCTCCGGGTCGGGGGCCGTGATATGGTAAGCGTCCGATGTGTTGCCGTAGCCCACAATCTCCGCCAAAATCTTCGCGCCGCGCTTCTTCGCATGGTCATACCTCTCGAGCACGAGAATTCCCGCGCCCTCCCCCATGACAAATCCGGCTCTCCGCTTGTCAAAGGGCAGGCTTCCTTCATTGGGATCCTCCGCAAGGTTTAAGGCCTGGCAGTTGATAAATCCCGCCATCGCCAGCTCGTTGATGGAAGCCTCGCTGCCTCCCGCGATGATGGCGTCAGCATAACCGTGCTTAATGGCCCGGTAGGCCTCTCCGACGGTGTGCGTGGATGTCGCGCAGGCCGTCACTACCGGCAGCGTCGGTCCCTTCGCCCCGAAGCGGATGGACACCGCGCCGGTGGCCATGTTGCTGATCATCATGGGCACAAAGAAGGGCGATACCATGTCCGGGCCTTTCTCCGTAAGGCGGCCCGTCTCGCGGATTGTGGAGTTGATGCCGCCGATGCCGGAGCCGATGTACACGCCGAAGCGCTCCCGGTCGAGGTCACTGTTTAAAATTCCGCTCTGCTCCACCGCCTGCTTGGCAGCGGCCATGGCGTACTGCATATAAAGGTCCGACTTGCGAATCTCCTGCGCCGTGTCGTACCACGCCTTCGGCTCAAACTCCTTCACTTCCGCATCCAGATGAACCTTTAAGCGGCTTGCGTCGAAGCGCTTGATCTTCTCCACGCCGCACACGCCGTTTTTCAGGTTCTCCCAAAAGGTATCAATGGAATTTCCCACGGGAGAGATCACTCCCATTCCGGTTACCGCTACTCTACACATACATTCCTCCGTCCACTTTAATCACTTCGCCGGTGATGTACCGCGACTGCTCGCCTGCAAGGAACAACACCGTGTCCGCCACATCCTCCGGCGTCCCGAGTCTTCCGAGGGGAAGCGCCGCCAAAAGCTCCTCCCGCTGCGCGTCGGTAAGCGCCTCTGTCATCGCCGTAGTTATATATCCGGGCGCCACCGCATTGCAGCGGATGTTGCGCCGTCCGTATTCCTTCGCCATGGTCTTCGTAAAGCCGATTAATCCCGCCTTTGCAGCGGCGTAGTTCGCCTGCCCGCGGTTGCCCATCAAACCCACCACGGAGCTTATGTTGATGATGCTTCCGCTCCGCTGCTTCGCAAAGCTCCGAATGAACGCCCGGGTCATGAAGATGGCGCCCTTTAGGTCCACATCAATCACGTCGTCGATGTCCGCAACGCTTAAGCCCGCAAGAATATTGTCCCGGGTGATTCCCGCGTTGTTGACCAAAATATCCACCCGCGTAAAATCCTTCAAAATCTCCGCGGCAACCTCCTCGCACTTTGCACAGTCCCGCACGTCGCACAGGTACAACTTCACGGTAACACCGAATCTTCGGAGTTCCTCCATCGCCTTCTCGCAGGCCTCTCCGCCGCGGGTGGCAAGAATCGCCAGATTCGCACCGTTCTCCGCAAACTTCCGTGCAATCGCCAGTCCGATGCCTCTTGTTCCGCCGGTAATCACCGCTGTCTTTCCCGTAAACATCCGATCTCCCCCTTTCGCTGATTAACTTTGCATTTTCCGCTTATCCCCGGCCCGCCTGCGGGATTATTTCGCGAGTTCCGAAACGCAGGCCTCCAAGGATGCGGCATCGCTCACCGCAAAGATTCGCGCCCCGGGCACCGTCCGCTTCACAAAGCCGGACAGTGTCTTCCCCGGGCCGCACTCGATGAAGGTGTCCACGCCGAAAATCTCCATGTTTCGAAGGGTATCCTCCCACCGTACACTGTGGGAAATCTGTCCTGCAATCGTATCCGCGATGGCCCCTGCGTCCTTCGCATAGGGTGCCGCGGTCATATTGGCGTACAGCGGAATCGCCGCCGGCGCCAGCGTCATCTCGCAGAGCTCTTCCCGAAGCCTCTTGCCGGCCTCCGCCATGTAAGGCGTATGGAAGGGACCGCCCACCGCAAGGGGGACGAAACGAAACGATCGCTCCGTAAGAACCGCCTTCAGTTTCGCCATCGCTTCCTCTCGCCCGGACACGACAATCTGTCCCGGGCAGTTGAAATTCACGGGGTACACCGAGAGCTCGTCGCAAAGAGCAATCAGCTCTGCGGCGTCCATCCGAAGCACCGCAATCATACTCCCTGACTCCTTCTCCGCCGCTTCCTGCATCAGCTTGCCGCGGCGGCACACCAGCCGGAACGCATCGGTTTTTGCAAGCACACCGGCTTCCGCCAGCGCCGCAATCTCCCCGAGGGAGAACCCGGCCACCGCATCGGGGCGAATCCCCCGCGTCTCCAGTGCGATGGCAGCTGCCAGGTCCGCAAGGAACAGGCAGGGCTGCGTGTTGTCCGTCCGGCGCAACTCCTCCTCCGTGCCCTCAAACATCTGGGCGAGCGTCCCCGGGCGGATTACCTCCGCCCCGGAGAACAACTCTTGGACCTCTGCGCATATATTGTGGAACTCTTTGCCCATCCCGGGGTATTGACTCCCCTGACCGGCAAAGAGAAATGCCGTCTTTCCCATTCAAAACTCCTTCTTACAGCAACAGCTTTCTCGCCTCGCCGGAGCCGAGCAGCTCCGCGGCGTCAGCGCAGATTCCGCGGATGATATCCGCGCAGGTATCCTCGCTCTTCACAAGGCCTGCAATCTGGCCGCACATACACGAACCGTTCTGCACATCGCCCTCGATTGCCGCGCGGCGCAGTGCACCGGCGCCCATCTTCTCAAGCTCGTCCGGCGTCGTCGCCGGATCCAGTTCCTTCTTCTGGAACTCCCGGGTCATGCGGTTTTTTAGGGCCCGCACCGGATGTCCTAAGGTCTTTCCGGTGACAATCGTGTCGTGGTCCTTCGCCGCAAGGACTTTCGCCTTGTAATTCTCGTGCACGTTGCACTCCTTCGCGGTCAGGAAGCGCGTTCCCATCTGCACCGCCTTGGCCCCGAGAAGAAGCGCCGCTGCCATGCCTCTTCCGTCGGCGATACCGCCCGCTGCAATCACGGGGATGGATACTGCGTCCACCACCTGCGGAACCAGCGCCATGGTCGTGGTCTCGCCCACATGACCGCCGGACTCACAGCCCTCGGCCACCACGGCAACCGCCCCCATTCTCTCCATCATCACCGCGAGGGAAACGCTGGCGACAACGCAGATGACCTTAACGCCCGCCGCCTGCAGTGCCTCCATGTACTGGGCGGGATTGCCGGCGCCGGTGGTCACCACCGGAATCTTCTCCTCGCAGACCACCTGCACCGCCTCCGAGATGAAGGGGCTCATCAGCATCAGGTTGACGCCGAAGGGTCTGTCCGTAAGCTCCTTTGCGCGACGAATCTGGGTACGCAGCTGCTCTCCGTTGGAGTTCATGGCTGCGATCAGCCCGAGTCCCCCGGCGTTGGAAACCGCCGCAGCAAGCTCGGCGTCGGCAATCCAGGCCATACCGCCCTGGAACACCGGATATTCGATATTCAACAATTTACAAATCGGATTGTTCTCCATGTCTTTCCTCCCTCACCCGGCAGGGTGTACCGGCAGGGCATCCGGCCGGAATGTGCCGGCCGGATTGACCGCCGTGTCTCAGCCTGCCTTCTGTGCCGCAACAACCTCGGCAAGCTTGTCAATCGTGGTAATCTCCTGGGTGAGCTCAATCTTGCAATCCAGCTCTTCCTGCATCTGCATCACAAGCTCCATAATATCGAGAGAATCCAGCCCGATCTCCGTGAAGCGCTCACTGGTGGAAACCTCCGACGGGTCCTTGTCCAGATACTCTGCGATAATGCGTGTAATTGTTCCCTTGATGTCTTCCATGGTACTCTCCTTTAGTTAGAAAAAATCCTCCGCACAGCCGAAAAATGCTTGCGGTTCTCACATACCGCTGTTATACTACACTTGGGGGTTACCCCCAGGTCAAGTGGGATTTTTGTGAACAAAAGGGGAATTTGAAAATGTATTATTCAGACGATGCGTACGCCGCGCAGCGCAAGGAATACTCGCTCTCGGTGGGGCAGTTTGCGAAGCTTTGCGTCACCACGAGAGACACGCTGCGGCATTACTATGAGCTGGGGATTCTGACGCCCTGGGTGGACCCGGACAACGGTTACCACTACTATTCCGCATCCCAGATCAGCTCCTTCTACTTCATCACTACCATGCGGCAGGCGGGCTGTTCCCTCGCAGAGATCGGCGACATCATCCACAACCTCTCGAAGGCCGGCATCATCAAGCTGGTCAATGCCCGCATTCTCGATCTGCAGCGGGAGCTCTACAACATCAACATGCAAATTGCGGCGCTGCACCTGGGGATGTGGATTCTCGGGCGCTTTGAAAACCGGAAGCCCGGCGTGCCGTTCCTCTCGGACATCACGGCCATGAGCGTCACCTCCACGGAGATTCGCGACCACGACTCCTCCTACCACGCGGCGGACATCGCCCGCTACATCTCGGAGCATCTCGCCAAAGCCGCGGAAAATGACCGCCTGGTCACCTTCCCATCGGGCGCAACCATCGCCTACGAGGACCTTTTGCGGAAGCACTATGCCTACAACCGCGTCATCAGCCTCTCCCTTCTCCCCGCCGACGGCGTCACCTCCTTCCCGATTCCCGGGCAGCGCGCCGTGTTCTGCTACCACGACCACAACGCCTCGGACATCGACCGCACCTACGAGCGCATGGTTTCGTACATAAAAAAGAACAGGCTCAAAGCCTGTTCTGATTTATTCTCTGTCAGTTTGATTAATCTCTACGACAACGAGAAGAACCACGCCTACTACAAGTATCTCTTCATCTGCGTGGAGTAGGGGATGAATTTGCCGAAGGCTGCCTCCCGCAATCAGAAGCCGTGGCCGCCGCCGTGGCTGCCGTGACCGCCGCCACCGCCGAAACCGCCGCCGCCTCCGAAGAAGCCGCGGGAACCGCTGCCATCGTCCGTATAAATCTCTCTCACCTTCCTGCTCTTCTCCTTGACGGAGACGTCGGAGAAGATGGTCGCCCCGGACACGATGTGCTCTGCATTTTCCACGTTGACGACGGGCTTCTGCAGAATCCGTACCAAGACAAATGCATTGACCAAAAGGCCGATCAGCGCCGCAAGAACAGCGTTGGTGATCAAGGACATTTTCTCGGAGATCTTTCGCCCCTCAATCACGTCGAGGACCTGCTTAAGCGACTCCGTCGTGCAGCCGTAATAGTTGGCTGCGGACGCCATCCGGTAAGTGTTGTCGGTGATGGTTCTCGCCTTGCTTCTTGTGATAAACGAACCGATATAGCCGTCCGTCTCAAGATAAATCACGCGGTCCCGCATGTCGATGACGAACAAAACGCCGCTGTCCGTCCCGAACCATTGGTTGTATCTGCCGGCGGCAAATGCCGCTGTGGTCTGGCCGAAGAGGGAGTATTCGCCGCCCCTCGTGGCAACACCGACGTTTCCGTAGGTGAGCAGTTCTTTCACCGATTCCTCAATCTGCGCTTTCTCATCGGCGGAGAAAAGCTTCGCTTCATCATCAATCCGAAATTCCCCTCTTTTTCCGGGAGGAGTCTGGCTCTTGCCGCAGGCAGCAATCGTAAGGGCAACAACCAACAGCGTTAAGAGAAGTAACAGTTTACGCTTCATACTGCTTCCCTCCCTTCTTCAGCTGTTTCGGCTGGTTGGACGCAACGATGTTGTAGCCCCGGATCAGACTTACCAGGGAGAGCGTCACAACCGCAATGATGCCGATTGCCAGACTGTAGTACTGATAATCTTCCGGCGGATTCATGATATAAATCGCCAAAACCGCCGCTGAAATCAGGAAGAAAAAGCCGTTTGTAAGGTTCAGCCAGATGCCCTTTAAGGCACTGTATGCCGCGCGCATCCGGAAGAACCGGACGAGGAAGAACACGCAGGCAAGCCCCGACAGGCCGAGGTACAGAAGCCGCACAGGGAATGTAAAAATCGCATCCCAGATTGCGGGTAGCGCGGAAAAGAAGAAGACGCCGCCGTACACTATCACGTACCCAACCGCGTAAAGCTTGCTTTGCGCGGTTTCTTTTTTCTTCTCTTTGCTCTTCGACTCGCCGCGCAGGCGGAACCGTTTGGAGTAGACGATGCCGACTTCTCTCTTGTAAAGCTGCGAGACCGTAAACGCACCCACCAGGCCGAGGAACAACATAAACGGCGGCGATGCGGCAAATGTCATGTACAAAAGCAAAAACACCGGAATTGCCGTCAGGAACGAGAGCAACAGAAAGCGGGTCGGCGATGCGGGAAATTCCGCAAAGATTCTTCCGGTCTGCCCGTTCACCGTAGCATACGAAACGCGCTTTCCCCACCGGTAAGAGAAGAACCACACCGGCAACATCGCAAGGTCGCTTTGCACCTCCGCG
The DNA here is from genome assembly GCA_902787715.1 of uncultured Lachnospiraceae bacterium. Classification (GTDB taxonomy): domain Bacteria; phylum Bacillota; class Clostridia; order Lachnospirales; family Lachnospiraceae; genus ISDg. The sequence goes on from CADAHQ010000013.1 coordinate 14,712, forward strand.
GTGCTGCTTTTCTTCTGCTTTCCGTAGACAAATTCCTCGTCCATCTGCGGTTCGGTTTCCTCCGGCGGCGCGGAGATCCACATGCCGTCAAACTCCGAAGTCTTGGTTGCCGCCAGGTTACCGATGATTCCGTCCCGATCCAGCCCGACGTTTGGCAGCTTTTCGATGGCTGCGTTGCAGATCAGGTCATTTTCCGCCGCCACGGCCCGGCCGCGGTATGCGCCCTCATTCCGGTCCGCCGCGAGGGCGTAAAAGCCGTTCATATAGCAGGAGTCAAAAGACACCGCATCCCGCATATCGTAGGGGCAGATGGACTCGCTGATGGCGTCCTCGAACTGGTCGGAAGCATCGTGCACGATACCGTCGTAATGGCTCTTGATTCCGCCGCTGACCTCGTAGGTCGTGGTAATCTCCTCATTCCCGAGAATCACCACATCCTTTCCCGGGAAGCTGAAGCCGCCCTCCCGCTTGATGTCATAGGCCCAGAAGGGCATGTAAACGCCGCGGAACCGGTCGTAACGGCCGAGATTCCGCAGTTTGGAAGGCGCATAAATCTGCCGGTTGATGTTGGCTTTGTAAAGCGCCGTACAATCCTCCTCCGTAATCCGGAACGGCAGAATTTTCTTCGGAACCCGCACGCGGTTTAAACGCTTTGTGAGCGGAAATTCCGAACCGCAATACAGACATAGGGACATGACCTCGTCGTCATCCGCGGTAATCTGCGCGCCGCACTGCGTGCAGGTGTACACCGTGACGTCCATCATCTCCGCTTCTTCGATTGACTCCGGCTTCGGTCTGGCCTGCCCGACCTCCTCCGCCGTCATCACCGACTCTTCCACTGCCTTCTTGCGGGCCGTCACGCTTGCCACATCGTAAAGCTGGTCGCAGTATGTGCATTTCATGCGCTGAGACTTGATGTCAAAAATAAGTTTGCTTCCGCAACCGGGACAACCTACCACACGCTTCTCCTTTCCCCCTACACGGTTTTGTTCTCTTCCCCCGCTGTCTCCGGGTCCCCGCCCTTCAACAGCTTAGTTACCTCCCATACATCCCGGTGCCGCAGCTTCCGGGGCTCAAAATGAATCACCTGGTACACCGCCTGCAAAACAAGCCCCGCACCGAAGGTGCTCACCACGGTTCCGATGCCCACGGGTCCCCCGAGAAGCCACCCTGCGAGCAAAACAACGGCCCATAACAATATTTCCACGATTCCGATGGGAACCTTCGGCAGGCGCTTTCCGAGTCCGACCAAAAGGGCATCCCTCGGTCCGCAGCACTGCTCGCTCTTCATGTAAACGGCCATCCCGAGGGCCATGAAGACGAACCCAACAACCATAATCCCAATTCCGAGCCACACATTTTTATTGAGCGGCAGAGGATTCACGCTGTTAAACAACTGCACGAAATTTCCCGTCAACACCGCATCGATGATTGTTCCGTAGCCGATCTTCTCCCGAAGGAGAATATCGATCAACAGCACCGTCAATGCAATCAGCGTCATGGAAATTCCGTAGTTAAAGGGCGTGTGGTAGGAGATGCCCATTCCCAGGCAGTCCCACGGTGCCAGCCCGATATTTGCAAAAATCGTCAGGTGAACGCCGAATGCAAAGATGAACAATCCCGCGACGATTCTGACCCAACCGAGTATAATTTTCCGTCTCATTTGCCGTCTTCCCGCCTTCAGTCGTCCCGTTCCGAATTGAGATACTCCGTGTATCTCGCATTGGCCTGCTCCGAAGCCTTCTTCTGCCTCCAGGCATCAATCTCCGAGCAGATGGCCAGGGCCTCGTCCACGACTTCCTCGATGCTTCGGGGCTTAGCCTGCCGCAGATACGCGGTCATCCGCTGAATCGCCTTGGGGCTTCCCAGCTGCTTGGCGAGAGGCTCGCACAGCTCCGTCGGATGGCCGAGGGCCGCCAGTGCGGACGCCAGCCCGTCCCGGGCGCGAAGCCATTCATACCGATTGTCCATAGTTCACGGTCTCCATTGATATTTCGTCCGATTCACCCTGCCGTCGGCGACAGGGATTCCCCCCTCAGGGCAGCTTCTCCCACTCTTCCCTCGTGAGGAGGTTGATGTAGCAAACACGGGTCTCACCCATCTGCGTAACGGGAATCTCTTCATTCTTTCCCTGAAGACGGAACCCGAGCTTCTCCTGCACGCGCCTCGACTTCTCGTTCCCCTCGTAGTAACCGCACCACACCCGGGCAAGCTTCAGGTCCTCGAAGGCATGCCGGAGCATTTCCCGCGAAGCCTCCGGCGCAATGCCCTGACCCCAGTAGGGAACGCCGACCCAGTATCCGAGCTCCGCCTCGTCCGCATTTTTCGCAAGACTGCTCTGAAAATGCAACCCGATGCTGCCGATAGGCAATCCGGTTTCTTTGAGGACAATCGCATATGTCTCGGGAACCATCAAAATCTCGCGGATGACCTTCCGCGTATCCTCGATACAGGTATGGGGCGGCCACCCTGCGGCCGGGCCCACCCGCGGGTCCTTCGCGTACCGGTAGTTCTCCTCGGCGTCATCCTCCCTCCAGGGGCGGAGAATCAGCCGCTCGGTTTCCAGACGTACGCCGCTGTCTTGCTGCTTCTGTCCGTACGCCGGGTCGATGTAAGGCATCATCCGCATGCTCAAAAACTGTTCTGCGGCAATCCATTCGCCGATCTCCGCGGCATCGGCCCAGCGATAGGCGATGGTCTCGCCCTCCTGCAGCGTCACGCTGTCCTTGTCGCAATCGGTGATGCAAAGATATTCCACGTAGCACGCGTGGGTCGAATCCTTGGAAAACCTTGCAAGCTCCGTAAGCTCCGTTGCCGTAACGCCGGTCTCCTCCCGAAGTTCTCGCAATGCTCCCTCGTACGGCGTCTCCCCCTGCAGGGCAGAGCCGCTGGCAGAGGCTTCCCACATGCCCGGGTAGTGCTTGCGGAAATCCCGCTGCATGCACAGAAACGTCCCGTCGACGTGCTTCACCAGAACATGAACCACCAGGTGGTACGTGCCGTTCGGAATCGTGCTCTCCTCGCCGCGCACCAGCGTAACCCCCGGCAGCTTTTCAAAATCGGAATTGTAAGCATCCCACAACTCCCGTTTCTCTCCCATGAAATTACTCCTCCTCGGTGATTTCCGACAACAACTTGCCGCGAAGCGCCTCAAAGCGCGTTTCAAGCTCTGCTAAAAGCACGCGGTCCGCTTTGGAATACACCTGATACTCCCCGAAGCGGAACGCCGCATTCCTGTCCCCGCCGAGAGCCGTGTTGTCAAACCGGATGCTGTATCCCCACTCGCTGTAATCATCGCAATAAGAATGGCTTTCCTCGCGGTTCACAAAATCAAGCACACCGCTCTCCCGCAAAAATGCGGCAAATTCTTCCACCGCCTCCGCGCTCACGGCATAGGTTCTCTCCACCATGGGATTCTCGATGTCATCCCGGTCGCGGCAGGTTACCGTCCATGCGCCGGAATCGTCCTTTGCGAGTTTCTCCTGATGGCTTGAGCCGTTCATATCGCTGTAGCCGGGGCTGTAACGAACCTCCGTAAGCTCCCCCTCCAAAACCTTCTGCCCGGCTTCAATCGCCTCCCGGCGCTCCTTCTCGTAATCCATAGTAACCCCCCATTCACGATTCTCTGTTCTGACTTTAGAACATTTGATTTATTATACCACACAGCGACCGCTCTGTCACTTGCAAAAAAAGCCGCCCCCGCTTATGGCGGGAACGGCATTTTCCGTTCTGCTGACAACTTTACTCTTTCAACAACCCGATCACAATAATTGCCACTGCAATCGCCACGAGAAACACAATTGCCTTCTCATACCGCGCAATCCGCGGGTGTTTCTTCGCAAAGCAGTGAATCGGATAGCCGAAAATGACCAGAACAACAACGACAAGAAACGGCGTCACCAGACCGGCCACGAACTGCCGTAGGGAGCGGTCCGTGAGAAGCCACCGCATTCCGCCCCAGATCAGGCTTATGCTGATCACCGCGAAAACCGCTTCCTTTATGGTGCACCGAAGATTTCCCTCGCAATCCGCAAGCCCGAACTGCTCCAGAAAAACCGTCTTCTGGTATTGGCCGATGTCCTTTGCGATGTCCATGAAGCGGCTGCCCCGCTCCTCCTCGCGGTTCATCTCCTCCCAGTAGTAATTCTCGTCAAATGCCGCGATGTCAACGCCGGTCTTCTGAATCGTTTTGGAAAGCTCAATCGCACCGTTCAGCTCCGCAAGCTGCTCCTGGAGCTTTGCGATATTTTCGCCGAGGGCATCCGGCAGCGACTTCGCGCCGTCCAGAATCTCCTCAATCTCCGAAACCGGCAGGCCGAGCTTTCGGAAGATGATCACCTTCCGCAGGGTGGCAACGTCCTTCTCATCATATTCGCGATATCCGTTCTCCTCCCGTTTCGGTTCAATCAAACGCTCCTTCTCATAAAAACGAATCGACGCACGCGGGATTCCGAGCTCCTGTTCAACCTCTTTGATTGTCATATGTATTCCCTCCCTTAGTCCTGTTTTCGGACCGTCACCCGGCATTAAATCCGGCCGGTTTTGATCCCTTCTGAGCTGACCATAGACTATCAACAAGGTTTACAGTCAAGTGTTTTTTAAAAAAAGTTTTGAAAAACTACAAGTTTTTGCGCCAAATTCATCCGAAATGCTTGTTTTAACTATTCTACGTTTGTAGAACGCTCGCTATCCGTCACCGCATTTCCGGTTTCAGAACAATCCCGCCAGATCTTTCGGGCTCTCCAGCACAAAGTCTGCTCCGGCTCCCTGCAGCTCCTCTGCGCTACCGTACCCCCACAGCACACCGACGCTTGCAAGGCCGTTGGCCTTCGCACCGTTGATGTCCTGGTCGCGGTCGCCGACCATCAGAACCCCGGCGCGGTCATCAATCCCAATCTCCGAAAGCAACTGCGCGATGACATCGGTCTTTTTGCTGATGCGTCCGTCCATGGTCGCCGCCCCGAAGTAATCGAAGTATTGAATCAGCCCGAAATGCTCCAAAATCCGCACAGCGAATTCATAGGGTTTCGAAGTCGCAAGCGCGACCACCGCGCCTTTCTCCTTCAAAGCGCCGAGCACCTCCGCTATCCCTTGGTATGCCTCGTTTTCAAAGATTCCCCTGTCCCGGAAATACTCCCGGTAATACGCCACCGCTTGGTTTGCCTTCTCCTCATCGAAACCGTAGTACTTCTGAAATGAATCCGCAAGGGGCGGTCCGATAAAGCTGTAGAGCTCGCTGCGGTCAGACACCTCGATGCCGAATTTCCGGAGGGCATACATCACCGAGTTCGTGATGCCCATCCCGGGGTCCGTGAGCGTCCCGTCAAGATCCAGCAGGCAATACCGATACTGCGGCTTCTTCCAAAGCTGCACCTCCACATAGCCGCGGCCGCCGAGCTTCCGCTCACGAAAAGCCTCCACAGAACCGCACTCCGCAACACCCGCCAGAAGCTCCGCCTTCGTCAGCACCGAAAGCTCCTTCCCCTGCGAAAGAACCGCACAGCTGTCCCCGAGAGTGAAACTGACCTGATCATCCGGAAGCACCTCAAGAGCAATCGTCAGCTTCTCACCGTCGCTGAACCACTCCTTGAGATACTCGCTCTCCCCGAGAACAAAGCAGTACGGATGCGTAAGCTCCGGCTTTCCGCCGAGTTCCGTGAAACGTGCTCTCACACGCGCGTCCGCATTCTTCCGCAGCGGATGGTAATTCACAAAGTCCGCAAACCGGTAGAAACTCATGGTCTCCGGATGCGCATCGGCAAGTTCCCCCGCCAGGCGAAACGCCTCCTCTTCCGGAAGATTCATGATGTTCTTCCAGGGGTCCGTCCCCGGATAATAGTAATGTGTGATGTACGTTTTTTCCATGGAACTCCCCCTTGTTCTGCCGCTTTGTTTCCTTCCTTACAATCTCACTACGCCCGTACAGCCGTTAAACTTCGCAAACCGCTGCAATGTTCGCTCCAGCGCTGTCTCCAGCTTCTTCGTCGCGCGGACGCCGGGCTCCCACCAAAGGCCCTTCACCCGGAGAACGCCCTCCTTGCGATCCACGGCGCTGTCGATGCGCCCCACGAAGCGGTCCCCGAAAAGAATCGGCAGCGTGTAATAGCCGTACCGGCGTTTTTCGGCGGGTGTGTAAATCTCCCACGAATAGCGGAAGTCAAACAACGCATCCACCAGGTCCTTGTCCCACATCAAGGGATCGAGCGGCGCAACAAACTCCATGCGCGGCTTCCAATCAACCTCTCCGGCGAGCACTTCCTGCATAATCGAATCGTCCTCAGCGCGGTAGTAAATCACCTGCTTGATACCTTCCACCTGCACCGGGATAATCTTCCCCTCCGCCGTCAGCTGCTCCAGAATGCTCTTACGCCGCTCCGCGTTTACATAAATTCCGAGAAGCGCCGTGCTGTTCTTATCCCACAAAAGCCCGACGGCACCGATTCGCCGAAGCACGCGCCAGGCCTGGAATTCCTCCTCGGTTTTGCAGGGATTGGGCGTCTCAAGATACTCTTTCGGCAAATGCCGCTCCGCCAAATCGTAGTACTTCCGGCTGCTGTTTTTGTGGTGAATCACCAACACACCGTCGGTGTAAAGCTGCTCCAAAACCGAACGCGCCGCATTTGATTTCTTGTGCCAGTTTCCGCTCCAGTGCATCGATGAATGCCAGAAGATCTCACCCTCGATGGGGAGCGTGTCGCTGCAGACGGGAGCATTTGCCGAGATATATGCAATCGCCTCCTCCTTCAGCTCCTCAAGCCCCTCAAAGGTCTCCCCGAGGGCCATGCTTCGCTCCCGGTACGACGAAAAGAAAGGCCAGTCCTCCGCCGACCAGATGGACAGCTCCTTGTCGGCGTAATCAACCAGCTTTCGGTCCTTGTACAGAAGGTCCGCAAGCATCGATTTTGAAAAGCCCTTCACGCGGGACTGCAGCGTCAGCTCCGCGTTCTTTCCGCACACATCCACCGGATCATACTGGATGCACCCGGCCTGGCGGACATAGTCGAAGGCGCCGTCCTTGCCGACGAAGCGGTGCGCTCCGAGCAAGCCCTGCTTCGCCAGAACAAACTGACGCGCCTGTTGTTTCGCTATGGTCTGCACGTTTTATTCCTCACAATTTCTTCTCGCATGATAATGCGCCTATTTCGAGCGCTTCGGACCCTTCGCCACGAACATTCCGTAGTCCTTCGGGAGCCGCAGGACGCCGTCCTGCATATTCCGCGTGAGAATCTCCCGGATCCCGTCCCTCGGCATATCCTGAATGTCAGACCACGAGGGCAGCGAGTAGATGTAGTCAATCATATCCTCGATGTCGGTGACCTCGAGGGCATCCTCGTACTGAAGCTTCAGCACCTCCCGGAAATGCTTCTCCAAAGTCCCCTGTCCGTTTTGCAGCGTGAAGGTGTAATTGCGGGTGCCGGAGTCCGGAAAATCCTCAAACATGAGTTCCACCTTCTCCATCATTCCGTTCTCGCCGTAGGTAGCGCAATAAAACGTCCCGGAATCCTTCAAAACGCGCGCCACCTCCGAAAGCCCCTTGGCAAGGTCCGGAACGTGGTAAAGCATCATGTTGGCAATCACCACGTCAAAGCTCTTATCCGGATACGGAATGTCCTGAATATCGATGCAGCGGTACGTAATCTCCGGAAAATCCTTTAGATTCCCTTTCGCAGTCTCCAACATACCCTCTGAAAAATCGGACAGCACCAGCTCACCGCATCGCTTAACGGTGTCGCCGTTCCCGCGCCACATATCCCCGGTGCCGCATCCGAGTTCCAGAACCTTCATCCCCTCCTGAATCCGGTAATTCGAGAAAATCCAGTTGCCGAAGCCCTGCTTGTTCGTGGAATATTTGCTGTGCAAAGAAATCCGGATATTCAGCTTGTCCGAAGTGCTGTATTGCTCTTTTACTGTCTCACTCATGGTTACTCTCCCCCATTATTGCATTAAAATTTCTCATGGTCGGAATGTGGATTAACACCGCTCTTCCCCGATACTTTTCCAGCAGATACCAATACGCCTCGTTGCACAGATAGTGCGTGGGCGTATCAGAGATCATGCTTTTGATTCCGGCCTCCGCCAGCCGTTTGGAAATGTCCGCCGGCTCCAGTGCTGTGGTCAGCCGCACCCCGTCTCTCTCCGCGCAAAGCTCGATGCGGAACGAATCCGTCAAGCTTTTGTCAGCACCGAAAAGGCAGACACCGTCGTACTCCGCAGGCAGTCCTTCGATATCCTTCTTAAGCCCCGGGAACGAATTGGTCAGCAGAACAGACTGCCCCGGCAGGGACTTCACCAGCGCAGCGGAAGAATTGTTTTGTCCTTTGAAACCGATATACAGGATTTTGCTCATAGCTTTTTCCCGTGAAACTGTTTTGCCATCTGCATCCCCCCGGTTTCTCTTTAAACAAGCTCTTTGAACATTCCGTACCGCACTCCGACGGAATGAACGAACTCTCCTGTCTCGATCATTCGCAAAATCTCCGCATCGTCGGCCCATTTTACGTCGATGGTTTCCCCGGGCTGAAGCACGATGTCCTCGATTGCCACGTCCTTTCGCAAAAGGAAAATGTCATCAAAATAGTTCTTGTGAGCATATGTCCCCAGAAGCTGCAGTTCGCTTTCGGAAGTCTGAATTCCGGTCTCCTCGAAAAGCTCCCGAACCGCAGACGACACAGGAGTCTCCCCCGCTAACGTTCCTCCGCCCACAAACTCCCACTGGTTTCCGGCCTTCTTATCCGGATGGCGCTTCGTGGTAAGAAACCGCCCTTCCGAATTCACAACCCAGATCTCACAGCATACATAGTACTCCCCCTCGCCGAACTTCTCACCGCGCACATGAGTGCGCCCCAACGGCTTCCGCTCAGCATCAAATAAATCCCACAACTCCATTTTTGTCGCCTCCTTTATCTTTTCGAATGCCCCCCTCTGAAGTGGAAGAACATTTATGTAATTTTACCACACAGAAGCTCCCTTGTCACTCAAAAAAGACGGAGACGGCTGCTTATTTCATTCTAAGCAACCGCCTCCGTTTTTCATCGTTTTACGCTTCCTTTCGATACACAAACACCAGCATCCCGTTGCCGTACGGGTCGTCCTCCGCGCCAAATTCTTCCCTCACGAAGGTGTAGCCGCCCTTTTCGAGCACTCTGGCGGACGCTCCGTTCCCGTGGACAACGCGCCCGTAGCTGACGTTTGCATGAAACCTTTCGAAGGCAAATTCCGTCATCGCCCGAAGCACTTCCGTGGCAAGACCTCTGCCGCTGTACCGGTCGCAAATCTGGTATCCGATTTCCACGGCCTCCGGCTCGCCATCCACCTCGCTGACGCCCGTGTCACCGATCAATTCGCCGGTCTCCTTGAGCTGTATGGCGAGGACAAACGGAAGGTGATTACCGTCCACACAGTCCCGGAAGAACTGAATCGCTCCCTTCGCCTCATCAAGGTCCGCATAGCATTCATTCGGAAACCACTGCTTCACCTTCTCCTCCGCGTGGTTTGCATATAACTGTTCTGCATCCTCAGGCTCCAGCTCCCTTACAAGGAGATGCTCTGTTTCAAAATATATTTGCATTTTCCGACCTCCGATTCTGATTCGTATTCCGTGTTCCGGTTCCCCGTCTGACTCCATTCTATCACACCGCCGGGGCAATGTCATTCTCATGCTTTTGTCAAAAAACAAATGAGAGAGATGCCGGGGCATCCCTCCCATTTCAAATCAACTTTTCATTTGGCTCAGAATCCGGTAAATGCTTTTTTCCGAGAGGAAGAACCGTTCGGACAACTCCGAAACACTGCCTCCCGCAAGAAACGATCGGTAAATCTCCCGATTTCTGTCTCGAATCTCCAGTCTGTAGGGATTCAGCTGCGGTTTCTTTCGCTTCACCTGCGGAATGTACACGCTAATTCCGTTTACGTACCGCTGAATCTCCCGTATCAAAGCCTCCGGTAACACAAAGCCGGCATTGGTATAACCCATGGTATCTCTGCTCCTTTTCTGATATTGCTACGTTCCGAGAGCAGAAATACTAGACAGTTATGCGATGTAAACAGTCTTTGGAAACTGTCGCCCTCTTAAAGGCGAACACCTCTTTTCAAAATCATTGCAATTCATCCTCCTTTCGAGTGATTACATTCACTATAGCACTGCGCGGATGAGCCGTCAATGATTTTCAAACTGCCGTAGTTATTTGGTTTTGAAATAGAACGTCGTGAGATTCTGCTCGTCTGTTCCCTTCGTAAGATACCCGGTTTCTAGGACAACCGAAGCCACATTTTCAAGGAGACTCCACATCGACACGATGCCGCCGATCTCACGGGCATCCGCATACTCCTTCGAAACGCTCGCAGCGAGCTTATCTGCAGCGTCGTCGCGAATCTTCGCTGCCAGTGTTGCCACCGCATTGATCTCCGGCGCAAGCTTATCCATGATAACCCCGTAATTTGCATCGGAAATCTCCGCGAAATTCGGGCAGATCTTTCCGTCCTCAATATGGACAATCTTCTTTTCAAGCATTTCCGTCAGCGTCTCCAGCTGTGCCGTCTCACCGCGGCGGGCTTCACAAGCCAGGAACACTTCGCGTGCGCCCCTCTCAAAAGGATTCACAACCTTGTCCGAAAGGACGTTATAGTTCAAGACACGCAGGTTGCCTTTCTCCAGGGTGTAATTGCCGTAAATGCCCGACATCGCGAGCTCATTCTCCCCACGCATTCCCATCACATAGCCGTTATGACCGTTGCCAAGCAACGGGAACGTAAGCTGCGTTTTCATCTTGGATTCCGACTGCTGAACGGCTTCCCAGAAGATGAGCACCAGGATAAACCATCCCCTCGTGTTCTCATCATCCGCATAGCAACGATAGTCCGTTTCCGGCAAAATGCTCTTGCCCTTTTCCACCGCTGCCTTGATGAGCTCGATGTTCTCCTTAACCGTAGCTCTGGCCGCATCGCGTACCGAATCCGTGAATGCCTTATCGTAGATGACAAGACCGCAATGGTACTTGTTTCCCTTCTTGATTAATAGCTTCAGTTCCTCGAGTTTCGCAATGTCCTCCTCCAGATACGGCACGGCAACGCCGACATCCGTACTGAGCTCCTCGATTGTCTTGGGGCTGTCAAATGTCGACAGCATAATGCTTCCCGGGAGTCTGCGTTCAAACAACTCCCAGTATCCGGAGGAATTGTCTCCCCAGAAATTGAAACTGAATTTTTCGGGTGCGTAACTGTAGACGCCGTATTCTCTTTGCATATCCATACCTTTTTTAACCCTCCTTCTGCCTTCGAACAGATATTGCTTCACGTTCGTCTCGGAGATGCCTAATCTGTGCGCAATCTCGTCGCACCGCTCCTGCCGGATGTAATGCCCGATCATAACCTCGCGGTACGTTTTGCTTAAGAGTGCCAGTTCCCGTCGCAACAAAGAGATGTCCTGCTTATGGATCATATCCTCTTCCGCAGTAATCTGATACATTCCCACACAATCCTCGGGAATCTCAACGGTCTCGCATCGCTTCGCCCTCCGCCAGTAGTTCCGGCACAGGTTATCAGCGACCGTCCAGAGATACCCGAAAACAGCTTCGTCATCTTTTACTCTTTGGTACGAACTGAGCAGCTCCACGGTGATATCCGACGCCACATCTTCGGCTTCCGTCGCATTTCCGAGCCTTCGCACACAATACAGGTAAATTTTCTGCATGTTGGCGAGCACAATCTGCTCCATCTGTTCCTTAGTCATTGCCTGTCTTCCTCACATCATTTTGAAAGCTTTCACCTGTATAGTGGAAAAAAGGTCGTCCGGGTTAGGACATTAATCTAAAATATTTTTTCGCGTCTTCCGCCGGTCCTTAAGCGTATTGCGCGGAAACGGCACCTGCAGTCCGGGAAGGACAGCGTCCACAAGCTCTCTGTCATTTTCGCTTCCCACCTGCTGCGTGATAAACCATCCGCCGGCCTTCAGCAAGCGCTTAATCTCCGCAGGATCAAAATCGCCGTGCCGGTTAATGATAATATCGAATGACTCGTCATCAAAAGGAATGCGGGAAGCGTCCGAACACTCCCGCAAATCAATCCCCAAAGGCAACATCTTTTTGCGGCAATACTCCACATTCGGCGGATACCCCTCCGTCGCCGCGGTATTCCCGTAAGGGTGATGCAGCGACAACAGGAATTCGCCGCCGCCCGTGTCGTAATCGAGCAGCTTCATATCGTCGCGAAGCACCTCATGTATGATTGTTTCATAGTCCCAGGGCAGGGCATTTTCCTCTTCGTATCTTCCGTGGATATGCGAAAAATCCCACCCCTCAATCCGGGCAATGCTCTCTTCCTTTTCCCATATCCGTCTCAATTCATCATTCGTCATTCTATCCACCAAACAAACCGTAGATTGGTCTACACTATCCCCTCGGCGATGAGCAGCTCTACGACTCTCGCCTCCCGCTCGAACATCATTCTGTTGTACGGGCTCTTTCCGACGTTTCTGTTTTTCGCTATAATCGCAGCCGGCTCGACATATTCCAGCTCGTAGGATTCCTTCTTCTCGTATTCATCCAGCTGCTGTGAAACCGGCGTTTCGTCCGTATCACAGAGATAATAATAGTTATCCTGGACAAAGCATTCCGTCTTATCGCCGTCGCTTCTCTGAATCCGGTGAACATAACCGTATTCCCGGATTGACTCCGGCAGAACAACCAGCCCGGCCTCTTCTCTCGTCTCGCGAATCATGGCCTCCACCGGATCTTCCGCACCCTCAATGCCGCCTCCTGGGAACTTGTAATAGTCATATTCCTTACTGTGTATCATCGCGATTTTCCCGTCGCGGATGATAATGCTTCTTGCCGAATTGCGCACAAACGTATGCGTGCAATCATCGTAGTCTTTCAGATCCATGTCAAATAACAGTCTCATATCCCCCATCACCTCATGGCGCTTGCGAAATCGATTTCCCGCACCTGCGCGTATTCCATCTCATCAAGTTGCTTCTGAATTGCGGCCGTATCGGTTCCGGCGTTCTTTAAATCGTCCACAGGGCAGAACCACAGCGGTTTCACGCACCGGTAGATGAGCGGCGCCGCTGCAATCTCTTCCTCGGAAAATGCATAGTATTTCTTTACAATCCGAAGCGCCCGCAGAATCTCCGCCAGCTCTTTCTCCATCGTTTCGCCGAGAATCTCCCGGAACAGATAGTTGAGGAACTCGTCCCGTCCTGCGAGGTTAAAGTCATAGATACCAACGAACCTTCCGTCGGCGTCAATCAGGACATTGGTTTTGTTGAAGTCCGCCTGGAACACGGAAAACGGGAGTTTGAAATAAACTTTCTCAAGCTCGCGGCGGTTTTCCTCCCACCTTTGAAACATGCGGTCCGTCTGCTCCCGGAAGCACTCCGGCAGAGTCTGACAATACTCCCGAAAATCCAGCGCATTCATCGTCACTTCGTCCATCTCGTCCCCGGGATACAAATCAAACAACGTATACGCCGAAGGAGTGTCCGTATAGTCAAATCGCTTCGCGGCAATCCGGGCCGTCATGATATACAAATCGTCGGAAAGATAGCTCGCGTCCTTCACATTTTCCGCAGACTCATATTTCGAATACTCCTCCGCGTAAGCAACGCACCGGTGTCCCTTGTAATCAACAAGCGGAAAATCCCCTTTGAGGGATGCGAATATTTCCGGGCAGTAATAGCCCAGTTTTCGGTATTCCTCCGCACACCGCTGCCACATTTTCACGCTGTCCGGCGTAGTAAACGAGTTGCTGGCGACCTTTATGACCAACCGGTCGCCTTTTTCCGTCTCGACAAAAACAGCCTCCCGAAAATCATCATCTCCGTGGCTGGTTTCAATCGTTCGAAGCTCCTTTATATTGTCACTCACAAACAGTCCGACGATTGTTTGCTCATCATGGTTCATTTACTTATCTCCCCCAGTACCGTTTCAATAGCTTCATTGATTCTACTCTAGTAGAATGCTCCGAGATTATATCTCCATCAGAAATTGGTTCCGTTCCAGCCCCAGTCTGCCAGCGGATGATAGGTCACGTAAACCGCGTTGCCGGGAATTCCGAGCTTATCCGCGAGCATATCGCAAATCTGTCCCGTCAGCTTGGTGTAATCCTCCGAAGGGGCGTTTCCGAGCAGAGACACCTCCACATAAGCGCCCTTCTCCAGCTTCTTTCCGCCGAACCAGAGATCATAACCGTCCTGGATTCCGACCATCAAGTACGCCTCTCCCTTGTGAAGCGTTGCAATCAGTCTTCCGAACTCACTCTTGAGCTCCTCCTTCTTGGTGTCATCCACCGCTACGGTGAATTTTGCGTCGATCATCGGCATAACAACTCTCCTTTCCCGGAGGAAATTCCTCCGCGCTTAATCATTTTGCTTATTACTACTGCTCAGGCTTGCCCGCTTTCAAGAATAACCAAGCTGTCAGGCTCTACATGGCAGGGCAAAAACCAGACTTCAACGCCGGCCTCCTTCGCAAGGTCAAAGGCTTCGCCGAACTCCGGATGCATTTGCCGGTGGGGGCGTACTTCCGCTACACCATCCATTTGAATTACGAATGCAAGAACGGAATGATACCCGGCCTTCAACGCTCCGATCAGCTCACGGATATGCTTTATTCCCCGCTCCGTCGGTGCGTCCGGAAAATACCCCACCCCGTCAATCTCCAGGGTGCATCCTTTCACTTCCATCAGGTACTTCTCGTTGTCTCGTTCCATGTAAAAGTCGATTCGGGAATCCCCGTAAGTGTACTCCGGAATCACTTTGTCGCAGCCCCGGACACCGAGCCATTCCCTGACCACCTTGTTGGGCGCCTGGCTGTCGATATTAAACAGAATTCCGTTGCTCTTTCGCACAGCCACCAAATCGTATTTCGTCTTTCGGTTAGGCGATTCCGGCGCGGTCAGCCAGACCTCGCATCCCGGAATCAAAAGCTCCCTGCATCTGCCTGTATTTTTCACGTGCACAATTTCTTTGTGCCCTTCGACCTCCACTTCGGCAATGAACCGGTTCGGTCTTCGCAAGAATAACGCCTTTGTAATGTTATCGTAAATCATTTTTCTCCCGATGTTTTCTTTTTCGCCGCCTTCTTTGCCGGAAGTTCAGCAAACATACCGTCCAGAAGTTCCGAAATCAGCGTCTTATCATCAAAATTATCAAACACATGCATCAGGGTCTTTGACTCTTCATACGGGTAGCGCAGTTCGGACTCCGCAAGCAATCTGTCCGATGTCGGCGTTCTCTTCAAAAACAGTTCACCCCCGCAGATGTCACCGAGCAGCTTGCCGTTAAAATACACAAGGTAACCGCCCATCATAGATCTTATGACAACATCCCCGAATTCCGAAAAAACATCGCTAACATACTCGTTAAATTCATTCACCCTGGTTGTCCTCCGTCGAATTATGATTTGTTTATTGCTGTTGAAAACCGTTTCTGACAATCCCGGTTATTCTTTCGATTTCCCTGTATTTATCGTCGTTTCGGAAATTTTCCAAAGCATAGTCAGAGATTGCACCCAGGTTGGCAATAATTTCATCCGTGCACTCGTTCATCCATTCATATCTGGGCAGCAGCCACACATGAAGATGTCTGTTTTCCTTTTCTTCGAAGATGTAATCAAATCTTTCGCAGATATGATTCTCTCTCATGATTCTGACCGCCTTTTCGGCAATGGAAAACATCTCATTTCTTTCATCCTCTGTCAGCTCGCTTAACAGTTCGATATGACGTTTCGGCGCGATAATCAAAAAGCCGGGAATCGGTAATTCCCAATCCTGGGAAAGCGTGAAACGCTCATTTTCATACGCCAATCCGCAGTCCAAATGAAAAGCATGCGCGGCAAATGCACAGCCGGGACAACCGTCATAGGCAAACGCTTTATTATTGTAACTGATGAATTTTCCCACAAAAACTACCTCCGATGAAAAAGGATATCTCTCTGAACGGAAATCTTACTTTCTGTTCATTACCATCCTGACGATGGAAACCGGTGTGCCGAGAGTCCATTCCTTTTTGTGTCCGTCGAATTCAAACCCATATTGGTGATAAAAGCGAATCGCTCTCTCATTTTTCTCAAGCACCCACACGAATATAGTATCATATTCGCTGAGCCTGGAAAATGCCTCATTCATCAACCGATATCCTACTTTACGGCCGTAATACTCCTTAAGGACATAAATTGCTTCAACCTCTCCGGCATTGGGCAGATCCTCATCTCTCGACGGACCGTATACCGCAAAGCCCACAACCTTCTCGCCGTCCTTAGCGACAATTGTATTTTCCGGGAACCGTCTGGCGCGTGCTGTCGTGGCCTCTACGGTCATCGTATCAAGATATCTGTCACATACGATCCCCCGGTAAGCTTGCTGCCATGCAGTACAGTGCACATATCCCCTCCCGCACAACTCCTCGTCCGTCTCCGCTGATTTAATGCAAATCGAATCATTTTTATCTTCCATGGTATTATCATCTCCCTTCAATGACATCACATAGATCTGACAGGGATTGGCTTCATCCCAAAGGAGAGGGAACACTTCAAATTCCTTAAAGCCGCAGCTGATGTAAAAAAGGTTCGTCCGGTCATAATCCTCATACCTTCCCATCTTCACGGTCTTAACCTGCATGAACTCATATCCCTGTGATTTGGCGGTTTCTTTCGCCTTTTCTACCAGCGCCCGTCCGATGCCGCTTCGGTGACAGTCCTTTAAGACTCCCATAACAGCCAGTTCAACAGTAGCCTTTCCCGTTTCTTTTAAGCAGAGGAATCCTACCGCCTCCCCTTCTTCCTTTGCCGCAAAGAATGTCCAGCCTGCACTTCCGGAGATATATTCCTCTCTGCTCTCTTCTATCCCAAACCAATCGGTGAGAGCCTCCAGCACTTTCCTTGCGATGGCCTGTTTTTCATTTGCATCCGTAATCTCAACAATCATTACTCTTTATCCTTTTCGTCATTCTCCTTCAGTGTTTCATCCGGATATTCCCAAAACCCGCCGGTATGGAAATTCTCATTTCCCAGAGGTTTCGCGGTCAGTTTGAAGATCACGCATCCGTCCGGGCACACGACTGTTTTGGAGTATTTGCCGTCGCCGCCGACCTTGGTCAGATCGCCGCCGCTTCTGACAGATTCCATCAGGGGATACAGCATCATCATCGTCTTGGAACAGATTCCGTAACCGTCCTCATTAACCGGACAACCGTAGGTGCACTTGTAGACATCACCGATTTCTTCGCCGTTGCGGCAATACCGCTCCGTATGATCTCCATGTAGGAAGCCCGTTACTTCCACCGTAAATTCATATTCTTCATCGTACCACTTTTTCATGTTTTTTCTCCGTTCGTCAGTTGAACCTTACCTTTTCGCTATGCGCATATAATCTTCTCTAAGCATACCGTAGATATTATAGTCGCAATAAACCGAAACCATTTTCCCTTGACGAATTGTTCCTTCTTTTGTAAGGCCACATTTTTCCATTACTCTGTTTGAAGCAATATTTCTTACATCCACGCGTCCTTCAAATTCATGCTTCAATCGCATGGGTATTTCAGCAATTCAAGAATGCTGACTGCCATGGTATACCACCTTCGGTTTTTCCTTCATAAATCAATCTCCCGTGTTTCTTTTCAGCATATCACATTTTCCTGCCTTCGTCCATTCAAAAAGGAGAGCTTTTGCTCTCCTTTTCTGAATTATTCCTGTGTCTGAGGTTACTCGCAGGCGATCTACACATCCATGCTCTCGCCGTCTGTCTCAAAGCAGGGGATGCCCCCTTCATACGCCTGCCTCAGACCGTTGGTTCTCATGAAATCACCCAGGGTATGATACGCACCCGGAATGGTGACGAAAGGATTGTCGAAGGGTCTGTCAATGTGGATCGCAGCGTACTTATGCGCAGGCTGCTCCTTGATCTCGACTCCTTGCGGTGAAATTCCTTCGGGAATGATCCACGTAGCCGTGTAGCCGTGCATTTTGAACACATTTACCTGCTCCTGCGAAAGATGCGGAAAATCCCACCCGATCACTCTCGGGGCAGCGTCCCCGTTTTCCTTTGCGATCTTATAGACGCGCTCCATAGCATCGCTCTCCGGCTCGGTGCTCAGCACCGTGTGCTCCACATAGCGGAAGCCCGGCACCTCCTCGACACGAAGGTTGGTGTACGCGGTACTCCGCTTGTCCATCTCATCCCGAAAGAGGTTGTCCAAAGAGCAGTTGAACACCTTGCAAAGTTCAAGCGCCTTGTCCATCTCAGGGTTCGCGGCATCGCTCTCCCACTTGGAAATCGTCTGTCGGCTCACATTCAGTTTCTCGGCAAGCGCCTCCTGCGTCATGCCGCCGCTCAGCTGGCGGAGATATTGAAGATTTGTTCCGAAGCTCATACGTTTTTTCTCCTTTACTCGTACTTGTGTGCGTCGCGTCGCAAGCACAGAGTATCACACAGCAACAGCCCTTTCCACCAACCCCGGGGTGCATTTTCCGCGGAAAATGTCACCTCAGGTTGCGCGTGTAAACATGTCTCATCAGAAAATGCCAAAGGATGAAGGTTCATATTTTTCGGACTATGTGGGCAAGGGTTTGTTACACTATATTCGGGATTTTGTGTAACAAGGGGTGTTGCATTATCTTCGGAGATTATTTACAAAGGGCATCTCATCCTTAGCGTTTCCCTCTCCTTACTTTGTCCCACACACTTCATAATTTTCATATAGCGTCAGCAGTGTTTGGTAAAAAAGATCCTCTGCTGTTTCCACTTCAGAAACTCCGGGACCGCTGAATACAAACATCTTGTCTTCAACATCTTCAGGGAATGGGATTCCTCGACAGGTTCCTATAATGAACAGTGCTAGATAAGATGCAAGCATAAGTTCCCGACAACTGCCAAAGTCCAGTTTTCTCCACATAAAGTCCATCGGCGGCTCCAATATATTTGTGTATTCCTCGAAATCTTTGTAATAAATATATTCGTCTATAAGCCCGGCAACATCAAGTTTATAACTTTTCGAAAATGTATTTATAATCGGAGTGATTACTTTAGGCGAAAAAATCCGTTTCGTAAAACCATCAATGGGTTCGCCTCCGTACTCCAGCAATCTGGGAAAATACTGTGAAAAAGAATACCGATATCTTTCTGCACCTAACCCGTATTTTTCATAATCTTTTTCAAACAGATCAAGATATTTAAACCACCAATATTCCCCTGAAACTTCTATCTTATCAACTTCGCTTATCTCAAGAATTTTGTTTCTAGTGCTAGTCGTGAGCTCACAGAATTCATTGTACATTTCCCTATTATGAACTCTGGTAGGATTTGTGATAAAGGCCACCTGACAAAGTGCAATATACTCCTTCTCATTTTTATATCTACGACAAAAAGAAATAGCCTCCTGCTCGATTCGCTCCTCCTGCAGTTCTATTTCCCTCGATCGATATTCATGGTTTGAATACTCCCGCTTAGATTCCGGTTCCATAATCTCGACATCGGTATTCTTGTTTCTCTTAACCGGCTTTTCTCCGTTTTTGACTCTTGCAAGATATTCCCTTGTTGCTCTTTTCGCAGATCCACCGATATTATTTTTTGTATTCTTTAGTGCAAACAAAAAGATGCCGGCAAGGAAGTCTGCAAGCTCCACTTCATCAGTCAAATCAGCTTTTTTCAGCCCATTCACCAATTCAACAACTGTATCATCAGCAATTTCCTGTGCTTCCTGAATCATCAATATAAGTGTATCTCTGACAATATTCTTTTCATTTTCCTTGATTAAAGAAACTACCTGACTTTGGAAATAAGGCACGATGCTTTTGTATGATTCGGCAGGGAGTTTCCCTAACGCTTCCATCAAATATCCCGAAGGATTTTTTGCCCCTCTGGCAATATTCGACGCAGTTTCATCACTGATTTCTTCACACTCTTTATCTACGCTTTTCAAAAAAGCTTCAACGAGCTTTGCCTGCTTCGTCCCTTCAATCTTACATTCTGCAACTGCACTGATAACGCAACCTATGCAAAACATACTTCCTCCGTTTCAAGCAACCTCTAGGCAACTCATAGGCAACTCACAGCCATGCCCTTGGAACCGTATTTCTGTTATTGTTGTGGTGTCAGAGAAGCACCGCCCGATCATCGGTGTCCCGATTTCTCCGGCAGCAACAAAAGCCTGTGATTCCGCTATCGGGAAGTGGCATCACCTTCTATCTCAAAAAGAAGGGAGGAATCACAATGATTCACAATTCTAATGGAGAACACATTCGCAACGGATGTGCCGACATGTGGAACGCCTTTATGGTTCGCGGTGCCGATTTTGTCTTGGGATCAGATATTCCTGTCTGCCCATGCACTGCAAAAGACATTCCGCAGAAACTGATATCTTATGTAGAAGCCAAGCATCTTCATAAGATAAACCATAAATCAAACCCTGATTATCACATAGATGCCTATGTGCATTTTTACATTGATGATCAGAAGTTTGACGGAAAGCAAAGCAGTATCTGGCTTTATCCGGAAAAGGCATATGAAATTCTCCGCCATTTTTCCGGAGTGATCTCCCCGGATTTTTCTACTTTTCTGGATTTTCCGGATGCACTGAAACGGTATAACATATATCGCATGCGTGCCTTTGATTATTGGCTGTTATCAAAGGGTATTCCTGTCATTTTCAACGTCCGCTGGAACACTGTAGAGACTTGGGAATACTGTTTTGATGGGATACCGCTGCATACTATTGTGTGTATCGGAACAGTCGCTAGCGGTATTAACCGTCTGGAGAACCGACCTGATTTCGTTGCCGGCCTAAAACGAATGATAGAGGTATTGCAACCGTCTGTCATTTTATGTTATGGTTCCGCTCGATATTCGTTTTTTGATGAAATCGTAGCATCCGGAACACCAGTAATTTCATTTCCGAGCGAGACAAGTCTCGCATTCAAGGGGGTGAGATTTCATGAGTAAGTGTAATAGCAATCATTTTTCAGGGACGACAAGCTTACGCAATTCCACTGTACATAATCCTTCTGAAAGTGATATAATAGCGGAGAGAACTAAGGGGATGGATCTTCGACCACATCCGACGAAGCAAATGGGTTCCACCCGCATGAAAAAGGTTAACCAAAAAGTAGATGCTCGAACTGCAACAAAAGACGAGTATCACTTACTACGTCATACGGAAAGGTTAAACTCACGCCGAGCAGAAGGTGTGGCACAGTTTTGGAATCAAGAGCGTGAACGAATTCTCAGCGGGCAAAAAACGACTCGCCCTTGGAATGCCGAACAGCGCGAAATGATTCTCGGGAAAAAGCCTCTGAAGATTAATGGCAAAACGATTTATGCCCATCATACATACGCAGTTTCGAAATACCCACATCTTGCAAACCGCGGAGAAGTAATCTTTCCTGTGACTTTCTACGAGCATTTATACATTTGGCATGGCGGCAGTTTCTTTAAGAATGCACCCGGTCGGCCAGTTAAAACATCACGATAATGGAGGTTGTTCACAATGAATGATACAATTGGAATCAAAGTGCTGCCCGTAAACACTTCGGCAAAGTGTATAAGTATTTTTCGCAACCATTCTTCACTTTCAATTGGTGAAATAAAGAAACTAATTGAGGGTGAAAACTATGTTCTTTCATTTCGTTATACTGATAAACAAGGCGTCAAGCAGATAATTGAATGTTATCAATTGCTTGAAAAAGCCGGTATTCAGGCTAAGCTATTTGAACACGATCGACCTGCAACTATTGATTTTTTCCATAACCTCTCACAATTATACGGGATTATTGAAAAACAAGTGCAGGAAGCTTACGAGGCAGAAACAGCGAATAACGAAGATGATGAAGGGTAATCGCAGCAATGATGTTTTCTTCGTACGAGTGTTTTACCAATCGATAGGTGTTTAAAGAGAGCCTTTGGGGTAATTCCAGAGGTTCTCTTCTTTTATTCTGAATGCTTAGAAAACATGAATTATATCATGCTTAGGTCAGTATTAGAAACCCGAACCTCTTGTTACACTATACTTTTATTTTGCACACCAACCATTCTTATACATCAAAGCTTTCCGTTTTCAGATCACAGTAATACCGGCCCTTCACTGCCGTAAACTTGAGCACACAATAATCCGGATCTGTAACACCGCCTTTATAAAACAGAGTGTCACCCCTCTTCCAAATCATGTCTTTAGACTCCTGATCTGTCAGCACTTCCATGGTTCCGCTTAACATAACCCCAACGTATTTAATCAATCCTTTGTGATAAAAATATATGCAGGCTTTAGGATTTTCCATGAACTGTTTCACCCTCATAGACGATGTATTTGTGGAAAACCAGAACTCTTTCAACCCAATGCGTTTTCTTGGTTTCAACATCGCCTTTACATTCGGAAATCCACCGTCATCGACAGACGCGATAAAGCTCACTTTTTGCTTATCAATGAATTTTTCAATATTGCTTATGCCCTGCATTAGTTCCTCCGATATTAAACAATACTTTTATTTTGTGTAACAAGCCATTTGTGAGATTATACCACACGGAGGGGCTCCTTGTCACTCGCAAATCGAGTGGAAACGGTCGGTTTTATCGCCGCC
>CADAHQ010000014.1 GCA_902787715.1 uncultured Lachnospiraceae bacterium
TGAAGTATGCCGTGGATCACGGCATGGAGATCGGTATCCATGCATGGACGCACTCCAAGTACTACGACAGCATTTCCGAAGAAGAGTACAAGGAAGAGGTCAACAAGACCTACGAAGCAATTCTGCAGTACACCGGCGTTGCTCCGCGACTTCTGCGTGCACCGGGCGGACGTATCACAAAGAAACAGATTGCAGAGAGCCCTCTCTATGTCATCAACTGGAACGTGGACTCCGAGGACTGGAAATTAAAGGGACGCAGCACCGAAGCGGCGAAGAAGGAGAACGTAGACAAGATTGTGAACAACGTTCTCACCCACACCCGCAAGGGCAGCATCATCCTGATGCATGAAATTTACTACAATTCGTACGATGCCTTCTGCCGGATTGTGGACGAGCTGACCAAGAAGGGCTTCGAGTTCGTGACCGTGTCCGAACTGCTCGGAGAGGCACCTCTCGGAAAGCAGTATTACAATCGTCCGTAAGCGCTGAACGGCGATTCATTTCCTTTGCATTTTCCGCATGAATATGCTATGATAAAGAGTAGCATTGCGTAACTTTGCGGACTGCGGTGTCCGCGGTAAACCTCATGCGCTCATGCGCAAACAGGCGGGAGGTTGCAAATGGATAAGAGGAGAAGAATAGTCGGAGTGCTGATTTCCGACGCGCATCACAAATTTTTTCGGCAGTGCCTGTATTCCGTACAGAAGGAACTGCTGGCGAACAATATGGACGTTGTCACGTTCACGACGCTGTGCAAACCGGGCATGAACAAGGATTACTCCGACGCGGAGTGCTCCGTTTACGAAGTCATGAACCTCCGGGAGCTGGACGGTTTGATTGTGTACCCGATAACCTTCTACATGGACGCCCAGAAAGAGGTCTTGAGCCGGATTCAGAAAGAATTTGACAAGCCCGTAGTATGCCTGGAGAGCGAGAACGAGTACGGTTTTCCGACGGTTCCCTTCGGGCGTGAGAACGGGATGGAGCTTTTGGTTGACCATCTGACGACGCGGCACGGCGCGAAGCGCATCATGCTGGTCGCCGGCAACCGTGATACAGATGTTTACTTCGACCGCGCTTTGCAGGAGGATTTTCTGAAGGCGATGGCGAAGCACGGTCTGGAGGCGGACCCGGAGAAGATTTTCGAGGGCGGCTTCTGGATTCATTCGGGGGAGGAGATTGCGAAGCAACTGTGCGAGAGTCCGGAAGGTCTTCCGGATGCCGTTGTCTGTGTCTCTGATGAGTGTGCGGCCGCGCTTGTGAGCGCCTTTGAGAGCCGCGGCGTACGTGTCCCTGAGGATATCCTCGTGGCCGGTTACGGCGCGGACGAGGACCGGAAGGTTGCGGAGTTTCTGTCCGTGTACCGCGATCCGGTGGAGATGTCCAAGAATGCCGTGCGCATGTTGCTTGCCCTGATGGAGGGCAAGAGTCATTTTCTGCTGCAACACCGCAGCGGATGCTGCCGTCTGATTCCGGGCAGTTCCTGCGGGTGCAGCCGTCATTCCAGCGCTTCTTACGCGAACCTCTGGCTGGAGTCCATTCGCGATGAGAATGAGCGATTCCCCTCCGAATTCAATTTCATGAGCGAAGAAGTTACCAACGTTGCCGATTTCCGCGAGAGCTTAAAGGCAGTTGACAATTTTTCCCATTACCTCGGGGACTACGAGGCTTTCTACCTGTGCCTGAACGAAAATGCCATGCACTCGGTGGAGGAGATGGGCCATCTTACGGAGAAGGTGGAGCTTGCCATCTGCCATGAGAAGGACAACGGCGTCTACGGCGACGGCCGCATGTTCGACCGCTCCTTCATGATTCCCGCACTGTACCGCGAGTGCCCGTATCCGCGGGTTTTCTATGTGGCATCGATTCATTTCATGAACCGCGTGCTGGGCTACATGGTGTTGTCCTACGGCAAGAGCCCGGAGGTGCACTCCCGATGGCTGCGCGGCTGGACGAGAAAGCTTGCCCACTGCCTGGAGACCCAGCGCCGGTGGTATATGTATGATGATATGACCGTCCAGAACCAGGTGCGTGACGCCATGACCGGTCTCTACAACTACAAGGGCTACATCAGCGCTCTGACGGACATCTACCGCCACATGGGCAGCCCTTCCGTGAAGCTTCGCGTAATCGCCCTGGATATCGAGCGGTTCTCGACCATCAACGATACCTACGGGCGTGATGAGGGCAACGAGGTTCTTTTAGCCCTTACGAAGATGATTCAGGCGACCATGAACGACCGCGATGTGTGTGCAAGATTCGGTAATGATGAGTTTGTCATCGCGGGATTTTACGATACCGACAACGACGCCCAGGGGCTTCTTTCCAACCTCAAGGCGCGTCTTCAGACCTACAACAATTTCAACAAAAAATCCTACAGCGTGGATATCGTGTACGCGAAGATCTGCGAGGATGTGACGGACGAGGCCAGCATCGCCGCAATCACGGCGGATGCCCTTGCCGACAAGAAGACCTACAAGGAGAACAAGCGCCGCGGCAAGGGCGGCCAGGAGTACTTCAACGAGGAGGAGCGCACGGAGGTCACCCGCGTTCTGGATGACAACCTGCTCACCTATTACTTCCAGCCGATCATCAACGCAAAGACCGGCGAGGTGGACTCCTACGAGGCCCTGATGCGCACGGAGACGGACAGCACCATGAAGCCCGAGGTCATCCTTCGCCACGCGGAGGCTCTGGACCGCCTCTACGACGTGGAGCGGCACACGTTCTTCAACACGCTGGCCCTTTACCAGAAGCATCATGAGGAGCTGCAGGGGAAGAAGCTGTTTATCAACAGTATCCCCAGCGTTCTCATCAACGATAAGGATTTTGAGAAGTTGGCCGTTTCCTACAAGGATATCCTGGAGAATATCGTCATCGAGTTCACCGAGCAGACGGAGGCAACCCAGGAGCAGCTGCAGGTCATCAAGAAGCGTTGCTCCGATCACGGCATGCGCCTTGCCATCGACGACTACGGCGCCGGCTATTCCAATATTTCGAATCTCTTGAACTACGCGCCCGACTATGTCAAGATCGACCGTGTTCTGATTTCGGGCGTGGACGAGGACAACAAGAAGCAGTATTTTGTGGCAAATACGGTTGAATTTGCCCACGAGAACGGCTTCCTCGCCCTGGCCGAGGGCGTGGAGACGAAGGAGGAGCTGAACACCGTAATCCGGCTCGGCGTCGACTTGATTCAGGGCTATTACACGGGACGCCCCCAGGCAGGATTCCTTAAGGAGATTCCGAAGGACATGGCGGACGATATCGTGCGGATGAACCTCCGCAATATCAACACCCGTCAGAAGAAGACATACATCATCGGCAACGAATCGGAAGTGGCGATTCTGCCTCTGGCAATCAACGGTTACACCGAGCTTGTGGTGCCGAAACCGGACTGCATCCTGGTGGGAGACCAGAAGCATCCGGCGGACATCGTGATTCATATTCCGGACCACACCGTAAGTCGCATTCACCTGCGGGGTGTGCAGCTTGAGGCGTACCAGAGACGCCCCTGTATCGAGATCGGCAACCGGAGCGATGTCACCCTGGTGATTGAGGGCAATGTGACACTGCAGGACACGGGCATCCGCGTTCCCGAGAGCTCGTCCCTCACCATCGAAGGCAAGGGCAAGCTGTTTATCAACGTAAGCTCCGACCGGAGCTTCGCCATCGGCGGCGACTGTAACCAGTCCGTCGGGCGGATTACGGTCAACATGGACGGCGAGATCACCATCCACGGCGACGGCAGGGAGTGCGTGGGCATCGGCGGCGGATATATCCGGGACACCGGGCTCCGCATCGAGCGCTGCAAGAACATTTACCTGACCATGACCGGAGAGCAGATTGTGGGCATCGGTTCGTCCAGCAATACGGCTTCCGTATTTGTGCAAAATACAAGAATTCTGGCGCGGGTTAACTCCGACCGCGGAGTCGCCATCGGCTCCGTCGAAGGAGAGGCGCGCGTGGATGCGCGAAATGCCCAAATCAGTTGCATCTCCTCCGGCGACACGCAGGTGGCCATCGGTACGCTTCTGCACGACAAGATGCAGGCACGGCTTGTGGACTGCGAGTTCCAGACGGAGATGAAAGCGAAGCGGTGCGTGGGCATCGGAAACCGCGGCGGCATCGCCAACGTCCGGATCTTAGGGTCCACGGTGGGCGTGCGCTGTGAAGGTTCGTCAGTCATCGGCGTCGGTTCCGGCGTCGGGCAGGGCCGCGGCCAGTTTGAGACATCGACATTCAATTTCCGACTGGCGTCGGCTTCCAAGACGCCCTTCGGTTATGAGGAGGAGGCCATGAGCTTCCTGCAATGTGTAACACCTGAAGAAGAGGAGACGAGATAATCCCATGAAGATGCATTCGTACAAAAGGATTCTTCTTGTGAGTCTGCTGCTTGCGCTTTTGGTCGCAGTGGCGGGAGCATACGCGGAAGGAGAGGACGAACCGCCGGCAGCGGAGCCGGAAGTTCCGACCATGTCGCCGGGACAGGGCTTCTACAAGGACGCGGTCAAGCTTGAACTCTCCGCACCGGAAGGAGCCACCATCTACTATACCCAGGACGGTTCCACGCCGGTTCCGGGAAACCCGTCCACGCTGGTGTACAAGAGCCCGATCTGGCTGGAGCGAAACGCCAAGGATGAGAACGGCATACCCAGACCCCGCCTCGTGCGTTGCATCGCAGTTCTCGCCGATGGCACCAGGACTCCGGAGGTGGACGGAACCTACTTCGTGGGGCCTGAATTTTACGATTTGTATTCCGTGCCGATCTGGTCGCTGGTAACGGATGAGAAAAATCTGTACGACGAGAAGACCGGTATCTTCAAAAATTACTCCAAGCGCGGTAAAGACTGGGAGCGCCCGGTGAATGTGACATGTTTCGTGGACGGCGTTGCTGTGCTGTCTCAAAATGCCGGCATGCGCGTGCACGGTGCCGCAAGCCGCGGTCACCGTATCAAGTCCATGCGTCTGTACGCCCGCGCCGAGTACGACACGTGCAGCAAATTCAACTACCCCTTCTTCGAGGAGGGGTCCATCAGCACCGCCAACGACGAGAACGGCGACCCGATTGACGGCTACAAGCGCCTGGTTCTCCGCAACGGCGGCAACGAGGGTCCCGCGGGCGACAACACCATGTTCCGCGACGTCCTCACCCACTATCTGATGGATGACACGGAGGTTGCCCACCAGGGCGCGCGCCCCGTGATTGTGTACTTAAACGGAAAGCTTTACGGCTTCTTCAATCTGCAGGAGCGGATTGACGAGCATTACATCAAAGAGCACTACGATGTCAAGGACGAGGACTGCGCCATCTACGAGTACATGTACGACGGCCGCGGCGCCATGAATCTGACCGTGGATGCAGCTACCGACGCTGTCGCGAAGGAGCAGTCGACATGGTTCACCAAGGCGTATTCCTACGTCACCAAGAACAGCTTAAAGAAGGATGATGTCTACGCCAAGGCGAAGGAGTATTTCGACATCGACAACCTGGTCGATTACTTCTGCATCCAGGTGTTTTGCGCCAACGAGGACTGGCCGGGCAACAACTGCAAGGCGTGGCGCTATCTTGGGACGCCAAACGAGAACCCCGGACAGGACGGAAAGATCCGCTTCATCCTCTACGATACCGAGTATGCATGGGGTCTGTACGGCCGTAACTCCCGTCTGGACACCCTGAAGCAGCTGATGACCGCGGGCGGCAAATTCCACCCTTACCAGGATGGCGCCACCGCATTGTTCCGGTCCTTCATGGCGAACCAGGAGTTCCAGACGAAGTTCGTGAACCGGATGCTGCAGCTCATCAACTCCACCTATTCGCCGGAGAATCTGCTTGCAACCCTCGACTGGCTTGCAACCGAGTACAAGGACCTGGAGACCCTGCAGCGCGCCCGCATTATGGCCGGTTCCCTGAAGCAGGGTATTGAATTCCTTCGCCCGTACCTGAATTCCCGCGGCAAATACGTCCGCGAGCAGCTGAAAACTTATTTCAACTTCGGCGGCTACCGGACCGTACATTTTGCGTTTGACGCCGAGGTGTCGACGCTGGTTGTGGACGGCGTGACCGTCACCAAGGACAGCCCGTACTACCACGACGGAGAGTATGTCGGCGTGTATGCCGCGAACCATCCGGTCAGCTGTGAGCTGACCATCGAGTCGAAGCAATATCTCTTTGATGCCATCGAGGGAGACGTGCCTGCGACGGTGATGGTTTGGACGATTCCGGGAGATGAGAAGCTTTCGCTGGGCGAGGAGCTCCATGAGGAGATCAAGCTGACGAAGCTTCCGGACCCGACGCCGACCCCGACCCCGATTCCGTCACCGACGCCGATTCCGTCACCGACACCGACCATTGAGCCGACGATGCCGGAGCCTGAGACCAGCAATGTGGGATTTGTCGTTCTGTTTACTCTTGCGGCATCCCTTGTGGCAGGCACGGTGCTGATTGTGAAGTCGAGACGGTAATTCCGTTTATTGCGGACCCGGGGTACCCCGCAGACCGCTTTTGAGGGAGATGAGATTCATGAGAAAACTGAGACTTTCGGCGGCTTTGTTCTTTTTCGCAGTCGCTCTGTGTGCCTGCGCAAAGAAGCCGAAGGACAATGAAATCGATTACTACACCAAGGTCGGCAGCTATGCGGAGCCGACGGAAGGTGTCTACGAGGCCGGAGAGAAGGACCTCGAGCTTTTGGGCGAGAACCCTTCCACAGTGAAGCCAAGCGGCGGCGTCACCACCACACCGACGCCGACACCGGTGCCGCACTATGTGGTGGTGATTGACGCGGGTCACGGCGGTTCCCAGACCGGTGCTTCCTACGACGGCCGGGTGGAGAAGGATGTCAACCTGAAGGTGGCGTCCATGGTGAAGGAGTATCTTTCCACCCACTATGAAAACGTGGATGTGTACATGACCCGCACGGAGGACAAGGGCCTCGCGAAGGATGTTGCCGACGACCTCCGGATGCGCGTGGAATTTGCCGCGGAGAAGCAGGCGGACATCTTGGTGAGCTTCCACTTCAACTCCTCGGACAAGCATTCCCGGAACGGCTCCATGGTCTGCATCTCCAAGCAGCCCCAGGTGCGCGAAGGCTCGGAACAGCTCGCCAAATGCATCCTCGCCCGTCTTGCATCCCTTGGCCTGAAAAACAACGGGCCGTACCTTCGGGACAGCAACGACATGAAGGATGAGAACGGCGTGGCGCTTGACTATTACGCCATCCCCAGACACGGTGCCGCCCACAATCTGATTGCGGTCATTGTGGAGAGCTGCTACATGGACAACAAGACCGACATCCCTTACATGAAGGATGACGCCGCCCTGACCGTCTTAGCGGAGCAGGAAGCCCTCGGAATCATGGAGTTCCTGACGCAGTACTATGTGAAGCAGTGATTTCCGACAGGGAGGTCGCAGACATTCAAAATAAATAAAAAGACCGGCATACCGTGACGAATCGCGGCATGCCGGATTTTTGTTGTGTCGGAAGCTGTATCAGAACCATCCGCCGTTAAAGCCGATGATCTCGCCGGTGAGATAGCGGGGCGCCTGCAGCAGAAGGTCCACCATCTCGGCGACTTCGGAGGGCGCGGCGATTCTTCCCGCGGGGATCTCGTCGATTAAGGACTGCAGATCATCCTCGCTTAAGCGCGCGTTCATCTTGGTGTCCACCATGCCCGGGGCCAGTGCATTTACCGCGATGTTGCTCGGAGCAAGCTCCTTTGCCATGGCTTTCGTCAGGGAGTCAAGACCGCCCTTAGTGGCGGAGTAGGCGGCTTCAAAGGAAGCGCCGCGGGTTCCCCAGACGGAGGAAATCATGAGAATGCGGCCCTGCTTGCGGTGCAGCATGGCAGGCGTCACGTGCTTGATGCACAGGTAGGCCGAGGTCAGGTTGGCCGAAACCAGACGGTTCCACTCCTCGAAGGTTAAGTCGGTCAGAAGACCGGAGCTTGCGTAGCCCGCCACATGGACCAATCCGTCGATGCTGTGGAAGGTGTCGCGGATCTCCTCCATGGTGGATTGCACGAATCCCTCGTCCCCGAGGTCTCCTGCGTAGGTGCGGCAGTAGGCGCCGAGAGCCGTCGCCTCCTCGGCGGTGCGGGAGAGTGCGGACGCGTTGGTGTGCCCGATCAGGGCGAGCCGTACGCCGTGCTTTGCGAGCTGCAGTGCCACGGCGGAGCCGATATCGCCGCTGGCACCGGTAATTACGATGGTTTCCATAGGAAAATGCCTCCTTTTCGGAAAGAATTCTCTTTACAAAGTTTAGCAAAGAATGACAAAAAATGCAATGAAGAGGGTTGAAACACAAAGGATTTTTAGTAAAAAAGCATAGGATTTTCCGAAAGATTTTTGTTGTTATGCAAATTAGACAAAAGTAGAAAACCGAATTTGTACATTTGCGACATAGTTTTTTTTGCCGTCGTAGTGTATCATAACGCTTAGGTACTTCGCCGGCGGGCGGAGTGCGTCTCGTTAAAAACAATTAGGAGGCTTTTGTAATGGCTGGTTTGAAACTTATCAACATTAACAAGACATATCCGAACGGATTCGTCGCTGTTAAGGACTTCAACCTTGATATCAAGGATAAGGAGTTCATCATTTTCGTAGGACCTTCCGGATGCGGTAAGTCTACGACCCTTCGTATGATTGCCGGTCTCGAGGAAATCACGGGCGGCGAGCTCTACATCGGCGACAAGCTGATGAACGATGTTGAGCCTAAGGACCGCGATATCGCAATGGTATTCCAGAACTACGCTTTGTATCCGCATATGTCTGTTTATGATAACATGGCATTCGGTTTGAAGCTTCGTAAGGTTCCGAAGGATCAGATTGAGAAACTCGTAAACGAGGCTGCTAAGATTCTCGGTATCGAGCAGCTGCTCGACCGTAAGCCGAAGGCTCTGTCCGGTGGTCAGAGACAGCGTGTTGCCATGGGTCGTGCTATCGTTCGTAACCCTAAGGTATTCCTCATGGACGAGCCTCTTTCCAACCTGGATGCGAAGCTCCGTGTACAGATGCGTATCGAGATCTCCAAGATTCACCAGAGACTGGAAGCTACGATCATCTACGTAACCCATGACCAGACCGAGGCTATGACGCTCGGTACCCGTATCGTTGTTATGAAGGACGGTGTCATCCAGCAGGTTGATACTCCTCAGAACCTTTATGACAAGCCGAACAACCTGTTCGTAGCAGGTTTCATGGGATCTCCTCAGATGAACTTCATCGATTCCGTTGTTACCGTTAACGGCAACAATGTTTACCTTGTATTCGGCAACAACAAGATCCGCGTTCCCGAGGCAAGAGCTAAGAAGCTTGTTGAGGGTGGCTATGTTGACAAAGAAGTTGTTCTCGGTATCCGTCCTGAGGATATCAAGGATGACGAGGCTTTCATCACCGCTCATCCGGAGTCTTCCTTCGCAGCTACCGTTCGTGTATACGAGCTTCTCGGTGCCGAAGTATTCCTGTACTTTGCAGTTGATGACTACGATATCACCGCTCGCGTTGATCCTCGTACGACTGCAAGACCCGGCGACACTGTTACGATCGCTATGGACCTTGCGAAGATGCACATCTTCGACAAGGAGACCGAGCAGATTATCACTCACTAATCACCGGCCGACAACAAAAGAACCCAAAGCCCTGCGGCGCAAGTCGCAGGGCTTTTTTGTGTCCTTCGCGGGAGGAGGGGAGGGATTTGCCGCAGGAGCCGCGAGGCATTGCCGAAGCGGGCTGCGCAGTATTTTCGCGGGGGAGTTACCGATGCGCAACTTCACAGCCTTTTCACTTGAAAAATCACGAAAATTGTGTTACAATAACTCCGATTATGGGGCGCATGACAACATGCGGAAAGGAAAGGGCGAACGATGATTTCCAACCAGATTCTGCAAAATACAATCGACGGCATGAAAGGAATTACACGTGTCGATTTGATTGTGACGGACACCGAGGGAAAGATCCTGGCTTCGACGATGAGCAACGCTGAGACAAACGATGCGCTTGCCGCCGATTTCGCCGGTTCTCCCGCGGACAGCCAGGTGCTTCAGGGGTTTCAATTCTTCAAGGTCTACGATGACCATCAGCTCGAGTATATCCTGATGGCGAAGGGCGACACCGACGACGATTACAAGGTCGGCAAAATGGCGGCTTTCCACATTCAAAGCCTCTTAGTCGCCTACAAAGAGCGCTTCGACAAGGATAACTTCGTCAAGAACCTTCTCTTGGACAACCTTCTCTTAGTTGATATTTACAACCGCGCGAAGAAACTGCATATCGATGTGGAGGCTCGCCGTGTCGTCTACCTGATTGAGACGAAGACGGAGAAGGATACGAATGCCCTCGAGACCGTGAGAACGCTTTTTGCAGGCAAGCCGAAGGACTTCATTACCGCGGTGGATGAGAAGAACATCATCATTGTCAAGGAGCTCAAGGGCAACGAGAACTACGACACGCTGATGAACACTGCGAAGGTGATTGTCGACATGCTCAACACCGAGGCCATGAGCAAGGTTCATGTCGCCTACGGTACCATCGTCAACGAGATTAAGGACATTTCCCGTTCGTATAAAGAGGCGAAGATGGCGCTCGACGTAGGAAAGATTTTCTACAGCGAGCGCAAGGTTGTCGCCTACAACAATCTGGGTATCGGCCGATTGATTTACCAGCTTCCGATGCCTTTGTGCAAGATGTTCATCCGCGAGATCTTCGACGGTCAGTCCCCCGAGGATTTCGGTGAGGAGACGCTTGCAACCATCAACAAGTTCTTCGAGAAGAGCCTGAACGTTTCGGCCACTTCGAAGGACCTCTACATCCATCGGAACACCCTTGTGTACCGTCTGGACAAGCTGGAAAAAAGCACGAATCTTGACCTTCGTGTCTTCGACGACGCCATCACCTTCAAGATTGCCTTGATGGTCGTGAAGTACATGAAGTATATGGAGAACGCTGAATATTGAAAATGAAGAGAAGCCTCATTTTCCGGGTGTTCCTGAAGATGAGGCTTCGCGAGGGTTAAACGAAACATGAGTGAAGAAATCACACGCACGACCGCGGCAGAAGCCGCCGAAGGGGCTTCTGCGGAAGCCCGAAACGACATCGCCGAAAAGGCCGTGGAGAACGTTTCTGCCGTGACGGAAGCCTTGGGGGATTCCGCGACGGAAGCGAAGGAAACCGCAGAGGACGTGAAGAAGGCTGTGGCGGAAGATGCCGCAGACGTCGAAGAGACCGTCTCCACCGTAGCAGATGCAGCGAAGAAAACCGTTGCCGACGAGGTAGATGACGAGGACGACTGGGAGGAACCGCTGGCGTCCGAGAAAATCTCCAAAGTGAGAGCACAGTCCGCAAGAAAGGTCGATCTGCCCGATTCTTACGGCGATGACTACGAGGATTATGACGACAGCATCCGCATCTCGGACCACCCGCACACAAGCGCTTCCGAGGATGAGGACGAGGACGAGGAAGAGGATTCGATTCCTTCGGAGGAGGAATTTGAGGACGCTCTCCCTGAGGTTTACGCAAAAATCAGAAAGAATTCCATCTTAAAGGGTGTGCTTCCGGAGACGCCCGTGATTGTCTTTGACCACGTGACCAAGGAGTACGACGACGGTCCGGACGACGATGACAACCGCGCGCTCAAGGATGTTTCCTTCAAGATTAACAAGGGCGAATTTGTCTTTATCGTGGGCCCCAGCGGCTCCGGCAAGTCGACACTGATCCGCCTTTTGATGCGCGAGATCCGCCCGACGGATGGTTCCATCTACATCGCGGGAACCGACCTTTCGAAGCTTCGGACCAACCAGGTCTGCAAATACCGCCGCAGCATCGGTATTGTGTTCCAGGATTTCCGGCTTCTCGAGGACCGCACGGTGTACGAGAACATCGCCTTCGCCCAGAAGGTCATCGGCGCACCGTCCCGCAAGATTGCGAGAAATGTTTCGAAGATGTTATCGCTTGTCGGCCTTCGCAGCAAATACAAGAGCTACCCGAACAAGCTTTCCGGCGGTGAGCAGCAGAGAGTTGCTCTTGCCCGCGCGCTCATCAACAATCCCTTGATTCTTCTTGCGGACGAGCCAACCGGAAATCTCGACCCGAAGAACACCGAGGAGATCATGGACCTTCTCGAAGAAATCAATATGCGCGGCACCACCGTGGTTGTTGTAACCCACAACCACGAGATTGTGGATGCGATGCAGAAGCGGGTCATCATGCTGAATGAGGGTGTCGTTGTAGACGACAAGAAGGGAGGCTATAACCTTGGATAGTTTCTTTTACTGTCTGACACAGGGCATCAAAAATCTCCGGAGAAACCGTCTGTTCTCCATCGCGTCCATCGCGACCATGACGGTGTGTCTTTTCCTCTTCGGAATCATGTATTTCTTGCTTGTAAACGTTCGCTTCAGCCTGACCGAGATGGAGAAGGGCGTAGGCGCAACGGTATTTTTCAAAGAGAATATCACCTACGAAGAGCTGGTTGCCCTTCGGGACAAGATTCTCGACGTGGACGGCGTCCGCCAGGTGACGTACGTGTCCGCGGAGGATGCTTGGAAGAATTTTAAGCAGGCGCATTTCAAGGCGGAGGATTCCGAGCTTCTGAGGTCCTTCGGAGACGACAATCCGCTCCAGAACAGCGCTTCCTTTGAGGTGTATTTCCGCTCGGCGGAGGAACAGTTGCCGGCGGTTGAGGAGATTCGCGGAATGACGGCCGACGGCGTCCGTTACGTCAACAACGCGGAGGAGCTGGTTAGCTCCTTGACCTCCATGAACAAGGGCCTCGGCATCGGTGCCGTCGTTTTGATCGTGCTTCTTCTTGCTATCGCCCTGTTCCTTATCAGCACCACGGTTTCCATCGGTGTTTCCGTGCGTGCGAGAGAGATTCAGATTCAGAGTCTCATTGGTGCAACCGACCTGTTTATCCGGGCACCGTTCCTTGTCGAGGGTGTGCTGATCGGCCTTTTGGGCGCGGCCATTCCGCTCTCGGTATTGTATGCAGTGTATTACAAACTGGTGGCTTTGATTTCCGACAATTTCGGAGTCCTGAACACCATCAACTTCGTGCCGGTCAATGAGGTCTTCGGCGTGTTAATCCCGATTTCTTTGTGTATCGGTGTCGGAATCGGATTCTTCGGAAGCAGCTTTACCTTGAATCGTGAGCTTCGGAAGTTCCGTCGGATGTAGTTGCGAAAGGAGTAACCATGAAGTTAGGAAAGAAGCGTTTGCTGGCAGGTGCTTTGATTCTTGTGATCGGTATGGGATCCATGCCGGTTTCCTCGGCAGCGGAAGAGCGTTCCCTCGCCGGTTCTGCTTACTCGGCATCGGTAGGTGCGGAAATTACGCGCCGCGCGGATGACTACAAGAAGCAGCTCGAGGAAGCGAAGAAAAAGAAGGAAGAGTACGAGCGCAAGAAGAAAGAGCTTGAGAAAGAGCAGAACGCACTGAAGGCGGAGTACAAGGATATCGAAGCGTACATCGCCGACATGGACCAGAAGCAGAATGAGATTATGATTGAGATCCAGAATCTCGAGGATGAGCTTGTGGAGCTGAACGCCGAGCTTGAGGTGACCAACGAGCAGCTTGCGGAGGCCACGAAGGTTGCGGACCGGCAGTACGAGAACATGACACGCCGTTTCCAGTATCTCTACGAGCACGGCAATATGTCCGAGCTGGAGATGCTTCTGGACGCGCGGAATATCTCGGATGTTCTGAATTACGACGAATACACGCTGAGCATTCGTTCCTACGATTATCAGCTTGTCTGCCGCTTCCTGGATGCCAAGAAGGAAGTGGAGCTTGTGAAGGAAAAGCTTGAGGCCCAGATTGCGACCCTTGATTCCAGTCGTGAGCTGTACGAGCAGGATTATGCGTACGCCCAGGATGTCATCGCAAAGAAGCAGGCTGCCCTCGCTGATTTTGCGGAGAAGATGGGAACCAACGAGGAAGTTCTCGAGACGTACATCGAGGAGCTGAACAAGGCCAATGCAGATGTACAGAAGATCGAGAAGGAGCTCGCGAAGCAGCGCGCCCGTGAGGCGGAGGAAGCTGCGAGGAAGCAGAAGGAAGCCCAGGCCAAGGCGGATGCTCAGGCGTACGGCGATGTTCCTCACACCGGATACTCCAGTGCGGATGCCATCCCGAAGAAGGATGTGAAGGATCCCAAGAAGATGATCTGGCCGCTTCCCGGCGATTCCTACCGCGGTTCGGGCTTCGGCCCCAGAAAGGCACCGTGCGCAGGCGCCAGCACGTTCCACAAGGGCGTGGATATCGGCGGCAAATACGGCGCCAAGATTGTTGCTTCCCTCGCAGGCAAGGTAACCTACGCGGGCTACAACAACAGTGCCGGAAACTATATTGAGATTGACCACGGCAACGGGTACGTCACCAAGTATCTGCACTGCTCGAAGCTGTTAGTGTCGAGGGGAGATTACGTTTTGCAGGGCCAGGTTATCGGCCTGGTTGGTTCCACGGGTGTTTCGACGGCGCCGCACCTTCACTTCGGTGTATTTATCGACGGTGTTGCGGTTGATCCGCTTCGATACATTCGCTACTAGGATGTGCAAAGCGTGGGTGCGTTTTGGAGGAATGATACGTGAATAAGGATACATGCAAGGGCTTCCTTGCGGGTTTACTGAGCTGTGTTTTGATTTTCGTCCTAATCGCCTGCGGCGGCAAGGAGGATGAGAACCGGCTGACCAAAAAGAACAAGACAAGTTCGGCTTTGACGCCCGGCGCCGAGCTGACCCCTGCGGCTTCCCTTACGGAGACCGGGTATCAGGAGAAACTCGACCGGATTGCCGCTGTTCTGGACTACTACTATTATCAGGATATCGATTACAACAAGGTGGCCGACGGTATCTACCACGGCGCTGTCAGCGGCGTCGGTGACCCGTACACGGTCTACTTTAATCCGGATGAATACTCCTCGTTCCAGGAGTCTTCCGACGGCATGTATGCAGGCTTCGGTTCCCGCGTGCAGATCGGCGACAACGGCTATCCGCTGCTCACGCAGGTATTTGCCGGCGGACCCGCGGACAAGGTGGGAATTCTGACCGGAGACTACATCATCGAAATCGACGGCGAGGATGTCTACGGTATGGAGCTGGACCTTGTGGCATCGAAGATGCGCGGCCAGGTCGGCACGTATGTCGAGGTTACAATCTACCGCGAAGGTGAGCCGGATTATCTCACGTTCCGCGTGAAGAGAGACATCGTCGAGATTCCCACGGTGGAGACCGAGATGCTTGAGAACGGCATCGGTTACATCAAGGTTTCCGAGTTTGATGAAGTTACTGCGACGCAGTTTAACGACGCGGTTAAGAAGATGACCAAAGAGGGTATGAAGGCCCTGATTGTGGACCTTCGCGGAAACCCGGGCGGTCTCTTAAGCACCGTACAGTCCATGCTCTCGCGCATTCTCCCCAAGGGTGACCTGCTGGTCTACATGGAGGATAAGAACGGCAAGAGAGAGGACCACTACTCCAACAGTTCCCTCACGGTGGATGTGCCCATCGCGGTTTTGATGAACGGCTACAGCGCCAGCGCCTCTGAGGTGTTTGCGGGATGTCTGCAGGACTACGGCAAGGCGACGCTTGTGGGTACCCAGAGCTACGGCAAGGGCATCGTGCAGACGATGTATCCCTTAGGCGACGGCTCAGCCATCAAGGTTACCATCTCTGCGTACTACACGCCGAAGGGCCGCAACATCCACAAGACCGGTCTGACGCCGGACGTTATGGTGGAGCTTGATGAGAGCCTTCGGAAGATGAATTCCATCCCGCTTGACCAGGACAATCAGGTGAAGGCGGCAGTGGAGGTTCTTCTGCCCAAGATTTCCAAGTAAATACTGTGGAAAACGATGAATTCAAGTGACGGTTTGCGGTTGCAAATCGTCACTTTTTTTGATTGCATTTTCCGGTTGCGTATGGTAAAATTGGTTCTGTCCGCGGACAAATGTTTGTCGGGCACAAACAAACGGAGAAGAAAGGGGAATCGCAGTTATGGCAAACGATGAGATTTATCTGGTCAGCAAACGGGCATTGCCGCAGGTGCTTTTGAAGGTTGCGGAAGTGAAGCGTATGCTTGCGAAGGACCGTAACCTTACGGTGCAGGAAGCCACGGATGCGGTCTCCTTAAGCCGCAGCTCGTTTTACAAGTATAAAGATGACGTGCAGCCCTTCCACGAGACTTCGCGGGGCAAGACCGTCAACATTCTTCTCCAGGTGAGCGACGAGACCGGAATTCTCTCCGCAATCCTTGCGGAGGTGGCCGCGTGCCGCGCCAATGTTTTAACGATTCAGCAGAGTATTCCCATCGGCGGTGTGGCGTCGGTGGCCCTCGGCTTTGAGATTCTGCCGGAGACTGCGGAGCTTTCCGAGATAGAGTCGCGGATTACGGGACTCTCGGGAGTACAGCGCATGCAGATTCTGGGAATCGGTTGATTTACGAAAAGGGAACCATACAGGAGGGTTACAATAATGAAGGTTGCAATTTTAGGCTACGGCACGGTTGGATCGGGTGTATTTGACGTCATCCGCGGGAACCATGCCATCATCGAAAAGCGTGTGGGTGCGCCGATTGAAGTAAAATACGTCCTGGATCTCCGGGAATTCCCGGGGAATCCGGTGGAACCTTATCTGGTTCACGATTTCCGGACCATCATCGAGGATCCGGAGATTGATATTATCGTTGAGGTGATGGGAGGTCTGCATCCTTCCTACGAGTACGTAAAGGAAGCGCTCCTCTCTGGTCGCAGTGTTTGTACGTCGAACAAGGAGCTTGTGGCGGCTTACGGCGCGGAGCTGATTGAGATTGCAAGAGAGCGCAGCATCAACTTCCTCTTCGAGGCCAGCGTCGGCGGCGGTATCCCGGTGATTCGCCAGCTGATGCGTTCCGTCACGGCGGACGAGGTTGAGGAAGTGGCCGGTATCCTGAACGGTACCACGAACTATATGATGACCCGGATGCGCGAGGACGGCATCTCCTTCGACGAGGCGCTTGCGGATGCGCAGGCCAACGGCTTCGCCGAGAGAAATCCCGCCGCAGATATCGAGGGCTTTGACGCCTGCCGAAAGATTGCCATTCTGACGTCCTTAGCTTACGGACAGCAGGTGGATTACCAGGAGATCTATACCGAGGGTATCACGAAGATCTCCGATGTGGACGTTGCCTATGCGAAGGCCATGAAGCGCGGCATCAAGCTGATTGCCCGCAGCTATCAGAAGGACGGCAAGGTATACGCCATGGTTTCGCCGATGATGATCCGGAAGAAGAATCCGCTCTATCCGGTAAGCGGCGTATTTAACGCGATTATGGTGCGCGGAAACATGCTCGGCGAGATTATGTTCTACGGCAAGGGCGCAGGCAAGCTTCCGACGGCCAGCGCGGTTGTCTCCGACGTGATTGATGCGGCCAAGCACCGCTTTGTGAACATTCCGATTCTCTGGAGCACGGAAAAGCTTACCCTCGGAGAAAAGGACAATATGGAAAGCCGCTTCTTTGTACGCGTGGCTGTCGCGGATGCGGACAAGGCGAAGGCTACCTTCGACATCCACAAGACGGTTGAGCTTCCGGAGCAGACGCAGGAGTTTGCGTTTGTGACGAAGAGCATGACGGAGAAGGCATTTGCCGATGCCTGCGAGGACCTTTCGGTCATCAACTCGATCCGGTACGAATAACGAGAAAGGGGTCACGCAGGAAGGAAAACTTTCTGCGTGATTTTAAGGTACATAACAATGAAATATCTTGTGGTTCTGGCGGATGGCATGGCCGATCTGCCCATTGATTCCCTTGGGGGAAAGACACCGCTTGCGTTTGCTAAGACGCCGGAGATGGACGCGCTTGCGCCCCTTTCGGAGGTCGGCACGGCGCACACAATCCCCGCGGGCATGAAGCCCGGAAGCGACACCGCCAATCTCGCGGTGATGGGGTATGATCCGAAACAGTATTACACCGGGCGCTCGCCTCTGGAGGCCCTGTCCATCGGCGTTGACATGGCCTCGACGGATGTGGCAATCCGCTGCAACATCGTGACGCTCTCCGACGACAACCTCCCTTACGAGCAGAAGACGATTCTCGACCACAGCTCCTCGGAGATTTCCACGGCGGACGCGGCGATTTTGCTGGAAGCCGTCCGCAAGCAGCTGGAGTGGGAATGGTATCACTTCTACGTCGGCACGAGCTACCGGCACCTTTTGATTTGGAACCGCGGTAACGTTGTTCCGCTGACGCCTCCCCACGACATCCTGACCCGCGTTGTGGGCGAATACCTTCCCGCAGATCCGGTGCTTCGGGAGATGCAGAAGAGGAGCTATGACATTCTCAATAACCACCCGATTAATGTGGAGCGTGCGAAGAAGGGCTTAAACAAGGCAAATTCCATCTGGTTCTGGGGCGCAGGCACCAGACCTGCATTGTCGCCTTTTTACGAGAAGAGCGGCCTTAAGGGCGTTATGATTTCCGCGGTTGACCTTCTTAAGGGCATCGCCGTCGGCGCAGGCATGCGCAACATCACGGTTCCGGGGGCAGACGGAAGTCTCCACACCAACTACCGCGGAAAGGCGGAGGCGGCGGTTTCGGCGCTTCTGTCGGAGGGCGCTGATTTTGCGTACATCCACGTGGAAGCTCCGGACGAGATGGGGCATCAAGGAAGCGCAGAGCGCAAGGTACAGGCCATTGAGTTTATCGACGAGCAGATTGTCGGCGTTGCGAAGAGAGCACTGGATGCCTCGGGCGAGCCGTACCGCATGTTGGTTCTGCCCGACCATCCGACACCGGTGGCGCTTCGGACCCACACATCGGACCCGGTTCCGTACCTTTTGTATGACAGCACAAAGAAAGTGAACGGCCCTGCGGTTTACACTGAGGAGACCGCGGCAGCGTCAGAGTACAATTTTGACGAGGGCTACCGGCTCATGGGGCATTTTACGCAGAAAGAAGATTAAAATGACGGGAAACGCGAAACGCAGCAAGGGGCGCCTATGGTGGCGCTGTCTGCTTCGCACGGTTGCGGGGCTTATCGCCCTGACGGCGGTGCTTTGGCTTGCTGCGTGCGGGAAGCGAG
This sequence comes from uncultured Lachnospiraceae bacterium, assembly GCA_902787715.1. Lineage (GTDB taxonomy): Bacteria > Bacillota > Clostridia > Lachnospirales > Lachnospiraceae > ISDg. The sequence continues at coordinate 19,047 of CADAHQ010000014.1, forward strand.
CAGAGCCCAGAAAAGGGGATGATCCTACGCTCACCCCGGGGGCCGATGCGACGGTGACGCCGGATGCGGGCATCACCGGCGTTCCAACGGACGGGGCGACACCCACGCCGACGCCCGATGCAACCGTGTATCTGTACGAGCAGGTGGCTGTTACGGAGGTCGCGGGATATACGCTTCGGACCACCTCGCATTTTCTGGAGGACGGAAGGCTTGCGGAGAAAATCGAAGAGCGAAAGGCGGCAAATTCTTCCGCCTGGGAGATGACCTCCAAGACGATGCTCACGGTGCTTTCGGATGGTGACGACACCCTTTCCCTGTATACGGAAATGTATTCCGGCGGAGTGGTGACCACGGGGTTGGCGGACACGGAGCTTCCCGATGGACGCCGAAAGCAGGATATGCTTGTTTACAGCGAAACAGGAGACCTTCTGTACGGGTATCACAAGCGCTACGACGCGAAGGGCACGCTCCACAGCATGGTGACGATTCAGGCGGCCGGGAATGGTCGGTTCACCGAGAAAACCGTGGCTTACCGGGATGACCCGACCGCAATCCCTTACGTGGACGTGACCACAGAGGCTGACGGCGGAACCGTGGAACGGAGATGCCCGGATATGCAGTACATTGCAGCCACGTCGGTGCAGCCGGAGCTCGGTTTAATCACCGTAACCGTGACGCCCGGCGGGACGGGCGGTGCCGGACGAACCGTAAAGACAGTGCTTTCCCTTCGCGGAAACGAGTGGGAGGCGACGCGTCTTACCGCGGCAAATGACGCCGAGATCACCGCAGACGGTGCCGTGGTTCGATACCGCATCACGACGGCGGACGACGAGGAAGAGCTTACGCTGTACTATGAGGACGCGACAGAGCAGAAGCTTGCGGGGGCGGCATTTGCCGGAGAATCCTGGAATGTTCCGGTCACGGAAGTTCGGGAGCAGAAGACCGACGCCGACGGCAGCACCCGCGTGGAGAAGCGCTCGCCGGTGACCGGAGCTTGGTATACGGCGTGGGAACGCCTTCTCGACAGTGAGGGAAGAGTTGTCAGCGAAATCGAACGGGATGAGAACGGCGCTTTGCTTTCCAAGGTTTTGTGCTCGTATGTGACGGAGGGTGGCAAGCTGACCGCCATTCGGCGCACGCTGGTTATCACCGCGGAGGAGTCGGAGCAGTGGAATGTGGTAAAGACCGTTTCCGACACGGAGACGGGACTTACGGAGACGGAAGAGGAGTGGATTGAAAACGGCGACACACGTGCCACAAGGGCTATCCGGGAGTTTCGATACGATTCCAACCGGCAGCTCCTGCAGACCGTTGTCCGCGACTCGGACGGAACGGAAGTTGTCACGGATTACAAGAATGAATATCGCAAAAAAACGACCCGGGATTAAATCCGGGTCGTTTGGCATTTCTGTCTGATTATTGCTTCCCTTGCGCGGGAACGGTTCATTATTCGGGATCGGCAGCGTCCGCCATGTCTACGGCGATGTCCTCGGCCTTGTCGGCAGCATCCTCGAGCTTGCCGGTCCAGTCCTCAGCGGCCTCGTCAACAGCCTCTGCAGCTTCCTCGGCGGCTTCCTCAGCCTCCTCGGTCTTGCTCTCGAACTTGTTCTGCAGGTATTCCTTAACCTCGGCAGCCTTCTCCTTGGTAGCCTGTGCAAGATTGCCGGCCTTCTCGGAAACAACAGCGGAAATCTCCACGGTCTTATCCTTTACCTTGTGAGCAACATCGGAAGCCTTTGCCTTAACATTGGCAAGACGGCTTGGAGCTTCCTCGGCAGCTTCCTCGGTGCCTTCCTCAACGTCCTTCGTAACCTCGGCGATTTCACCGTCGTCCTCGAAGAGATCATCGTCTTCGAACACCTCGCCCTCAGCGAGTTCCTTCTGCTTCTCAACCTGCTTGTAGAGATAGTAGCCACCTGCGATGGCAGCGGTGAACAATGCAAACTTCGTAAACTTCCTCATTACAATTCTCCTTTCCGGCGCACAAGACGGTGCGTCCCCCTCCCTTTCCGGTCGGTTTTATGTATTAATTATATCGGATTGCCCTGCAAATGCAAAGAGAATTTGTCGAAAATCACGAAAAAAACACGGGAAGGAAAAACATGTAAAATTTTCCGTAAAAATACTTGCAAACTTCGAGGCGTTAGTATATAATATCGACTGTTGACAATCGCCAACGCTCTTGGGCTATCGCCAAACGGTAAGGCAACGGACTCTGACTCCGTCATTTTCAAGGTTCGAATCCTTGTAGCCCAGCTATCGCCGGATCGAAGGATCCGGCTTTTTTCTTTGCGCGGAAACGTGATTTCGGTTTACAGACTCCGCGCTTCTATGGTAGAATAGTCCTTGCCGGAAATCCTTCCGGATCATACGCAGCATGTAAAGAGGTCCCCCGTGAGCAAAGCAAAAGGAACAAGGAGAGCAGTTTTGGCGGCGCTTGTCTTAGCGCTTTTTCTTGTTGCGTGCAATCGCGTGGGGAATGACAGTAACGGCACCTGGACACCGGACCCCACGGGGACGGCTGCCACGGCAACGCCTGCCGGGGATGTAACGCAGGGTGTGACTCCCGGCGGGAAGCCCACGGGAGAGCCGGAAACGACGCCTACGGCGGCGCCGGAGCCTACCGGGACAGCGGTGGAGTGGCCGGAGTTCGGGCAGTACAAGCCTACGGAGATCCCGGAGCTTTCGGGGATTACGGGCACGCCCGGGCGCGCCAATGAGAGCACGTATTTCCGGACCGAGCCCGGACGCACGAAGACGCGGCTCCTCACGCTTGCAAAGGACTCGCGCTTTCTGGTGCTGGACTCCTACCTTTCGATTTACAATGAAACCTGGTACCGGATCGCCGTGATTTTGAACGAGCGCATTTATTACGGCTACGTGCAGGCCTCCTCGGTGGATTTGGGCGATTACCGCAGCGATAATCAGAAGACGCGGCTGCAGGCCAACGGCCTGGCGTACACGCCGTTGTACGGGCCGGACCGGGACGGCGACGGCATCTACGTGGTAGTTCTTGACCCCGGGCACGGCGGACCGTATTCCGGCGCGAGCCACTACGGGAAAACCGAGAAGAATATCAACTTAGAAGTCGCCAAATTCTGCAAAAAATATCTGGAGACCGTCTACGACAACGTGGTCGTCTATCTGACGCGGTCCGGAGACTATGTGTTTGACCCCCGCGACGATGTGGACGATCTGGAGTACCGTGTTTTGTTTGCGAGAAACCATAACGCGGACATCCTCGTAAGCCTCCATTTCGACGCCTACAACGGCAGGGAGAACGGCGCCGAGGGACTGGTTCCGCGGAAGAAGGAGATTGCTCCGAAGGCGAAGGCTTTAGCGAGCCTGATTCTTCGCAATCTGGAGAAACTGGGAATTCGGAACCTGGAGACCATGACACGCGTAAGCGGCAATTCGCGCTACAGCTATCCCAACGGAGAGCAGATGGACGGCTATCTGATTCACCGCCTTGCCTCGGAGGTCGGTATCGTCAGCTGCATCATCGAGCACGCGCACATGGACCATGAGAGCGATTTCGCAAGATTTATCGGGCCGGAGGGGATGCTTGAGAAGATCGGCATCGCCGACGCCGAGGGCATTGCAGAGTTTCTGCAGTTAAAAAAGAAAGAACAGTGATTGCAAACACGGACTTCTCCTTCGGGAGAGGTCCTTTCTTTGCCCTTGAGACGGGGCGGCAGCGGAGCCCCGAAAGAAAAATGTTAAATAAATGTAAACGCTATTGACACTTTGCGATCTTGGTGGTTAAATACCAACAATTACATTTACATCTGCATAATGCATTCGGAATGTACCTGTGTGTATGGAAAGGAAACTATGAAAAAGAACGGACATGTTCAGACAAGAGAAAGCATTTTAAGTTATGTGGTCTCCGTGGCGGTCACGGCGGGCCTCGGCTTCCTGCTTTATTATTTTACGCTGCCGGCAATCAATGTGCACAGCGCGGGCTTCTGGGGAATGCTGATTCTTCTCGGACTCGTGTACTCGGGAGTGCATGCGGCGTCCCACAAGCTGATTTGCCGTCATGAGATTTCGGTTGTCGGAAAGAAACAGTTCCACGGCTCGATGATCGGTGTCGGAATCGCTGCGGTTGCATTTGTCGCGGTGATTCTCGGAGGCATCAGCTCCGCGAAACTGTTCCATGCGAAGACCTACGCGAACATCATCACGGTGCAGAACGGTGAGTTCAAAACCGAGATGCCGGAGACCACCAGCGTGACCAACATCGCGCTTATGGACACCGCGTCCGCACGGATTATCGGCAACCGTACCCTCGGTTCCCTGTCGCAGGTGGTTTCGCAGTACTACGTCAACGACCGGTACAGCCAGATCAATTATCAGAATACGCCCAAGAAAGTGGCGGTTCTCGAATATGCGGACTTCTTCAAGTGGGCGGAGAACAAGAGCCGCGGTATCCCCGGCTACGTCATGGTGGACCCGGTGGGCAACAGCGCAAGTTACGTTGAGTTCCGCACCCCCGTCCGTTACGCGGAGAGCGGTCGCTTCGGCGATGATTTGATGCGCAAGCTTCGGTTCTCGTATCCGACGAAGATTTTCGGCGACCCGTATTTCGAGGTAAACGATGCGGGCGAGCCCTTCTATATTGTAGCCTGCATGGGCGCTAACGCCGGTCTGTTCGGCGCCATGGATGTGACCGAGGTCATCATCTTCAATCCGGTGGACGGGTCCTCGGAGATCTACGATGTCAAGGATGTTCCCAGCTGGGTGGACATCGTCTACAACGGCGATCTTGCCAGCGAAAAATACAACTGGTACGGCAAGCTGTCCGGCGGCTTCTGGAACAGTGTCATCGGCAACAAGAACTGCAAGATGACCACCGACGACTACGGTTATATCGTCATCGACGACGATGTGTGGTATTTTACGGGCGTGACCAGCGTCACAAGCGATGAGAGCAACATCGGCTTCATCATTACAAACGCCCGCACCGGCGAATACCGCTTCTACGAGGTCAGCGGCGCCGAGGAGTACTCGGCCATGGGCGCTGCAGAAGGCGAAGTGCAGGAGAAAGGCTACAAGGCGTCCTTCCCGTCCCTTGTCAACATCGGCGGGCAGGCGACCTACATCATGGTTTTGAAGGACACCGGCGGACTTGTGAAACTGTACGCGCTTGTCAATGTGGAGCAGTATAGTATCGTGGCCACCGGAACGACCCAGGCGGAGGCGCTTACCGCATACCGCAAGGCTCTGGTGCGAAACGGCATCAAGGGCATCGGTGTGGAGGAGGATACGCCGAAGGCTGAGATTACGGTGGAAACCGTACGGCTGGCAACCGTTAATGACGCGACCGTCGTGTACATCACGGCAGTTGACGGCACGGTTTACAAGGGGTTGCTGTCCGAGGATGAAAGTTTGATTCTTGTGCGCGAAGGCGATAAACTCACGGTTTACTACGACAAGACCGAGATTGAGGGACTTTCCGAGATTCGGTCCTGGAGCAAAAAGTAACCGACGGGCAATCGTTAAATGCGTTGGTTTTGCTTAACAGCTTTGTATGGGGGTAAGAAGGAGACCGTCCCGGTTGGGGGCGGTTTTCTTCGTTTTGCGGGAGAATTTGCCGCGGGGCGGCTTTACACTTTTGCGGTTTGTCGGTTGATTTCCGCGCCGCCGTCAGATATAATGAGAGAATCAACGAAAGGGGAAAATGCCGTGAAACATCCCGCTTACCGCTATCTTTTACTGGATTTGGACGACACGCTTTTAGACTGGCACAAGACCGAGAGGGAGGCCCTCGTTAAGGTGATCCGCGAGACGTATTCGCGGGAGCTGACGGAGGAGAATGTGCTTTGCTACAACCGCATCAACGCCCGGTGCTGGAAGCGGCTGGAGCTTCGGGAGATTACGAAGGACGAGCTCAAGGCAATCCGGTTTTCGGAGTTTTTGACGACCCTGGGAATCACGGAGGAGAACGGGGAGAAGGTTTCGGAGGAGAGAGTCCGGGAGGTCAATTCCCGCTATATGCAGATTCTCTCCAACATCGTAATCGAGATGCCGGATGCGGCGCGGGTCTGCCGGGAGCTTGCAAAGCGGTACGAGCTCATTTTGATTACCAACGGCACCGACTGGGTGCAGAGAGGGCGGCTTTCGAAAGTGTCCTTCTCCGATTGCCTGCGGGGCGTGGTAATCTCCGATGAGGTGGGGTGCAACAAGCCCGCGGCTGGATTTTTCGATGGAGTGAAGGCAATCACGGGGGACCCGGATGTGTCGCACTACATGGTCATCGGCGACTCCCAATCCTCGGACATCGCCTTCGGGCGCGCCATCGGCGCGGACACGTGCTGGGTGCACCTGCGGGACGACGGGCAGGCGGGGGACGCCACCTACACGGTATCCTCGTTAGCGGAGGTCGCGGCGCTTTTGCTGTGAGCCGCAGAAGCGAAATGTACGAAAATTGACGAGCCCTACGACAAGAAGGGAATGAAACTCCATGCCGGAATGGAAGAAGTTATGTTTCTCATGCCCGAGTTCTTGACGACGGGAAATCCCTTTTGGTATAATCGCAGTAGTGCCCGCCCGGGGCGGCAGGATCGGCGGAATCGCCCGGCGCGGTAATATAGGAAAAATGAAAAATCTACACGCAGGAAGGGGTCTTACTTATGCAGTACGGTTACTTTAACGAGAAGGCAAAAGAGTATGTCATCACAAGACCGGACACGCCGTCGGCGTGGGCGAACTATCTCGGCTCGCCGGAGTACGGTGCCATCATTTCGAACAATGCAGGCGGCTACAGCTTCGTAAAATCGGGAGCCAACGGGCGCGTCATCCGCTACCGCTTCAACTCCGTGGCCATGGACCAGCCGGGCCGCTACATCTACATCCGCGATCTCGAGGACGGCGACTACTGGTCGGCATCCTGGGCGCCGGTGTGCAAGCCTCTGGATTCCTACAAGAGCGAGTGCCGTCACGGTACCGCGTACACGGTGATTTCCTCGGAGTACCGCGGAATCGCTGCGGAGACGTCGTACTATGTTCCGAAGGACGCCACCTACGAGGTTTGGAACGCGGTGATCACGAACCGCGACAGCAAGCCCAGAAAGCTTTCCGTCACGGGCTATTGTGAATTTGTCAACGACAACAACTACGAGCAGGATCAGGTGAACCTGCAGTACACGTTGTTCATCACACATACTTACTTCAAGGGCAATTTCGTTCTTCAGAAGGAGAATGAGAACTTCCACGATCCGAACAAGGAGCGCTTCTTAGGCCTTGCCGGTGCGAAGGTTGACCGTTTCTGCGGCGACCGCGACCGGTTTGTAGGCAACTACAGAAGTTATGCGAATCCTCTTGGCGTCCAGGAAGGTCTGAAGGGCGAGCTCAACTACTGCGGAAACTCCTGCGGCGCCCTTGAGAGCGAGATTACGCTGCAGCCCGGCGAGTCCAAGAGATTCACCTACATCCTCGGCCAGAAGCCCGAGGCAGAGGCTGCGAAGATTATCGCCCGCTATGAGGCGGACGGCGTTTGCGAGAAGGAGCTTGCGGAGCTTAAGGAGTACTGGCACGCAAAGATTAACAACCTTCAGGTCAACACCCCGGACGAGAACTTCAACAACATGGTGAACGTCTGGAATGCATATAACTGCTTCATCACCTTCACGTGGTCCCGCGCGGCATCCTTCCAGTACTGCGGACTCCGCAACGGCTTCGGCTATCGCGACACCGTGCAGGATATTCAGGGTATCATTCACCTCGCGCCCGAGATGGCTGCGGACCAGATCCGCTTCATGCTTTCGGCACAGGTGACCAACGGCGCGGGACTCCCGCTCGTCAAATACACCCACAACGCAGGTCACGAGGACACCCCGGACGACGCTTCCTACGTGAAGGAGACCGGACATCCTTCGTACCGCGCGGACGACGCGCTGTGGCTGTTCCCGACGGTGTACAAGTACATCTCCGAGAGCGGCAACATCGCCTTCCTCGATGAGGAGATTTATTACGCAAACGACATGCAGAAGGGTACGGTGTACGACCACTTAAAGCGCGCCATCGACTTCTCCATGAACAACTTAGGAAACCACGGCATGCCGGCAGGTCTCCACGCTGACTGGAACGACTGCGTGCGCCTCGGCAAGAAGGGCGAGTCCACCTTCGTTGCCTTCCAGCTTGTGTACGCCGTGAAGATTCTCCGCAAATACGCCGTCATCAAGAACGACACCGACTATATCGCATATCTCGACTCCGTGAATGCCAAGATGGAGGAGATTCTCTCCGCATGCTGGGATGAGGACCGCTACATCCGCGGTTACAAGGAGGACGGGGAGATTATCGGAAAACGCACTGATCCCGAGGCTTCCATGTGGCTCAACCCGCAGTCCTGGTCGGTAATCGCCGACTTCGGTACGAAGGAGCAGCAGGTGAAGGCCATGGATTCCGTGGAGCGCGAGCTCAATACGCCGTACGGCGCAATGGTAATGTACCCTGCCTATGAGAATCATGCATTTGACGGAGCGTTGATGGTATGCTTCAACAAGTGCGTGAAGGAAAATGCAGGTATCTTCTCGCAACCCCAGGGCTGGCTGATTCTCGCGGAAGCGAAGCTCGGCCACGGCAACCGCGCTTACAAGTACTGGACCGAGGCAGCACCTGCGACCTATAATGCGGACGCCGACCACAGAGAGCTTGAGCCGTACGTATTCGGCCAGTTTGTGGAGGGCAAGGACAGCCCGTTCGCAGGCCGCGCCCATGTGCACTGGCTCACCGGTACCGCATCCACCGTCATGGTGGGTACCACCGAGGGTATCCTTGGCCTGAACCCCGAGGCGGACGGCATCGTCATCGACCCGTCCATCCCTTCGGAGTGGAAGAGCTACACGATGCGCAAAGTCTTCCGCGGCAAGGTTCTCAATGTGACCGTCATCAATCCGAACGGCTCCGAGCACGGCGTCAAGCGCGTGATTGTGAACGGCAAGGCCATCGACGGCATCCTGATCCGCGACGATATCTTGCAGGCGGAGAACGAGATTACCATTGAGATGTAAACAATGATTGAGAAGGAATCGATATTGATGCATATCGTAAGGGGCTGCTTCGGCAGCCCCTTTTTTGTGTGTGGGGAGAGGGCGTTGCTTTGATGACTTTAGGCGGGTGTTGTGATGCTTTTTGGGGACAGGGCGTTGTTTTGCTGATTTTTTGCGTGTGTTGTGATGCTTTTTGGGGAGAGGGTGTTGCTTTGATGACTTTGGGCGGGCGCTTCCATAGACGGATCAAAGTTTTTGCGGTTCCGTTTGTGGCAAAATCAGACTAATTTATTAAATCACAGAAGATAGTCTGTATGTGACCGGCGTTTTGAGAGATGACGCTAAACAGGCATACAGACTTTTTTGGTCCAAAGGAATGATTAGTATGAGTTTCATGAGAAAATTGCGAGGAATCAATCAACCCTATACAGACTAAAAACCAGTCAGAAAAGAAATAGTATGATTTTGCCAAAAAAACAACAGCTTGAAAGCGGTGAGAGTGTCCTTACCACGGGGCTCACCACGGTTGCAAAGCCAAATTCCGCCCTGAGCCCCAACCGGAATAAAACAGCGGCGTCGCGACTGCGACGCCACCTGAACCCTAACCGGAAAAAAACAGCGGCGTCGCAATGCGCGACGCCGCCTCAATGTTTGTGTTACTTTGCAAGATTTACAAGAATTACAGGAATTACTTGTAGAGCTCGACGAGCTTGAGCAGGTGCTGGTAACGCTCGTTCGCAACCTTCTCGGACTCGGCGAAGAGCTTCTCTGCACGCTCCGGGAACGGCTTGATGAGACGCGTGTAACGGGACTCGTTGTTGAGGAATTCCTGATACGTTCCATCGCCTTCCTTAGAAGTCAGAGTGAAAGGATTCTTGCCTTCTGCCTTGAGAGCAGGGTTGAAGGAGAAGAGATTCCAGTAGCCGGCCTTAACCGCCTTCTTCATCTCATCCTGGCAGTGGTTCATGCCACCCTTCGCAATTCCGTGGAGCTCGCAAGGAGCGTAGCCGATGATGAGCGAAGGACCGTTGTAAGCCTCAGCCTCCTGGAGAACCTTAACTGCCTGAGCAGGGTTAGCACCCAGAGCGATCTGAGCAACATATACATAACCGTACTGCATAGCGATCTCGGAAAGGCTCTTCTTGCCGATCTCCTTACCTGCAGCAGCGAACTGGCAAACCTCACCGATGTTGGAAGCCTTGGAAGCCTGACCACCGGTATTGGAGTACATCTCGGTATCGAATACCATTACGTTTACGTTCTCGCCGGAAGCAAGTACGTGGTCAAGTCCGCCGTAACCGATATCGTAAGCCCAACCGTCACCACCGAAGATCCATACGGACTTCTTAGCGAGGTAATCCTTCTTTGCAAGAACTTCCTTGCAAAGGTCGCAATCGCATTTCTCGAGCTCTGCAACCAACGCGTCGGTATCAGCGGAGTTCTTGAGAGTGTCATCCTTGGTAGCAAGGAAAGCAGCGATTGCAGCCTTCAGAGAATCGGAAGCATCACCTGCAGCGATCTCCTCGAGCTTTGCGATAGCCTGGTCACGAAGAACCTTCTGGCCGAGGTACATACCGAAGCCGTGCTCCGCATTGTCCTCGAAGAGGGAGTTGGACCAAGCCGGTCCCTTAAGGGAATCTTTGTTAACGGTGTAAGGCGAGGTAGCAGCAGGACCGCCCCAGATGGAGGAGCAACCGGTTGCATTGGAGATGTACATATGCTCGCCGAACAGCTGTGTAATCAAACGTGCGTAGGAAGTCTCGGCGCAGCCTGCGCAGGAGCCGGAGAACTCAAGGAGCGGCTGGTTGAACTGCGAACCCTTAACAGCGGGCATCGTGTCAGCAACAGCCTTCTTGCCTACGTTAGCAACAAGGTAGTCAAATACCGGCTGCTCAGCTGCCTGGGACTCCTGAGGAACCATAGCGATAGCAGCGGTAGGACATACGGTTACGCACTCGCCGCAGCCCATGCAGTCCAGAGGAGATACACTCATGGTGTACTTGTACTCGGAAGCCTTCGGCTTGGTGTCTGCAAGCTTGATGTTTGCAGGAGCAGCCTTAACCTCATCCTCGGAGAGAAGGAACGGACGAATCGTTGCGTGCGAGCAGACAAATGCACAGTTGTTACACTGAATACACTTTGCTGCATCCCACTCCGGAACGGTAACAGCGGTACCGCGCTTCTCGTAAGCGGAAGCACCGGTCTCGAACTGGCCGTCTGCGATATCCTTGAATGCGGATACCGGAAGGCTGTAACCATCCATCAGGCCAATCGGGTCGAGAAGCTCGTTAACCATCTTAACCGTAGCAGGACGGCCGGCGCGCTCAACCTTCTTAGGTGCATCAACTGCGGTAGCCCAGTCAGCAGGAACGGTAACTTCGTGGATAGCATCTACACCGGCATCGATAGCCTTGTAGTTCATCTCAACGACAGCGTCACCCTTCTTAGCGTAGGACTTCTTAGCAGCTGCCTTCATGTACTCAACAGCCTCATCAATCGGCATAACGTTCGCAAGCTTGAAGAAAGCGGACTGCAAAATCGTGTTGGTTCTCTTGCCCATACCGATCTCGATGGCCTTGTCGATAGCGTTGATCGTGTAAAGCTTGATGTTGTTCTTAGCGATGTACTGCTTAGCCTCAGCAGGCATGTGCTGATTCAGCTCTTCGTCAGACCACTGGCAGTTGATCATGAAGATTCCGCCCGGCTTAACATCCTGAACCATCTTGTAACCCTTGATTACGTAAGACGGGTTGTGGCATGCAACGAAGTCAGCCTGGTTGATGTAGTAAGGGCTCTTGATGGGCTTGTCACCGAAACGAAGGTGGCTGATGGTGATACCACCGGTCTTCTTCGAGTCATACTGGAAGTAAGCCTGGATGTATTTGTCGGTATGGTCACCGATAATCTTCGTGGAGTTCTTGTTAGCACCAACGGTACCGTCGCCGCCGAGACCCCAGAACTTGCACTCAACCGTGCCCTTAGCCGAGGTGATGGGAGCGGGCTTAACCTCAGGAAGCGAAAGGTTCGTAACATCATCGACGATACCGATGGTGAAACGTGCCTTCGGAGCATCCTTGGCAAGCTCGGTGTAGATTGCGAAGATCGAGGAAGGAGCGGTGTCCTTGGAACCGAGACCGTAGCGGCCGCCGGAAAGGATCACATCGTTCAAACCGGCCTCGCGGAGCGTAGTAGCAACATCGAGGTAGAGAGGCTCACCGAGGGAACCGGGCTCCTTCGTTCTGTCGAGAACGGCAATCTTCTTAACGGTCTTAGGAAGAACCTTAAGAAGAGCGGAGGAAACCCAAGGACGATACAGACGAACCTTTACAAGGCCGACCTTCTCGCCTGCAGCGGTGAGGTAGTCGATAACTTCCTCTGCAACGTCGCATACGGAACCCATCGCGATGATTACGCGATCGGCATCCTTAGCGCCGTAGTAGTTGAAGAGATCGTAGTCGGTACCGAGCTTCTCGTTAATCTTCTTCATGTACTTCTCAACAACAGCGGGAAGTGCGTCGTAAACCGAGTTGCAGGCCTCGCGGTGCTGGAAGAATACGTCGTCGTTCTCATGGGAACCGCGCATTGCAGGATGCTCAGGGTTCAGAGCGTGAGCACGGAAGTCAGCAACGGCATCCATGTTCGTCATCTCCTTGAGGTCCTCATAGTCCCAGAGCTCAATCTTCTGAATCTCATGGGAGGTACGGAAACCGTCGAAGAAGTTCAGGAACGGAACCTTGCCCTCGATTGCAGCGAGATGTGCAACAGGGGAGAGATCCATAACTTCCTGAGGATTGGACTCCGCCATCATGGCGAAACCGGTCTGACGGCACGCGTAAACGTCGCTGTGGTCACCGAAGATGTTCAGGGACTGCGTAGCAACGCAACGTGCGGATACATCGAAAACACAAGGAAGCTGCTCAGCAGCAATCTTGTACATATTAGGGATCATCAAGAGAAGACCCTGGGATGCGGTAAATGTAGTGGTGATAGCACCGGCAGCGAGGGAACCGTGAACGGTACCTGCAGCACCGGCTTCGGACTGCATCTCGGTTACCTTAACGGTGTTGCCGAAGATGTTCTTGCGTCCTTCTGCAGACCACTGGTCGACACAGTCGGCCATCGGGCTGGAAGGTGTGATGGGGTAGATACCGGCGACTTCCGTAAACGCATAAGCTACGTGAGCGGCAGCGGTATTGCCATCCATTGACTGTTTCTTTCTAGCCATTGTAGTACGTCCTCCTTTTTTCGTGGCTTTGCTTTGGAAAAATCAAGCTTTGCCCAACAGTAAAATTATAGCGTTTCTTTGTTCGTTTGTAAACATATTTTTCTCGCAGGGAGCGTGTTTTTTCTGTGTATGCGCGTGGGTAAAATACCCAAGAAAATGCGGGAAAGCGCGCCAAATTCGTGCACAAGGGAGAAAATGCGGAAAATGAGGCAAAAAACCGTGTTTCGGCTGCATTTTGCGGTTGACAAATTCGCGGCGTTAGTACTATACTTCAAAAAGTGTTTCAACAATGCACGAAAGTGGCCCCGCGCGCAAGTGCGTAAACGGCGGGCGCCGGACAATCGGAGGAACCGGAATGGCACATAAGTCAGAGAAGAAGATCATCACGAAGAACGAAATGGAAAAGCTTGAGAGCGAATTGACCGAGCTGCGTGTGGTTGCCCGCAAGGAAATCGCCCAGAAAATCAAGGAAGCCCGCGAGCAGGGCGACTTGTCCGAGAACGCCGAGTACGATGCGGCCATGGACGAGCAGCGTGAGATTGAGAGCCGTATCGACGAGCTTGAGGATCTTCTTAAGAACGTGGAGGTTGTAGATGAAGGCGAGCTCGACTTAGAGACCGTCAACATCGGCAGCAAGGTCACGGTAATGAATATGAATACTAAGAAGCAGGCCGTATACCAGATTGTGGGAACGACGGGAGCGAACGCACTGCTCGGCAAGATCTCCAATGAGTCGCCGGTAGGACGCGAGCTGATCGGAGCGAAGGTCGGAGCGAAGATTGTTGTCGAGCTTCCGAGCGGAACCGTAACCTACAAGGTTATGGAGATTCATAAGCCCGAGTGATTCGGACAGGGAACCAGAATACGGAGCCGGCGGGCGAACAACCAGCCGGCTTTTCTTACTACCATTTAACAGAATGCATACGGCTGCAGCGATGACTGCAGCGTGACCGGAGGATAACCATGGCAGAGCAGAACAACGAAAACCGCA
>CADAHQ010000015.1 GCA_902787715.1 uncultured Lachnospiraceae bacterium
CTACTATTCGGCGGCATAAGAATACCGCCAGTTGCATACACAACTGGCGGTACGGAACATTTAAATTTTTCACTGTCCTCTTGACGGGTAGCACACCAACAGGAAGAGAACAGCCTGTTTTTTGTTGCCCGGGAGAATACACACTATTCGTCACCGTAATGCATAATCAACGTTTATGCAGTATAACAGTGTTTAAACGCCGAAAAACGGACGCATATCACCCCAAAATTACTCAAACTGTCGAAAAATTACTCAAACTGCACTGGGAAAATCGAGAATCTTCCTCTATAATGACGATGTTTGAGTTAATAATCTGCACCACGGTTGGTTTTTGAGGAAGACCGAACCGTGAAAATCTTTGGAGGGAAGTATGAAACACATGAGTAAGTTCTCGCGATTCGTGCGTATTCTTGCAATGTTCTTGTGCGTTGCAATGGTCGCGGGAATGGTTGGAACAAACGCAGCAACAGCTGCAGACGAAGGGCAGTCGGGTAAACCTACATTTAATGTAAGTACACCGACGCAGAATGTAGTTCAGAACTACACGAATAAGGGCACGGAGACCGGATTTTCACCGGTGTTTACCGTCAAAGCTACCATTAACAAGGATGTAGCTACTCCCAGATGGGGTGTTGGCGACGATTATCGGGTCCTGTTTAACTGGCAGGAAAAAGCTCCAAACTCGGAAGCATGGATTGACAGCCCGATTATGGAGAACGACAAGCAAGTCGGCTCTTTCGGGGATTTTGATAACGTAGTTACACCCAGCACTTCCTGGAGCTATTCCGCCGGCTGGTACTGGAACGAGCAAACCAGCGACTTCAGAATCTCTTCGGAAAACGGACTTGAGGCAGCCAGAAAGGGTACGCAGTTCCGTTGCGTGGTTCGTCTGTATGAGTATCAGGAAGTCAGTCGTTGGAACTGGCAATGGGTTGAGATTGGAAATACGATTTCTCCTACCTTCCGCGTGAATTACGTTTCTCAGGTAAACATCTACCAGGGGAATGCCTTAAAGACGACAATCAATGTTCCTTATAATACAAAGCTTCAGATTTCGAGCGATGTCTTCGGAGCTGATTCGGATGTAGAGCTCTTTACGGACTCCAAAATGAGAGCGCGCGACGCGTACAACATGGAGAACGCCGTAGTAAAGGGCATGAACCTTTACGCTAAGGTTACAAAGAAGCACGCTGTTGAGTTCGTCATGAACGGCTACGGCGAGCAGGTTGACAAGCAGATGGTATCGGACGGTCAAAAGGCTTCCAAGCCTGCAGATCCTACAGATGCCAACAATGAGTATCAGTTTGACGGCTGGTTTGAGAGTGACATGCAAACCGCATTTGATTTCAACAAGACCATCACAGCTGACACCAAGGTTTATGCAAAATGGTCGAAGATTATCAAAACGGTTGCGGTGACATTCTCGCATCAGAATCGTCATCGCCTGCAAAATACGGTATACAATAATGTTGTAGTCGGTACGACGATTACGCCTCCTGCGGATCCGTCCTGCAGAACACACACGTTCGTCGGCTGGAGCAGCAAGCCGGATATGTCGGATGACTTCGACTTTGCGAATACGCAGATTACGGAAACTACGACTATCTACAGCAAGTGGGGCGTTAAGGTTTCCTTCGTCTCCAATATTCCTGATGTGTCGATTCCGCAGCAGACAGTTGTGTATAATCAGAAGGTGGTAGAACCTACCGTTACCTCGAATGATTACAAGGTGTTGGGATGGTACACTGACGAGAATTTCAGAAACAAATACAATTTCGACACGGAAATCAATGATTTCAGTACCAATTTCACGTTACATGCAAAGGTAGAGAAAATTAAGAAGGTTACTGTTACGTTCGATATGAACGGTCACGGTGATCCGATTGAGGCGCAGACTTTTGTTGCAGGCGGAAAGGCTACAAAGCCGGCAAATCCTTCCGCTACAGGATACGACTTTAATGGTTGGACCTTGGACGGTAAGGCATACGATTTCAATAAGAGCGTTGATGACAATATTACTCTCGTAGCAAACTGGAGCTTGAAAAAGTTTACGGTTACACTCGTTGCACGTGAGGACGATGAGACTACGGTTCGCCACGGCTTCCAGGACAAGAAGTTTACGGTGTACTACGGGGAAAATATTAAGGAATCGTACATGAGTGAGATTCCGACCAACATTAAGTGCAAGACGGGTCATGCGAACGATCATTTCTTCGAAGGTTGGTTTACCACAAGAACGTTGGCGGAGGAATTCGATTTTTCCACACCGATTACGGCGGATACCAAGATTTACGCAGGCTGGAGCAGGGTTTCCGAGGAAACACTTGTTACTACCGGCGCAAAGACGTCGTACAAGGTTGGTGAGGAATTGGATCTGACCAACGTAAAGATTGTTCGTAAGATTACTCGAATCAACGGAGCTACGGTTGCATCTCTTCCTTCGCAGGAGGTAAAGGTGACCAAGGATATGGTTACCAATTATCAGGCTGCTACAGCTACGGTAACCGCGAACAATCAGAAGAGAAAAGTTAACATTTCTTACAACAATAAGACGTTTAGCTATGATATTACCGTAGGTTTGAACGCGGGTTCCGTTTCGGTTGACGAAGACTCCATCGAAAAGACTTACGGTGATGAGCCGTTCGTAATCGATGCAGAGGGAACCGGCAGCATCAGTTTTGAGAGCAGTGATTCTTCCGTTGCGAAGATTGTTGACGGAAAGATTGTGATTGTCGGCAAGGGAACTGCTACAATTACGATTACCGCTGCTGCTACCCAGTCTCACTCGGCAGCTTCCACCACCGTCGCTCTGTCGGTTGCTCCTAAGGAGATTGAAGTTCAGTGGAACGAGGACGAGGATACCTTCATCTACAATGGTAACGTTCAGAAGCCGGGGGCAACGGTTTCTGAAGACGATCTTGTAAACGGTGATAAGGTAACGTTAACAATTACGACGGATAAGGAATCCAAGAATGTCGGTTCCTATGTTGCAACAGCAACGATCTCCAATGACAATTACACAATCAGCAATGCTAAGAAGGATTTCACCATTGACAAAAAGATTGTGGACGTAACATGGGAGAACACATCGTTTACCTTCGATGAGGAGTCGCATTTGCCGAAGGCTGCGCTTGTCGAGGGCAGCATCGAAGACGGTGACACCTGCACGGTAAGTGTGAAACGTAATAGTGGCGAGGCAGTGTACGTCGGCAAGTATACGGCATACGCCGAGCTTTCCAACGGAAACTATGTGATTTCCGAGGATACCGCGACCTGTGCATTCGAGATTACGCCTGCCAAGTTTACTGCTACCATTTCGGTAGCTGTGGATAAGCTCCTTTGCGGCAGAGAAGTTACACTGGAAAAAGCTGTTTTGGTTGAAAGCGACGGCCAGATGATGAAGGCAGCCAAGAGGCCTGGTATTTCCATGCAGAATATTGGCGATTTGGTAGTTGTCGGTGAATACTCGAACAAACTGCTTGTAACGGTTTCTCTTCTCAATACCGGGAAGACGCTCGCTGAACTTGAAACCTCTGAATCCCTGGAATTCGTTGTAGTGGGCGGAAAGGTTTACACTTTGATTGTAGCGGTTACCAACGGTGACTCTAACTACACTCTCACGGATGTGGATTTTGCAATCACGTATGACGGCAAGCAGATTGCTGCCTCGGATATTACAAAGGCTTCGTCGCTTGAGCTCGTGACAAGCATGTACAATGACGGATTAATCAGTGAGGCTGAATATGTTCAGCAGGCTGAAAGATTAGAGCAGCTGGATGGAATGTATGCTACGGCTCCGATTACCGCCGCACACATCCCGGGCGAGGCGAAGGAAGAGAACCGCGTTGAGCCTAAGTGCCTTGTTGACGGCAGCGTCGATATCGTTGTAAGATGCACGGCTTGCGAGGAGGTTCTTTCCAGCGAGAATCAGACAATCGAGAAGATCGGTCACAAGTGGGGCGCATGGAATCAGGATAAGGATCCCAGCGCGAAGGAAGCAGGTCACAAGTATCGCGTATGCGAGAACGATCCTTCCCATATCGATGAAGCATCGATCGATAAGCTTCCGGCGGAAGTTGAGAAGATTACGATTGTAATTCCGGATAGCGCTAAGAAGCAGTACTGGGTAGACGAGAAGCTTGATGTCACGGGCATCGAGGTTGTTCTCTCCCTTACGGACGGCACGGAGCAGAAGATTCCTGTAACCGCTAACATGGTTACCGGTTTCGACAGCTCGAAGGCTGCAGATGCACAGAAGCTTACGGTAACGTACCAGGGCGAGTCGGCAAACTACAATGTAGCAATCCGCGACGTATTCTACACCGTAACGGGCGACCTTAAGTGGACCCGCGGCAAGGACATGCGTCTGACCGTTCACCGCAACTTCGACGATCAGCTTACCTTCGGTAAGTTCGTCAAGCTCATGATCGGCGGCAAGGTTGTCGACAAGTCGGCATTCAAGGCATGGTCCGGTAGCTTGGAGCTCGAGATTTACAACGATTATCTGGATGCATTGGATGCAGGTGATTATGACTTGTACATCGAGTTCGAGGATGGTTCCGTAGAAGCCAAGATTACTGTTCCGGAGAGAGCACAGAAAGAGGAGAAGCCCGAAGAGACAACTCCGGAAGAAGTAACACCGGAAGAAAACGAAACCAAGCCGGAAGAGAAAAAGAATGATACACCGGAGTCTCCTAAGACTGCGGATACTGCACAGACGTATGTCTGGACGATTCTTCTTTCCATCGCAGTAGTTCTTATGCTTGCTGTAGTGGTAATCAGAAGAAGACGTGAGGATGCTGAGTAATCGTATGGATTACGAACTCAAATAGAATAAGCGGCGAACCGGAAACGGTTCGCTGCTTTTCTTTGTGCGGGAATTTGCCGAACCATCGCACCAATGCGGAAAATGCAGTTGCTTTTTCCGCGCTGGCGGTGTACAGTGGGGAAGTGCCCGCCAGACGTGAAATGATTTTCGGCGGATTGGAAAGGAAAATGTTTCGATGTTTCGATTTCAGAAAAAAGAAGTGATTGTTTGCTTTCTTGCGGTGTTCGGGATGGGATTCTTTTTGTCCTTCCTGATTCTTTGCAATCTGGGAACCGACCCGGCCACGTTTATGAACCGCTCGGGAGCGGCGCGAATCGGCTTAAGCTTCGGTACGTGGCAGCTGATTGTCAACGCGGTGATGTTGGCGGTTGTATTTGCCTTCAAGCGCTCGCTGATTGGTTTCGGAACCGTCTTTAACATGGTTTTGGTAGGCTATTACGCGGACTTCTTCGACTGGCTCTGGGGCAAATGCATCCCCGCGAAGGCATTCACCGCGCCTGTAAGCCGGTGGACGATTTTTCTTGTGGCGCTTCTTTGCTTTATCATAAGCGCGGCCGTGTACATCAACGCCGACATGGGCGTAGCGCCCTATGACGGGCTGCCGATTATACTTACGGAGAAGGTGACGGCGCATTTTCCGAAGGTGCCGCCGATGCTTGTGCGCATCGCGTGGGACGGCGCGGCAATCGGCGTCGGAACCGCTCTCGGCGGAACGCCGATTATCGGAATTATATTGATGGCGCTGTTCTTAGGGCCGGCCATTTCGCTGGTGCGCCGGATCGGCGGAAAAAACACTTCGGAAACTCCATAAAAAGAAACTCCCGCTGCGTTTCTATGGTATCAATCGGACCGAAATGCGAGGTCTTGTGCAAAGAAACGGGGAACGGGAGGGAATAACAATGGTAGGAAAATGGTTTCTTTTGGTCTTTACCACGGCGATGATGGGGCTTGCGTGGCTGGTGGGCGTGGAGCCGATGACGAGGGGGACGACAACGAAGAGCCCGTTTGTCGAATTGAAGATGGAGAAGCTCGGCAACCACACCTATTATTCGGAGAGCATGTTTACGAACCAGAACGCAATCAAGAACGGGCGAGAGACGGTTTTGGAGCAGATGCGGATTGCCGATGCGAACCTGGAGTATGATGTGTACGTGACCGGGTTTAACTCGATGTACGGGACGGAGGATTTCCGTATGTACGGGCTCCTCGTCACGGACGGCGTGCCGAATAACGATTTCAGTGTCACGAGCGGGTTCAATCCGGAGACCGGCACGGTGGACTGGGTTTCCCACAGATACGGCTTGCTTTCGCTGATTCCGGCGCCCAAGTGGGTGGACCGCCTCGACATGATTCCGGTGGAGCTGGCGTTCCGGACGGCTATGTCGCTTGCGGAGGAGAACAAGCACACCATGTTCCGGCTTCGCAAAGAGGAGCCCATCCGCGGAACGTGGATGGTGAAATGCGACGCAGAGGGGAATGTATTTTTCGACTTTGTCATCAACGATTTCAGCAGTGTCTGGATTGACGGAAAGACCGGCGAAGTGCTCCGCGCGTATTTCTGGAACGGAATTTACGAAGACTGAGACAGGAAATAAATCGGAGCGGGGAATCTTCGGAAAATCCATCCCCGCTCTGTTTTTTTGCCCTGAAATATGGTATGATAGGAGAATCAGAGAAAAGAGGAAACAGGAGGACTTATGGAAGAAAACGGCATCAAAAAACTGACGATACTGCATTCGAACGATCTGCACGGGGATTTTCTGCCGAAGGTCACGGACGGGAAGGAGACCGGCGGTCTGTCGCGGCTGGCGGGGTATGTTGCCAAGGTCCGCAGAGAGCGGGAGAACGTGATTTACGCCATCGCGGGAGATATGTTCCGCGGCTCCGTCATTGACTCGGAGTACCAGGGATTGTCCACCATCGATTTGATGAACAACTTAAACCCCGACGTGGCCACCATCGGAAACCACGAGGTGGACTACGGCTTTGCACACCTTCTCTTCCTCGAGAAATGCGCCAAATTCCCCATCGTCAACGCAAACCTCTTCATCACCATGAACAACGCCCGCGTCTTCACGCCCTACATCAACGTGGAAGTGGGCGGCATGCGGATTATGTTCATCGGTATCCTCACGGAGGAAGTGCTGGCGTCCACCAAGAACGAGAAGATTATCGGCACCTTCATCGACCTGGAGTCGGCGGCGAAGGAAGTCGGTATCATCTGCGATAACTACCGCACGGTCCGCACGGACATGACGGTGCTTCTTACCCACATCGGCATCGACAACGACCGGAAGCTGGCGGAGATGCTGGATCCCGATTGGGGCGTCAACATGATTATCGGCGGCCATTCCCACACTTTTATGGATGCGGCGGAGATCGTGAACGGCATTCCGATTGTGCAGTCCGGCACCGGCACGGGCGTCATCGGACGCTTCGATATCCAGTACGATACGGACAAGAAAGAGATTGCGGACCTTAAGTGGAAGTGCATCACTATCGATGAGAATTCGGCTCCGAAGGATGAGATCATGGAGGAGCTCATCGACAGCTACCGCACGCAGACCGACAGCAAATACAAGCGCGTCGTGACGCGCTGGGCGCGGAAGCTCACGCACCCCTGCCGCGAGCAGGAGACCGAGATGGGCAACCTTTACGCCGACATCATGGCGTGGGAGGCCAGCTACGATGTGTGCCTCTTCGGTTCCGGAAGCATCCGCAAGAAGGAGCTCGGCCCCGTCATCGAATACCAGGATATGATTGAA
Organism: uncultured Lachnospiraceae bacterium; assembly: GCA_902787715.1. Lineage (GTDB taxonomy): Bacteria > Bacillota > Clostridia > Lachnospirales > Lachnospiraceae > ISDg. Next base: position 7,594 of record CADAHQ010000015.1, read on the forward strand.
AATACGCCCTTCGACGGCCCGATGTACATGGTGGAGGTCACCGGAGAGCAGCTGAGCCGCATCTTTATGCACCTCTTCCGGGACGATGCCTGGGTGGGCGAGACGGAGTTCTACCAGATTTCCTCGGCCCTTCGCGTGACGTACAAAAAGTCGACCCACACCATCGAATCCTTCACCTTCAAGGGCGAGGATGTGACGGACGACATGCGCATCAAGCTCGGCATTCAGGACTACCATTACAACAACTTCGACGACTTCTTCGGCGTGCCGATTGCGGAAGTGAAGGCCAACATGAAGCCCCGCGTCGTGGCGACCTCGGTCAACAACATAATCGAGGAGTATTTTGCGACGAACAACGGCCTGGACGCGAAGGTGGACGGGCGAATCACAATCCTTGAGTGATCCGGGAAAGTACTCAGCGAGTAAATCGAAAAAAAGCAGCATCGTGACCGCGGTCATGGTTCCCTAGCCGGAAATCGTGACTGCGGTCACTTTTTCTTTGCGGGGAAATTCGGTATCATAGGGGCAGAATGAAAGAAGGAGCAGGTTGCGATATGAAGTCAAATCTGTCCGCATGGAAATATGTGAAGAACAACAAAAAAAGTGTTGCGACGATGATCTCCGCTCTGGCATTGTCCTTTGCGGTGATCTACATCGTGCACGTGCTTTTGATGACCTCGGTGGAGGGCTTTAAGCCGATGCTTTTGGAGTTTCCGAAGAAGGTAGGCTTCGTCAACATCAGCGAGAAGACGCTCGAGAGGTCGAAGGTTAAGGGAGCGGAGAACGGCGACACGAAGGAGAAGATGCAGGTGCTTCTGGACACGCTGCGCGCGAAAGAGGGAATCAAGGACATTACCTGGGCGCAGGTGCTTCAGGCGCAGCTGCAGGCGGTGATCGGAATGTGGTCGGAGGAGTTTCCTTTGTACACGACGACGGAGGAGATTGAGAGATATCTGGACCACACCGGCGCGAAACTTGTGAAGGGTCGTCTTCCGGAGGCGGCAGGCGAGGTGGTCATCTCCTCGATGGTGCTGAAGAACCGGAAAATGCAGGTCGGCGACTGGTTCCGCAAGGAAGTGTTCGGAGAGACGTTCCGCATCGTCGGCGAGGTAGAGTCGGACATTATGGTCAGTGCGGGCATGCCGAATCACAATTACAACTGCGGCTCGTATTATGTGATACAGTACGATGAGGAAAATGCGGACCTCACCGCGTTCTTTACGGAGATGGGTGTGGAACTGAGCGCCGGCGACATTGTGTATGATCTGCCGGCGCACAGGGAGCATTTTCGCGAGGACTGCGACGAGCTGATTGCCGACATCGTGAACACAATCTCCGCGGTTGTCATGTTCTTCGTGGCGGTGACGATGCTGATCGCGTACGTGTCCTTCCTGCGAAACCGTGTGAACGAGTATTGTCTGTACGCATCCATCGGGTATCGCCGCTGGGAGGTGTACGGGATGATGATGCGGGAAATGACCATCATTTTCGGAATCGGATTTCTCCTCGGTACGGTGATGGCACTGCCGACGGCGCTGATCGTCAAGACGGCGATCCTCGATCCGGCCGGCATCGTGTCGGTGGCATGGTACCCCGTGATGATTGCAAAACTCGGCGCGATCATGCTGCTGATTCTGGGACTTCTGCAGATCCCGGTTCTGGTGAGCATCCGAAAGATCAAGACGATCGACGAGATAGAAGATTAAGAATACAAGCCATACTACTACAGTAGAATACAAGGAGTGACAAGCGATGTTTACGATTAAAAACCTGAGCATGATCTATGATATGGACACGGATGAGAAAATGTACGCCCTCAAGGGGCTGGAGCTCTCACTTCCGGACAAGGGCCTCATCGGCATCATCGGACCTTCCGGCAGCGGCAAGAGCACATTGATGTACTGCCTTTCGACACTCAAGAAACCGACGGACGGCAGCGTGTGCTACAACGGCAAGGAACTTACGACGATAACGGACGCGGAGCGCGAGCAACTCCGCCGCCGCGATTTCGGATTCGTGTTTCAGAAGCATTACCTCGTGCCGTACATGAGCGCGTTCGACAATGTGATGGTAGCGGCCGTGGATAACGGAGCTGCAACGCAGGAGAAGGCGAAACAGTTTCTTGCTGCACTCGGGCTCGGGGAACGCGAGATCGGAAAGCGTCCGGCGAAACTTTCCGGCGGACAGTGCCAGCGCGCATCGATCGCGAGGGCGATGATCAATGATCCGAAGGTTTTATTTGCCGATGAGCCCACCGCATCTTTGGACCATGAGAATGCATTTAACGTGATGCGGATCTTAAAGGAGTATTCCGCCGACCGGCTGGTGCTTGTCGTGACTCATGACCGAAGCATTCTGGGCGATGCGGACCGTATCATCGAGATGTGGGACGGCGAGATCAGCCGCGACGGAGGGACGTTATGAAACCGTATTCCGCATTGTACTATGTGAAGGAAAACAAAGGCCGCTCTCTTTTGATCGCCATCATGTTCTTCCTGACGACGCTTCTGATGCTCGGCGGCAATTACATCCGGAGCAACTACTATTACTGGGAAGGAATCATCGATTTTACGGAGAAGGTGGTGGAGGTTGAGGCCTCCGTGAACGATGAGGAGTTCCGGGATTATTTTGCTGTTATCGATAAGCTCTCGAACGATCCCGACCTCACGGTCATGCTTCATTCCGGTTACGGTGAGCCGAGCATGGACTGGACCTGCACTATGGGCTTTACGATGGGCGGGTACGCGACGCGCTTCAACACGCCCGAGGATATGGCGGAGGCGTTTCGCATCGTCGGTTACCACGGGGATTTTTCGAACCTGCGCAACGGAAGTCTTGCACTCAGCAAGGCGATGGCGAACAATCACGGTCTGAAGATCGGCGATATCGTGGACGAGAATTACGGCCTCGCGGGAACGTACACGCTCGATGCGCTGATCGACGAAGATACGTATGCGGTGTTCTATGTGGAGGAGTACGAGGAGAAATATCTCATGCGCGCGCATGTGCTGAGTGAGAAGCTTTCGTATCCGGAGCTGATAAATCGTGTGAAGAGCGCTTGCAACGGTACCCAGTGCAAGATTCAAAAATCGTGGCGCGACGACATCGACGGTCAGTTCGGGCCGATCGACCTGATCTTCTACCTTGCGCTCCTTTTGTTGTCGCTGGTGCTGGCAGTTTCCGTGAACTCCGTCATCTCCGGGCACTACCACAAGCGCATGTATGAGTTCGGCATTTACCGCGCCATCGGCCGGACGAAGCGCGATGTGCGCCGCAAGGTTGCTGCGGAAATTCTGCTCACGGATGCCGCATCCGTCGTGGTCGGTATCGGATTTGTCGAGCTGCTTACATTCCTTCTGAACGAGCTGTATTACATTCCGGGCGGGCGATACCTGCCGTACTGGTCCAAAATCGGTGTCATCGGCCTGATTATCTCGAACATCTGCGTGCTGCTCCCGACAATCCTTTTGCGCGGCCGCGCGATGTGCAAAGCGGACGTCACGGAATTCTGACAAACGAACCACCCCGTACCCCGGGGTTTGCGGGCGAAGTCTTGATGATTTCGCCCACTTTGTGTTATGATATACAAGATGACCGCGCATTGACGGCGCGGCGACGCCCGCGGGCGGGAGAGGAGGTCTGACATGATCATCACAGTTTTAAACTATGCGATTGCATTGTTGCTCGGCGCGATGTGCGCGGTGCAGTCAGACCGGCCTCTTTTGGTGGTGGCACTCTTCGGTGCTTTGCTGACGGCGATCACGGCGGAGAGCCTCTGCGAGGCGGAAAATGCAGCCGTCCGACGCCTTCTTCGCATCGCCGTTTTCGTGCTCTCCATAGCGATTGCGGTGACCGGCAGACGATGGTATGGATTTGTCCTCGTGGCATGCGTGAACGGAATTCCCGCAGCCGCGGCGGTCGGGATCGCCGTGGTGTCGTGGGTTGTGTATTCGGTTGTCGCCTCGTACGCGGAGTTTAGCGCGCAGGCGGTGGCCAGGGCGCTTGTGTGTGCATTTGCCGTGGCGCTCTGCGTGGCGGCTGTGCGGTTCGTAAAGTATGAGATCGAGAAGGCCAGGGCAAAAGAGGAAATCGCGAGAAACCGCCTGATCCGGACGAGCTTAAGCGAGATGAACGAGCGAAAGATCAACCGCGAGCTCTCGCAGCAGAGCTTCGAGGCGGAGCGAAACGCCAGACTTCTGGAGCGGGAGAATATCAGCCGAAGCATTCATAATAACGTCGGCCACACCATCACGGCGGCGATCATGACACTGGATGCGGCGGACATGCTTTTCGAGGCGAAGCCGGAGGAAGCGAGAAAGCGTATGAACGATGCGAACGACCGCATCCGCGGAAGTCTCGACTCAATCCGCAGCGCGGTGCGCGCCCTCGACGAGGAGGGCGGTGAGCTGCCAATCGCCGATCTGGAGCGATACCTGCGGAATGCCATTGAGGATTTTACGATGGACACGGAGCGGACGGTGGATTTTGCGACGGACTGCTACTCGGAGGATATCGAAGTCCCGCGGGAGCATGTGGAGTTTTTGACCGGCGTTTTGCAGGAGGCGTTTACCAACGGCGTTAAGCACGGCGGGGCGAAGCATTTTGCGGTGTCCCTGGCAGCGGATTCGGCCCACGTGATGCTGCGAATAAAGGACGACGGCGCCGGGGACTTCGACGAGACGGTGCGGGATGTGAAGATTGCATCAGGCTTCGGACTTCGGAAGATTCTTGCGTACGCGAGACGCTGCGGTGGAAATGCATCATTTGACAACGAGGCGGGCTTTCGGACGGAAGTGGAACTGCCGCTTCAGAGGAGGTAAGTATGTACCGGGTTTTACTGGTGGATGACGAGACGATGCTTTTGGACAGCCTGGAGGTTATTCTCTCGCTGAATGATATGGAGATTGTGGGCAAGGCCCACGACGGTGTTGAGGCACTCTCGGTTTTGGAGGGGGCGTCCTGTGACATTGCGCTTGTGGACCTGAATATGAAGGGCATGGGCGGCATCGAGCTGATCGGGCACATGAAGAAGCGGTACCCGGAGACGCGAATCCTGGTGCTGACCACATTTTACGACGATGCCAACATCACCGACGCCATCCGCGGCGGTGCGGACGGGTATCTGTTAAAGGACAGCGGTAAGGATGCCATCTTAGGGGCCATCCGGCAGATTATGGGGGGCGTGAGCGTGCTGGATCCGAAGGTCCTGCAGCGTCTTACTACACTTGTAGTATCGGGAAATGCAAAGAAAACCGCCATGGAGGACCAGACCCCTTACGGGGACTTCACGGAGCGGGAGCAGGAGATAGCAGCGCTCCTTGTAGAGGGGCTTACCAACCGTCAGATTGCGGACCGGTTGTATATTTCCGAAGGCACCGTCAAAAACTATATTTCGACAATTTACGATAAGACCGGAATCCATGACCGCGTGAAGCTTGTGGTCGCATTAAAGGGGTAGATTTGCGGGGAAGAAGGGCGAATTTGCCTGAGACATTGAAATAATCAGGCAAATACCGCCGAAAATGACGGATTTTTTGCAAAAAAGGTATTAACAAAACGATGTTTGAGTGCTATAATCACAAATGTGCGCGTGATACATAAGAGGCCGCTGGTTTCCAGCGGTTCATTTTCGTTGTAGGACATTTTTGTACATAACTCTCAACGCGGCGACTGATACCGCGAAACAGGGGGTTAAATATAAACCCGAGGGGGATTTTCCTTATGCGAGGAAAAACGAAAAGAGCACTGAGCGTATTCCTGGCTCTTACTATGGTTCTTATGGGAATACCCGGAGGCAGGACTCCGGTGGGGAAGGCAGTTGCGGCAGAAAGCGTGACGTACACGATTGATTCCTCCATGGAACACGTCGTGGACATTCTGGACGCGTATGCACTGATCGTGTTCGGTAGACTGCAGGTGCAGGGACACCAGCATACGAACACGCTGACGAATGAATTTTACGGATTGGAGGCCGCGGAGAGAGATCGCTTTAAGAACGAGTTCTCCATTAGATCGTACATCAATACGGCAAAGAATCCGCACCCGAACTACATCCGTCGTTTTGTGAACATGGATCAGGTTCACTCGACAGAGCAGGATCAGCGTCTTGCCGTCTTCGGAACGGGCAATGAGAAGCTGTATGTCGGCGAAAGCCACACTGTCGGAACACAGTATTTTGACCACGCAGACCGGGTGACTCTCGACGGTCATATTCTCCGGGGTAGTGATGCGATTGAGCAGGACACTGCCACGAAGAAGTACGTGGATTTTGCGAAACTGCAGAAGAATGTCGGGTACTACAGCGGCCAGCTTGCCGAGATGCCGAACAACGGCAACGTGAGCACGCGGTATGCGCAGAATGACAGTTATATCCGCGTAAATGACAGCACCGGCCTTGCGGTTGTCAACACGACTGCGAGCCAGCTGAGTGCGCTCAATGGTACGGATATGAGGGTTTATTTCCCTGCGGGATCGTCTTCCGGTCTTTTGATCAATATCGACATGAAGGGGAGAAGCTCCTTCTCCATGAAGCATGACGATATTTATATTGGCGGGACCAAGGTTGATCTTGTCGAGGAGATTTACAGCAAGAACGTTAACCGCGTCTACTGGAACTTCTACGATTCCTCCAAGGCGGACGGCAATTATACCGGCAGCATCTCCATTCGGGAGAATTTTGTCGGTACCATCATTGCGCCCTATGCATCTCTTGAATCGCAGGGTATCAATGGTGATATCGTTGTGAACAATGCAAAGATTACCGGCGAGTCCCACAAGGTTCTTCATATCAATAACCTTCCGGACCCGCAGCCGATCAACACTGCGGACTTCGGTATCATCAAGACCTATGAAGGCGCCGAGCTTGCGTCCATGGACGCATCGGAGCGGAATGCGCTTCTTGCGAATACGGAATTTACCGTATATAAGCAGGACGGAACCACGGTTGTTGCAGGTCCGAAGAGCCTCTCCTGGAATTCGGGCAAGCAGCGCGCGGAGGTTTTGTTTGAGGATCTTAATTGCGGAACCTCGGACGATGTTTACTATTTTAAGATTAAGGAAACCAAGTCGCCGGCAGGCTACAAGAAGAGCGATGTCGTTGTGGACTGCAAGGTTGAGCGCGACAAAAAGACCGGATTGTTGACTGTATACTACAAGCGTAGTACACAGAGCAACAGCGCATACAGCGAGAATTTCCCGCAGTTTGAAAACGTGAAGAAGCAGGAGATCAACCCGCAGGTTTCCATCGACGGATGGACCTACGGCGAGGATGCGAACACGCCTTCTGTCTCGGGCAACCCGGGCAACGGCGCAGTTACTTATACCTATGAGAGGAAAAATGCAGACGGCACCTACACGACGGTAGATAAGCCGGAAAATGCAGGTGAATACCGCGTGACGGCTTCGGTTGCGGAGACCGACGACTATCTTGGCGGCACGGCAACCACAACCTTTACGATTGAAAAGGCGCCGAACACGGCGGAGTTCAATCCCGCGGCGACAGTACAGAGAAACACGAATGGTTCGAATCACACTGTGGATCTTTCCGAACATGTAGTGAATCCTGCGGGTAAGGTGACGTATACGATTGTCGGCAATTCGCACAACAGCACCGTTGCTTCTGACGGTACCTTCAAACCGGGCAGCGAAAGAGGGACAGTGACTGTTCGCGTTGACGTTGCCGGCGATGAAAATCACCTTCCGACTTCGGAAACCATTACCGTCACTATTACAAACGGATGGTCTTTTGATACATACGTCACTGTAGAAGATTGGACATACGGCGAGAATCCGAGCAACCCGGAGCTCGGTCCTAACGTGAGTGGCGGTCGTGCAAGAGTGGTTTACAAGAGGGCGGACCAGTCGGATCGCTATTATACTGGAGACGTTCCGACGGAACCCGGCGATTATGTCGTTCGGTACAGCATCGAAAGAAACGGTTGGTATGAGGCGGTTTCCGTAACTAACACCTTTACTATCCACAAGGCTGAGCCGACTCTTACGGTGAGCCAGGAGGGATGGACGTTCGGCGATGCGGCTGTCACACCGGCGGTGACGGTTACAGGCGTGAAGTCTACGGATCGAATCGCAACCGATACACCTCTCTACAAGAAGGCGGACGCATCGGATGATACGTACACCACGGAGGTTCCTACGGAAGCCGGAAACTACGTGGTTCGTGTTACCACGAAGGAAGATAACCATTACGTAAGCGTTTCGAAGACGGCGGAATTTACCATCGCAAAGGCTGAGAACGGCCTGACCGTGACGGTTCCCACCGAGGGTGTGACCCGCGGACAGACGCTGGATCTTTCGGACAACTTCGAAAATGCAGACGGTGCGGTCACTTATCAGATTGTCGATGAAGATCTCGGCTGCACCATCAGCGAGGACGGAACGCTGACGACTGCGAATAAGGCCGGAACCATCACCGTGAAGGTGACGGCTGCCGGAGATAAGAATCACGAGCCGAAGACGGAATACATCACGGTTGTTGTGAATGATAAGAAGCCCATCGACCTCTCCGTAACCCAGGAGGGCTGGACCTACGGGGATGACCCGGTTCCGACGCCGGTTATTTCCGGCAATGACGGCAACGGCGATGTGACCATCGAATACCGGTTGGTGGACGACGATTACGATGCCTTTACTACAGACGTTCCTACGGATGCCGGCGAATACATCGTGCGCGTCACGGTGAAGGAGACGGACGAGTACAACGGCGGAACGGTACAGACAACGTTTACCGTTGAAAAGGCAGAGATTACGCCTGCGGTTACCATTGACGGCTGGACCTACGACGAGACGGCCGACACGCCGGAGCTCGCGTCGGGCTGCAACCCCGGAGACGGCGAAGTAACCTACACCTACGAAAAGAAAAATGCATCCGGCGTATATGAGCCGGTAGAAGAGCCGAAGGATGCCGGCGAGTACCGCGTCACCGCGACGGTTGCGGAGACGGACAATTATAAGCAGGGAACGGCATCGGCGGAGTTCACGATTGAAAAGGCAGAGAACCGCGCGACGGTAACACCTGCAGCCAACGTGATTCGTGACGGCAAGACCGTTGACCTCTCGGAAAATGTAAAGAATGCAGACGGCAAGGTGACCTACACAATCGTGGGCGATGACAACGGCTGCACCGTGGATCCGGATACCGGCAAGCTTATTTCCGGCAAGGATACCGGATCGGTAACGGTTAAAGTGACGATTGCCGGTGATGGCAACCACAAGTCCACTGAGGCAGAGATTACGGTTCTTATTCAGCCGAAAAATGCGGTAACCCTGCAGCTTTCGGATCCGTCCAAGACCTACGACGGAGAGGCTGTGGAGCCTGAAGTAACAGGAGTGCCGGACGGCGCCGATGTTACAATTACATACTTCAAAGTAAATGACAACGGCACGACGACGAAGCTTACCGAGGCGCCGAAGGATGCCGGAAACTACATCGCATATGCAGAGTTCGCTGAGACGGACGACTACGAGAGTAGCAATGCGGAAAAGGAATTCACCATCGATCGCGCAGCGGTGACGGTAACCGCCAAGGATGATTCCAAGGATTACGGAACTGCCGATCCGGATGAATTTGCCGTAAAGATTGACGGACTTGTAGGAGACGATGACGAGAGCTGCATTGAGTACACCGTAACCCGCGCAGAGGGCGAAAAGGTCGGCTCCTACGTGCTTACTCCGAGCGGAGATGCCGTACAGGGCAACTACGATGTAACGTACAAAACCGGAACGTTCAAGATCAACGCGACGGAGGATCCCGCAACGATTTCCACGGACGGCAAGGACAACGAAGTGACGGTCAACACGCTTCCGGACGATGACCACAGCATCAATCTGAACGATTTTGTGGATGGCGCCGAGGGCGATGTAACATTTGAGATTGATCCGGATGGCACGACGGCTACCGGAGCAATCATCGATGAGGACGGAAACCTGATTCCGGGAGACACGGAGGGTGAGGTCGCAATCATCGTGACGGTTGCCGACAGTGAAAATCACACCGGAAAGACTGAGACCATCACCATCAAGGTGGTGCCGAAGGAGGAGCTTGCGGTTACCGTCGATATGGACGGTTGCACCTACGGAGAGCCGCTTCCGACCCCGAAGGTGAGCGGACCTGCAGACGATGACACCGTGACCATCGAGTACAAGAAAGCCGGCGAGAACGATGACAACTACACGACAGAGAAGCCTACGGATGCAGGCGACTACATCGTGCGCGTAATCGTTGCAGAGACCGAGGATCATCAGAAAGCGGTTGCAACGGATGAATTTACGATTGCAAGAGCCAAGGCAACCGTAAAGGCGGAGAATCTCTCCAAGGACTACGGCGCGGCAGATCCGCTTTACACCGCTGAGGTTACGGGCGTAAAGGACGGCGATACGGTTGCCTATACAATCAATCGCGAAGAGGGCGAGGATGTCGGCAAATACACCCTGACGCCTTCCGGCGATACGATTCAGGGCAACTACGAAGTGACATATGAGACCGGAACGCTGACCGTCAAGGCAGTGAATGATCCGGCAGTGGTAACCACCGAGGCAAGCGTAAAGAAGGATCACAAGCTTGATCTCAAGACCCTTGTTAAGGATGCCGAGGGCAAGGTTACGTTCGAGATCGTTTCCGAAGAGGATGAGACCGGAAGTTCGTTGAACGAGAACGTCCTTACCGCAGGAAACACAGACGGAACATGCGTTGTCAAGGTGACAATCGAAGATTCCAAGAATCATATCGGCCGCACCGAGTATATCACGGTGACGGTTACGCCGAAGGATACCTTCGTTCCGGAAGTTACGATGGAAGGTTGGACCTACGGTGACGCTGCAAATCCGCCGAGCCTCGGCGATACCAACGTAAGCAAAGGCGATGTGACGTACCGCTATAAGCAGGTGGGCGCCGACGATTCTCAGTATACGAACGGGGTTCCGACACAGGCCGGCGATTACGTTGTGTGCGCGACGGTAGCCGAGACCCTTGAGTACGGCAGCGCAACAGCTACGACAACGTTTACAATTGCACGCAGAGAAGTGACGGTAACGGCCAAGGATGACTCCAAGGACTACGGTGGGAAGGATCCGGCCTCCTTTGAAGCAACGGTGGAAGGCCTTGCGGACGGGGATGACGAGAGTCTCATCAGTTACACGGTAAGCCGCGAGAGCGGTGAGGATGCCGGCAGATACGCCATCACTCCGAGCGGCAATGCAGAGCAGGGCAACTACGTGGTTACGTACGTGCCCGGCACCTTTACCATCGAAAAGACCACAGATCCCGCAACGATCTCCACGGTGGACAAGGACAACGAAGTTACGGTCAATAAGCTTCCGGACGATGACCACGCGATCGATTTGAATGATTTCGTGGAAGGTGCCGAGGGCAAGGTGACATTTGAGATTGATCCGGAGGGCACGACAGCCACCGGCGCAACCATCGACGAGGACGGCAACCTGATTCCGGGCAACACGCCGGGCGAGGTCAAGGTCATCGTCACGATTGAGGAAAGCAAGAACCATACCGGCAAGAGCGAGCCCATCACCATCAAGGTGGTGCCGAAGGATGAGCTTACAGTCACTGCTGCGATGGATGACTGCACTTACGGGGAGGATTTCCCGAAGCCGCAGCTCACGGGCGTTTCAGACACGGATACTTTGATTTATGAGTACAAGCGTGCGGAGGATGACGAGGACAGCTACTCGACAGACACTCATCCGGACGCTGCAGGCGAGTATGAAGTCCGGGTAACGGTGAAAGAGACCGCGGACCACGAGGAAGCGGTTGTAACGGCGAAGTTTACGGTTAAGAGAGCAAAGGTAACCGTGACGGCGCAGGATGATTCCAAGGATTACGGAGAGAACGATCCCGCGAAGTTTGCGGCGACCGTGACCGGCCTTGTAAACGGCGATGCCGAGAGCGTGATCACATACACGGTAGACCGCGCAGCAGGCGAGGACGCAGGAACCTACGCAATCACCCCGAGCGGTGATGCGACGCAGGGCAACTACGACGTAACCTACGTAGCCGGCAAATTCACCATCGAAACCATCGACAATCCGTCGAAGATTTCCACGGAAGGCAAGGAAACCGAAGTGGTGGTCAACACCCTTCCGGACGACGATCACAAGATTGATCTCTCTGAATACGTCGAGGATCCTACCGGAAATGTGACCTACGAGATTATTCCGGACGGCACCACCGCAACCGATGCCACCATCGATGAGGACGGCAATCTGGTTCCCGGCAGCAAGCCCGGTGAGGTCAAGGTGAAGATCGTTGACGACGGCGGTCAGAATTACAAGCCCGAGTCGGAGATCATCACCATCACGGTAGTTCCGAAGGCAGTCTGCGAGGCGAAGGTCTCCGCAGAAAGCTTCACGTACAACGGAAAGGCAGCGGATGCCACGGTGACGGGAGTTACCGAGGACGATGTTGTGAAAATCGAATACAAGCAGAAGGGTGCAAGCGACGATACCTACAGCGAAACGGCTCCGAAGGATGCCGGCGACTATGTCGTGAGAGCGACGGTAGCGGAAAATGCATCCCACAAGGCCGGCACAACGACGGCCAACTTCACCATCGAAAGAGCCAAGGCAACCGTGACCGCGAAGGACGACAGCAAGGCCTTCGGCGACGAGGATCCGACTTTGACAGCGGAAGTCAGCGGTATTGTTGAGGGCGATTCCAAGGGCGTTATCAGCTACACGGTAACCCGCGAGAGCGGAGAGAACGCAGGAAGCTACGCAATCACCCCGGCCGGTGAGGCAATCCAGGGCAACTACGATGTGACGTACGTGCCTGCGGAGTTCACCATCACGAAGGCCAACGACCCTGCAGTGGTGGATGTCAACGGCGGAGTAGTGAAGGTCAACGAGAACCCTGAGGACGAAAACAAGATTGATCTGAATGATCTTGTGGAAGGCGCCGAGGGCAAGGTAACGTTTGAAATCGATCCGGAGGGCACGACGGCCACTGGAACGACTATTGATAAGGACGGCAACCTGATTCCGGGCGACACCCCCGGCGAGGTCAAGGTCAAGGTAACGATTGCCGACAGTGAGAACCACGAGGGCAAGACCGAGATCATCACCATCACGGTGACCGAGAAGGAAACGGGAACGCTTCCTGTAACCCAGAAGGATGCGACCTACGGCGATACGCTGAACAAGCCGGAGTACACCGCACCCGAGAAGACCGGCAAGACCACGGTAACCTACAGCGGAACCCTCACGGACGGAACCGTATGCGAGGTACCGGCGGGCAAGATGCCGACGGAAGCAGGAACGTACATCGTGACCGTCATCTGCGAGACGGCGGATGCCATCTACGTAGGAAAGGATGAATTTGTCATCGCCAAGGCAGTGCCGGACATCGGCACCGTGACGGCGGACGAAGTAGAGAACGATCCCGACATCGCGAAGGCGAATGTGCGCTACACAAAGACCGACGTACCCGGCAAGCTGATTCTGACGGAGACGACGCTTACGGAGGGCACGAACACGTACCACTGGACCTTTGTTCCGGAGGATACGAACAACTACGAGATCGTGAAGGGCACCGTGGAAATCAAGATGACCGTGCCGGCAGAGAATCCGCCGGTAGAGGGCGAGATGGACACGCCGGACCCGACCACGTCGGAAGAGACCACGGAGAAGAGCGACGCTTCGGACGAGAAGGCAGAGCACGAGTCGCCGAAGACCGGAGATGAGAACATCCTTCTTCTTTGGGTGATCATTCTGGCAGCCGCAACGGTATATCTGGTAGCGCGCAAGCGCAGACAGGAGGCCGAGGAGGGCGGCTATCCGGCATAACAACCGGACCCAAAAAGTACACTCGGAGGCGGTGGGTGAAAACCTGCCGCCTCCATACGCGTTTTCGAACAAGCATCGCGTAAGCTTACCTTCGGAAAATGCGGGAAAGGAATAGAAAAATGAGTGAAAAACTGAAACGATTGAAGGAAATCACGGACCGGCTGTCGCAGTTCTCGACCATCGCGGAACTGTTGTACTGGGACATGCGCACGATAATGCCGGACGGCGGATTTGACGCCCATGCGGCCGCAACGGACTACATCGAGACGGAGTCCTTCCGCCTGTCCAACTCCGATGAGCTCTACGGGCTTTTGCAGGACCTTTCTAAGCCGGAGGAGTGGGATGCCCTGGATGACACCTGGAAGTTCATCGTAAAGACCATGCGCGAGGACCAGGAAAGAAGCCGTCGCCTGCCGGAGGAAGTGTTCCGCCGCGCGGTTGCCATCTCCACGGAGTCGGAACGCGCGTGGGAGGAGGCGAAGCAGAAGTCCGATTACTCGATTTTTGCGCCGCACCTTGCAAAGCAGATTGAAATCACAAAGGAAATCAAGTCCTACACACATCCGGACATGGAGCTCTACGACGCGCTTCTCGACGACTACGAGAAGGGCATGGATTCGGCCACCATCGACCGCATTTTCTCGGAACTGCGGGACGGCCTGGTGCCGATGGTTCACAAGATTTTGGCGGCGAAGCAGCCCGACAACCCCAAATTCGCCCGCAAATTCGACACCGAGGCGGAGAAGAAGGTGGAAAAGCTCCTGCTTTCCTACATCGGCTTTGACTGGAGCCGCGGAACAACGGCGGAGTCGGAGCATCCGTTTACCCTTGACCTCTGCCGAGACGATGTCCGCGTGACGAACCATTTCAGCGAGAATGACGTAATCGACCCGATGTTCTCGGCGATTCACGAAGGCGGCCACGCCATCTTTGAGCAGAACGTCAACCCGGAGTACAACAACACCTGCGCAGGCGGCTGCCAGTATCTGGGCATCCACGAGAGCCAGTCGCGGTTCTTTGAGAACATTTTAGGCCGCAATATCAACTTCTGGAAGCCAATCTATGCGGATGTACAGAAACTCCAGCCGGAGCTTGCGGACGTGACGCTGGAGGAATTTGCCCGCGAGATTAACCATGTCCGCGCCAGCTACATCCGCACGGCAGCGGACGAGGTGACGTACTGCCTGCACGTCATCCTGCGCTACGAGGTGGAGAAGGCCATATTCCGCGACGGCGTAGGCGTTGACGAGCTGCCCGCACTGTGGAACAGCAAGATGAAGGAGTACCTGGGCATCGTTCCCCGCAATGACGCAGAGGGAATTCTGCAGGATATGCACTGGAGCGACGGGTCGTTTGGGTATTTTCCAACGTATCTTCTCGGAAGCATCTACGACGGCATGTTCTTAGAGGCGATGGAGAAGGATCTCGGCTCCGTTGATACGATTCTTGCAGAGGGTCGCATCGGAGAGATCCGCACATGGCTCAACGAGAAGATTCACACCTACGGCAACACGAGACGCCCGAAGGAAGCGCTCCTTGCGGTCTGCGGCCGCGAGGCCACGGCGGAGCCGCTTCTTACCTACTTCCGGAAGAAGTATTCGGCATATTACGACCTGTGATGCCCGGAATTGCGGAAAATGCACGGAAAATGCATCTTCCTGCGAAAAATGTAAGGGTAAATTTTTAAAATCGTGTTTACTTTTGCGAAAAAATAGACTATACTTGCCTTGTGTATGTTTGTGACAAAACAAACGTACGGGAAGTGATCTCAATACATTGATCCAGGAGGAAATAACTATGGCATTTTGCAATCAGTGTGGCGCTCAGCTTCAGGATGGCGCTGCTTTCTGCCCGGCTTGCGGTGCGCAGCAGGGTGTAGCTCCTCAGCAGGCTCCTCAGCAGGGACAGCCTCAGGCAAACGGTGGATTTGACATCAAGGCAATTATTGAAAACACCCCGGACTTCACGTCTCAGATGGATCCGGCGGATATTAATGCGAACAAGACGATGGGTATCATTTCTTACATCTGGCTTCTCTGCCTTGTTCCGATCTTTGCTGCTCCGCAGAGCAAGTTCGCGAAGTTCCATGCTAACCAGGGTCTGGTTCTTGCAATCATCGGTACGGTCGTAAGCATCTTAGCAGGTATCCTTCCGATTTTCCTTGCTTGGATCTTCTGGATTATCGATGTCGCTTGGTTCTGCTTCATGATTATCGGTATCATGAACGCCAACAACGGCAAGGCGAAGGAACTTCCTTACATCGGCAAGATTCGTATCTTGAAGTAATTTGAACAGCAAAAACATCGGCGGCAATCCGTAAAGGGTTGCCGCTTTTTTGTTGAATCGGCGGCAGGCCTGTGGTATACTGTATTCGCGTTTGTTCGTATACGGAATTTTTGAGGGAGACTTTTTTATGGCTGAGACAAAAACGCAGACGCTTACTGCGGAAATGATGAATGCGATGGGGGACGCGCTTGAGAAGGCGGAACGCGAAGTGGGGAAGGCCGTAGTCGG
The DNA here is from genome assembly GCA_902787715.1 of uncultured Lachnospiraceae bacterium. Taxonomy (GTDB): domain Bacteria; phylum Bacillota; class Clostridia; order Lachnospirales; family Lachnospiraceae; genus ISDg. The sequence goes on from CADAHQ010000015.1 coordinate 23,920, forward strand.
AAAACCGATGGTAATCCGGCGCGTGCTGACGGCGATTCTGGCAGGCGGTCACATTTTGATGGAGGATGTTCCGGGCGTCGGCAAAACCACGCTTGCGATTGCATTTTCCAAGGTTATGAAGATGGAGTATCACCGGATGCAGTTCACGCCCGACGTTATGCCCTCCGACGTGGTGGGCTTCCGGGTGTATAACCGCGAGACCGGCAAGCAGGACTATGTGCCCGGCAGTGTTATGTGCAACCTTTTCTTAGCGGACGAGATCAACCGTACGTCCTCGAAGACGCAGTCCGCGCTTCTGGAGGTTATGGAGGAAGGTACCGTGACGGTGGACGGTGAGACCCACCAGGTGCCGCAGCCCTTTATCGTTATCGCAACCCAGAACCCGGTGGGTGCCGCGGGCACGCAGATGCTCCCGGATTCCCAGCTGGACCGCTTTATGATCCGCGTGAGCATCGGGTATCCTTCGGGGAGCGATGAGGTTCGCATGCTTCGGGACCGCAAGCAGAGCAATCCGCTGGACGACGTTCGGTCCGTGATGAACGCCAACGACCTTCTGTGGCTTCGCAAGCGGGCAGACGAAGTGTTTGTGGACGACCGCATTTATACGTATGTTACCGAGCTCGTCAATGCGACGAGACATCATGATATGCTTTCCTTAGGTATCAGCCCCCGCGGCTCCCTTGCCGTCATCGCCATGGCCAAGGCCAATGCGATGCTGGACCGCAGAAGCTATGTGGTGCCCGAGGATGTGATGAGTGTATTTGCCGTGACGACGGCGCATCGAATGATGCTCACGCCGCTTGCGCGCATGAACCGTGTGACGGCGGAGTCCGTCGCCGAACAGGTGTTACAGAGTGTGGTGCCGCCGAGAATCTTCTCGTAATGCGGCTGGGGGAATTACCGGATGTTTTGGAACTGGATCTGTTATGTGTTTGTGATGGGATGCATCGGTTTTTCTGCGGTTTTGTTCAATAACCGCTTCTTTGTCATCCTTCTCATAGTAGGGCTGATGCTTCCGATAATCAGCCTTATTTTCATGCTCCGGATGCGCAGCAAGCTGTACGCTGCGCTGCATGCGGACGGCGGTCCGGTGCGAAGCGGAGATCTCTTCCCCTTCTATGTTGCAATCACAAACCGCGGGCGAATTCCGGCAGCGAAGATCGATGTCATCGTCGACGTCGAGGACGTGCTGGTGGGAAAGACCGAGGACCTTCTGGCCACGGCCTCAATTCCCGCAAGAGCCACCGGCCGGGCCGAGCTCATGGTGCAGTCGATGCACTGCGGCCGCATCATTCTCTCCATCCGCAAAGCCGTGACCAATGCGCCCTTCGGATTCTTCCGGGTGCGCGTCAAGGTAGTGTCCGGGAAGGGCGACTTCCTGATTTATCCGGAGATCGTGAATGCGGAGCTTACGCTGGTACGGCCCAACCCTTACGCTTATATCGCCAATGAGGAATATTCCGCCACCCGCCCGGGCGACGACCCGGCGGAGCTCTTCGGAGTGCGCGAGTACCGCGCCGGCGACCGCCAGAACCGTATCCACTGGAACCTGACCGCTTCCCGGGATGTGGTGATGGTAAAGGAACTGGGACTTGTGGTGGACACGTCCGTGCTCGTTCTTTTGGACATCTACGAGATGCCGAAGACCATTGCGGCCGAGCAGTACGATGCCCTCATGTCCACCGTGGCGTCTGTTGCGCGCCGCCTGCTTCGCGATCGCCAGATTTTCTACATCGGATGGATCTCGGAGTCGGGAAATGCATGGCACATGAGAGTCGCCGAGGACGAGGAGTGGGAGGCCGTGCAGACGCAGCTCTTCTCGGTGCATCCTTACGGAACCGACATCTCCGTTACTTCGGGCTACGCCAAGAGCTTCCCCGAGGAGCGCTATCGAAACATCGTGTATATTTCCAACCGCTATACGAAGGAGACCGCAAAGGGCATCGATCTGTTCCGCGCAGACGCCAACGTGACGGTTTTGTATGTGACCGACGAGAGCGGCGCGAAGCCGAAGCTCACCATGGGCGAGCGGGTAATCGGCGTGCGCGCGGGCTTCGTGCGTGAGGACCTGGGCCCCGCCGCCGACGCAGTGGCGGAGTAGGCAGGACGAAAGAAACAAGAAAGGAGGACATGCGGTATGCGAAAGATTTTGGACAAATTCATCTACGCGCTGATGGGGATTCCCGCGACGTGGCTCGGCGCATGTCTCCCCTGTATGATATTGAGCGAGGCGCTGGGAATTGATTTCCCGAAGGAAATCTTGGTGATCTCCGCCATCCTAAGCGTTGCGCTGTGGTGCGGCGTGCAGGCCCTTTCGAAGGGCTGGGTGCGCGTGACGCTTAGGCTTTTCCCGATAATTCTGGCGGCGCTTGTGTGCCTCAAAAACAGAAGCGAGACCATGGAGGGAATCCGCGGCATCATAGGGGTTTTGCTTGATAAGTCAAACGAATACTTCGGGTGGAGCCTGGCAATCCCGGGCGAAGCCTCGCTGCATGTGCATGAACTGACGCTTGCGTGGCTGGTTCCGTGCATGATTCTGTTGACCCTCGCGCAGCTGGCAGCGGAGGGTATGGCGCCTCTTTGCTGGATCAACATGTCCGTGTTCGCACCGGCCGTCGTTGTGGCATTGAATGAATTCCCGAGAATCGGGCTTCTCTGCCTGTACATCGGGCTGGCGCTCTATTTCGTGGTGTCAAAAGATTCCTTCGCACTGTCGGTTCGGGAAGGAAACCGACTAAGGCTCCGGTTCGCCGTCATACTCATGGCAATCATTATTCCTGCGAACACGATTATTGACAATGCATTTTACGACAAGCATATCCGCGACGCCAAATTCCGCCTTGACCTTCGGGAGAAGATGTGGGAGAACATGCCGTACCTGTTTAACACCAACAGTGACGGCGGCAAAGGAAACGTCGGTAAGCAGCTTCGCATGGGCATGAGCGGCGGTGCGCTGCCTCTCGGCGGCGATGTGAGCGCCACCGGGGAGCGCCGGCTGCGCGTAACCCTGCCCGCGGGCCTCGGCGCCATCTATCTTCGCGGCGAAGCCTTCGGCGAATACGACGGCACCCGATGGAGGGCGAGCACCCGCCACATGTTCCAGGTCTCGGACATCGACGACCGGGGCTGGAGCAAGCTGAACGTCTCGCAGTTGTCGGGCTATTCCGGCGCGCTTTTCTTAGACAAATACCCGGAGCTTGCGGAGGTGCGCTTCCCCATCAACCGCGGCATCATGACCATCGAGGTGATGGACGAGGAGGAGACCTGCGTCTTTACTCCTTACGATACGATGGACACTTACCCCGGGAAGGACACGTCGATCCTGTTCCCGCACAACTCCGAGGGCTGTGTGACGTCGGTCGATCCTTACGCGCGCACGTACACATGCGTGTTCATTTATAACAACTACGGCCTGCCGCATTTTGTGAGCTACACGAAAGACCTTTTGGCGGAACTGCAGCCGTATTCCGGTGATGAGACCTACGCGGAAATGATCCGCCTGTATGACGACTATGTGTATGACAACTATCTGGACATTCCGTCGGAATGTGCCGGTGTGCGGGGCCTGATTCCCTTAAGCGAGGGAAACAACCTGGTGTCGGCGGTCTATGCGGTGGAGGAGTATCTCTCGGATTACGAGTACACGCTTACCCCCGGTCCGGTGCCTAAGAACAAGGATTTTATCATGTATTTCCTGCAGGAGCGAAAGGCAGGCTTCTGCGTTCACTTCGCAAGCGCAGGCGTCATGCTCTTCCGTTCCCTGGGAATTCCCGCGCGCCTTGCTGAGGGCTACGTCATCCTGCCCAGCGACTATCTCGGGGCGACAAATGCAGGGTCGGCTCCCGCGGAGATGCGCGGCGCCGGTGCCAAGACGTCGGGGCTGGTGTCCATGCAGACCGTCGATTTGTTTGACAACAACTCCCACGCCTGGGTGGAGATTTATATCAAGGGATACGGCTGGTATCCCATTGAAGTGACCTACGGAAGCGCCGAGGGCCTTCTGGAAGAGCTGGAGCAGATCGCGAGAACGCCCGTGGCGACGGTAACGCCCGTCGGTTCGAAGCCCACGGCAACGCCGACGCCCGCCGGCACAAGCCCGACGCCGATCGGCAACATCTCCCTTCCGCCGATTCCTACGGGAGTACCGGGGCTGTCGCCTAGCGTGACACCGAAGCCCACGGGAACGCCGAAACCCTCCGGCAGCGTCACACCGACGCCGGGAGAGGGGAAGTCGAAAACGGGCCCCGGCTCGAAGGATGATGACGACGACCACACCCTGGCGGCCATCGGGCTCACGATTTTTTGTATCGCCGTGATCGTCGGCTGCCTGTACGTGCGCCGCGCCTATGTGCGCACCAAGAGGCGCAGCCAGACTTTCGGCACCGATCCGAAAAATGCAGTGATTGCCGTGTGTCGCGACATGGGCTATCTGTTCCGCTTAAACGGCATCCGCATGGAGCCGGGAGAGACGGAGCGGACCTACTGCAGCCGTGCGGCGGAGAGCCTCGGCCACACCGAGGAGCTCGGGTGGCTTCACGACATCGGAAACCGGGCCTGCTTCGGCGGGGAAACCATCACCCGCGAGGACCGCAGAAGAGCGGTCCGCCTGTACCGAAGCGTTCGTGCGACGGTGCTCCGCGGACGGTCTGTAGCAACACGATTTGCATGGGTGTTCCTGCGCGGCGTCTGACGCCGTGCGGGGATTCCCGAAGATGCCTTCCGAAGGCCGCGCATTCCCTTGAAAAACAGGCGGTTTGCGCGACTTTTCGGATGGATTTGCCGACGAAAAATTCTGCTTGACTTTCCATTCCCTGTTGTGCTATAGTAGTGAGGCTATGGAAGAGGTCTTTTTTTTATGCCTAATTTTATACGGAGGTGAGAGTTATGCGAGTGAAGATTACATTGGCATGCACCGAGTGCAAGCAGCGTAATTACAACACGACCAAGGAAAAGAAAAACCATCCGGATAGGATGGAGACCCAGAAGTACTGCAGATTCTGCAAGAAGCACACGTTACACAAGGAGACCAAGTAAGATTCTTGGAGAAAGGATGAGTCATGAGCGAGACTGCTAACGCGCCTGCTAAGACGAGTCGTTGGAAGGGATTGAAGGCCGAGTGGAAGAAAATCATCTGGCCGACCAAGAGCACCCTTGCAAAAGAGTCGGTGGCAGTTGTCATCATCACTGTGATCCTCGGTATCTTAATCAAGTTGATCGATCTCGGAATCGACAAGTTGCTTGCTTTAATTCTCTAAGGATAAGGTGACGATATGGCAGATGCGCAGTGGTACGTTGTTCATACCTATTCCGGGTATGAGAACAATGTAAAGATCAATTTGGAAAAGACAATTGAGAACCGCAAGCTTCAGGATGTTATCCTGGACGTTCGCGTACCGATGCAGGACACATTGGAAATGAAGAACGGAACCCGCGTTCTTAAGAAGAAGATGATGTTCCCGGGCTATGTGCTTGTGCACATGGTTATGAACGACAACACCTGGTACGTGGTTCGAAACACGCGAGGCGTTACCGGCTTCGTGGGACCCGGATCCAAGCCTGTTCCGTTGACGGAGCGGGAGATCGAAAACATGGGACTGCTTACGGACGGAACCGAAGTCATTCCCGAATTTGTCGAGGGTGAGACCGTTATCATTCAGAGTGGTAACTGGAGAAACACCACCGGCGAGATCAAGGCCATCAACAACAGCAAGCGCACGGTTATGGTTGAGGTGACCATGTTCGGCCGCGCAACGCTTGTTGAAGTAAGCTTTGACGAAGTTATTATTCAAAAGTAAACGAACTGTTCGTCAGGCAGCGGACAGTGGGTATCGGAGAGCAGCCGCTCTTCGGTACGTGGGAGGAATCTTCCGATAACACCACATTTTAGGAGGTATGCTAACATGGCAAAAAAAGTTACAGGTTACATCAAGTTACAGATTCCGGCTGCTAAGGCAACCCCGGCTCCTCCGGTAGGTCCTGCTCTCGGTCAGCACGGTGTCAACATCGTACAGTTCACGAAGGAGTTCAACGCCAGAACTGCCGGTCAGGAGGGAATGATCATTCCCGTCGTGATCACGGTTTACCAGGACAAGAGCTTCAGCTTCATCACCAAGACCCCTCCGGCAGCTGTTCTTCTTAAGAAGGCTTGCAAGATCGAGTCTGCTTCCGGCACCCCGAACAAGGTAAAGGTTGCTTCGATCAAGAGATCTGAGGTTGCTAAGATTGCTGAGCTGAAGATGCCCGACTTGAACGCAGGTTCCCTTGAGGCTGCTACCAGCATGATTGCCGGTACCGCACGCAGCATGGGCATCACGGTTGTTGACGACTGATAAGGAATGGATACAGTGGGAGGGATCATCTCCCGACATCACCACTAGGAGGTTTGAATTATGAAACACGGAAAGAAATATACGGATGCTGCCAAGAACGTCGACAGAAGCGTACAGTATGATACCGCTACCGCAGTTGACTTGGTAAAGAAGTCCGCTACTGCCAAATTTGACGAGACCGTTGAGGCTCACATCCGCCTCGGCGTTGACGGTCGTCACGCTGACCAGCAGGTCCGCGGCGCCGTTGTACTTCCTCACGGAACCGGTAAGACCGTTCGCGTTCTCGTATTCGCGAAGGGACCGAAGATTGATGAGGCTCTTGCAGCCGGTGCTGATTACGCAGGCGGCGAGGAGCTCGTTCCGAGAATCCAGAAGGACGGCTGGTTCGAATTTGACGTAGTTGTTGCTACGCCTGACATGATGGGCGTTGTCGGTAAGTTGGGTCGTGTACTCGGACCGAAGGGTCTCATGCCGAACCCGAAGGCAGGCACCGTTACCATGGATGTAACCAAGGCTGTTAATGATATCAAAGCCGGTAAAGTGGAGTACCGTCTTGACAAGACGAACATCATCCACGTTCCGGTTGGCAAGGTTTCCTTCACTGCTGAGCAGCTGAAGGACAACTTCGAAACTCTCATGGGTGCAATCGTTAAGGCTAAGCCCGCTACTGCTAAGGGCCAGTACCTCAGAAGTGTTACCCTGAGCTCCACGATGGGCCCCGGCGTTAAGCTGAACCCTGTTCAGTTCGGTTAATCGCCTGTCAAATCACCTCATTCCATAGCAACTCAAAGGACTGCCGCAGGGCAGTCCTTTTCTGTTTCGTGAGGGGTAGGGGGCAAGGGCCGATAAGCATGCGACATCGCGGTTCCAGTCGACTAAGGGGATGCTTCATGTTGCCTTTTGTGTCGCTACAAGGATTGGCAGAAATGTGCTTTGAAGACCAGAATAAATAGATGTATGTAGCCACGCTGTGTTTTACGTCACTGTTTTTTCAGCAGCGGATAAGAATGAGAAAAAGAGAAGTATTATTTTCCAGAGGCCTTTTGTTATAGGCATAAAAAAGGAGCCAACCAATAATTTGGTGTGCTACCCGTCAAGAGGACAGTGAAAAATTTAAATGTTCCGTACCGCCAGTTGTGTATGCAACTGGCGGTATTCTTATGCCGCCGAATAGTAG
>CADAHQ010000016.1:0-83125 GCA_902787715.1 uncultured Lachnospiraceae bacterium
CCTAAGGAGCACATAATGGCCTGCAAATCCAAAAAACATATATAGTATACACGGCGGCTTTAGGACTCAATTCATTTATGAGCAAATTAAAACCGCAGAGAGGATTTCAATAGTCTTCGCCCAAGGCCGCTTTTCATGTTTTTTCTAATAAACATAGACACAATATAAAATCACTACTCCGTTATCGTCGCTGGGCATAACCTCGATGCGTTCATCAACAGCTCGCCTCTTCGGAATATCAACATATCGTATGCAATACCATTCTGCCACAACATTCGTCCATTCCTTCTCAACGAACATTTCTTCTGCATAGCCATACAAACTCGATTTTTGGGGCTCCTGATACTCCTTCAAATACCAATCGTCATAATTCAAATTCGGCTTTATTTTATCCCATTCCTCCTCAGACAGTTCAATTCTTCCGGCAAAAGATACTTTACTGTTCTTTTCACTTGTACGTTTCAAAGACTCTTGCGGAAAAAAAGCCGTATATATGTTCCAGAACAGCTCCGTATCGATATCAGTCGTTGGCCTCGGTGTTACTACTTCTGTTACTGCTACGGTCATGGTAGGTGTCGCCGTTGCATTTTTTTCACCGTTCGGTTTCTTGTTCATAGCTTTAAAAACAAATAATCCCCCAAAGATTAACACAAAAACCCCAAGTCCAACTGCTATTATTCTCTTCATTATAATTCTCCTATATCCCGGCCTCACAAAGAATCCTTGCCAACGAGTATTTCGCATTAGTCAAGCCTATAATCTTCTTGCGTGAACCATTCTTATACATAATCCATCCATAATTACGACGATTACTTCCCGGGTTAGCACGGATTCTATACTTTATGAAGGTGTCATCTCCAATTGTTTTAAGTAACAGTTCTGTCCCGAAATATGTTTCTACTGTACCGTCACTTGCAATAACACATACATAAACCCCCATGTGTTGTTAATCCTTCTGTCTTTTTATCTTATCTTGTCACAGAAGCAAAATCAAACACTTTTGGATGAACGACATGTTTTTTGGATGAACGACATAAAAGCAGCGCTAAAAAGGGCGGTATATACAAAAAACCTCCGCGTATCTTTCGTAGATACACGGAGGTTGAAATCATTGTCAACAAAGACTTCGATTGTCCACAAATCGGCTACGAGGAAGCATTTGCCGGGCGATTGCATGCCGGGTGATCTCAGCCTACATGCTCAAAGAGGACCGCGAGTACAACCGCAACGACTGTGAGCAAGGCCCCGGGGATAAGGGCGTACAAACAGCCGCCGGTGCGATTGCCGCGCTTTCTCTCCCTGTACTCCGAGAAGCTCTCGTGGGTTTTCGAAAAACGCAGACGGAAAATCAAGCCGGCTGCATAGGTGAACAAGTCAAACGTGCCTTCTCCGGCGACCCACATCAGGATGCCGAGGCACAGCGTCAATCCGCCGACGACGAAAAATGCATCCGACCATATCTTCACAAGCTCGGCTTTTGCATTTTCCTCGGAAAATCCTCCCCGCAGCCAACCAAACAGAAGAACGAATGCCAGCAGAACCACGATAATGACGACATACCGTCTGATCAGCGCGCGCCGGCCCTGTTTCCGTTCTTCCTCGAAGACGTCGGGGGTTGTATTTTCCTTCGGTTCACTCATGCCTCTTCCACCTGTTTTTTGTAAGCCTCAAACTCCTTCTTCGTGCAGCGCACGGAGTGACCCGGGCACACTTCGCGAAGCTCCGGAACCTCGTCGGTCTTCTCATGGTCGAGAAGCGGGTTGTAGCGGATTCGCACACGGTTTTTCTCCGTGTCGGGATCCGGTAACGGGATTGCCGAGAGAAGCGATCTTGTATACGGATGCAGCGGGTGACGGAACAATTCATCGGAGTCCGCCATCTCCACCAGGTTGCCGAAATACATAACGCCGATGCGGTTTGAGAAGTATTTGACGACCGAGAGGTCATGGGCGATAAACAGAATGGTCATGCCCATGGTCTCGCGGAGTTCGTTCAAAAGGTTGATGACCTGCGCGCGGATGGAAACGTCGAGGGCGGAAATCGGCTCGTCGGCGATGATGAGCTTCGGCTTCATCACCACGGATCTTGCGATACCGATACGCTGTCTCTGTCCGCCGGAGAACTCGTGGGGATAGCGATCCGCATGCTCGTGCACAAGACCGACGGTGTCAAGCATCTCATACACCTGGTCCTGCAGGTATTTCTTGTCGCGGATGCCCTGAATAATCAGGCCTTCGGAGATAATCTCGCGGACGGTCATACGCGGGTCGAGGGACGCCACGGGATCCTGATAAATCATCTGAATCTGCGTCACCAGTTTGGAGCGGGACGCGATGCGAAGCTCGCGCCGCTTCTGCTTCTCAAGCTTGCTCTTCTCCTCTGGAGAAGCCTTCTCCAGAAGCTCTTTGTATTTTTCCTGAATGCGCTTTTTCTCTTCCGCGCGGAAGTCGTCATCGCAATGCTTGTGGTCGTAGCGAGCCTTGCGAATCTCTTCGTACATCTGCGTAATCACTTCATCGCATGCAGCGATCTCCTGGGCCGAACCGCCGTTCTTCTGGAGCTCTGCACGAAGCTTCTTCTGCTTCTTAATCTCGTCGTAGTAAGACTTCGTGCCGGCGACAATACGCTTGCCGTCAAAGTACACGTTGCCCGAGGTCGCATCGTAAAGCTTGATGATGGTACGGCCGGTAGTGGTCTTGCCGCAGCCGGACTCGCCTACAAGGCCGAACACCTCGCCCTTGCGAACCTCAAAGGAAACATTGTCCACGGCCTTCTTGGTCATGGCTCCCTTGCCGAAATACATCGAGAGGTTCTCGACTTTGAGCAATACGTCGTTCTTCTTTTCGTCACTCATTGTCATTTCCTCCCTTCGCTTTCATTTTGGCGATACGCTCCATGACAATCTTCGGAGGATCCACCTTCGGAGCATACGGATGCAACAGCCACGTCGCAGCATAGTGCGTGTCGCTGATTTGGAACATCGGCGGCTGCTCCTCGAAATCAATCTCCAGGGCATACTTGTTGCGGTCGGCAAATGCATCCCCCTTCGGCGGGTAAATCATATTCGGCGGCGTTCCCGGAATGGACTCCAGCTTCTCCTTCGTATCCAGGTCCGGAACGGAGGACAGCAGCGCCCAGGTGTACGGATGGGCCGGGCTGTAGAAGACATCCTGCGCCGTGCCGTACTCCACAATCTTGCCGGCGTACATAACCGCGATGCGGTCCGCCATGTTGGCGACGACGCCCAGGTCGTGGGTGATGAAGATAACGGACAGATGACGCTCTTCCTTGAGCTTGTTGATCAGCTCGAGAATCTGCGCCTGAATCGTCACGTCGAGAGCCGTGGTGGGCTCGTCGCAAATCAGCACGTCGGGATTGGCCGTAAGCGCGATGGCGATAACGATTCGCTGGCGCATACCGCCGGAAAATTCAAACGGATACTGCCTGTATCTTCTTCTCGGATTGTCGATACCGACGCTCTCCATCAGCTTGATGGCGCGCTCGCGCGCAACGGACTTCGTGATGCGGTACGCCGCTCTCTGCTCCGTCTCCTTCATGAAATCCACAACCTCAAGGGTGCGGGTCGGAACATCAATCGACTTATTATCCGCAATCTGCTGCTTCATGTGGTCCGCAAGCTCAGTGATGGTGCCTTCCATGTCGGAGCGAAGGTTGTCCACATCCACAAGGCCGGCCGGAACGACAGACCACTCCGGCTTCTTGCCCTTGGCGGCCAAAGCATCGTATTTGCGCTTCTGGCGCGCATAGCGCGCGGTCTCTTTTCTGTTGTTCTCGATACCGCTGTAATACTTCTCGACAGCGTAATCGATGGACGAACCGAAGGTGTGGGTAAGACTGTCCTTCACCACCTCAAGCGGGTTGATGCACTTCGCAACCAAAGGCTTTAAGCGCTTTACGGCTGCCTCCGCATCCTCCTTCTTCGGCTCTCCCTGAAATACGGGAAGTTCTTTCTCAAGGGCTGCAATCGCGGCCTCGCGGTTTGCGTCGGTCTCCTTGATGGACTGCTCCACGCCGAGGCCGGCCTTCTCCATGAACTCCTTGATAAAGGCCTCATCCGCTTTCGCGCGGGTCAGGTCGTTGAGGGCTTTCACACTGTCGGCTTTCGGGATTGCATTTTCCGCAAAGGTCATATATCCCGCAAGGGTGAAGGTGTTCGGAACATCCAGGGCAATCGCCTCGTCGGCAATCTCCTTGATGGTCTGCACAGCCTCCATAAGCTGGCTGTTGTCGCCGGACTTCGCGGCCTTTTTGCGAAGGGAAGAGAGGGAATCCGCTGCCGACTTCATCTCCTGCGCGCGGTCGCGAACCACGAAGTAGGAAACCGAACCTTTCGCGGCATGGGCCAATCCGCCCATGTCACCGGAGGGAACCATCTCCTTCGAATTGGCCAGGCGCTCTAAGATATTCTCTGCGCGGGCGCTGGCTTCCTTTGCAAGCTCGAGGGCATCGGTGTACTCGCTCTCCAGCTTTGCATGGCATTTCTCCATGTCACGGAAGCGCGATACATAGGATTCGGCATCGACAACGCCGGCCGCCTCCATCTTCTGCTTCATGGCCGCAAGCATCGCCTTCATATCCTTCCGGCTCTCTCTGCGCGCGGTCTTGTTCTTTAAAAGCATGGCCTCCGTCAGCTGCTGGCCGATTCGCATGATCGGGTTCAAGCTCGAGAGAGGATCCTGAAAAACCATGGCAATCTTGTCGCCGCGGATCTCGTGAAATTCCTCCTCGGAAATTTTCAAAAGGTCCTTGTCGCCGTAGAGAATCTTGCCGTTCTCAACCACGGCATTGCCCGCGGAAATGCCCATGATAGCCTTGCTGGTCACGGATTTTCCGGAGCCGGACTCGCCTACGATAGCAAGGGTTTCGCCCTTGTAAAGGTCGAAGCTGATGTCACGCACCGCCTGCACCTTACCGTTCTGGGTACGGAAGGAGATGCGCAGATTTTTTACACTGATTTTCGTCTCTGCCATTATTCTTCCGCTCCTCTCAACGAAGGGTTAAATGCATCCCGCAAGCCGTTACCGAACAGGTTGAACGCAATCTCCAAAAGGGAGATGAACAAAGCCGGGAACAGCAGGATATGCGGGTTGGTGGACATGTAGGTCTGTCCGTGGGAGAGCATCGTACCGACGCTGGTGATTCCCGACGTCTCCAGATTGACGATGCCTAAGTACGTCAGCATGGACTCGCTGTACACAACGTTCGGAATAATCAACACCGTGCTGGTGATGATGGTACCGATGGCGTTGGGGAAGATGTGCCGGAAAATAAGGCGCTTGTCGCTGGCGCCCAGGGTTCTCGCGGCAAGCACGTACTCCTGGTTTTTGAAGCGATAGAACTGCATTCGCACGCGGCCCGCGATACCGATCCATCCGGTCATGACAAATGCGAACAACAGGGACGGAACCGGCCCCACCTTCTTCGCAAGGTGCATCTGGAACAGTGTTGCAACGACAAGGAACGGAACCTCGCCGAGAATTTCGGCGATACGCTCCATCACGAGGTCGGTAGCGCCGCCGTAGTAACCTTCCACGGAGCCGTAGATAACGCCGATGAAGAGGTTGAGCACGGAAACGCAGATTGCAAGCAGGAACGAGAGTCTCGCGCCGAAGGCAAGGCACATGAAGATGTCCTGGCCGTGCTGGTTGGTACCGAACACATGGGTCGCATAATGACCGTTCAAGTAGTTGTAATATTCTTTGTAAAGCACGCGCAGATGGAATCCGGTCTGGTTCTTCACGGCGTAAACCACGTGAAGTCCGCCCTCACCGTCTCCGGGGATGTCCATCCGGAGGGAATCGTACTGCCCGTACGTAAGATTCTTTTTCATCAGGTAATCCGCTTCATAGATCGGATTGCCGTTCTCATCATGGTTCTTCGTCTCACCGGCGGTCTTGTCCGTCTCGTCGGCCAGCTTGTACCACAGGTTCGCTCCGTTGGTTACTGCAACGAAGTCGGTCTTGTAGTTGGCCGGCATCGGATACACAACCTGGATCCCGGTGTTGTTCTGGTATTCCTTGAGGGCTTCGTACTCCTCCTGCGTCAGATCGACGTAGGTGAAGCCGACCTTCTCGTAGGAATCCACATACAGCGTGTAGATTCTGTTCCCCGAGAGGGGGTCCGTCTCCGCATTGCGGACCTCTTTCACTGCGGAGGTGCCGTACTCCTGCCCGATGGAGTTGTAGTAATCGTACCCTGCCTGGGACTCACTCTGCTCCGTGCAGCCGTCCCAGCCGAGCCATGCAAACAGCTCCGATTTGGGAAGAACCATCTTGTAGTAGCCATCGCGGTCGCTGACCTTGTAGGGGGACGCGATTGGCACGATAAATGCATACAAAAACAGAATCAAAATGATGATTGCCGCAGCGACGGAAGACTTGTTCTTCTTAAACCGACGCCACGCATCACGAAGATACCCGACCGGTTTCGTGTCGAGTTTCTTGTCGGCGATTTTGCCCTCTCTCTGGGCAAATACGAATTTATCTTTCGGCAAATTATTGTAATCCATATTACCTTGCCCCCATCTTGATTCTCGGATCGATAAATCCGTAGCTCAGGTCAACCACAAGGCTTGCAACCAGGCCGACCAATGTGTAGAAGAATGTCAGCACCATGAAGAAGTTGTAATCACGCAGGTTGATGGCGGTGATGTACAGCTTGCCGATGCCGGGGATACCGAAGATACCCTCGATAATCAGGGAGCCGGCCAGAATATCGATAATCAGACCGAGAATCATCGGCAGAATCGGTACCATGGCGTTTCGCATCGCATGGCGCGTAATGGCCTGATTTTTCGTCAGACCTTTGGTTCGTGCTAACAAAAGGTAATCTCCCGTGAGCACTTCGGACAACTCCGCGCGGGTATAACGGGTAAGAAGCGCGATCGTACCGAAGGACAGGGAAAGGACCGCCGGACACATGGACTTAAACATGGTCCAGCTGAACAAAGAGGCAGTCTCCCGAGAGGCCACCGTGAGAGAGAACCAACCGGTTTTATAGCACAGGAAATACTGTACCAGGAACGCATACACATAACTGGGTACGGAAACGATAAGCATGACCACCGTCGAGACGACATGATCCTGCCATTGATTCTTTCGAAGTGCGGCATAGATACCGAACAAAAGTCCGAGCGGCAGAGCGATGATGATTGAGTACAGGTTGACCACAATCGTGTACGGCATCTTCTCCTTGAGGACGTCGAACACGTTCTGGCTGATGTACATCTGCTCGCCGAGGCCGAAATCCGGGCTCCATCCCTTTCCGGACGTGCCTCCGAAATTAAAAACGTTCTTCCAGTAGATCCAATATTGCGTCAGAATCGGTTTGTTATAGCCCATCTTCTCACGACGCTCAAGCACGAGGTTATAGTCACGGCCCTGTGCCTTTGCGTTGGGAAGCGGAAGCATTTTGACAAGAATGAAGCACATGGTCGCGATGATAAAGAACGTCACGAACATGAGCAAAATTCTCTTGATTACATACTTTAGCATACCCTCATGGTTCCTTCCGGTAGTTTCTACAATAAACGCAAGAACACAATCACGGGTGTTTTGCCCGTGATTGTGCCGTGCGTATCAGACAAATGCGTGTCTTTCAACTTGTGCCGGCTGCCTGCCGGCAGTGGGTTCCGTTATCAGTACTTCAGCGTGCTGGCAACCTTCTCCCACTCCTCATCCGTATACTTGAAGGTGTAGAACTGGATTCCGCCGAAACCGATCAGGTCGATGTACTGCGTAATCGCATAGTCACCCTTCTGCGAAACCAGCGAAGCGCTGTTTCTGTAATACATAGGAATCGTGCAGAAGGAACTCAGGTACGTCTTCTCAAGCAGGCCGTAGAAGTTTGCCTTCGTCATTGCATCGTACTTGGAGAAGTAGTCGAGAGTCTTGGCACCGTCCTTCGAAGTGATCTTGCATTCCGGATCGGAATCATCCGCCCAGAGCGCCCACTTCTGAAGAGAAGCAACATAGTCGTCACCGTCAACGTTAATCTTAACCATAACTTTCGAGGTGTCGAAACCATACTCCATCTGCTGACCGTTACCGGTAGGATCATCGCAGTAGCACTCATACAGAATCGTGTACGGAGCCGAAGCTGCGCCGCCCCAGGTGGAGAAGATCATGTCCGTGTTACCGGAGTACATGGTGTTGTAGTAGTCCGCATCAACCGTCATCTTCAGGGAAACCTTACCCTCGAATCCGGTGCCCTCGCATGCCGATTTCAGGGCATCATTGAGGAAGTTGAACATCTGAACGTAGATATCATCCGACTGGTAAACCAGCATCTCGATCTCAACCTTCGAGGTTCCGTCGTAGGACTTGTCGGCGATGCACTCGTCATACGCCTTCTTCATGTACTCTCTCGCCTCGTTGATGTTGAAACCGGTGATGGCATCGTAAGCTTCCTCAAGGTCGCCGTACTCTGCGTCATCGCCGAACTTCAGGCCGTAGAGACCTACCAGAGCGCCCATAGCGCCGTCCGTATCACGGTAAGCAGAACCGGAGAACGGATCGTAAATGTACATCGCGTTCAGAAGACCGAAGCCTGCCGTACCTGCAGAGGTGTAGGACGAAGCAAACTTAGCACGGTCAATCGCCAGCGAATATGCGTGGCGGAAGTTCTCATTGGCAAGGATCTGCGTGCCTCTCTTGGCAAGGGATTCCTTATCCGTATTGAACGTAATCTTGGTGGTGTAGGACTGCGGCGTATAACGGATGTAAGGGCTCGTGCTGTACGTCTTCATATCCTCACTCTGAAGGCCGATATTGTCAATCTCACCCTTCAGGAAAGCAAGGAGCTGTGTCTCGTGCTTTGCAATAACCTGAACGGAAATCTTGTCTGCCTGATACTGACCCTTGTGATTGCCGTCCGAGTAGCCAAACCACTTGTCGTTGCGCTCGAACGTAATCTGCTTGTCAGCCTGGAAGAACGTAAGGTTGTAAGGGCCGTAGCTTGCCGTGGTCTCAACGCTCGTACCGTAGGTCGTGGTGATGGTGGCAATGTTCGGGCTGTCCTTCTCTACTTCGCGCTTGTTATCGTCAAAATACTTCTTGCAAGATTCCCAAAGGTCCTTCTTGACAAGATAGGAAGAACTTAAGTTGTAAGGTACAAAGTAGTTCGGATCCGCAGTAGGATTGATCGTAACCATAACGATCTCATAGTCGCCGGTCTTGAAGAAGCCGACATCTTCCCACTTCGTCTCTGCATTCTGCTTCTGATAGGAAAGGTAGTAAACGAGCTGCTCTTCCGTCTCATTGCCCCAGTCATCGATACCGGTGAACTCATGCAGTTTTGCAAGAGTCTCGTCCGTAGCCGGGATATAGCCCTCGGCGTCTGCCTTGGCCTCAAGAGCCTCATAAACACCTGCCGGGAAGTAAGCCTTGTACTCGGTCAGGCTGTGGCCCTGCATCCAAGCGTAAGCCGTATTGAGACCGATGTAAAGCTTCGCACCGTCCGGAGTCGTGTAAACGCCGTCGTTGCCCTTAACCTTCGTATCCCATCCTGCAACCGCATTCTCGCCGTCCGTGGAGTTTGCCTCCCAGGACATCTTGCCGGAGTAAACATAGTTCTTCGCATTGTAGATTGCGAAATCACCTGCGTACAGAGAGTCTGCACGGCGGTTCAGCATAATCGGGTCAAGGAGTTCCTTTGCGGAATAAACGAAATCGTCAGCCTTGATCGGCGTGCCGTCGTTCCACTGCAGGTTCTCACGAAGCTTAATCTTCCAAGCCTTCTGCGTGTCGCCTTCCTTGATGCCGTACTTGCCGACATAATCCTTGGTAACATCCTCGGGAAGCGCTGCTGCAAGCTCGCAGGTAACGCTCCAGCCGTCCTTCTTCGAATTCAGAGCGAATCCGTAGTAACCGGTGGAGATGTATTCCAGAATCGAGGAGTCATCGTTAGTCTCCCAGTTGCAAGGGCTCCAGTTGAGCGTACTGGTGTCCGTGATAAAATCGTTGAACGTGTAGAACTTGGGATCGGTGTAATCCTTATCACCGTTTCCGGTATACACATCGTATCCGACTTCACCGCCGCCGCTCTGCTCCTTCTTGGAAGTGAGGGAACCTGCGAACAGGGTGCCGTCTGCTTCTTTCACGACGGAGAGATCCGTCACACCTGCCGGCTCAGCGCCCTGCGTCGGTGTCGGTGTTGATTCGCCGACCGGAGCCGCAGTGGTAGGCGTCACCGTAGGCGTCGTGTTGTTGGTCTTTTTGCCGCAGGCTGCAAGGGAAAGAACCATTGCAAGCGAGAGCGCCAAGGCCATCACTTTCTTTAAACTCATAGTTGTTACCTCCAATCTGTGTTCTCGTGCACAAGCGCCAAGAAACTGCAGATAGTATACCACACTTTCCGTTGTTTTACCATAGAAGAGCCAAAAGGTCGGGAAAGAAGTCATTTCCGTCGGGATTGCATTAAATTCTTACATATTTGCCGAATTTCTGCCAACAAAAAGCAGATTCCCTTCGTATCCTGCAGCCGATGCGGCAAAGCGGGTGCATTTGCCGAAGGCAACAAAAAAGCTCCTGTCTCCAGGAGCCTTGTCTTGCGGACTACGGGACTTGAACCCGAACGCGCTTAGCGCACATGATCCTTAGTCATGCCTGTCTGCCAATTCCAGCAAGTCCGCATGGTGTTTTGTAACACGCTTGATTATATTACCACGAAGGGTATTGCTTGTCAATCACTTTTTTCACGACTTTTCTTGCGATTTTCCGAGGCGAAAGATATAATCAAAATACCATCTGAAATATAAGGAGGAAACAAAAATGGCATGGGCTAACGGTCCGAAAGATCTGATCGGCACCTGGGTCGTCGAGAAAGCGCGTTCTCTCGTCGACGGCAAATTCGACTTCTTTACCATGGAGGATGTTGCAGCCGAGCTTGACCGGCGCAAAGCGGCCGGCGATCTCGACGGCGACCCTTCGGAAATGATGGCCGGCTTCACCGGCCGCACGGAATTTACCGAGGACGGCAAAGTTCGCTCCTGGATGAAGCTCCCGGAGGGCGTCTCCGAAGACCAAATCCAGGCAGCCCTCGCAGCCGGCGAAATCATCGCCTACAGCGACGGCTACTTCTGCCCCGAGGAGAAAGAATGGAAAGAAGAGGACGGCAAGCTCCTCTACAACAGCGGCGAGCACCGCGAAATCTTCGGCGAAGTCAAGTCCCCCTGGGACCCGCTGGAACTCAACGAGGACGGCCTGCTCCCCTTCGGAAGCGGCATGGTCCTCCTCCGGAAACTGTAATACCTGCGCAACCGCGCGGGCGTTTTCAACATCCTGTCCCTCGGATGAAAACCCGGTACGGCACAGGGGAAATCGCAGGTTCAGGGAATCTAAGCGTTCTGCTCGGGCGCTGGGACAAGGGCGTTTCTGCGGGGCTTGCGCGCCGCTTTGTATTTAAGAGAATATAGGAAAGCGGCGCGCGGCGAACAATCCTCGAAACGCCCTGCGCGCCCTCACGAACGCTAAGATAGCCCTCATAAAAGGCGGCAGCTGTGATTAGTGACATAAAGTCACTATCCCATCCACCGCCTTTTATGAGTCACATGCTTCTTCCCCTGTGCCGTACCGGCTTTTCATCCAGCCAAAGGGACTAAAAAACGCCCGCGCCGGTTATACGGGACGACTTCGGTTTCGTATGGCTTCCCAGGCGGAGGTAGCCGCGAAATCGCATCGGAAGCCCGGTTTGTGCAGCCGATTTCAGAGTAGAATACTCCAAGCGAAAACGCTGCGCGGACACAGGGGAAGGAGCATGTGACTCATAAAAACAAACGCAGCGATGTCGGCCGAAAGGTCGATAATCGATGCGTTTGCTTTTATGAGGGCTATCTTAGCGTGCGCGAGATTGCATAGGGCGCTTCGAGGTTATCGTTGAGTGCAGAAACTGCACTCAACGCCTAATGTCGCGCGAAGCGCTCCATTCCCCGCAGAAGCGCCCTTGACCTTTGCAAATCGAAACGCACGCTTAGATTCCCTGAACCTGCGATTTTCCCTGTGTCCGCGCAGTGTTTTTGGTTAAGTAACATAAAAGAAATCGGCTGCACGTCCGTTGCCCTGCCTGCGATTTCGCAGCTACCCGGCAGGAAACGAAAAAAGCCCCCGTGGAAACGGGAGCTTTTCTGCAGTTGATGGGACTTGAACCCACACCCAAGTACATGGACATGAACCTGAATCATGCGCGTATGCCAATTCCGCCACAACTGCAAGCATCGCCTATATTACCATCACTTCCGCGGAAAGTCAAGAGATTTTCGAAGAAAACGGAAGTGAAGGAAGCGCGTGTCGGGAAGGGAGCATTTGCCGGGGGTTACTGCTCCTCCATCACCAGCTCGACGCCGGTCTCGGTGGCGATGACCGACATGATGCGGTTGCTGATTTCGCCGTCCTTGATCAGGTGTACGTGCACGGTGGTATAAGGGTTGTCGATGCGGTAGTAATCGTCCTTGATGCGGCCGTAGAAGGTCAGCAGGTCGTCGTAGCTGTTCACGGTCTCAAGGCTGGCGTAATCGAGCACGCCGGTCTCCGCGGCGTCAAATTCAACGTCGCACGGGAACACGAGGTAGTAAACGGTCTCGCCGTCACGCACCGTGGCTGTCAACTCCATGATGAGGGCGTAGCCGCTCTCGTGGGTAACGAGGAAGTAGCGATTGTCCTTTAGGAAGAGGTATTTGCCGGTGTCCTTCTTGTCCTCCTTCGGGTAGAAGCGGCCGCTGTCGCTGATGCTTCCGAGGAAGTTGTCATGCTTCACGATGGCCGTCTTGAAGAAGTCCGTCTGGCGGTCCACTTTGCAGCGCGCCAGGTGGCGCGTGGTATTGTTGTTGTCATCGCCCTTGGAAACCTCGGGGATCGTCAGCGTCACCGTGCCGTCATAGCTGGTGAGCGTCAGATCGCCGTCCTTCTTCTTCGGTCGGATAACCGCAATCAGGATCACGATCACGAGGATGGACGCCGCAATGATGATCCAGGTTCTGTTGCTTAATTCCAGTTTCTTCATATAACCTACCTCCCGTCAATCCGCTATTTCGCGAATCGCTGTGCCCACAAGGGTGTTCTCCAGCGAAAAATACGCCGCAATGGTCTGGGCTATATCGCCGAATCCGATGCGGGTTCCGGCGTTCCGGCCGCCGCGCAGCTTCGGCCCGTATGCCACAAGGGGGATGTACTCCCGCGAGTGGTCCGTGGAGGGCGTCGCCGGGTCGCACCCGTGGTCCGCCGTAATCAGCAGAAGATCGTCCTCCCGAAGTCCCGCAAGCAGCTCCGGCAGCTTGGAATCAAAGTACGTAAGCGCCTTCGCGTAGCCGTCGATATCGTTGCGGTGACCGTATTTCATGTCGAAGTCCACGAGGTTTGTGAAGCACAGGCCCTCGAAGTCCTCTTTCATCCTTTCAAGTGTAACATCAATCCCCTCTTCATTGCAAGTAGTTCTTGCAAAATCGGTGATTCCGCGGCCCGCGAAGATGTCGACAATCTTTCCGACGGAGCGGACCGAAAGGCCGGCCGCCTTCATCACGTCAAGAAGGGTCTCTCCGGTGGGCTCCAAGGAGAAATCATGCCGGAGCGCCGTTCTGGTGTAAGGCCACTCGCCGGTGAAGGGCCGCGCGATGATGCGGCCTACGCCGTACGCGCCCTTGCACAGCTTCCGCGCGATCTCACAATACTCGTACAACTGCTCCGTGGGGATCAGCGCATCGTGGGCCGCAATCTGCAGCACGCTGTCCGCCGAGGTATACACGATCAATGCGCCCGTGGCAAGCTGCTCCTTGCCGTAGTCGCGGATGACGTCTGTTCCGGAGTACGGCTTGTTGCAAAGAATGCCCCGGCCGGTCTCCTTCGAAAGTGCGTTGATCAGGCGCTTGGGAAATCCCTTCGGGAATGTGGGAAAGGGCTTGGAAAGCGGCAGCCCCGCAATCTCCCAGTGCCCCGTGGTGGTGTCCTTGCCCTTGGAAACCTCGGCAAGGCGGCACACAACGCCGTCAAAGGAATCGCTCTTCACGGCCCCGAGGCCGCTTCCGCACACTTCGCCGCGCACGCCGTCAATGTGAAAAAGCCCGAGCTTCTCTGCATTCGGCATCGAAAAATACGCCGACGTCGCTGCGCTCCGCAGCGTAAAGCTTCCCTCGTCCCCGAAATCCGCCGCGTCCGGCATCGCGCCGACACCGCAACTGTCCAATACAATCAGAAATACCCTCTTCATACGCTTCTCCTTCCTGACTAGTCTAAGTAACTGTAAAAGATGCCGGCCTTTCCGAGCGTTGCCCTCGCCTCCGTGAGGGAGAGGGACAACGTCTTCCGCTGCTTCGGCGAGACAACGAAGATCTTGTTGGACTCGTATCCCGTGATCAACACCCAGGTGTCGCGGTACCGCGCAATCACCGGCCGTCCGTCGGAGACAAACTGTAACGCCTGCGCCAAGGTGGCGCCCGTCAGATCCGCCCCGGTGCCGGGGATGGCTTCCGTGATCCACGTAAGAAGCGGCTTCGCGTTGGTATCGCAGTCCGTGCCCTTCATCGCGGATCCCTTGTATGAGAAAATCATCTGCAAAATCGCCTGCAGCTCCGTTGTCTGATCATCTGCGTAGTACGAGGTCACATTCCGGATGGTTGCGGTGGTGTCCTTGATACCGCGCTTCCAAATGACCCGGCCCTTGCCGTCGTACACGGCGCCTGCCGTCTCGTCCGCAAGGGCGATGCAGCCGCCCAGATCTCCCGAAACCTGCAGAATCTCGCCGTAGGATACCACGTAGTACCGCAGGTCAATCCAGCCGCCGACACGCACCGACGTATTGCCCGTAAGCACGGTAAATACCGTCGTCTCCGTCTTGGGTGCCGCCGTCAGCTTGTATCCCGACGGCAGGTTTAAGTAGTATTCGCGGTGCATCAGGTTGCTCGTGCGCCCGCTCACCGTAACCTTCTGTGTCACGGTTTTCGAACTCTTCAGAATGTTGTACCGCCCCGAGGACTCGTACAGCGGACGCAGGGAGACGGTGCCGTCCGGCTGGTTTACAATCACCTCGCCGGTTTTTTTGCAGAGCTCCACGTTGATGGCATTGTCGACAATCTCCGCGGAGGAGAAGAATTCCTCCTCGCGCTCGTAATCCTTGACTACCGTGCCGTCCAGCTCCTCGATGACAATCCGGTACATGGGCACGTGGTCCTCGCCGTTGTCGTGGAACGTCACGTCATGCTCATGGGCGAGTCCGTAGATCAGCTGCCCGTCAATGGTCCCCAGCAAAACAATCCGGTCGCCGCCGGTGGCCTCGACGGTCCGGGCCTTGCGGTTCTCCAGGTCATAGTAGTCCAGGGCTGTATTTGCCGCACCGGAGTACTCCTGCTGGTACACCAGAATGCCCTCTTCGGCAAACAACACGCTGTTCTTCGACAGATGTTCCACAACCACCGTGAAATCGTGCACCAGGGTTCGGTACAGGTACAGGGTGTCGAACAGCGTGAAGTAAAATTCATCATACTCGTTCATGTAGCAGATCTTGCCGAACTCCTCCTTGAGGATGGCGTAAGGCACCGATACCGGCACGAACATCATTTCCTCGATCCGGCCCTCGGCCGCATAGTAGCGGTAGTACAGAATTCCCACGCGGCCCTCGTACTGCCCGCGGGAAATGTAGCCGTACATGACGAAATCCGCATTGCCCGAGTCGTCCACCGAAATCAGCGAAAAATCGTGCTGCCGGTTGCCGTAGCGCATGTCCCAGCCGCCCGTGCGGTCGAAGGTGAACACCTTCACCAGCGTATCCCGCGGCATGTCGTACTCCCAGACATTACCCTCGTAGGCGAAGAGGAGGTATTTGCCGTTTTCGCTCAAAAGGCGCTCCGGAGTGGGGTCCGGCGTGATTCCCAGCTTCACCTGGTTCCGGCTCAGGCTCACAATCGACCCGTCAAATTCCGCCTGCATCGTCCGGTCGTAATTGAACAGGATGGTATTCCGGGTCTGGACACGGAAGCGGAACTGCTCATGGGTCCGGTACCGCTCCTCGGCGTCGTCGGAATGAATCGTCAGGCGCGCGTCCATGGTGGCGCACACATAAGTCTTGTTGTACTCCGTGATGGTGGGTGCGGAAGCCCAGATTTCCTTCGGCTCCATCTGGCCGAACATCACCGTGTCGGCGCTGTCCTCGATTGTCACATGGGAATAGTCGGAACCCGTGGAGGAATCGCGGGTATCAAGATACTTCTCGACGCTGCTCCGCTGATCCTTATCGTAGCAGTCCGAGTGAAATGCCCGGACGAAGGCCATTTCCTTCTCCAGGTTTCCGAAAGATGCGGACATCAGCCGCGTATAGTAATAGATATCCCGGCCGTCGTTGGTGGTCAGCGTGATCCGGCACAGGTACTCTGTATTGTTTGCGTAATTGCCCGTGAGTGTCACGCCGGCGCTCAGCTTGCCGTCGGACTCGCGCTTTAACGCCTTCACCTCGCGGACTTCCATCTCCGTGTCGGTCTCCACCTCGCTGACGCGGCAGACCAGGCGTTTTACCACGCTCTCGTGCTCATCGATGAGCACCGTAAAGGAAAGATCGGCCCCGATCGGCGTGATGCTCTCCCGAAGGAGCTGTGCCTGCAGATCCACCGTATAGCCCAGAAGCGGGTTGATCTCCACTCCGCCCACAGCAAAGCTGACCGTCGGCAGCGTCGCTGTGGACGCCGCGACCGTCTTTCGTTCGTTGCTGTAGGTATGCATCTCGACGCGGCTGTAAAAAACAATCAGCGCGACGAGGAACACTCCGAGCAGAATCAAAATGCGGTACCGTAGCTTCATTCTTCCTCCGGGCATGCGAAGAAAATAGTGTTACAGCTTATATTGTACCGCATTTTCCGCGTCTGCACAAGTGAAATCGGCTGCAGCCCCCGCTGTGAAGGGGGACAGACTGCGCGCCAGAATCCCGTGGAGATGCGCGATTGCAACGCCGTAGTTGGTCATGGGCACCGCGGCTTTCCCCGCTTCCTGCAGGCGGCTTTGCACCTCCCGCTCGGGCAACGTGCAGCCGCCGCAGTGAATGATCAGGGCATACTCCGAAAGCTCCTGCGGAAAATCCGCCCCCGACGTGAACGTAAACTCCGGCCGGAACCCGAGGCGCGCCTCAATCCAGCCCGGCAGCTTCACCGTGCCGATGTCCTCGCACTGTCTGTGGTGGGTGCAGCCCTCCGCAATCAACACCTTCTGCCCGGGCTTTAAGGCATCGATAGCCTTCGCGCCGGAAACCAGGGCTTGTAGATTCCCTTTGTACCGTGCAAACAAAATGGAAAACGACGTGAGGGGCACCGTCTCCGGCACCGCCTTCGACACCCGGCCAAAGGCCTGGGAGTCCGTCACCACAAGGGCCGGCGGCTTCGCAAGCGCCGACAATGCGCCGGGCAGCTCCTCCGGCTGGCACACCAGTGCCGTGCAATGGATATCCAAAAGCTCCCGAAGCACAAGCTGCTGGGGTAGAATCAACCGTCCCTTGGGCGCGGAGCCGTCGATGGGCGTCACCAGCACAACCGTGCTGCCGGGTTCCACAAGGTCTGCGAGAATCTTTTTCTCCTTCGCCACCTTCGGGGCGAAGGACCCGAGAAGCTCCCGAAGCTCAAAGATTCCCTCGCCGGTGACAGCGCTTGTGAAGACAATTCCGATATCGCGGGATTGCGGCGCTGAATCTCCGTCCTCGGGCGAAGCCGGACGGGCTTCGGCGGGTACGCTTCGCGAAAGCGTTTCGGCTTCTCTGCGGCGTTTCCCGCGGGTCTCCCCGTCGATACAATCGGCCTTCGTGTAGGCGATGGCAATCGGAATCCTACGGGCCGCAATCTCCGCAAAAAGCGCTGCGTCCGCATCGCCGATGCCGCGCACGGCATCCACGGCAAAAACCGCGATGTCCGTCTGCGCAAGAATGCGGGCTGCCCGCGCAACCCGCTGCTGCCCGAGCTCCCCTTCATCGTCCATACCGGGGGTGTCGATAATCAGCACCGGCCCAAGCGGCAGCAACTCCATCGCCTTGCGCACCGGGTCCGTTGTGGTGCCCGGCACGTCCGAAACGATGCTTAAGCTCTGGCCTGTCACGGCATTTACGAGGGAGCTTTTCCCGGCATTCCGCATGCCGAACCACGCGATGTGGATGCGCTCCGCCGATACGGTTTCCTGTAGACTCATAGGTTTCCTCCGCCTTGTAAATCAGAACCGGAAGTCGCGCCGGTTGGAGTTGCGGATGTCCGCGATGTGCTCCGTCGCAATGGTGCGAACCTTCTCGTTCGGGATTTTCTTAAGTTCCTCGTCAATCATGGCATTTCCCACCGCCACGGTCTCCGGGGACGCGTAGTCCGTGAGATACTCCGCAAGCGTCATCAACGCATTGGGATGACAGCAGTTTAAGATCTGCCCGGTCTTGCAGAGGCTCATAAAGCGGTCGCCGGTGCGGCCTTCGCGGTAGCACGCGGTGCAGAAGGACGGGATGTGTCCGCTCTCCATAAGCCATCTCACCACCTCGTCGAGAGAGCGCTGGTCGGAGACATCAAACTGCTCCGTATCGTGGGGTCTCTCCTCCGGCGTGTATCCTGCGTAACCGCCGACGGAAGTCCGGGAACCGCCGCTCACCTGGGATACGCCGAGCCGCAGAAGCTTCGAGCGCACGGTCTCGTTTTCTCTCGTGGAAATGATGATGCCGGTGTAAGGCACCGCAAGGCGGATGCAGGCCGTAATCTTTGCGAAGGTGTCGTCATCGATGCCGTTGTCAAACACGTTCGGGTCGATGTCGTCGGCTTTTTTCACCCGCGGCACGCTGATGGTGTGGGGCCCGACGCCGTGCACGGCCTCCAGGTGCTCCGCATGCATAATCAACCCGGCAAATTCATACTTGTACATCTCCAGCCCGAACAAAACGCCCAGTCCCACATCGTCGATGCCGCCCTCCATGGCACGGTCCATCGCCTCGGTGTGGTATGCGTAATTGTGTTTCGGTCCCGCCGGATGCAGCTTCTCATAGCTCTCCCGGTGGTACGTCTCCTGGAAGAGAATGTAGGTGCCGATGCCGGCCTCCTTAAGCTTCCGGTAATTCTCCACCGTGGTGGCCGCAATGTTAACGTTCACGCGGCGGATGTCGCCGTTTTTATGGTGCACGCTGTAGATGGTTTTGATGCACTCGAGAATGTACTCAATCGGGTTGTTCACAGGATCCTCGCCGGACTCGATGGCAAGGCGCTTATGGCCCATGTCCTGCAGCGCGATGACTTCCTCGCGCACCTCGTCCTGGGTGAGCTTCTTTCTCGGTATGTGCTTGTTCTTGATGTGATACGGACAGTAGACACAACTGTTGACGCAGTAGTTCGAGAGATACAGCGGCGCAAAAATCACGATTCGGTTTCCGTAAAATGCCAGCTTAATCTCCTCGGCAATCTCACAGATGCGCTCGTTGACCTCGGGCAGATTGCACGCTAACAAAACCGACGCCTCCCTGTGGGTAAGCCCCGCGCAGGTGCATCCGTTTCCTTTCTTCTTCGGGCGTGCTTTTTCGAGAATGCTTTCGATGAGCGGAAGGTCATGCTTGTGTTCCTCCGCATACAAAAGAGTGTCACGGATCTCCTCATCATTGATGAACTCGTCCGCGACCATAGATTTCGGGTCGTACTTCGACATATTTGATTTTCCTTTCTTGCGGGTCAGAGGCCTCTTCCCCGTCAGAGTATATTTCGTAAATGCAGCATGTTCTGCATTTCCGATAGCATTGTATCACCGGCGATCCTTACGCGCAATGGCTTTTCGGATGGATTTGCCGCAATAAAAGACATCTTCGGCAAATGCCCCCCGCCTTGCCGGCACTTTTCAGCCGCGGTAGTCGCCCGATTCCGCCAAAGTCATATATCGTGAGAATGGTTGCATTTATTATCAACTCTCAAAAATAGCAATGAACAATTTATTCCCGTATTGTTTTTTCGGATTAGAAGCTATCGTTGCTTCGCAGATACTACGTCATTTTACATTTCCGGGGTGCATATACAACTCAACTCCCAAAAGGACCTCCGCAGTCCCCTCGACGATATACAGATTTTTCTCGTAGTACCTTCCAAGCAGAAGAAAATCTTGATCGTCATGCATGTGCATAACCTCCGTCAGTCCCTCCGACTCCTCTGCAGAGAAGAAGGTGCTTGTATGTTCTGCATATTCTTTCTTCCGCGCCTCGTCAAGTTTCGACCCCCACCAGCCGCTCGCGACCAGTTCCTCCCGAAGTGATTTCCACTCTTCTGTTGACAATTTCACAGTGCATCGGTAACTATCGACTTCGTCGGTCACCGTCTTCACCATTGTGAATCGCGTAAACTGCTCTTTGCACTTCGTAAAATGCTTCTTCGCTGCGGAACGGTCGTACAGCAGGACTCCGGCCACGGCCAACGCAACTACTGCGCACACTGACAAGATAATAACTATTTTTCTCATGAATAAACCCCCTTAGTATCACTTGCGGCAATTGACTACTTTACCATAAGTTCGTATATTGTAGCCTTCAACCCAATCTGTAGTCCCCCCGATTCGTCACAATCTTGTATCCAATCGCCTCAACTCGCGCGGAAAGGCAACGCAGGCACTGTGCGGACTCCTCGCCGGTACAGATTTTATTGTCGTAGAGCTCGTACTTCTTCCGAACTCCCACCGGGCTCAAATTCGGCATCAGCACGTTGGCGCCCGCGAGGATTCCGAGCTCCCGCCCCTGTGGATGCATGGTCCCGAGGGCCGTGGTCGCAGGCAGCAGCACACGCGGGTGAACCAGCCGGATAACGCTTAGAAGAAAGCACGTGAGCTCCACGCTGCCCGCCGGTTCCTTCGCAAAGGGCGTTTCGTGATGCGGGATGAACGGTCCGATGCCGCACATCTCCGGTTTAAAGTTCTCAACAAATGCGATGTCCTTCGCGAGGTTCGCCGCCGTCTGATACGGCGATCCCACCATAAAGCCGCACCCGGTCTGGTAGCCGAGGTCCTTTAAGTCCCGCAGGCACCGCATGCGGTTTTCGTAGCTCATCTCCGCGGGATGCAGTTTTGCATAGTGCTCCGGGTCCGCGGTCTCATGCCGCAGCAGATACCGGTCCGCCCCGGCCTCGCGAAGCTTCGCATAGCTCTCCCGGCTGCGCTCCCCCATGGATAGCGTCACAGCACAGTCCGGATGGCGCTCCTTAATCTTCCGCACGATTCCGCAAAGCACTTCATCCGTAAAATGCGCATCTTCCCCGCCCTGCATCACTATCGTGCGCAGGCCGAGCCGGTATCCTTCGTCCGCGCAGGCGAGAATCTCCTCCTCCGTGAGGCGGTACCGCTCACAATTCCGGTTGCTTCTGCGGATTCCACAATAGATGCAGTCGTTTTTGCAGATGTTACTGATCTCCAAAAGGCCCCGGATGAAAATCTCGTTTCCGTAGATTCTCTTCTGTTCCGCCACGGCAGCCTTCGCGAGATACTCCGCAAGCTCCTCATCCCGGCCGACGATCAGTTTTTCATACTCTTCCGCGGACAGCCGGTGCGTGGCAATCAGCCGGTCCGCCAGTTGTTTCATCTCTTCATTCATCATTCGCAAACCAAAAAGCTTTTTCCGATTCCCCGGATGCGCACATGGCTTCCCTTCGTATATTTTTCAGCGGCCTCATCCGACGCCATCAAAAGAATTGTGGTGTATCTTCCGCCCAAAAGCGTCTTTACAAGCATTTTCTTCTCGTAGGTCGGGATTTGCTCCCGGGTCCACTGGAATTTCACAGTATCATCATATCCGCTGGTTACGCTGATTACCTCCGCCTCGCATTCTGTCCCGCAATGGCGGATCACGAAACGGCGCAGCACCGGAAACATTGCAGCGCAGCCGAGCAAAAGCACGATTCCCGCAGCAGCGTACACCTGCGCCCACATGACGGTGTAGTTCGGCTCCTGGAACAGAGAATCGACGTTCCCGATAAAAACAGGCTGTTGAAATTCTTCTCTCAGCCCCTGATAATATCTTTTTTCACTGGCAATATTTTCTTTTCCGGTGATTATAATCGCCACGGCGCCGGCTACGCACAGCACGAACAAAACCGTCAATACTACTGCGAGTCCTTTCGGCATCGGTTTGATTTCTGATACGATGTCCGGCTTCGGGCCCATGGACTCCCGGAGCGAGTCTGCCGTCAGGGCGGGTGCATTTTCCGCGTCGGTTATCTCCGTCACACGGCTACGTACAACCATAGAGCTTCCGCAGTAACGGCAGGTTTCTTCCTCCCCTTTTCTCGCAGCGCCGCAATTCGGGCACTCGTCCAAAAATGTTTCAGTCAACGTTGATGTTTTCACGATAACCCCCCTCGATTCCGACGGAATCTTGTATTGCGAGAATAGTAACATATATTTACCTTTTCGTCAAGGACTTACTCTATTCCAGTCCAAAAAAATCTTGACGCAGCAGACTACATGTTATAAACTGTACGACAGACGATAATCAACACGCGAATGGAGTATTTCGGCGTGTCGATTTCGTGCATCACAAGCAGATTTATAAGGAGAAAGAGCATGAGAGATTATCCGTCATTAGGAGAAATGGAAGCCCGATTTGCCGAAATTATATGGAACACGGCTCCGGTTTCCAGCTCGGAACTCGTTCGAAGAGCAAAGGAGGAACTAAACTGGGCTCGTACAACCACACATACGGTTATTCGAAAGTTGTGCGAGAAAGGATTGTTTGTTCGAGATGCTGAAGGAATCGTAAGAATTGTTCTTTCCCGGGAAGAGTACTATTCCGGAAGAGGCAGGCAGTTCGTTAACATCGCCTACGATGGGTCTTTGCCTATGTTTATTGCCGGTTTTGTGAAGAAGCAGAAACTCTCCGAAAAGGATATTGATGAAATCATTGAGCTATTGAACAAAAAGCGATGAATCCGGGGAGGTCACGATGACGAAAGTATTTCTGGTTTTGTTGAATATCAGTTTGAGCTCCTCGATTATGATTGCCGTTGTTCTTTTGATACGAAAGATTACCAAACGGCGGTGTAACCGAATCCTCTGCGTCTTATGGGGTTTGGTATTTCTGCGTCTGTTATGTCCGTTCACTATCAGTGATATCGCCTCGGTTTCCGGTCCGTTACCGAATGCTCTGACACTGATTGAACAGCCGGCGGACAACACCCCCATTGCGACGGACGCTCCACAATTGAATTCCGAAACCGGGAAGGTGATGGTATCGGCGGAAAAAGAGAGCGCGGAACAAAGCATTTTGCGAACATCGATTCGAGTAGCATGTTTTGTGTGGCTGGCCGGTGTTGCAGTAATGCTGTGTTATTTCTGTATAACTGCACGACATCTCGGGCAGGCCATTGCTTCAGGCGTCGAAGCACAAGGGGTTGTTCGATGTGCGGCAATATCGGTTCCTTTTGTCTTTGGGATTGTGCATCCACGAATCTATGTTCCAGTTGATATCGATGAGGATTGTTTGAACAACGTTATCGCACACGAAAGAACCCATGTCCGTCACAGAGACCATCTCCGAAAGATTTTGTATACATTGGTCTTATCCGTGTACTGGTTTCACCCCCTCGTATGGATTGCTTTCTTTCTTTCCGCCAGAGACATTGAAATGGCTTGCGATGACGTTGTGATAAAGAACATGAACGCTGAGGAAAGGAACCATTATGTTATATCAATCCTTTCCTTCGGAACCGAATGGCCGCGCGTCAGAAGGCAGTATGTCGGGTTTTCGGATTCTTCCTTGAAAGAGCGGTTGGAAAATATAGCTATGAATCAATGCAGCAGCCGTCTTTTTAAAGCAACCATCGTAACGGTAGGAATTGCTGTATTTTCCGCAACCTTGATTTTCGGAGCGAAAGCCATGTCTGCAAGTGAAGAAACCATGAATGATACAGATGTAACGATTCTGGGTGTAGAAGAAGCTGACTTCGAGTGGAATGCCGACCAATATGATCTCGGTATATTCGTATGGGAAATCGCTCCTGACAATTATCGATGCATGCTTGTGCGGTGCGACGTCGCCTGGGAGGATGCAAAGAATCAAGTCATGGTCGCAGCTATAAAGAACCAAGGAAAAACGATCGCTCAGGCGCGAGAATTCCTTGCAGCGGAAACGACTCCTAAAGAAAGGATTTTGGTGAAATATTTTCCGAGTGGTTCGGCCATTTACAGTCATATCGGACACACTTACACTTCCCGAGAAGACGAAAATGCATTCCTGACATATTTACGAGGATTGCTTCTCAGCTGATAAAGGCGGACTATTTGAAATAGTCGTTGACAAACGGGACGATATGTGATAGTCTTAAAGCGGACTACAACATATCGTCTCTTTTTGCAGGTATCTGCAGAGATTTGTGTTCGAGCAGTACGCGCGGTCGCAGAACTATTAGCTTATCATGAAAAGGAGGAATCGATTATGGCACGAAAAAGATTAACGAAAATAATAGCCGCAGTAATTGTGGCTATGATAGCCGGAGCAATCGTGATTTGTGTAATTCATAACAGCAGGAACAAGGAACCGGTCGCAAAGGCGGAGGAGACTACCTGCGATAGGGATGCAGAATTTGCCGCCGATCTTGAGAAACTTACGGACTCTGAAATCGAAGCGGCCTATTACCCGTCCAATTATACCGGATTTCGGTATTCCAGTCTCCCGGGCATGTCCACGTGGCCTTACGGCAATCATCAGAACATGGTAGATGTTTGTCAGATTCCGGAAGAGGTATTGGAACAGCTTTCCACATCGGATTTGGTTCAAACAGTCATGTTCTATCCCCTGTTGGATGACATCTACGCCTTTGATAGTGTTGATGACGGATTTGAAATTGTAAAGGACCACTTCCGCGGTCTTGCGGAATTATGCGCGCGAACGGACCGCGTTGAGTGTCTGTACAATTGGCTGCGAGACAATCGCGAGTGGTTTGCTTCCACCCCCACGACGTCCGGCAACTTGTATGTAGATTATCTGGAAAAGAGTCAGCGGACTCGATTCTTCCTTTTGGCCAATCGAGAAGCTTTTTTCACAGAGGAAATCAACAGCACGGAAGCTGTTATAGATGCAGTTAATGCGATTCTTTCCGAAAGCAATGGCGAAACACGCGAAGATAATAGCAGGGATTACAGCCTTGTGGAATACATAGACTTCGTGTCTCTTGTACAGGAAAGCATGCAAACTGTCTATACACCCCGAGGTGGTCCGATGGATGCCAAAACTTACAGTGTGGCGGAACTATGGTTGTGTAGCGACAATGTATGTAGAACAATTTTCTTTAATGATTTTTCGTCGGCCGCAAAAACGAGCATGAAAAACTTCATGTATTCAAGATTCGGTTTAAATCCTGATTCCGGACGTGGAGCATCAGTAAAGTATAATTGTCACTCTTATGCATGGTATTCAACCAGTAGTAGCAATCCCAATTGGATTGAAATTTTCAACACTACGAATTATACAACTGCCACGATGCAAAGTGTTAATGTGGGCGGAATCATTGTATATTGCGAATCTTATGGCGGCAACATCGGTCCGAGCACGGAACGAAAGCACAGTGCAATTGTTACAGGAAAAATATATCACCCGGTGCAGACTAATACGGTAACTGATTTCACCATGAAATCCAAATGGGGAATGTACGGTCTATATACACATAATCTTGCAAACTGCCCATACTATTACTATGATTCAACGAATTATGTCAGTGATCGGCTGTACTACAATTAACCATGTGTAGCAGTCAAATTGTAATGCCTTTGAAACGAGGTTATCACCTATGTTATGAGCGGATATCGCGAAATCTTGCTGTCGCCGCCCGTCTTGTCATTCACAAAAAACCGTGTTATACTTTACCCGGAACGTCGCTTTGTTGATTACATTCACCGGTCACGGCAGCGGACGTTCCGGAAAGGAGTCTCACCATGGACGATTGTATTTTCTGCAAACTCGCGAACGGAGTTTTTCCCACCGCAACCGTATATGAAGACGAGGATTTTCGGGCCATCCTCGACATCGCGCCTGCCCACAAGGGGCATGTCATTCTGCTCCCGAAGACGCACGCCGACAACCTCTACGAGCTCGATGACGCCATCGCCGCGAAGGCACTTCCCATCGCGAAGAAGATTGCGATTGCCGTAAAGAAGGCGACCGGGTGCGACGGAATCAACATCCTGCAGAACAACGAGCCTGCCGCAGGGCAGACCGTCTTCCATCTGCACATCCACATCATCCCGCGCTACGCGGATGACGGCATCCTTCCGGTATGGCCCCAGGGTTCCTACGCCGACGGCGAAGCCGCCGACTGGGCAGCCAAAATCGTGGCGGAGCTGTAATCTAATTTCACAATCATTCCCGAACGTAAAATGCGGAACCCTTCGCGGGTTCCGCATCTTTTGTATTCGTCACTTTTCGTCTGCGCTGTTATTCCACGTCTTCCGCTGCAGCCCCTGTTGCACCGCCATCCTCGGCCAATTCCGTAAGCAGCGCCACAATAGTTTCCGTGGCGTCCGAAGACGGGCTCGCCGCCATCGCGTCGATATATTGCTGCCGGTTCTCGTACAAGTCTTTCACCGCAGCCGTCAGCACCTCGGGCGTCACCTCCGACTCCTGCAGCACCTTGCTGAAACCTTGTTTTGCGAAGGATTCCGCATTCAATATCTGGTCTCCACGGCTCGCTTCCGCAGAAAGCGGAATCAGAATGTTCGGCTTATGCAACGCAAGAAGCTCACAGATGGCATTGGCCCCGGCCCGCGAGATTACCACGTCGGCCATGGCAAGCACATCCTTCATCTCTTTGTCGCAATATTCGCGCTGTTCGTACCCCGCAGCGGTCACTCCGGGGTCGGTTTTTCCCTTCCCGCACAGGTGAAGAACGTCAAATTCCGGCAGAAGCGTCGGCAATGCCGCCCGAACCGCCTCGTTCACACGAACCGCTCCGGTACTTCCGCCGACCACAAGAATGACCGGCTTTGCTCCGTCAAACCCTGCATATGCCAGACCTGCCTCGCGCGTTCCCGTAAAGAGCTCTTTCCGAATCGGTGTTCCCGTGTGAATACCCTTGCCCTTCGTATGCGGCAGGGTTTCCGCGAAATTGCAGCAAATCTTTGTCGCATATCGCAGGCTCAGCCGGTTCGCGAGTCCCGGTGTCATGTCCGATTCGTGAATCACCGTAGGAATCTTCTTTTTTCCTGCCGCAACCACAACCGGCACCGAGACAAATCCACCCTTAGAAAACACCACGGACGGCTTCAGTTCCTTAAGGATCTTCTTCGCCTCATGGTAACCGTGCTGCACACGGAACGGATCCGTAAAATTCTTCATGGAGAAATATCTCCGCAATTTTCCGGAACTGATTCCATAGTATGGGATCCCGAGATTCTCAATCAGCTCCTTCTCGATACCCGTTTTGGATCCGATGTAGAAAACCTCAAATCCTTCTTCCTTCAGCCGGTCAATCAGCGCAATATTCGGGGTCACATGCCCCGCCGTTCCGCCGCCGGTGAGAACAATTCTCTTCATGCTTTCGTGAAAAAGGCAAATGCCGATGCATTTGCCTGTCCTTTCTTTTCGATTCCCGCATCCGTCCGGCGTTTACTGCTTCTCTGCCTTGTACGCCGTGAGCGCTTTCGCGAGCTGATCCGGGCACGATGTCGACTTGTATCCGCAACGAATCCCCTGCAACTTCTCAATCACCTCATCTACAGGCATCCCGTCGACCAGTCGGCCGATGCCCTGAAGATTGCCGTTGCAACCGCCGGTATAAACAACGTTGCGCACTACTTCTACGCCGTTTTCCTCTACGATGTCATACGAAATCTGCGACGAGCAGGTTCCGCTTGTTCTGTAAACCATAGCAAACCTCCTTTGGCTCCTTCCGGAGTCCTCTTCTGTATACCACAAAGCGACGCGGAAAGCAAGTGCAATCTCACCCATCCGCCGGTTGCTTCTCTCTTCTGCGCCGCTGCAGCCCGCCTTTTCCTACACTGCGCGGCCCCGAACCGCCTCCAGGCGCTTAGCCACCTCTTCCTCCGAAAGATTGAGCCATTTGCATGCCAGTTCCATCGATACATCGCCCGCATCAAGCATGGAGAGAACGACTTCCTCGCGACCTTCTTCGCGGCCCATTTCAATTCCAGCTTCCTTTGCGATTCTGCGTTCCTCACGCAGCTTCATCTCCAACGTCATAAGGCTCCTCCCTTCCTTACTCTTTCGGTTTCAATGTATCATAAACGGCACAAGATTACAAGTGTCATCGAGGGCTCCTTACAACCCTCAACAAATTCTTCCGACAACTTTTACGACAACAACTACCCCCGCCTTCTCCCTCTGACGAAGATGATTCCGCACATAATCGATGCAGAGAACAGCAAAAGCCTTACTGCCCGTTCTCTTCGGTATACCTCTCCCGTCTGCGGTGATTCCGGCGGTCCCGCGGATTTTACCTCCGACGGCTGTGTCGGCACCGGCGTAGGAATCGGTGCCGTAGTCAACACTGCGGTGATTACCGGAACCGGAGTGTTCGTCGGCGTTGGCGGCGGGGTGCTTGTCGGTGTTGGCGTCGGTGTATTCGTCGGGGTCGGCGTATTCGTCGGAGTCGGCGTCGGTGTATTCGTCGGCGTTGGAGTCGGCGTGTTCGTCGGCGTAGGAGTCGGTGTATTTGTCGGTGTAGGTGTAGGCGTGTTCGTCGGCGTTGGGGTCGGCGTATTTGTTGGGGTCGGCGTCGGAGTATTCGTCGGCGTAGGAGTCGGTGTATTCGTCGGGGTCGGCGTCGGTGTATTCGTCGGCGTTGGAGTCGGTGTATTCGTCGGGGTCGGCGTTGGCGTGTTCGTTGGAGTTGGCGTCGGCGTGTTTGTCGGTGTAGGTGTAGGTGTATTCGTCGGCGTTGGCGTCGGAGACGGCGGGACCGCCTTCT
Source organism: uncultured Lachnospiraceae bacterium (assembly GCA_902787715.1). GTDB lineage: Bacteria > Bacillota > Clostridia > Lachnospirales > Lachnospiraceae > ISDg. The sequence continues at coordinate 28,886 of CADAHQ010000016.1, forward strand.
CAAACACTACGGAAGCCGAGGCGCGGGCGACGGCGCCCTCCTCCATGGTTGTCACGAAGAGTTTCTGAACGGAGCTGTCGCCGGTTCCCATGTAGCGGAGCGTGATGTCCACGGCGTCGGAGTAGCCGACGATTCCCACAGTGATGCGGCGGCCGTCGATGCCGGCGCCCGCAGGCCAGGTAAAGGTCACAACATCCCCGTCAGCAACCACACCGTCCGTCACCGGTTCTTCCCGCCCGTTTCTTTGTCTGGTGACCGTTGCGCCGGTGAGGGGTTGCGGGTTGTTGCCCGCGGGATCCGACTGGGTAACGCTCTCGATTTTGGCAAAATCACAGGGCACGTCGGTAGAAGCCACGCGCGTGCTCACGCGGACGGTAAACGAGTAGTTTCGGTTTTCTCCCTGAATCAGGGGTTGCGCAGAAGACACTTCGGAAAGCGCCACGCCGAAGGTCGGGGCATACCCCTGCTCCGCACGGTGAAACAGCCAGAGGGCTGCATTGTACACTCTTCTCGCCGCATCGGAATCCGCGGCGCGCACATTGGGCCCGTAGGGATTCAACGCGCGTATGATATGATAACTTTTGTCCGTATCGATGGTCTGCCGGTAAGCCATCCAGAAGCGGATGGCAATCTGGGTGGCCGCCTGGGCGTCAATGGCATTCAGCGTATACTCGCCGTTGTCACCGAAGGTGCTGTGGTACGGATATCCCAGCCGGAATATGGTCTTAAGCCCCCGCTCCGCCGCGGCACTGAAATCGATGCTCACCTGCGCAAAGGACTGCCCGGAAGGGCTCGAACGGCCGGACTCCAGGCAATAGGCAACATACCGCTCCTCAGGCTTCCCTACCGGATGCATATAATGGAGGTCATTCCAGCTGGAATCCCAGGCCGAGTTGTCATAGGGGCGAATCAACAGATACTTCGGGGTCTCCGAGTACGACATCGTCCGCCCGATCATCGTCTCGTTGGCTGCCATACCGGGCGAACTGCGCTCCCAAACGATGCCGGTCACCGCCAGCAGAAGAGCCAAAAGGGCGCACAAAACCCGCATTTGCCGCATTTTCATCATTCCGTTCCTCACTTTTTGACGTAATCACCCTCCGCGGAAATTTGTAAAAGAATCCGGCCGCAGGCATCCGCGTCATCAGAGGATGACAGAACAAAACTGCGGCGCCTTTTGGTGCGGCCGGCCCAGACGTAAGCCGGGCTGTCCCGAAATGACAGCGCCCTCAGCTCACGGAAGATGTGTATTCATCATAACAGAATGCGGAAATAAAAAATGTGGAAAATGCCCCTGCAAAGGAAGCATTTTCCACAAGAATTCAAGTTCGGTTTCGGCCGAAAATCGTGTTTTTTCGGCAATATTCACAAATATCGGCGGTCATTTTCTACCGGCGGCAAATTCAATCCTCATACCCCATGGGATTCATCGTCTGCCAGCGATAACCGTCACGGCACATGTCGGCAATCGTCTTCTCTGCATGCCAGCCGAGAAGCTCTGCCGCCTTGTCCGCGTTGGCGTAGCACTCCGCAAGATCGCCGGGGCGACGCGCTCCGATGACACGGGGAATCTTCACGCCGTTCACCTTTTCAAAGGTCTCCACAATCTCCAAAACGCTGGTGCCGCGGCCGGTTCCCAAGTTGATTGTCTCAGCGCCCGTGTGCTTCTCCGCGTACGGAACCGCTGCCACATGACCCTTCGCAAGGTCTACCACATGGATGTAGTCGCGTATACAGGTGCCGTCCGGCGTATCATAATCATTGCCGAACACCGTCAAAAGCGGCCGGCGTCCCACCGCAACCTGGGTGATAAACGGGAAAATGTTGTTCGGAATGCCCTGCGGGTCCTCGCCGATGAGGCCGCTCTCATGGGCACCGATGGGATTGAAGTAGCGAAGCAGCACCACCGAAAGCTTCGGATCCGCAACGCACGCATCGCGCAGAATCTGCTCATTCATCCATTTCGTCCAGCCGTAGGGGTTTGTGCAAACTCCGAGGGGCATCGTCTCCAGAAGAGGCACCGGATTGGACAGGCCGTAGACCGTTGCGTATCGATGGTCTGCTCTGCGAATACGCGGCGAAGCGCCTCCTCGTCACAGACGTCAATCTCATAGAACGGGATTTTCTTGCCCGTAATCTTCTCAACTCTCTGCACTGCCGCCTTCTTCGAGTTGTACAAATCGTCCGCGATGACCACGTCATATCCTGCGTTCAAAAACTCCACGGCGGTGTGGGTTCCGATATATCCGGCGCCGCCGGCCAAAAGAATTGCCATACATTCCTCCTTCTCACCCCGCGCCTTCAAGCGCGCCCGGTGTTCTCCCCAATGTTAATCTCTGCTCTTTTCCAGCTCTCTGTGGTTCACCACCACACGCTGCCCCGTCTCCCGCATATGCGCGGCAAGGGCTTCCGCAAAGCACACCGATCGGTGCTGTCCGCCGGTGCATCCGAAGGCCACAACCAGCTCACGCTTCCCCTCCTTGCGGTAGAGCGGAAGCAGAAAATCCAAAAAATCCAGGACCCGTGAGAGCAACTCGCGGCTCTCTTCAAAACCGAACACATACTCCCGGATGCAGTCCTCCAGGCCGGTGTGGTTCTTCAGCTCCTCAATGTAGTACGGATTCGGCAGACATCGCACATCGAAAACGAGGTCCGCATCGGAGGCGATTCCCTCTTTAAATCCAAAGGAAACGCTGCGCACAAGCAGGGAATCCGAATCCGGCTCCTCGGAGAGAATTCCCATGATTTTCTCGCGAAGCTGCGCCGGTTTCAACGTCGAAGTGTCAATCAGATAGTCGGACTGGATGCGAATCTTCTTAAGCCAGTCCCGCTCTTCGGCAATCGCCTCCTCCATGGAGAGATTGCTGTCTTCCATCAGGGGGTGGCGTCTGCGGGTGAGCTTGTAGCGCTGCAGAAGCACCTGCGTGTCGCAGTCGAGGAACATCACATGGTACGGATAGCGGCGGCGCGAAAGCTCCTCCATGGCCTGATACACGTCCCCGAAGGTGTCCTTCCCGCGGATGTCAATCACCGTGGCAATCTTTTTCTCCTCGTTTTTCTCCGTCATGCCGTACAAGTCGGCAAAGCTGACAAGGAATTTCGCGGGCAGGTTATCGACGCAATAGTAGCCCATGTCCTCCAGCGCGTTGATCGCAACGGATTTGCCGGCGCCGGACAATCCCGTAATGATGACGAGTGCCATACTTTCTCCCATCTGCCATCAGGCAAAGAAAGCCGCCCGCCGCAAAGGTTTCCCATGCAGAGAGCGGCAGCAGTTTTTCGCAAAATGCAGCTGCATTTGCCTAGTTTTTGCCGGCCAGGCGAAGCCGGATCAACGCACGGCGAAGCGCTAACTCCGCACGGTCGTAGTTGATTTCCTTCTCGGACTTTAAGCGGCGTTCCGCACGGATTTTTGCTTCCTCCGCACGGTGCACGTCAATCTCGCCGGGCCACTCGCAGGCCTCCGAGAGGATGACAATCTCATCCTGCAGGATGGTCGCGAAGCCCTCCAAAAGCGTGGCCTCCTTGGTCTCGCCGTCCTTCGTGATCCGAAGAACGCCGGGCGCCACCACCACCGTAAGCGGCACGTGGTTTCTGTAGACGCCGATTTCGCCCTCGGTTGTCGTAAATTCGACCAGTTCGGCGTCGCCTTCAAAGAAGATTCTCTGCGGCGAATACACCTTCAGTCGAATGTATCGTTCGTCTGCCATAGTTCACTCACTCTCCTGCCGGTTACACGGCAGCGGATTAAGCGCGGTTGTGCACGCGCTCCAGTACATCGTCGATGCTTCCCGCATTCAGGAAGTAGCTCTCCGGAATGTCGTCGTGCTTGCCCTCGAGGATCTCACGGAAGCCCTGAATCGTCTCGGAAAGCGGCACATAGCGTCCCGGAAGACCGGTGAACTGCTCCGCTACATGGAACGGCTGGGAGAGGAAACGCTGCACCTTGCGGGCGCGGGCAACGAGAAGCTTCTCGTCCTCCGAAAGCTCGTCCATACCGAGGATGGCGATGATATCCTGAAGTTCCTTATATCTCTGCAAAATCTCCTGCACACCGCGGGCCACTTTGTAGTGCTCCTCGCCGACAACGCGGGGGTCGAGGATGCGGGACGTGGAATCCAGCGGGTCAACTGCGGGGTAAATACCGAGCTCCACGATGGAACGGGACAAAACGGTGGTCGCATCGAGGTGCGCGAAGGTCGTTGCCGGAGCCGGGTCCGTAAGGTCATCGGCAGGCACATACACGGCCTGAACCGAGGTGATGGAACCGTTCTTCGTCGAGGTGATACGCTCCTGGAGAGCGCCCATCTCGGTCTGCAGCGTGGGCTGGTAACCAACGGCCGAAGGCATACGTCCGAGAAGTGCGGACACCTCGGAACCTGCCTGGGTGAATCGGAAAATGTTGTCGATGAACAGAAGGACGTCCTTGCCGCCCTTGTCACGGAAATACTCCGCCATGGTAAGTCCCGTAAGGCCTACGCGCATACGTGCTCCCGGCGGCTCGTTCATCTGACCGAAGACCATGGTAGTCTTGTTGATAACACCGGACTCAATCATCTCGTAGTAGAGGTCGTTACCCTCACGGGTGCGCTCGCCTACGCCGGTAAATACGGAATAACCGCCGTGCTCCGTCGCGATGTTGGTGATAAGCTCCTGAATCAATACGGTTTTTCCTACGCCGGCACCGCCGAAGAGTCCGATCTTACCACCCTTCTGGTAAGGGCAGAGAAGGTCAACGACCTTGATGCCGGTCTCGAGGATCTGCGTCTCGGTGGACTGTGCCGCAAAATCAGGCGCGGGGCGATGAATCGGATAATACTCCACGTCCGTGGGCGCTTCCTTCTCATCGATGGGCTCTCCCAAGACGTTAAACATACGTCCGAGGGTCGCTTCGCCGACCGGTACCGTAATCGGGGCTCCGGTGGATTCCGCGTCCATGCCGCGCACCAGACCGTCCGTCGGTCCCATGGCGATGCAGCGAACCGTGTCATCGCCGAGGTGCTGTGCTACCTCGACCACGAGAATCTCTCCGTTCTTTCTGCGGATCCTAATGGCATCATAGATTTCCGGGAGACTTCCTTCCGGGAACCGGATGTCCAGGACGGCTCCGATAATCTGGGTTATCTTACCAATGTTTCTTTCCACGGTAGTACTCCTTGTTTGTATTTCTGCGACTGCTGGTTACAGCCGTTACATGCTGCTTTCGGCAGGGGGTGGGGAGCAATGCAACTCACTCCGCTGCACTGGACGTCTAAGCGTTCGGTGCGGCCTCTACGGCAGGACCGTTTCTGCGGAACTCGTCCGCCGTCGCTCTCCAGAGCATTTATCCGCAAGCCGCTGCGCGCCTTGCGGCGCTAGCGAACGCTTGGAAAGCGACCTAGTCGCTTTCCAAAGCGTTCGCTCCGGCTATAATCTCTGTCAATTCCTGAGTGATCGAGCTCTGGCGGGCGCGGTTGTACGCGAGCTCCAGCTTGCCGATCATGTCGTTGGCATTGTTGGTGGCGTTGTCCATGGCCTGCATACGCGCACCGTTTTCACTGGCGTAGGACTCCATGATGGCGCCGAACACTTCGCCGCTGACGTATTTGGGGATAATCATCCGAAGGGCTTCCTCGGGCTCGGGCTCAAAATTCATCAGCGCTTCCGCCGTTCCCTCCGAACTGCCCGTCCCGTCGTCGATGCCGATGTCGGCCGGCAACAGCTTGAGCATGGTTGGAATCTGACTCACCGTGTTGCGGAACACGGTAAATGCGATGTAAATCTCGCCGACGGTGCCGTTCTCAAAGGCGTCCATGACATCGTTGCTGATGTCGGATGCATCGCTGTAGAGCGGATTGTTCATCGTCTCCGAGTAGTCTTTCGCAATCTCGTATCCGCGAAGGCGAAGCGCGTCGCGTCCCTTGCGGCCGACGGCGTAAATCAGCGCATCCTCCCGAGGGATTCCGCTTCCGAGCACCTGCTTGACCACATTCGAGTTGTAGCCGCCCGCCAGTCCGCGGTTACTGGTGATGACAATCACCGCCTTCTTCGCGGTCTCCGACGTCTTCTTGGTATAGTGCTCGCGGACCTCCGGCGTAGCGCGGTCGAAGATTCCGACGATGGTCTGGTACAGATGGTTGAAATACGGCTTCGCCTCCTCGGCAAGACCGCGCGCCTTCTGCAACTTGACAGTGGATACCAGCTTCATCGCCTTTGTAATCTGTCCCGTGCTCCGGATGCTCTGCGTCCTTCTTTTGATGTCTCTCATCGAGGCCATAGAGAATCACTCCTTGCGGCATTTTCCGCGGAAAATGCTTTCCTTCTTCACCGGATTACTTCTTTACAAACCCTTCCTTCGCCTGGCCGATTGCGAGAATCAGCTGCGGCTCGATATCCTCGGTCAGAACCTTCTGCTCGCGGATGGTGGTAAAGATCTCCGGGTATTTGTTTTCAATCAATTCAAACAATGTCTGCTCGTACTCGGCAATGTCCGCGACAGCGATGTCCAGAAGATATTTCTTCGTCGCTGCGTAGATGATGACAATCTGCTTCTCAACAGCCATCGGACGGTACTGCGGCTGCTTCAACACCTCGCGGATGCGCTCGCCCTGGGCAAGCTTCTCCTTGGTGTCGGCATCCAGGTCGGAACCGAACTGGGAAAATGCAGCCAGCTCGCGGTACTGTGCGAGCTCGATACGAATCGGTCCCGCAATCTTCTTCATGGCTTTGATCTGCGCCGCGCCGCCGACACGCGAAACGGAGAGACCGGCATTTACCGCAGGGCGGAAACCGGAGTTGAACATCTCTGTCTCGAGGTAAATCTGACCGTCCGTGATGGAGATGACGTTGGTCGGAATGTAAGCGGAAACGTCGCCTGCCTGGGTCTCGATAATCGGAAGCGCCGTCAAAGACCCGCCGCCGAGCTTGTCGGAAAGGCGTGCTGCACGCTCCAGGAGACGGCTGTGCAGGTAGAAGACATCGCCCGGGTACGCCTCACGTCCCGGGGGTCTCTTGAGAAGCAGGGACAGTGTACGGTACGCTGCCGCATGCTTGGACAAATCGTCGTAAATGATTAAGACGTCCTTGCCCTTCTCCATCCACTCCTCACCGATGGCGCAGCCTGCGTAAGGAGCGATGTACTGCAACGGCGCCAACTCGCTGGCGGTCGCCGCAACAATCGTCGTGTAATCCATCGCGCCGTATTCGTTAAGGGTCTTCACGATGTTGGCAACCGTGGACGCCTTCTGGCCGATGGCGACGTAGATACAAAGGACGTTCTCGTTTTTCTGATTGATGATGGTATCGATGGCGATGGCCGTCTTACCGGTCTGACGGTCGCCGATGATGAGCTCGCGCTGGCCGCGGCCGATCGGAATCATGGAGTCGATGGCCTTGATACCGGTCTGCAGCGGGGTGTCTACGCTCTTACGGCTGATAACACCGCTGGCAACACGCTCAATCTGGCGGAACGAAGTCGCAGCGATGGGGCCCTTGCCGTCGATAGGCTGACCCAGCGAGTTCACGACACGCCCGAGCATGCAGTCACCGACCGGCACCTCGATAACGCGGCCGGTTGTCTTAACGACGTCACCCTCGCGAATCAGCGCGGTATCGCCGAGCAAAACCGCACCGACGTTGTCCTGCTCGAGGTTCATGACCATGCCGTAAACCTCGTGCGGGAACTCGAGAAGCTCACCCTGCATTGCATTGTCCAGACCGTAAATACGCGCGATTCCGTCTGCGACCTGAATCACGGTTCCCACGTCCGATACCATGAGTTTTGTGCTGTATCTCTTCAGCTGCTCCCGAATGACGGAGCTGATTTCCTCAGGTTTAATACTCAAAGGTAGGTACCTTCCCTTCCTAATGTTTCAAATCCAGGCTCACACCGAAACCTGCAAAAGCTCACGCGACATCGCGTCGAGCTGGGAGCGGATGCTTCCGTCCACGACACGGTCTCCGATGCGAATGACAATTCCGCCGATCAAAGCGGGATTGATGACGTAGGTCATCTCCAGCTCCCGGTACCCCGCCGTCGCCAAGATGCGCGCCTCCAGACGCTTCTTCTGAGCCTCCGAAAGCTCTGTCGGGGTTTCCACATGCACGATACCGATGCCCTTGTACTCCTTCGCCTCGGCGATGATCTCCTCAAGCATCTTCGGAATCTCCTTGGAGCGGCCGTTTCGAACCGCCAGCACCAGAAGGCCCGTCATATCATTCTGCACGCGTCCGCCGAAGACCGACTCGGTAAATCCCTGCTTCTCCTCCGGCGTTATCTTGGGGTTGGTATAAAACCGGATGACGTCGGGATTTTCCGAAAGCGCCTTTTGAACGGTCGTCGCCTCCGAAAGAAGCTGATCCACGGTTCCGTTTTCCACGGCAAGCTCAAAGAGAGCATGCCCGTAGGTTTTGCTCACTGCTCCCGCCATGTTGACTCCCCGATCTCCTTAAGGACATCATCCACAAGTTGCTCCTGGCGCGATGCGGACATGGACTCCGAGACAAAACGTCCCGCCATCTCCGTCGCCACGGCAACCATCTCCTTCTTCATGTCGTCTTTGACCTTGCTCTTCTCCATCTCGATCTCGCGCTCCGTGCGCTCCATAATCCGGGATGCCTCGGCATTGGCCGCATCGATAATCTCGCTCTCGCGGCGCTTTGCCTTGCGCTTACCCTCGCTCAGGATGCGGTCCACCTCGGCGTCCGCCTCGCGAAGGCGGGCGTCATACTCCGCCTTGAACTCCATCGCTTCACGCTTCTCATCCGCAGCAACGGCGAGATCCGAAGCGATGCGCTCCTGCCGCTTGGCAAGGAACTCCCGAGCGGGATTGAACACAAAGTACGACAACAGGAAGAACAGGAAAAATACGGCCAAAGCGAGAATCACGGCATCAAAAATAATCTGCAGGTCCAATCCGAAGATCTTTCCGCGCAGCCCCGCGTCTCCCTCCAAAAAAGCCAAATTCGTTAAAACGTTCACTGTATCCTCCCTTTCGACGCCATAATCATGCCGCCGAATTCATAGTTGCCGTGCTTCTTATGCCCAAGGGTTAACGAAGATCAGCAGAATAGCTACGATGAGGGAGTACAAACCGGTGGTCTCGGCAACAGCCTGTCCGAGAATCATGGTTCCCATAACGGTACCTCTTGCACCCGGGTTACGACCTACGGCAGCGGCACCCTGGCCGGCAGCATAACCCTGGCCGATTCCGGGGCCGAGACCGGCGATCATTGCGATACCGGCGCCGATTGCAGAGCAACCCTGAACAAATGCCTTGTTGAAAATTTCCATTGTGAAATCCTCCTGTGATTTTTATTCGGCCTTTCGGCCGTTTGGAATATTCGTTTTCACACAATCGGGAATCCCGCGGATGCGGTTATTCCTCGAACGTCTTTGAGACAAATACCATGGTCAGCATGGTGAATACGTACGCCTGAATCGCGCCGCTGAAGAGGTCGAAGTATACGTGCAATGCACCCGGCCAGAACAACAGCAGGAATTTCGGAAGCAGGTTGTACAGAAGGCCCATGATTACAGTGCCGCACAAAACGTTTCCGAAGAGACGGAGCGACATGGAAATCGGGGTCGAAATCTCGCCGATGATGTTGATCGGCGTCAACGGAATCGGGTCGAACAAGCCCGTGATGTGCTTGATCTTCTGGTACTTGAATCCGTTGTAGTGAATGATAAAGAACGTGATCATCGCAAGACCGAACGTGACGCCGTAGTCTGCGGTCGGCGGCCGGAGCCCGAACACACCCGAGATGTTCGAAAAGAAGATGAACAGAAGGAGCGTTCCGATGTAGTTGCGGAAAGCGCCGCCGTGTTTCTCGCCCATGTTCGAATAGGTCGTGTTGTCGATAAATCCTACCACCGTCTCAATGATTGTCATCGCCATCCCGGGCTTCCCGTAAGGGTCTGCCTTGCGTATCACGCGGTTCGCCAACAGTGCCAACACCGTCACCGCAATAACGATAATCAGAAGTGCGATGTGCGTCGATGTGAAGTAAAAGCGGTAGCCGAACAGCGTCACGGAACCGTAGCTGTTGATACCGATTTTTTCTCCTATCGCGTCATTGCTCTGCGATACCACTCCCGGCAGCCCGCCGAAGCCTCGTGCGGACAATGCCAAAAGCACGTCGCTGCCCATCCTATCACCTGCCTTTTTTTCTTCGTATCTTCGCCGTAAGCGGCTGTAGATACGCCGCCGGTTTTATCGTAACAATCGCAAGCAAACAGCCGATTCCGGCCGCCTTCCCGAGCGTCAGCATCACGGCCACTGCCGCCAACAGCACAATACCGTACCGAATCGCGGTCCGGCTCTTCGCATAACGCTCCGCCTGCTGCGGTTCCATCGTGAGTTCCCACCCGACGGAACGGTATAAATGAATCAAAAAATATATTGCAACGCCGCATCCGATGGCGACGCCTGCCGCATATCTCCAGGCCGGTCTTGCCCAAACGGCACCCACCAGCAACAGGGCACTCAATGCGATGCACCCTGCAATCATGTCGCGGTGAATCTCCTTCGCCTCGGCAAGTTCTGCTTCCGCGCGCTCACTGCCCTCTTCAATCGGGTCGACCACACGGTCCTCCGAAAGGGCCTCGGCTTCCTCCGCGGCAAGCTCCCGGTCAATGTCCTCCGGGGACCGCAACGTCCCGTCCGTGCCGGCATTTTCGGAAGCCGTCTCCGGTTCCGTGCCTGCATCGCTATACCGGTTCTCTGCCGTCATTTCCCGCAGGATTCCCCGCAGTCCGGGATATCTCTTTCGTCCGAACATCGCTACCTCCGCGCTGCTCTAAACCCCGGCGTCAATCACGCCGGTCTTCCTTTACGCCGCGCTCCTGCTTCCAGCGGCGGAATTCCTCTTCCGCTGCCAAAAGCTTTGCATCCGCCTTGGGCGCTTCCGCTTCCTCCGGTTCCTTTGTGTATTTCGAAAGGAGCAGCCACACGCTGCGAAAACCCGCGGCGACTCCCAGGAACAATCCGACAATCGTAAGCACGGGAAGGGTGCCGAACAGCCGGTCGAGACCGTATCCGAGCAGTCCTCCGACTGCCAGCGCGGAAATCATGCAAAGTCCGACCTGCGTCACCAAAAACAGCAGACGCATTGTCTCTCCGGTTTGCTTTTTCTTCCGCGGTGCGCGCATTCCGTCCGTCCTTTCCGAAAAGAAGCCCATACGAAAAATAATATAGCACTTTTCTTCGATAAATTCCACTATTATTTTTCGGAGTTTTCGTCTCGCGGTTCTTGAGAGACCATCGGTACCAAAAACTTATTTGCACAACATTTCACAAAAAAAAGCAGAGGGAGAACCGTCTCCCTCTGTTCGTTCCGTTGCTACGTATTTGGATGGATTAATTCAAATGGTGTTTTCTTCGATAATCTGAAAACCGGAACAAGTCCCGAAACAACACACGCGACTATACAAACTACCACAACCATGATCGTTATCCACGGTGAAACAACCAGTAACCGGAATGGCGTGTCTGGAATGCTTGTTTCAAATCTTGCATCCGCAATTCGGTGAATCACACCAAACATCAATCCGGCCACGGCAACACCTATTATCCCACTTACAGCTGCTTCGATTGCAAACACGCCGCACATATCTCTGCGAGTATATCCGACTGTTCGCATTATTCCTATACTTCGACTTTGATCTTTTACACTATAGGCAATCTGCAAAGTGCAAATAATCACTATAGCAATCCCCAACATCCATGTCATCATACGAAAATACAGCTTCAGATTATCAATAGTTGCAGCAAACTCTGTTATCTGTTCCGCATAAGGATCAGACCACTTAACATTGTCCTTTGATAGCAGCATAAAAGCGTTTTGGTCTACCTGATCTGTTCCCACAAAATACTCTCCGAAACAATAAATTGAAAAATAAGCGTTCTTTATTCTGTCAAAGATGTCATCTGTGACTAAAACACTTGGCGCATACATCTCTTCGTTCGGTTCTTTTCTATAATACGAACCGTCATACACCCCAACAACTGTAAATCCGTCAGGATAATACTCTGCAATTGGTATTTCGCCGGAAAAGACCTCTTGATATCGCGGATCTCTCACATCAATAAACTTGCCGGAATACCCGACGCTATCCCCCCACTTTGCATACAACGAATCAGCCGTTTCTTCATCAACAATTATTTCAGAATTATTTTCCGGCATTCTTCCGCGCAAAAGATTCTCTTTCGTGATTCCGCCTGTTGCACCATATCTGACCTTTTCGTCAAAAAACCTCTTTTCGGAAGAATGCGATTGAACACTTGCACTGGTCAATTCCATCTGTCGACACATCAAACACTGTTGTTTTATGAACTGCTGTGAGGCAAAACACAATCGGTACCGGTTCTGTAATCGATACTCCGTCTGTTCCGTAAACGGCGCACTATCATCGAGACGCCTTTCTAAGCCGTATTCCTCAAAATCCGTACAGGATACACCAGTCACAATACAGGTAAGCTCTCCAACCCTTGAGCTCACAGCAATCTCATCCCCGACAGAAAGCTCTAAGGACTTGGCGAGATAATCGGTAATCACTATCTCATTCCCTGTCTCTGCCAGTCTGCCGACAAGCAATTGTTGTTTCTCTATGGGCGTTGCCTCTCCCGATGCAAGCACAATCTTCACTCCGGAATAGTCTCCTTTTCCCGTACGAATATATTCATCATTCAGCACAGGAAAAATGACATCCTTGTCAAAAACCTTTGCAATTCGGTTGTAAAAAACATTTCCGCTGGTGAGCCGAGCTGAAACCACATTGAAAAAGCTCGTTTCAAATTCAACGTTTTCATACAATGTAAGATAGTCTGGCTGATACTTCTTACAATACTCGTCCAAGGCTCTGAACGATTCGTATCTCAGGAAATGAACAGCAACCAATTCCAAAACAATTGCCAACGCTAACAACAAAAAAAGCATCATCGAACGCATTTTCCGCCAAAGGAGATTCCCGACAGCTGTCCTAACCGCATCAGCCAAAGGCAATGCCCGCGATTGAACTGCCCTATCTGTATTATATTTCACTTTTCTGTGTCGAATATAGCATGTATCTTCACATGATTTCAGGGAAATGTTTACTTTTGTCTCGTCATCATTTTTTTCACGCATCTTCGATATCATCTTGCGAAGAGCTGCTGTGATTTTTTCAATGACGACCTCTCTACTTCCCTCAGCAACACTGCTTCCCAGCGAAGAGTCTATCTCTGCTTGAAATCTGGTCTTTGGATTTCTTTCCGTATTGATGTCTCCGCCGTCAATACGATGAATTACGTCTGCATACAGATATGCATTCTCAGAATCATGCGTTGCGATAATCACCAGACAGTTCTGCGACAATTCATACAAAAGCGAAAACAACTCACTTGCCGTCAGCGAGTCAAGATTTCCTGTTGGCTCATCAGCGAGAAGAATCTTCGGGTTTCGAATGATTGCCCTAGCAATAGCTACACGTTGTTTTTGTCCACCACTTAATCTCGACACAACCTGTTCTCGATACTCAGAAAGGTTGACTTTTTTCAACGCTTCATCGATCATTTCCTCTGCTTCATCATAACTTGCATCGGTAATTCTAAGTGACAGACGAAGATTATCCGAAACACTTTTTTCTTCCAGCAGATTGTAGTCTTGAAACACTATACCTATATTGTTCCCGCGAAACTGATCCCATTCCTGTTCATCCATTTCAGAAACATTTTTTTCATCGATGTCGATTGTTCCATCATACTCTCCGATGATTCCTCCGAGAATATTCAACAATGTGCTTTTTCCGCTTCCGCTTCTCCCCAGAACAATGTGGAGACCAGTGTCCGAAAAATCCACACTGACTCTGTTAAGAACTTTTCTTTCTTCAACATCCATCCTGTATTGTTTTGAAAGGTGACGTATTGAAATCAACGAATTCCTCCCCCGATTTCCTGCTCACGGTCTTCCAACATATAGACCATAGCTGACTCTATCCCTACAAACAGACTGCCATCAGACAATCCACCATCCCTTACTTCATCATAGTCCGAACTATATACACCCATCAGTTCAACTCCATCAAAGCAGGTGAAAGAACGATTGCCGTCATCATTGATCGGACACGCAAATTGATGAAAGCCCTTTTCTTCAAATTTTGCCAGATTTGATTCTCCGATGTATGTAAAGAAAACATGCTTTTGATTCAAAATCTGCTGAATCGTTTCGAAATCTTCATCCGTAAGGCATACCTCCCCCGAGAGGTCATTTATGATTAACATTACATACGTATATTTCGTCCCCGTAGTTTCAGTCAGTTCCACTGTAATGTGATCAACATATTCTACGTTTACCCCTTCGGGAAGCACTGGAAACTTATCCCCGAGAACCAGCATTTTGGTGGGAAAGCTTTCTGTCAGTATTCTGGTCTCTTTTCTGATGTTATCCTTCTCGTCGGGTCTTGGCTTGTGCAACACAAGCCACACACAAACGACGAGCGCACTCAAAAGAATTGCCACAATAAAAACTGTCTTTCTCCTGAATATTTTTTTCATATGTGCTCCTTCTACCTACCCATCGCTTCATTTTACCGAATCGAAGATTTTTGTTTTTACAGAAGTGCAACTGTCCCGGTTCACGTCCATACAAGCTCCGTCCCATTGACTTGGTGTAGAAACAGAAGTTTCTGCCACGCGGAAGCGGAATTGAATTTTCATTGTCATCGGCCATCCATAATTATTCGTTGATGTCGGAGTATTATAGTAATCCGTCGGAGTTGTGTAAACATACGCATAATAACAATTGTGCTTATTTGTCGCCCATCGGTTCATTGCACGTTTTGCCTCAGTAGATGTAATGAGATTGTTGCTGTGAATAGTATAAGTGTAATCCGCATCAAACTTATAACCACCATAAAAACTTGAATGTGCCGTAACGCAGTTGTCTTGAATGGTACTCGTATAACCGGTACTGACGGAAAACTTAAACTTGTCCTGTCCACCAATCTCAGCACCAACTCCTCCCGTATACGTAGTCGATGAACTCGGCATAGTTCCCTCCGGTGCCATATCTATGTACTTTCTTTCGCCCTCCAGCCATAACTGAACCCTGTTATAGGAATTCAATCCAAGATATGTCACGGAACCATGTGAATTGTAATCCGGCGCCATTTGCACACGAACCAGAATCACTTCTGTTTTTCTGTTTCTACCATCCGAGCCGCGAAACGTAGTAGTTGATACCGCCTTGATTACAGTGTAATAAATCCTTCCGATCACAACCCCGTCATACTTAAACGTCGAGGAAGAATTATAAAGTCTCTGATACGTAAACCCACTTGAAGTGGTGAAACCATACTGTTCCACATCGCTTGCCCCAAACGCATCCACATGTCCTACCGATCCTATTACGGTCAAAACCAACACCAACACAAACACTAAGACTCGTTTTTTTTGCATACCTGCCTCCATTTTTGTTTTGTCCCATTTGTACGCAAGGCGTTTCAAGTCGACCTTGCAATACATTGAATAATCGCTCGATCAGTCCGAAATATGATCCATTGGAAATCATTTCCGAAATACTCCGATTTAACAGAGCATAATTCAACTACAATAACCATACTGTACTCTTTTTGCGAAGTCAATTACTTTTGGATGAACGACACTTTTTTTTGATGAACGACATGTTTTCGGCTAAAAGAGGCCCAAAACAGCTTTTTGACAAGAGCCTTAGCGGTTCTCTTCCGAAAGGTCGTCCCTGCTTTTTCTGTTAACACAAAAAACCGAGGAGTCGCAAAATGGACAATCCATCTTACATCTCCTCGGGCATGAATGCAAACCACTTATCGTGTACTAAATTTTATTCTTTTCTTCGCGTTGCTTTTGCATCCGCGCGAGTCTTGCCTTCTTCTTGCGAAGGCGGTTTCTGGTGCGGATTCCGAACAGAATCAACCCGATTGCGGCGACCGCCAGAACCGCGCCGATAATCACGCGCATAACCCCGCGCCTATGCTCGGCCTTGCTCTCTGCATCGGCTATCTTCTCGGCTTCAGCCTTCTCTTCCTCGGCTTTCCGGGCCTCCTCGGCCTTCTTCGCTTCCTCGGCCTTGCGCGCCTCCTCTGCCTTTCTCGCTTCCTCCGCCTTGCGGGCTTCCTCCGCGAGTCTCTCCTCCTCGGCCTTGCGCTCCTCCTCGAGGCGCTTCTCCTCGGCGATGCGCTCCTGCTCCGCATAGGAGACGACATTTTCCATCATGTGGTTGCCGGTGTTCTGACCAACCGTCGTGCGGTAGAGGCCGAAGTTCGCAACGCTGTGCTTGTACTCATCGTCGACCTTGAAGCCGGTCGACGTCACCTGCGTCTCGTGTTTCTTATACGCTCCCTTTGCGACCTCCAAAGACGTCATCCCGCCGAATTCGGAAAGCGGTTCGCGCATGTTTAGCCTCAGTTTGTTCTCGCCGTAGAGGTGCAGATATGTCTTCGGAACGTCCCAGACACCGTATTTTTCCGCCGACTCCGGCAGATAGGTCTCATCCGCCGTATGCTCGAGCACCTCGCGCAGCGCGGCGCAGAAGATGATGTGTCCGCCGTGTCCGTACTCGCCGTTGATGTCGTGGCCGACCACAACAAGCGGTTTAAACCTGCGGATGGTCTCACAGACGCTCGCCTTAAGATTATCAAAATTGTACTTTCTCTTTGCCTCCGCCAGCGCCTTGTCCGCCGGCTGATTGTAATTGATGAAAATGTCCTTGTAACCCATGACGATCGGGTAATAGCGGATGCCGCTGTACCACAGACCGTCAAGCCTCTCGTGCTCGCGGATGTGCGAGGACGAGCTGTACGTCCAGTGCTCGCACATGTACGCAACCTGTACACGATATTTCTCCTGTCCGCCGTAGATATTCAAAACGCCGCCCATAAAGAGGATCTCGTCGTCCGCGTGCGTCGACAGGACCAGAATGTCGGCCTCCTTCAGCGTGGGCTCCCACACCTGCACATCGGCGGGAAGCTTTCCCGCAGAGTAAGCGTAGATCTCGCAGATATACATATCCGAATCGAGCTGAATCACAACTTCCTTCGCTCTCTCCGCAAGTTTTACGTAGTCGTGCAGGAAACCGTTCTCCCCGTGGGTCTCCTCGTGGCCGCCGTAAATAAGGCGGTAGGGCTTCACTTCCGAACCCCATTGAATGTAAACGCCGGCCATCTCCTCCTCGCAGGTGACGGTGATGGTGTCGCCGGCTTTGTAGGAGTTGCGGGTGCTGTATTTGCCGTCGCGAAGCTTTTTCGCGCCGACCTCGCGGCTCTCCTTGATGGTGATGGAAAGCGATCTCGCATCCGGCTCCGTGCTCTGCGTGGGAACGTCCTCCCCCTCGGCCCGTGCCGGAAGGGTAGCAAACAAAACCGCGAGAATCATCACAACCGCCCCCGCAACTGCAAGAATTCCCGCGTGCAACCGACGCAATATTCTCTTTTCTCCGAACATAAGCATGTGTCTCTCTTCCTTTCCGAATTCCGCCCGCGCGGCATCCCGTACCGGCTACGTGCGGTCCCCCGTTTTCAGTGGGATTCCCCGTCGCTTAAGATGCTCGCAAGCGTCGCATCCGCGCTCGGGAACACGCCCTTCTCGGCGTCCGTAAGCACTTTCTGAAGTTTTCCGAATGACCCGCGGTAGAGGATTCGAAGCAGGCGGTCGGTCTTCTTAAGGGCATCCGCCAAAAGCTCCGCAGGCATGTCGCCTCGGGCAAATACATCCCCTGCCTCACCGAGGTCCCAAACCTGCATCTCCCCGTCGGGGTACACAACCACGTCCACGCAAAGGTCCGTGAAGATTGTTCCGCCGCCCTCGTTGGGCTCCGCGGCGATGATGTCGCAGTACCAATACATCAGCGTCCCGTCCGCCCGCAGGAAGCGGCTGATCTTCAGCCCGTCCTCCGGCAGATACAGAGACATTCCCATGGCAAGCTCCCGCTTCGGCCGAAGCGTCTTCCACGAGGTAATCAGAAGATGCTCCCCGATAAAGAGTTTCTCGTCCCCCGAAAGTTCGATGCACTCCTTCGGGAAGAATCGTTTGCGGAAAATCCTCGAAACATCCATAGTCACGTCCCCTTTTCGTGTCAATCTCCGTTAAGCCCGCAGGAAAGCGGCCCGAAGACCGACTTCCCGATGCGGGAAGTGCTTCGCAGCGTTAATTCTCGTCCGACTCGATCTGACGAATTCGATTACAATGGCGCGGCGCGTTGGAAAACGGCGTCTCTAAGAACTTGTCCACAATCATCAGGGCCAGTCCCGGTCCGACGACGCGTCCGCCCATGGCCAGAATATTGGCGTTGTTGTGCTGTCTGGTCGCCTCGGCGCTGAATACGTCGTGGCACACTGCACACCGGATTCCCTTGAAGCGGTTCGCCGTGATGCTGATGCCGATGCCCGTGCCGCAGATCAGAATACCGCGGTCGCACTCACCGGAGAGGATTGCCTTCGCAACGCGTTTCGCGTAGATCGGATAGTCCGTCGCCTCGGTGGAGTCCGTTCCGAAGTCCTTGAACTCCAGACCCTTCTCCGTAAGGTGCGCCTTAACCTCCTGCATCAATTCAAATCCGCCGTGATCACATCCTAAAGCTATCATCTTTCTTTTCTTCCTCCATGATTTCTTTCTCAAACAGCTGACTGCTGTCAATCTCCCGAACATCATCAAGCATCGCCCGGATAACCGGAAGCGCCTTCACAATACACCTGTCGATATCTTCGTAGCACATTTCATAATCGGCTTCCGTTCCGCCGTAGGGGTCGTGAACATCCCCGATCTGCCCCGCAAGCATCGACAGCGTCCACGCCTGCATATACGGAAATCTCGCCATAAACCGCTGCCGGTCGGGTTCGCGCACGGCAATCACCAGCGTGCTGTCCGTGATGTCGCCGCTTCGAATCTCCAGGCAGGTCTTTCTCACCATCTCGATTCCGTGCTTCGCAAGCACCTCCTCGGCCTTCGGGTTGCACGGCACCTCAAAGAGCACCACCAACCCGCGGGACGCCACATAGAGCGGTTCCCCCTCGTACCTGTGGATGAACACATTTTCCGCAATCATCGAAAGGCAGGAATTGTCTCTGCAGACAAATACCACCCGGTCGTACCTCATGGCTCACTCCTTCGTAAAATCCGCCCCGTCACACCTGCACGATGCGGTAGCCCGCCGCCTTCATCAGCCGGTTCATAACCGCCGCGCCGACGCCTGCGGACGGGAAGCATTCGCCGAAGATATACTCGGCTCCCATGTCGTCAAATTCACGCAATGTCTCAAAGAGATGCGCCGCCACCGTCGCTTCCTCCTCGCGGTCTCCGACGCTGCGGACCGTAAGGCCCTCGTAGCAGCCCTTCGTCTCCTCCGAGGCAAGCACCGCAACGCGGTACCCCTGCGCAATTTTTGCTTCCGCCTCCTTGCGCACCCGCTCAGTCACCGCCGCAAGGTCTCCCTCGTAGATGGTCAGCTCGCCCTTCGGCGCGTAATGCCGGTAGCGCATGCCGGGCGCCTTCGCCACAATCGAGTCGTCCCGGACCCGCTTCAGGATAGCCGGGTCATACGCCACCTTCGGCAGCACCTCGCGAAGCTGTTCTATCGTGATATATCCCGGGCGAAGCACCATGGGAATCCGGCCCGTCAGGTCCACAATGGTGGACTCTAAGCCGATTGGCACGTCCCCGCCGTCCAGAATCATCGGAATGCGGCCCTTGAGGTCCTCGTACACGTGATTGGCGCGGGTCGGACTCGGCCTGCCGCTGGCATTTGCCGAAGGTGCCGCAATATATACGCCGCTCTCGCGGATGAGCATCGCCGCAACGGGGTCGCTGGGCATCCGGATGGCAACGGTCGGGAGTCCCCCCGTGGTGGCATCCGGCACAATTTTCTTTTTATGCAGTATGATGGTCATCGGCCCCGGCCAAAACCGCTTCGCAAGCGCGTAGGCGCTCTTCGGAATGTTTCTCGCAAGCACCGGAAGCGCGTCCGTGTCCGCAATGTGCACAATCAGCGGATTGTCCGACGGACGGCCTTTCGCCTCATAGATTCGCCGCGCCGCATCCGGCCGCAGGGCGTCTCCGCCGAGGCCGTACACGGTCTCCGTAGGGAATGCCACAAGCTCCCCTTCGCGCAGAAGCTGCGCCGCCTCCGCCACATCTTTTTTCTGCAAATGCTCCCGTGAAACCGGGATCACCCGCGTCTCCATCTGTATTTCGTCCTTTCTGTATCCCGCAGATTTCAAAGAGGTGTCACACAACCCCGGAATCCGCTTCGGTCCCTTTGGAGTTCATTATATCGCCGCTTCCTTGAATAGTCAAATCCAAAAAGGGGAAAGCCCCCCGTTTTCACGGATTGCTTTCCCCATGGAAGCCGGTTGCACCGGCCTGCTATTTCCAGAATCGACGGATGTTCAAAATTCCGGTCTCCTCAAGCTCTTTCACCAGCTGCAAAGCCTGGCCGTATGTAAGATAGAACTGCTGATCCATCACGGCTTCGGCGTCCTCCGGTTTCCCCGGAAGCCAGATTTTGACTTCAAACGCCTCGTTCCGGTCCGACTCCCGCAGGAATCCGTAATAACTCTCGGTGCCCCAGAGCTTATCGTAGAAGCCTTTCATGCTCTTCTTTCCGGACGCCGCATACTTCTGGCAGATTTCAACGACCTTCCGCACCTCGGCGTCGGTGATTTCCTTGCGGTCCATATACTCGACGTCGTTGTAATCGCGCATCCAGGACCGCCTGTATGCCTCGCTTCCCGCGTATCCGGTCATATATCCGTCCCCGGAAACGAGGATTCCGGCACCGTCGAGATTCCTCGAGGGTATATAGTGAATCGAACCGAAGCCGTCGGTCATGTAAGCTACAAAGACAATGAAAAGGAACAGCACCGTAGTCGCCGTAAACTTCCCAAGCCACCACGCGACCTTCCTTCCGGAGAGGATGTCGCGGAAGGTCACAAGATGAATCACCATATATATAATCAGGGCCACAGCAACCACTGTCTCCGGCGATCCTTCGAAAAGGAACAGGGTGTAGTATGTCACCAACCCTAAGAGAATTACCAACTCAAAGAATATCCGACTGACAACCGGCTTCCCCGCAGTCCCCGCATCCCTCTTCCGATAGAAGAAGAACATGGCGACAATCACCCCGAGGGAAATCAGCGTGCTGGAGACGGTAACCAGCAAAACTCTCCAGATAGAAATCGATGTGTCAACGTAATCTCCGAGGGCCGAGAACGACCAGAGGAAGTAAATAATTCCCGGTTTGGTGACCTGGCCGCCCATCTCCGACATCAAGCGGGTGCGGATCATCAGCGGCGCCGCGGAAATACTGATGGCAGCAATGTACGTAAAATACCGCATCTCCGCACGTCTTCCGCAACAGATTGCGCAGATGACCGTAACCGTTTCCAAGAACAGGACCGACGTCACATACAGGAAGAACATCTGCAGTGCCTCCCGCGGTCTGGTGTTGTGCCAAATCCACCAGCTGTCTACCTCCCACGGTACATAATTGAACAGCAATACCGTGACTGCCGTAGCAATCCCCGACCATACGATCACCGGCAGCAACTGCAGGTAAAAAACCGTCAGAATCCGGGATGCGTACCGTTCCTTTGCACTCATCGGCAAGGAATAAACCACATCGCTCTGCTGCGGATTATGCAGTTCCCGGAACACGGAGATTACACATGTGGGTGCAATTGCTCCTCCGAGGATAAACAGCAACAGTGCCGTCTCGGACACGTTGTTGTACGCGCGGTTTCCGATTGCCTGCGTGACCTGCAGAAGGCAGGCGGTGCCGAGTATGATGTTGAGGATAACGAAAAACCTGACATGTGTACGCGCCTCCCCAAGCGCCATGCGGTTAACCCTCCGAAATGAATTCATGGCCATACCCCCTTGCTTCCAGTTCGTAGATGAACACCTCTTCCAGGGTCAGCGGAACCAGCTCAAAGTAGTCTGTTTCCATCCCGTCAAGAATCTTCCGAACACTTTCTTCCGAGCCCTTGACAACCGCCGACACAATGCTTCCGGCGGTGGAATACTGCATCACCGTAAGCCCGCGAGAGGTCAGCTCCTCCTCCGTCACCCGGGCGGATTTGCGGAGAATCTGCGCCTTGCAAACGCTTCCGCGCACGTTGTCCACCTCGTCGTCGAACACCAATTTTCCCTGGTGAAGAAGCATCGCGCGGTCGCACAACTCGTTGATCTCCGCCACGTTGTGGGAGGAGACGATGAGCGTCGCATTCCGGTCGAGCATCTGGTCGACAATGATGTCCTTGAGCATCTTCCGCATCGCCGGATCCAGCCCGTCAAATGCCTCATCCATCACCAGATACTTCGTCCCGCACGCGAGAGCCACAGCAACCACAGCCTGCCGCTTCATTCCCTTGGAGAACGTCGACATCTTCCGGTCCGTCGGAAGCCCGAGGGCCCCGACAATCTTCGAAAATGTCTCGTGGGAAAAAGTGTCATAGTAGCATGCGAAAAATGCAGCCATCGCCTTTAACGTGAAATCGGCATACTGCACGGTCTCGTCATTGACGAAAAAGATGTTTTTCTTCGCCTCGGGATTGTCCCAGGCTTCGACGCCGTCAATCAAAATCTGCCCGGACTGTCCCTGGTAAACGCCGCACATCAACCGCATCAGGGTGGATTTGCCGGCGCCGTTGGAGCCGAGAAATCCGTAGATGCAACCGTCCGGTATCTGAATCGACACATCGTCAAGCGCGCGAACCGCCTTGCCGCTCTCGCCGACCCCCTTACCGACGAAGTCCATGGTGACGTTTCTGATTTCAATCATCGTCCTTCACCCCCTCACCGGCAGCGGAACCTTCTCCGCTGCACACCTGTTCCAAAACTTTCCTGAGTTCCTCCACCGGAACTCCGGCGCGGTACGCCTCCAGCGCCTTCTGTGCAAACTCCCCGGTCAGCCTTTTGTAGACGCCGCTTCTCTGCTCGGCCACAAAGCAACCGATTCCCGCGACGGAATAGATGACTCCGTCGCGCTCCAGTGCGGCGTAAGCTTTGGCCACGGTATTCGGATTGATCCGCAGTTCCTTGGCCAGCACCCGCGCCGCCGGAAGTCGTGAGTTTTCCTTCAACAGCCCCATGGCTATCTCTCCGCAGATTCCGCGGCAGAGCTGCTCATATATCGGGGCTCGTCCCGTAACATCCAAACTGATCACGCACTGACCTCCTTTCTCATTACTTTTCTCAGAATCCCCATTCTTTTCCACACTTGCTGCGTGTACTATGCGTCTTAGTACACTTGCATATTACCACGACTTGCGAGAACTTGTCAACCCCCTTTTTTCAGGAGGGGGACTGCTGCCTCCCCTGAGGACGGCCGTTTTGCAGCTCCTTCGCAAAGGCGCAGGTTCAGGGAATCTAAGCGTGCTGCTCGATTCGCAAAAACACAAGAAACAGACAGCAAGATTAAGAAAAACCTAAATCCCGCTGTATTCCCATCGCGGAAACGCAAGAAACATACAGCGAGATTAAGAAAAACCTAAATCCCGCTGTATTCCCATCGCGGAAATCGTGAAAGCATACAGCGGGATTAAGAAAAACCCGAATCCCGCTGTATTCTCATCGCAAAAAGGCAAGAAACAGACAGCGAGATTAAGAAAAGCCCGAATCCCGCTGTATTCTCATCGCAAAAAGGCCGGAAACAGACAGCGAAATCAAGAAAAACCTGAATCCCGCTGTCTTTTCATCTTTTCCTTGCTTTCACAATCAAACAGGGCTGCTCAATTTCCGGAGTCTGGCTCCGCTGATTGATACAGCCCTGGTTTTAATCGATGGTTTTATTCGAACCTTCTGTTTTTATGATGATTTTGATGATCTCTTTTTAGTTGCTTCGCCTTTTTTGCCGTTTCGGCTTTCGTTTTCCGAGCCGGATGCTCTTCAGGTTCTGCTTATAGTTGAAAACGTACCGAATCACGAGCAGTCCCTGGGCCGGGAGGCCGATGAAGAAGATGTACCAGGGTTGGGAGTCGATTAGGTGTAGGTATATGCATGTGGTGAAGGACCAGACAAATACGGAGGAGTAGATGAGGAGCAGGATGTTCGTCGGCTCCTTGCGGTTGAAGAACCACAGCACCAGCATACATGCGGGCACACACCACACAAACAACTGCCAGACGTTGGTCTGGCGGGAGAGTTTCAGGTATACGTACAGGGCGGTTAAGATGAACCAGATTTCACAACACAGGAAAATCTGGGACAGAATCTTCTGACCGATGCCGCCGTTTTGGTTCTCCTGCGCGTCCCCCTCCGCACGCGCCTCCGTGATCTGAGATACCGGTACGTCAAAAATCTCGCTGAGGGCGTAGATTGTTTCGAGGTCCGGAACGACCTCGCCTGCCTCCCAACGCGAGATGGCTTTGTCGGAATAATTGATTCTTCTGGCCAGCTCCGCCTGTGTCAGATTGTTTTCTTTCCGAAGTCTCAATATATTTTGCGAAACAATCGCTTTAACATTTTCCATGCCGTAATCATAGCAGGGTCCCTCGCGAAAATCAAGCATTTATCGCAGATTCCCGCTGTGGTGGAGTTCTCTCCCGCTGCAGTTCGGAAGCGTTTTTCAATCCGAGAGCTTCCCCATCATCATTATCTTTACATAATGATGACGTTACGGGAAAATGGAGCTGACCAATTTACAGGGGGTATTGCCATGAAGAATCCGATTCCGATTTTTTTCGCGTGCAACGATCGGTACGTTCCGTACCTCGACGTTGCCATCGTCTCTCTGATCTCCCATGTCTCGCCGGACCGTGAGTATCGAATCACCGTTTTGAAGACCGACATCACTGAGCACAATCAGGAAATCATCCGAAAGCATGCGACCGGAAATGTGGCGATTGAATTTTACGATGTTCGGCAAATGCTGGAGCCGGTGAAGCACAAGCTTCCCGACATGTTTTATTACAGCCTTGCCGCGTACTACCGTTTCTTCATCGAGACCGCCTTTCCGCAGTATGACAAGGCGATTTATCTCGACTGCGACGTGATCCTTTTGAATGACATCGCGAAGCTGTATGACACCGACGTCGACGGCTATCTTGTGGGCGCCGTTTATGAGCAAAATACGGACCGCAGCCCGGTGTTCACGAACTACGTCGAAGAGATCATCGGCATCCCACACAACACCTACTTCAACTCCGGCGTAATGGTTATGAACCTTGCGGAGTTCCGCCGGCAGAAGGTGCAGGAGAAGTTCCTGTGGATGCTCAGCGAGTACCATTTCGACTCGCTGGCGCCCGACCAGGAGTACCTCAATGTCATTTGCCACGGGCAGGTGCGGTATTTGCCGACGGGCTGGAACAAGCACAGCTTCCCGGAGCCGCCGGAGGGCGAGCTTAACCTGTGTCACTTCGCCCTCTCCAACAAGCCGTGGTACTATGCGGAAACCATCAACGGCGAATATTTCTGGGAATACGCGAAGAAAAGCGAATTCTACCCTTCCCTGCGCGCATCTCTGGACAACTACTCCGACGCCGACCGGCAGAGGGACTACGAGTCCTTTAAATCATTGTTGCTGAGTATTGAAGACATAAAAAAGAGCGAGCGGACATTCCGGAAGCTCTGGTTCCACGGGGAGGTTTGCCATGGCTAGAGAAGACCGCCTGCGAGTCCTGGCGCGCATCAAAGAATACGAGGAGCAGGGCCGCTTTAACGACGACGTCGAGGAGGACGCTCCCTGCGCTCCGATACAGCCGGGCGAAGTGGACTATACAATCAAAAAGCTTTCCAGCAAATTCATGACTAAAGTCGCGAATTTCCTCGGCAAATCCTTCTTCGAAAATATGATTCGAAAAAAGAAGCTGATCATCAAAGAAGTTCGCGGCATTGAAAACGCCATCGCCGTAACGGGCGGCGCCATCGTCACAAGCAACCATTTTCACCTTAGCGACAACTATGCCGTCTACAAGACGATCAAGCCGGCGCTTAAAAAGCGCCATTACCTTTACAAGGTCATCAAGGAGAGCAACTACACAAACTTCAAGGGCCCCGTACGAATCATGATGCGCCACGCCAACACCATGCCCCTAAGCTCCAACTACGCAACCATGCGCGAATTTTTCAAGGGCATGCGGACCCTTCTGGACCGCGGCGAAAAGATTCTGATCTACCCCGAGCAGGCCATGTGGTTTAACTACAGAAAGCCCCGGCCGCTCAAGCCCGGAGCTTTCAAATTCGCCGCCAAATTCGGCGTCCCGGTCATCCCGGTATTCATCTGCATGAAGGATTCCGACGTCCTGGACGATGACGGCTTCCCGGTTCAGGAGCTGTACATCAACTACCTGCCCGCCATCTATCCGGACGCCACCCTCTCCGTCAACGAGAACGCCCAGCGGATGATGACGCAAAACAGCGAGCAGTGGATTAAAGTTTACGAAGAATTTTACGGGGAGAAATATTCCCTGATGCAATTCGCCGGGGAGAATCACTAAACATATTTTCTCCGCTTACGCATTCACCGGTACATCGCCGACCCCCTTACACGTCCTTTGCAAAGAAGCATGTGACTCACAAAAAAGCAACGCAGCGATGTCGGCCGTAAGGTCGATAATCGATGCGTTGCTTTTTTATGAGGGCTATCTTAGCGCGCGTGAGGTCGCGCAGGGCGTTTCGAAGCTGTTTGAGGACACCGGCGCTGGAGAATTTAAATATCAAAAAGTGAAGACCGCCGGCGGACGAGTTCTGCAGAAACGCCCTCGCCTCAGCGACCGAGCAGCACGCTTAGATTCCCTGAACCTGCGTATTTGCAAAGGACGTGTAAGGGGGTCGGCGATGTTGTAGGTAAACCGGCGTTGCGGGGAAAATGTGAAAGGCTCGGGATTGCTCCCGAGCCTTTCACACTGCGTTGGGTATTGTTTTGAAATCATATCACCTAATACATGGCGCGGCGGGGTGTGGAATCGTCCGCCTTTTTGCGAGTGAGAAGCACCGTTGCCGCCGTGCCGAGGCCGGCGAACAGCAGGAGTTCGAACCACAGCGGGGCGTTAACGCCCTGCGCAACAGCAACCGGCTGCTCGGCGACACTGCCGGAGGTGGACTCCGTAATGACGCTTGCGTCCGCAACCGCTATCTCCGAGGCTCTTGCATTTGTGATGCTGCATACCAGCGCAGCCGCCAAAAGCAGCATTGCTATTCCTGCCCGTCTCATCTTCATTTCCTCCGAATTTTCCTCAACCGGGGATCGCCCGAAAAAAATACCTGCGGACGTATTTCCCCTTCCGCAGGTAAGTGTATCACAATTTCTTCACATTTTTCGAATTCTTACAGAAATGCAAGAATCAATCAGATTTTCTCTAAAATGTACCCTTCCGCGCCGCTGAAAGATGCGATGAGCGGCACTCCGACGGCCTCCATCTTGCGGTTCATGCGGGAGATTGTGGTGTACAGGGCGTTGCTGCACATGTCCGCAGGCGAGTTCCACACGTTCTCGCAGAGCTCTTCCTTGGTCACCGGGCGCGTGCCGTGGGTTGCCAACAGCAACAGCACGGAAAATTCCTTCTTCGTCAGCAGAAGATCATCGCCGCCGTAGGAGGCGACCATCGCCACGGTGTCGAGCCGCAGGCCTTCGTACTCGACGGTCCGGGAGTGCGAACCCGCGTCGCGGAGCCGCGCCTCCACGTGTGCAAGTAGCACGCCGAGATCGTAAGGCTTGGTCATATAGTCATCGCCGCCCTCGCGGAGCGCGCGGATAATCTGCTCATTTTCCCCGAGTGCGGAGAGGAACAGAATCGGGACGTCATACTCCTGCTTGATCTTCTTGCAAAGCGTGAAGCCATCGCTGTCCGGAAGCATGATATCCAAAACCACCAGGTCCACGTGATGGTTGTGAAGCTGCTCTAAGCACTGCTTTCCGTCGAAGGCCTGCAGCACCTCGTAGTCCTCCATCATCAGGGCTTCGTGGTTAATCTCCATGATATGCGGATTGTCCTCCACCAAAAGGACAGTGTAACTCATACTATTTCTCCTTCGGAATCGTAAAAGTAAAAGTCGTTCCGTCGGGGCCCGTGGATGTCAGCTTCAGGTCGCCGCCGTGCATGCGCACGGTTTCCATGCAGATGGCAAGGCCGAGACCGTTTCCGCCGTCCGCGGAATACCCGCGTTCGAAAATGTGTGCCGCCGTTTCCTCCGAAATCCCCGTTCCCGTGTCAGAGACGGCAAATGCCGCGAAATCTCCGTCGTCGCGCACCGAAACCGTAATGAGTCCGGCGTCCGTGTGACGGCTCGCGTTGACAATCATATTAATCAAGACCTGCAAGAGAAGCTCGAAGTTTCCGTGGAGCATGCAGTCGGTTTCGCAGGAAATCTCGAGGCGGTTGCTCTTCTTCTCGCAAACCGGCTCCGCGATCAGCTTCGCGTTGTGCAGAAGGTCCTTCGGATCGACCATGTGAAGCTCCGCTTCCTTCACCTCTCCGTAGGTGTACGCCATCAGGTTGGCAACCATGGCGCCCAGGCGATCCGCCTCCGAGCGAATGGTCAGAAGCCGTTCCGGAGCCTGGGGCGACAACTTGCCCTTCTGCAGCTGCAGCTCCGTCAGCTGGGCATAGCCCGAGATAACCGAGAGCGGCGTGCGCAGCTCGTGGGCAACCGTCTGCAGGAAATCCCGGTTCATCAGGTTAATCTGCCCGAGAACCTCGTTCTTCTTCTGCTCCTCCGCCAAAAGCTCCGCCTGAATGCGGATCTTGCGGCTGGTGCTGATGGAAAGGCCCAGGATACACAGAAGCATCGCAAAGGGCGTGACACCGAAATGCGCGATAATGGAGCTGTTATTCGTGTTGATACCCTCCCAAAGCATGAGAAGGAAGAGGGCGAAGACGACAAGCACCGTGAGAAGTTCCGACCCGTGCAGGCGCTTCCTCTTGAAATGATACCACAAAAACCGAGGAATCAGAATCACCGCGCAGGCGATGCAGAAATAGTAGCTGATGTGGCACAGCGCCACAAGCTGCGTCGTATCCAGCGCAAAATGCAGCACGCCGAGGACAACGTACGTCCCCACAAAAGGAATCACCGTCTTCTTCCCGATAATCTTCGGGAAGAACGCCGCCGGAAGAATCACCACCACAGCCGGCAGCAGCGACACCGTCAAAATGAAGAGACGGTAGTGCAGAATCAGCGGAAAATCCGCCGAGAACAGGTAGTCATATACAAAATAGGCATTGCGGAATGCAATCAGCACGCAGCAGAGAGCCAAAACACCGTACTCGTGGCTCTTCTGATACACGGCGTACACCAGGAAGTAGAACGCCATGAACAAGAGGCCGCACCCGGTAAACAGGGAGTACAGCGTCATGCCGCGGATGTATTCGTCGATGTTTTGCGGCGAAGAGATGGTCGTTGCCTGAATGAAGCCGCCGTCCTTATGCATGTAGTTGCAGTACTGGTATATAATCTCAATCTCGCCATCGCCCGTGTACAGCGGCAGCTGCAGGTACCGCGCTCCATGCTTCGCCTCCGCGGGATCCTCGGAGACATAGCCGATATTCCGAACCTCCGTGCCGTTCACGAAGATGCGCATACTGTAGTCGATGGAAAAGCTGGCGAGCATCAGGTACGTGTCCGG
Organism: uncultured Lachnospiraceae bacterium; assembly: GCA_902787715.1. Lineage (GTDB taxonomy): Bacteria > Bacillota > Clostridia > Lachnospirales > Lachnospiraceae > ISDg. The sequence continues at coordinate 58,439 of CADAHQ010000016.1, forward strand.
CTTCGCCAGAATCCGCACCCGATAGGTGCCGAGATGGTCGTCCCGCTCATTGTCCGCACTCGGAGAGGGGGCATTTGCCGCGTCCCGGAAATCCTCCGGATAATACAACTTCCCCTTGAAGAAGTCCCAGTTGTTCACAAGGTGATAGACTTCCTTCTCAATCGGAACCTCGCGGATGTCCACCACACCGTCCACGGCGCGCACTTCCGGCATCGATGTAATCATGCGCCGGCGCACACCGACAAAGAATGCTCCGATTCCGATGATGACAACCATCGGAAGGATCACTCCGAAAAGAACTCCTCTCTTCTTGTTTCTGGAAACCGACATTCGGGCCTCTCCTCACATAACACGCGAAAAAGGGCGTAGTATCCCTATCGTTCTGCGGCGATTATACACGAACATTTTCCAAAAAACGCAAACCTTGCACAATTGTAAGCGACGCCACCCGCCGTAAGAACAAACAAAGCCCTGTAATCCACGGATTACAAGGCTTTGCAGCTGGAAACAATGGGGCTCGAACCCATGACCTCCCGCGCGTCAGGCGGACGCTCTCCCGGCTGAGCTATATTTCCATGATGGGGGCGACGGGGCTCGAACCCGTGACCTCTCGCGTGTGAGGCGAACGCTCTCCCGGCTGAGCTACACTCCCATATAGAAAACCGTTCGGGTTGCGGTCTTCCCGCAACCTTCCCGAGGATTTCCGATTCCTATGCACCGGCTACTCTTCCGGCCGGTCCTCCATCGCCCGGTAAGGACGATGTGTTCCGACTGTAGAGCTCTTCGGGGATTCCTAACATATCATACACGAAACCGCTGTAAAAATCAACATTTGCACACAAAGGTTTAAACAAATGTCGATTCTCCGCGATGACTTCCTTCGCGATACGCTCCACCGTAAAATACAACTGCAGCTCATCCATGCGGTCCTTCGCCTCTGCAAGCTTGATCGCATAGTCGCGGAGGATGACCTGGCGAGGGTCGGAGATCGTGTAAACCGCGTGGCCGATACCGTATACCAGGCCGGTCTTGTCGAAGGCTTCCTTGCGGACCACTTTCGTGAGGTAGTCGCGGATGGCGCCCTCATCCTTCCAGTCGAGAACGTTCTCCTTGAGGTCGGCGAACATCTGGCGCACCTTAAGGTTGGCGCCGCCGTGGCGATAGCCCTTTAAGGAGGCGATGGCTGCGGCCGTCGCAGAGTAGGTATCCGTCCCGGAGGAAGTGACAACGTGGGTCGTGAAGGTGGAATTGTTACCGCCGCCGTGCTCCGCGTGGATCACGAGGCAGATGTCCAAAACCTTGGCCTCCAGCTCGGTGAAGCGCCCGTCGGGGCGAAGCATCGAGAGAATATTCTCCGCGGTGGAGTACTCCGGCTTAGGGTTTCGGATGATCAGGCTCTCGTCCATGCGGAAATGCAGGTACGACCAGTATGCATAAATCGAGATGACCGGCAGCTTCGCAATCAGGTTGATGGACTGGCGAAGCACATTTTCCGCAGAGATGTCCTCGGCGTTGTCGTCGTAGGAATACAGCGTCAGGATACTCTTCTGCAGGCTGTTCATAATGTTGCCGCTGACGGCTTTCATGATGACGTCGCGGATGAATTTGTTGGAAAGGCTCTGGAACGTGGTGATTAGCTCGACGAAATCCTTGAGCTCGGTCTCGCCCGGCAGCTCGCCGAAGAGGAGCAGATACGTGGTCTCCTCGAAGGCGTAGCGGCGCTCCGCGAAGCCCTTCACCATCTCCTGCACATCATATCCCTGATAGTAGAGCTTGCCGTCTGCGGGAACCTTCTTGCCGTCCTCGAGCTTGTATGCCGTCACGTCCGAAATCTCGGTGAGGCCGGTCAAAACGCCGGCACCGTTGCTGTCGCGAAGGCCGCGCTTGACATCGTACTCCACGTACAGATTCTGATCAATCACGCCCGCCTTACGGCATTCATTTACGAGGAACTGAAAATCCCGTTCCCCTTTCTCGTCCAGTTTCATCATCGACGAATCGCTCATGACGCACTCCCGCAAACTCTCCCGCCCGCCGGCAAATGCCGCCGCCACGGGGTATGATACGCATTATTATATGCGGCTGACCGCCGCTCGTCAACCCTTATTTTCCGCGGAAACGGATGCCTCCGCTGCCGTCTCCCCGGTCTCTGCTGCCGATTCTGCAACGGTTGCTGCGGGAGCCGGCGCTGCAGGTACAGCGGGTTCCTCCTCGCCGACGCGGCTCTTCTGGCCCATTCCCACGATCTTGGCGGCGAGGCTTCTCGGAATCAGACGCGTAGCGAAGATGCCGGTGCGGATTCCTGCGCCCGGAACAATCAGGGTCTTCCCCTTCTCCATCTTGCGCATGGCGTATTCCACCACTTCCTCGGGGGTCTTGGCACTGGCCCACTCCCGGCCGTTAGCCTTCTGGGTGAACTCGGTGTACACCGGTCCGGGGCACAATGCACCCACATAAATCTTGCTGCCCATGTCCTTAAGCTCTGCGGCAAGGCCCTGGGTGAAGCTTGCAACATACGCCTTCGTGGCGTAGTACGTATTCAGATACGGTCCCGCCGGGAGAAGTCCCGCGGCGGAAGCGACATTTAAAACCGCCCCTGTGCCGGCCTCGGCGCGAAGGTCTAGGAACCTTCTCGTTAGGATGTGCAGAGCACGGATATTCAAATCAATCATGTTGAGTTCCGCGGAGAGCGACTGCTCCACCGTGGGACCCAAAAGGCCGAAACCGGCGCAGTTAATGAGCACCGAAGCTCCCTGCCCGGCGATAATCTCAAGGATGCGATTGCACTCCGCCTCCTTCGAAAGGTCCGCGGCAAGCACCTCGCAGGGAACCGTCAATTCGGATGCGAGAGCCCGCATGCGGTCTTCCCGCCGCGCCACAAGAATCAGACGGCACCCCTTCGCCGCCAGCGCTTTGGCAAATTCCCTTCCGATTCCGGAACTCGCGCCCGTGATAACCGCGGTCGCCCCGGACAAATCCACTCTCATGTAGTTTCCCCTGTCTTCTCAGTCTGTTTTCAATTTTCTGTCTGAGTCCTTCTCGGACTTATTTCTTTTTCTTCTTCTCGCGGTCGATCTTATCGAACTCAATCTTCTCCGGCGGCGTCAACAACATCTCCGGATGGGTGATATAGTAGCGAATCTTGCGGAAACCGACGGCATACGCAAGGCCGTCCGCTGCGCGCTCATCGACAACGAACTGCATCTTCAGCTTGACCGCGCGCTTCGTGGTTCCGTCCGGCTGCAGCTCATAGCACACGCGCTTGCGGCCGATGGCACCGAAGATGGTCAGCGTACCGAACTCATAGATGTGATGATACACCGCGTCCAAACCAATGGAGCCCATGTTGGTAAGGAAGAAGCTCGAATGGAACGGCAGCATGTCCGTCATCTTCTTCGGCATCCAGCCGTAGCGGTCCAGGAATTTGAAGAAGCCTACGACAAAGGAAAGCAGGAAGCCCGGGAGCTTGCAGAACAAGGTCTCCAGACCGTCCAGCGCGTTCTTGTTCTCGTCGTCCTCCACCTTCACGGTGGTGTCGATGGCGTCCGTCTCTTCCTTGATGCGACGCACAACATCATAAAGGGTGTCCTCGCACTCAAAAACCGGCATGATGATGGTGCGGTCACTCTCTCTGGTCATACCCTTCATCACGGTCATGGAACCCTTGATGGTGTTGCGGGAGTACACCTTGGAATGCTTCACGAAGCGGTTCAGCTCCGGAACCTCAACCAAAGCGCGGACCATTGTCGCGTAAACCACCTCATACATGGAAAGGTTCGGCAGCTCGCCCATGCGCATCTTGCGGATAAACTCCTCGGTCTCGGTGATATCCAGCTCGTCCTCAAAGAGAACCCAGCCGTCCATCTTCTTGGGCATAATGTACGGCTCCAGCCGGCTCATCGGATCCTGATTGCGAACCAGAAAGCCATCCTTCCGGTCTCCCCATCTCCTCTTTCTTCCCTCATGCGGTTTCATCAACTTCCCCAATCCGTCGCGCTGCCCGTGCGGCACTACGTGCACGCGCGCAACTGCAAAAAATTTAACACGCTAACATTGTATAACATCACAGTCGGAAATGTCAATAAAAAAGGAACGCCCTTCGGGCCGGCGCAGAAGGTTCGCGAGGCGCGAAAATCCGAACGTTCACAGATGTTTCGTTTGACATTAGGGGGTGAATTCACTACAATGGAATACGATGTACCAACCAAAAACGCGAGGGATGAATTTGCGGGGGAGGGCCTGCCACATGAAACGCCTGTTGCTGTTAACACTGATGCTTGCGGCAATCCTGTTCACGGGATGCGGGAAGCAGACTGAAAAGAAGATTACCTTTTCCGACACGGGGATTCAGTCCGATGTGATTGGGGTCGCCATCAACGGCACCACGCTCACCATCCGGGCCGCCGGAACCTACGTGCTGACCGGCTCCTGCAAGGACGGCAACATCATCATCGACGCGCCGAACGGAAAGTCCGTGAACCTGGTGCTCGACAACTTAAGCCTCACCTGCACCACCACCGCGCCGATCCACGTCAAGGACTGCCCGCTGCTGGCGATCACCATCGCGGAGCGTTCGCAGAACATCATCACCGACCGCCACACCTACAGCGAGATGCTCTCGCAGGACGGCCAGGCCAAGGATGCGTCGGAGCTTGAGGAAATTCCCAACGCAGCGGTTTTCTCCAAATGCCCCCTCTTAATTCGCGGCGAGGGCGAAGGCCAGCTGGTGATTAACGCGGATTGCTACAACGGCATCACCACAAGCGACACCCTCAACATCGAGGGCGGCGTACTGAATATCACAGCGAAGAACAACGCCCTGCGCGGGAAGGATTTTGTGTCCATCAGCGGCGGAGTCATCACCATCAAGGCCGACAACGACGGCATCAAGTCCACCAACACGGAAAATGCGGGTCTCGGCTACATCACCATCAAGGGCGGCGTCATCAACATCCAGGCGGATGACGAAGGCATCTACGCACCGCGCTCCGTCAACTTCACGGGCGGCACCGTCACCATCAAGTCGAAAAATACATCCATCAAGACGGAGGGCACCGTAAACTTCGACGCCGGCATCATCACCGTCACCTCGAAGAAGGACGAGCCGGTCATGGCGGACAAGCAGCTGCACAAGTCCGACGCACTCGTAACCGTAAACGGCAAGGTGCTTGAGTAAGTTTCAAAAACGAAAACAGGAAATAAATCGGCGGGGATTTCAATCAATCGGTCCCCGCCGTTACTGTTTCTTCGGTTGTCCTTTGTGTCGTCAGGCGATTACTGCGATTACTGTAACTCCTGAATAATCGCATAAAGAACGTCCACGCAGCCGTCCAGGCCGCAGGTACTGGAGTTTAAGGTGATGTCATAGTTCTGTGTCTTGCCCCACTCCGCGTCGGTATAGTAGCGGTAGTGGTTGGCTCTCGCCTTGTCCTTCTTACGAAGGCTCTTCTCCACGCCGTCACGGTCGAAACCGTAGTCGTTCACGGCGCGCTCAATCTTATCCTCAAGCTTGGCGTGAATGAAAACATGCAGCGCGTCGTCCCGGTCCTTCAGGATGTAATCCGCACAGCGGCCGACGATAACGCAGTTCTCCTTCTCCGCAATCTCCTTGATGATATCGCTCTGTACGACATAGAGCTGATCCTGCAGCGGCAGCACATGCCCGCCGAACACCTGTCCCGCATAGGTCATGTTGCTTGCAATGTTGAACAAAAGGCTACCCGTGATGTGCTCGCCCTGCTCCTCGATAAATTCCTTCGCAAGGCCGCTCTCCTTCGCGACGCGGTCAATCAATTCCTTGTCATAGAAATTGTATCCCAATCTCTCCGCAAGCTTACGTCCGATGGTTCTTCCGCCGCTGCCGCACTCACGGCTTATGGTGATGATTCTCTTCATATGCGCTTCGCTGCGCGCCCCGAAACCCCTTACGATGCACGCAACTCCTCCTTCCCCGTTCGGTACCCTTATTTTACCGCAAAAACGAGGTTTTTGTCAATGAAGAATCCCTCATTCGCATCGCAAAAAGGACGTTATCGCATCGCCCAGGCAAGGGCCGTGAGCATCCCGATAATCACGGTGAGCCCGCCGAAGAAGGACAGCCACTTTCGCCGGAATGTTCCGCCGGATTCACCCGCGGCTGCGGCATCCGAAGCCGTTGCGCAATCCAGAACCGCTGCCGGTTCCCCCGCATACGGAACGGATCCGGACATCTCCCGCGAGGGAAGCCCCGGGACATCACTGCCGGAAACCGCCGTCAGCATGCGCTGCATGTTGCTTCCGCTCTCGTGGCTTAAGACATGGAATGCGTACCCGCTGTAAACCGCCTGGGCATCCTGCGCATCCAGATACCCGAGAAGCCAGTCGGAGAGCTCCCTCATCTGGTCCGGAAGCGGCTTTTCATACTCCGGGCAGTACACAAGCACAGGTTCCCCGCTCTGTTGCGAGAGGAACAGACAATCCGGCCGGAGGACAAAACTCTCCTCCCGGAGAAGATACCGTCTTCCCTCGGCAATCCGGTAAAACAAAAGCGACATCAGGCGCCGAAACTCCTCTCCGGACAGTTTTTGCCCAAGAAGGCTCTCCCGCAACGACCGGCAGCCGTCGATGCGGTACTGCCGCATCTTCTCCCCCGCAAGGATCATCGTGCGCATTCCGGCGATCCCCGGAATCTCATTGTGGGCAAGCATCTCCTCCTCAAAGGATTCCCCCTCGGGCAACTGATGCAGCACAAGAAAACTTCCCTCCAGGGAATCAACCCTCTCCGCCAAAATCTCATACATCGTCGTAATCTCCTCATCCCAGTCTGTTTTGCCGTTCGCTCATCCGCCGGTCAGCGGAGCCGGTTCACCAGCTCGCTCAGGGTTTCAAACACTTTCTTAACCCCGACAATCTGACTCCCGGTGTCCATCACGGCTGCGTATACGCGGGCGGTTCTCTTCGTGTCCCGGCAGGTCACTTCCCGGACGACCTCCTCTGAAAACCACTGCCGTGTCACCAGACTCCCGAGCAACGACACCCCAGAGTCCGCCTTCAGCTTAAGGCGCACCGTGACAACCCCGCCGCTTATGCGCACGCTTGCATCCTGCGCGCGGCAGATCCAGAACCGGTTCTCTAAGAGCTCCGTAAGTCTTCCCGTCATCTCCGCTGCATCCGCACTGTCGGTATTGCCGAACCACCGTGCAAAGAAGGACTGCGTAAACTTGCGCTCATACCGGGTCACGCCGGTCACCGGGTCCTCATCGTTTAGGACGAGCGCCCGCGTCTCCTCCGCAATCCGCGAAGCCAACTCCCCCGCGACGGAAACATCGCGGAGGAACAATGTCATATCAATCAGCAGCACGACAATCATCGTAATAAAAGGCACGACAAATGCCGCCTCTACCGTGAACGATGCCGCAACTGCATTTTCCCGATTTTCTCTCATCTCCGAATCTCCTTTGCGACGTTTCAAAAGCCTGATTACCGGTGCACGGACATCCCTCAAAGAAGAAGGCAAACCGTAAGCACGCCGGTGCCTAACGCCGCGAAAGGGTAAAACGGAAGCGCATACTTCCTCCCCTTTCGCAGTACCGTCAGGCAAAAGAGGCCCACCATAAATACGCCGAGATACCAAAGAAGCATCAAAAAGAACAAAAGCCGCACGCCCAGCCCCCAGCCGTAAAAAAGAATCAGCACCGAGTCCCCGACGCCCATCCCCTTTTTCAACAGCGAGAGAACCAGCAACACGACACCGGGAACAATTCCCGCGAGGCGCAAAAGAAACGGAATCCCTGTGGGAAGAATCGTGCTCCCGTCGGAGCCTTGAAACAGGCAGAGTGCCACCGCAATCGTCACGGCGCTCCCGCCGACGGTGAGAAGCCACCGCGGAACAGTTTTGCTTCGAACGTCAAAAAATGCTCCTACCAGACTGATGCTCCCTAAGATTCCCAATATGATCCAGTCGCCCGATTTCATACGCTATCCTCCTGTTGTCTCAATCGTCTTCCTCCTTGCGGCCGCATTTGCTGCAGGGCCGAAGTCCCTGCTCCTGCGCCTCCGAAAGCGTCATGCTCTGGTAGGAGCGCCGCAGTTCGCCGCAGGAGATCGTCGTGTGGTACCGGTTCCCGTAATCGGTAAGGAACACGGTCTCCCCCACGGGTAGATGATCACAGTACTTGCAGGGACGGTATTTTTCGCCGTCCTTGTTGCGCTGCTTTCCGATATCCCCGTACGCCACCTGCCGGATTACCAGTTTCAGGTAAGTGCAGTTCGCGGAGCGGTGATATACCGTCCCGTTCGCTGCCACGAAAACCTTCTCCTCGTCCTCTTCTTCCTCATCTTCGCCCGGATTGCTCACCTCGCGGTCCCGTCCGTGAAAGCTGCACGCTTCCACCCGTTGCACCACCGGAATCGAGCCGATTTGAAAGCCGTTTCCGATGACGGAAAACCGGTAGGAAACCAGCAGGGAAACCCTGCCGTCATCGTCAAAAAGCGCGCTTCCGGACGTACTGACTCCGGAGGCTCCTCCGCGAATCCAATCGATCCACGAAGCATTTTGAATCTTCCCGCGGAGAAGGTATCCGAGAAATGCCTGGGAGCCCACTCTTCCGATTGCCTTGTCAATCCCGAGCTTCGCCAGCCAGTCCTCGGACTCCTCTGCGGTCATAGAGGAAAGCTTTGAGTACACGGTTCCGTATTCCGCAACCTCGCGGACCACTGAGGTCATCGCCGATTGCATGTCCGCCTGTACGCGGAGAAAGAGAAACATCTGCAGAAACAGGTAGATTGCCAGGAACACCACCGGCACGCAAAATGCCGCCTCCACCGTGAGCGATGCTGGCATCGTTCTGATGCCTTCGGCGTTTCGTCCCGCTTTGTCCGGACGCTCTCCCATACTGCCTCCTTCTTCCCCTTTGACAGCTATCCCGGAGGTACCCCCGGAGAAAGTGTTGAAGATTTTTAAAAAAGTAACCTATCGGAATAGCTGTCAGAGAGGAGCGCCTCCTCAATAGGACACGGCGCATTTCTCTGTAATCTCATAAGCGCTGCCCCGCTCCGGCAGAAGTGTGCCCGGGGCGATGTCGGTGTACAGCGAAGGGCACAGCACCGTCATAGTTGCTTCAAAACCGTAAACGCAGTCCCGAAGCCGGAATTGATAATCGTACTTCGCCTGCAGGTTGATCTGGATGATGTCAAGCCCCCGCATCGTCAGCGTGTCCGAATCCGTGAACAGCATCAACAGCATCAGATAGTGCGAATACCCGAGGCAGAGTCCTCCCGGTGATTTATAAGCCTGTGCCGCCGCAATCCGCTTGGATTTGGTCATGGTAAATGCATCCGACAGCGACAATTGAAAGCTGCCGGAAGTCACAAGAACCGGGACAGATCGGCCGCGGATGATTTCGGCGGTTTCCAGATAGGCATTCTGAATCGCCCAAACCACCAGAATCAGATACTGTGCAATCTTAATCAGCACGGGAAGCGGCATCACGGAAAGAATCTCCGTGGCGACCACAAGAGCCTCCGCCTTCTTCGCTGCATCCGAGAACACGTGGACCAGATTCATAATCACACGAAGCCCGAGAATGCTTTTCGTCGCGGATTTTTGATTCTGCGAATCCTTCGTATTGCCGTACAAAAGATACTCCTGCTCGTACTTTAAAACCCCTGCGGCATCCGCATCGGAGTAGTCGCTCATATGGGTCGTCAGATACGAGATCAGCAGAATTTTCTCCGAAAGTGCGACCACACCGTCCGCAAGCCGGTCTAAAAGACGCCCGAACAAATTGCCGTCCAGAACGCCGGACAGAAACTCCGCATCCAGCTCCCCTTCCGTCGAAAGCCCGGGAATCGCATACAGTGATTCAATGCTTCCGTACGCCGAGGAGGACGGTTTTCCGGTCACCCAGAAAATCGAGTCGTCCGAGAGGGAAATGTCATCCCCGTATACCCCGCCGACGATACCGTTGGTGATGACGTCCTTAACCGTCTTCCAAAGGGAAAACGTTTCCAGCGAAGACTTCTTCACCGTGGAATAATCAATCTCCAGGTAGTCCAGCCGGTAGCCGTCAAACATCTCGGGCAACGAGCCGTACATGATCTTCCAGTCCAAAAGCTTTATCGGGACATCCCGCATCTTTTCACTCACCGCGCGAAGAATCTCCCGGTTCGAAAGAAGCGTATCCCGCATCTCCCGGAAATGGTACACTTTGCCGTTCTCGCCTTCGCCGATGTACTTTTTCATGGTCTTAAGGCCCTCATGCATCGTCTCGACAAATTCATCCTCCAAAAGCGGTGCTACCGTGTCCAGATACTCCTCGAACTCAAGGATGAGAGGCCGGTACGTCTCCTGGAGGCGGATGAGGTCACCGAGCAGGGAAATCGCCTCGTCCGTGGGTTTCAACGCATCCAAAACAGCGCCGTACGCTCTGGCGTGGGCCATGCGCAGGGCTTCCCAATCCTTCTCGCTGCCGTCCGCAAATACTGCCGCCCGGATCTCCTCAACCTGCTGCCGAACATCGACATACCGGTTTTGAAGACATTGAAAAAACGTCTCGTTGTTCATGTGGACGGACCCTGCGGTAACCGCTCCGTCAACCACCCGTTTCACAAACACCGGCTCCGGAACAATGCTTCCGTCGGGCTGCAGCTTCACGCCGCTTTTGTCCGTCGGAACACCGTCAAGCCATTTCATAAGTTCCAAAAGCTTCGTGTCCGTTTTGGAAAGTTCTCTTTCGATTCGTTGCTGGTATTCCAGCGCCTCCACCGAGGACTCGGAATCCCGAAGCAGCTTCACCGCCCGCAAGAGCATCTCCGCAAGCTCCTGAACTCCCGAGACCGCACCCGCCTCAATCATCTGGTTCCGACAGATGGACGGGCCGCCCTCTAAAAGTCCCACGGAGCGGGTCAATGCAATATCCGCAATCTCGTAGGCATAGCTGTAGCAGGAGCTTTTCTCCCCGGAATAGCCGGAGGGAACATCTGCCGTGGGCTGGGCCGCCGCCTCGGCGTAGCGGGTGAGCTCCTCGCGGATATCAACCTCGTAAAGACCGTACAGGCCGTATTCGTCGAACAGCGGAGCATAGTAGGCGCCGAGCACCGACTCCGCGCTGTTCTGAAGCGAGAGTCCCACCATCCCGACAGCGTTCTGCTGGCGCGCCGATTCCAGCCCGACCAGCACTAGCGACACCACAAGCAGAAAAACCACCGCCATCAGGACGGAGATGCTCCCGTCGTATTCCGATTTCATTTGACGATTGCCTCGGAATTGAGTTTGATGGAATCAAAGGCCGAGCTCACAATCGAAGAAATCTCGTTTTTAAAGATCAAAACCAGTCCGATCAGGATGACAAGAATCAGGATGATTTCAACGACACCGATTCCGGACTGATCCTCCCGGAAGCAGTCCATCACTTCTTTCACCTTGCCCCAAAAACGTTTCATACCGTTCTCCTTTCCTCTGCGCCTTAGCGCAGTATTGCTTAGTATCCCCCGGGCTCCCGGCCTGCGCCACCGAAAAAGGGCGCAGCAAACGATCCCGTCACAGCGACAGGAATGCGGGAACCAGAATCATTGCGAGGATGATAATCAAAATCCCCGCCATCGGCAGCAACAGTTTCGTCCCGGCCTCCTCGCCGCGTTGCTTTGCCTGCTCCCGCCGGTCACAAAATGCCTCCGCAGCCTCCTTGCGAAGCAGCGGCAAAACCCCGGCGGAGCCTTTTGTCAGATTTTGCACAAGGACGGAGGCAAACCGCAGATACCGTATATTTCCGCATCGTCGCCCGAACTCCTCGTATGCGACCTCCTCCGAAACTCCCAGAGAAAGCCGGTTTTTCGTGTGAAGCATCTCCTCGTACACATAGGCCGGCTCGCTCCTGGCAGTGCGATGTCTTACGTAGTCCTCCGTGATTCGCTCCCACGCCAGACGGATGGTGGATCCGGCCTCCATCAGAAGTGTCATCTTGCTGACCAGTTCCGGATAATCCCGAAGCATCTGCCGTTCCCGCTCCTTCCGGCGCTGTTTCCGCCTGCTGAAGCCCGTGAGAAACAGCACGATCCCGAAAAGCACCGTGTACACGCCGAACATCCAAGGAGAAAACCGCCGCTCCCGGTAGAATTCCACACCTTCGCCGCCAATCTGTTCCGGCAGATTGACGCTGTCGTCGTACGCCTGCTCCGAAAAGGCCTGCGCCAGTGTCTCCTCCAACATCTTCCGGTCGGCGTCCGTCGTACCCTCCGGCAGACACACCCGGACCGGAATCTGCATCGTCGCCTCCCAATCGCCGTAAGTCATCAGCGCGGTAAGCACCACAAGCTCCCCGTCCTCGCTGCAGTACTCGGGATGAACTCCCCCCGAGTAGTCCACAACACGGTAATCCGAAGTGCTCCATGCTATGGCAATCGGCGTCCCCGGAACGCGGTCCGGAAAGTAAAGAGGCTGTGTTACGAAGTCTGCGGAAGGATTTGCCGCGAGAACCCAGGAGAGCATTTTCTCCTCCGCTTCCGCCGCGCTTGCGCGCAGTTCCTCCGCAGACATCTGCTTCTCCGTCACCGGGACGGAAAGGGAAAACTGCTCTCCCCGGAACCGGGCATTCATGGTTGCAACACCGGTTCCGGACGCCGGACGCTCAATGGTCCGAAGCCTCGTTGCGGCAAATCCGCCCGCATGTGCGGACCAGAGTACCGCAACCGAAAGCCCCAGACAATACCGCTTCCAACGCGCGATGAGATATCCCGCGTACCACAGCCTCCGCCGGCCCGTGAACCGTTCCTTCACAGGGATCCGGCGCGAGAGATAAAAGCCGGCAACAACGGCAGCAACCGTAAGCGCCAAAATCGCCCTCGCTGTCCATACACTCCTCATGGTTCCTCCGTTTCCGATGCCACGCCGTTGCATCAGATTTCGATCAACGCCATCCTTTCCGCGGCGATACAGCAGCCGCGGTAGAGAAGATACAACACAAGCATGATTGCATGCCCCGTAATTCCCGCGTACAACGGCGCGAGGAACCCCGGCGAAAACAGCAGAAAATACGACAGCATCAGATACGGCATCGCCTTCATGATTCCGACTTCGAACTGTTTGGCAAGCAGCACGGTCTGAATCTCCCGGTATACTTCCTGCTTCTCGTAGAGCGTGTCGGTCATCGCGCGGATGACGCGCACGACGTCTCCGCCGCTTCGTTTGGCGATGGAAAAGATTCCCGAAAATGTCCGGATATCCGGAACGCCGCTCCGCTCCCCGAAGTCCTCAAACACTTCCTCTGCCGTACATCCGCTCTGCATCCGCCGCGTCATTCGGAGAAACTCCTCCGTAATCGGCTCGCCGGAATCCAGCATTCGCCGAAGATCCTCTGCCGCATGAATAATGCTGTTCTCCACGCTGTACCCGGCCTCCATGGCCGCAAGCAGACACTGCAGCGCATCCCGAAAATGCTCCTCCAGCCGACGGCTCCTCCGGTTCCGAAACACCTCCCGCTCCCGATAGAGCCTGATTCCGGTAATCGGAACCAGGATAAAAAGACTCTTCCACGTCCGAAAGAACAAAAACGCCGTCAGAAGACACATCCCGATTTGCCCGAGTACATACCGAACTTCTTTCATAGGACCTCCCGTGTCAACGCTCCCGGCGCCTCCCGGACCGCTGCTTCCGCAACTCCCCGCGTCAAAACCCCGGAAGCCTCCCTCGGCGCCTTTCTGGGTTCCGGCAGGGTTAGGCCTGCGGCCAGCAGCTTGCCGCGTCTTTGAAGAAGATTGCCCGTAGGGCGCAGTTCCCCTAAGATGCGACCTTCCGAAGTCTCACCAATCTCCTGAAACCGGAACAGGGGATTTAACCGGATCTCACCGTCCGTGCAGTCGAGAATCTCCGTAATCTCCAAAACCTTGCGCGTCTTATCGCGTAATCTTCCGAGCTGGATGATAATCTCAATCGCCGAAGCAATCTGCTTTCGCACCGCAAGAAGCGGAATCTCCTCTCCGAGAAGCGTCATGGTTTCAATGCGCGACAGCATGTCCGCAGGTGAGTTGGCGTGCCCCGTGCTCATGCCGTTATGGCCCGTGTTGAGGCTTTGCAACATGTCGATGCTCGCGGCATCCCGCACCTCGCCCACCACGATCCTCGAGGGCCGCATCCGCAGCGAAGTTTTAATCAAATCCCGGATGGAAATGGCATGGTTTCCCTCCGCATTGGCGTTGCGCATCTCCAGACGGACCAGATTCGGAATTCCGGAAAGTTGCAGTTCCGCGGAATCCTCGATGGTCACGACGCGCTCGTCCGGCGGAATATAATCCGAGAGGGCATTCAGCATCGTGGTCTTTCCGGACCCGGTGCCGCCGCTCACGAAGATGTTGTACCCGGCCTTTACCAGAATCTCGAGCTGGGCCGCCGCTTCGCCGGATATGGAGCCGAGCTCCACAAGCCGTTGCATGGTAATCCGCTCCTTCGGAAACTTCCGGATTGTGAGGGCAGGACCCACCAGCGACACCGGCGGCAAAACCACGTTGACACGGCTGCCGTCCGGCAGTCTTGCGTCCACAATCGGATTGGCTTCATTTACCGCGCGGTTGACCCCCGCGGCAATCTTCTGAATGACGTCCGACAGCTTCCGCTCCCCGGAAAATCTCGCTTCGCTCCGAAACAGTTCCCCGTCCTTTTCGTAGAAGATGTCATAGGGCCCGTTGACCATGATTTCCGTGATGTCGGGGTCATCCATCATCTCCTGCAAAACATCCAACCCGCGCAGCGCGTGAAAGACGTCCCGCTTGCCGGTGATTCGCTCCGAAACACTCAGCGACAGGTCCGGCGTGTGGGCGCGAATGCTCTGCTCAATCAACCCGCGCAGTTCCTCATCGTTCAATTCCCGCGATCCGTCAATCGCCGCCAGGACAAATTCCGTCAGTTTCCCGCGCAGTTCTTCCCGTCGTTTTCTCATCCGAGTCCCTCCGAAGGAAGCACTCTTCGCAGCCGGTCCGCAAGGCCTTCCTCGCAGAGCATCCGCGAAAGCGCGCGGAACCGCTCCCCGGTGGCGCCCATCACGTGCAGCTCACAGCAATGTTCCGCCAAAACAGGCACGGGAATCCCCGCAAAATCCATCACAACCGTCTCGTATCCCGCTGCCGCCAGCCCCGCAAACAAAGCATCCGCGTCCTCTTCCGTGAGCAGCCCGATATCCGAAAAGCAGGTGTACCCGCTGGCGACCTTCACGTTTCCGCAGTCGCGCAGGCACAGATTCTCCCGCAGATACCAGTCCTTTCCGTCCTCCTTTAAAAGGTACAGAAGCTCCGAAAAATCATTCTCACCCGGCCGCCAGTCCTTTCCGCCCTCCGGCCAGGGATTGATGCACAGAAGCACAGTTTTCGTCTGCAATCCCTTGTGCTTTGCAAGGGCCAGAGCGTACTGCGACGTATTCCCATCGGAGAGCGCAAGCACCCCGAAAGCGCGCAGTTCTCCCGATGACCGGGGTGCATTTTGCGCAGGTTTTCCTTCCCCGGAAAATGCAGCCGAGATCTCCCCGGCAATCACATCCACCGGAGAATACAAAAACAACTGACCCGGCATTCCGACGGAAGTCTTGTCCGCCGAGAGCATCCAGACGGGAACATGCCGCCCCGCCAGCTGCTCCCGGAGCCCGGCCACTTCCTCCGCCGATCCGCAGCTTTCCGATAAAAGAACCGCGTTCACGCGACGGTTCCCCTCCCGCGCCGAAAAATCCACCGCCGAGAGATATCCGTCCACCGCAATATCCTTCGGAAAGGTCCGTTGCAACGCGTTCACCAACCGCTCCAGGTAAACCCCGTCCTCACAAACAATGGCAACTGTCTTCATCGTTTCACCCCGCTTCCGCTTCGTTGTGCCGCCATCATACGCCGCCCACCGGGCACCGTCAACGAGCATATCGGGTTACCGAATCTTTTTGTCACATTTTCAGGCCCCCGGAAAATTCTTCGTCATTTTTCTATATGCATGTTGCACAACGACTTACCAAACGCACAAAAAAGTGCACAAACCGGCCGCCTCAGATTTGTGCACTATTTAAAATTTGGGGAACCACCTAAAAAGATAATATTACTACTCACGTCCTCCCACCCCTCTTCGGCGTCGCCGGCCCCCGGCATCCACGCCGGACCGCCGGGCTCCCACAAAAAAATAACACCCCCTGTGCCGGCGGGGCCGACCGCGGCAGAGAGGGTGTTATTCCTGCTGTTCTTTCCATACAGCTGAAGGAGTCATGAAAATATGATTAGCGGGCGCATTTGCCGCGCTAGGTTTGTTTCTTTTTGGAGCGTCTTCCGAGAACAACGCTCTGGAGCAGAATGAAGAAGCAAAGCATTCCGCCGGTGGTGATGCTCTGCCACCAGGGGGCGTTCAGGCCGCTGGAGACCACAATCTTCTTGATGGTGGTAAGGCTCAGGGTGCCGAAGAACGTTCCGATGACATTGCCGACGCCGCCCGTAAGCAGGGTTCCGCCGATGATGGCGGCTGCGATGGCGTTCATCTCCATGCCGGCTGCATTGGTCGCATTGCCGGCGCCGGTGTGCATCATAAACACATAGCCTGCGATACCGCTTAAGAGACCGCTCACGATGTAGCTTAAGAAGCGGGTTCTCTTCACGTTGATGCCGAGCATCAGGGCGCTTTGCTGGTTGCCGCCGATGGCGTAGATGTTGCGGCCGAGGCGGAGGAATTTTAAGAGGATCCAAACGAGAATCACGCAAACCACGGCAATCACGACGCCGAGCTCGATGCGGGCGGGCACGCGGGCCCCGTTGTTGGCGGTATACCCGAGCCACGAAATCACGATTCTCTTTTCCCGGATGTCGTTAAAGGCCTCGTGGCTGACCTTCTGCGGATTGACCGACAGAATCGTGGTCATGCCTCTGGCAAAGAACATACCGGCCAGGGTGACGATGAAGGGCTGGATCTCCAAGTAACTGACCAAAAATCCCTGCACGAGGCCGAAGGCAAGGCCGATGCCCAATGCAATCAGGAGCGATACGAAAATGTTGCCGCCCTTATTCAGATACAAAACGCAGCTCATTACCACAAGGGAGGTGACCGCGCCGACGCTGATGTCGATGCCGCCGCCGATCATGACGACGGAGAGGCCGCAGGCCACGATAATCAGGCTAGCGTTGTCGTTCAGCATATCGAAGATCTGCTGGGGATGCAGGAAGCCGCCGCCGAGCAGGAAAATCGCCAGAATGTACATGATGAAGAAAATGGCGATGGTGATGGTCATCAGAAGCTGGGTATCGTTAAGCGGTTCTTTTCTTTTCAAAAACAATGTTTTCATCCTTCTTCCGCTCCTTTCGCCGATACTTTGACGCGTCTTTGTCTAAGGTGCGAAATCCATCTTCCGAAGCGTTCCTTGATGACCGGCGAGCCGATGACAACAAGGAGAATGATTACGATTGCCTTGTAGGCCTTCACGTCCGTGGAGGAAACCTTCATGGCGTACAGCGTGATGGTAAGCGTCTGGATGACGTAAGCGCCGATGATACTGCCGCTCAGCTTGAATTTGCCGCCGCCCAGGCTATTGCCGCCGATGGCGACCGCGAGAATCGTGTCCATCTCAATGTCCAGAAGCAGCGTTTCATGGTTGATCAGCCCGAGGCGCGATACGCCGATGCAACCCGAAACCGAAACGCAGACGCCTAAGATAATAAAACTCAGAAGCTTGATGAACCTTGCGTCGATACCGTTTAAGCGGGCGGCACTTCCGTTGATACCCACGGACTGCGTAAACAGCCTCAAAGCCGTAAAATGGAACAGCAGTTTAAACAACAGGGCCATCACCACGACGATGATCACCGGGGTGGGAATGGGGATGCCCGGAATAAAGCTTCCGATGCCGTTCACGATGGAGCTGGTCACGGTGGGGGTCGCACCGCCGTTGATCCAGTAGGCGATGGACCGGCCGCAGGTGTACAGAATCAGCGTCGCAATCATGGGCTGAATCTTGAATACCGCAACGAGGGTTCCGTTGAAGCATCCGAAGAGCATGGCAACGATGCAGGAGCAAAGAAATGCAAGAATAACCGTACCGCCGGAGATGCCGGAACCGGACTTCAGAACCTTCACAAACACGCTGCCCGCGATGGCCGCCGCGGCACCGACACTGATATCCTGGCCGCCGCAGGCTGCGGTGACGAGGGTCATGCCCATGGCTAAGATGGCAAGCTCGCTGGCGCCGTTGATGATACTGATGATATTGCCGGACAAAACCGCATTTCCGTTGCTGTTATGGCTGATGCCGATGCTGAAAAATCCCGGGTCCCGGATCAGGTTGAAAACGACCAGAAGGGCGATGGCGATCAACGGGATGGTGAGCTGCCCCAGGCTACCAAGGGAGAATTTTCCGTCTTTTTTCTTCATTTTACGCCTCACCTCCCGCGATGGTCTTCATAACCTGGGTCTGATTCAGATCCTTGCCCGTGAGCTCGCCCACCACATGGCGGTCGCGCATGACGATCAGGCGGCTGCAGGTGCGGAGCATCTCCTCGACCTCGGAGGAGATGAACGTGACGCTCACCCCCTCTTCCGCCAATTTGAGCACAAGCTTCTGAATCTCCAGCTTGGTACCGACATCGATACCTCTCGTCGGCTCGTCGAGAATCAGGTAATCCGGGTGCGTCAAAAGCCACCGCGCCAAAATTACCTTCTGCTGGTTTCCGCCGCTTAAGGATCCCACCGGGGTCTCGCGGCTGGCCGTCTTGATATTCAAAACCTTTATATATTCATCGGCAAATGCTTCCGACTCATTCCGGCTGATTGGCTTAAACATGCCGTTCATGACCTGGAGCGCGAGAATGATGTTCTCCCGCACGCTGAGTTCCGCGATAATGCCGTCCCGTTTTCTGTCCTCCGCAAGATATCCGATGCCGTGCTTCATCGCATCCACCGGGCGAAGAATCTTCACGGGCTTGCCGCCTATCTTCACCGCCCCGCCGGTCACCTTATCGGCGCCGAAGATGGCGCGCACGCTCTCACTTCTTCCGGAACCGAGAAGCCCGGTAAATCCGTTCACTTCCCCCTTGCGGATGGAGAAGTCAAACGGCAGCGCATCGCTGCTCGCGAGGCCTTTCGCCTCGTAGAAGACTTCCTTCTTCCCGATTTCCTTTTCCTCTGTCTCTCCTAAATTGCTGAGCTCCTCGAGCTCCTTGCCGATCATCTTCGAGACCAGTTGAATCTGCGGAAGCTCCTCCGTCAGATACTCTCCCACGAGCTCGCCGTTGCGAAGCACCGTGATGCGGTCGCTGACCTCATACACCTGGTCCAGAAAATGCGTCACGAAGATAATTCCGACATCCTTGCTCTTTAAGTCCCGCATGAGATCAAAGAGCCGCTTCACTTCCTTGTCGTCCAGGGAAGAGGTCGGTTCGTCCAAAATCAAAACTTTACAATTCATGTCAACGGCGCGGGCGATGGCAACCATCTGCTGCACCGCCAAGGAGCAGCTCCCCAAAAGCTGCGTGCTTCTCGCCGGAATGCCGAGCCGCGAGAGAATCTCGTCCGCCCGTTTCTCCAAATCTCTCTGCCGCACCCACGGATGTTTCCCTCTGCCGATGTAAATGTTCTCGGCAACCGTGAGGTTCGGGCACAGGGTAATCTCCTGATAAACCGTGCTGATACCTTTGTTCTGCGCATCCTGCGGGGAGCGGATCACCATGGGCGTCCCCTCTAAGCGGATCTCGCCGCCGTCCATCTGATACACGCCGGTCAGAACCTTGATGAGGGTGGATTTGCCGGCGCCGTTCTCCCCCATAAGCGCGTGGATTTCGCCGCTTCGAAGCGTAAAATCCACCCCGTTTAGGGCGAGCACCCCCGGAAACCGTTTTTCGATTCCCCGCATCGTAAGCAAGTATTCGTGCATACCAATCCTCCGTCTGCCATCGTCTTGAAAAAGCGCAGCCAAGCTTTTCGTGTTTGCTCGGCTGCGCTTTGTTCGTCGGATTACTGTCGATTAATCACCTAAACCATAGGTGTCGATATCGGCCTGAGTAAGAGTCTTTGCATCAAAGCCCTTCTCCTCGTTGATAATCGTCTTGGACGCAGGAGCCTTACCGGATTTGATCAGATCGCTGATAATCTGAGCCTGGAAGGGGCTGCACTGTCCGTCATAGTTCCACTTGCCGGCAAGAAGTTCGCGAAGCGCCCACTTGTTGCAGTCGAAACCGATGACAACTACCTTACCGTCTACTCCGTGCGTGATGCCGGCTTCGTCGAGTGCTGCTACGGCACCCTTTGCCATACCGTCATTTTCCGCATAGATTACGTTGAAATCTTCGCCGCTGTTGATTACCGATTCCACAATCTTCTTAGCTTCCGCCTCGTCCCAGGTAGCCGTCTGCTGCACAACCTTCTTCATCTTGCCGGATGCGAACTGCTCGTCAAGAGCACCGGTACGTCCGATCTGTGCGTCGGAACCCATAGCTCCCTGGATGTGGATAACCTTGTACTCCGACAGATTCAGGGAAAGAAGCCACTTCACAGCGGTATCGCCCTCAGCTGCCATGTCGGAAACAACGGCTGCCTCGTACAGGCTCTCATCGACATTAATCATACGGTCGAAGAGATAAACCTTAACGCCGGCTTCCTTTGCCTTCTTCAGAACTTCGTCCCAGCCCGTGGTCTCAGCTGCGGAGATCAGGAGGTAATCAACACCGTCCGTGATGAATCCGTTTGCTGCCTGAAGCTGCTCATCGTTCTTCTGGCTGTAGAATGTCTTCAGCTCGTAGCCGTTGGCCTCGGAGAAGACTTTCTCCATGTCCTTAACGTTCGCCTCGCGGTAACCGGACTCCGAAGGCGGGTTGTTTACTACACCCACTTTAATCTTGCCGTCTTTTTTCTCATCCTTACCGCAGCCAGCAAGCATGCAGCACAGAACGAGGATTGTAACCAAGAATAAAGCTTTGAACTTTCTCATTTTGCCATCCTCCTTTTGATAGGTCATCGTAGGTCGTCACCAACCTTCCGACATAAGGATAGCGCATTGAGCGGATAAGGTAAATCAAGGCAGCCCTCGACATGGTTGAATATCATACCGTGTTTTCGGGCTGCCTTAGGGATGCGGTTAATTATTTTTCACTCGGGTTGATTTTGATACTGCCCCCTGTATTCGGAGGGGGTCATACCCGTATTTTTCTTGAAGATGTAACTGAAATAATGCGCGTCGTTATACCCCACTTCGCGGGCAATCTGAGAGCTGCGCTCGGCGGTGGTCCGCAGAAGCTCCTTCGCCCTTGTGAGGCGCAGATACATCAGATACTCCGTAAAGGTCTGGCCGTTCTGTTGCGAGAACACCGTGGAGAAGCGGCTGCTGCTCATGCTGACGGCCTTCGCGACGTCCTGCAGCATGAGGTTCGGGTCCGAAAAATGCAGCGACATATAGAGCTTGGCCTCGCTGATTACCGCAGGCGCCTTCTCGTCCGCAGGCCCGCCCATCTCGCGGGTGCCTAAGATGATGGCCTTCTCGTCGGTGCGCTCCGCCAAAAGATGCCGGATGTGGCGCGCGGTCTTAAAGCTTTGGAAAATCTCCTCCGGCTTGTCCACAATCTCGCCGATTCCCACGCGGATCTCCGAGCCGCCGACGCGCTCAAGCTCTCTCACTAAAGTCGTGGCGAAAGCGTAGGCGCGCTCCTCCACATCCTCACCGGATTCGCCGGGCACTAAGAATCTTGTTCCCACGCGGCCGGGGGAAGGAAGTGCCACATCCCCGCTGCTCTCCGAGAGGGCGTCGGCCACCGCCTGGCCTTCCTCCACCGGGGCAAATGCGGCATCAATCACCGTATAGTACGACGCCGGCACAGGGCACCCCATGGTGGAGAGCTGCATGAGCACGTTCTTTGCGTCCTTCTCCGCTGCCTCGCTGTTAAACAAAGACCCCACCAGTTTTTCCTTCACAAGCTTTCCGCCGCTCTCCATGCGGGCCTTTAAGTTGGCCGCATGCAGCGCCGTGTTCCGCTCCGCCGTAAGCTGGGCGCTCACTTTATCAAGGGCTTCCTTCAGGGCGTCCGCATTGATCGGCTTCAGCATGTACTCGCGCACCCCCAACTGGATGCACTGTCTTGCGTACTCGAATTCATCGTAGCCGCTTAAGACGATAATCCCGACCCAGGGCATCTGCTGGTGCATGATTTTGCACAGTTCGATGCCGTCCATAAAGGGCATCTTGATGTCAGTGATCAAAATGTCGGGGTTCGTGTCCCGAATCATCGGAAGGGCCATCTCCCCGTCCGGAGCCTCGCCCACCAGCACGTAGGGCGTGTCCTCCCACGGGAAGGACTCCCGGATTCCCTCTCTCACCACAATTTCATCGTCAACCAGAAACACTTTCATCTTCCGCAATCTCCTCTCCGGTTCTCGCAGGTACCGCAAAGCTCACGGTGGTTCCCTCCGACCCGCTCTCAATGGTAAGGTCATCCGACTGGTTGTAATACAGCCGAATCCGCATGTTGACATTCACAAGGCCGAAGCCGCCGCTGCCTTCGCTCACGGTGGGCTGGCCCTGCTTCATGCGCTCCCGAAGCGCCTGCAGCTGCTCCGGATTCATGCCGAGTCCCGTGTCTCTCACCGAGAACAGCAGGTACCCGTCCTGCAGCTTCCCCGAGACGAAGATGGACCCGCCGCCGCGCTTTATTTTCACGCCGTGATACAGGGCATTTTCCACAAGGGGCTGCAACAACAGTTTCAGAATATAGAACTCCCCGATTTCGTCCGGGATGTCAATCTCATAGTTCATGATATCGCGGTACCGCGTCTGCTGAATCTTGAGGTAACCTTCGATATGCTTCTTCTCCTGGCTGATGGGAATCCAGTCCGCGCCGGAGGAAAGACTGATGCGGAAGAAGTCGCTGAGGGCGCTTGTCAGCTGAATGACCTCGTCCTTCTCCCCTGCCTCCGCCTTCCACACGATGGCGTCCAGGGTATTATACAGAAAATGCGGATTAATCTGGGCCTGCAGTGTCCTTAGCTCCGCCTTCCGGAGGTTTCTTGCATCCCGGCTGCTCCGCTTCATCATTTCCTTCAGGCGGTCCGCCATGGTGTTAACCTGCAGCGTCAGATTCCGAAGCTCCGTGACGTCCGTATCCTCAATCTTTGCATCCAGCGAGCCTTCGGCAATCCGCGCGGCAGCCGCCTCCAGCCGTTCAATGGGAAGTTGCACCGAGGCCGCGGTGACCTTCACCGAGCGGTTTCGCACAAGGAGTGCAACCACCACAATCAACGCCTCCACAACGGCCGTGACCAAAACCCAGATGCGCAGGCTTAAGCTCATGCGCGCCGTGGTGTTGATCTCCGCTGCGATATAATCATTCAACATACTGTCCACAAGGGTCGCGACCCCTCGGACCTCCTCGATGACGGCCTCATTTTCCACCACGGGAACGCCGTTTTCGATGTTGTCCCGGATGCGGTCCACATAGTTCTCCAGAGTCTGCATCGTGCGTCTCGCCACGACCAGCGAAAGCCGGTTCTCCTCCGCCGTCTGCTCCGTAAAGGAATCGATGGTCTCGTTGACTTTTCCGATGGAAGCATAGATCCGGCTCTCCGCAAAAGACTGCTGACCGCTCACAATGTTCCACGCGCTCCCCGGAATCTCCTCCGTCACCATGGTCTTCAAGGTGGCGACGCGCTCCATACGGTCGATGGCGCTGTGGTATTTGGCGGCGTAAAAGAGCATCAGCAAAAGACTGATGATAATGGGAATCACAAGCATGAAAACCAGCTTGTGGCTCAGATCGTTAATCTGGCCGAGTATGCTTTTTTCTTTCCTGACCTTAGCCATTTTGCCCCTGCCTTCCGAATGGTTTCTCGTACGGTCTCCCCGCGTAAACGGTCTCGTTTATCACCCGCGGGAATCAGTATCCTCTCGGCTCAATCTTCGATACGTCCGACTCGTCGCTGAACACCTGCTCCACGGGGTGAATCAGCTTTTCCACCGCTTCGCCGTTCTTCAGTTTGATGGCGGTCTCCATGAGTGCCTTCCCCAGTTTCGGCGTGCACTCCACGACGCAGTTGATCTTGCCCTCCTGCAGGACGTTGATGGCTTCCTGGCCGCCGTCGATGGAGATGATGATCATATCCGTCCCCGGCTTAAATCCGGCCTTCTCAATCTCGGGAATCGCCCCGATGGTCATCTCGTCGTTGTGGGAGAACACGACGTTGATTTCGTCTCTGTATTTGTCGAGGAAATACCGCATGCACTCCGCTCCGCGGCTCTTTAAAAAGTCGCCGTCGATGCTCTCCAAAACGCACATGCGCGGGTCGTCTTTGATGGTGTCCATAAAACCGGCCTGGCGCTGCCGCATGGGGGTTGAATTTTCCGTGCCGGTGATTTCGACGATGTTAATCTGCGAAAGGCCCAGGCTGTCCGCCTTGCGGATCAAGTACTCGGCGGCCATCACGCCCTCCTTGTAGAAGTCGGCGCCGATTAAGCACGTCGTGAGCCCCTCCTGCTCGGTGTTGATGTCGCGGTCCACCAAAATGATGGGGATGCCGGCCTCTTTGGCCTCCAAAAGCACGTTGTCCCAGCCCTCTTCCACCACCGGGGAAAATGCAATGACATCCACCTTGTATGCGATAAACCGCCGGATTGCGGCGATCTGGTTTTCCTGCTTCTGATTGGCGTTCTCAAGCATCAGGCCGATGCCGAAGGCTTCCGCCTGCTCCTCGATATCCTTCGTGTTGCCGATGCGCCATGCGCTCTCGCT
>CADAHQ010000016.1:83174-108554 GCA_902787715.1 uncultured Lachnospiraceae bacterium
CGAAAGAACCGCTGCCAACGCGACGCCCAATATTTTTCGCAAATTTCGTTTCACCATAACCTTCTCCGTTTCCGGGCACATCTTCGGCAAATGCACCCTCACCTGACAGTATACATTGTTTTCACCGTTCCTGTCGATAGCAGGAGAGAAAAAAAGTAAAAGAAAAGGGCGACCCGAAGGTCGCCCCGAAACTTCTGTGTAATTTGTCAAACCGTACCGCTTTGGGTGGAACCCCGCAGGTTTCCTGCGGATTACTGCCCAAAAACCGTCGGCCGGTTTTCGGATTAATACTCCGGCATCGCCGGTGCAGCAGGAGCTGCGGGCTCCTTCTTGATGGCAACAACCGCCTCGGTGGTGAGGAGTGTTGCGGCAACGCTGGTTGCATTTTCCAGAGCGCAGCGGGTAACCTTTACAGGGTCGATGATGCCGCTGGCAACCATGTCAACATACTCGCCGGTGTAAGCGTCGAAGCCCATGCCGTCGGCCATGTTCATAACCTTGTCGACGATAACGGTGCCTTCGTAGCCTGCATTTTTCGCGATGGTGAGAAGCGGAGCCTGGAGTGCCTTCAGGATGATGTTGGCACCGGTCTTCTCGTCGCCCTCGAGGGTGTCGGCGAGAGCCTTCACCTTGCTCATGGTGTGCAGATATGCGGAACCGCCGCCCGCGATGATACCTTCCTCAACCGCTGCCTTGGTTGCGGCCAATGCATCCTCAACGCGAAGCTTGGCTTCCTTCATCTCCGTCTCCGTCGCAGCGCCTACGCGGATTACGGCTACGCCGCCCGCAAGCTTTGCGATACGCTCCTGAATCTTTTCCTTGTCGTAGGTCGAAGTCGTGTTGTCATACTGCGCGCGGAGCATAGCGATACGATCCTCGACGGCCTTCTTGTCGCCTGCGCCGTCCACAATCGTGGTGGTCTCCTTGAGAACCTTAACACTCTTGGCGCTTCCGAGCATCTCCATGGTAGCGTCCTTCAGAGTCAGGCCCACTTCCTCGGTGATTACGGTACCGCCCGTGAGAACCGCGATATCCTGCAGCATCTCTTTTCTTCTGTCGCCGTAGCCCGGAGCCTTTACAGCCACTACCGTGAACGTTCCGCGGAGCTTGTTGAGAATCAACGTCGAAAGAGCGTCGCCCTCCACATCCTCGGCGATGATGAGGAGCTGCTTTCCGGTCTTTACAATCTGCTCAAGTACCGGCAGCAAATCCTGAATGTTGCTTACCTTCTTATCGGTCAACAGGATGAAAGGATCGGTGAGTGCCGCCTCCATCTTGTCCATATCCGTTGCCATGTATGCGGAAATGTATCCGCGGTCGAACTGCATACCCTGAACCACGTCGAGCTCGGTCTTCATGGTCTTGGACTCTTCAATGGAGATGACGCCGTCCTTGGAAACCTTCTCCATGGCATCGGCAACCAGCTCGCCGACTTCCTCGCTGCCCGAGGAGATGGTCGCTACCTTGGCGATATGCGACTTGCCGGAAACCTGGGAGCTCATGCCCTTCAGTGCCTCAACGGCAACCTCCGCTGCCTTCTTCATACCCTTGCGAAGCACGATGGGGTTAGCGCCTGCAGCGAGGTTCTTCATGCCCTCGTTGATCATGGCCTGTGCAAGAACCGTTGCGGTGGTGGTACCGTCGCCGGCCACATCGTTGGTCTTCGTCGCAACTTCCTTCACAAGCTGTGCGCCCATGTTCTCGAACTTGTCCTCAAGCTCGATTTCCTTCGCAATCGTAACACCGTCGTTGGTGATGAGCGGTGCGCCGTAGCTCTTCTCAAGAACTACGTTTCTTCCTTTCGGTCCCAGCGTCACCTTCACGGTGTCTGCCAGCTGGTTGACGCCGCTCTCCAGAGCCTTTCTCGCGTCAACATCGTATTTCAAAATCTTTGCCATCGTTATTTACTTCCTTTCCTCCCCGCGCGTCCCGCGCGGATAATGTATCCGGTTTCCTTCGCCGGACATTCCGACGCCGGTATTCCCGTCTCAGTCAACTACCAGCGCAATGATATCGCTCTGCTTTACGACGATATATTCGTCCTCACCGAGTTTTACGTTCGTTCCGGAGTATTTCGAATAGATTACCTGGTCACCTTCCTTGACCTGCATGGTGACTTCCTTGCCGTCAACCATTCCGCCGGGTCCCACCGCCACAACAATTGCTTCCTGCGGTTTCTCCTGCGATGCCGTCGTGAGAATGATACCGGATTTCGTGGTCTCTTCCGCGGCCTTCTGCTTCAAAACTACGCGATCGCTCAAAGGTACTAATTTCATGGTCTTACCCTCTTTCTTGATCTTATTCTGTCGAAAAAACCGTCCTGTTTTTTCGGCGCCGCTATTGTTATATCACATGTTGTTAGCACTGTCAAGCCCTGAGTGCTAATGTTTTTGTGAAGGGAAGCGGAGGCGCGGGGTGCTCCGGGGTTTTCCGGGTTGTTCCGGGGTTTTCCGGGGTTTTCCGGGGTTTTCCGGGGTTTTCCGGGGTGTTCCGGGGTGTTCCGGGGTTTTCCGGGGGGTCCGGGGGGTTCCGGGGGTTCCGGGGAGTCCGGGGTGTTCCGGGGGGTCCGGGGTTTTCCGGGGGGCTTTCACGGTTGCTCTCACGATAATCTCCCGGTTACCGCCTTTGCTGTACCTGTCTGATTTCTTGCTTTTCTCGCTTTTTCAATGGTTTTCCCGGAAAGTTTGAATTTCCATTGAGTTCGGCGGTTCTGATACTCATCCAAAGAAGCTCCTTTTCCCTGTCTTTCAATGGTTTTTACACAATCTTCAAATTTCCATTGAAAGCCTCTGCTGTCTGTTTCATCTTGTGCATCTTCCGACGGGTATAAACTCAATGGTTTTGAGCTATTATGGCTATTTCCATTGTAACATTCAGAAAGCAGGCATAATCTGCAGATTGCAGACAGGTACACTTTCAATGGTTTTCAGCAACAAAACCGATTTCCATTGAAAAGAATTCAAAAGATGCCTTTTGCAACAGGTATAACCTCGAAAAGACCGGTTCGGTTTCCCTGTTTCTATGCTTCCCCTCAAAAAACCAAGCGGAGCCGGGCATCATCTGATGCCCGGCTCCGCTAATCAACATCACTTTACCACAATTTATCAAGGCGACATACCGCGATTGATTGTAACCTCTTTACCGCGAAATAATCTCTTCCCCGCTCCCGAAGTAATACAGCTGCTCGCCGAGAACCGGCTTCATGATCTCATAGGCGGGAAGCCCCGTGCAATGTCCCGTGAAGTAAAGAATCGGAAGTTTTGCAAGCTCCTCCGCGGTACGGCGGATGGTTTCTGTCTCCGCCTCCGTGTACTCGCCCTGTTTCATCATATGGAAGCCGCTCACAACTGCATTCGGATAATCGCCGAACAGCTCATGATAGCGGTCGAGAATGTTCAACAGTCCGTTGTGGGCGCAGCCGCCGATCAAAACGCTCTTGCCCTCATCCCGGAGAACCACGTACTGCTCATGGTCAAATGCATCCTGTACAAAACCCTCTTCGGTCCTGCGGGCTAAGATGCGGTTGCCCTCCGGCCAGAGATGTCTTCCGGTCACGCCGCCGAAAACCGCGATTTCCGCCGGCTCCGTACTCTTTCCGTCGTCCGCACTTATTCCGGCGTCCGCGGAACTCCCGATCTCCGCAATCATCCCATCCGCGGAACTCCCGATCTCCGCAATCATCCCGTCCGCGGAACTCCCGATCTGCGCAATCGTCCCGTCCGCGCTGATTTCCGTCACGCAGTCGCCCCGCAGCAGTTTCGTCTGCGGAAGCCGGAGAATCGCCTGATCGATGCCGATGTAGCGGGCTCCCTCCGCAAGGGTCTTTCCGTCCCGGATATTCCAGTAGTCCCCACCGGCTTTTTCATTCAAATAAATAGCAGCGGCGCTGTTTTTCTCCGCAAAGCTCATCACACCGCCGGTGTGATCATAGTGTCCGTGGCTCAGAATTACCGTGTCAACCGCGGTGATATCGATACCGAGCGCATCGGCATTTTCCCAGGTCGCGGCATTCTGGCCCGTGTCCACCAGAATACGGTGATGCGCCGTTTCCGCATAGACGGAAAGCCCGTGGACGCAACGCATCCCCGGAATCGTTCCGATATCATTCATCAACACAACGCAACGCATCGCTTCCGCCTTTCCGCGCCGGGCGCACAACCCGACAACAACCTTTCCGCGCCGGGCACACAACCCGACGACAACCTTTCCACGCCGGGAAAACCATCCGACGACAGCCATCCACGCCGGGCATATTGCCCGACAACAGCCACCCGAACTCGCACCCGACAACAGCTTCATACACCGGGCTTACTGCCCTGCGACTCCCTTCCAAGCGCCGGAGCCGAGCTCCACGCTCCACCGGTCGCCGCTGGCGTTCTCCGTAAGCTCCAGCCAAACCGTCCGACGAACCTTCGCCGGATTCACAACCGTACCGTCCAGGGTTGTCTCCGCAGCGCGCCGGTCATAGCAAACATAGAACCGGCACGTAAAATGCTCCGTCGTAACTTCCCGCACCAGATTCTCCGCCGTCGGGCTGAAGCGATGCAGGATTGTCTCTTTAACGCTGTCCGCAGCGGGGCCGTTCAGCTTTAAATCATCCACGTAAACGCCGTCGATATACAACTCGCCGCCGGAGGTCTTCACCGACAGGGCCGGCGTGCCGTCCGCCTTCGCAAGGAGAACGTCCTCTGCCTTAATGGATTTCGTGTCATTCACGGTACGAACCGAAATCTCCGTGACATCCGCGCCATCCGCGCCGGTGGACCGGGCCGTGATGGAGTGCGTGATTTCGCCGGTAGTTCCGGTCTCCTTCGCTTCCACGGTGACGCTCGATGCGTACTTCATGGTCTCGTCATTCTCCCCGTGGGCCGCCTCGGTGCCGCGGCGATTTGCCGTCAGCGGGTCGATGGCCACGCCCTCCGAAGTCTTTCGGAAGCGGTAGCCGAACTCCGAAATCGGCGAGCCGTCGGTCCATTTGCCGTTTGCGCAAAGGCGGATCAGAAGTTCTCCGTCGCTGCCGATCACAAACATGGCGAAGGGATTGTCCGAGGGTTTCGAAACGGAGAAGAAGAGCTTGCGCACCGTCTCCGCGCTGGGGTAATCCTCAAGCTCCACGTAGCGGGAGCAGGCCAGCGCGTTGTCATCCGCAGCGTCGTCAGTCTTCTTGTCGTCGCCGGCTTCGCCCGCATCCGTACTGTCGGTCTTGCCGTCTGCCCCGGCATCGCCGGTCTCGCCGGTCTTGCCCGCATCCGTGCCGTCGGTCTTGCCGTCGCCGTCCGTCTTATTTCCGCCGTTGCCATCTGCATCACCGTCCGCATTCTCACCCTCGCCGGTTTCCTCCGGAAGGTCGAACTCCGTCACGGTGACCGACTTGCCCTCGTACAGGGCGGTGACCACGCAGTGGCCGTCCGTCGTTTTGTGGCGCAAGGAAAAGCTGTGGCCGTCCGCAAGAGCAATCTCCACATCGCCCGTGTAACGGTGGGCGCCTGTGGCGTCCACAACCATCGAGAGGGAGATGTCGCCGAGCTTGACGCCCTTTTCGTAGTCCTCGGTGGTGGGCATGCCCGCAAGGTAGGAAGGGTCCTTCGGATCTGCGGCAAATGCATACAGCTCCCAGCCTTCGCTGCCCGTCGGCCGAAGCACAAGCCGCACCGAATTGGCCAGATCGAAGGAGCCGTGCTCCTCTGCCGGAAGCCAGTCGCCGGTGACCACGGGAACGTCCACCGAAGTCCCGCTCACGGGGTCGGTGAAGCGCACTGCCGCGTGCTTGCGGTATCGCGGGTCGGACAGGCGTCCGGTCTCCGAAATCGCACCCTCGTAGATTTCATCAAAACTGCGCAGCTCCGCCGTAAAAACGCCGGCGGTAACCGAGCGAAGCACGACTCCGTCGTCCGTTACGGTGGAGCCGGTATAGGAGTAAACGTAGGAATTGTCGTTCTTTCCGGTGAGAAGGTCCTTCCCGCCGATATCGAGGACTGTGTCGCCGTTTCGCGCAAAGGGCGCATGCTCTGCAAAGCTCGACTCCTCCACGGTAATCTGCCCGTAGACATCCTCGGCCACCTGCATCATCGCGGTCTGCTGCCCGTTGGTCTCGCAGGTGACGCGGTAGCGGATACCGTCGTCCTCCATGCCGACGCGGGAGTACAGAAGCTGGGACTCCTCCTCGCCGTTTTTGTTGGAAACCGCCACCGAGTAGGTGCCGTAGCGGGGATTGCCCGACGAGGCGTTGGGCGCAACGCGCCGGCTCATGACGGTGCGGCAGTGTTCCGTGTCCCAGGAGTTGTTTGACAGGGTGTAGGTGTATTTGGCGATGGTCCGGGTAATCTCGCCCTCCTGCAGCGTGTCGGTGTAAATGTTAAGCTCTAAAACACCCTCCGCGTTGATGCTTAAAAGCATGTTGCTGATGGTGCTGTCCGTCGAGGGCTGCTCCACCCACAGGCTGAAGCCGCGGGTCAGCTTGCCGTCCTCCTCGGTCTCCGAAAGGCCGGTGGTCGTCAGGCGGGAGCGCGTGAGGCCGTCCCCCGTGGGCCAGGAATTCAGCATGCTTGTGCCCTGGGGCGTGGTCAGGTAGACGCGGGTCGTGCCCTTGTCATCCTCCTGCCACAGGCGAAGCCACCGCTCATCCCCGAGGGTCAGCAGAATGTCGCCCTCCAAGTCTTCCGCGGTGCCGCCGCCGTAGTCCGTAAACGTCAGCGTTCCGAGCTGGAGATCCCCCGCGAGAAACACAACGCCCTCCGGCGTTCTCTTCGCGGCAAATTCACCCCCGGCCGGTCCGTCCGGTTTCTTCTTTCCGCATCCTGCCAATCCCCACACCGCAAGCAGCAAAAAAAGCAGGCACAGGAAAGTCCTGCCTGCACGGGCGCCGCATCGATGGAAACGAAACTCAGTCATGGTCGCAACCGTCCCTTTACTTGCATTTTCTGTAGTATACCGCTTTCGGGCGCATTTTTCAACGATTTCCCCTCATCCGTCTGTGGATTTAGTCTTGAAAATGCATCCGTTCGATGGTACAATATCCGTATGAATATTCATACGAGAGGGACGGCGGTCCTTTTCGTAATTAAAGGAGGTATCACCCATGGGAAAGTTTGTTATCAAGAAGACAAAATCGGGCGTTAAGTTCGACCTGAAGGCAACGAACGGTCAGGTTATCGCTACGAGCGAGGTTTACACGACTCTTGCGAACTGCAAGAAGGGCATTGCCAGCGTAGTAAAGAACGCACAGGTAGCCGGTGTTGAAGATCAGACGGTAGAAGGGTATGCCGTTTTGAAGAATCCGAAGTTCGAGATGTACACCGACAAGGCCGGCGAGTTCCGCTTCCGCCTGAAGGCAACCAACGGACAGATCGTCGCTGTCAGCGAAGGCTACACCACGAAGCCGAAGTGCCAGAACGGAATCGCAAGCGTTGCCAAGAACGCTGTGGATGCTCCGATCGAAGTTGAATAAGAAACAGTTTCAAACTTTCATATTAATTTCCTTTCTGAAACAGCCGCGCGGATTGCTCCGTGCGGCTGCTTCGTTATGTCGGTCTGTTTTTTCTATTGTTCCTTCTTCTCCCGGCGGCAAATGGGCGCCAGCCCGATATACGCAAGGGCCAGCATTCCCAAGAGACTGCAGGCGACGCCGGCCTTTTTGCCGGGCGCATGGTACGTGAGAACGAACTCGTGCATTCCTTCCGTTACATCGATACCGATCAGCCCGCCGTCGACCCGCAATACGGGTACGTCCTCGCCGTCCACCTTCGCGGCAAATGCCCCCTCGTACGGCACGGAGATGCACATCGTCCCGGCTTTCCCCGCATTGATTTTTCCGGACAGCGTTCCGTCCTTCTCCCAAACAAGGTCCGTGGCCATGGTGACGTGGTTTCGAAGTGCCCGCAGCGCCTCCAAGGATACGCCGGAGATCTTCACCGGCGAAATCACGGACATGTCCTCCGGCAGCTTGATCCGAAGAACCTGCTCCTCCTTCTGCTCGCTGACGGCAAAGAGGAAGTTGTAGTTTCCGTTGGGCCGCGCGTTTTCTCTGCCGGAGAGGGAGTTCTTGATGCCGTTGACGTAGACGGTCGTCCGATGGCGCCCCATCTCCGCAACGGACATCTCCACGAAGTACAGATACCGGTTTAAGGGCTCCTTCAAAAGGACGAGGAAGGAATCGTTATCTCCCCGCATCGGAACCCGTGTCACGCCGTCCGATCCTTCTACCGGCTCCGTGAGGAACGTTGTGATTTCCCAAAGATATTCGGGAGCCGCACCGCAGCCCGCGAAATCAACGTCCGGAAGGTCGCGGTCCACCACCGCGTAGCGCAGGAGGGCAACGCGGCGCTCCGCAGGCGTCAGGGTTTTGTACTGCCGAAGGCTCATGCACGTATCCGGAAGAAACGCAAGCGCATACGCGTCCTCGCTGCGGGCCACCGTGAAGCCGTCGCGGCTTGCAACCGGAACGTAGCCTGCGGGAAGCTTCGCCTTCATCACATTTGCCGCGGTGTCGGCGACATCCTCCGCCAAAACATAGCGGACGCCCATCAACGTCTGGAACGTCCAGTCCGCCTGGGGCGAAACCGAGATGTCGTTGACCGCGGGGTTGGCAAGTCGCAGGTCCCCGTAGACCATGTCAAGATATGCGCGGCTGTACACTGACGAATAGAAGCCGGTGGTGTGATATCGGCCGTCGTAAACCGCGTTGGCCGCGTACTGCGGCGAAGAGATGTCGTCGCTTCGGAATGCCGACGCAGAAGCCTCGGGGTCCGCGTCGTAGGCCTCCGCAAAGAGCGCCTCCTTCGCCGGAGAATGCAGGCGGCTTGCAACCGTTCTCTCCAAGAATACATCCCCTACGGAATACCGGACGCTCGCCACGACGGCAACCGCCACAAGGGGCGCGGTGAAGATCCACGGGCTCTTCCGTCTGCCGCCGAACAACAAAAACGGAATCACCATCCACTCCGCGGCAAATCCGAGACTCTCCGGAAGAAAGCCCGTCCAGAGCGCACACAGAATCGCCGCCGTCGGCACAATGAGGTAGATGAACCAGTGGACCGGCTTTTTTGCATTTTTCGTCGCATCCCCGGCAAATGCCCGGTCAAACCAAAGCGCGACCAAAAACGCCGCAATCGCCGTAAACGGAATCAACGCCTTTCCTCTGGAATACAGAAACCCGTTCAGAAGATACCTCGTAACCGGCCAAAAGCACACAAGAAGAAACGCTGCCGAGAGGAAGCGCTCCGCCCGGGAGCGGGGCCAGAACACAATCGCCAGCGCCGCGAACAGCACGATGGCCGTCATCCCCAGTCCGTAGCCGCTGTAAAAAACTTCGTGGATGGGAAACTTCGGGATGAGAAGCGAAAGCAGGCTCTCCTTCGGGACATTTCCCTGGGTTCTTCCCGCGAGCACCGCGATTCCCGTGGGAATCAGCAAAACGCCGGCCGCTGCCGCGCCTGCCGTAACCAACCCGACATACCGGATCGCCGCAGCGAAGAAGCCCGGCACGCCGGTTCCCGGGATTTTGTCGGTACTCTCCGAAGCCCCTGCCGACGCAGTCCCGCCGTTGACCGCCGTGCACCGCTCCCGCATGGTCCACCAGCGGTAGACGGCGTAGACGGAAACCGCAACCACCGCTGCAACCGCATGAAGGTAGCTTGTGAGAAACAGTGCCGTCACCATCGAGGCGAGCAGAAGCCCGCGGCGCTTCAGAAACCACCGGTCCACGCCGATCAGAGCAAGCAGCAGAAACGGAATATAAGAGATGAAGACGAACTGCTTGTGGGAATGGTACAGAAAAGGCGACGCAAAGGCAAAGAGGCATGTCGCAAGCCGGATTGCCCGATCGCTTACAACGGTTCCGAGCACATCGGCATGGGCCTGCATGTGGCGAAGCCACCCGTAGAAAAGCCAGGCCGAGGAGAGCAGAATCAGGACAGACAGAACCTCAATGTAGGTCACCATCGAGACAAAGGGCATGAGGTAGCTCGGGAAGATCAGCGGATTGAGCATCCCGTAGTAAGAAAAGTTGTACGCGTTCTGGCCGGCGCCCACCTCCGGCAGGAACTCCGGAATCAGATTTCCGGTCTCGTAAAAATGCTTCCGGAACACATCCGGCAGCACGCTGTGCTGGCTCTGCCAGTCGATAACGGACCCGTAGCGGTATCCCATGGCGAGAGTGCAGACAACCACCGCCAACAGCGCAACGGAGATGCCAAGAAGCATCAGCGCGTCGTAGCGGTCTCTCTTTTTTGACGTAGTTTCCATGAATTTCTCCACCCGAATTTAAAACTTCTTTTCGGATCTCCGGTGCATTTTTCGTAAAGACAAATCCCGGATTCCGTGATATACTTTCCCTTGTGATGAAACAAACAAATGCCGCGGGCGTTACCCGCGTGCGAGGGGGAATCGTTATGAACAAAACAATACGCACATTTCCGCGCGCTGTCAAGATTGCGCTGTGGGTACTTTTGGGAATTGCGGCTGCATTTTTCGCTTTTGTGTACATTAAAGTGATGCCGTACATAAATATGGCGCCGGTCACCGCCGAGCAGCTCGACGAAATCGGCCTTGCGGACTGCGACAGCCTGATGATCGTGGCGCACCCGGACGACGAATACATCTGGGGCGGCGCGCACCTTCTGGAGGGCCGCTGGTTCGTCGTGGTTCTCACAAACGGCAACAACAAAACCCGGGCGCCGGAGTTTAAAAAGATGACGGATGCCCTCGGAAACAAAGGCCTGATTCTCTCCTACCCCGACAAGATTGCGGGCAGCCGCAGCGACTGGGCGTTCTGGGAGGATTCCCTCACCGCCGACCTTCGCACCATCTTAACCTACAAGCGCTGGAGCAGGGTTGTCACCCACAACGCGGAGGGCGAGTACGGACATCAGCACCACATCGCAACCCACCGCCTCACGGTGGCCGCCTACGACGAAACCGGCATCGACGCCACTTTGTATTTTTTCGGCCGATACCATAAAAACGGCGAGATTCCCGCCGACCTTCCGCACATCGATGACGCGGCGCTTGCAAAGAAGCTCACCTTCATCGATATCTATGAAAGCCAGCACAACACGATTGAGAAACTCCGACACATGTTCCCGTACGAGAATTGGGAGACGTACCGAACAGCTCCTTAATCTTTGTGACAATTTCCACGGTGATCCCGGGATCATCGGCAATCCAAAGGTGCCCCGCATTGACTGCGAAGGCATCTTTTTTGTCGGCCTTCGTCCCCGCCACGCACTCCGCGAGGGAGACGATTCCATCACCCTCCGAGGAGGCGGAGAAGGAAAGCTTTCCGCCGGAGTACCGCGACGTCTGCACCGTCGACTTTCCGGAGCCGCCGAACCACGCCACAGGCACCGTATCGAGAACACACACGCCGTCCTTCCGGATGCTTTCCATCACCTTGACGGCCGACCGCGCTAAGGAGATGTCAAAGGAACCGCACTGGTCCTTGCAGGCCGACAGGAATTCTTCGTAGGAGTCACACCCGTCAACCACATGCAGTGTCTCAATGGCATACGCCGAAGGAAGCATCTCATAGATGCTGGGGAAGGTGCCGATAATCTTGCGGATGACTGCATTTTCCGTGGAGCTGAATGCGCCGAGCCCAAGGGCGTCGCCGAAGCGGTCGTTGGCCCAGGCCTCCGCGATTCCCGCGGCGCCGTTCACCGGAACGGAGATCATGCATGCGAGGGCCGTGCGGTCCGTAAGCCAGCTGCTCTGGGCAAGCGCCTGTGCGCACACAAGCCCGCCGAAGCTGTGGCCGATGAGAACCACCCGGTCGTACCCTTTCTTCTCGACAAATGCCGCCAACGCCGCTCCGTTTTCCGCGGAGGAGCGCCGCCAGTCGTAGGCGAAGAACTCCACCGCCACGTCCTTGCCAAACGTCGTCACCAGGGTCCGGTAGAGTCCCTTGTACATGTCCAGCGCGCCGAAATAGTTGTTCACCGCGCTGACGCCGTCCCCCCGTGCCGGCGAGGAAAGGGAGGTAAACCGCGACAGTGCCGAGAGCGAGATGCCGTTCGAAAGCTCCGCAAGAAGCGACTCGCTCCAGATCTTTTCGCCCTTCTTATTCACCAGTTCCGACCCCATGAAGCCCGGAACAATCACGATGCCGTCGTTGCAAACCTGCAGATGCGCCGTCAGCACCTGCCCCGAGTAGCGATGCCTAAGCGTCACGGTCCCGTCTCCCGCCCCCCGCACGGAAATCGTTCCGTCCGAAGCGACGCGAAGCACTTCCGGATGGTCCACCGTCACCGCAAAATCCTCCGCCCTCGAAAGCGGCCCCCACCTAAACTCAAACAACTCGGCAAATGCCACCTTCGCCGATTTTGTCACCGACCGCTCCACCGAGCGCTCCGCAACGCGAAGCTCCCGCACCGGCGCACTCTCCGTAGTACCATAGGCTACCGTCTTTACGGGCACCCAAAGAGCGGACTTCCGCCCGTCCTCGTCCGAAACCTCCGTGGCGTCCTTAAGCTTCACGTCGAAGCCGAAGGTGCACAGGAAGTACCCTGTCCGCACGTTGATCACGGACACGCCGTTCCCCGCGGGGACCACGGTCCACAGCGCCTCCGAAGGCACCGCGGCACCCACCGCCTGCAGCCGCAGACGGTTTCCGTAATCATAGCTGCACAGATACCGCTCCGAACCGAAATCCGGAAGAATGACATACAAACCCGGCGCGTACTCGCGGAACGTAAACCGCGTGCAAACCGTCACCTCCGAGAGGCGCCCCGTCACCGCCGTGACCGTGTCCGACCCCTCGCGGCAGGCAAGGCTCACGCCGTTCCGGTTTCCCATGAGGTAGTACGTGCCCTCGCCGTCGAAGCAGTAGGCGCTGTCCGGCTCGGCGGATGCATCGGCCGTAAGAAAGAGAAGCGCAAGGAACACGCAAAGAACCGTCGCAATCGCCTTCACGAACAACGAACGAATCCCCGCTGCGGACGCTTTGGCGCACGTCAAAT
Source organism: uncultured Lachnospiraceae bacterium (assembly GCA_902787715.1). Taxonomy (GTDB): domain Bacteria; phylum Bacillota; class Clostridia; order Lachnospirales; family Lachnospiraceae; genus ISDg. Next base: position 96,128 of record CADAHQ010000016.1, read on the forward strand.
GAGGCACCGGTGCAAACCGTACCGACACCCGTGCCGCGGAACCCTTTGCAATGTCACTTTGCAAACGATGCATAGTCTCTCCTTCCCCCTGCTCAATTATAGCGAAAATTGCCCCTCTTTGCAATTGCAATCATTGACGAAACCGCGGCGTTGGTATACAATGTAGGGCAGATTGCGGGGCGGCTCACGCTTCGCAGATAAAAGGAGTACTGATTATGGAGAGAACATACATCCGCGACGTTGCCGCCAAGGCCGAGCAGGAAGTGCTTGTGCGCGGCTTCACCGAGAATTTCCGCGACGGCAAATCCATGGCCTTCCTTGTTCTGAAGGACATCACCGGCAAGGTACAGATTACGATTGAGAAGGAGCTTCACCCCGAGTGGGCGGAGACTCTTGCACAGATTACCCAGGACACCGTCGTGTCCGTGACGGGCGTTGTCAAGCTGAGCGAATTTGTCAAGTTAAACGGCATCGAGATCATCCCGACCGCGATCACAATCGATTCCGTTGCAGCGCCGCTTCCCATTGCCCGCGATTACATCCCGGCGACGAAGAAGAAGGCTGCGGTGGAGCGTTCCTCCATCGACCAGCGCATCGACTACCGCTGGATTGACCTCCGCACGGATGCCAACCAGCTCATGTTCAAGGCACAGACCGCTCTCGTGCGCGCTCTTCGCGACTTCGCCCTGGACCGCGATTTCATCGAGGTTCACACGCCGAAGCTCATCGGCGCAGCCTCCGAGTCGGGCGCGGACGTGTTCCGTCTGGACTATTTCCCGAGCTACAACCTGCCGAATGCGTACCTTGCGCAGAGCCCGCAGTTCTACAAGCAGATGGCCATGGCCAGCGGCTTTGAGCGCTACTTCGAAGTCGGCCCCGTATTCCGCGCCGAGAAGTCGTTCACGAGCAAGCATGCCACCGAGTTCACCTGCTTCGATATCGAGTTCAGCTACATCAACTCCTTCGAGGATGTTATGAAGTTTGAGGAGGAGCTCCTCACAAGCGCCCTTCGCAAGGTGAAGGAACAGTACGGCGACAAGATTAAGGAGACCTTCTCCACGGAAGAATTTGACGCGGAGATCATCGTTCCGACGACCCCGTTCCCGCGCGTGAAGCTCGCCGACCTCTATGACGCCCTCGAGAAGGAATACGGTTACACCGTTCCGGACGAGGAGAAGGGCGACCTCACCACCGAGGCCGAGCACCTCAGCTACGACTGGGTCAAGAAGCACTACAACCACGAGTTTTTGTTCATCACCGACTACAGCGCCGAGAAGCGTGCCTTCTACCACATGCGCGACGAGAACGGTGTTCCGCAGGGCTACGACCTCATCTGGCGCGGCGTGGAGATCACCACGGGCGCACAGCGCGAGCATCGCTACGAAGTGCTGAAGAAGCAGGCCGAGGAGAAGGGGCTCGCCAACGACGTCAAATTCTACCTCGAATTCTTCAAATACGGCTGCCCGCCCCACGGCGGCTTCGGCATCGGCGTTGACCGCCTCACGATGCTTCTTCTCGGGCTCCCGATTAAGGAAGCGATGTTCCTCTTCCGCGGACCGTCGAGACTGACTCCGTAACAACCGACTACGATACAACAAGGGCTGTCCCATCTGCGTTTGACGAATTCGCTGTGGCGACAGCCTTTTTTGAAAAATCTGCTTCGCAATCCCGCACGAAAAGGAGCACACCATGACGATTCAAAAAAACCTGCAGGGCAGCACCCTGACCATCGCGCCGGAAGGGCGCCTCGACACCATCACCTCCCCCCAGTTTGAAAGCGAGCTGCGCGCGGACATGAACACCGTAACGGACCTGATCCTCGACCTGGCAAACCTTACGTACATCTCCTCCGCAGGACTCCGCGTGATTTTGTCCGCCCAGAAAGTGATGAGCAAGAAGGGCACGATGGTGCTTCGAAACGTCCGTCCCGAGATCATGGAGATTTTTGAGATCACGGGCTTCTCAAGTTTTCTGACCATCGAGTAAACCGCCTCGCCCGATTGTGCGGCGAAGCATCCATTCCGCAAGGAGCCGACCATGCAGACGAAGAAAACCATATCCGGCACTTTTTTAAAATGGCTGTTCCTGATCGTGGCTGTGGCATTTGCCGTGTCCATGGTCTTTTCGTGGACCCTTCAGACGCGCCTTTCAAAAAAGAGCGCGTACAATCTGCTGCGCCTAAACATTGCGGATGTCCGGCAGGACGTCATCGACGCCTCGGACGCAAACCTTTTGGCACTGACCCGCGACATCGCCGGGGAGATTGACGGCGGAGCCGCCACCGATGAGGCCGGACTTGCCGCCCTCATGGAGCGGCACGATGTCTCGGAAATCAACCTTATCAATGCCGAGGGAATCATCACGGTCACAACCCACGCAGACTTCTTAAATTACGACATGCGCTCCGGAAAGCAGTCCGCCGAGTTCCTCGGGCTTCTCGACGGGACCGAGCAGTGGCATGTTCAGAGTTATCAGCCCACCTCCTACGACGCGACGCTTCTCCGCAAATACGCCGGCGTATGTCTTACGAAGGGCGGATTTGTCGAGGTTGCGTACGACGCAGAGCGATTCCAGCGGGACATCGACCACCAGATTGTGGGTGTCACCAGAAACCGCCATGTGGGCGAGAACGGCTGCATCATCATCGCGGATGTGAACTGGAACATCGTCAGCGACCGCAATCGCAACGAGGGGAAGAACCTGGACGTCACCGGCATCTGGATCGACCGCCCGACGATGCCCGAGAACACGGTCTTCACCGCCGAGGTCTACGGCGAGACCTGCTCCTGCATGTACACATTTTCCGAGGGCTATTACATCGTGGCGGTTCTCCCGGAAAATGAGATTCTTCTTCAGCGCGACACCTCCGTCCGGCTCACGGCGGCCCTTGAGGTGCTCGTGTTTCTCTCCCTGTTTGCGGTCATTTTCCTTCTGGTCCGCAAGCTTGTGGTCAACAACATAAGAAGCGTCAACAACTCGCTTTCGAAAATCACCGACGGCGATTTGGACGAGCAGGTCAACGTGCGCTCCAACACGGAGTTCGCGTCCCTCTCGGACGATATCAACGAAACCGTCAGCACCCTGAAGCAATACATCGCGGCGGCAGCGGCCCGCATCGACCGGGAGCTCGCCTTTGCGAAAAATATCCAGCAGTCGGCCCTGCCATCGGTGTTCCCGCCCTATCCGGACCGCAAGGACCTGAATCTCTTCGCGACCATGGACACCGCGAAGGAGGTCGGCGGCGATTTCTACGATTTCTATTTTCTCGAGGACAATAAGCTTGCGCTTCTCGTGGCGGATGTGTCCGGCAAGGGAATTCCGGCGGCCATGTTCATGATGACCGGAAAGACGGTGCTTCGGGATTACGCCGAGCGCGGCGACGCCCCTGCGGTTGCCGCCTTCAACGCCAACAACAAGCTCTGCGAGGGCAACGACGCCGAGATGTTTATCACCGCCTGGATGGGTTATCTTGAGACCGACACAGGCCTCGTGCGTTTTGTCAACGCGGGTCACAATCCGCCGGTTCTCATCCGGGACGGCCGCGCGGAATTCATCACCCAGAAGGCCGATCTCACCCTCGCTGCCATGGACGGCGTTCCGTACCGCGAGCAGACCCTGCAGCTGATGCCCGGCGACCTTCTCTTCCTCTACACCGACGGTGTGACCGAGGCGGCAAATGCATCCGAAGAGCTCTTCGGTAACAACCGCCTCCGCGAGGCCCTGTCAAAGCGCTTCGGCTCCGGCGAGGCCGCTGTCCGCGCTGTCTGCGGCACCGTAAAGGAGGCCGTGGGTGCCTTTGCGGGCGACACGCCCCAGGCGGACGACATCACCATGCTCTGCCTGTATTACGCCGGAAACAATACCCTCGCCGTAGCGGCGAAGACTGACGAGCTTCCCACCGTGACCGGGTTCGTGAACCGGGCTCTGGAAGGTCTCGGATGTCCGGAAACTGCGGCGGCGCAGCTTGACATCGCCGTGGAGGAAATCTTTGCAAACATCGCAAACTACGCTTATGGCAGTGAGCCCGGCGACGTCACAATCCGCGTCCGCAGCGAAGACTCTGCGGCTGTGATTGAATTCCGCGACCGCGGTGTCGCATTCAACCCTCTGGAAAAACCCGACCCGGACGTGAGTCTCCCCGCGGAGAAGCGCGAGATCGGGGGCTTAGGGATCTTCATGGTCAAGAAGAGCATGGACGATGTGACCTATCAAAGAGATAACGATGAGAATGTTTTAACGATACGGAAGAATTTTACGAAGTGAGATGTGCATGAGAAAACATAGACGCACAATCAAATGCCTTCTGGCGGCGCTTGTTTTTCTGCTCGCGGCAATCTTTGTCGGCTGCAGCGCAGCCCGCAGGACCGACCCCATCACGGATGTCTCGGATCTTGACGGCCGCCGCGTCGGCGTGGGCATCGCCTGTGACACGGACTATGCCCTGACGGGCCGGAAGGACCTGTCGCTCGTCCGGTACGACGAGCTCGCCAACATTTTGCTCGCGCTCCAATACGACAAGGTGGACGTCATGGCTCTCGACGCGCTTCTCTGGAGATTCACCGCGTCCTCCCACAAGGGGCTTCGCGCGGTGGAGCCCGCGTTTGCGACATCGGGGTATACTGTTTATTTCCGAAGCGAGGTGTCGGAGTTAAGGGATGAATTTAACGAGTTTTTGTCGAGGTACCGGCAGTCTGAGGCGTTTCGCGACTTTGAGGCCCGCCTCGGCGCCTTCGACGGTGAGCACTACAACGGGCCGGACATCGAGCTCACGGGGACCGGAAGAGTTCTGCGCGTCGCCGTCGATGCCGCAGGGTTTCCCCGCTCCTTCGCCGAGGCTGACGGGCACACGCCCTCCGGGTACGATTTGGAGGCGCTCAAGCTCTTTGCGAACGAGAAGAACTACCGGCTTTCGTTCGTCATCTCCGGCTACGACGATATGATCTACGGGCTTCAGGCCGGCAACTACGATATCGCCGCAGGCTTTTTAAGCGACCTGCGGGACGCCGATTCCCTGAGCTCCTACCTGTGCAAAAGCGACTCCCTCTACGAGGTTCCGCTCTACTTCATCGAAAAGACGCAGGACGACATCGAACTGATTGAACACTGACACGGAGGACCGTCATGAAGGCTTTTCTTCACAAACTCTACCTGACCTTCGTAAAGGATGATCACTACCGCTTCTTCCTAAGCGGTCTCGGGACCACCCTTTTGCTGACGTTCGCAAGCTTCCTTTTGGGCACGGCCCTTGGCATCGCGCTGTGTGCCGCGCTCCGTTCAAAGCGCCCCGCGGTCCGCAAGGTTGCGGGTGTAATCCGGACGTTTTTCATGGAACTCCCCACCATGGTTCTTCTGATGATCCTGGTGTATGTCGTCTTCGGAAGAAGCTCACTTCCGGTGCTTTGCATCGTCATTCTGGGGCTTACGCTGAAGGCTGCGACCTACCTTGCGGAGATCTTTGACTCCGCGCTTGACACCATAGCCGCGGGCGAGGCGGAGGCCGCGAGAACCCTCGGCATGACGCGGTGGCAGGCGTTTCGCCATGTGGTCCTGCCGCAGACCGTGCAGGCCGCGCTCCCGCTCTACCAAAGCCAGTTCGTGGATACTCTCGAGGAAACCTCCATCGTCGGCTACCTGGCTGTCGTCGACCTCACGCGCGCCTCGGAGATTGTCTCCAGCCGGACCATGGATGCATTTGTCGGCCTCTTCACGATCGCCATCGTGTACTTCGTCATCGGCTTTGCCGTCAAACGCCTCATCCGACGCATCGCCGCGCCCGGTTGCAAGGGAGGTGAAGCCGCATGATCAGCATCCGAAACCTCACAAAACGATTCGGTGAAAACACCGTCTGGGAAAACATAAATCTCGACATCCGGGATGGCGAGACCGTGGTCATCATCGGCGGCAGCGGCGGCGGCAAGAGCACGCTCCTTCGCTGCATCAACCGCCTCGTGGAGCCCGACTCCGGCGAGATTGTGATCGACGGTGTCAACATTCTCTCCCCCGGTACCGACATCAACGCGGTCCGTCGGAAAATGGGCATGGTGTACCAGCATTTTAACCTTTTCTCCCATCTGAGTGTGCTCGAGAACATCATCCTCGCGCCCATGAAAGTGGCGGGTCGAAACCGTGAGGACGCAGTCGCAGAAGCCAAACAATTGCTCGCCCGCGTCGGCATGGCCGGCCGCGAGAACGCCAATCCCGCGGACCTCTCCGGCGGGCAGAAGCAGCGTGTCGCAATCGCAAGAACGCTCGCGATGCACCCCGAGATCATCCTCTTCGACGAGCCCACCAGCGCGCTCGACCCCACGATGGTGGACGAGGTGGAGTCGGTCATCCGCTCCCTTTCGGAGGACGGCATCACCGGCGTGATTGTTACACACGATCTGCAGTTTGCAAGAAGGATTGCCTCCCGCGTCGTATTTCTCGCGGACAAGGGCATCTGCGAGGAGGGAACCCCCGAGCAGCTCTTCGACCATCCGACGAAACTGCAGACACAGCGCTTTTTGTACCGCTCCCGCATGTTCGAGCGGGACCTCTCGCCCGAGGCGCTCGACCTCTACGCCCTTGCAAGCGACCTCCGGGCCTTCCTTCGCCGCTACGAATATGCATCCAAGCAGGAGAAACTGATTCCCGTGCTGTGCGATGAACTGCTGTACCCGGTATTGAAGCATCCCGAGGCGCCCGCAGCAGGCGCTTCGCTTCGACTGCTGTGCAGCGAGACCAGCAATCGCCACACGATGATAATCAGCTTCCGCGGAATCGACTCCGACCCTTTGGAGGAGCCATATCTGGACGAGCTGAACTTAGCGCTTCTCAACAACTACGCAGAATTTGTCCTAAGCCGCAAAAAGGACGACGGCTGGGAAGTCTGCATCCAGATGTGATAATGAAGATTAAACGAAAACAAACCCTCTTTCCCGAGCAACCGGAAAAGAGGGTTTTTCATACTTTGAGATTCGCGAACTAATCGTCCCACTTATGTTTTTGGAGATCCAGCATCCAGTAGATCAACATCACCACAATTCCCGCAAGGAATCCGCCCAGATGCGCTGCCGTGTCGACAAATGCCTTCTTCGTAAAGATACCGCCGGTGGCATTGAAGAGAATGTAGAAGAGGAACAAACCTCCCAGGGTTCCCCGCTGGTATCTGCCCTCCATGTAGCCGTCCAGCGGTTTGGAGAAAAGCAGAAGATACAGAAGCGTTGCGCTTAAGAGCGCCGCAATGGCGCCCGAGGCCCCGATAGAGGGAATGTCCTTATACTCTTGCGTAAAATCACCGAAAAACGTCCGGAACGTCACCTGCATCGGCAGAACGTGGTTAAACACTGCGGAGCACAGCGAGGCAAACAAGCCGCCTGCAAAAAACGTGACAAACACGCGCTTTCTCGCCACCCGCTTCTCCAACAACACGCCGCAGACAATCAGAACAACCAGATTGCCCATCAGGTGCTCCCAGTTGGAGTGCAGAAGAATGCAGGTGAAAAGTCGCCAAATCTGAAACTTCCCAAACACTGTCGGCCAGTTCACAGAGCCGGCATTAATCACGGCCTCTTCCCCGAAGATCCCCTGAAAGATAAACGCAAGGACCAACACGCCGACGATAATCCACGTGGCGTAGGCGTTTTTCCACTCTGTCGCGCTTTCGTTCCAAAAGCCGCTCTCCTCCACGTACACAAACCTCTTCTGACCGGGCTTTGTGGAAATCGGCTTGTTGAAATCCACCTCGATGACCTCAAGGTCGCTTAAATCATCGTACACTTCTGCGGGCTTGTTGTTCGAATCCTCTCCGGGTGTCCACATCTGCCTGCTCCTCCTCGTTATATCACTTTCAAAGCCGGAATTCGAAATCCGGCGATGCCGCAAAACGGCCTATGCCGAAAGTATACCACAGCAGGCGCGGCGTGTCAATATCATTTACCTTCTGTTTGTTCCGTTGTTTATTTCACCTCGTTCGGCACATACCCGTTCTCGCGGGCGATGCGCGCACCGTTCTCGCCCTGCACCCAGGCGATGATATCGCGGACGATGCTGTCCTGCGGCAGGTCTTTTCTCGTCACAATCTGCGAGAAGTTGAGGAACGGATACTGTCCCTTCGAGATGGTCTCGTCGGAAGGGATCACGCCGTCGATGCCCAGAAGCTTAATCTGGTCGCTGCCGTGCATGTTGGCGACATAGTAGTAGTACGAGAAGGACATGGCACCCTTGCCGTTGTCATAATCCACAACGCGGTCGATGGCGCCCGCCATATCATCCACTCTGTGCTCCAGAATCGGCTCCATAACCTGGTCCTTCGGAAGCACGTAGCGATACAGACCGGTCTGGCTTCCCGAACCCTCGTTTCTTTGGAAGAGAACGATCGGCTCGTCATCGCCGCCGACTTCCTTCCAGTTCTTGATCTTGCCGCTCACGATGTCCTTGAGCTGCTGCTGCGTAACGCTGTTCACCGGATTCTCGCGGCTCACAAAGAAGACAAATCCACCGCTCAATACCGTGTGGTACTCAAATTCCACGCCGGCCTTCTTCGCCGTCTCCACCTGCTCATCGGAAGGGAGCGCGCAGAAGATCATGTCGCATTTGCCTTCGGTAAGATTCTTGTAGGCGCCGGGCGTGTTGTTGCACGGAAGGAACAGCTTCGCGTCCTCCACGGGCAGCCCCAAAAGCTCTGCAAAAATCGCGTCATAAAAAGGCTCCAGCGCAAGGGCGCCGTCCACACGGGGAAGGTTGTCAATCGTTACCGACTTGCCATTTGGGAGCTTTACTCCCGAAACCGCTGCCGTCGGCGTAGCCACCGGCTCGCCGGTAGGCGTTGCAGCCGGCTCATCCGTAGGTGTTGCAGCCGGCTCATCCGTAGGTGTTGCCACCGGATCCGTCACGGGAATCGTCGGCTTCGCCTCCGTGGTGGGCGTCGGCGTCACCTTCGTTTCGTTCCCCTTGCCGCAGGCACACAGCATGCAGGCAAATGCCCCCAGCACGACAAACAAAACCAGCTTTCTGAATTTCATAAAACATATCCCCCTTTTCGGTTAAAAAATTATATGTGATCCTTTACTCGAAAGGATACCCTTCATACATACGCATGTGCTTCTCGTAGCAATACGGATCGACCGTAGTATAATCCACATGTACTCCGGGATCTTGGAAGATGTTGTTCAGGAGCGCTTGCGGAAGCTCTTCCTTCAGCTCCTCCGGGAACATCCCCCAGGAGGAGTAGGTTCCCGACCCCCAGCGGAAATCAAACAAATCCCATTTCCAACGGTTATCGGCGTCGATCTCGGGAGGATTGGCCCAGTTGATATACTGCATCAAAGTTTTTGCTGCAGTCGATGCCTCCTCCTGCGTAAGGACTTCTTCGGTCCCATTCTTCCGCAGGCCGAGCAGCAATTCTTCCAAAAGCTCCTCCAAAGACACATCGAACAGCTCCTCGGAGGAGATGAGTTTGCCGTCTTTCATCCACGCGGTAACGTACTTTTCGGCAGCGCGTTCCTCCTGATTTGTTTTCTCAGACACGGTCATGGTGACGCAGGCATATCCGTTGGGGTAGGTCTCTATTCTCATGAGAGCAATGTTTGCGAGAACAAAGTTCTCCCCGATTCCCGCGGCAAATCCTTTCTCCACCAGCGCCGGCCATTCCCGGTTCAGCCAGTCTTTGACAAATGCAAGAAGCTTTCTGTCCGAAACAATATCCTTCGCAATCGCGTCCGTCCTTTCCCCGTTGATGCCCATTATGTCGAGCCTTGGGAAACCTTCCCCGCCCATTTCAACCGTTACATTACGGGCCGCGCTGTCGGAAGATACGGTTATGTTTCCGATCGTTCTTCTGTTCTCCGCGGTTGCGTACCAATCCCCGCTCAGATATAATTCTTCCAGGGGCGTAAAGCTGTAGCCCTGCGGTCTCGTGAACACATTTCGGCCGCTGCACGGATTGGGGACTTTTTCGGGTAGCAGGCAGTTACCGCAGTCATAGGACGCTCCTGGAATCCCGATACTCAAAGTCTGTTCGTTTCCACTGTACATGAACTTGGTTTTGTCGGTAATACCGGTGAAAACGCTCGCCCCATCATACTCTTTATATTCATCGTACGGACTTCCGCCGGTCCCTCTTCGACCCCAATCGGTATCCTTATACCAATACTCATAGGCGATATTCCCGGCAATCACATTGTTTAAGTACGTGCGATAATCCATTCCCTCCGGGAACAGATCCGACAGGGAGACCTCGTCTCCGGTGGCCAGATTGAACAGAAGCGTTGTATCGTCGCTTACATAGTAGGTGTATTCCACCTCCCACTGAGAACTTCCGCTCGCCGGGTGTTTTTCCCCCTTCCAGCACTCAAGCAACGGATTCTTTTGCGCTAACGGCCGGAACTCGTATATATCATCGGTCGTTGCAAACGTCACTGTCTCGATCCACATATAATTTGCGCATATGTAAACAGAAAGGAACCCGTTGCCTACGTTGGAAACATTCGTGGTAATGTTGATTTCCGGAGCCCCCATCTCCCGGAACAAAGCGACACTGCCCGCATCGTCAGGAACATAATTCGGATCGGCCATGGCCCAAACAACCTCGTCAATCCGCTGGGCAATCCGGTCCTGGACAGTTTCATCCGAAAGACCGGTCACACGTACCGTCTGACGGATTTTGGGTTTCAGATACCAGCTGGTATTCCAATCCATCCTCGCCCCTGAGACAATATTCACCGGGTAGCAGTTGATGGGATTGGTCCGCTGGATTCCGTATGCGATGTCCGCCTTATCAAGGTCGGTCAGTGCCGGCGCTGTTCCTGAGGGTGCCGGTGTCACCTTCGGTTCGACCACATTATGCAACTCCCGATTCGCCCGCAATTGCGATGGCGAACCGTAGGCAACCGTAGGCGTCGGTGACGGCGTAGATGTGGGCGTCGCGGTGGGAGTATCCGGCGCTATCGTCACACCGGGCGTCCCGGACCCTTCCGCCGGCGTCACACTGCCGGCCTCCGCGGGCGCGGTCGGTGTCAGACTTCCTGTCCCGTCCGCAGGCTTCTTTCCGCAGGCGCACAGGATTACGGCCAACGCTGCAGTTGCAAAAATCAATGCTCTTCGTTTCATTCTTTCCCCCGAATAATACTATTATTCTGTCGTCTCATTCACTCCGTCCCGGTTGTTTCCGGCTCGGTTGTTTCCTCAAAGCGAGGGATCGGGACTTCGACAGAAACACCGATCTCCCGAAGAATTCCCGGGAAGCAGATTTCGACGGAATCTTCTCTGCCTATTGTCAGATAAAACGTCTCATCCCCGCGCAGGCCGGAAAAAGGCGAGCCTTCATCGTATCCCTGTCCCATCTGCGCAACAATCTGCGTGTTCAGATAGGACAGATAGTCTTCCCCTGCAGGGAACAAGTCCGACAGGCGAAGCTCCTCCCCGGTGGAAAGGTCGAAGGTCAATCCGACAGGCTCGGAAATCTGATATTGTACAATCGTATAACTGCAGTCCAGTCCCCCGGTGATCAGTTCCGAAAACGTATACCGATAATCTCCAGCAGGCCATTGGGATTTGATATAATCATAATCCTCCTCGGGATATTCATCTGTCTCTTTCCAGTCATACCAGGACCAGGTCCGGTTTACCACCACGGAAAGAATCCCGTTTTCGTTGTAGAACTCAAACTCCGTAACATCGTTTCTCGGCAGTCCGCGTTCCTGAAGAAGGGACACCAGACCCTCAACCTCCGGATAAAACGAGCGGTCTGCCATTCCCTCCACAACCGTTGTAATCCGGGTATTGATCTTCTCCAGTACGGCATCATCATACATCCCGTTATACCGTTCTTTCCACACCCGTTCCGGCTCCAGAAGCGACAGGATAAATTCCGCGTCGGTCCAACCGGTCAGCGGCAAATCCGTATGCTGTTCAATCTCGGTCAGCCTTTTCGCCGTGCTGTCTCCGAATGCATACAGCTCCCCGTTCGCTTCCTCTTTTGATTTTCCGCTCCCGAGAGGCGCAATCTCCTCCTTGGGGAACAGGCTCTCATGAAGCTCACGGCTCTTTTTGACAGCTCCCAGATAATCTTCGTCCGTCACCGGCTTCACGAGCCTGTGCCACTCGGTCCGCAGTTTTTCCGTCGGCGTAACATCTTCGTTCCCGGTTTTTCCGCCACAGGCTGTACAAAAGCACAGACAAAGCAGGACTGCAACTACCAAACAACCCTTTTTACTCATAGTCTTACCCCCGTAAATGCTGTACGTAATATGAACATTACGAGACATTATACCACAAATTCATGGAAAAATGGTTAACAATCGATCCGGGCAGCTGTATTTTCCGCAACATCCGTGGCGGGAAGCAGGTCCAAAACAAGTGTTGCAACCAGATAAAAGGCAATCGCGAAAGCGATGGCGAACAAAGGATACATCGTGCGGTTGCCGATCTCCTGCATCACAGCCGAGAG
>CADAHQ010000017.1 GCA_902787715.1 uncultured Lachnospiraceae bacterium
TTTTCCGGCAGCAGCGGCAGTGGCGGTACGAAGCCCGCGACGGTAGCGCCGACCCCCACGTCGACGCCGACATCCACGCCGTCCCCGACACCTTCGCCGTCTCCGACGCCGACGCCCACACCGACGCCCAACGTGGTGAACATGGTGGCGGTAGGCGACAACCTGTACGACTGGTACATGCTGGAGGACGGTTACAACCGCGAGGACAAGACCTTTGACTTCAGCCACAATTACGACTATATCAAGCGCTACGCCCAGATGGCGGACTTTGCCGTTGTGAACCAGGAGACGCCCATCGGCGGCGACGGCGGCTACACCGCATCGGGCTCGGAGATTAAGAATATCGGCGAAAAGCAGCGCTGGGGCTCGTACCATGGCTACGCGCAGTTCAACACCCCCGACGAGGTGGGACATGAACTTGTGAAGGCGGGATTTAACGTGATCACGTCCGCGACGAACCATTCCTCCGACTTCGGGTGGAAGGCGCTGAAAAACACGATTGAATTCTGGAAGCAATATCCTGACGTGACGGTTCTCGGCATCCACGAGAGCGAGGAGGACCAACAGACGATTCGCGTCCTTAAGAAATACGACATCTCCATCGCCTGCCTGAATTACACCTACGGGCTGAATCTGGACTCGGCGCTTAAGGAGGCGCCGTACTCCATCGACAAGCTCTCGAAGGACCGCGTCACGAAGGATGTGGAGAAGGCGAAGCAGATGGCGGATTTCGTCGTCGTGTTCGTCCACTGGGGCGACGAATACAAGATGACCGCCAACAGCTACCAAAAGGAGTATACGAAACTGTTCCTGAAACTCGGGGTAGACGCCGTTGTGGGTGCTCATCCGCACATTTGCGAGCCCATGGAATGGCTGACCGGCGAGGACGGCCACCGGATGGTTGTCTACTATTCGCTTGGAAACTTCCTTTCGATGTTCAAGAAATCGGAGTGCGAGCTCGAGGGCATGGCCTACCTCGAATTCTACAAGGACGAGAACGGCAAATCCATCCGCGAAGGCACCATCATCCCCCTCGTCAACCACTGGAACTACGATTCCAAAGTTTACGGCAAGCGCAAGAACTTCCGCGTTTACGCGTTGCAGGACTATACCGATGAGCTCGGCGCCGAGCACGGCTCGCCGCACTACGGCGACGGCCAAAAGAAATTCAGTAACGCCTATATGAAAGAACTCGCCACAAAGCTCTGGGGCGACAACATCAAGGTGGTCGACTGGTCGACCACCGGCAAGTCCGACCGCTTCGCGGACGAGGATTCCGCGGGTGAGAACGGCGCTGGCGGCGGTGATTCCGGCGGGAACGGCGGAGGCGAGGCCGGAAATAACGGCGGCGATGGGAATAGCACTGGGACGTGACCATGCCGGTGGCTTGTAATCCGGCGTTTCTAAGGTTTGCGGTAGCAACTTGCTTTTCCTTACGATAGGTCGCGGGAAACCCGCGTGTGAACCCGGTTTTTCCAAGATTTGCGATAGCAACTTGCTTTTCCTTACGGCCCGGCGCCCGATTTCGGTGCGTCGGGCCGTAGTTTTTGACCAAGCGGCCTGATTTTGGTGCGTCGGGCCGTAGTTTTACCTGTCTCTCTGGTTTTGGCCGGTTTTGGAAGACTGATTTTTCGATTTGTACCGCCCAGAAAGAGAAAAATGTCCGCTGGGCGGTAATCGTACCTGTCCCCCTTCGACAGGTAAAGGCATGTTGTCGGTCAGTTGTCAGTTAGATTCTTGAATTGTTTTGCACGGAAGCTTTTCTCCTACGAATTCCAAAAGTTGTCAGAGAAGAAGCTTCATGAAAATGAGGTAGCCAAAAAGTGCGTACCGCCCAGAGCGCAAAAATGGCGCTCTGGGCGGTAATCCGTCTAAAGACAGGTAAAAAGACAGGTATAAATGATGCTTCCGGCGCCGCGAATGAGTAAAAAACATGCTTTCAGCCCCGAAAAGGGGTAGAAAAGAAGCTTCCGGCCACTTCCCCGGGAGGAACCCCGGCAAAATTACCGCCCAGAGAAGAATTTCCACGCGCCGGGCGGTAATCCGCCGGGAATTAGCTTCCCGAAGCTTCCCGAAGCTTCCCGAAGCCCTTTCCCCGGTTGCGGCAAGTGGGGTTTCCGCAGGCACCTTCCGGCTACCCACTTGCCGCAACCGCGGAACTGTGATATGATACTTAGTACTTTCGGTTGTTTGTTAAGATCAGGAGAGGAGAACATGCACATGAACGGCAGTGAGTTGGTGATTCGGTGCCTGCAGGAGCACGGGACGGACATTGTGTTCGGGTACCCCGGTGCGACCAATCTGGCGTTGTATGACGCGCTGTACCGGCAGACGGCGGTGCGGCATGTGTTGACGGCGCATGAGCAGGGCGCGGCGCACGCGGCGGACGGTTACGCACGCGCGACGGGCAGGGTCGGTGTGTGCATGGCTACAAGCGGCCCGGGGGCGACGAACCTCGTGACCGGTATCGCGACGGCGATGATGGACAGCGTTCCGATTATTGCAATCACGTGCAACGTGACCGTGGATTCCATCGGTAAGGACAGTTTTCAGGAGATTGATATCTTCGGCATCACACTGCCGATTACCAAGCATAATTTCCTCGTGAAGGACATCCGCGAGCTGCGCGGCGTGATGGACGCGGCGTATGCAATCGCCGCAGGCGGACGGCCGGGGCCGGTGCTTATCGACATCGCGCGGGATGTGACGACCGCGGAGTGGACGGAGGAGATGGAAGCGGCCTATGAGGCTGCGAAGCGCGAGGACAAAAACCGCGACGGGCGTGTGCTCTCGGCGGACGAACGCGAGGACGCATCCGTGTGGAGCGCCGGGGCGAAGACTGCCGGATCAGCCGTAAGCACTGCGGCGGGCGCTGTGCGCACCGCGACGGCGAAGGCGTTCCGCTCGATCCTTAAGAAGGCGAAGCGGCCGCTTCTTTTGGTGGGCGGCGGCTGCGTGATTTCGGGCGCGGATGAGGAGGTTGCGGCGCTTGCGGAGAAAATCGACTCGCCGGTGTGCGAGACGCTGATGGGCAAGGGCGTGTACAGCGGCACGGGCGAGCGATATCTGGGCATGGTCGGAACCCACGGCACAAAGGCGGCAAATGCAGCCATCGCCGAGTGTGACTGCCTCATCGCTCTGGGCGTGCGCTTCAGCGAACGCGTGACGGAAAATAACCCGGGGTGGTGCGCCCAGGCGTCCATCCTGCAGATTGATATCGATGCAGCGGAGATTGATAAAAACATCGCTACCTCGGCCTACGCGGTAGGGGATGTGAAGGAAGTGCTGACGGCGCTTCTTCCGGAGATTCCCGAGGCGAAGCATGTGACCTGGATGGCGACGAACAAAAAGCGTTTTGCGGAAGATTTGGCGGAGCGGGCCGCGATTTATAACGACCGGTCCACAACGGCGCTCACATCCCAGTGGATGGCGCTTCTTCTCGACGACATGACCGGCGGCAACTGCATCATCACCACGGAGGTCGGAAGACATCAGATGGATGTGGCCCAGAACTACCGCGTGCACAGCCCCAGGCAGCTCCTCACGTCGGGCGGCCTCGGCACCATGGGGTACGGTCTTCCCGCGGCCATCGGTGCGGCCTTCGGATGTCCACACACTCGCATTATCAACGTGGCCGGCGACGGCTGCTATCGCATGAACATGAACGAGCTCTCGGTAGCCGCCAAATACCGCCTTCCTATCGTGGAAATCGTGTGCGACAACCACGGCCTTGAGATGGTAAGGCATTGGCAGCATGTATATTACAACGACCGCTACTATCAGACAAGCTTTGAGGACCACGCGGACTACGTGAAAATCGCGGAGGCGCTGGGGGTTCCGGCGGTTCGCGTCGCCACCCGCGACGACGCGCGGAAGGCCCTTACACGGGCGCTTTCGAAGGACGGGCCCATGGTGATTGTCTGTGAGTTGAGGTAGGATTTGGCGAAGGAACGCGCCCGGTGTTTTGCCGGGCGCATTTTGTGTGCGAATGTCTTGACTTCCCGCGTGCGCGGGTATACAATGAACTTCAAAGCGGCCCTGAGGAAGATAGTTTCTTCTCCCGGGGAGAAGCCGCTTTCAAAAACAGCCCGGAATCGGGCACGATATATTCTTTTAGGAGGTACAAATCATGGGAAGAGTGTATAACTTTTCTGCAGGTCCGGCCGTATTGCCGGAGGAAGTATTGAAGGAAGCCGCAGCAGAGATGCTCGACTACCAGGGGAGCGGCCAGTCCGTTATGGAGATGAGCCATCGCTCCAAAGTGTTTGACAAGATTATCAAGGACGCTGAGCAGGATCTTCGGGATCTTTTGAACATCCCGGACAACTACAAGGTACTGTTCCTGCAGGGCGGCGCTCATCTGCAGTTCGCGATGATTCCGATGAACCTGATGAAGAACAAGGTTGCGGATTACATTGTGACCGGTCAGTGGGCAAAGAGAGCCTTCAAGGAGGCTCAGAAGTTCGGGGATGCAAAGTGCATTGCATCCAGCGAGGACAAGACATTTTCCTACATTCCGGATTGCTCCGATCTTCCGATTGACGACAATGCGGACTATGTGTATATCTGCGAGAACAATACCATCTACGGTACGAAGTTCAAGACGCTTCCGAACACGAAGGGCAAGGACCTCGTTGCTGACGTTTCTTCGTGCTTCTTGAGCGAGCCGATGGATGTTTCCAAGTACGCTGTAATCTACGGCGGCGCTCAGAAGAACATCGGACCTGCCGGCGTTGTTATCGCCATCATCCGTGAGGATCTCATCACCGAGGATGTGCTTCCGGGCACGCCTACGATGCTTATGTACAAGACGCATGCGGACAATGATTCCCTGTACAACACGCCTCCTTGCTACGGCATCTACATCTGCGGCAAGGTGTTCAAGTGGCTCAAGAAGCAGGGCGGTCTTGCAGCGATGAAGGAGCGCAACGAGAAGAAGGCGAAGATCCTCTACGACTTCCTCGACGAAAGCAAGCTCTTCAAGGGCACGGTTGAGAAGAACTCCCGCTCCCTCATGAACGTTCCGTTCGTGACCGGCGATGCCGATCTCGATGCGAAGTTCATCAAGGAGGCTACCGAGGCAGGCTTTGTAAACCTCAAGGGCCACAGAAGTGTCGGCGGTATGCGCGCGTCCATCTACAACGCAATGCCGATCGAGGGTGTTGAGAAGCTTGTTGAGTTCATGAAGAAGTTTGAGGCGGAGAACGCCTGAGTCGACCAGCCTGTCCGGCGGCCGGCGCAGGGGAACCGCGCGTGGGTTCGCCGCGACCTGTTAACGGAGGAAACCACAATGAAATATAATTGCTTAAATGCGATCGCGAAGATCGGTTTGAATGAGTTCGGTGATGCTTACGAGCAGACCGAGAATTTTGCGGATGCTGACGTAGCGCTTGTGCGCAGCGCCGCAATGCATGAGATGGAGTTCGGCGACAAGCTTCTTGCCGTTGCAAGAGCCGGCGCCGGTGTCAACAATATTCCGCTTGACAAGCTCGCTGAGAAAGGTGTTGTTGTTTTCAACACCCCCGGCGCCAACGCTAACGGCGTTAAGGAGCTTGTAATGGCAGGCCTTCTGCTTACGTCCCGCGACATCCTCGGTGGCATCAACTGGGTGCAGACCATCAAGGATGATGAGAACGTAGCAAAGCTCATCGAGAAAGGCAAGGGCCAGTTCGCAGGCAAGGAGATTCAGGGCAAGAAGCTCGGTGTAATCGGTCTCGGCGCCATCGGCGTTTTGGTGGCAAATGCAGCCGCTGCTCTCGGCATGACCGTTTACGGCTGCGACCCGTACATCTCCGTGGAAAATGCATGGAAGCTTTCGAGAAACGTCATCCATGTAAACAGTCGCGAGGAGATTTTCCAGCAGTGCGATTACATTACGGTTCATGTACCGCTTCTTGACGACACGAAGAAGATGATCAATGCGGACACCATCGCCATGATGAAGGACGGCGTGATTATCCTCAACTTCGCACGTGACCTTCTGGTGGACGACGATGCCATGGAAGCAGCACTTGCTTCGGGCAAGGTTGCGAAGTACATCACTGACTTCCCGAACGCGAAGACGGCCGGCATGAAGGGTGTTATCGCAATCCCGCACCTCGGCGCTTCGACCCAGGAGTCCGAGGACAACTGTGCAGTGATGGCAGTTCGCGAGCTTCGCGAGTATGTGGAGCACGGCAACATCATCAACTCGGTGAATTTCCCGATGCTTGACGCAGGCGTATGCCGCGTTGCAAGCCGTATCTGCATCCTTCACAGAAATGTTCCGAACATGCTCTCGCAGTTTACCACCGCGGTTGCAGGCATCAACATCGAGAATATGTACAACAAGAGCAGAGGAGATTTTGCCTACAGCGTTCTGGACGTTTGCGGCAAGGTTGACGAGGCTGCTATCGTTGCGAAGCTTTCGGCGCTTGACGGCGTTCTGAAGGTTCGCGTTTTACAGTAAGAATTGTGATTTCGCGGCGGGGGCAATTCTCCCGCCGCGGTTAAATCCGGCAAAAACGGAGGAATACGAATGGAAAAGACATTGCAGGAGATGGTGGCAATCTGCGATTCCATTTGCATGACAATCAGTCGCTTAAACATCGGCGGCGTGCTCGCTTTGAGCATGCCGCTTAAAGTGCTTCTCCACAGAGAACTTCTGGAGTTCGCGCTCTACCTTGCGGATTCCGACGGCGTCATCACCCAGGAGGAGCAGGATCTGATCAAGGATACGCTGCAGCTCAAGATGCGCGCGGACGAGGTTACCACGATTCGCCGCTCCCTTGCGATGCAGGGCAGTTCCTACGGTTCGACGCGCCCGAAGGCCATGAAGTATTTCATCCTCGCCGACGCCGGCAAGAAGATCGGCAACGATCCCAACAAATACCAGAACGCCCAGATCCTCACCGACACCTACAAGATTTTCGCGGAGCACATCCTCGCGACGAAGGATTCGGTGAACGAGAAGGAAACCAACCGCATGACACAGTACGTGACCATGCTGGAGAATTTTCTGAAGGAATACGGCGTCTTCTATACCAACAATTTCAAGGTGATCAAGGCGAAGCCCCTGCTTGTGGAGAAGAAGGTCGTGGATCCGAGTGACCAGGCCAATGTCGACAAGTTGATGGAGAGCCTGAACTCGCTGGTGGGCCTCGACCGCGTGAAGAAGGACATCGCAGGCATCGTGGATCTGATTCGCGTGCAGAAGATGCGCGAGGCGAAGGGCATGAAGACCGCGGACATCAGCAAGCACATGGTGTTCTACGGCAACCCCGGTACCGGCAAGACTACAGTCGCAAGACTGCTCGGAAAGATTTTCCAGGGCCTCGGCGTCTTAAAGGGCGGCCAGCTCATTGAAGTGGACCGCGGCGGCCTGGTGTGCGGTTACGTTGGTCAGACGGCCATCAAGACCCAGGAAGTCATCGATAAGGCCATGGACGGCGTGCTGTTCATCGACGAGGCTTACACCCTGAACGTCGGCAAGGGCGAGAACGACTTCGGTCAGGAGGCGGTGGACACGCTTCTGAAGGCCATGGAGGACAACCGCGACCGCATGATCGTGATTGTTGCCGGTTACGAGGAGCCCATGGATGAATTCCTGGACTCGAACCCCGGTCTTAAGTCCCGCTTCAACAAATACATCCGCTTCGACGACTACTCCCCGGAGCAGCTCATCAAGATTCTTGAAGGCATGTGCAGCGGCAAGGACTACAAGCTTTCGCCTGAGGCGCGCAACGCCGCAATCGCATATTTTGACAACTGCCTGAAGACGCAGGCGGAGAATTTTGCGAATGCACGTGAGGTACGAAACTTCCTCGAGAAGGCAATCACAAATCATGCAACTCGCGTGGTGGGCATTCAAAACCCGAGCGAGGAAGATTTGTGCACCATCATGGAGGAGGATGTGAAAGACATCGTTCCCAACGTGATTGAGAAGCAGTGACGGGCGAACGATGAAATGATTAAAAAAGACTTCCTGCCGGGAGTCTTTTTTTGTGTGGTTTACTTCGATAATATAGTGATTTAACGAAATTCTGCTGCTTAATGTGAAATTGCATATATAAGCAAACTTGACAATAAATAAATAATTTTATAAACTAACTAAAGTCAAACTGAACCCCCGCCCTTTTACAGTTAAAATGAATACGTTATGGGAGAAACTAAATGGGTAAGAAACGAAACATACGATTTCCTTTTTGTTACTTATAGCAATGACGTCAGGAATATTCTTGAACGCCAATCGTGCTGATGCCTTGTGGTATTGGCAAAAAGAATATGATTACACCAGATGGTTAAAAAATACAATATATCGGTCTATCGGGAGAATTTCACAAGAATAAAATTCTTTTCAGGAGATATGTGTTATACAACGGGATTTGATCACAAGGGGGATTTGATTGAACCGATAGTGATAGCACAAACAACTAGTTTTTCAATTTCCAAACAAACCACTGATTCGTTGAGCGCCAAGTTTGGAATGTCCGTAAAGGCAGCTGAGATTGGTGCAAGCAGTGAGGTTAGTGCGACAACTACGGTAACATCTGCCTACTCATGGGGAATCTCAACTACGATAACGCGTACTGTACCTGCCGCTGCGCCACGAGGATACTATGCATATAATGTATGTATTATCACTCGGGCCTACGGTTTTCTCGGAACGCACCTTGGGACGGTGCGTTTACTGGTAGTGGAAGGCGAGCCTTTTAGGGCGATTATTTGGAGCTCTACAGGAAATTTCTCGGAGGCGGGTGTGTATTCACAGTAAAGGAGGATGGAAGCAGAATGGTGGGCGGGGCCATTCTGTGGGAAGAAGATAATGAAAACATTTATGACCAAAATAATTATCGGAATTATGTTAATTGCCTGTATCTTGGGAGGATGCGGAAATACAATCGATGACGGAACGGGGGAAAGCAAAGGTAACTATTATGATAATTCTGATTTGATAAGAGCAGATAATCGCGGCAGTATGACAGGCTTTGACTTTGTTATTCTCTCACGTGAAAAAGTAAACGATGTCGTTTATGTTCAATCATGGAATGGAACAGAGCAGAACGCTCAGGTTACCGTAGTAATCACCAAAAACACGCTGAAGGAATATGAGGATTTTAAATATCGAGGACTATATTGTTCATGTTGGCTTTTTGATCTTAGATGTAATGAGGGAGTGAATTGTATAATTGACAAGATGGAATTAAAAGTTGATGGAGAACCTAAAACGATTTACTTCAAAAGCCCAATAAGAATGGGGGGAAGTACGGATGACTTATATATTTTTAATGATTATCTAAGCGGGACATTTGTTCCAAATGACTTTTCCAGCAGGGTCTTGGTAAAGGAAGAATCCTTTGAGTATGTTTTTGAAGTTTTACATGACTGTGTTTATATTGGCGCTGAAGTCGGAGCGGGGCTTGAGATAGCGAATGTAGAATGCTTTGTTAATGGACAGAGCGTTACAGGAGCTTCAAGGATTGATTTGCATGCCGGAGATGATTTTAGAATCCACATGACGTATTCTGCGGGAAAAGAAAACCTAAACGGGAGCTACATCTTTTCGGTAACGGACTTGGCTATTAAGTTTGTTGTTAGAGACCAAGTGAGGACGGCGACAGTGCCGATTACCTTCAGTCCTATTTCACCGATGGATTCGGAACTTAATAAATTGAAAACATTTATCGATTTTTGCGTCGATTGAGGGAGAAAAAACATGAAAAGCAGATGGATGTCGGGACTGATTCTTTTCGCAATTCTTTTCGCTTGCGTATGAAAGCATATAAAGAACTTCAGGCAAAAGCGGAAGCTTGCAAAAAAGTCTATGAAAGTAGATGCCCGGTGTTTCAATTCAGCACCAGAGAAGAAGTAATGTCAGAATTACACAAAGAAATGAAACCGCTTCGGCTTTTTTGTGGATGATACTAGGACTGTTAATCCTTGTATCCGGCGTGTGTTCTATGAATACAATGTTCTTCGCAGTGAAGGAACGGATGGAGGAGATAAGTATAAGAAAGGCAATGGGTGCAACCCGGACGGATTTGATCCTTCAGTTTCTTTTGGAAGGCATACAAACCTCATACATAGCCATGATACCAGCACTTTTAGCAGGGAGCGGAATTGCCATGCTACTTGGGGATTATGTTCGAGAGGCCTTGTTGAGTGGCTTTCCCATAATTATTTCCAAGAAAACAGTTTTGACTACAGTTATTGTTGCAAACTTGTACGGGATTTTGTTTAGTCTTCTTCCAAGTTATTATGGTGCCAGAGCTAATGCAGTGGAAATGTTGAGGTTTGAGTAAAACCAGTAAAAGGACCATATTCGAAAGAAACGGTCCTTTTTTAATTTGTATTCATCCGCGGGTAGAACCCGGGGTGGCGCGCCTTGTCAAGCCACAGGATGATGACGGTCACCACGGCGCCGGCAAGCTCCACGGCGATATCCAACATGGTGTCAATCAGGCCGATGTCTAAGTAGCCGCCGGTTGGCAGCGTCAGCGTCTTGAAATTTGCGTCGTCAAAGCCGCTCACGGCGGTGTCCGCAATCTGCGTGATCGACGTGATGTCGCCGGGCTCGTCGCTTAGGCGGAAGGAGTGAATCTCGTAAATCACCGTGTCGGTCTGGGCGTCCGTTCCGAGAGCCGCATCTCCGGCAAATTCGATGAGCTCCCAGACGGCGGCAATCGCCACCGAGAAGCAGAGGGCGCAGAAGAGTCCGGTGCGTAGCTTTTTTGCATCTAGCGGACCGCCCTCGCGGCCGAACAACAGCAGGCGGAACAGCCAGAAGCCCAGAAGAGCAAAGGCAACGCCGCCGCTTATGTGCAGAATCTTGTCAAACCAGGTGGTGTGGAAGTAGAGCTTGTAGCAATGCCCTAGCGGGTAGCCAATCAGATAGAGTTCGATGTAGAGAAACATCGCCTTGCTCACGCGGCAGGAGAACAGCTTCTCCAACAAAAACGGGAGGAGCGTCAGGACAAACAGTTCGATGGCCACGTCAAACCGCGCAAAATCCTTTCTTACGATGACGCGCGCAAGCGTAATCACCGCGAACAACCAGACGATGCATAGAACGGTAAGCCGGAACGCGCGATCGGAACCGGCATTGGTCGTATGTGACATGTCACCCCTCCTTTTCCCGGAAACCCCTTTCCGTGAGCACTGTCCCCGCTTTAGAGCTTCGAAGCGGAGTTGAATCCGAAGATTGCACAGGCAAGTATATCCAGGCAGTAGAGACTGCACAGGACGATTGCGACGATGCGCCGCGGCTTTGGTTTAAGGCGCCGCGCGATCCCGGTTGCGGCCGGCGCAAAGAGATAGATGCCTAAAAGGCTGAAGACGCCGAACGCCAGCGAGCTGACCAGGGAAATGCGGCCGTTAAGGTTGAGAAAATCGTCCGAGTAATCCCAGTAGACCACGCCTAAACCGTACTGAAGCAGGACGCTTGTGAGATATTCAAAACAGGTGGATATGATGATGCCGTAGAAAAAAACGCGGAGCTTGCTGTGGCGGAAGCGGTTCAGAAACAGAATCACCAGGATGCCGCCGTAGCCGTAAATCGGAACCCAGGGGCCGTATTTGGTGCCGCGATTCACCAGGACATGGTCACGAATCAGGTAGAGACTGCATTCCCAGATCCAGCCGGCGATGCCGAAGAAGAAAAAGATGTAGATATACTCGAGGAACGAGTACCCGCTTAGCTTGCGGGGCTCGTTTTCCACATCATTTCGGTTTTGTTCTTCCATGCACGGCTCCATAGTCGTTTCCCTCCGCAAGAAAAACCGTCGCGGCATGCAGACCGGGGCAGTCTGCCCCGGTCGTTGTGTTTTGCCTTGTTATTGTGTTGTTATCGGGTCGCCCCGTTGTTAGCCAAGCACGACCTTCTTAAAGTTCTTCTTGCCGCGCTTTACCACAAGGCCTGCGGCAATCTGGTCCTTCGTGTACGTCTTGCGGAAGTCGGTCTCTTTCTCGCCGTCCACCAAAACGCCGCCCTGCTCGATGTTGCGGCGGGCCTCCGAACGGGTCGGAGCCAGACCTGCAGCCACGAGAATGGAGATCAGATCGATGGAACCGTCGGTAAATGCATCCTCCGAAATGGGTGCCTCCGGCGCCTCCTCGGCATTGCCCGCACCGAACAGTGCCCGTGCGGAAGCCTGCGCCTTCACAGCTTCCTCCTCGCCGTGTACAAGCTTCGTGAGCTCGAACGCAAGGATTTCCTTTGCCTCGTTCAGTTTGCTGCCCTCCCAGTCGGACATGGTGTCAATCTGCTCGAGAGGAAGGAACGTGAGCATGCGGATGCATTTGAGGACATCGGCGTCCGCCACGTTTCTCCAGTACTGGTAGAACTCGAAGGGCGACGTCTTCTCGGGATCCAACCAAACCGCGCCCTTCTCGGTCTTGCCCATCTTCTTGCCCTCGGAGTTGAGAAGAAGCGTGATGGTCATTGCGGAAGCGTCCTTGCCAAGCTTACGACGGATGAGCTCCGTGCCGCCGAGCATGTTGCTCCACTGGTCGTCGCCGCCGAACTGCAGGTTGCAGCCGTAATCCTGGAAGAGCTTGTAGAAGTCGTAGCTCTGCATGATCATGTAGTTAAATTCAAGGAACGTAAGACCTCTTTCCATGCGCTGCTTGTAGCACTCGGCCGTCAACATGCGGTTCACCGAAAAATGCGGCCCTACCTCGCGCAGAAGCTCCACGTAGTTGAGGTCCAAAAGCCAGTCGGCGTTGTTGACGATTAATGCCTTGCCGTCCGAGAAGTCGATAAATCTTGCCATCTGCTTTTTGAAGCATTCGATGTTGTGGGCAATCTGCTCCTTGGTGAGCATCTTCCGCATGTCCGTCTTGCCCGAGGGGTCGCCGATCATGCCGGTGCCGCCGCCTAAGAGTGCGATGGGTTTGTTGCCCGCCATCTGCAGGCGCTTCATTAAGCACAGTGCCATGAAGTGGCCTACATGCAGGCTGTCGGCCGTGGGGTCGAAACCGATGTAGAAGGTTGCCTTGCCCTCGTTGACGAGGTTGCGTACCGTCTCTTCGTCCGTGACCTGCGCGATGAGGCCGCGGGCCTGAAGTTCTTCGTAGATCTTCATTGTTGTATCCTCCTGAAACTGAAAATCGCGCCGTTCATCCTTGTGAAAAGGACGAGGGCGCGCTCGTGTTACCACCTTTCTTCGCCGCGGGCTCACACCCGTGACCTTTGCGAGTATCGCGGAATTGCGGCCACCCGGGCGGTGCTGCCCGGCGGGACGGTCTCCGAAAATACTCCTGCCGGATAACGGCGGCAAGCCGTCGCAGCCTACTGGCTGTCGCTTCCGCAACTGCGTGCTGTGGGCGACGGTTGTTCGGTGCGATGCTCCGGGATGTATTCCCGCTCATGTCCCCTGCGCCTCTCATCAACCGGCTGCTTTCTGTAGGTTCGTCCAAACGGTACTCTTTCCCTTCGTTGCATCTGTCTTGGCGCCATTATAAATGTTTGGGTTGCATTTGTCAACAGAAGAAAATTCTTTGCCGCTCGGATGTTGTCTTTCGTGCGGAAAATTGGTATACTGAGTATTGTTATGAATTGCCTTTAAGGGGGACCTGAAATATGGTTGACAAGGAAAAAAGAGAGCAGGAAGCGTACGAGCGGGGCTACGACATCGATGAGTCCTACGGCGTGTCTTCCGCCGGCAAATTGCCGCTGAGCGCCCTCGAAGAGGAGAGGGATGAGCTGGCGCAGCAGAACCGGAAGCTGCGCATTCACCGTCGTCTTTGGATGGTGATGGCGCTTTGTTCGTTTCTGGTGCTGATTGCGCTCGGCGTGACGGTATGGCTCGAGCAGCGCGAGAAGCCCGGGAACGATGTCACGCCCACGGGAGCGGTGACGCCCAAGGAAGTGTACCGGATCTGCAAGGATACCGAATCCAAGATTCGTGAATATAACAATGCGGGCGGGTCCTATACCGCTTCGCTTCGGACGGTGCTTGACACGGAGTATGTTGCATTTGCCTACGGCGATGCGCAGAATCCGGAGTACGTCCTGATGTACCGAAACGCCTATCCGTCGGCGGCGGACGCCAAGGAAGGGCAGTTCAGCGCCTGGATGGAGACGACCCAGATGCTCAACTACGAGGTGCCCTACACCCTCGAGGATGACTGGAGCCTGCTGACGCCGGAGCCCGTCATCATGGGCGGCACCAAATACGTCCTCTTCGTGCAGGAGCAGCAGGGCATTCCGCGGTCCGTTGTGGTTTTGGAGCCCGGACTGATGAACGTGGGCAGAGAGCAGGATTGCTTTGAGGCGGTTCGCAAGTGGTTCACCATCACCTTGGGAAGCGAGCTCACGGGACAGAGCAGCACGTCCCTTGCGGCGAAGTCCGGCGTTTCCGAGCCGAACGTCATTGTGCTTACGACGGGGCACGGAAGCCAGTATGCATTTTCCGCTTCGGAGGAGGTGCTTGCGGCTGTGACCGAGTCCGGCAGCGCGGCCTTGAAATACGGCAATCAGTACACCTGGGAAGTCACGGCGGACGGCATCAAGATTACGTCGCCTCTGTATGTGAAAGAGGGCGAGTACTACGGCGCAATCACGGCCATGCTGTTGCCGAACCAGGGCGTTCTTCGCGTGAACTCCGCCACCTTCGGCGCTTATGTCAGCTTCAATTATGACGATATGGACTTTAACGGCGTGAACACGCCGGCAGTCGACTTCATCGAGAATCCCGTTGTGCTCAACAACGGTACCGGCGAGCGGCTGTATCTTCCGGAATACAAGAAGATTCCAAAGCACACCTACAACTTTGACGAGGATCACTACTATCAGGACGAGAACGGCTTCCGCTACGTAAAGGACGACGATGGCAAAATCATCTCCCGCATGGGTATCGACGTCTCCAAGCACAAGGCCGCCATCGACTGGAAGAAGGTGAAGGACTCGGGCATTGAATTTGCCATCATTCGCGTGGGCTTCCGCGGTCCCGGCGAGGGCACCCTCGAGCCGGATGAGTACGCGAAGGCCAACATCGAAGGCGCTTTAGCCAACGGGCTGGATGTGGGCGTATACTTCTACTCCCAGGCTATCACCGAGGCGGAGGCCATCGCCGAAGCTGATTACGTCCTGAACTTCGTGAAAGACTTCCCCATCAACTGGCCGATTGTCTTCGACACCGAGTACTATGAGCGCGAAGGCGCCCGCGGCAACACCACAAGCCGCGAACAGCGCACGGCGGTCGCCAAGGCATTCCTCGACCACATCAAGGATGCCGGCTACCAGGCGATGCTCTACTCCAGCACCCGCTGGTCCATCTTAAACGTCAACCGCGACGAACTGGCCGACTATCCCTTCTGGTTCGCCTTCTACGGCGACAAGCCGACGTACCGCTATGACTTCAACATCTGGCAGTACACCAGCGAGGGCACGGTTCCCGGCGTCAAGGGCAACTGCGACCTCGACCTGTGGCTGAAGCCGTGGTAAATTGAACACTGGAATTCAACCCCCGGGGCTCCCGCGTTGCGCGGGAGCCCGGGGTGTTTTTATATGGGAGGTGCAGGTGTGTTGGCGGAGATTGCGGTGGCTTTTGGGAGAAGTAGCTTCTTCCACCGCAAATTTTTGCTGCCTTTCAATGGTAAATGAGCTTTTGGCGGAAAACCATTGAAAGTATACCTTGTTTTTTTGCGCGCAAAGAGGCGATTTTTGTAAGATTTCAATGGAAAAGAAAATTTGTGCCGAAAACCATTGGAAACCGTGTGGTTGGCCGGTTGAAGAGAAGAGGTGGCAACTTGCTTTTTACAATTGAAATTGCAGGTTTCATGCGAAACCATTGAAACCTGTCAAAATGACGGTTTTCAGACAGGTAAAATTTCTCTGAGCTTTCAATGGAATTGCCGGCTTTGTCGGAAAACCATTGAATTCGTGCGTTGATGAGCTTCAGAAGCCCGATTCGGACCGGTCCGGAATCGGGAACAACGCCGAAAACAGGGCTGGAAGAGCAACAAAAAAAAAGACCGGAAGAGCAACAAAAAACAGGACCGGAAGAGCAATAAAAACAGGGGATTTCGCCTCGCGGAATCCCCTGTGATGTTAGCAGTTACGTTGTAAAAGCAACCCGGCCAATAAAAGCAGTCAGGCCAATGAAAAGCAGCTTAGCCCAGCACTACCTCAACCGTGTGCTCACCTGCGCCGAGAACCGGGATGACGTTGCCCGCAACGGCCTTGCCGTCTACGGTGAGTGTCTTCACGCCCTTGCAGACGTGGCTCGGATTCTTGATGGTGATGTTGTAGATTGCACCGCGGAACTTACGAACCGCCGTGAAGCCGTCCCATTCAGCCGGGATTGAAGGATCTACCTTCAAGCCGTCGAAGTCGGGCATGATACCGAGAATGTACTGGGAGATGGCTACCATGTTCCATGCAGCGGTACCGGTCAGCCAGGAGTTCTTGCCCTGACCGAAGTTCTTGCCGGGACGTCCGATGTCGGAGCCGGCATCCTTGCCGCCGATCATCTGGCCGTAAACATACGGCTCGGTCTTATGGATATCGCTGGTCTCCTCGGTAAAGGCAGGTGCGATTTCGGAGTAGTACTTGAATGCGAGGTCGCCCTGTCCTGCGTAAGCAGCTGCACAGATGATCCATGCATTGTTGTGCGTGAAGATACCGGCGTTCTCCTTGTAGCCGCCCGGGTAGGTGGAAATCTCACCGTACTGGATGTAGTACTTGGAGTATGCGGGATTGTTGAGCACAAGGCCGAACTTCGTGTTGAGTCTCTCGTCGATTGCGGCGAGGGTCTTCAGATCGGTGCCCTGCTCCTTGCCCACGTCGGACATGATGGCGAAGCCCTGAGGCTCGATGAAGATCTTGCCTTCCTCGCACTCCTTGGAGCCCATCTTCTCGCCGTTGGCGTCGTATGCACGAAGGAACCAGTCACCGTCCCATGCGGAATCCATGATGGCCTTCTTCATGGCGTCGATGGCGTCCTGCGCAGCCTTTGCCTCATCGTTCTTGCCAAGGTGCTTGAGAATTGCAACATAGTTCGGACCGGTGTAGGTGAAGAGGGTTGCAACCATGACGGACTCGGCAACCTTGGAGTAGCCGCCCTCTGCAGCGAACTTCGGGTTCGTGTAGGTCTGGAAGCTCTCGCCCGGCGTGTCGGAGTAGCAGGAGAGGTTGATGCAGTCGTTCCAGTCGGCGCGCATCGCAAGCGGAAGCTTGTGCGGGCCGAGGTTGTTAACGATGTGATAGAAGGAAACCTTCAGGTGCTCGAGCATGGTCTGTGCCTTGCTCATATCGTTGTCGTAAGGAACCATCTCGTCAAGGATGGACCAGTCGCCGGTCTCCTTGATGTAAGCGGAAACGGAAAGAATCAGCCACAGCGGGTCGTCGGAGAAGTCACCGCCGATGTCGGCGTTGCCCTTCTTGGTGAGGGGCTGGTACTGATGGTAGCAGCCACCGTCCGGGAACTGCGTGGAAGCGATATCGATGATACGCTCTTTTGCACGGTCCGGAATCTGGTGAACGAAACCGAGGATATCCTGGTTGGAATCGCGGAAGCCCATGCCGCGGCCGATGCCGGATTCGAAGTACGACGCGGAGCGGGACAGGTTGAAGGTAACCATGCACTGATACTGGTTCCAGATATTGACCATGCGGTCAACCTTGTCGTTGGGAGTCTCAACATTCAGGATTCCGAGAAGCTTGTCCCAGGCGGCGCGAAGCTCTGCCATGCCTGCGGCAACCTTCTCCGGAGTGTTGTATTTCTCCATCATGGCAAGCGCCTTGGTCTTGTTGATGGTCTTGCCGTCAGCCTCAAACTTCTGGTCCGCCGGCATCTCAACATAGCCGAGGATGAAGACAAGGGTCTTCGACTCGCCGGGAGCAAGGGTAATCTTCTTAAAATGCGAAGCAATCGGAGCCCAGCCGTCGGCGAAGGAGTTGTTCGCCTCACCTGCGAGAACCGCCTGCGGATCGCCGAAACCGTTGTAAAGACCGATGAAGGAATCGCGGTCGGTATCGTAGCCGTCGATGTCGGAATTTACCGTGTAAAATGCGAAATGATCGCGGCGGTCACGGTACTCGGTCTTGTGGTAAATCGTGGAGCCTACAACCTCAACACGTCCGGTGGAGAAGTTGCGCTGGAAGTTGTTGCTGTCGTCCTGAGCGTCCCAGAGGCACCACTCAGCGAACGAGAAGAGACGGAAGGATTTGGCGGAAGAGCTCTCGTTGGTCAGAACGAGCTGCTGAACCTCACCGTCGTAGCCCTGGGGCACGAAGAAGGTAGCCTCGGCCTTCAAGCCGTTCTTCTTGCCGGTGATGATCGTGTAGCCCATGCCGTGGCGGCATTCGTAGCTGTCCAGCTCGGTCTTAACCGGGGACCAGCCGGGGTTCCACACGGTATCGCCGTCCTTGATGTAGAAATAGCGACCGCCCATATCAATCGGAACATTGTTGTAACGATAACGGGTGATGCGGCGCAGGCGGGCGTCCTTATAGAAAGAATAGCCGCCGGCGGTGTTGGAAATCAAAGAGAAAAAGCCTTCCATTCCCAGATAGTTGATCCAGGGATACGGAGTTTTCGGGGTAGTGATGACGTACTCTCTGCGGGAGTCATCAAAATAACCGTACTTCATCAAAGGTCCTCCTTCGGAAAATGAAAATAAGTCGCACAAGTCGGTTTCCTTCGGAGCGAAAAGCACCGAAAACCGATCTTAAAAAAAATCGGATACGAACCGTCGCTTTATTATAACTTATGCGAAGCAACTTGTCACGCGGAAAAAGGCGCAGAAACACGGAAAATAGAAATATACGACTTTTGAAGAGAAAGCTCGAGGATATGGCATTTCTTTGTTTAAGATAGGTCGGGTTATTTGTCATTTCTTCTCCAAACCGGCCGGAAGGCAAAAAAATGAAAATTGATGTGACAAAGTCACAAACATTATGAAGCATTTGTGTTATACTGCAAGCACAGAAACAAAGTTGCATTCGGCAACGACCATTTGAATAAGCTGATTCATTACTTCTCAGAAGTAATTTCTCCCCCACACAAGCTGCGTTTCATAACTTCGGTTATGGAACGCAGTAACACTATGTGCGAAAAGCGAGAGCAGACACCGGCAACGGTGTCATTTTTTTACCCCGCCCCACACCCGCAGCCGCCCGGAGGGCGGTTTTCTGCGAAAGGGGGCTCGTGGAAACTATGTTTCCGACGAGCCCCTTGAGCAAGAAAAAAGGAGCCGGCGAAGCCGGCGCTGCGGGAGTGGGGCGGGAGCGGTTCTAATTAAAGACCGTTGCCGGTCCGTCTGCCGAGCAAACGGTCATGAGCAAACCTCGCAGCCGCCCGGTACAACTCCTAAAAACCAACTTCATAGGCGGCTGCGGGTTTGCGAATGTCGCGCCCCGTGTATCGCGAATGCCGCGCCCCGCGCTTTTTTATGCAAAACCATGTCGTTCATCAAAAAAACAAGTCGTTCATCAAAAGCCCGGTTGCAAGCAAAAGAAAAAAGAGGTGTCACCCGGTTGCGGATGGCACCTCGTTGCATTTGTCGAAAGGTAGGAAAATTATTCCCCGGCGAGCCGGTTGAGCTCGGCCATGTCCCGCAGCGAGACGCGCCCGCGGGAGAGCTTGACGATGCCGGTGTGCTCCCACTGCTTGAGCATCCTGGAGACCACCTCGCGGGACGAGGCGATGCTGTTGGCGATGCGCTGGTGGGTGGTGACCACGGAAGGCGTGCCCTGCTGGGCATACTCGAACAGAAGATGCACCGCAAGACGCTGCGCGAGATCCTGAAACAGGAAATTCTGCATGTCGAAAAGAATGCCATTGAACAGTCCGAGGACAGAGCGAAGGACGGTGTTCTCAATGCGCAGGTCGGAGTGCAGCATGGTCTCGAAATCGGAGAGCGGCACGATGATGGCGCGAACGTCCACCTCCGCTTCCAGTTCATAGTTGTTGAGAACCTGCGGCGATGGGTTGCCGCCGATGTAAATGACGTCCTCGCGACGGCTGACGGAGATGGTTACCTGGTGCGCGGACGCGGAAACCAGGGAGATCCGCGCACGCCCCGAAAGAAAAGCAATCATTCCGATGCCCGTGCGTCCGAGGTCGGAAATTTTCTCTCCCGCATACCAGTCCTTGATGGTGGAATGGGTGCGGAGAGAGTCCGCGACGGCAGGCGAAATGTGCTCCCGGAAGGGAAGCATTCCGAGTAGAGATTGAAAGTCACGATCGTTTAACATAAGTCTGTTCCTCCTCAGTCCAAGTGACCGGATTACGCGCATTCTGAAACAGAAAGATTATCAACGACATCTTACAGTGTAAAAGTACCATAAATGACATGTTTTTTCAACAGTAAAAAGGTTGAGTGAGGGCGGAAAATGCGCTATAATTACATTCAGCGCGAGGCATTGGCCAAATGCACCGCAAGATCTGTGAAAAACAGGGGGAGAAAGAATGACAATCGGACTTGTAATTGCCATTGAGAGAGAGCTGCGGGCCTTCCTTGCGGAGGGCGGCGAGACGGAGACCGTGACTGTCGGAGCGCGGAGCGCGTACCACACGAAGGTCGGCGCCCACGATATTTATGCAGTCCTCTCGGGATGGGGCGAAATCGATGCCGCGTGCGCGACGCAGTTCCTGATCACTGCATTTGACTGCAGCGTCGTGATGAACTTCGGCGTGACGGGAGCTCTTCGGCGCGGACTCGCCGTGGAGGATTTGTTCGTGGTGTCCGGAGCCATCAACTATGATTTTGACACTTCCTGCATCGATGCGGTGAAGCCCCACCAGTATGCGGAGTACCCTACGGAGCAGATTCCGTTGGATGAGGGATTTGTCGAGCTTGCGAAGAAGTTGTATCCCACGCTTCGCACCACGGTTGTGGCCAGCGGCGAGCGCTTCATCGAGGATCCGGCGGAGAAGACACGCCTAGCGTCCCTTGGGTGCGATATCTGCGACATGGAAATCGCCGCGATCGCCCGGGTGGCGGAGCGCAACGGCGTGAAGGCATTTTCCGTCAAATGCATCAGCGACACCTTCGACGGTGACGGCGGGGACTTCCAGAAGAACGTCTCGGCCAGTGCGGCCAAGGCCTTCCGGCTTCTGTGGGACATCCTGCATCACATTGACGGCTGAGCCGGATTGTGATACAATGACGGATGCGTGAAACGGGGCAAAACTGCCGTTTCGCCAAAGAGAGGAAGTCGGAAAGTATGGGATATCTCATGTTGTTATTAACGGCAATCGGCCTGTCCATGGACTCGTTTGCCATGTCTTCGCAGAAGAGCCTAATCCGCGAGTATCGCGGAAAGCGGATCGCCACCGCGTGCGCCTTCTGGTTTGGCTTGTGCCAGGCGTCCATGGTGCTCTTCGGGCGTCTGTTCGGCGGACTGATTGACCGGATTTTACCCTATCGCTCCTACATGTGGGTGCCCTGTGCGGCGCTGGGTATCGCGGGTGTTTATATGATTATCGAGTCCCTGTGGACGAGAATTCCGCCGGAGCGGGATGGAATCGACGCCATGAGCATGATCGGACCGGCGGTGGCCACCAGCTGCGACGCGCTTTTGGTGGGCCTTCTGTTCATCACGCAGGAGTGGAAAATTACAATCATCAGTCTTTTGATCATCGCCTTCGTGACCGCGCTTGTCTCCATCTTCGGCGTGTGGGTCGGGCGGCGCAAAGGGACGCGCTACAACGAGATTGTGCAGGTCGTCGGCGGCCTGATTCTGATTTTGTTGGGTATTGAAAAGTTGTTGGAGAACATGGGAGTTCTCAAGATTACGTTGTAGTACAGTTGAATCGGCTTGCAGCCGGGCATCGATTGGTGCCCGGCTGTTTTGGAAAATGCGCAGATAAATACATCTTGCGGCATGGTCCGCAGACAGGAGGAAGGTATGGTTTTGGATTACAGGGAGTACGAAGCGCTGGCGAGACGCATGATTGCAGAAGGTTGTGTCCTTCTGAAAAACGAGGGCGCGCTGCCCCTTGCGACACCCGTGCGCGTGGCCTTGTACGGGCGCATGCAGAGCAAAGAGTACATCGCGGGCATCGGCTCGGGCGGCCTTGTGAATCTCCCGAAGCGCGTGCGCATCTTAGACGCGCTGCAGGCGGAGGAGGGTGTTACCCTGGACGCAGAGCTTCTTGCGACCTACGAGGCGTGGGAAGCGGAGCACCCGCGGGAGGTCGGAATCGGCTGGGGCAAGGAACCCTGGTCCCAGGCGGAGATGCCCGTGAGTAAGGAGCTTGCAGAGGCCGTTGCGGCCCGCACCGACGCAGCGATTGTGATTCTTTCGAGAAGCGCCGGTGAGGACCAGGACAACAAGAATCTTCCGGGGTCCTATCTTCTGACGGACGAGGAGATTTCCCTTCTTACGACGGTCAGCGCGGCGTGCCCGCGGACCATCGTTTTGCTCAACACGGGCAATATCGTCGACATGAGCTTTATGGACATCTGCAACCCGGCTGCGGTGATGTACATCTGGCAGGGCGGTGTGATGACGGGCGCGGGAGTCGCGGACGTTTTGTTCGGCCGCGTGAGCCCCAGCGGTCACCTGGCGGATACCATTGCATATAAGGCTTCGGACTATCCGGCGGATGAGAATTTCGGAAGTCCGGTGCGCAACTTCTATACGGAGGACATCTACGTCGGATACCGGCATTTTGAGACGGCGGCGAAGGACCGCGTGCGGTTCCCCTTCGGGTACGGCCTCTCCTACACGACATTTGCCGTGGACGCCGGACAGTCCGAATACGACGGCGAGTACCTCTATGTGTCCGCCACGGTGCGCAACACGGGAAATGCTGCGGGACAGTGCGTCGTCCAGTGCTACGTGCAGGCGCCCCTGGGCGCTCTTGGGAAGCCCGCCCGGGTGCTTGCGGGATTCTTAAAGACCGGTGAGATTGCTCCCGGGGAGTCGGAGACCGTGGTGCTGACCATTGACCGGCGCGAGCTTTCCTCCTACGATGACTCCGGCGCAAGCGGCCATGAGAGCTGCTTTGTGATGGAGGCCGGTGAGTACGTTGTATACCTCGGAGAAAACGTCCGCGATGCCGCAGAGGTATTCCGCTTCTCGCTTGCGGAGACATCGGTGGTGGAGGAGTGCGAGTCCGCCATGAAGCCTTCCTTCCCCTTTGTGCGCCGGATTGCAGTTCCCGCGAAAAATCCCGCCGCTTCGGCTGGTGACTTCACCTACCGCTACGACGCGGTTCCAATCCGTACGGACAACTTCGGCTGCGGCGAGGGCGCGAAGCCGGTGCTTCCGGAGGCACTTCCCTACACGGGCGACCGGGGGCTGATGCTTTCCGACGTGCGGGACGGCAAGGTTACGATGGATGAATTTTTAGCACAGTTTACGGAGGAGGAGCTGCTGCCGTTTGTGCGCGGTGAGGGCATGGGAAGCCCGAAGGTTACTCCGGGTACGGCTTCCGCGTACGGCGGAACCAGCGAGGTTTTGAAGGCCCACGGCGTGCCCTGCGGATGCTGCTCGGACGGACCCAGCGGTCTGCGCCTCGACTGCGGCGACAAGGCCATGGCCATTCCGATTGGCACGTTGATTGCCTGCACCTTCAACCGCGACCTTGCGGCGGACCTCTTTGAGATGGTGGGCCGGGAGATGCGTGTCAACAAGGTGGACTGCCTTTTAGGGCCCGGCATGAACCTCCACAGACACCCCTTCAACGGGCGGAATTTTGAGTATTTCAGCGAGGATCCGTTCCTCACCGGACAGATGGCGGCAGCGGAGCTTACGGGCCTGCAGCGCGCCGGCGTCACCGGAACCATCAAGCATTTCTGTTGCAACAACCAGGAATTGAACCGCTACGCCTCCGACTCGGTGGTTTCCGAGCGCGCGCTTCGGGAGCTTTACCTGCGCGGTTTTGAAATCGCAATCCGCGAAGGCGGTGCCTGCACGGTCATGACCACCTACGGCCGCGTGAACGGCATGTGGACCTCCTGCGACGCAGAGCTCAACACGAAGATTCTCCGCGAGCAGTGGGGCTTCGATGGCTTTGTGATGACCGACTGGTGGGCGGCCATCAACGAAAATGCAGCCACCGGCCGTGCGGAATGCGCCGGCGGCAGCCACACCAATTTTGCTGACATGGTGCTTGCGCAAAACGACACCTATATGATCTGCCCGGACGGCTCGAAGAATAACCACGGCGACAATCTTCCGGAGGCAATCGCCTCGGGCAAGGTGTCCCGCGAAGTCCTTCTTCGCACTGCGGCAAATGTGTGCGGCGTCCTGATGCGCCTTCCCACGATGCTTCGCATGTGCGGCGAGGCAGAAGAGGTCACGGTGCTCGGGCGCGGTCCGGAGTGGAATGCAACGGTGACGGAGAACGTGCAGTTCTACGATGTGGCCGGCGGTGAACCGATTGATCTCACCCACGTCCGCGCAGTGCGCGGCGCGGACTACTCCTTCGGGCTGAACGTGGAGACCCTCGGCGGCTATGAGTTTGAGCTGACCGCTGTGGGCGAGGGAACCGAGGCGGCGCAGCTTCCGGTGACCTGCTTCTTCTCGGGCATTCCGGTGCTGTCCTTCGTGTTTCACGGAACGCAGGGAAAGCCGGTGACCATGACCGGGAAATTGTTCTTTAATTCAAATCACGCCATAGGGCGGATGCACTTTTCGCAGGACGGCCTGCGGCTTGTGAGCATGCGGGCGCGCTATCTTGGTACCCTCGACGAGGCCAAGAGCGATCCCGAGTTTGCCCAGGGCAGCTGAGCCTGTCGCGGCCTTGCGGCCGCGACAGGCTGGAGCGAGGCGGGTGGCGCAGGCTTGTTACGATGGCAGCCGCAAGGCTGGTTACGAGGCGGGAGTGCAGGCTGGTACAAGCCGGCTGGCAAACGTTGTACGAGGCGCGCAGGCTGGTACAAGCCGGCTGACAACGTTGTACGGGGCGCGCAGGCTGGTACAAGCCGGCTGACAACGTTGTACGGGGCGCGACAGTGGCGGCGTTGCCGTGCTTTCGAATGGCTTGGACATTTCTTTTGTGGGTTTACTACATTTTTGCTTAACGTGAAATGAAATTGTAGTAAAAAATGGATGCGCGCAGGATGAAAAAAAGAGTTGGAATGGCTGTTACTACGCAAACTGGAAGACAACAAGAAAAATGTAGTAAAAATCCGGCGGGTATTATCCCGCTTAACAACTTGATACAATGAATGTACTACAGGATGAAAGAAAGACAGATAAAACTGTAGTAAAAACCGGAACTGTAATTGCCCAAATGAGTTCTTTCGGAAAGAAATTACTACGCGGGAAGAGCGTGTGACGGAAAAATGTAGTAAAACGCCGGGCTTCCCGGTTTCCCCGGGTTTCCCGGGCTTACAGAAATATAAAAAAAGAAGCATCCATGTCCGCAGAGCGGTGCGTTGAAAAAGAAGCATCCATGTCCGCAGAGCGGTGCGTTGAAAGAAGCATCCATGCCCGTGCAGCGGTGCGTTGAAACAGAATAAGGGAAAAGGAGAGGAAAACGATGGTATTAAAAGAGGTTTACAAGGACCTGTTTAAAATCGGAACGGCGGTGGAGAGCATCCACGACCGGTTCGAGAACAACGAGATCGGCAATCCGGACAAGGAGGCGCTGATCGTGCGGGAGTTTTCCAGCATGACCTGCGCCAACGAGATGAAGCCGGCGTACAATATGGGGTGGAACAGCGAGGAGGCGCGGGAGGACTACCTGCCCTACGTCATCAACCCGAATGCGAAAAGAATGCTTGACTGGGCGAAGGAGCACGGCATGAAGATGCGTGCCCACGTGATGGTTTGGCACAGCCAGTGCCCCCAGGAGGCCTTCTGCAAGGGCTACAAGCCCGTCACGATTCCCACGGACCCCGCGAAGCTTGCGGAAAATCCCCGCCTCAAGTTCTTTGAGCGCCTCGACCCGGTCTGCTTCGTGGACCGCGACACGATGCTTAAGCGCCTGGAGAGCTACATCCACTCGATGCTTGATTACCTTTACAAAAACGGCTACGCGGAGACCATTTACGCGTGGGACGTTGTAAACGAGGCGATTGAGCTTGCGGACAAGACCGAGACCGGGCTTCGCAACAGCTACTGGTATCAGGTCATCGGCGACGATTTCATTTACTGGGCGTTCCGCTACGCCAACGAGGCAGTGGCGGAGTGCATAGCCAAATACGCCGGCGATTACGGCATCGACCCCTCCGACGCAGAGGCTGTGAAGCGCATCAAACCGGTGCTTGTGTACAACGATTACAACGAGTTCCAGCCCGACAAGAAAAAGGCGATCATTGACAACCTCCACCGCGAGGGCCACGGCCACGGCAGCGTGGTGGGCGAGGGGCTTCTCGGGGGCATCGGCATGCAGGGCCACATCTCCGACAACAATGACATCGACGAATATATCACGGCGCTTCGCGACTACGCGGCATTTGCCCCGGAGATTCACATAACGGAGCTGGACGTCAAATGCACCTGCTCTAACGTCAACCGCGAGTACTATCAGGCGGTGTTTTACAAGGAGCTGTTTGAGCGGCTGGTTGCGGAGAGAAAGAACGGGGTGAACCTCACCTCCGTGACGCTTTGGGGCCTTACGGACGACAACTCCTGGATCCGCGGCGCGGACCCGCTCGTGTTCCGCAAGGACCTTTCCAAGAAGAAGTCCTACGACGCGCTTGTGTATGCGGTGCAGGGCGGCGACCTGGGCGAGCCTGCGTATGTGAAGCGGGATTTTTCGGACAGAGTCTTCGATTTCGAGACCCCCGAGGGAGCGGAGCCGAAGAAGCCCGAGGAGCTTGGCTTTAAGATGCGCGGCTTCGGCGAATGCATTTACACGACCGACGAGGCCCACAGCGGAAAGACTTCCCTCACGACAACGCCCCGCTTCGGCGAATGGATGGGCATCACTTACGACATTTCCGATTTCCTGGGCCAGACGATTCAGATCAATGCCTGGGTGAAGAGCGCAGCAAAGCAGATTTTTATCAGTTTGGACCGCGAGTTCCACTCGTCCGTGCTTGCCTCTGTCGAGGGCGGGGACGATTGGAAGCTTCTGCAGCTTTCCTACAAGGTGCCTACGGATCAGTATTCCGTCCGCCTGTTCTTCGGAACGAAAGAGGAAGACCCGCACCATGCAAGCCCGCTGTTCCTCGATGATCTTACGGTTTCCCTCATCGGTCAGGAGGAGAGCTTCGAGGAGGAGACCAACATCGCGGCAATCCGCGGCGCAGGTCACCTGCCGTTTATCTTTGTAACCGACAAGGAGTCCGTGGACGGCAAGGGCCATTCCCTCGGGGTTACGAGACAGGAGAAGGACGCAACCATCTCGTTGGATGTGTCAGCATACATCGGCAAGACCATCGATGTCACGATGTTTGTGAAGACCGCGGACAAGCTGATCCGCGTCGGCGTGGACGGTTCCACCCCGGTTTGCATCGCCGAAGTTGCAGCGGCGGCCGACGGCTGGACCGAAATCAACGCGAAGGCAGTGCTGCCGGAGGGCGAGCGCTCCGCCAAACTCTACGTGGAGACCGACGGCAAGGCGGACTTCTTCGTGGACGATGTGTTTGTGAGAATGGCGTAAGGAATTTGCCGGGCAACAGTCAGGCAGTAGTCATATTGTGATAAGGCAGCAGTGCGACAGCGATGGGGATGTTTTAGGTACGTCGGAGAGTGCTGCAGCCGGAAGAGGAAAGGAGAAGAACAATGTTCGGCTTTAAGTATTACACACCTACGAAGGTGGTTTTCGGCAAGGAGACGGAGATAAAGGTTGCGGAGCTCATCCACGAGTTCGGCGGCACGAAGGTGCTGATTCATTACGGCGGCGGTAGCGTAATTCGCTCGGGCCTGCTTGCCCGTGTCACAAAATGCCTGGACGAGGCCGGTATTGCATATATCACCCTCGGCGGAGCGGTTCCGAATCCGCATCTTTCGCTGGTATATGAGGGCATTGAGCTGTGCAGGAAGGAGGGCGTGGACTTCCTTTTGGCGGTCGGCGGCGGAAGCGCCATCGACTCGGCGAAGGCCATAGGCTACGGCGTTGCCAACGAGGGCGATGTCTGGGACTTCTACGATTACAAGCGTCAGGCGAAGGGTTGCCTTCCTCTCGGCGTCATTCTGACCATCGCGGCCACCGGAAGTGAGATGAGCGATTCCTCCGTAATCACGAAGGAGGAGGGACTTGTTAAGCGCGGTTACAGCAGTGATTACTGCAGACCGCGGTTTGCCATCCTCAACCCGGAACTTACCATGACCCTGCCGGACTACCAGACCGCCTGCGGGTGCACGGACATCATGATGCATACGATGGAGCGGTATTTTACGAACGGCGGAAACATGGAGATTACGGATTCCATGGCGGAAGGGCTGCTTCGCACCGTGAAGGAATGCGCGAAGGTGCTTGCGAAGGATCCGAACAATTACGACGCCCGCGCCGAGGTGATGTGGGCGGGAAGCCTTGCGCACAACGGCCTTACCGGCTGCGGCAACGACGGCGGCGACTGGATGACGCACAAGCTGGAGCATGAGCTCGGCGGCCTTTACGACGTGGCGCACGGCGCCGGCCTTGCGGCCATCTGGGGCAGCTGGGCGCGCTACGTGTACAAAAACTGCCTGCCGCGCTTTAAGCGCTTCGCCCTCAATGTCATGGGCGTTGCGAACGAGGGCTCCGATGAGGAGATTGCGCTTCGCGGCATCGAGGCCATGGAGGATTTTTACCGCGAGATCAAGATGCCCACAAACCTTCGGGAACTGGGCGTTAAGGCGACCGATGAGGATCTTGTGCTTATGGCACACAAGTGCGCAGTGGGTGTGAACGGCGGCATGGGCTCCGCCCGTTTCCTCCGGGAGGAGGACATGCTTGCCATCTACCGGATGAGCATGTAAAGCTTTTTTGCGAAACAAGAGGCGTGTCAGGGTACGGAAAAGAACCCTTGACACGCCTTTTCGAATCTTGTACAATAAAAGCAACCAAAAGGTGTTGCCGTACGGCGACCTCTGACTTTGGAATCAGAAGTGACCTGTTCCTTGGAGAGGCTTTGGGTCACTTCTTTTTATGACTAGAACTTCGATCATGTTCGTCCGCCAACAAGGTTGACAACACCTGCGATAATAGTAACAGGAATTGCTTTTGAAATCTATGCGCACTCCCGACAAAAAACGGGGGTGCATTTTTACGCATCGGTGTGCCGAAAAAGGGATTTCGCGCAATCCCCTGAAATAACGCACAAACCGATATATCGATTTTTGTGGAAATCAGAGAATTTGAGAATCAGAAAAAATATTTGAAAAATAGCTTAATTGTTTTTTGAAATTCTGGTTTTAGTGTTCAATCCATAAGTTAGTCATACAGTGATATAATGGGCATGTATCCTCCTGAGAATGGAGAGAGTA
>CADAHQ010000018.1 GCA_902787715.1 uncultured Lachnospiraceae bacterium
GCAGAGGATTCGGCAGAAGCCCTTCAAGAGCTTTGATGAACAGAAATTTCATAAGCAACAAAAATACGGTCCGGTGGGTTGATCCATCGGACCGTTTTGTTGCTTTTTTGACTGCAGATCAAGAAATCAGAAAACAAGTCAAACATTGTCGCGGGGTTTTTTGACTCGAAATCAGGAGTTGCGAATACAAGTCAAAGATTTAGCGCCGCGGCTTTGACTTGAAATCAGAAATTTCAGATACAAGTCAAAGATTCAGTGCCGCGGCTTTGACTTGAAATCAGGAATTTCAGATACAAGTCAAAGATTCAGCGCCGCAGCTTTGACTTGAAATCAGAAATCTCAGATACAGGTCAAAGATTCAGTGCCGCGGCAATGACTTGAATTCAAGAATTTCAAATATAAGTCAAAGAGCAGGCGCCACAGCATTGACTTCAAACCAAGAATTTACAAAACAAGTCAAAATCCCGCGCGGGGCGATACC
This sequence comes from uncultured Lachnospiraceae bacterium, assembly GCA_902787715.1. Taxonomy (GTDB): domain Bacteria; phylum Bacillota; class Clostridia; order Lachnospirales; family Lachnospiraceae; genus ISDg. The sequence continues at coordinate 482 of CADAHQ010000018.1, forward strand.
CGTTACGAGGGGCGATTCCCGCTGTCGCGGAGTGATTTCCATATTCGCAGGGCGCGGTTCTTATTCAGGGGGCGGTATCCTCGCCCAAGTTCCTTGTGTAGCGCCATTCTATCACGTCGCCGTCCCGGAGCGGGTGGGCGCCGGAGCTTTCGGAGGGCGCCTCGCCGTTTACGTAGTACATCCAGCCGGAGAGTGACCCGAAGTCAAATTCATGCAGCGCGCCGATGCCGCGCACATATCCGCCGGTGCCGAGCCCTGTGTCCAGAGGAAGGCCGGCGTCCGCGGTAGCCGTGACCAATGCGGTGTAGACGGAATCGCCTTTCTTAAACGGGATTTTTACGGGTGCAAGCAAGATGCCGTCTGCGGGAAGGCCGTTTTCGCCGGCCACGGTGTCGCATCGGATGGAGAGCGTGACAGTGCCGACAGCGTCTTTCTCGGAGACCTTGAGGCTGTCGTAATATTGCTGCGGGGTCTGGATTTTCACAACCCAAAGAAGCAGAAGAATTACGCTCGCGGCAAATGCGACCACCATCGCATTTCGCCTTGTAATGCGCTTTCGCAAGGCAAGAATTGCGAGGGAAATCAATGCCAGAAGCACGATTGCGGCAGTGCCGATGATGCGGTATGCGGGAATGCCCGAAGGGGAGTCCTTTTCGGAATCCCGCGAAGCGGAGTCCGGGGTTTGATTGCCGACCGGCGTCGGCGTACCGCCCGGGGTTAATGTGCCGTCCGCAGGCGTCGGGGTTTGGTCGCTGCCCGGGGTCAATGTGCCGCCCGCGGGGGTAGGTGTGCCGTCCGGCGTCACCGTCGGAGACGGCGCGATGGTCCGGCCTTCGCGAACGGCGTCCAATTCGTAGAGAGACGGGCGTCCTTCGCGAAAGCGGAGGTAGGCGACGCAGGCATAGAAGACCTGCTGGGTGGCCGTGAGGTTGGAGTCCCCGGTTGCCACGTGGCGGAAGCTTCCGTCCGAAACGCGGAAGGCGGCGATGGCATCGAAGACGGAGCGGCCGTCTTTCAGAAACCGCGGATCGCTTGCGGCATCGATACCGCAGGCGGAGAGCGCCACGAGCACCTGGGCGCAGCTCTCGCAGTTCGCGGCGCCGTAGCTTTGGAAGCCACCGCTTGACAGCTGTCGCTCGGAAAGAAGGGTGAGGGCGCGGTCGATGGCCGCACGGGTATCGGAAACCACAGAAGAATCCGGAGAAGAATCGATATCGCCGGCAATCACGCGGTCAGTGGCGCCGGAACCTGCCGCAGGGCTCTTCGCGGCCTTGCAGTACGGTGCAAGCGACTGCAGAACCATCGAGGTGACATCCACGTCGCCGAATTGGCCGGAGATGGCCCAGCCGCCGTCGGGAAGTTGTAGCGCGAGGATCTCGCGGACCGTCTTCTCCGCGGTGAGACCGGGCAGGAGAAGGCCGTTGTTTTGCAGATGAAGCCCGAACACCAACGACATGATACCCTGCGAACCCACCGCCTCGCTGAGGGAAGCGGAATCGTAGCGTTCTGCAACCGGGTCGCCGATGGCGAGGGAGAGAAGGGCGAATTTTTCGAGCTCTGTGCCGCGGGGCGGAGCGGAGTAGGCGGCGAGGGTGAAAAACAAAGCATTTTGCGCGGCGCGGAAATCATAGGGCGCATGCTGGCTCAGGCCAAACATAAACCAGAGGTTTCGCGGGAAAATGCTTGCATCGGACAGTTTTTCGTCAAGCAGCGTCTGCGGGTCGGCAGAGGATGCGCCGAGGGATGCCTGCAGATAGGTGAGGACATCCGAAAACCAGGCACGGGCAAGGGATTCCGCGTCCGAAACAGCAAGCGCGGAGCTCGCGGAAGCCGGCGAGCAATCGGAAGCCGGCGCGCAAACAGCAGAAGCCTGTGCGCTCCCGGGCACCGGAAGGGGTGCTTGCGGAAGGACACAGGCGAAGAGAACCAGGGCAAGCAGGAGCGCCGCGAAGCGCGTCCTGCCGCCCGTTTTTGTTTTCTTACCGAAACGGTTTTCTGCCGATGAATTCATAACTCTTGATTCCGAAAAGGATTACGCGCGGGACTCCTTGCGGGAAGCGATGGCAACGCCTGCGAAGGAAACCACCGCGAGAGCGCCGAAGACGAGAAGCATCGTGTTGTCCGCGGTCTTGGGCGACTCACCGCCGGAAGCAGCGGAAACCTTGACAACGAGAGCCGGAGGAACCAGCGTCTGGGAGTCGGATTTGGCGCTGATGATAACGGTGCCGGCGTCGGTGAGCTTCACGCTTGCCTTGCCGTTGTCGTCGGTCTTGACGTCGGTGGCCTTGCCGTTTACAAGGATCGTGGCGCCCTTTGCCGGTGCAATCACGGTGTTAAAGCTTGCGTCGTAGCCCACGTACTTCAGCTCAACGGCAACGGTGTCACCCGCTTTTACGGAAGCCGTGTTCTTGTCGAAGAAGCTGTACGCGTCGGACCAGTTCGCGGTGTCGGTGTAGACAAATGCGGTGATGTACGCGCCGTCCTTCACCTCATCGCCGAGGCTCATGGCAGCGGCGTTGTTAACGTAGTAGCCGTAGCCGGTGCCGTTGTCGATGCCCCAGAGCTTCTTTAAGGAGAGGCCGTACTCGGTCATCTCGGAAGAATAGCCTGCAGCCGCGCCGCCGGAGAATTTGGCGTCGTGAGCGCAGTAGAGGGCGTCGTTGATGGTGATCTTGCCGTCGCTGTCAACGTCCTTCACAGCGATGGGCTCCTGGGTAAGAACGAGCTTGCCGTCCTTGTCGGAGATGGTGACGTAGACTGTCGGATCCGCTGCAAATGCGATGCCGCAGCAGAGGCCTAAAAGAAGGACAACCGACAGGGTCAGGGAGAGAATTTTCTTCATGTGAAAACACCTCGTTTCTTTTGTTTTGTATCATAACAGCCACGCGAAAACTCGGCAAATGGCTGTGATGAGTCAGGGAAATCGAACCTGCCCCATGGGCAGTACCCACTGTATTGCGGGCCTATTGATGCTCGCGGAAGAGGCCGTAGCGCACCCGAAGGCGGTCCAGCTTTTCGCCGATGGGCCCGGCCAGCACCAGAAGGAAAATCACGTTGGAAATCGCGTACTCAAGGGTAATCGGCAGCGCGGCCGTAATCAGCGCGACGTACCGCGGAATCGAAAAGCCCTCGCCCATCCAGAAGGTCGACCACAGGTCCATCACAAGGGAATAGAAGAACCCCGCGAAGATTCCGTACAGGCACAGAAGAATCTTGTGCTTCCGAAGGGGCTTCGCCAAAAGTCCGGCGAGCCCGCCCAACAGGCCCCACGAAAACATCTGAAACGGCGTCCACGGGCCCTGGCCGAAGTAGAAGTTCGACAAAAGCGCCGTCAGCGACCCCACGATAAATCCCGGCTCCGCCCCGAGCCACATCGCGGTGATGACCGTGATGGCCGTGACCGGCTTAAAGCCCGGCAGCCACGCGAAGAGGAAGCGCCCCGCGACGGACAGAGACGTCAGCACCGAGAGCACCATGAGCTCCGCCGAACCCGTCTCCCGCCGCTCGAAATCGTACCAGATCGGCAGGCATGTGAGCACCGCGATGCACAGCGTAATCCACGCGTAGTGCTGCTCGCGAAACAAAAGCGCGCCGCCGAAAACCACGATGGGAATCATCACAAAGAAGCAGATGCGGGTGAGGAGACGCCGGTTCATGACGACACCTCCACGGCGCGAAGCAAATCGTCGCAGGTGACCACCCCGGGGAAGAAGTCCCCGGCCATGCGGTTAGCGGCCGTAGTGTAGAACGCATTTCCCGCGAAAAATTCACCCGGCTCCCCTTCCGAGATCACCTCGCCGTCAAAAAGCAGCCCGCACCGGTCCGCGTGCTCAGCCGCCCACTCGGCGTCGTGGGTCACGGACAACACGGCGACACCCTCCGCCGTGAGCTCCTTTAAAATCGCGGCCAGCTCCCCCTTGCCGTTCACGTCGATGCCCTTCGCGGGTTCATCCAGAAGAAGAACCTTCGGCCGGGACGCAAGGACCTTCGCAAGGGCCGCCTTCTGCAGCTCGCCGCCGCTCACGTCATAGGGGTGCGACAGGAGAATCTCCGTGATGTGGAGCCGTTCGCACATGGTGAGCATGTCTGCGGCAGCACCCTCGGCGACAACGTCTGCGGCAGCCTTCGGAAACGCGTGGGAATATGCCCGGGAAAATGCCCCCAGCAGATCCTCGCGAATCGTCTTTTCGACGAACACATCCCGCGGTTGCTGCGGCAGAAACGCCAGGTTCTCGCGGTACAAAGTCCCCGGCGCAAAAGCGCTTAGTTTCTTCCCAAACAGTCGAACAGAACCCGCGTAAGGCTGCTTTAAACCAGCTAAAAGAGACAACAGTGTCGTCTTGCCGGAGCCGTTCCCGCCGAGAAGACAATAGTGTTCGCCGGCGGACACCGAAAGGCTTGTTTCGCACAACACATCCGGCAAATCCTTCCCATACCGGAAGCGCACCCCCGACGCCGCGATGGCGGGTTTGCCCACGGAACCGCCCGCGGGTTTGTCTGCCGGATCACTCGCGGTCTTGCCCGCGGAATATGCAAGTAAGGTTGCGCGGCCGTCGCGGACCGTGAGCGGAATGTTGACATGTTCAGATGCAACAGCGGAGCCAACGCCCGTGCCCTGCAGCGCTAAGTACACCCGGGTGGCGGTGGGGAGAGCCCGCGCCATGGGGTGGGCATTTGCCTGGAGGTATGCGGCAAGAGCTGCGGGCGAGCCGTCGCAGAGGAGTTCGCCGCGGTCTAAAAGAAGCACCTTGTCCGCAAGAGGAAGGACGTGCTCCAGGCGGTGCTCCGCCATGAGGATTGTCACCCCGAGGTCTTTGTTGATGCGGGCTACGACGCTTCGGAAATCAGCCGCCGCAATCGGGTCGAGCTGCGCCGTGGGCTCGTCCAGAAGGAGGAGCTTCGGCTTCATGGCCAAAACGGCGGCGAGGTTTAAGAGCTGCTTCTGGCCGCCCGAAAGCTCGTAGGTTTTCTTGTGATACCAGGACTCCATCCCGAAAAATGCAGCCATCTCCGCAACGCGCCTGCGAATCACCGCGGAGGGAAGCCCGAGGTTTTCCAGGCCGAAGGCAAGTTCGTGCCACACGGTGTCGGTGACAATCTGCGCTTCCGGATCCTGCAAAACGATGCCCACGGTCTCCGCAGAGAAGCGGTCCCGGGTCGGGTCGGCCTTAGTGGCCGCCGGAGCATTTTCCGCGCCGTATGCCGCAGAGTTCTCCGCGGCGCCGGCCGCAGACCCAATCGACGTCACGTCCGTGCCGTCCACGAGAATCCGCCCCGAAAGGTCGCCGAAGGGCGCGAGTTCGCGCTTGATGAGGCGGAGAAGGGTGGATTTGCCGCAGCCGGAGAGGCCGCAAAGCACTGCAAAATCACCCGCATTCACGGAAAAACCGACCCCGCGGAGCGCGTCATTGGAAGCCTTCGGATAGCGGAAGGTTACATTTTCGACCGATAGAAGCACCAGCGGAGTTCCTCCTTGATTGCGGATAAAAACGGAAGCAGGCAAAGTATCGTGTAAGCCGCGACGCCGATGCGCGTGAGCGTGTCAGCGTGGGCGAAAACAATGTTCGGATAAAAGGAGACGCCGAGGCCGCCGCGGGCTAGGGCAAGCACCGCCGAAGCCGTGAGCACGAGAATGGCGGAAAGCCATGCCGCGTCGGTTCCCGTGAAGCGGTAGGTGCGGTAGGTGGTGCGGCCGGGAAGCCCGTAACCGCGGGCTTTCATGGCGGCGCCGGTGTCCACGGCGTGCTCTAAGGACCAGGTCGTGAGAGCGGACATGGTGGTCATATTGCTGCCCGCGCGGTGGATCCAGTCGGGGTCGTCGTAGATGCCCACGGCCGTCTGCGCGTCCCGCATGGCGGTTGCCCTGCGCTTAAGAAGCGGAACGAACCGAAGCACCGAGGAAATCAGAAGCGCCAGTTTCGGGGCAAAGCGCCCGAAGAGGAAGAAACGGTGCTCCTCCGGAATCAGGAGCCGCTCGCAGCGGAACCACAGAAGGACCGCAAGAAGCATGGCACCGAGGTGAACGCCGTAGAGAAGCGCTTCCCTTGTATAGGGGCGGCCTGCGACGAACACAAGAGGCGTCGCGCCGCCGGTGGAAAACAGCGGATTGACCGCCGCAATCAATGCCCAGCAGAGGAGAAACCCGATCACGGACCGAACCGTAAAACCGCCCCGGACCGTGCAGAGGAACAGGACCGCGCCGGCCAGGGCAGGCACGGTGATCCGCGGCGACTGCGCAAACATCGCAAGCAGAAGAATCGAGAGAAGCAGGCAAAGCGGCACCAGAGGGTGGCGCCTTATAAAGATGTCCATCGCTGCTCCTTTCCTTGACTTGCGGTGCAAAAAAGCCCGCCGGACGGTAACGTCGGGCGGGCGGAATACGCGGCAACGGACAGGCATCTGACGAAAGCGCGAACTGATACATACGCAGAAAGAGCGCAGCATACGCGCAAAAGACGGGGCGGCGCGAGGCGTCGTCTCGAAAAGGTCAGATACGGGTCGTAGGGTTGCTCCGGGATCGAACCGGATGAAGGTGGAACTCCGCTCGCTCACAACGTTTAAGACCGAATCTCATTTTCGTTTGAAATACTGTAAGAAAAGTATCTTACAAGCCGAAGTATAGCATGAAACGCAGGTGCGCGCAAGGGCGAAGCGCGGCAAATCCATCCCCAAAATCACCGTTTTCCGCCCTCCGAAAAAGAAAAAAAGAAATTGCGAAAACAGGGTTGACACACAAGGTAAATATGTGTTACTATGGCGACGAACCCATGGGGGAGTAGCGAACGCGGGCAACCGCGCGGCAGGTCGTCATCCCGGCGAGGCAATCGTCCGGCCTGTCGTTAAAAATGCGAGACTCATGTATGCCGAGCCATACATGATTTCTGTTCTCGCCATAGTGGAAAGAGAATTCGGGACCGGATGTGGCAAAAGCATATCCGGTCCTTTTGTGTCCGGAACAGGTTTTCCTAAAAAAGGGCTTGACAAATCAGCCTAAACGCAATAAACTATGAACAAATGAACATTTGCTCATATGTTTGGAAAAGGAGACGATGACATGAGTTTCGTAGAGATTCACAATCTAAAGAAAAGCTACGGAGAAGGGGAAGCCAGACAAACGGTGCTTTCCGGGGTGGACATTACCATTGAGAAGGGCGAATTTTGCGTGCTGTTGGGGCCTTCCGGCAGCGGCAAGTCGACCCTTCTTAATATTATCGGCGGAATCGACAACGCCGATGATGGCTATGTGATGATCGACGGCGAGAAGACCGCCGACATGAACGAATCACGCCTGACGCAGTACCGGCGCAATCATCTGGGGTATGTATTTCAGCTCTACAATCTGATTCCGAACCTGACGGTTCGCGAGAACGTCGAGGTCGGCGCGTACTTAAGCAAAAAGCCGCTGCCGGTGGACGATCTTCTGAAGACCCTCGGCCTTTACGAGCATCGCCACAAGCTTCCGACCCAACTCTCGGGCGGGCAGCAGCAACGCACGGCCATCGGCCGCGCGGTCATCAAAAATCCCGACATTTTACTTTGCGACGAGCCGACCGGTGCCCTGGACTACAACACCTCGAAGGAGATTCTCGGGCTTTTGGAGCGCATCAACAAAGAGTACGGCAACACCATTATTATGGTGACCCACAACGATGCGCTGAAAGCGATGGCGGACCGGGTTGTGAAGCTTCGTGATGGCAAGGTGAGCCGCAATTATCTGAACGAAAACAAGCAGCCGGTCAGCGAGATCGAGTGGTAAGGGGGCGATGGTATGAGAAATCCGATGAACCGGCGCCTGCCCCGCGAACTCAAGGCAGACTTCGGAAAGTATTTGGTGATTTTCCTCTTCCTCGTCATGGTTGTCTCCGTGGTTTCGGGCTTTCTTGTGGCAAATGCAGGCATCGCGGACGCCTACAAGCGAAACATGAGAGAGAACAAGCTGGAGGACGGCCATCTTTCCTTTAATGTGCGGCCGGACGAGGAGCTTTTGACAAACTTAGCAAAACATGCATCTGTTACCCTCTACCGCGCGGACTTCTTTGAGGAGAGCGATACGGACGGTACCACTTTCCGCGTGTACCGCTATAACGAAGACGTAAACATTCCCGAGGTGACGGGCGGACGCCTTCCGCAGGCGGCGGGCGAGATTGCGGTTGACAACCTCCACGCCCACAAGGAGGATATCAAGGTCGGCGACCACCTGACCGTCGGCGGAAGAGACCTGACGGTCGTTGGTCTTCTGGCCCTTCCGAATTACAGCGCATTGTTCAAGGACAACGCGGATCTGATGTTTGAGGTGGAGAACTTCGGCGTCGGACTGATGTCCGAGGAAGGATTTGACGCGTTTGACTCCGACCACGTGACGGTGAGCTACGCGTGGAGATATTCGGAAAAACCGGAGACCGACAAGGCCAAGCAGGAGGCTGCTGACGTCGTGCTTACGGCCCTTCGCGACGAGCTGGTTGCGACCAACACGGAGATCATTCAGCGCGCCCTTGCCGGCGAGACGGGCCTCACGATGCTTGAGGTGTCCGACTTCCTGCCGGAGTACGAGAACAAGTCGATTCAGTTTGCAGGCGAAGATATGAACGGCGACCAGGGGGCTATGGAGGTGTTCCTCTACATCGTCATCGCGGTGCTTGCATTTATCGTGGCGGTGACCACCATCAACACCCTCTCGAAGGAGGCCGGTGTCATCGGCACGCTGCGGGCCTCGGGCTTCACGAGAGGCGAGATGGTACGGCACTACATGATCCTGCCGCTGTGTGCATTTTTCGCGGGAATGCTCGTGGGAAATGTGCTCGGGTACACGGGGCTTCGCGACTTCATGGTGAGCATCTACCGGGAGATGTACTCCCTCGGCAAGGTGGAGACGTTCTGGAATGCGGACGCCTTTGTGAAGACGACGCTCATCCCGAGCATCATCATGATTGTCATCAACGCGGCGATTCTCATCTGGAAACTCCGCATCGGGCCGCTGCAGTTTTTGCGCCGCGAGATTTCCGGGAGAAAGAAAAAGCGTGCGCTGCGGCTTTCGCGCAATATTCCGTTCTCGTGGAGATTCCGCATCCGCATTTTGCTGCAGAACCTGCCGAACTATATTACGATGTCCGTCGGCATCATCTTGGCAGGAGCCATCATCATTTTCGGACTGATGTTCCAGCCCCTTCTTAAGACGGTTGCAAAGCGCATCGACGACACGAGCATCAGCCGCTACCAGTACATCATAAAGACTCCCGAGGAGGCCGGCGACGGCGCCGAGAGATTCGCCATCGCGACCCTCGAGACGACCCACAAGGATTACAAGACGGACGAGATTTCGGTGTACGGAATCGAGGCCGGAAGCAAGTTCGTGAAGACTGCCATCCCGGCCGGGCAGGTGCTTCTCTCCAACGGTTATATGGACAAATACAACGTGAAGAAGGGCGACACGGTCCGTCTCTACGACAAATACGCCGACAAGACCTACGAGTTCGTCGTGGCCGGGGAATACCCCTACGAGGCGTCCCTTGCGGTGTTCATGAACCGCGGGGAATTTGCCGAGATGTTTGACAAGACGCCGGATTACTACAGCGGGTATTTTTCGGACCGGGAGCTTACGGAGCTGAGCGAGTCAAACGTATACATGCGCCTTGACAGCAGCGTGTTCGGAAGCTTTGCGGACCAGCTCTGGAAATCTTTCGCGGACTTCATGGGCCCCGTCAAATGGTTCGGCATCCTCATGTTCGTGTTGATGGTCTACCTTTTGGCAAAGCAGATTATCGAGCGAAACCAGACGAGCATCTCCATGACGAAGATTTTGGGCTTCACCGGCGGCGAGATCGGCGGGCTGTACATCGTTTCCACCTCCCTCGTGGTTGTGGCGAGCCTCCTTCTTGCGGTGCCCCTTGTGGACCGGCTTCTTCGCCTGGTGTTTAAGACCTACCTTTACCAGCGCATGAGCGGTTATCTGCCGTACTGCGTGAGCAGCGACTGCTACTGGAAGATGATTCTTTTGGGAATCGCCAGCTACGCGGCGGTTGTGGCGCTGCAGCTTTGGAAGATTCATCGCATCCCCAAGAGTGAAGCGCTGAAGACTCTGGAATAACAAGAAGAAAACGAAAAGCCCGCCGGTCAGCCGGCGGGTTTTTTACGGAAAATGCTTTTGATTCGTTCCGAAAACGGAAGGAGCAGAAAAACCGTTGTAACGAGGGTGCATTGTAACAAAAGGACAATCCAAACCGGCATGGAAAATGTGAACCAAGCAGTGCCTTGCAGTTGACGCCACAATGACCAAGCACAGAGGCTGGGTGTGCTGCGGGCGAGGAGCTCCGAAACGACGATGAAAACCGTGAAAACAGAGAGACCGGCGATATCGTTTCGAAAAAGACGCAGGACAATCATAAGAAGCAATGTAAACATACCCCCGGCCAGGATTCTTGAGAGGACAGAGAGCCCGATTACATGGCGAAGGGACATGTCCGCGGCATAACCGAAATGTCCGGCGTAAGAAAACAAGGAGGAGGTCATGTTCCCGAAGTTGTAGTGCGGCATGGCAAGAAGAATGTCCTCGGCGGCAAAAAGGGCTGTAACAAAAGCACCGAGAAAAAAACCGAGAAGTCCCTTCGACCGGGCGACACGGAGCCTTCCGTAAGAAGCCGTAAACAGGAGAGGTTCCATGTTGCACCGAAAGTCGGATAACGCGAGAGGAACGGCGACGGCCACGAGAGAACTGCAACAAAGAACGGTCATGAGAACGCGAAGGAATTCTGATTCGTATTGCGTGAATTCCAAATCGTAAACGAGCTCGCGTTCGGACCCGCGCTCCGGATATCGGGAGAAAACTTCCGAAAGCGCAGTCAGACGGGCAGTCGTAAGATACTGTCTGTCGCGGTATTGTTGTTCTGCCGCGGGATCTCCCGGCGGTCCGTCATAGGGAAGAGCGAGGGTTGCATTGAGAGATTGCAGCTCTTGTTCCATGACAGCGACGGTCTGCTCGGAGTATTTGTCGCCGAATTGCTCAACGTATTTGCGGAAAATCCCGACGTCAAAGTCATATTGGAGAAACGTCGGCTTTGAAAAAAGGCAGAATACGACTCCGAGGGTGGCACACAACGCCAAAAAAACAGGAAGACGTCCGCCGGCGAAGAGTTTTCGGATTTCAAAGTAAAGCAGTTTCATTTCGTTCCCCAAATGTGTTCATGTAAACATCTTCCAGGTTCGGTTCACAGGCAATCGCCGATGCCTGTGGCGGAGCATCGCTGATATGGCGGAGCCAAAGCGAACCGTCGTGGTTGACAACAGCAGCGGTGGAATGATTGGCCAAGAGGATGTCTGCTTTTTCGGGAGAAACAGGCACTTCCCATACTTTTCCGATGAGTTGCTCTGTGAGTGTTCCGGGGTTGTTGCGGGCGATGAGGGTCCCCTTGCTTAATAGTAAAACATCGTCTGCTATGGATTCAATGTCGGAGACAATGTGGGTACAGTAAATTACAGTCATATGGGAGGACAGCCGACCGACAAGATTGCGGAATCGGACTCGTTCCTGCGGATCGAGACCAGTGGTGGGCTCGTCCAGAATCAGAAGTTGCGGGTCCCCAATGAGCGCCTGCGCCAGACCGAGACGCTGTTTCATTCCACCGGAAAAGGTCTTGATTTTACAATCTGCACTGTCGGTAAGATTGACTTCCGACAGAAGCTTTTCTGTGATGGCAGCGCCGGATTTACCGGGGAAGCCTTTTAAGTCGGCGAGGTAGTGCATGAATGCCCGCGCGGTGAAATCGGGATAGAAGCCTACGGACTGTGGAAGATACCCGAGCATTGCGCGGAAGCGGGGTCCCATGGAGAGCGTGTCCTCACCGTCCACGGTGATGTGACCCTCGGAGGGCGGGAGAAGGCCTGCAAGGATGTTGATCAGGGTGGATTTGCCGGCACCATTGGGGCCTAAAAGGGCGTAGATGCCTTGCGAAAGAGAGGCGTCAAAATCCACCAATGCTTTTGTTTCTCCGTAATTCTTACTGAGATGATGAAACTCGAGTTTCAAGGGAGGTGCTCCTTTCCGGTCGTAATGCCAATGCAGCGGCATAGGCGATGATGGTCGCGGCGAACAGAACTGTGAACAGTATCGCAAGGGTGATGCGAAATACCGGGACGCCGAGGACGTTGACGGTTTCATATGTCGTAAAATACTGTTCTGTCGTTAACAACTCGAAGAGACCGAGCTGCTTGAAAACCCAGTGCGCGTATTCGGAAACACCGGATAGTGCAATCAGGCTGCCGGAGGCTGCCGAGGTAATTCCGAGAACGGCCAGATGGTGTAAAGGGAACACCGAAAGAAGGAAAATAAGAGCGACGGCGGGCAAGACTGCCAATGCCCGGCAAAAAGAAAGAAAAAGCAGATACCCTCCGATTGACAGCGCAAACGGACAGTAATGTAAGTTTATTAAACTTCTTACCGGGGCCGCCAGGGCGGAGAGGGGAAGCTTTGCGTACAGCCATAAAGACAGGGCGCCGGTTATCGTGTACAGAAAAGAAAGCACAAGGACAGAAAGGAATGCGGTGAGCATTTTCCGACGGAAAAGCCGCCGGGCCCCGTGTCGCGCTGTCATCAACAGGGGAATCATTTGATGTTCCGTTTCCTGAGTGAAAAGCGGACAGAGAAAAGCCAGGACCAGCAGGATAAAGAGGACGCGGGCCGGCGTGAATTCCAGAAGAGAAAGAACCTGGCGGGCAGCTAAGGTGTCATAGGGCCGAAACGAAAGCTTTGCATTGTAGCAATCAAAAGCTTTTTGATAATCCGTGCGAATGTAAGCGGTTGAACCGGTTTCGCTGTTTTCTTTGAACGATTGGACAAGCGCCGGAAGTTCCGTCTCCTGAAACGCCGTGAATTCCTGATAGCATATTTCATCCCAGGCGGAATCCGGCGCACGAAAATCCGATTGAACGCACAAGAAAACAAGGACGCCGAGAAAAATCAGCGCCAACACGAACACTTCGCGACGAAAAATCAATTTTCGGAATTCGTAACGCAAAAAGAGAGCTCCTCCTTATTCGGTGTACACCAAGAAATCACTGAAGCCGGCCGAAACGTTAAGATCGATAGGGCACCACATGACGTTAAACAAGTTTAGTCCGCCGGAGGCCCGGGAGAAATTGAGGGGCAAATCAATCAGGACATCCTCTGAGGACAAGGAGAGAAAAAGGAAATCATCCTGTCGGAAAGGAAGCGGTTTCCCGTCAACGTAAGCAATAACCAAGACGGAACACTCGTTTCCGGCTTTCTTTTCGTCTTCGACACGATTGTTAAGACGAAACCACAGCGCATCCTGCGGAGGGATTATCGCGGCGCCTGAAGCATCTTCTTTAAGGCTGTACTGTTCACGAAGCAATCCGACCCTGGAGAAGGAAATGTCTTCCTCCGAGGGGGAATGGAAAACAAAAGAAGGATTATCGTGAGAAGCCTTTTTTAACCCGCTTTGTCCGGGACGCTCGGTCTCTGAAAAAAACGGAACGACGAGGTTTCCGGGAACGGAGCGACCGATTTGCGGATAATACACGAACAAAACAACGGAGAGTTGATTTTGCCCGGATACGAGGGGACAATTCGTAATAACCAAGGATTCTTCAACAACCTGATTAACACTTGCTTTTTTTCGGAGATAGCCGGAAGAACTGGATTCTCCGCCAAGCGAAAAATTACAAAGGGAGCCGTTTACAGCTACGAAAAAGGTTACTTCGGCGTCCTCCGGAGCAGCGAAAGCATCTAAATCGATTTGGTAGCGGAGAATTGCGTCGATGGACTCGTCGATTACAGGAGGTTCTACGGCAAAAACCTTGCGTCCGGAATCGGTGTCATAAAAAAGATTGATTGACACACCGCGTGGGGAAGACAAACTGCCGTCTCCCCAGTTCGAGTAGTCGGGAAGAAGGGAACCTTTCTTGGCTTGCCCGGTCGGAGAGAGCGAGGGGGAGCTGTTTTCGGGAAGTAGGGGCTCGTGTTTTCCGCACCCACACAGAAGAAGCAGTATCAAAGCAGCGAACAAAAGTCGTTTCATTTATACCTCCGGGAAAGGTGTTGCTTTACTTTTTATCGTTGGTAACAGGAGTGCCGTCAAGGGAATATAAAGCATATCCGGCATCACTTCCGGCGTTCGTCGGAACAAGAAGAAGGTCCTTCCATGTTCCAAAGGGAATATCGGAGAGGAGCGGCAATGGTTCGTCATAGCGAGTCTTCAGTGACAATCTGTGTACGATGCCGTTTTCAGAATAGTATACATCATCACCGAACATACAACAATTATTGAAAAAGTCGGCAGAAACCAAATCTTCTATGGTTTGCGACGTGATTGAATAATAGCTGAGGACGCCCTGTTCGGAATCTTTGGATCTTCTTTGGAACAGGAGACCTCGGTCATACGCAAAAAAAACAGGTTGAACATAAAAAGCGTCAGTGTTCATGCCGGTGTTCTCCAGAACATGAGAGGATACTTCGTCCCCGGAAAGGGAGTAGACATAAAAATCCTGACCGCCCGGTTCAAGAAAAAAAAGAACGTCTTCTTCCCAGGAGAAAAAGCTGTTGCTTGAGAAAGGAAGATTCAATAGCTTTTTGGGACGGAAAGAATTATCCAAGAGGAGATACCCTTCTTTTGTGAACAGGAGAAGGGTATCTCCGTTAATTCGATAAGGATAGCCGAGACTGTGCAGATATACGGTTTCAAAACCATCGGAATCTTTGATGATCTCATAGGAGTCGTTCTGACGGAAACACTCTTTGCGTTTTCCGGTCACAGGATCCCATTGATACAGGATGCAATCCTTGTTATCCCAGTCTACAAGATACAGAAACCCATCTAAAAAGACATAGTTGGGGCTGGAGGAATCTTGGGAAAGAAGACCGTATAAGGGGCAATCGAAGGAGCGATGGTCACACAATATGCGACTGCAAACCGTCCGGGTCTGACCGGTCGCAGCGGTTTTTTGCAATGTTTTCGTAAGGGCTCCGCTTTTGCCGAGAAAGTACAGGAAGGAATCATCTGCAACCAAAGAGCTGAGAAAGTTGTAGTTGTCCGGGTTACATTGCTTCAGAGAACCGATTCCTCCAAGAACGTTTTGTTCTTCTTTGCGCGTGCTGTTCTTCAGTAATCCCAAAGCGGACAACGCAGACAAAACCACAAGCAATGTCATTACAATAGGCGCTTTGAAGCGACACAAAATCGAATGTTTTGGCATAAGCACGAAATCCCTTCCGAACTGTTGTGAGGGTACGAGTATTATTCGTTAGTCAGTATTTTGGATAGAGAACCATAGTAGATGCTGGTCATTTGTGTTTGAATATATCCGTGTTCCGATTGGTTTGTCAGCCGTGAAGTCAAAACAGCGGATGAAGTCCAGTTTGGTTCGGTTGCATTTGTGTAAGTCGGTGAGACAGAAGAATCATCGCCAGTCGTAGTGTGGATACACGCGGTATATTTGATGGTGTCCATTGTGTGAAGAGCTCCGGTTGTGTCTTGAGTTGTATTGGTTTTTAGAGCATACAGGGAGACACCTGAACCGAAGTAGTAACTTGTGACCGAAAGATTATAGTAGATGGTGCCAAGAGGGCCGCCGGCGGTCGGGTAATGGGTAACGGATTGTGCGAATGCAGTTGTAAACGAAAGAGCAACAACGAGAATAAGTGCTAAGATGGCTTTTTTTATGCTTTTCATAGAAACTTCTTTCTCTTGCTTAACGCGCAAGAACGGGGTTGATTTTTGCTTGACTAAGATGACAACGCGCTTATGAAGAGTTTACCGAAGGAATCGCCTCCTATGCATACAATACCATGTTCAATAGTAAAAAGCAACACGAATAAGGACAGATTGGCCGTGCTCGACGGTTGCCGGAATACTGAATGAAAATCTGCCGTATCACCGAAATGAAAAAACGCCGAATCACCGAATGCAACTTTTGGGATTGCAAAAATGCGGCAAAAAAAGTAAGATGCAAGAGGGAAGAAGGAATCCCGGCCGGAAGGAATGCGACTATGACGAAAGTACTTGTGGGGCTGTCGGGCGGCGTTGACAGCGCGGTGGCGGCCCTGTTGTTGAAAGAAAAAGGATATGATGTGGCGGGAATCACGCTGCGCACGTGGGAATCGGACGCGGGCGAGATGAGCCGCTGCTGTGAGATTGACGATGCCCGGGCGACCGCGATGCGCCTCGGGATACCGTTTCATGTCGTGAACTGCGTGGGTGCATTTTGCGAGAAGGTGACGAAGCCCTTCGTTGCGGAGTATCTGCGCGGGCGGACGCCCAACCCCTGCGTTGGCTGTAACCGCGACATCAAATGGACGAAAATGCTGGAGTACGCGGCGATTTTGCAGGCGGATTTCGTGGCTACGGGGCACTACGCGAAGGTGGTGACGCTTCCAAACGGCCGCTTTAGCGTGCAGACCGCGGCCCACGCAGAGAAGGACCAGACCTACATGCTCTACCGGCTTTCCCAGGAGCAGTTGGCTAAGACGGTGATGCCTCTTGCGGAATACTCCAAGGCGGAGGTCCGCGCCCTGGCGGAGGCGGCGGGCATTCCCGTTGCGGACAAGCCGGACTCCCAGGAGATCTGCTTTGTCCCGGAGGGGCATTACGCAGAGTACGTCCGCGACCATGTGCCGGAGGGGCGCGTGCTTCCCGGCGAGGGCAATTTCGTGGACCTTGACGGCAGGGTTCTCGGGCGCCACAAGGGCATCATCAACTACACCGTCGGGCAGCGCAAGGGCCTCGGCATCGCCCTCGGGTTCCCCGCGTACGTTACGGAGATTCGCCCTTCGGAAAATGCAGTCGTCCTCGGCGACGAGAGCGCTGTGTACCGCGAGAGTATCCTCTGCGAAGACGTGAATTATATGGGAATTCCGGAGATTGCAGCGGACGAAGAGCTTCGCTGTTTTGTGAAGGTGCGCTACCACCACACGGCCCAGGCCGCGACGATAACGCGGGAAGAAAAGGACGGCCTTCTGCGCATTGCATTTGACGAGCCGGTTCGCGCGGCGGCCCCCGGGCAGTCGGCGGTGTGGTACGACGCGGTGGGCAACGTGCTCGGCGGAGGCATTATCGCGGGGTTCGGCCGCGATTGAGCACGGCGGGAACCACCGCCTTCGGAGCCTGCGCGGCTCACTCCTGATTGGTGAGGCTTCGCAGAATGTCGATATAGCGCTGCGCCAGGGGCGACGGACGGCCCGCGGAGGGCAGAATATAGCCGATTTCCATATAGTCGTCCACCGCGAGCGGGCGGGCGACGATGTTGGGTCCGTTCAACTCCTCGCTGATGACGCCGCTGCAGATGGTGTAGCCGTTTAGGCCGATCAGCATGTTAAAAAGCGTGGCGCGGTCGCACACGATGATGTCGCGGTCGCTATCGGCGGTGCTTAAGATTTCCTCGGAATAGTAAAACGAATTGTGGCTTCCCTGCTCATAGGAGAGCCGCGGATAGGGCGCAAGATCCTCCGGAGAGAGGATCTTTTTTTGTGCGAGAGGGGAGGATTTGCCGACGAAGACGTGGGGCTTCGCGGTGAAAAGCGGCGTGAAGGAGAGGCGGTTGTCCCGCAGCTCCTTGCGGATGACCGTCTCGTTGAAGCGGTTTAAGTAGAGAATCCCGAGCTCGCTTCGCAGGTGCGCCACGTCGTCGATGATGTCGTAGGTCTGGGTTTCGCGCATGTGAAACTCATAGCGGTCGCCGCCGTATTCCCGCAGAAGCGCGACAAATGCTTCCACCGCGAAGGAATAGTGCTGCGCCGACACGCAGAAGCGCTGCTTTCCGGCGGAACGTCCGCGGTAGCGCTCCTCGATGAGGTTGGCCTGCTCCAAAACCTGGCGGGCGTACCCGAGGAATTCCTCGCCCTCCGGGGTGGCTTCGATTCCGCGGCCGGAGCGGGCGAAGATCGTGATGCCGTACTCGCCCTCCACCTCGCGGATTGCCGCCGTGAGGGACGGCTGGGAGAGAAAGAGCCGGTTCGCGGCCTCGGTGATGTTGCCGGTCTCCGCGGCGGTCACGATGTATTGCAGCTGCCGAAGCGTCACGGAGTGCAAGGGCTTCGGGGCGATGGATTTTGCAGTCATGGCAGGGCCTCCTGTGCGTCAATAGATTTCTTCCTGATTATACCATAAGCTATAAAGAAAATCTATGGAAAACCGCAGGTTATATGTATTTTACCTATTTTAGCGGTAGGCGTATAATGCGTTCATATTTACAGTTCGGAAAATGCCGATAAAACAAGGGTTTTCCGAAGAAAAAGGAAAGGACGGGAGAAAAATGGGAAACAAAAAGACGCCGTTTCGGCATGACTATGTAGGAAGCTTTCTGCGGCCGCAGAAGCTGAAGGAAGCGAGGAAGGATTTTGAGGCGGGGAAGATCGACCGCGCGGCGTTGACCGCCGTCGAGGACGAGTGCATCCGCGAGCTGGTGGCAAAGCAGAAGGAGCTTGGCTACGAGGTGATCACGGACGGCGAGTTCCGCCGGGCCACATGGCACCTTGACTTTATGTGGGCATTTGCCGGGATCGGACACCGGCCGACCAAGACAGGGCTCCCGTTCCATGGGGAGCAGGCGATGATTGACGATACGTACCTTACGGGCAAGCTGTACCTTGACGGAGAGCACCCGTTTGTGGGGCATTTCCGGTTTGTGCAGGCCCTGGAGGACGACAATACCGTCGCGAAGATGACAATCCCCGCGCCGGCGCAGTTCCTGGCGCAGCTGATTATGCCCTTCGCGGTGGAGAATACGCGCAAATTTTACCCCGAGGACGGCGAGCTGATCGAGGATCTCGTGGCCGGCTACAAGAAGGTGATCGAGCAGCTCTACGAGGCGGGCTGCCGCAACTTGCAGCTTGACGACTGCACCTGGGGAATGCTTGCGGACCCCCACGTGGCGATGTTCTACGGCTCGGAGGAGGGCGTTGACCGCATCAAGGAGCTGTACCTTACGGTGAACAACCGCATCCTTGCGGACCGTCCGGCGGACCTTGCGGTCAACACCCACGTGTGCCGCGGAAATTTCCACTCCACCTACGCCAACAGCGGCGCTTACAACGCGGTGGCGGACTACCTTTTAGCGAAGGAAAATGTGGATGCGTTTTATCTTGAATTTGACGACGCGCGCTCCGGCGGTTTTGACCCCCTCGCGAAGGTCTCCGGGGACAAAAAGGTGGTGCTCGGTCTGATTACCACGAAGTCGCCGAAGCTCGAGGACAAGGCGGCCGTGATCGCGAGAATCCGCGAGGCATCGAAGTACCTTCCGCTTGAGCGGCTCTGCTTAAGCCCGCAGTGCGGTTTCGCGTCCTGCGAGATCGGCAACAAGCTCACCGCCGAGGAGCAGTGGGCGAAGCTTCGCCTCGTCAAGGAGATTGCCGACGAGGTTTGGGGCTGACCCCGATTTTATGTAGATTTCGGAAAAACGGCACCCCGATTTTATGCAATTTTCAAAGAAAATGCACCCGGATTTTATGCAGATTTCGAAAAACCGACACCCCGATTTTATGCACAAGGCTTGACAAATGCCGGAATTTCAGGTATTTTGGGTATAGTGTATGAAAGCGGGGTGTTTCTTATGTTGAGAAGAAAATTGTACGAAGAGATGCTTGCATGGAAAGAGGCGCGTAGGGCAGAGGGCTTACGGAAGTGCCTTTTGTTGCTTGGAGCAAGGCAGGTCGGAAAGTCGTATCTTGTGAGAGCGTTTGGAGAGAGAGAGTATTCTTCCTTTATCGAGATTGATTTTTATCGGGATCGCGGGTTGAAACGAGTTTTTGACGGGGACTTGTCGGCAGAGGAAATCTACAAGCGCATATCGGCTAACATTCCGAATGTTCGTCTGATTCCCGGCGATACGCTTCTCTTTCTGGACGAGATTCAGTGTTGCGGCAATGCCCGAACGGCACTGAAGTTTCTTGCAGAAGATATGCGGTTTGATGTGGTTGCTTCCGGGTCTCTGCTTGGTCTTGCTTATGGGGAGGACGCGGATGATACGGTAGAAATGCCGGCATCGCTTCCGGTGGGATATGAGTACCGGCTCACGATGCATTCGCTGGATTTTGAGGAGTTTCTGTGGGCCTATGGTTACGGTGAAGAAACAATCCGCGAACTGAAAGATTATACGGAGTCCGAGGAGACCGTTCCCCTGAGTGTGCATGAACGGTTTGAGGGGTTGTTCCGAGAGTTTATGGTTGTAGGCGGGATGCCGGAGGTTGTCAGCGATTTTGCGGTCAATAAAGACTTTAATCGCGTTTTTGAAATACAGAGAAACATTGTTGCGCTGTATCAGGACGACATTTCCAAACATGCAAAAGGCGCCGAGAAGCAGGCAGTCAGGAGATGCTATGATGCGGTGCCGAGACAGTTGGCCAAGGAGATTAAGAAATTCCAGTATTCTACTGTCGAAAAAGGACAAACCCGCCGCAAATACGGCAGCAGTGTGAAATGGTTGAAGGACTCCTGCCTCGTGAATGCCTGTCCGAACGTGTCGGAACCGAGACTTCCGCTGATGGCAAATGAGAAGGAAGAGCAGTTCAAACTGTATCTGAACGATACCGGACTGCTCACTGCGCTATACGGATTCGAAACAAAAAAAGCGATTCTGAATGATACCATCAAAGGCAGCGCGAAGGGTGGAATCTACGAGAATGTCATCGCGGAAAGCCTGGTGAAGAAAGGGTATGGTCTACACTATTTCAAGCCGGATGACAACAGTGAATTGGAATTCCTGATTGAAAAAGGAGGGGAAGTCGTTCCGATTGAAGTGAAAGCCGGCAACGCAGCCTCGCCGTCTTTGAATCGGTTTATCGACACATATCATCCGGAAGTTGCATACAAACTGATTTCCGGACGAAACGGCAGAAGCGGTGTAAAACGAACGTTGCCGCATTATTCCGTGATGTTTTTGTAACTTTTGGTCAATGAAGGACGTCGATAGGAGTGATATATGAAATGCCCGTTCTGTGATTTTGAAAATCCGCCCGGAGTGACGGCCTGCGGCTTCTGCGGCGCGTTTCTTCCCTCGGAGGAGGCGGAGACCACGAAGGGCGACGAGAGCATTCTGGACCGGTCCGCGGGCCGGCAGATCCGCTGCTCGTACTGCTGGAAAATCAATTCCGCAACCAATGAAGTGTGCGAGGAATGCGGAATGCCTCTCGCATATGTGCCTCATCCCGAACAGGAGGGCAGATCCCGCAAACTTCTGACGCGCGGTCAAGTCTGGAATCCCGTCCCGGAGGGCATGGTCCGTTGCCTCGGCTGCTGGCACGACAATCCGGAGGGCACCATCCTCTGCGAAAAATGCGGCGTCAAGCTCATGAAACCCGCGGAAACGCCGGACTACCACCTGATCAAGTCCCAGCCCTCCCGCCCGGTGGTGGGGTACAGCTCCTGGTACTACGCGAAGGACCGCGAACAGGTGGATCTTGCAGGTGATACGATTTCCATGATGGTGAAGGCGGCGCGCCTGGATGCGAACGAAAAGCGCATTGCGAAGGACGCCGAGCGCGAAAAGATCGAGCGCTCCAAAAAGCGGGGCTCCGTCAACTACGCCGAGCCCGGCAAGATCCGCTGCCGCAACTGCTGGTATGACAACCCCGCCGACGCAACCGCCTGCGCCCAATGCGGCTGCAAACTGCGAAGGAGCGGGGGAACACAGAAAACCACCGGAGATGAAAGCAACAATCCCAATCGCAACGAATAACACGGAAAGGAATGGGGGAGCCATGCATTGTCCGTTTTGTGATTATGATAATCCGTCCGGCGCGACGGCCTGCGGTTTCTGCGCTGCCATTCTTCCGGACGAAAATGCGGAGATCTCGAAGGCACGCGACAGCATCCTGGACACAGCCGCCGGCAAGCAGGTTCGCTGCTCGTACTGCTGGAAGCTGAATCCCGCAACCAATGCGGTTTGCGGCGAATGCGGGATGCCACTCGCCTACGTGCCGCACCCGGACAAAAAGGGAAAACACCGAAGACTTCAAAAGCGCGGCGAAGTCTGGAATCCGGTCCCGGAGGGCATGGTCCGCTGCCTTGGCTGCTGGCACGACAACCCGGAGGGAAGCGTCCTCTGCGAAAAATGCGGCATCCAACTGATGAAACCTTCGGAGATGCCGGATTACGAAAGCATCAAAGCACAGCAATATGTGCTGCCGAAGCCGAACATCGTTCTGCGGGGGCTGGGGAAGGCGGCGGCACCGCTTAGCTCGGACTTTTATGTGTGCGAACCGACGGACCCGTCAGAGGAAGATGAGGGCCTGCTCGAGTTCCTCGCCGGAGAGCTCTCGAAGCCGAAGCTGACAGAGGAAGAGCGAAGGAAAATCGAGCAGTCCAAAAACCGAAGCGAGATTAACCACGCAACGCCCGGCATGCTTCGCTGCCGCAACTGCTGGCACGACAACCCCACGGACGCCACTCTCTGTGAGGAATGCGGCGCCCGCCTCCAACCCGACCGCCCCGCCCCGAAAACTCGGAAAAAACACTGACCCGGGGACCCATGAGACGGAGCTGAAAAAGTTTTGCTTTTCTTTTTGAAAATGATATAATAATCCCAAGGGCAAATCAGCAGAAATGTTGAGACGCAAAACTGGGAGTCTAACGTGATTAGGGATCTCGGGGATCCCTAATCACCATGATAGTTCGGTTGCAGCAAGTCTTTTTGCTGCGGCCGCTTTTTGTTTTCGGAGGGTTTACCATGGAGAAGAGAAAAGAGTCAAAGCGTCGTTGGATGTCGGTTTTGCTGATAATCGTTATGGTTGTCGGACTGACGGCTCACGAGAAAAAACAAGCCGAAGCATTCAACTATGAAATTAAGATTCCTATCACTGAAACAAAGTCTGTGAGCAATCTAACGAATGGTTCACACACAATCAGTGTTACCCTTACCGGTGCGAGCTCGACTCCAAGCATTCCAAGTGCATGGAGCTGTTCTTGGATTACGGTAAATAAACGTTCCGGAACATCATATACTTTTACGGTTAAGTCAAATTCAGGCTCCGCGAGAAGTACGTACGTTGAATTTGTACAAAGCGATAACAGAAAGTGGCGGCTGAACATCAGCCAACAAGCTGCTCCGCCAAAACCGACAAATACACCGACCAACACACCGACAAATACTAAAAAGCCGGACACGCCGACCCCGACGAGCAGGACAAAACCTAAGGTGACAAATACGCCGACGCCGAAGCCGTCGAACACGCCAACGCCATCGAATACGCCAACGCCGAAACCGACGAACACCCCGACAGTAGCACCGACCAACACGCCAACGCCTCGAATATCGTCATCCCCGTCAAAAACACCGACCCCGACCCCGCGTTTGACTGTAAACAAAACTACGTACGAGGTTGGATATCAAGGGATCAATGATACAATTACGCTCAATGGGCGACAGGGTTCTCCGAAGTTTGAGTACACGTGGACTCCGTCATCACAAACAGGATGGGTAACGATGTCCTTTGACGGGACTCTCGTGAAAATGTTCGTAAGTGCCAACAAGACGTATGCGTCTCGTTCCGCCACAGTAAAAGTTACAGATACGAAAACAAACCAATATGTAACCTTGACCATTAAGCAGGATCCGGCGCCGACTCCGACAAACACGCCGACTCCGACTCCGACAAAGAAGCCGGCACAGTGTGTGGTGTCTTTTGATGTGGGAGAGGGCAACGGACAACAGTTCTTTGAGAACAAGACATTACGGCAAGGGGCAACCTTCGGCGACAGTCTTTCGAAGACACCGGGAGCACCTGCGTATAAGCATTTTACGGGATGGTATACAACAGACGGGAAGCAATATAAATCGTCATCGGTTGTCCCTTCCCAGGCTACGTTAAAACTGCGCGCCAGATATGCGTACAATACGTATACAATCACCTTTGATCCAAACGCAAATGCCACAGGGGCAATGATACCAATGAACTGCACCTGTGAGAACTCGTACAATCTGTCCTCGAATACATTCCAACGGTTAGGGTATGCATTTGACGAATGGAACACGAAGGCAGACGGAAGCGGAACATCATACAAGAACGGTGAGAGCGTTAAAAACCTCGTGTTAACTCACAAGGGAACAATCACTCTTTATGCGCAGTGGAAACCGGCGTATTGTTCCGTGAGCTTTGATGTCGGCGAAGGAGAAGGGGCTGCCTATATCGGAAAGCGGTCATTCCAGAGGGGAACAAAATTCGGAAGCACATTCCCTCTTAATCCCGGGGCGCCGAAACATAAACACTTTGCAGGATGGTACGATAAAGACGGCAATTTGTATACGAACGCCTCCACCGTTCCGGACAAGGCATCACTGGAGTTGACCGCGCGATATGATTGCAATAGCTACATGATTGTTTTTGATCCGAACGGAATGGCAGCCGGCGAGACATTACCGCTGAACTGTATCTACGGCAGTTCGTATCAATTAAGATACAACGGTTTCCGCAGGACGGGATTTACGTTCGTTGAATGGAATACCAAGGCAGACGGCAGCGGAACATCATACAAGGAAGGGCAAAGCGTATCGGATTTGGTTGCAAAAAACAACGGCACGATTACCCTTTATGCGAAGTGGAAAGAGGCGTATTGCGAGGTTGCGTTTGAAATCGGAGAAGGCTATGGAAGGAACAGCCTTGGAAAGAAGACGTTAAGGCAGGGTACGCGTTTTGATAAGGATTTTCCGAGTGCTCCGGGAGCGCCGGCTGCAAAGCATTTTGTCGGTTGGTATGCAAGCGGCGGGAAGGAATACACGAAGGATTCGGTGGTTCCGTCAAAACCCAAGTTTACGTTGTACGCGCGCTACGATTATAACAGGTATACGGTTTTGTTTGATCCAAACGGAGGGTTTGGAGAGACGGAAAAAATGCAATGCAGCTGCGGCACGACATACAAACTGACACCCAACGGGTTCAAATATGCGGGATATGTCTTTACCGGTTGGAACACCAAGGCCGATGGAAGTGGAATTACATTCTTGAACGAGCAGACGATTTTGAATTTGACTGAAATTGATCAGAGGTCTGTCATTTTGTACGCTCAGTGGGAGCGGGCAGAGTGCACGGTGTCGTTCTATACTAAAGCGAATGGGGTTCAGAGATTAGTTGATTCTAAGACGCTGCCGTACGACTTGTATTTCGGGAGGAATATGCCGGAAATTACGGATGAAGGGTTTGTGGGCTGGTTCACCAGCGACGGAAAGGAATACAAATCGGGAATGAAGGTTCCGCAGGTAAGGACGTTGTCGTTGTATGCACATTACAACACATATAAAATCATTTACGACCCTAATGGAGGTGTCGGGGAAAGAAACCTTAACACCTTTGAGAGAGGGAAGGAACTCCCGTTGTGGATGCAGACCTATTCGAAGGATGAGTGTTATTTCGGTGGATGGAACACCAAGGCTGATGGTAGCGGCAAGGCCTTTTCAGATGAGGAGACGGTAAAAGATATTGTTCCGGTTGATGACCACATTATTGTTCTCTATGCGCAATGGATACCGGCATATTGTACTGTTTATTTCTATGACGATGTCAGAAGAGGAACGCAACTTGTGGCGACGAAAGTTTTGGCATGTGACCAGCATTTCGGAAGAGAGATTCCGAGAATGTCCTCCAATTATTTTGTAGGTTGGTTTGTTGCTAACAGCGGTACAGAGTACACATCAGATACGCTGGTTCCAAGACAGCAAACGCTGATATTAGTCGCGCGATATAGAGATGATGAGGAGATGTTCTTCCGAATGAATCCTCGATTCAAGCGGACACTGGAGCTCCAAGAGCCAAGAAACTCTGGTGTTGAGAGTGCAATGTCAGTAACTTTGGATCAGTACTGGGATGTATATCGAGAGCGAGGTCCGTTTTTCAAGGCAGCGTACCTTGAGGCACTGGAAAACGGAACTGTCAGTGCTGTCTTGGGAACAGCTACATTCTTTGAATTTGTAGAAAAAAACCAAAAACACTATCAAGACTACAAATATGATGGGAATGCTGTCACCGATTTGGCATATCTGTACAGTATTCCGCCAAGAGCAAGCATTGTTTTGGCAGGTGCGGATACATTGATAGGAACGGAGGCGGGCCAACTCCTCCATCACTATTTAACCGGATTCGGAACGAAATATAATTTTGACGCATCAAGCATGGTTTGTGATTGGCGCATCGGAACAGCGGCCTTTAACTATGAGGCAAATTATCTGATGGATCAGATGGAGTATTGCTTAACCGAGGGGCAAACAATTACATTTACGGATCGCGATGCATCGAAGAACAGGCTTTCCTTTACAAATAATACCTTTTCGCCCGATGGGGTGAAGCATCAATATGATTTTCCGATTGACATCAAGTTTTTAGATAAAGACCTGAATGGATTTTTTGCTATCAAAGAAGGCTCGTATGGACTGTCGGGTTCTTGCACGTATAAAGACGGTTATTACGAGATGGATTTGAATTTCTATATTCAGGATTGTTACGATTTTTATTATAAATCATCGGACAGGAACAGTCAGGCTTTTTATTGGGCCCTTTCCTGTTATGTCGATGAGTTAGCCTACCTGGTTTTGATTGGCGGAGCACATCCTTTTGTTGCAAATGGTGTTTTCCGTGCAAAAATCCGTTGGTGTAAGAATCAAAACGCTGACTTGATACAGCTTTTTTCGCCGTTGCCATGGAATGCGCTTTCTCCTTTTGCAGAGATCTCCAAGAGGAGCCGTTGAGTGGGGCGAGCCCAAAGAACGATTTCTTTCCAAGACAGATGAGGCTTTTCTTGCAAGATTGTTCCCCTCATGCTATACTGTGAAAAACCGCAAAAAAGGTATGGAATACGGATGAAGTTATCGGAAATTATGAAGAACGGTCGCACGGCGTTCACCTTCGAGATTTTCCCTCCGAAGAAGGATATGCCAATCGAGACGATTTATAAGACGCTCGACGGGCTGCAGGGGTTAAAGCCTGATTTTATCAGCGTGACCTACGGCGCCGGCGGAAGCGCGGCGGATACGAAGACCGCGGATATCGCGGAAATTATCGAGAAGAAGTACGGCATCGCTTCGGCGGTGCATTTGACGTGTTTGTATAACACGAAGGAGGATATCGACCTGATCTGCGAGCAGCTCAAGGCGCGCGGGATTGAGAACATCTTAGCGCTGCGCGGAGACCGCAATCCGAATGCGGAGCGCGAGGTGCAGACGGATTTTAAGCACGCGTCGGATTTGATTGCGTACTTGAAGACCAAGGGCGATTTCCACATCATGGGAGCATGCTATCCGGAAGGACATATGGAGGCGGCGACGCTGGACGCGGACATCGCGAATCTGAAGAAGAAGGTGGACGCGGGCGCGGACCATCTGCTGTCGCAGCTGTTCTTCGACAATGATGCATTTTTCGCGTTTTTGGACAAGGCGCGGGCGGCGGGCATCGATGTGCCGATCGAGGCGGGCATCATGCCCTGCACAAGCAAGGCGTCCATCGAGCGCATGGTCACCATGTGCGGCGCGAGCATCCCGTCGAAGTTTGCGCGGATGATGGCGCGCTACGAGGCGTATCCCGATGCGGTTCGCGAGGGCGGTATCGCCTATGCGATTGACCAGATTATCGATCTGGTGTCCCGCGGCGTGGACGGCATTCACCTTTACACGATGAACAACCCCTACGTCGCAAAGCGCATCACCGATGCGGTTGCACCGATGATCAACCCCGGACTGATCCGCGAGGATTGAGCCGGATTTGACATAACAATGAAACAGGAATTCCCGTGCACGCCCCGGTCTACGGATCTCGGCGTGCTGTTGGAGTGTTTGGAAAAAGACGATTGAGCGCCGGAAGAGCAGCGCTTCGGAGGATTCTCCGGGGCGATGACGAAGCGCTTTTGAAGGAGCAGGGAGCGAGTATGGTAGAGTTGAAACCGATTCGAATGGAGGAGGCCGCGAGGTACTTAGGCTACGGCGGGCAAATGCCCGACGAGACGATTCTGTCGCTTATGCGCGAGTGCGAAAAGCCCCTCATGGAGGCGTGCCATCCGGCATACAGCGTCGGCATCTTTGACATGGAGTGCTGCGGCGAAGCCGAGGTGAAACTTGCGGAGTG
>CADAHQ010000019.1 GCA_902787715.1 uncultured Lachnospiraceae bacterium
TGTATCCTGAAATTTACATTGTTAAAGTTCGCTTCTGTTGCCAGAAACTTTTCAAAGAATTTCAAGGTTGTTTCACTGTTCGGTTTTCAAGGTTCATTCACCCTTCAACCCCTAAAAACAAAAGGGATTTGGAAGGATTTGTGCACTCGCTTTTCTGTGAGCGCGAAGCCGATTATAACACAGGCGGTTTGACGTGTCAACTACTTTTTTTATGAATTTGCAAACTTTTTTTCTGAAGTGCTTTTCGGTTATCAACAACCCCGTCGGAAGCCCTGTAAAATCAAGGGTTGAAAGGCAAAGAAACGGCCCCCGGCATGATGCCGGGAGCCGTAAAACTTCCCTTTACAGACAATTCTTCTCCGAATTATTTCTCGAACTCAAGTTCAACGCCGTCGAAAGTATAAGCGCTGTCCGTGATTTTGATGACAACCTTGTTTGACTTTTCCTTTTCCTCATTTGCTTGGGCAAGACTGAGAAGATCGGTCAACGTAAACGGAATCCGAATCTCCTCATCCATCTCAGGATTATGGTCCAAAACGAACTCGTAGTCAAACAGCTTGGGTGAGAAATTCAGTACAAATCCGCCGATGGATCTGCCTGTCTGATCCCCCGTGGTCTCACCGGTTTTTCTCACGAGCACATAAAGGATGGAATTCGACGGTGCCAAAGCAAGCGAGTTAATCGCGATCGAACCTTGATTACCCGAGGGATTCTGGATGATAAGTCTCACCTCAGTCGTGGTCTTCGCCGGCTCCACTGTCGGTGTCGGTTCCTCATCCTCAGTAGGCGTCGGCGCGGATGTCGCCGTCGGAGACGGGGTAGCCGTCACCTTCGTCTCATTCTTCTTTGCGTCGTCACCGCTGTCCTTACCGCACGCAGCCAGCGCGAAGGCAAAAACGCAGACGATTGCCAAAACAATTACTTTTTTCATACTATTACCCCCTTTTTATTTCTCCCTGCAGCCGCTAAAAAGCCGCTGTCTGATACGCTTCCATTATATGTGTACGCGCGCGCGAATGCAATATCGAATTTTACGAAAAATGCAACTCGCAATTTAGAAAAGGGAATAACGCTTTTTATTTATCGAATCACAGCCGCATTTTTCACTCTGCCGAAGGGGTCACAAGGGCGGTTGCCTTCTCAAGGGCTGCGTCGATATTGGGCAGGAAATTCTCCTCTCCCACCAGATCGACAAACCCGGCTTTTCTCATGACGCTCATGGGCTGCTCATTGACATGCGAAAGAAGCACCGTAATGTGCGCCTCCAAAAAAGCATTGCACAGGTTCGTAAGATTGCGAAGTCCCGTGGTGTCCATCGCAGGAACGTTGCGCATGCGCAGGATGACGACCTTGTCCTTCTCCTGCAACGGGATGGAGGCGAATTTGTCGGCCACGGCGAAGAACATCGGCCCGTTGATCTCGTATACGCTGACGCCCTTCGGCACGGGCTTCATGCCGTGAAGCTCGTCGGACTGCTGCTCGTCCTCGGCGATGTAGGTCCAGGTGCGGATCTCGGTCACGTCGGTCATACGCTTTAAGAACAGGAATGCCGCAAGCACCATGCCAACCTCGATGGCAACCACGAGGTCGAAGACAACCGTCAGGGTAAACGTTGCAAACAAAACGAGAATATCGCTCTTCGGCGCCGTCTTGCAGATATCACGGAAGTGTCTCCACTCGCTCATGTTGTAAGCAACCATGAACAGAATCGCCGCGATGACAGGCATCGGAATCAAAGCTGCATAAGGCATTAAAGCAACGAGAATCAGCAAAAGCACAACCGCGTGAACCATGCCGGAGATGGGGGAACGACCGCCGTTCTTCACGTTTGCTGCCGTACGGGCGATGGCGCCGGTGGCGGGGATACCGCCGAAGAGTGCCGATGCGATGTTACCGGTACCCTGGGCAATCAGCTCGGTGTTACTGTTG
The DNA here is from genome assembly GCA_902787715.1 of uncultured Lachnospiraceae bacterium. Taxonomy (GTDB): domain Bacteria; phylum Bacillota; class Clostridia; order Lachnospirales; family Lachnospiraceae; genus ISDg. The sequence continues at coordinate 1,930 of CADAHQ010000019.1, forward strand.
TGATGGCTGCCGATCATACCGTCGGAAACCACGCAGGAAAGAAGCGACTCGATGGCCGCGAGAATAGCGATGGTAAACGCGCTGGGAAGAAGCTCACGAATCAGCGAAAAGGACACCTTCGGCGCCGTGAACTTCGGAAGGCTTCGGGAGATGGAATACAGATCTCCGATGGTGTTGACCTCGAGCTTTGCGAATTTGACGATGCAAACGCCGACGATGACCGCAATCAAAGACCCCGGAATCTTCTTGTTGATCTTCGGCCACACAATCTGAATTGCGAGGGCCAGAAGTCCCACGAGAAGCGCCTGGTAGTTAAACGTGGAAATGTTCTTCCCGATGTTGGCGGCCTTGTCGATGGTCTCGACGTTGGCAGCGCCGGCCGGGTACGAAAGCCCCAGAAAATCCTTCACCTGTCCGATGGCAATGGTGACCGCGATACCTGCGGTGAAACCGGTGGTGATGGTGTAGGGGATGTATTTGATGAGAGCTCCGAACCGGAACAGTCCCATCAGAATCAAAAGAATACCGGCCATGATGGTGGCGAGAACGAGACCGCTCAGCTGGTAGGTCGCCACAATGCCCGCGACGATGGTGGCAAATGCCGCCGTCGGTCCCGAGATGTTGACACGGCTTCCGCCGAGGGCCGCAATGATGAAACCGGCGACAATGGCGGTGTAAAGGCCCTGTTCCGGTCCCACGCCGGAGGCAATGGCCAGGGCGATGGACAGCGGCAGCGCAATGATGGCAACGATGATACCGGCGACAATATCCTTGATCACCTGGTCCTTCGTGTATCCGCGGAGCGCGGTTGTAATCTTCGGTTGAAATACCTTCATAAGAAAACTCCTCTTCTGCACCTTCAAAAGATGCCGAAGAGGAGTTTACGCCACATACGTTCTTTTTTCAATTCGCAATATGCAAGAATTACAGCTGTCCGAAAGGCCCGAAATGCATCAATATGCCGTAAAGCCCCGTCGTTTAGGCCGTTTTTTGCATTCATTACTCCGTAAACAGAGGTGTCGAGTAGTAACGGTCGCCGCTGTCGGGAAGAAGTGCTACGATGGTCTTGCCTGCGGATTCCGGACGCTTCGCAATCTCGATTGCGCTGTGAAGGGCTGCACCGGAGCTGATACCAACCGAGATGCCTTCCGACTTCGCGAGAAGCTTTGCTGCGGCAAATGCATCCTCGTTCTGTACCGGGAATACCTCGTCATATACCTTCGTGTTCAATACATCCGGAACGAAGCCGGCGCCGATACCCTGAATCTTGTGAGGGCCGCCGTGTCCTTCCGAAAGCACCGGCGAAGCTGCGGGCTCAACCGCCACAACCTTGACGGAAGCCTTCTGGGACTTCAGGTACTCACCGGTTCCGGTTACGGTACCGCCCGTGCCGACACCTGCGATAAACACATCCACTGCACCGTCCGTATCGTTCCAAATCTCGGGGCCGGTGGTTGCTCTGTGGATGGCCGGGTTTGCGGGGTTCACAAACTGTCCGGGGATGAAGCCGCCGGGAATCTCCGCAGCCAGCTCCTCTGCCTTCGCGATGGCACCCTTCATGCCCTTTGCACCTTCGGTGAGGACAATTTCTGCGCCGTATGCCTTCAAAATGTTGCGTCTCTCAACGCTCATGGTCTCGGGCATCGTAAGAATGATGCGGTAACCCTTGGCTGCTGCGATGGCTGCAAGACCGATACCGGTGTTGCCGGACGTAGGCTCGATGATGACGCTGCCCTCATGCAGCTGTCCCTTCGCCTCGGCGTCCTCAATCATCGCCTTCGCGATACGATCCTTCACGCTTCCTGCGGGATTGAAGTACTCAAGTTTCACCAAGAGCGTAGCCTTCAAACCAAGATTCTTTTCGATATTCGTAACCTCCACAAGCGGGGTGTTTCCAATCAAACCAAGTGTACCCTTATAAATCTTAGACATAGTATTTGTCCTCCTTGAATGTAGTGTATATGATAGGTTTTCGTTAATTTCAATTGCGGTTGCGATTATTGTACCGCCAACCCGCGGCATCTGTCAATCCCGGCCGGGTGCTCTTTTCAGGCGCGGGCCGCTGCAGCGAAGCCGGCGTCGAGGTCGGCAATCAGGTCGTCCACATGCTCCGTACCGATAGAGAGGCGGATGGTGTTGCGGCCGATGCCGGTGTCCGCAAGCTCCTCGTCGGAAAGCTGGGAGTGGGTCGTCGAAGCCGGATGGATTACAAGGCTCTTCACATCGGCAACGTTGGCAAGCAGCGAGAAGATCTTAAGACCGTCGATAAATGCCCATGCTTCCTTCTGTCCGCCGCGGATATCGAAGGTGAAGATGGAGCCGCCTCCGTTCGGGAAATACTTCTGATACAGCGCGTGATCCGGATGATCCGGAACGGACGGATGGTTAACTTTGACAACCTGCGGATGGTGGCTTAAGTACTCCACGATCTTCTTCGTATTTTCCGCATGACGCTCTACGCGGAGAGACAGGGTCTCGATTCCCTGCAGAAGAAGGAATGCGTTGAAAGGCGAGATACTTGCGCCGGTGTCGCGAAGAAGAATCGCGCGGATGTAGGTGACAAATGCAGCCGGTCCTACGACATCGTAGAACGATACGCCGTGGTAGCTCGGGTTCGGAGCTGCGATGTTTTTGTACTTGCCGCTGGCCTTCCAGTCGAATTTGCCGGCCTCTACGATGATGCCGCCGAGGGTTGTGCCGTGACCGCCTAAGAACTTCGTTGCGGAATGAACCACGATGTCTGCGCCGTGCTCAATCGGGCGGAACAGGTACGGGGTACCGAAGGTGTTGTCAACCACAAGCGGAAGTCCGTGGCGCTTTGCGATAGCTGCGATGGCGTCCACATCCGGAAGGTCGCTGCCGGGGTTGCCGAGGGTCTCGAGGAAGATCGCTCTCGTGTTGTCCTGAATGGCATCCTCAACTTCCTTCAGGTTTCTCGTGTCAACGAAGGTTGCAGTGATGTTGTAAAGCGGAAGCGTGTGCTCCAAAAGGTTGTAGGTTCCGCCGTAGATGGTCTTCTGTGCTACGATGTGGCCGCCGTCGGCTGCCAGAGCCTCGATGGTGTAAGCGATTGCCGCTGCGCCGGAAGCCACTGCCAAGGCGGCGCTGCCGCCCTCGAGTGCTGCCACTCTCTCCTCCAAAACACCCTGGGTCGTGTTGGTGAGGCGTCCGTAGATGTTGCCGGCATCCGCAAGGCCGAAGCGGTCTGCTGCATGCTTTGCATTGTGGAAGACGTAAGCTGCTGTCTGATAAATCGGCACCGCTCTCGAATCGGTAGCGGAATCTGCCTGTTCCTGACCTACATGTAACTGAAGTGTTTCAAAACGATAGTTGCTCATTGTTGTAATCTCCTTTGAATTTGAATTGTTGTTTTTTGAGAAAAGGTTTGGTTTTTTTTTTACTAGGCGCTTTTTTTCCGGCAATAAAAAAGCCGGGTCTTCAGAATGGAAGCTCCCGGGCAAATGGCATTACAACGTGTCAGTCAACATCGTTCTGTATCAGGGCGTTCAGAAGCGCACTCGAACGCACCGGCCATATTCACTGCCCGGGAGATACGCATTCGACAACACCACATGGATACTACGGAATTGTTCACTCTTGCGTTCATGTCGCTCCTCCTTTCGATGCGGATCATTTCGTTTCGCATCTGTGATGGGTGCATCATAACACCATTTGCCTACTGTGTCAATAGGTAATTTCAAAATTTTTCAAAACTTTTTTTCGGCGTAAAAAATGCGGCCCTCCGTTCTCTTCGGAAAGCCGCTTAAATTCAGTGTTTCTGGTGCATTTTCCGTTTCTCTTCTGCGCTCCGCCGATCACACCCGATCCCGCGTCGTCATCCGCTGAAACACTTCAAACAACCGCGCCCGATAGCACAAAAGCAGAGAGAGAACGATGCCGACCGTCGTCTGCAGAACATCGTACGGCGCACTGACGATGGCGAACCACAGCGTGCAGTTGCCGTACACAAACGCCTTGCCGAGCGTGTAGCCAACCACCATGATGACACCGCCGAGCAAAAGAGCAAGAAGCGAACGTCGGAAGCGCGGCTTCCCGGTTCTGTACGAGTGCACCAGCAGCGAAATTACAACCGCCTGGAGACCGTGAACCACCAGCGTCACGAACATGGCCGCCGGATAAAAGAACATATCTCCGAGGAACGAACCGATACCGCCCACGGCAAATGCTCCCAAAGGGTCCAGCAGCATCGCCGCCGTGCAGATAATCACATCGCAGAGATAAATCGCACCGCCGGGAACCGGAATTCCCATGGTTGCAAACATAATATTGATCGCCATAAATACCGCGGTAACGGTAATCCAGAGAACTTTGTTACTCTCCCGCAGTATCGGTCGTGCAGCAGCAAAACCTGTTTTCGTCTTTGTCTTCGTCATGTTGTTTTTCCTCGGGGACATCCTCTCCCCTTTGCTTCCTTTCGTAATCCTTCAGTGCCGAGCGGATAGCCTCCTCCGCCAAAACCGAACAGTGCATCTTGTAATCCGGCAATCCGTCCAGAGCCTCAGCCACCGCTTTGTTTGTCAATGCCATCGCCTCCGATACGGGCTTTCCTTTAATCAGCTCCGTTGCCATGGAGCTCGACGCGATGGCGCTCCCACACCCAAACGTCTCGAATTTTACATCCGTAATGATGTCGTTGTCAATCTTAAGATACATTTTCATGATGTCGCCGCATTTGGCGTTGCCGACTTCGCCGACACCGTCCGCATCCTCAATGACGCCCACGTTGCGCGGATTCCGAAAATGATCCATCACTTTTTCACTGTATAATGCCATGGTAAACCTCCTTTTGTCTGTGCCCTGTCCCGGTCCGGTTACAGGATAAATGCTTTCTTTCCGCTTACAAGATCCCGCCAGATCGGCGAAAATCCGCGCAGATATTCAACGACCTCCTTCACATTTATGATGATGTACTCCACATCCCCGTCGGTGATATCCTCGCCGATGCTTAGGCGAAGCGATCCGTGAGCGACATCGTGAACGCGCCCGATTGCAAGAAGCACATGGCTTGGGTCAAGGGACCCCGAGGTGCAGGCGCTGCCTGATGAAGCCGCGATTCCGCGGTCATCCAGAAGAAGCAGAAGAGACTCGCCCTCGATGCCCTCAAAGCAGAAGTTCACGTTGCTCGGAAGTCTCCGCTTTGCATCGCCGTTCAATGCTGCATGGGGAATTTCCGAAAGTCCCGCAATCAGACGGTCGCGCACTACGGTTAGGCGGGTTGTATTCTCCGCAATATGACTCACCGCCTCCGTAAGGGCCGTGGCCATGGCGGCAATGCCGGGAACATTTTCCGTGCCGGCGCGTCTTCCGCGCTCCTGGGCGCCGCCCTCAATCAGATTCGTAAGCTTGATTCCTTTTCTCGCATACAGGAAACCGACGCCCTTCGGGCCGTGGAATTTGTGCGCGGATGCCGAGAGGAAATCGATGTTGTCCAAAACCACATCCACCGGAACATGCCCCACCGCCTGCACCGCATCGGTGTGGAACAAAACGCCCTTGGCGCGGCAGAGGGCTCCGATCTCGCGGATGGGCTGAATCGAGCCGATCTCATTGTTTGCAAACATAATCGTCACAAGACAGGTCTCATCGGTGATGGCGGCCTCCACTTCGGACGCCTCAACGATTCCGTTCTCATGCACCGGAAGAAGCGTGACGGAAAAGCCCTCCGCCTCCAGGCGTTTTAAGGTGTGAAGCACCGCATGGTGCTCGATTGCCGTGGAGATGATATGCATCTTCCCCTTTTTCTTCCCAAGCTCCGCCGCCGAGCGAATCGCCTGGTTGTCGGCCTCACTGCCGCCCGAGGTGAAAACAATCTCGCGAGCCTCGGCGCCGATGGCCGCCGCAACCTCTGCTCTGGCTTCCTCCAAAACCTCCTTCGCACGCTGCCCTGTTGTGTACAGGCTCGACGGGTTGCCCCAGGTTTCACGGATCACTTTTGTCATCGTATTCACAGCCGCATCGCTCATTTTTGTGGTAGCGGCATTGTCTACATAAATCACGGTGGTGTCTCCTTTCTTGATTTCGGCCTCATTATATCTGCATTTGCCTACTATGTCAATAGGTTTTTAGGGTTATTTCGACAAATTCTCCTTCCCCTCTTGATTTACCCATTCACCTTGCGGTATAATAGGTAAATGAAGGGAACGTTTCCAAACGTGATACAAAAGGGGGTGCATTTGCATGATTTCCACACGCGGAAGATACGCGATTCGCGTTTTACTGGATCTGGCGGAGAACGACAACGGCGCTTACATTCCGCTTAAAGACATCGCCGAGCGTCAGCAGATTTCCAAAAAATATCTCGAGATTATCGTGAAGGATATGGTGACCGCAGGGCTTTTGATCGGCGCGAGCGGCCGCGGCGGCGGATACAAGCTGAGCCGCAAGCCCGAGGATTACAACATCGGCGAAGTGCTGCAGCTTTTGGAGGGTTCGCTCTCTCCTGTCGTCTGTCTTGCGACGCCCGGGTACAACTGCCCCAGAAAAGGCTCCTGCAAGACGCTGCCGCTTTGGACCGAATTTGACAAGATGGTTCACGACTTTTTATACGGTAAGAAGCTGAGCGATCTGATGACCGGGGCCGAGTAACCTTCGGTCCGCACATAAAAAAGCACCCCGCATACGCGGAGTGCCTGTATGGAGCGTACGGGACTTGAACCCGTGACCCCAACACTGCCAGTGTTGTGCGCTCCCAACTGCGCTAACGCCCCGAAAACTTACAGGAATATTGTTAAACGAAAAATGCCGGATTGTCAAGAGTTTTTTCTCCTGACATCCGGCATTTCTCAAAATGGGGGTAATATCGAAAAAAAGCACATAAGCAAGTTTTTCCTGCGTTACATTACGCGTCCACGGCAATCCGTGTTTTCTGTGTTACATAATATACGAAACAAAGCCTCTTGAACAGTTCCATTTTCGCTTCTTCTCCTCTCCCCGAAATGTGTCGTGATTTTTGGCGAATTCGTGCCGGAAAGAAGGGATTTTTGCATTTTCCGTGCGTTGCTCGCAATCGGCGCACTCTCCGCCCTTCGGAAAATGCACAAAAAAAGAGCACTGCGTCTGCAATGCTCTTTTGACGGAGAAGGAGGGATTTGAACCCTCGCACCGCTATTAACGGCCTGCACCCTTTCCAGGGGTGTCCCTTCAGCCTCTTGGGTACTTCTCCATGATGGGAAGCTCCGACCGCAGTCTTTTGGACGGCCGGACACTTATCGGTATGCTGTTGTGTGTCTTCGAAGATACCGAAACGGAGAATGTGGGATTCGAACCCACGGTTCCTTTCGGAAACACCGGTTTTCAAGACCGGCGCCTTAAACCACTCGGCCAACTCTCCAAAGAACGCAAGTACTAAAATAACACAAGCATTGCGCCTTGTCAAGACTATTTCGAAGGATTCTGTGAAGGCTTTCTCACTGAATTGCATTTTGATACCAAACTGCAAAGTCAGCGAACACATCATCTCCAAAAAGGGTCTCAAAACATTCAACATACAGTTCACGCTCCACGTTCGCGGAACCCATATGGTTCATATCGAAGCCCTCTCCGTTAAGCACTACAATAAAGTCATGCAAATAGGAGTTTCCGTAAGTCTGCTCCAAAAACTGGCAAAGATATCGTCCGATAATGTAACAATCATCACGACTTTCCGAATAAGCCTTGCAATCGGTAACGAATACGTTCTCCATATTATCCGTTGAAACTTCAAAAGTAGCTTTTTTTCCGCCACCGAGATCCGACCGGTCTTTGGCAGCCGCGGAAGCCCAAAAATCCATATTAATGTCGGACAAATCATGAACAACCTGTCCACCAATATACGACGCAGACCCCTCCAACATAATATTTGTCATCTCCGAATATCTCATAGTAAGAGCGTGCGTCAGTTCATGCGCAATGGTATAATAATCGACATACCCTGTCGGAATATAACAATCCAAAACTTCGTCGTATTCGTCGACGGAGAGCGTAGAAACAGTAATCTCTGCTCCTCTTCCATTTGCCTGGGCTCCGGCTTCAACATTCACCGGTTCGCGGTGAATAAATATCGGGTATTTTTTTCCATATTCGATGTCAGTCCAAGGATCATAGCGATAATAGCTCAAGGAAAGATGACCGGGATACCAATCTTCCGGTGAATCGAGAAAAGAAAGTGCCAGATTCTCTTCCAACGCATCAATAATCAGAGCCACGTTATTCGCAAAATCTCCCGGCAAATCCAACCCTTTATCTAAAAACAGATAAAATTTTTCCCCTTCGTAATAGCACAACTGCTCTGTGATTAACCGGTCATTGCGATTTCCATTGAAGAACACCTCATTGCAACCACTTTCAGCTCGTTTCCAAATCGCATAGAACTTGGCACCGTGATTCTCCGTGTACAAATCGCCCGGTTGATAGCGAATCTCCGGGTTCACAGTAGTCGACCAGCCTTGAAACACGTATCCTTTAAGTGTAGGAATCGTATAGGGAAGCTGCAACGGTATATCACGAATCTTTTTCATGTCAGAAAAAGAATAATCGGATCCATTCCCGTTGAAGCTGACCGTAAACTCATTCACACGCCATATGGCGTAAAACTTTGCGCCGTGGTTTTCTGTATATACATCTCCTGCCTGATAACGAACCTCCGGGTTCACAGTTGTTGACCAACCAAGGAATTCATATCCCTCTCTTGTAGGAATCTGTTCCGAGAGCGTAAGCGGAACATTGTGCACCTTTTTCTGTGTTTCCGGTGCACCTTCGCCACCGTTCGCATTGTAGCTGACAGTATAGGTTTTGGGCTCTGCTGAGGAAACTTTCTGCACTCCCAATACTGCGCAGACAAAAACCGCAATAGCGATTGTTAAAGCAACCTTAATCCAGGTTCTCTTCGAATTTCTCATCTCTCTTCTCCTTTTACCCCAAAAGCCTATCGTTCCCCTAGTTTAAGTCCCGGCACCGCGTTCAGGGTCAGGTCCGCCACATTGCCCCGAAGGAACTCATAATAGGCGGCCGCACCGATCATAGCCGCATTGTCCGTGCAGAGGATCGGCTCCGGATACACCACGCGCATGCCGTTAGCTTCGCCGACCTCGCGCATGCGGTTGCGAAGGGCCGAGTTGGATGCAACGCCGCCGGCAATGGCCACCGTGGTGACGCCTTCCGCCTTCGCCGCGGCAATCGTGCGGGTTACCAGAACGTCTACCACCGCCTCCTGGAAGGACGCAGCCAAATCCGCCTTCGTCACTCCGTCGGAAAATGTATCCGGACACGCCTCAGTGCCTTCCGCATCACCGCCGGTGGGAACTCCGTGGCGGGCAAGCTCGCCGGGCTTTGCACTCGCTTCGCCGGCCTCCGACGCCTCCTGCGCCCCGCGGGACGCGACATCTCTCGCCTTCATCTTCTCGATGTTCAGATAATTCAAAACCGCCGACTTCAAACCGCTGAAGCTGAAATCGTACGGGCAATCCTCAATGTGCGCCCGCGGAAAAGCAATCGCGTTCGGGTCGCCCTGCTTTGCAAGGGCGTCCACCTTCGGACCGCCGGGGTAGCCGAGGCCGATGGCGCGGGCAATCTTGTCATACGCCTCCCCCGCAGCGTCGTCGTGAGTGCGGCCGATGATGCGGTACGTTCCGTAGTCCTCCACCATGACGATGTGGGTGTGCCCGCCGGACACAACAAGGCACAGAAACGGCGGCTCCAGGTCGGGATGGGAAATGTAATTGGCCGACACATGCCCCTCGATGTGATGCACGCCGATGAGGGGCTTGTTCGCGGCAAATGCAATCGCCTTCGCCTCCGCAACGCCCACAAGCAAAGACCCGACCAGGCCGGGGCCGTACGTAACCGCGATGGCGTCCATATCCGCAAGGGACATCTTCGCTGCGGCCAAAGCCTCGGTAATCACGGGATTGATCTTCTCGATGTGCTTTCTCGAGGCAATCTCCGGCACCACACCGCCGTAGAGCGTGTGCAGCGCAATCTGCGAAGAGATCACGTTGGAGAGAACCTCGCGCCCGTTCTTTACAACAGCCGCTGCAGTCTCATCGCACGAGGATTCGATTGCCAGAATGTAAGTACCTTTCATATCGTCACACGGATTGCTTAAGCGGCGCGAATTGGCAGCGCACGCCGGAAGCAATCATTCCTCCGTAAACATCAAATCAACAAACTGCCCGTCACGGCTTACTACCGTGTTCGGGAATATTTCGCGAACCGCGTCCGCGTAGGTCTCCGGGCGCACTAAAGACGGGCTGTAATGGGTGAGCCACATCTCCTGCACTCCCGCTTCCTTCGCCATGGTCGCCGCCTCGTAGAAGGTCATATGGCGGTGATCCTTCGCCTTTTTCTCCATGCCGGGCTCCGCATACATGCCCTCGCAGATGAAGAGATCCGATCCGGCTGCGGCGTCCACAATGGACGGCGTCGGCCGCGAGTCCGTGCAATAAGTAATCTTCAGGCCCTTCCGCTCCGGTCCGAGAATCATATCCGGCGTGTAGGTGACACCCTCATACTCCACCGTAGCACCCTTCTGCACCCGGCTCCAAACCGCCATCGGAACCTTGTTGGCGGCGGCCTTCTCCGGCAGGAACCGCCCCTGTCTGCGAACCGACAACGCATAGCCGTAGCAGATGATATTGTGGCTCACGCGAAACGCCGTGACTGAAATCTCGCCGAGGGAAAATTCCTCCCGGGCTTCCGAAAGTTCCGCAAAATTAACTTCGAAGGGCAGGTCCGGCGCAATCACGCAAAGGGACCGTACCACCGCCTCTGTGCCCTTCGGTCCGATGATTCGGACCGGCTCGGTCCGCTCGGCATTTCCCATGGAAAGCAAAAGCCCCGGCAGGCCGCTCACGTGGTCCCCGTGGGTATGCGTAATCAGGATGGTGTCGATGTCATGGCAACTGAAACCGCGCTTCCGAAGAGCCACCTGTGTACCCTCCCCGCAGTCAATCAACAATCCCGATCCGTTGTACCGTGTCATGGCGGACGTCAAGAAGCGCCCCGGCAAGGGCATCATTCCGCTCGTTCCCAACAGACAGACTTCCCACATACCAACCTCACTTTCCGCGGAAAGCTAAGCCACCGCGGTATATCCATCCGTAGCCTAAAGACTACAGAATCTCTTTCACGTAAATCAACCCGTCTTCCGTAGGGTTACTGTAATAGTTTCGCCTCTGACCGACAAGGCCGAAGCCCTCACCCTCGTAAAGGGCAATTGCCCCGAGGTTGTGCTCCCGCACCTCCAAAAAGATGCACTCCGCTTCGGCATCCTGCGCCGCATTGCACAGGGCCCGCAGCAGCTCTCTGCCGATGCCTTTCCGTCTCGCAACAGGCGCCACCGCAATGTTTGCAATCTGCGCTTCCGGGAGCGTTAAGAACATCCCTGCGTACCCGAGAACCTCCGCGCCGTCCGTTGCCACCAAAAAGCGGTAGTACGGATTGGCCAGCGATTCGGTGAGCACCGCCTCGCTCCACGGATCCGAGAAGCAGATTCTCTCAAGCTCCGCAATCTGTGAAATCTCCGCTTCCGTCGCCGGAAGGATACTGTACTCACTGCTCAAGGCGCGCCTCCCGCTCCCGCTCCGCCTGCGAGATTCGCAGATACGTCGGGACAAATTCTTCCGCACTCACGGTCTTCCCCTGATTATACAGCGAAAGCGCAAGCCAGCCCACCGAGGCCGCGCGCTGCTTCCTAAGGTGAATCGGTGCGATGGAAAACGGCACTGTGAGCTCCTTGGAAAGCCGCTCTGCGTACAGCTCCGCGGCATCGCCGAGGAAAACAACCTTGCGGCCGAGAGCATTTATCGAAGCTATCACCGACGCGATTTCCGCGCAGGCGTCCGGCATGTATTCTACAATGGTAGAACCATCAAAGCCATAGCATCCCGTGTATACCTGTTGCCTGCGGGCATCCATGAGGGGGCACACCGCATCCTGCGTTCCCGCGAGGTTGCAGGCGAGAGCCGCAACCGTCGATACCGGTACAATCGGCACGTTCCATACCATCGCAAGCCCCTTCACGGTGGCTGCGCCGATGCGAAGGCCCGTAAAGGAGCCGGGGCCTGCTGCCACGGCAATAGCGGTGATCTCCGACGGATCGGTCTCCGTCATGCGAAGGATCTCGGAAATCTGCGGCATCAGCGTCTGCGAATGTGTCTTTTTGTAATCCACCGAATACTCCGCTAAAACGGCGCCTTCCGACACCAAAGCGACGGATGCAACCTGTGCGGAACTGTCAATCGCAAGAATCTTCATTCCCGACCTCCGAAACGTGTCGTAATGCGGCGATAGCCAAGCCCTTTCTCAAGATCTTTCTCAATCAGAACATGCGTCGCCGTCTCCGGGATGAGCTCCCGAATCTGGTCGGCCCATTCAATCAGGCACACACCGTCCCCGTAGAAGTACTCCTCGTAACCGATCTCGTACATCTCCTCCGGGTCCTCGATGCGGTACACATCAAAATGAAACAGCGGAATTCTGCCCTCCCGATACTCCTGGACGATGGTAAACGTCGGGCTGCTGACGGGCTCTTTCACACCTAAGCCCTTCGCAACACCCTTGGCAAATACGGTCTTTCCCACGCCGAGGTCTCCGTCGAGGCATACAACCGACCCCGCCGGAATCTTCTCGCCGAGCATTTGTCCGTATCGAAATGTATCTTCCGCACCGAAACTTTCCACTACCATACAAACAACTCCGAACTACTTCTTTTTCCTGCCGACGCGGTCCGTAAGAATCGCGCGAAGCTCGTCATAATAAACACCCACAAGGTCCTTGGGGAAGATGAAGCCGCTGTTTTTGAAAACCTTCGCATAAATGCGGGTCTTGGTCTCCTTGATCTCGCGGATCTTCTTGTACGCAAGGAAGCTGCGCATGCCGTCCTGGCAGATGACAAAACCGTTCTCACAGACGTGATAATCCGTGTCTGTGCAATCCCTCTGCAAAACGAGTGAGCCCTTGACGGCATTTAACACCGCTCTCACCGGCACGAGCCAGATCAAAAGCACCAAAAGGACAATCAGGATGGCGTGTCCCTGCGCTTTCATCGAACCCCAGGATGTGGCACTGTACGCCGCGATGATGATAAGAGAAAGCCAGAAAAACAGGTTCTCCAGCCCTAACATCGAATTGCGGATATTGAACCGGAGCAGGTCGTTAAAGCGCAGCTTGTACGTGAAGCAAAACTTCTCCGTCGTAAGCGCCTCCTCACAGTCGAGTTCATTCTGTTCCTCGAATGACAGCTCCTCTTTTGCATTTTCCGTATCGCTCATAAATCCTCCGCGCGGCGTACGCCGCAAATCTTACTGTTGCTTCTTTAAAAGCCGGCTGATGCGCTTGTACACAAGAATCGTGACCAGCGAAACCAGGCCGTATTTAATCAAATTGAACGGGGCAACACCGAAGATGATAAATGTGCCCAGAGACGAAATCATGGAATTTTTCTCGGTTCCCATAGCGACCAGCGTGCTCATGTCCATGTGGAACAATTTGCTGTAGGTTGGAAGAAGCACAAAGGCGTTCAACAGACACGAGCAAACCGTAACCGCAAAGCAGCCGATGCCGAGACCGATGCGGGACATCACCTTCGTCTTCTTCGCATAGTAGAGAATCGAAGCCGGTACGACGAAGCAGCATCCCATGATGAAGTTGGCAAATTCACCCACGAAAACCGTCGAGGTTCCGGTGAACAGAAGGTTCAGAAGAATCTTCAAAAACTCCATGATAACGCCTGCCACCGGACCCATGGCAAATGCACCGATGATAATCGGAATCTCGCTGAAGTCCATCTCGTAAAACGGCGGAATCCCGGGCACCGGGAACTCGAAATACATCAACACCATGGCGCCTGCCGTCAGCATGGCGATCAGCGTCATGCGATGCAGTTTGAACGACTCACGGGAAACCGGCGTCTCTCCGTCCGACACCTTCTTTGCGTGCGCCTTGCGAATCAGAGCCTCCGCGACAAATGCAGCCACCAACACAGCAGCAACCGCTGCTAAAGCCCCCAACAGGAAACCTACATTGTCTCCTGCCGTCGTTGCGACCTTCTTCAAGGTCTCAATCCATTTTTTCACCTTTTTCGTTACTCACTTTCTGCGTGTATTTCCGTAAACATACCATATCGCAAAGCCCCTTACCAGGGGGCATGTTGCCCAACACAAAAGCGCACTGCCAAACCGGCAGGCTCCATCCGGTTCTCACTTAAGGCATCGTCCGCACGGGCGATACCCGAGAGCCTGCGCATCCGCGGCAGAGCCGTAGAAATAGAACCAGTTGCGGTGCATCTCACCGCTCACGGACTCACAAGTCGGAAGATGGTAAACCTTCGAGTTGCCGTTCAGGATGAAGGTCACATTTTCCGGGACGTCCTGTCTGGAAACCACCGTCTCCTCGCTGGGGCCGGCGTAAGGGTTCTGCAGGGCCGGAACATCACAGAGAATTTCCTTCCCTGCAAGATGCAAAACGATCGTGCCCTGCACATCCGTGCGGAAGATCTTCGCTCCGGCGCTCTTAAGGCGATCAATGCACTCCTTCGCTGGATGCCCGTACTCATTTTCGCCGCAGCTGATAACCGCCCATTCCGGCCGGGCTTCCGCAAGAAGCTCCGACGTGTTGGAATAGCGGCTTCCGTGGTGGTTCACCACAAAAATATCTACGCGGGAGATACATCCGTTGCCCGCAAGCCGCCGCTCCTTCGCGGCCTCTGCATCGCCCATAATCAACAGCGTTTTCCCCTTCACGGTGACAACCATGGCCAGGGAGGAATCCCTGCCGTCGCGCTCCGGTGAGACACTGTCAGCGCCGTTCTCTCCGTCCTCGCCGGAAGCCTCCGCCGGGTCTGCCGTCGGAAGAAACTCCACCATCACCTCGTCCGGAAGAACGAGCCATTCCCCGTTTTTCTTTACGTTGCGCCGCTTGATTCCCTTCTTCTGAATCACCTCGCAGAAAGACTCATAGGTCTTGGTTGCGCCGGCGCCTTCCGGTCCTAATACAAGGTCCACCGGAATCGTCATGAGAACACCCACAAGACCGCTGATATGATCGCTGTCGTAATGGGTGGCAATCACCAGATCTAGCTTCTGAATGCCGAGCTTTTTTAAGTAGGACACCACATACGCCGATGTGGGCGCATCCCCGCCGTCGATGAGAATGGCGGATTGTCCGGAGCAGATCAGCGTGCAGCTCCCCTCTCCCACATTCAGAAAATGCACCGCTGCCGTACTTCCCGTAACCGGCGTGCCGGCGGGTCCGTCGGTCGGCGTCGCGCTTGGCGTAACGGCCTGCGGGTCCGGTGTCACGGTGGCTGTGGGACCTGCATCATTCGCACCGCTGTAGCTTTCCGCAGTCGTAATCGACGGCGTCGCGAAGAGGCTTTCCCCGGCTTGCGGTCCGAAGGGCTGAATCCCCAGCTGTTCGAGCCCGAACACAAGCAACAGTCCTGCCAGGAGCAATCCCGACAAGACCGTCGCAAGAATCATAATCTTACGTTCGTATTTCATAGCTTACCGAATCACATACCCGACGATTAAGTGCCACGGTTTCAGCAGCTCGTCGAGAGTGTCATATGTAACAGGGGTGTCAATGTTACTGTAGCGGTTGTAACACCGGTAGCGCCCGTATTCATCCCGCGCATAAAACACAAAATGCCCGCCGCCGAAAATCGGCCGCTTCGTCCAGAATGCGATGATACCGCACTCCGCCTTCGCCAACTTCTTCCGCGACCACGTCATCTTGTTCTTCACGCCGAAATGGCGGAGGCAGTAACCCATACTGTAGGGAAACGTCCCGAACAGCGCGAAAGGAAACGTCGACGTGAGCTCCATGTACCGGAGGATCCGCGGAAGGTCCGGCTTCTTGCCGAGGTAAACCATGGCGTTGTAAAGCGCCAGCGGACCACACCCCACATTGCCCACATCGCGAAGTCCGTAGGGAATGTTTCGAAGCACCCCCCTGTCCTGCCCGTTGAGATACGGAGCCGGAAGCGTCGGCGCAATCGCTTTGTGTTTTTTGAAATGAGTCGGATAAAACACTATCTGCACAGCTTTCTGGAAATATCCCAAAGTTCGGTGTCAATGTCCTTCTTCATCGCAATCGCCTCAGCGAGGTCAATGTCGGTAAATTCACCCTTTCTGAAGCAGATAGCCCTGTTCTCTGCGCCGGCGATCAGAATGTCCACGGCGCGGGCACCCATGGCGGATGCGAAGACACGGTCACGGCAGGTCGGGCTGCCGCCTCTTTGAATGTATCCGATGATGGTCGCGCGGGTCTCCAGACCCGTAGCGGCCTCGATGCGCTTCGCCATACCGTTGGAGTCGCCGACGCCCTCGGCGTTGATGATGATGTGGAGTTTCTTGCCGAGTTTCTTGCGCTCCGCAATACGGTCGATGATATTCTGTTCCTCGTAGTCATACCGCTCGGGAATCAGAATTTCCTCGGCGCCGTTGGCGATACCGCACCACAGTGCGATGTGCCCGGCCTTGCGGCCCATAACCTCGATGATACTGCAGCGCTCGTGGGAAGCCGACGTGTCACGGACACGGTCAATGGCTTCCATGGCTGTATTTAACGCAGTATCGAAGCCGATGGTGTAGTCGGAGCTTGCAACGTCAAGGTCGATCGTGCCGGGAATGGCAACCACGTTGACACCATGCTTGGAAATCTCCAAAGCGCCGCGGTACGAACCGTCGCCGCCGATGACAACCAGGGCGTCAATGCCGTTTTTGCGGCAGATGTATGCTGCCTTCTCCGGCCCCTCAGGGCGAAGCATCTCCGGGCAGCGCGCCGTGTACAGAATCGTACCGCCCTTCTGAATGATGTCCGACACGCTTCGCGTCGTCATGTCGATAAAATCTTCCTCGAGAAGGCCTGAATATCCGCGGCGGATACCCTTTACCTTCATACCGGCGTGCACTGCGGTACGCACGGCCGCACGCACGGCGGCGTTCATGCCGGGCGCATCACCGCCGCTGGTGAGAACACCGATGGTACGAACTTCCTCTTCTTTTTTCGCTTTGAACAAACCCATATGTCCCTCCGTGTATCCTCAGGTGGAGCGGGATCTTCGCTTCGGTACTCCCGTCACTTTCCAAACGCATTCGTGTAGGTGAACGCGATTCGCTCCTCCCCGTATTCTTTCTTAAGGCTTTCCAAAAGGCCGTCGTCCGGGTCCACTAAAATGCCGCGCGGCAGCGCCACCGGCTTCTTTTCCGCAACGCACATCGCGCACACCGGAACAGAGCCGTCGCTCTTCTCCAACAGCCCGATCAGATGCGCCTTGTCGGCGTCAAATGCAGCCTCATCCGGATAGCGGATCCACATCTTCCGCGGCACGTCCGCAAAATCCTTCATCGCCGAGAAAATCAGCTTCGCCGGCTTGTCCTCCTCGACGCTGGCGCGGCCGCTTACAAAGAGCCGCATATCCTGCGAAAGGCGGCTGCGGACACGCTCGTAATCCTTCGGGAACACAAGCACCTCCGCCGTTCCCACCATATCCTCGATTGTAAGGAATGCCATGATGGAGTTGCTCTTCGTCGTCTTCTGGGTAATGCCCGTGAGCAGTCCGCCGATGACGTAGGTCTCGCCGTCCTTGACGGCCGGCATCTTAGTTTCCTCGTTGATGTTAAAATCGATGGTCTGTGCAGTCACCTGCTTCTGCCACAGGGCGAAATCGGCCTCCAGCGGATGACCGCTGATGTAGATACCGAGCACTTCCTTTTCAAACGCCAACAGCTCTTCCTTGGAAAATTCACCGCACTCCGGGAACTGCTCCGTCGCTGCTGTCTCATCCGCATCCATGTAGTCGAACATGGAAATCTGTCCGGCAACCTGCTTCTTCTTGCCCGAGGCGATGCCGTCCACGATGGCGGCATAGGACTGGGCCTTCTGCTTCCGGGTGCCCGGAAGGCTGTCAAATGCTCCGCCCTTGATGAGATTTTCAAGGCTTCGCTTGTTAATCTCCCCGTTGTTCATGCGGCGCACAAAATCGGTGAGGGTCCGGAAGGGACCTCCCAGCTCGCGCTCCTTGACGATGGCGTCAATCACCTGCGAACCGAGTCCGCGGATGGCGGACAGACCGTAGCGAATCGCCTTCACGCCGTCAGCCGTGCGGCCGACGCTGAATGCGGAATATCCCTCATTGATGTCCGGCGGCAGCAACGGAATCTTCATGGACCTAAGGTTTGCAATGTATCCTGCAACCTTGTCGCCGTTCTCGATCACGGACGTCATCAGGGCAGCCATAAACTCCGCCGGATAGTATTGTTTCAGGTATGCCGTGCGATACGCAACAACCGCGTAGCAGGCGGCATGCGACTTGTTGAAGGCGTATTTGGCGAAATCGGTCATCTCGTCGAAGATGCGGTTTGCCACCGCTTCGGAGATTCCGTTCGCAAGGCAGCCGGGAACTCCCGCCTCAGGGTTGCCGTACACAAAATACTGCCGCTCCTTGGCCATCACCTCTGCCTTTTTCTTACTCATGGCGCGGCGCACCAGGTCGCTTCGGCCGTAGCTGTATCCGGCGAGGTCACGCACGATCTGCATAACCTGCTCCTGGTACACGATGCAGCCGTAGGTAGGTTCCAGAATGGGCCGCAGCTGCTCGCACTCGTAGGTGATATGCTCCTGATCGTTCTTGCCCTCGATGTACTTCGGAATGAAATCCATGGGACCCGGGCGATAGAGGCTGATGCCGGCGATAACATCCTCAAGGCACTGCGGCTTCAGCTTCTTCATGAAGGCTTTCATTCCCGCACTTTCCAACTGGAAGATGCCCTCGGTCTTGCCGGAGGCGAGAAGCTCATACACTTTCGGGTCATCGTAGGATACCGCATCGATGGCAAATGCAGGATTTTCCTTCCGGGCCATCTCCTCCGCATCCTTGATCACCGTGAGGGTGCGAAGCCCCAGGAAATCCATCTTGAGAAGTCCGAGCTCCTCAAGGGTCGTCATGGTATATTGCGTCGTGATGGTGCCGTCGGCCGAGCGCGACAGCGGAACGTACTCATCCGCCGGCGCCGGAGCGATAACCACGCCCGCCGCATGAATGGAGGAATGCCTCGGGAGGCCCTCCAGTTTCTTAGCAAAATCAATCAACCGCCCGATCTCAGGGTCGGTCTTCACAAGCTCCGCCAGCTCCTTGTTGACTTCTAAAGCCTTTGCGATGTTCATCCCGAGCTCCATGGGAACCATCTTCGCAACGACGTCCACCCGCGCATACGGAAGGTCCATGGCACGGCCGACGTCGCGGATGACACCGCGGGCCTGCAGCGTACCGAAAGTTACAATCTGTACCACGTGGTCCTCGCCGTAGTGGCGCACCACGTAGTCGATGACTTCCTGGCGCCGCTCATAGCAGAAGTCCACGTCGATATCGGGCATGGTCTGCCGCTCGGGGTTTAAGAAACGCTCGAAAATCAAGGAATACCGGATGGGATCGATGTCCGTAATCTTCAGGGAATACGCAACGATGCTGCCGGCGCCGCTGCCGCGGCCGGGGCCCACAGGGATGTCGTGTTCCTTGGCGTAGCGGATGAAATCCCAAACGATCAAAAAGTAATCGACGAAGCCCATGTCACGGATGGTCGTGAGCTCGTACGTAAGTCTTTCCTCGTGGTCGGCATAGTTGTCCGGGTAGCGCTCCTTAAGACCGTCCCGGCACAATTTCTCGAGGTACTCGTAGGAGGTAAAGCCCTCCGGAACCTCGAACACGGGCAGCTTGTAGTGCCCGAACTCAATCTCCACATGGCAGCGGTCGGAAATCTTCTTCGTGTTCGCAACCGCCTCGGGGGCATAGGAAAACAGCTCGGCCATCTCCTCAGGCGAGCGCATGTAGAACTGCCCCGGCTCATAGCGCATGCGGTCCTCGTCCTCAAGCTTCGCCTGGGTCTGGATACACAACAGCGCATCGTGGGCTTCCCAGTCCTCCGCACGCACGTAGTGAATATCGTTGGTGCACACCAACGGAATGCCCGTCTCCTTGTTCATGCGCAAAAGCGCCTGGTTGACCGTCTTCTGCTCCGGAATGCCGTGGTCCTGCAGCTCGAGGAAGAAGTTGCCCTCCCCGAAGATCGCCTGCATCCGCTTCGCACTGGTAACCGCATCATCGTAAAATCCCATCCGCAACAGCGTCGGGACCTCTCCCGCAAGGCACGCAGAGAGCGCGATGATACCCTCATGGTACTGCTCCATGAGCTCGTAGTCGATACGCGGCTTATAGTAAAAACCGTCCACAAATCCCTTGGAAACCAGCTTCATCAGGTTGTGGTAACCGGTGTTGTTCTCCGCCAGAAGCACCAGATGGTAGTACCGCTTGTCGCCGTAGGCGCCGACCTTGTCAAACCGCGACCCCTGGGCCACATACACCTCGCAGCCGATGATGGGCTTGATGCCCTCCGCAAGGCAGGCGCGATAGAAATCAATCGCACCGTACATGACGCCGTGGTCCGTGATCGCCAGCGCATCCATGCCGAGCTCCTTCGCCCGGTGAACCATGTCCTTAATCTTGCCGGAGCCGTCCAGCAGACTGTACTCCGTATGCACATGCAGATGTGTAAAATCCACGACGACCCCTCCTCTCCGGTGCAGATGCCCACACAGAGTCATTATAACATTTTGCGCGTGGAGAATCAAGATTCACCACGCGCTGAATTTCGAGCTGTATTCGTGTTTTAGATAAGCTGGCTTGAAACCGTTCTTCAGATTTTCCGGTTTTCCGTCAACGGTAGTTGTTTTCGTATTCCCGGTTGCTCAAAATATTTCCGTCGGAATACGTCTCCTGTGCCCGAACCGGATTTCCGTGCTCGTCATACTCAATGGTTGAAGTACTTGCAATCGAGCCCATCACGGAAACATTTCTCTTGATTACCTTCTTCGGCGCTCCGTTTTCGTAAAATTCTGTTTCCAAAGCGACCGTCTTCGTTCCGTCAATCATCGTCATGTGGTAGTATTCCGCGAGTTTATAATACCGTCCGTTTTCAAAGGTGATCTCCGAAAGACCGGCGGAAGAATAAACCGAAAACATTTCCGAACCGGTCACCACCGGCTCCTTGCGGAAACACCCCTCCCAGCACAGCTCGGATTTGCCTGAGCTGAGGTCATAGTAGCGGTCCCGTCTCACAGCAACGCCTGGGCAGGCATCCTGTCCGACCCACTCCGACAGCCGCTCAACAGGGTGCCCCGGATTGGCCTTGGACTCATATTCGCTTTTCTCAATTCTTCCCTTGCCATCGTACCGGTAGGTTCCGATAAGATTGCCCGAGGCATCGTAGGTGCGCTCCTCCGAGCAAATCTTCGAATCCCCGGTATAGAGAAACTCTTTGCTTGTATCATATTCCGGAATGAAAATATCGTAGTAGGCCATGCCTTCCCGGCGGATCAGTCTGCCCTGTTCGTCATAGAACTCCGTGTAATTCGGCACAAGAGAATCTTCACCCCAGCAATACCATGTCACTTTCCGGGCGGCTTCATCATAATCCGCATACACGTAAGTCTGACCCGCAGGATCGGTGTACTTCTGCCCGAGGATTGCGCCGTCAAAGCCGATGGTATTTTCCAAGCGGCTGAAATCCTCATCGCCATTGTCCAGGCTTTCCACGCACGTAAAAACCGTTGTGTCCTTGTAATAGGTGTACCGTCTTTCGAACACAATCGATTCCGTCGCCGGATTCCCGGCCTCGCGAATAACCGATTCCCTTGCCAAAACCACACGGCCCAGCTCGTCATACTCGAAGGTATCTTCCGTCCTGCGATTTGTACCATTCTCTTCGACGTACTCCTCCGTCATGGCGTAAAGCAGTCTTCCCTGGGAATCATAATTCCGGGTTCCGGTTTCGACCAGCTTCCGCTCTCCGTCGTCCCCTACGGAATAGGCCTTGTAGTCGTAGCTGACCGGAATGTAATCCGGTGTGTCCTTCTCCGGCACGTCGGTCGCTTTCTCCTTACTGCAGGCTGCCAGAGTGAACACCATCACCGCCGCCAGAAGTACTCCGAGCGTTCTCTTTGCTACTCTTCGTCTCATTTTATCCCCCTTTACGGCTCTTCCCGAACCGTTGGCTGAATCATACCACAGCCCCGCGAGGAAAACAACATTTAGTGTCCCAGTTATACAAAAAACCGGTTGAAATGACATTTCCCCGGATTTCAGTACCCCAGTTCCCGCAAAAGCGCCTCGCATCCACGCACAATCTGGCGGTACACGCCGCCGAAATCCCCCGTGTACCACGGATCGTCAATATCCTCGGGAGTCCCGGTGAAATCCATCAACAGCTTCACCTTGCCCTCCGGGTCTCCGCCGAGAATCCGCAGCATATAGCTCATGTTGAGCTTCTCCATGCCGATAATATAGTCCCATTTCGAATAGTCGCCCGCGCGAAGCTGCCGCGCCCTTTTCTGTGACAATCCGAGCTCATTCTCGGGAGTCCCGATTCCGTGCTTCTTCAATTCAATCTTCGCCGGCGGATACACCCCGTTTCCGATCTCCTCCGTGGATGTGGCCGCCGACTCGATGACAAATTCATCCGCTATATACCGCTTCGCAACAATGTCTTTCAAAATAAACTCCGCCATGGGGGACCGACAAATATTGCCCCAGCAAATGAATAGTACTCTTATCATACTCTTATCGTACTCTCCTCATAGAGACCGGCATATATCAGGATAATAGATAAAAAATGCCCTTTTTTTGTGTTTTTTACTGGTCTAAAGCTGGTCTAAAACTGGTTTCACAATCTCGTGAACCCCTAGTAGAATAAGGCTTTTCAGAAAAAAGTGAATATCTTGCCGTGGCAAACGAAAAGCACTTTTATCATCAATAAACCTCTCTTGGTTTTTCTCGGTTTTTCCTTATTTTATCTCGGTTTCAGGTACTTTCTCGATCTTCCATTTTGGGTCTGTTACTTGACAGTAACTCGGCTTATTTCGGCTTAATTTGGATTACTTTTTCCGTCAACTGGTCTAAAACTGGTCTAAAATTTCCCGTAATATATGCCGGTTTTTTCTAGACTCGTTTCTTAAGTTGACCCCTTAGTAGAATAAGGGTTTCTTCAGCCTCCGACACGCATCTTGATGACCTGATGCTCCTCCTCTTTTATGCCGAGTTTTCGCATCTCCTGGTCTAAATCCGCCTGATTCTTGCTTAATTTCCTTAATTCGGCCGTAGCATCTTCAAGTTTCAGGTGTGTGTAGGTATTAAGCGTGATCCCAACATCTGAATGTCCCATCAAATACTGAAGTACTTTCGGGTTCATTCCCATCTTAGCCATATTAGAGCAATAGGTATGCCGGCACACATGAGGGGTAATCTTCGGGAGCTGCACCTGATGTGAACGATTATATTTCGCAATAATGAATTTGAAATAATGCTCCCAATGAAGCCCTACCATCGGATGACCATCCTTATCGATGAAAAGGAATCCGGAATAACCGTCAATCATCGGTTCCGTCTTCATTTTGGGTCGTTTCTGCAAAACACTCCGGAATGCTTCATAAACATCATCCGACATGGGAAGAATTCTGGTTCCGGCATTTGTTTTTGTTGTCGAAATGTAAATATCCGTACCAACCCGCTGAATTTGATGATTAACGTTAATCAAACGCTTCTCCATATCAATATCCGATATGGTGAGTCCTGTAAACTCAGAAACACGGAGTCCCGTCTTGAACAGGATGTAGATGCCCTCATAATACTTACAGTAATGCGCATCGTTTTTTACAAAATCGAGGAAAGTCTTTTCCTGTTGACTAGAAATTGCTTCACGAGTACCCATATCGTTAACCAGCAGTGAAACAAGTTGAAACTCAAACGGGTTTTTCCTAATGAAGTCATCATCAACCGCCATCTGAAACGCCGGCCTTACTACACCGCGTATCGTATGGATTGTTGAAAAACTCTTCTTGTCTACTTGCTGAAGTTTGACCAACCAAGCCTTTGCATCAGAAAGACGAACTTTCTTTACAGGCTTCATTCCAAAAGGATCTCTCTCCAGCAAGTGAACCACCGTTCTATATCCCGCCTGTGTTGTGGGTTTAACCCCAATCCGCAGTGCGGTATACTTTTTTACCAATCGAAGCACGGTAAATTCACTGCTCTCAACGAGAATATCATCGCTAATGTCTCGGTTAATCTCTTTTTCTAGGTCTCGTAAAGGTTTCCGATCTTTTTTACCGTATGGAACCTCGTCTGTGTCTACCAATCTCCAGCTGTATACGGTCTTACGCTTTCCATCGATATCCCAAAAACGATATTTATATCTTCCATCCGGTTCCTGGCTCTCCCCAGTGCGTAGAATTCGGTTCTTGCTATCTCGCCGTTTTGCACTCATTCGCGTTCTCTCCTTTCAATGTGGAGAGCCTGTTCTTATGAAGTTTTTTAGC
>CADAHQ010000020.1 GCA_902787715.1 uncultured Lachnospiraceae bacterium
AACAAGGCGGTCTGGTTCACGGAGCCCCGCTGTATCGGCGAGCGCATCAACCCGACGGGCAAGAAGCGCTTCAAGGAAGCGCTCCAAAACGGTGATATGGATTACATTCTCGGGCAGGCCATCTCCCAGGTGGAGGCGGGCGCCGAGATTCTGGACGTAAACGTGGGACTCCCCGGCATCGACGAGACCGAGATGATGGTAAGGGTGATTCGCGAGCTGCAGGCGGTGGTGGACGTGCCGCTGCAGATTGACTCGAACAAGCCCGAAGTCCTGGAGGCGGCACTTCGCATCTACAACGGAAAGCCTTTGGTGAACAGCGTAAACGGCGAGGAGAAGAGCCTTTCCTCGATTCTGCCGCTTGTGAAAAAATACGGCGCGGCGGTGGTGGGCCTTACTCTTGATGAGGCCGGCATCGGCGCGAAAGCGGAGGAGCGCTTCGCGGTTGCGGAGAAGATTGTGACCCGCGCGGAAAGCGTGGGAATCCGCAGAGACAACCTGCAGATCGACTGCCTGACCCTTACGGCCAGCGCAGAGCAGGCAGCGGTGGCGGAGACATTGAAGGCGGTTGCCATGGTGCATGAGCGGCTTTACACGGGCGCCGTTCTCGGCGTTTCCAACGTAAGCTTCGGCCTTCCCAACCGAGACCTTGTGAACGCCACCTTCCTTACGATGGCGTTGCAAAACGGCCTGACACTGCCGATTATGAACCCGAACTCGGAGGCCATGATGGGCGCATTGCGCGCGTTCCGGCTTCTGATGAACATCGATAAAAACTCCCTGGCGTACATGGATGCGTACCGGGATTATGCTCCTTCCGGCGATACGCAAGCCGCGGAGATCGCGGCGAAGCTTGGGGACGGCGCAGCTGCGCTATACACGGCGGTTGTGCGCGGTCTTACGACCCAGGGAACCGAGCTTACGAAGGGGCTCCTTACCACCCTGGACTCCATGGACATTGTAAACGGCGTTTTGATTCCGGCCCTCGACACGGTGGGCGCGGGATTTGAGAGCGGAAAGGTGTTCCTGCCGCAGCTGATACTGTCGGCGTCTGTTGTGCAAGGCGCATTTGCCGAGATCAAGGAGCATATGCGCAGAAGCGGCGGCGAGACCGTAAGCAAGGGAACCATCGTGCTTGCGACGGTGAAGGGCGACATCCACGACATCGGCAAGAACATCGTGAAGGTGCTTTTGGAGAACTACGGCTTTACGGTGGTCGATCTCGGGCGCGACGTGGAGATTTCGGCGGTGGTCGAGGCCGCGAGGAAGACGGGCACGCCGCTTGTTGGCTTAAGCGCGCTTATGACCACGACGCTTCCGAGCATGAAGGACACCATCACGGCGCTTCGCGAGGCGGGGCTTCCGTGCAAGGTGGTTGTCGGCGGTGCGGTACTCACCCCGGACTATGCGGCGGAGATCGGCGCGGATTACTACGGGCGCGATGCGAAGGCGACCGTGGACATCGCAAGAGAGGTCTTCGGGGTTTGACAAAAGGGGAAGGATTTGCGGGGCTTAGATGCCCTTCGTATGGGGAAATGAGACATGTGTGTATGGGAACTGATCCGGCGTCTGCGCGGGCGAAAAGCTGCGGCGGATGCGGAAAATACTACGGAAAATGAGGTTACCAACGGACGTATGGTTTTGATTATCGGACTCGGGAATCCGGGCGCCAAATACGCCGGCACCCGCCACAACATCGGCTTTTCGGCGGTGACGGCCTTAGCGGACGCTTGCGGAATCGACATTAAGACAAAGGAGTGCAAGGGATTGACCGGCACGGGAACCATCGAGGGCGTGAAGGTGAAGCTTGTGCAGCCTCAGACATTTATGAACTTAAGCGGCGAGTGCGTGCGCGCCCTGATGGACTTTTACAAGGTTTCCGCGGAGGATATTCTCGTGATCTGCGACGAGGTTTCGCTGCCGACGGGCAAGCTTCGCATCCGCGCCAAGGGCAGCGCAGGCGGCCACAACGGCATGAAGAATATCATTGCCCACATCGGGACAAGCGACTTTGCGAGACTCCGCATCGGCGTCGGCGAGAAGCCCGAGGGGTGGGACCTGGCCGACCATGTGCTGGCGCATTTTCCGAAGGAAGAGGAGGAAGCGGTGCGCGACGCCCTGAAGAAGACCGTCGCGGCTGTTCGATGCTTCCTCTCCGACGGCATCGCGGAGACCATGAACCGGTATAACGGCTGAGAGCACAGGGGGAGAACGGGGCTGCTGCGGCGGCCGGAACAGGAAAGAAATCATGCAACAGGTATTACGGACATATACGGAGCCGATGCGCTCCTGCCGCGAGTTTACCGAGCTTTCGGAGAACCTCGTGCGGGGCGAGACGCCGGTGCTTTTGACCGGCTGTACTTCGGTGCAGAAAGCGCAACTTGTGTATGCAGCGGGACAGTCGTATCCGCTGCGACTTTTGATTGCGGAGGATGAGCTGAAGGCGAAGCAATTGTACGAGGATTATCGGGAGTTTGATTCGGACACGGTGTACTATCCGGACAAGGACCTGATCTTCTTCAGTGCGGGAGTGCAGGGAAATGCCACCCTCCGGGCGCGGATGGCGGTCTTTCGGAAGCTTGCGGACGCCGTGGAAAACGGCGGGCGCCTCACGGTGGTCACGACGGTTCGCGCGGGGCTTGAGAAGCTGCAGCCTTTCGCGGAGCTTCTCGCGGCGCGGATTACGGTGCAGCGCGACACGGACATGTCCCTCACGGACCTTGTGCGGAAACTGACGGAGCTTGGGTACCGCCGGAGTGAGCAGGTGGAGACCGCCGGCGAATACGCGGTGCGCGGCGGCATTCTCGACGTCTTTCCCATCTCCGAGGAAAATCCTTTCCGCATCGAGTACTGGGGCGACGAGATTGACGACATCAAAGTCTTCGACGCGGCGAGCCAGCGCTCCATCGAGCCGGTGGACGCGGTTCTCATTTACCCCGCGGTGGAGGTGCTGTTCTCCGAGAAGGAGCGGGATGCAGCGTTTAAGCGCATGGACGCCGACTGCGAGGCGGTTTGCAAACAGCTCGCGGCCAATAAGGCCTACGATGAGGAATACCACCTGCGGGTGCTGACGGACGAGCTCAAGGAGAGCATCCGGTACGCGCCGGACACTGTAAATTTGGGGGCATTTGTCGATTATTTCAAGAAAAAGACGGCGTCGTTTTTCTCCTTCTTCCCGAAGGAGTCGACCATTGTGTTTCTGGACGAGCCGACACAGATGGAGGAGGTGGCAGAGCTCGTCGTTCGGGAGTACGAGGAGAGCATGGAGGGTCGCATGATGTCGGGAAGTCTTCTCCCGGGGCAGATGCGCGCCGTCATCGACTACCGCCGTGTTTTCGCGGACCTCGCAGCGCGCCGGACGGTGGCCCTGTCCACATTTTTCGTAAAGGACACCCTCATCGATTACCGGCATCAATACGACCTCGGCGTGCGGGCGATTTCCTCCTACGGGAAGAACTTAGAAGCTCTCGCCAAGGACTTAAAATCCTACCGCGCCAAGGGGTATCGGACGCTTTTGGTGTGCCCGTCGCACACCCGGGCAAAGCACTTAGCGGAGGAGCTTGAGGAATACGGGACAACAGCATTTTACACGGAGGATCCGGACCGCGTGGTGGGTGCGCGGGAAGTGATGATTCTCTACGGAAAACTTCGAAACGGCTTTGAGTATCCGTCGTTTCGGTTCCTCGTCATCACCGAGTCCGACATCTTCGGGCGCGAGAGGGCGCGGACGGTCCGCAAGAAGAGCGATCGCAAGGCCCTCGACTACCAGAAGCTTGCCAACGGCGACTACGTGATTCACGAAAACCACGGTGTCGGCATTTACCGCGGGCTTGTGCAGCTCACCACCGACGGCGTGACGAAGGACTACGTGAAGGTCGACTACGACGACGGCGTGTGCTACGTGCCCGCCACCGGCCTTGACGTTTTGCAGAAATATGCCGACGGCGAGGCGGAGAAGAAGCCGAAGCTCAACAAGCTTGGCGGCACCGAGTGGACCAAGACGAAGACCCGCGTCCGCAAGAATGTGCACAACATAGCGGAGGAGCTGGTCCGGCTCTATGCCGCGAGACAGAGCAAGAAGGGGTATGCATTTGCCGAGGACAAGCTGTGGCAGAAGGAGTTTGAGGAGCTCTTCCCCTTTGAGGAGACCGACGACCAGCTGCGGGCCATTGCGGACACCAAGAAAGACATGGAGAGCGACCGCATCATGGATCGCTTGATCTGCGGCGACGTGGGCTACGGCAAGACGGAGATTGCGCTGCGGGCGGCCTTCAAGGCGGTTCTCGACGGCAAGCAGGTCGCCGTTTTGGTGCCTACCACCATCCTCGCACAGCAGCATTACAATACATTTTCCGCAAGACTCCTGGACTTCCCGTGCCGGGTGGACATGCTCTCGCGGTTCCGCTCCAAGGCGGAGCAGGCGAAGACCATCGCGGACCTCAAGAAGGGCCTGGTGGACATTGTCATCGGCACCCACCGCATCCTCTCAAAGGACGTGGAATTCAAAAACCTGGGACTTCTCATCGTGGATGAGGAGCAGCGCTTCGGCGTCACCCACAAGGAAAAAATCAAGCAAATGCGCAACGACGTGGACGCCCTGACCCTCACGGCGACGCCCATTCCGCGCACGCTTCACATGAGCCTGATCGGCATTCGTGACATGAGCATTCTGGAGGAGCCGCCCCTTGACCGGCAGCCCATCCAGACCTTTGTCATGGAGTACAGCCCGGAGATGGCCCGGGAGGCGATTCACAGAGAACTTGCAAGAGACGGCCAGGTGTATTATATTTATAACAGGGTGCAGGGTATCGCGGATGTGGCCGCGAAGATTTCGGAGCTCTGCCCGGACGCGACGGTTGCCTATGCCCACGGTCAGATGGATGAGCGGGAGCTTGAGAAGATTATGACGCGGTTTATCAACCGCGAGATCGATGTTTTGGTTTCCACCACCATCGTGGAGACCGGTATGGACATAAGCAACGTCAACACCATGATTATCGACGGTGCGGAGCGGCTCGGCCTTTCCCAGCTTTACCAGCTGCGCGGGCGTGTCGGGCGCTCGAACCGGATTGCGTACGCATTTCTTATGTACCGCCGCGACAAGGTTCTCACGGAGACCGCAGAGAAGCGCTTAAAGGCCATCCGCGATTACACCGAGCTCGGCGCCGGCTACAAGATTTCGCTTCGCGACCTGGAGATCCGCGGCGCGGGAAATCTCCTCGGTGCGGAGCAGCACGGCCAGATTGCCAGCGTCGGATACGATTTGTATTGCAAGATGCTCAACGAAGCCATCCGCGCCATGAAGGGTGACGAGCCGGAGCGGGAGGATTTTGAGACGCAGATCGATGCGGAGCTGGACGCGTATATTCCCGCGACCTACATCCGCAACGAGATTCAGAAGCTGGACATGTACAAGCGCATCGCTTCGATTTCCAGCGCGGAGGACATGGAGGAGATGCAGGACGAGCTTACGGACCGTTTCGGCGACATGCCGGAGTGCGTCAACCTGCTCATCCGCGTCGCATATATCAAGGCGCTGGCCCACAAGGCTTACGTCGAGAAACTGACCATGAAAAACGGCTTCCTGGTGATGTCGATGTTCGCCCGTGCAAGACTGCGGGTGGAAGCCCTGCCGGAGCTGGTGTCCCGCTACCCGGGGCGCCTTCGCGTACAGACCGGCGAGACGCCGGTACTCACCTACGCGGGCACCGCGGCGGCCAAGGACATCGAGGGATGCTTCCGCGAGGCGGAGGAAATCCTGACGGAGCTCGGAAAACTGGCGGAGTAATTGCGCCGGCCGCGCAGACAGCGAAACCTGCGGAGTAACGGCATTTGCAGAATTGATACGGAGGATTGGGAGAATGATGAGAGGGAAGAAAAAGCGCAGAATTGCGGCGGTTTTGGTGACCGTCCTTCTCGTGCTGTGCCTTGCGGGGTGCGGCAAGAAAAGCGAGGACCCGAAGAAGGATCTGCCCACAAGCGACGGCTTTACCAACGATGTGGTGATGCGCGTCGGGGGCGTCGAGGTGAGCTATGCCGAGGCCAACATCTACCTTCTCAGCATGCGCGAGGAGGTGGAGACGCTGTACGGCCCGGAGATCTGGGACCTGAAGTTCACAAGCGACGGCAAGACCTACGCGGAGCTTATGAAGGAGCAGCTTCTTCAGAAAATCACGTATATCAAGCTGGTTTGCCATATGGCGGAAGAATACGACGTGCGGCTGGGCGCCGACGAGAACTTAAACGTCACCGAGTACACCCAGCAGTACCTCTCCAACATCACCGAGGAGACCGCCAAGAAATACGGAATCACCGAGGAGCTGATCCGCTCCATCTATAACGACAACGTTTTGGCGGAGAAGATTTATCAGACCATCACGTTAAATGCAGACACCACCTACTCGGAGAGCGAGGTTCTGCGTGCGCACTTCTATTACATCTACCTAAGCCGCTTCTACGAGGACAGCGAGGGCAACAAGTCGCCCTTCACTGCGGAGGATATGCGAACCCTTTGGAACAAGGCGGAGGGCATCCGCACGGACGCGCTGGCGGCGAGTGATTTCTACAAGTATGCGCAGAACGTTTCGGAGTCCGGCACCATCGAGTGCACGGTGGGAAGAGCGGACCTGCCCGCCAAGAGCAGGGCGGCGGCATTTGCCTTGAAGACGGGCCAGATCAGCGAGGTCGTGGAGGAGGAGGACGGACTTTACATCTACTACTGCGAGTCCGAGAAGGACGAGGCGGCCACCCGCGAGGCCACCGAGGCGAAGATTGACGAGCTCGCCCGCGCCTACTTTGACTCCCTCTACGAAAAGTGGATCAACAACGTGAAAATCGAGGTCAACGAGGCGCTTTGGAACGCCATGTAAGGGCGGCGCAGCCGGATTTCAGCACCCGCGCACATATCGCGCGGTGTACTCCCGGTTAATCTCCGCAATCTCTTTTTTGCCGTCAATATAGTCCTGATACATCTCCCAAGGCGAGCCGCCCCCGATCCAGCAGGACGAGCAGTTCTCGCAGCCGCCCCCGCAGTCCATGGACTCGCGGATGATGGCTTCGCGCTCTGCCCTGGTTGTGTTTTTGATTAACAACGATTTGTGTTCCATGCGTTTTCCTCCGTCCATACCGGTCACTGCGGCGCCCTTTTGCGGAAGGTATTGCCTCAGTAAGCTACTTCGCCGCCATCTCTTCGTTGATGGTGTCCTCGCTGTCGGCCATCGCCCGAAGCGTCATCTCAAGAAGCTTGTCCAACTCCCACCCGAGCTGCTCCGCTCCCCGCTCAATCACTTCGCGGGAGCATCCTGCGGCAAATCCCTTGCTCTTATATTTCTTCTTCAGCGACTTAAGCTCCATGTCCTTTGTGCTCTTCGACGGCCTCATCAGAGCCGCTGCCCACACAAGGCCTGTCAATTCGTCCGCGGCAAATAAAACCTTCTCCATCTCCCGAACCGGCTCCACGTCGATTGTCACGCCGTTTCCGACCGTGATTCCGTACCCGTGCGAGCACACCGCGTGAATGATATCCTCGGAGACACCGCCGTCCCGTAGCAACTCTGGCGCCTTCAGGCAATGCTCCTCCGGGTACAGTTCAAAATCGATATCGTGTAACAGTCCCACGATGCCCCAGTATTCCTCCTCATCGGCGTAACCGAGTTCCTTTGCATACCACCGCATCACCGCTTCCACCGTGAGCGAGTGCTGGATGTGGAAGGGATCCTTGTTGTATTTCTTCAGCAATGCAACCGCATCATCTCTGGTAATCATAATAAAAATCTCCTTGTTTCAATGGATGAGTTCATGATATCTGCATTTGCCTAGTGTGTCAATAGGCAAATGGAAATGAAGAAAGGCCGTCCCTCGAATCCTGTTTTGCTTGGGCATCTCGGAACGGCCTTTTGTGTTTGTTGTTGCGGATCAGGTGTCGGTGGCTTTCGGCGGGGCTTCCGGCGGAGTTGCCGCGGAGGGGAAGGCAAAGCCCGCGTAAAGAGCTGCAAGCGCAGCCGCCAAAAGCAGGCCGCCGATGATATCGGTGAACCAGTGGACGCCGCCAACGAGGCGTCCGGCGGTTACCGCCACGGCGATAAAGAAGGCCAGCATGCAAAGCGTCATGCGAAGCGAGTCATGTTTCACACGGCGGAATGCCTGCATGATTGCGGTGGCCATCACGAACACAAGCATGAGGGTGTGGGAGGAGGGGTAGGACGCCTCAAGCTCCCCGCCGGCGGTGGCCGGACGGTAGTTGATGATCACTTTCTCAAACAGGACGTAGAAGGCGAGCATCACGGCGTAGCCGCACCCGAGAAGAATGATATCGCGGTCTACCTTGAGAAGGGAGCGCCGATTCACTAACTGGGAGAGGCCGAAAAGCCCGAAGAACGCCACAACGCCCCAGGTGAGGTAGCCGAGCGCTTCGGACACTTGATAGATCCCTTTGTTCTCACCGAGAAAGTCATTAATCTTTTTATTGATGCCGGAGAAACCGACATCTGTCCCGTCTGCGCCGATCGGCGCAACATCCACCTTGGCAACGAGAATCGTAAATACGACGAAAAGAAGAAGCAAAGCCGCGCCGAGTGCGAGGCTTCGCCGATTGACGGAAAATGCTTTCATTTGGTACC
Organism: uncultured Lachnospiraceae bacterium; assembly: GCA_902787715.1. Classification (GTDB taxonomy): domain Bacteria; phylum Bacillota; class Clostridia; order Lachnospirales; family Lachnospiraceae; genus ISDg. Next base: position 8,616 of record CADAHQ010000020.1, read on the forward strand.
TCCTGCCGCCCGAAGCACGGCTTTCCGCGTGAGCTCAAACACAGCGCTTACCACGAAGATTGCCACGGCATAGACAAGCATGATCAGGAAAGCACCGAAGATCAGCTTGTACTGCGGTCTGCGGAGCCCGAAGTAGATGAACTGAAAATACACGATCTCCAGAATGATGCCTGCAAGAAGAACCAGCCCGGCCATCGCAAAGAGAAAGCGCGCGGACGACTGGAAGAGCTTTTCGCGAAGCACAAAAAGCGGGGCGCAGAGAATCAGCACGATTCCCGGAACGGTGAGCATCATGTGGTCGAAGACGGCTTCATTTTCCGGGACGGAAGTGTCAACGGCGGACTCCTTTACGCCCAGAACAATCAGAAGCACTCCGAGTGCGACGGTCAGTGCGGCGTATACGATGCCGGGAATCATGGCTTTCTTCATGAGAAAATCCCCCTGAATAAAATTTCAAATAAGCGGAAGCCGGACACAGAGGCACTAGCGGCCGGCGGCATCTTCGTGATACACGAAGGGCGCGGACTCGCGCAGCACCGTCGTGTCGTCAATCGGCATTGCGACGGAGATGACGTCCCCATCGCTCAGCGAGACGTCCGCAAGGAAGAGCTCCGTGTCGGAAACCGGAACGGTGGCTTTATAGCGTGTGCCGTTGATGTAAATGTCGGAATACTCCGTAAAATGCTTCCCGAACACCTGCAGGTACGATGTTTCCGTGGCAGGATCGGTGATCACGTGAATCGAATCCAGCTCGATGTCGTGGAAACCGAAGGTGAGCTGCGTCTGCACAAGCGGCGACTGGCCGTCCCAGCAGAACTGCTTGCCGTAGAGCATGTCGTAGGAAAGAAGCGTCAGCTCCTCGAGGTACACGTCGGTGTCCGTGTCGTTGTATTCCATGTGGCGCTGGTGCAGCTTCGTAATCAGGCCGTTGTCGATGCCGATGCGGGAGAGCATGTACGCGCTGAGCTGGTATGCATGCAGGTTGCGCTGCTCGGTGGCCATGTCGAAGTTGGACCAGATGACATACTCGGTCTGAAGCAGGTTGCCCGACACCAGATCATCGTTTTCAAAGTTGAAGCCCGGCAGGTGATCGCCGTACAGAACCAAAACCACGTCCTCGTCGTAATCCTTGAAATACTCGGTGAGGCGGCCGATGAGCTCGTCCATCTCATGGAGCTGGGTGATGTAGTACTTCAGACCGTTGATGGTGTTGTCGCTGTAGGCGTCGTAAACGTCCGTAAGCTCGATGCTGTTCTCGAGAATATCTTCGTCGGGGTATTTGCCGTGGCCCTGCACGGAGACGGCGAACACCAGGTCGCTGCCGGGGGTCGAATCCAGGGCCGTGAGAATCTCGTTGTAGAGCACGGAATCCCGGGCCCAGCCCAGCTCGTTCCGCTCGATACCGTCCATCAGCTCGATGGAGTCGAAGTCGTCAAAACCGAGGTTGGAGTATACGATGTGGCGGCTGTAGAAGGTCGCCGTGTTGTTGTGGATGGCGTGGGCGCGGTAGCCGCGTTCCTTGAGGTCGTAGGCGATGCTTTCACAGGTCTTCTCCTTGAGAATCGTCTTGTAGGGATACTCGCCCGTGCCGAAATCCTGCATGTTCATGCCCGTGAGGACCTCAAACTCCGTGTTCGAGGTGCCCGCGCTGATGCTCGGCACACTCAGAAGACCCGACGTAAAATGCCGCCGCAGATACGTGAAGTTGGGAATCGGGTCGGTGGCAAAGGTAAGGCCTTTTATGCGCTTCGGGTCGAAGAAGGACTCTAACTGGATGTATATGATGTTGGGGTCACCCTTGCCCGGGCGCGTCGGATGGAGATCCGGCGTCGGGGTCGGCGTCTTCTGGGCAGCCAGACTGTCCACCACATCCTTCACCTTCTCAGGCGTGTAATTGTTTGGCTTGTCGATACCGCTGTCGATGATGGAGTAGACAAAGCAGTAGGGAAGACCGTAGTCGTGGTAAGCGTCCGCGATGTTGGGGAACGTCTTGGCCATGACGCCGACCTTGCGGCTGCCGATACAAAGAAGGATGCAGCCGAAGATGATCGAGAGGCAGAGCGGAACGGCGTAGCGGTACTGCACCGGCTCCTTCTGCTTCGGAGACTTGATGAAGGCGAGAACCAAAAGGAACACGCCGAAGAGAATCAAAAGCCCGAGACAGATGACTTGAAACAGATTGTAGTACTTAAACAAAACGTTCCAGGCGTCGTCGAGCATGCGGAAATCATGGGCATTGAAGGGCGTGACGCGGTTGTGAAGGACGATGTTGTCAATCACGCCGACGGCAAGCCATAGGATGCATCCGAACATGTAAAAGAAACACCGATGGCGGAACAGAATCGCCGGCGCGAGAAAAATCGCGATAATCAGTGTATTTACCAAGAAAATGAGCGGATGGGTGAACAGAAAGACAAACGGACCGATCACGGAACCCCGCGAAAACCCGTCGGTAATCAGCGTCATCAGAAACGCCAGAATAAAAATCTGAACGATGGAATAGCAGAACGGTTTGACCTGCAAAAGTCTGTGAATCGCGTCTGCAGCCTTGTGCAGACGGCCTATAAACGATTTCCAAAACGCGCGCATGACAATCACTCCCTTACGGCGGCAAATGCCCCGTCAACAATCTTCGCCGCCCCACGCGGCTTATTATCGTGATCCGAAAAGGAACACAAAACCCTACAATCCGCTATATCGTAGCACACTTTGCCGGAAAAATCAATCCGAAGAGGCGGGAGTGACGGGTTCGGTTGCATTTGCCGCGCATTTCGCACGATTGTTGTAAAGCCATGCGAGATACACGATGCCGTGCAAAACGATGGTGATACACCAGCTGATGGGGTAGGAAGCGTAGAGCACCTTAAGGGAGCGGTGCGACCGGAAATACGTGTAAATCCAGGTGATACGGAAGCCGCAGACACCGAGAAGCGACGTAAGCGTCGGCAGGAGTGAGAAGCCGATGCCGCGCAGGGCGCCGACGATGACGTCCATGATTCCGCACGTAAAATACATCAGGCAGATCACGCCGATGCGCGCGCAGCCGTAGGCGATGGCCTCGGGATCCTTGGTGTAGATTCCGATGAGGTGCGGCTTGAGAAGAAGCGCAATCGCGTCGAGGCCGAAGCCGAAGAGGAACACGAACAGAAGGCCCCAGCGGAGGGATTTGCGGATGCGGTCGAAGCGGCCCGCGCCGTAGTTCTGTCCGACGAAGCTCAAGGTCGTATGGTGCCATGCGTTCATGGACACGTAGATGAAGCCCTCGATGTTCACGCCTGCGGAGTTGCCCGAGACGGCCAGCTTTCCGAAGGAGTTGATGGAGGACTGAATCAGGACGTTCGAGATGGAGAAGATGCATCCCTGCAAGCCGGCCGGAAGACCGATGCGAGCGATGCCCGCAAGCTTTTTAGCGTGAATGCGGAGCTTCGAGAAATGAAAACGGCAGGCGTTGTCCTGGTGTGCGAGGTTGTTGACCACGAGGATTGCGGAGATGAGCTGGGAGATGACGGTTGCGTACGCAACGCCCTCGACGCCCATGCCGAAGATCAGGACAAAACAAAGGTTCAAGCCCACGTTGACGGCGCCCGCGATCGCGAGATAGGCGAGGGGGCGTCTGGTGTCGCCGATGGCGCGCAAAATGGCGCTTCCGAAGTTGTAAAGCATCATGATCGGCATGCCGAGGAAGTAGATGCGCATGTAGTGGGCGGCACCGCCGATGACGTCTGCCGGAGTGTCCATCAGGGCGAGGAGCGGGCGGGCATAGGTAAAGCCGACGGCGGCCAGAAGGGCGCCGCTTACGATGCTCACAAGAATCGCCGTGTGCACGGTTTCTTCCACGTCCTTTTCGCGGTTCGCTCCGGTGTAGCGCGCAACCAAAACGTTGGCGCCCACGGAGAGCCCTAAGAAGAGGTTTGTTAAGAGGTTGATCAACGCGCCGGTGGAACCGACGGCAGCCAGGGCTTCGTCGCCCACGCATCGTCCGACGACAATCAGGTCGGCCGCGTTAAACAGAAGCTGCAGGATGCTCGAGAAAATCAAAGGCAACGCAAACAAGAGCATCTTCTTCGGAAGGGAGCCGGTGCTCATGTCGATGTTGTAGTTTTTCGAGGACCTTGCGTTCATGGGAATCTCCTGACGTAAAAAAGAAAAGGACTCCTGTTCGTCCGCCGGAATAAAAATAGCGGCCGAAAGGATTTTCGACCACTATACTCTTGTTTATGACAAAAGGCAATATCTTTTTTTGGCATATTTGCGGAAATTCGTGAACTCTTCCCGCGCGTCACCCGTGGTTGCTTTCCTCCTTCGCGGCCTTCGTCTGGGCGGCGGAGGCGTCCGTGAGGACGTCGGTAAGGAGCATTTTCCGAAGGATCGTCTTGACGGTGGTATCCAAGGGGCTCCCTTCGGTGTAGTCCGCGGGCTCGATGAAATTGACCCGGTTGTCCGTAAGAAGCGGGCGGACTTTCGCGAGGGTTTCGTCGCGGTATACGGCGATGGAGTAGCCGCCGCCCACCTTTACGAGCTTCATGCACGGCACGTCCGTGAGGCCGTCGCCGATGTAGATCATGTTGCGGAAGGGCACGCGCCGCTCATCCTCGGGGGTGTAGGTGTTTAAGTCCGTGTCGTTGGAGATGTCCAGGACCCCCTTGTTGATGCGGAACAGGAATTGGGTCTTCGTCGTGTAGTTGACCGCATTTTTCGGCCAGCAGGCCACGTCGTTCTCGTCGTAGAGGAATTCGCAGGCGAAAATTTCCCGGAAAGCATCGCGAATCTCCGAACCCTCGATAATCTCGCGAAGGCCCGAGGAGATAATGTAGTGCTCCACCGTAACGCCCAGCTCGTCGCCGAAGCGGCGGATGCGCTCAAACCACTCTGTGACGCCGGGGAAGAACTCGAGGTCGCGCCCCAGCTTCACAAAGTCGGCTCTGCGGATGCCTTTGCGGGCAGCGTGGGCCTTCTCAAGCATCAGGTACATGTACGTGAGCACGCCGTCCATCTTCTGCTCCGTCGAGAGCGCGGCGGCTTCCCGCCAGAACTCCTCGGCGGTCATTCCGACGCCCGGAATGAAGGTGTACTCCTGCATGTCCTTCGTGCAGAGCGTCTTGTCAAAATCATACATGAGGGCCACGACGGGCCGGGAATTATCAGACATAGGAACCTCCTTTCGGGTGCGGACAAGGCCGATCTTTTCTATAGAATACCACAAACGGCAGGCGTTGGAAAGAAGCAGAATGACTTTGCATTGCGAAGATTTTGTGATATCATGAGGACGCGAACCCGGAGATCTTGTGAGGCATACGGCATCGAATTTTGTAAACGGTGGGGAGGAAATCACGTGAAAAAAGGGAAATTGAAATGGATTTTCATCGGGCTTACGGCAGTACTTGCGGTGCTGGTTCTGTTCCTGCTCGTTTTGGATGCCTACGGAAATAAGCAGCGGAAGGTGCGATCCACAAGGTTTGGCTATGTGATTGCCTACGATAAAAGCCGGTACGAGTTCGAGACCCTGCGGCTTGACGAGCGGCCGACGTACATGGAGCGAATCTTCCTGTCCGGGAGCCCCTACAGTAACTTCATCAGCGTGTCCGGCATCGATGCGGAGTCCGACCTCGAAGAGATTCTCACCACCTTTCAGTCGGACGGCAGCTACAAGTTCGACGACAAAGCGGACGTGACCTTCGGCAGCGGCGCTTACCACGCCCGGAAGGTCAGCTACACCGACGAGTCCGGCGACGCCCCCGTGCAGGTCGATTACTATTTTCTGAAGGACCGCGGCCTTCTGATTTCCGCCGCATACGACAAGGAGCACGCGAAGGAAATCGCGGAGATGATGGACAGCATTACGTTCGAATAAAAAAGCTGCGGACGGAATCCGCAGCCTGTAAGAATCTGAAGTCAGTAACAACCGAATCATTCGCCCTCAAACAGAGGCGTCGAAAAATACCGCTCGGCCGTGTCGGGAAGGATGGTGACCACCGTCTTACCGCGGCCGAGTTTTTTTGCAAGTGCAAGGGCCGCAGCCACGTTGGTGCCGCTGGAGATACCGCAGAGGATGCCCTCTTTCGCGGCCAGGTCGCGGGAAGTCTGCAGTGCAACCTCGTCCTCGACGATGAAAATGTCGGAGTAGATGTCCGTGTTGAGGTTGTCGGGAATCAAACCGTCGCCGATGCCCATCTGCAGGTGCGTTCCGATGGAACCGCCCGAGAGAATCGCGGCATTGGCGGGCTCGACGGCCCAGATGGTGATGTCCGGATTTTGCGTCTTGAGTACTTCGCCGATGCCGGAGATGGTGCCGCCGGTTCCGATGCCGGAGCAGAAGCCGTGAATGGGTCCTGCGACCTGCTCCAAAATCTCAACGCCCGTGTGATACTTGTGCACGAGAGGGTTGTTTGGATTCGAAAACTGCTCGGGAACGAAGACGTTCGGATCCTCTTTTGCCATGCGAAGCGCTGTGTTTAAGCACTCGGCGATGCATGCGCCGATGTCGCCGGCATCGTGGATGAGAATCACCTCGGCGCCGTAGTGGTGCACGAGCTTTCTGCGCTCCTCGCTCACGGAGTCAGGCATGATGATTACGGTGCGATACCCCCGAACGGCGCCGACAAGAGCAAGGCCGATGCCCTGGTTTCCGCTGGTGGGCTCCACGATAATCGTATCCTTCGTGATGCGGCCTTCTCGCTCCGCTGCCAGAATCATGTTGTAAGCCGTGCGGGTCTTGATGGAACCGCCGACGTTTAAGCCCTCAAACTTCACCAGCACTTCCGCGCTGTCCTCGTCAACCATATGCTGTAAGCGAATGATGGGGGTGTGTCCCATCGCTTCGAGAATGTTTTCGCAGATCATGTTTCCTCCGGTGCCGCCGTTGCGGCATAGTAATGCAATAACAAACGAAAGTGTAGTGGATTTTACGGGAAAAGTCAAGGAGAATCATCTTGCAGAATTCCTCGGAATTCACTATTATGGTAGTGTAACAAGGCGCGTTGAAAGATGAGAGAAGGAAGTTACAGTTGTTATTAAAGGAGTTTGGCATGAGAAGGTTCAAGATTGTTGTTTTATTAATTGTGACAGTTGCGATTCTGTGCGCTTGTGAGGATAAACCAAACAACACCTCCGTGCCCATTAGTGAAGGGACAAGTGCAACACCAACCGAGACAGTGGCTCCGACAATTACCCCTCGTCAGACGCCCACACCGATTGTGTTCGAGAATCCTGCGTTGCAGGAGTTGGCGGCAAAGGATCCGCATAGTTGGTATCAAGAAGGCTTTCAGCTTGCGGCGGAATCAGAGGAGAGATATTCAAAGTGGTTGCGTATCTTTGACACAAGGGAATTCTATGGCGGGTACAGTGAATATACAAGAAAAATTGCGGAGATTCTTGAAATGATTCCCGAAGACTGGCCGAGACTGACAGCGGCGGACGCAAGACGCGTGATTCAGGAGTTGAAGGATGAGGGTTTCTTCGTTTCGAACCAATCGTTTGACGTATATCAGGTTCGCAATCGGTTCAATGAGATTGCCTTTGCACCGGATTTTGATGCGGTTAGGGGAATTGCAGCGATACGATATTTCACAAGCAATGCCCGGACGGAATATGTAGAAATCACGGACGGGAGAATTGTACTTTGGGACCGTGGGGCAAATTCTCCGAAAGAGATTTTATATGATTGGGTTACGGAGCATCCGGAAACTGCAACAACGGTTGTTCTTGCACCTACTATAACACCTACGATTACTCCGAGAAACACCCCAACACCGATGGTTTATGACAACCCATTGCTAACGGAGTTGGTTTCAAATGGTACATTTGATTTGTACGCGAGAAGCATGAACATAGCAACAGAAGAACAGAAGGAAAAACTTCGCGCTATTCATGACAACAGAGAGTTTCCTACATGGGACGAAGCGTTTGAGAGAAAGGTTGCTGTCATTATGGGATTGATTCCAGAAGATTGGCCAAGATTGACGGTAGAAGACGCTAAGAGAATATTAAGGGAGATGGAAGATGAAGAGTTGTTTTTGGAGAAGAGTGCGTTTAATGTTAACATTGTGAGAAAGCGCTTCGATGAAATTGCATTTGCCCCGGATTGTAACGATGGAAGTGGATTCTCCTATATTCGGTATTTTATCGATGATACAAAAACAGATTTTATCGAAATAAATGATTGGGGGGTAATTGTAAGAGATATTACGTCAAGTACCCCCAAGGAGACATTATACGACGCTGTAAATAAACTAATGAAATAGGCGTCGGACAATGGGCGTGAAAGAAATTGCTTGGCCGTGTCGGGAAGGTGGGAGAGCCCCCATCCCGGTACGGCCGTTTTTTGCCTGAAAGGCTGGTTGGTCGGTGAAATTGTCTTGCACATTCGACGGTTGTATATTATCATGATACCATAGCGCGCGTGGCATGCGCGGGAAAGGAGAGAAGCTTTATGTGGGATAAACTGCAGCAGTATTTTACGGGGCGGGGCCTGCGTGAAGTGGACCTCCGGAAAGAGACGATGCGGCTTTACTACCACGCGGAGAAAACGTCGGCGGACGCTGTGTGGATGATTCATGACGAGGCGCTTGCGGACCTTACGAAAGAAAAATACGGAAATTACCTGGCGACCATTCGTGGGATCTTTGAAAAGCAGGGCTTTTCGGCGGTTTCCGTGCTGACGTTGTTCGTGTCGGGACAGATTGCGGCGTGCAAAGAGATCGGCGACGGCACCGCGTTCTGGATTGTGGACGGCGGCTACGGACGGTTAATTGTGTATGAGAATCAGCCGGAGGATTTTCTGGGGATTCGCACGGTCATTGAGAACAACGTGCACTTCGGCGGGCACAGCCGGAATGCCGAGGGCGCACAGATTGACCTCTCCCATGATAATTTCCGAAGCGAAAGTCGCATGCAGTCCGTGATTAAGGAGTATGAGCCCATTGACCGCGGTGCGGTGCAACGGGTGGACGGCGACCGCGCCTCGGAGTACAGGGATGCGGCCTCGCGGCAGGTCCGTTACGTCCGGGCGAAGCGGTGGAGCCGCTACAATAACGTCTGTGTCATAACCATTGCACTTTTGATTATCAACGTGATTGTGTTCATTCTGTCGGATTTGTTCCAGATGGAAGTGTTATATGTAGAGGGCCAGATGCAGTGGAAAACGGTGTTTGAGGACGGCGAATACTACCGGCTCTTCACCTGCATGTTCCTCCACTACGGCATCGACCACCTGGCGGGCAACATGATTGCCCTGTATGCCTTCGGCGACATGATTGAGAGCCGGATGACACGACCGCGTTACCTGATTTTGTATGTTCTCGCAGGTCTCGGCGGCTCCCTTGCCTCCTGCTTCTACTTCCATTATTTCACGGAGATGGATCCCTTCTCCGCCGGTGCGTCCGGCGCCATCTACGGTTTGATGGGCGCGATGCTTGTCATGCTTTTACGGTATCCGGAGATTCGCCGTCGGCAGTACGGGGCGCGTTTCGGTATCTTTATCCTTTATATGATTTACAGCTTTGTGCGCGCCGGGGACTCCGTGAACGTGGCGGCCCACGCCGGCGGTTTTGTGTGCGGCGCGATATTGTTCCTGATTCTCGACCGAAAGAAGACGCGCCGGAAGAAGACCTGGGAGAAGAAGGTGCGATAAGGAGGATACGCCGTGTTTCGTTTGTGGGCGAAAATGTGGAAGGAAAACCGGTTGCTTCGCGACATGACGGTGGAGGACGACTCCGGCGCCAACCGCACGAAGAAGGTAATGGACGCGGTGGAAAAGGTCTGTGTTGCATGGGACCTTCCGAAGCCCATCTGGCTGCAGGCCAACATCCGCGATTTCAAACATCGCGCCAAGACGCGCTTCGGGCAGGATTCCTTCATCGAGCATGTGGACTTCGACTGGCTGGAGATTCACGTGATCGAGGAGGACCGCTAGTGGCCCGCAGTGGACATTTTCCGCGATTTATGCTATACTATACAGAACGTATTTTGCCGGTGAACCCGCCGGGGAGAGGAGCAAGGCATGGCTTACATTGCGCTGTATCGCAAATTCCGCCCGTCCACCTTTGACGAAGTCAAGGGCCAGGACGCCGTGGTCACAACCCTTCGGAACCAGCTGCGGACCGGTCGGATCGGCCATGCGTACTGCTTCAGCGGAACCCGGGGTACAGGAAAGACTTCGGTGGCAAAACTGTTTGCGAAGGCCATCAACTGCGAGAACCCGATTGACGGCAATCCCTGCAATGAGTGTGCGATGTGCAAAGCCATCAATGCGGGCACATCGATGAATGTCATCGAGCTCGATGCGGCCTCCAACAACGGTGTTGCGAACATCCGCGAGATTGTGGACGAGGTTCGCTATTATCCCACCGAAGGCCGGTTCAAAGTCTATATCATCGACGAGGTTCACATGCTCTCCACGGGCGCATTTAACGCGCTTCTGAAGACGCTGGAGGAGCCGCCGTCGTATGTTGTGTTTATTTTGGCGACCACCGAAGTGCATGCGATTCCGATCACGATTCTGTCGCGCTGCCAGCGGTACGATTTCCGCCGGATTCGCCTGGAGACCATCGCGGACCGGCTGTTGGAGCTCTGCGAACGGGAGGAGATTCCCACCGAGGAGAAGGCGATGCGCTACATCGCAAAGCTCGCCGACGGCTCCATGCGTGACGCCCTTTCGCTTTTGGAGCGCTGCGTTTCCTACCATGCGGGGAAGGAGCTTTCCTACGACCGCATCCTCGAGGTGCTCGGTACCGTCGACGTGGAGACTTTTGCCCAGGCCCTTCGCTATGTGCACGAGGGCCGCGTGACGGACGTGTTGACGCTGCTTGACAAAATGACGGTTGCAGGCCGCGAGCTGTCGCGGTTTGTCGTGGACCTTACTTGGTATATACGAAACCTGATTCTCGCCCAGTCCGGCGAGGACTTAAGCGAGGCACTGGAGGTTTCCGGCGAGCAGATGAAGCTTCTCGCCCACGAGGCGAAGGTGTACGCGCCGGAGGAATTGATGCGCTATGTGACGGTTCTCTGTGACCTCACAAACCGTCTGCGCTACGAATCCCAGAAGCGCGTTATGATTGAGATGTCCATGATTCGGCTCTGCCGTCCGCAGACCGATGTGAATACCGACGCGGTGCTTGAGCGCATCCGCGTTCTGGAGCAGGAGCTCACGGAGCTTCGGCGCACCGGCGTGGCGATTGCGCCGGAGGAACCCGAGCAGGAGACGGCAAACGAGCCCGTGGAGAAGCTTCCCGAGGCGTTGCCGGAGGATTTGCAGCAGGTTCTCGAAAACTGGGATGCCATCATCCGCACGCTCCCGCAGCCTCTGCAGATGTGCGTCGGCAACAGCAGACGCTCCATCGGTGAAGCGGGACAGCTTCTTTTGGTGATGCGGACCGAGGTGGACCATCTGTTGTTCTCCACGCCGGGCCGGAAGGAAGCCCTCGAGGAGGCCATCGAAAAGGTCATCCACCGCTCAGTGCGGGTCGACGCGAAGCTTCTTAAGCAGGGCGAATCGCCTCGCAAGTACGTTGATATCGCGGAGATCAACAAGCGCCTCCGCGGGAAGATGCAGATTGAGGAAGAGCCCTGACGAAGCCTTGACGAAGGCGGGTGCAGCAGCCGAACAAGGACGGGCCGCAGCCCGACAAATGCATGAACGCCGCGCAGCGCGGATTCAGATAAAAAGTCAGAAATAAAGGATTGTAATGAAGGAGAGATACCATGGGTAAGAAGGGATTTTCCGGCGGTATGCCGGGCAATATGAACCAGCTGATGAAGCAGGCGCAGCGCATGCAGCGTCAGATGGAGGAGAAGCAGAAGGAGCTTGAGACCAAGGAGTGGGAGGCCACTGCAGGCGGCGGCGCCGTGAAGGTGCGCGTGTCCGGTCAGCGCGAGCTCACCGCCATCGAGATTTCCAAGGACGTTGTGGATCCCGATGATGTTGAGATGCTCCAGGATCTGATTCTTGCGGCTGCCAACGAGGCGCTTCGCACGATGGAGGCGGAGACCAACGCAGCCATGGGCGACATCGCAGGCGGCCTCGGCGGCTTGGGCGGCTTCGGAGATTTCGGCTTCTAAGGCGGGAGTGATTCACTGTGGATTATTACAGTCAAACCATCAGCCGGCTGATTGCGGAGCTCGGACACCTTCCGGGCGTGGGCACGAAATCGGCCCAGCGGCTGGCGTTTCACATTATTAACATGCCCGAGGAGCAGGTGCGGCAGCTGGCTGACACCATCATCTCGGCGAAGACGCAGGTCCGTTTCTGCAGCGAGTGCTGCACCTTAACGGACAACGAGCTCTGCCCGATCTGCGCAAGCGACAAGCGGGACCACAAACAGATCATGGTTGTGGAAAATTCGCGCGACCTTGCGGCGTACGAAAAGACCGGCCAGTACAACGGCGTCTACCACGTTTTGCAGGGCGCCATTTCGCCCATGCTCGGCATCGGACCCAACGACATCCGCTTAAAGGAACTGCTGGTGCGGCTGCAGGGCGACGTGGACGAGGTGATTATCGCGACGAACTCCACCGTTGAGGGCGAGGCCACCGCGATGTATCTGAGCAAACTCCTGAAACCGACCGGAATCCGCGTGACGCGCATCGCCAGCGGCGTGCCGGTGGGCGGCGACCTTGAGTACATTGACGAAGTGACGCTTTTAAAGGCGTTTGAAAACCGTAAGGAGCTGTAGCGGGAGCATATTTCCGGGAAAGGAGGGGGATTCTTCTTGGACGAAGACAAGCAGGTGACCAGAGAGTATACCGGGGAAGCGAAAGACCGGAGAATCCTCTGGGCCATTCTCGCGCTGGCGGTGATTTTTCTTGTGGGCATCGGCATCTGGCAGTGGAACCGCCGGAGCGACACCACCACCTACACCGGCTACGACATCATCAAATCAAAACAACTTTCGTTCTCTTCCATCTACGGCATGATCCCCATTAAAGACGGGGTGATGCGTTACGCGCGGGACGGCGTGGAGGCGGTCAATGCCGAGGGTGAGACGATGTGGAACGTGGCCTACAACATGGCCAATCCCGTGGCGGACGCCAAAGGCAAATACGCTGCCGTCGGCGACGCAGGCGGCGTTTCCCTGTACCTTCTCGACGGCACGGGCAAAGTGAACAGCGTGACAACGGACCATCCGATTGTCAAGGTGGCGGTTTCCGCCAACGGCGAGACGGCAGTCCTGATGAACGGCGGCGTGGACAACTACGTGGTGATCTACCACATCGACGGAACCCGCGCCAGCGAGATCAACTCGGTCTCCACCGTAAACGGCTTTCCTCTCGACATCGCCATCTCGGAAAACGGCGCCAAGCTCGTGATTTCTTACGTCTACTTCGAGGAGGACAACATCCGCTCGCGCCTGACGTTCTTCAACTTCGGCGACGTCGGCAAGAGCTACATCGACGGCCTTGTGGGAAAAGCGGAGTCCTCGGAGACGGCATTTCCCGACAATCTTTACGCCGACGTGGAATTCCTCACGAACGACCGCATCGCGGTGTTCGGCGATAAGAGCCTGCTTCTTTATGAGATGGAGGAGATTCAGAGCATCAAGCCCGTTGAAATCACCTACACCGGCAACGTGCGGCGCTTTGCCACAAGCGGCAAGTACATCGGCCTTCTCACGGAGCAGCAGGAGGGCGGCCACATTTCCTACGCGGTGCTTCTTTACGACACCACAGGCAAGCAGGTGGAGCGGCGGGCCCTTGACAGCTACTACGGCGGCTTCCGCATCGAAGGCAACGACATTATTCTTTACAACGACATTTCCCTCTACATCTACCGTGTAAAGGGAAACGACAAATACAAAGGCGGCATTTCCAAAGCCATCGCGTATGTCTACGCGATCGACGGACGGAACCATTTTGCGATTATCAGCGATAACCAGTACAACAAGCTGAAGCTGCTCACGGGCGGCACCGCCAAATAAAGGAGGAGAGATTTGTTCGGCGCAGGGCGCCGGGAGAGGAGGATATTTATGAATTGGTTGGTAATTGCGTGCGGCGCAGTGCTTCTTGGATGCGTCATCTGGGGCTGGTGTAAAGGCTTCATCAAGATGATGATTCATCTTTTGGCGGTGGCGCTTGCACTGGCGTTGGCAGCGATGCTGTGTCAGCCCCTTGCGAAGATGGTTTGCAAGCAGGAGAGCGTGATGTCGTCCGTGAAGGAAAGCGTCCGCGACACCCTGCGGCTGGACAAGCTCGCCGACAAGACGAAACTCACGAACGAGGACATCGAGAAGCTCAAGCTTCCCGAGGTGATCAAGGAACAGCTGAAGGACTACAATTCGGAGAGCGGCTTTGAGCTCTTCGATGCGGAAAATGCAGCCGACTACGTGTCCGGCGTCGTGGCTAACATCATCATCCGCGCAGCCTGCTTCGTGATTCTGTTCTTCGCGCTGTTGGCCATCATCTACCTGATCGGCATCGGCTTAAACCTTGTGTCCAAGCTGCCGGTGCTCAACACCGTCAACCGCCTGACCGGCGCTATCGTCGGCCTCTTCATCGGTGCGGTGCTCATCCTCATGTTCTTCACGGCCGTGACGGCGCTGCAGAACACGGGCTTCGGCGAAACCTGCCAGGCCGCCATCGAGGAGAACAAGGTGCTCGATACGGTGTACAACAACAATATCATCTGCGATGTCTACTTTGACCTCGCGGGAAAGATTCGTTGACAAGGGATTTTTAGGAAAAATCAGAGGTGCCGGGAGCGTTCCCGGCGCTTCTTATGAAACAACTTATACTTATTATACACGAAACGGAGGATGCCTGTGCGGCGGCGCAGGCGAAGAAACCATGAATGACATTTTGAAGAAACTCGGACAGCTTGGGCTGGTGCCCGTAGTGAAGATTGACCGCGCAGAGGACGCACTTCCCCTGGCGGACGCGTTGATTGCAGGAGGACTTCCGGCAGCGGAGATCACCTTCCGCACGGCAGCGGCGAAGGACGCCATCGCGGCCATTGCGGCCGCGCGCCCGGAGATGCTTGTCGGCGCAGGTACAGTCCTTACCACCGCGCAGGTAGACGAGGCCGTAGCGGCGGGCGCCCGCTTCATTGTAAGCCCCGGATTAAACCCGAAGGTCGTGTCCTACTGCGTGCAGCGGGGCATTCCCGTAACGCCCGGCGTCAGCAGCCCCTCGGAGATTGAGCAGGCCATCGAGCTCGGCCTCGATGTCGTCAAATTCTTCCCTGCCGAGGCCTCGGGAGGCCTCGCCAAGATTAAGGCTATGTCCGCGCCCTACGGCAACATGCGCTTCATGCCAACCGGCGGCATCAACGCCGACAACATGATTCCCTACCTTACCAACGATAAAGTCCTCGCCTGCGGCGGCAGCTGGATGGTTGCCTCCGATTTGATTAACGCAGGCGCGTGGGACAAGATTACCGAGATGACCCGCGAGGCAGTCGCAAAGATGCTCGGCTTCGCTATCAAGCATGTCGGCATCAACAGTGCAGACGAAGCGGAAGCAAAGCACACCGCCGACCTCTTCTCCACGATCTTCGGTTTCCCGCAGAAAGAGCTTCCGGGCTCCTACTTCTGCGGTCAGGACATCGAAGTCATGAAGACCATGGGCCGCGGCAGAATGGGCCACATCGCCATCATGACCTGGTCCGTCGAGCGTGCCATGGCCTACCTTGAGCGCAACGGCATCGAGCTCGACTACGACACCCTCCGCCTCGACGCGAAGGGCAAGCCCGAATTCATCTACTTAAAGCAGGACTTCGGCGGCTTCGACCTTCACCTTGCGGTGCGGAGAGGGTAAGATCGCGAAAAAGGAAACAATAATAAGACCGGCCGTTGCCCGATGGCAGCGGCCGGTCTTTTGCGGACACCATGTCGCACCTTTTTGCGGACACTATGTCGCACCTTTT
Organism: uncultured Lachnospiraceae bacterium; assembly: GCA_902787715.1. Classification (GTDB taxonomy): domain Bacteria; phylum Bacillota; class Clostridia; order Lachnospirales; family Lachnospiraceae; genus ISDg. Next base: position 24,469 of record CADAHQ010000020.1, read on the forward strand.
TGCGGACACCATGCCACGCTTTGTTGCGGCCGCCATGCCACACTTTTTTGCGGTGTGTCCGCGCGATTACGGCCCACGGGCACAAATTCCCGCTGTAGGCCGTAATTTTACTGATTGGGTATGTCGTCATACCTCATTTCAGCGTTTTTGAAACAATAGACTACGGCCCGGTGGAGTGAAAATGTCTCTCGGGCCGTAGTCTTTATCTGTCTCTATGAGGATTTCCTTCATTTAAAAGAGTTGAAAGCATGCAATTACGGCCTGACGTTGCGAAGCAGGGCTTCAGGCCGTAGGCGACCGGTAAGGTCAGGCGGTAAAGCAAGTGACCGCAATCTATAGACAGGTACGATTACGGCCTGAGCGCTGAAACCTGTTTCCCGGGCCGTAGCCGCCATAGAAATCAGGATGAAAACAAGGTAACCGCAATCGGTAGACGGGTAAGACATTGCTTCGAGGTCCGGTGTAATAGTGGTTAGGGAAAGAAACAGACACTACATCTTGTGTGATTGGCAAAATGCACAAAAAAGGCCCGAAAAAACAAGGAAAACACGGCAGAAAAAAGTAGAAAAAAGTGGTTGACACGGACGGTGCCCTGTGATACAATCAACTTCGCACTCACGCAAGAAACGTGATTGCAAAACTGCTTAAAACCCTATAAGAATAAGGGCTTTTCGCAGGAATGAACCTTGAAAACCGAACAGTGAAACAACCTTGAAATTCTTTGAAAAGTTTCTGGCAACAGAAGCGAACTTTAACAATGTAAATTTCAGGATACA
>CADAHQ010000021.1 GCA_902787715.1 uncultured Lachnospiraceae bacterium
CCTCTTCCTTGTACTCTTCTTCGGAAATGCTGTCGTAGTACTTGGAGTGCGTCCATGCATGGATACCGATCTCCATGCCGTGATCCACGGCATACTTCAACTGCGGTCCGGTAGTATCGTTGATGCGGTTTCCGACCACGAACCAGGTGGCTTTCGCATTGTATTCCACCAGCCTGTCCACAAACTTCTGGGTCAGCTCCGAATACGGACCGTCGTCAAACGTGATGGCGATCAGTTTGCGCCCGTCGTCCGGGGTCGGCGTAGGCGACCCGGGGATCGGTGTCGGTCCCGGCGTAGGGGTCGGGGTCGGACTCGGCGTAGGTGTCGGGGTGTTGGTCGGCGTCGGGGTAGGCGTCGGGGTCGAACTCGGCGTAGGCGTCGGCGTAAAAGTCGGCGTAGGCGTCGGATCGGCAAACCACCCTCCCTCGCGAATCATTCCGAAATAAAGCACTGCGATAAGGCTGGCGAACAGCAGAACTGCTGCGACCAGCATGGCAATGCGCTCCATCTTTCGTATTCTTTTGATATGTCTTCTTTGTTCAGCGGTCAGATGCCGTTTTCCGTTTCTGTTTGTCGGCATAAATAGTCACCTCTTTCGGACTGATTCCGAGTCCGTACTGTATATTAAAGGGTGCAAAAGTGAAAAAGTCTTGCATTTTACGAACCGATGGGGTATACTGTCAACGAACGTGCAGATATAGTACATCGGTAGTATATCAGCTTCCCAAGCTGAGGAGGCGGGTTCGATTCCCGTTATCTGCTTTCCATGTGCCTTCCCGTCTCCGGGAGGGCATTTTTCGCACACTGGGTAAGTATACTGCAATTCCGATTTCTTTGCAATAATTTTTGAACTTTCCATTTACATTTTTTGCGGAAATCGCTATAATAATTGCGCTGAGAAATATAACTTTTCGGAGGATACCATGGGCGAATATTCCACGGCAACCGGTTCGGCAGCCGGCGAAAGCGGGATCAAGCGGATTCCGATGAATTCCGTTTGGACCGCAGTTGAAAATTGCATGACCAAGAAGGACTACACCACGGCGAAGGCTGTGCTTGCCGAGGCCGGACGGGAGGCCGCCTCCTACGGCGATCTCTCCGGGGAACTGCAGGTTCTTCACGAGCGCATCGCTCTTTCGCGCCGCCTCGGCGAGTACGCGGAGTGCGACATTCTGTGCAACAAGGCTACCGAAACACTCTCGCAGCTTTCGATGCAATCCACTCCCGCTGCAGCGTCTTTGTTCGTCAACATCGCGGACACGCTGATTGCGGAGGACCGCTATCGCGACGCGCTGCACTATCTCACTCCGGCATGCGAAATCATCCGCGAGAACCCCGAGAACGGCGGTGAGATTCTCTTAGCCAGCGCCTGCAACAGCATGGGTATGGCTCTCACTGCAACGGGCGAGTACGAGAAGGCCAAGGCTGCTTACGACGAAGCGCTGACCATCCTTTTGGCGAATCCGGAGCACGTGCTGGACACGGCCGCTGCCCACATTAACCTCGCCTTCCTCATGAACGCCTGGACCGGCGACGACGAGGAAGTCAACTCCCATTTGATTACGGCCTTCAAGCTTCTGGACAGCAAGGACCTGGAGCATGATTACCGGTATGCCGACGCATGCATTCGCTGCGCGGAAAGTTTTGATTATTTCGGTTTCTTCCTCTACAAAAATCAGCTGCGGAAGCGCGCTGCTGCCGTGTACGGCGAGGATCAATAAGACTACCGACGGCGGGTCGTGTTGCGGCCTGCCGTTTTTTTATCCCGACAACAAGAGATATCGGAGAAGACAAAGGAGAAAGCCATGAAGATCACCTTAGACCATGTGACCAAGCGGTTCCCCAACCGCAACAAGAAGATCCGTGAGGACGTCATCGCCGTCAACGATTTTACGTTTGAGATTCCCGACGGCAAGCTGATCGGTCTTCTGGGCCCGTCCGGCTGTGGCAAGAGCACTACGCTGAACTTAATCAGCGGACTGGAGATGCCCACCACCGGCCGCATCTACTTCGGCGAAACGGACGTCACCGACATCCCCGCCGAGCACCGCGGCGTCGGTCTGGTTTTCCAGAACTACGCGCTCTACCCGCACCTGACCGTTCTCGACAACATCATGTTCCCTCTCGGAAACCTGCGCGGCAGCGAGAAGCTTACGAAGGAGCAGATGCGCGACAAGGCCATGGAGGTCGCGAAACTCGTGCAGATTGACGAGCTCACGGAGCGCCGTCCGAAGGAGCTCTCCGGCGGCCAGCAGCAGCGCGTCGCCATCGCCCGCGCCCTTGTGAAGATGCCTTCGGTGCTTCTCCTCGATGAGCCCCTCTCCAACCTCGATGCACGCCTCCGCCTGCAGACCCGCGAGGAGCTCGCCCGCATCCAGCATGAAACCGGCATCACCACCGTCTTCGTCACCCACGACCAGGAGGAGGCCATGAGCATCTCCGACCAGATTGTGGTCATGAAGGACGGTCTGTTCCAGCAGATGGGCAAGCCCCAGGAAGTCTACGACCGCCCGGACAATCTCTTCGTCGCCAAATTCCTCGGCACCCCGCCCATCAACGTCTTCGAGGGCACCGTAAAGGACGGAAAGCTCTACATCGGCGACGAGGCAATCTTCCCGGTAAAGCTTGCTGCAGACGATTCCGCTCCCACTGAAGACGCTTCGGCAAATGCATCCTCAGACGCCGCTCCCGCAGACGGCCGCCCGGTCTATGTGGGCATCCGCCCGGAGGGCTTCCTCCCGAAGGAGAACGGCGCGTTCTCCTTAACGCTTAAGAAGATTGAAGTCATGGGCCGCGACACCTCGGTGGTGGCAACCCACGAGAAGGCGCAGGCCGCAACCATCCGCGCCATCATCGCGTCGGACGAGGCCGTGCACGAGAAGGACGGCATCGTTCGCTTTGACATCAAGCCGAACAAGCTGCATCTGTTCGACCGCACCACCGAACGACGCATCGATTACACCGCACTTTGACGGAGGGCGCCATGAAACAGAAATTACGACAATATAAGGCGTGGCTGTATTTGCTGCCTGCCATTCTTTTCCTGGGCGTCTTCATGGTCTACCCCCTGATAGACGTTATCATCTATTCCTTCGAGGAAGGGTTTAACTTCGTGACGCGCACCTCCCAGGGCACGGGACTGTTCAACTATTCCTACGTGCTGCACGACCCTTACTTTGTGCAGGCCCTGAAGAACACGTTCCTCATCGTAATCATCACGGTACCGCTGTCGACGGGCTTTGCCCTGCTGCTCTCCTTAGCGCTCACCTCCATCAAGCCTCTTAGGAACCTCTACCAGACGGTGTATTTTCTGCCGTACGTGACCAACACTCTCGCGGTGGGTCTCGTGTTCATGGTGCTCTTCAAAAAGACCGCCTACACCGACGGCATGGTAAATCTTCTGCTGAACGCCTTCGGCGCACCCTCCGTGGACTTCATCGACGGCCCCTACTGGGCGAAGATGCTTGTCATGTGCATCTACACGGTCTGGGTGGTGCTTCCCTTTAAGGTGCTGATTCTCACAAGCGCTCTTGCTTCGGTGAATCCCGACTACTACAAGGCCGCGCGGGTGGACGGCACAAGACCGTCCCGCATCTTCTTCCGGATTACGCTTCCGATGATCTCGCCTATGCTTTTCTACCTCGTGATCACCGGATTTATCGGCGCGTTCAAAGCCTACAGCGACGAGGTCGCCCTGTTCGGAACCGACCTTAACGCCGCGGGCATGAACACCATGGTGGGCTATGTCTACGACATGCTCTACGGCGCATCGGGCGGCTATCCGTCCTACGCTTCCGCCGCTGCGCTTCTGTTGTTCTTAATCGTTCTCACGATCACCTGCATCAACCTCATGGTGAGCAGGCGAAGCGTGCATTACTAGGAAGGGAGGCGATATCATGGCTACGGAAAATGCAACCTTCTCCGGCAAAGCTACCACGGATTTCTCCGAAAAGACGAAGCGGCGCCGTTTTATCCGCCAGGGCTTCCTCTATCTCTTCCTTACGCTGTGGGCAATTGCGGTTCTGTTCCCGTTTTACTGGATGATCCTGACGTCCTTTAAGTCCCAGGCCTCCTACAACAGCGAACAACGCCCGAAATTCTACGTTTCGGCGCCGACCACCGAGAACTACAGCGAGGCATTTACCGCGGTTCCGCTGGCGCGGTACTTCGGAAACACCTTAATCTACACCGTGGTGACCACGGGGCTTATGATGATCGTGATTCTTCTGGCGGCATTTGCCTTCGCAAGACTGCAGTTTAGGGGCAAGAACCTCCTGTTCACCCTCTTCCTCAGTCTGATGATGATTCCGAACGAGCTGGTCATCATCACCAACTATGTAACCATCACCCAGTGGAACCTCCGCAACTCCTTCCCCGGCCTCATCCTGCCGTCGGTGACCTCGGTCTTCTACATTTATCTTTTGAAGGAGACCTTTGAGCAGATCCCCGACGAGCTCTACAAAGCCGCGAAGGTGGACGGCACCTCCGACTTCAAGTACCTGCGGCGCGTCATGATTCCGATTGCCCGCCCGACGCTTGTGACCATCGCCATTCTGAAGGTCATCGAGTGCTGGAACTCGTACGTGTGGCCGCGCCTGATTACCGACAAAGCGGAGTATTTCCTCGTATCCAACGGAATCCAGGAGATTCGCGAGCACGGCTTCGGCCGCGACAACATCCCCGCCATGATGGCGGCGGTTGTGGTAATCTCGATTCCGCTCATCCTGCTCTTCCTCATCTTCCGCAACAAGATTATGGAAGGCGTATCGAGAGGAGGGACGAAAGCCTAATGAGACGGAGACGGATTTCACTCGCGTTTTGCAAACGCTCATTCAATCCGGGAGATTCGACTGCGGAGCAGTCTCATCTCTCAGCCGCACTCGCCTGCGGCTTCGCCTTGCCTCGCGCACGGCGGGCCGGCAGGGACAATCGCTCAGCCGCACTCGGCTGCGGCTTCGCCTTGCCTCGCGCACGGCGGGCCGGCAGGGGCAATTTCTCAGCCGCACTCGCCTGCGGCTTCGCCTTGCCTCGCGCACGGCGGGAAGGTTCCTGCGCACGGCGGGCAGTTGCCCTTCTGCTTTCACTGATGCTTGTTACGGTCCTGCTCTCCGGGTGCCACGGCGGCCGGTCGCAGGGTGAATTTGCCGTGCCCGAGTATGTGGATCTCACCAAGGAGTACAACATCTCGTTCTGGGCGAAGAACGATAACAACCAGACACAGGCCGAGATCTACAAGCAGGCAATCAAGAATTTCGAGGAGCTCTACCCGAACATTCACGTCACCATGAAGACGTACATGGACTATCCGTCGCTCTACCGCGATGTCATCACGAACATCTCCACGGACACGACGCCCAACGTCTGCATCACGTACCCTGACCACATCGCGACCTACATGCAGGGCGACAACATCGTCGTGAAGCTCGACGAGCTGATGCACGACCCGCACTACGGCTTGGGCGGCAGCGAGGTGCGTTTCGACGGGCCGACGCAGAACGAAATCGTCGGCAAATTCCTCGAGGAATGCCGCATCGCCGGCGGTCAGTACGCGCTGCCCTTCATGCGCTCCACCGAGGCCCTCTACGTAAACAAGACCGTCCTGGAAGCCGCCGGCTTCACGCTGCCGGAGAAGGTCACCTGGGATTTCATCTGGGAGGCCTCCGAGGCCGCCCTTGCGAAAAATGCAGACGGCACCTTCAAGGCGAACGGCCAGACGACGCTGATTCCCTTTATCTACAAGTCCACCGACAACATGATGATCTCGATGCTTCGCCAGAAGGACATCGACTATACGGACACTGGCGGCCATGTGCTTATGTTTAATGACGACACCGCTGCCCTTCTCAAGGTGATTTCCGAGCACGGCAAGAGCCGGGCATTTTCCACGTTCAGCATCTCCAGCTACCCGGGCAACTATTTAAATGCCAACCAGTGCATCTTCGCGGTGGACTCCACCGCCGGTGCGACCTGGATGGGCAAGGATGCGCCGAATCTGGACATTCACAGCGAGGACGTGAGGGATTTTGAGATAGTGGTGACGGAGATTCCGCAGTTCGATACGGAGAACCCGAAGATGATCTCCCAGGGCCCGTCCCTGTGCCTCTTCAACAAGAGCGACCGCGGCGAGGTCGTGGCGTCCTGGATTTTCTTACAGTACCTTTTGACGAACGAAGTGCAGATTGCCTACTCCCAGACGGAAGGCTACATTCCGGTGACCACGAAGGCCCATGAGTCTGCGGAGTATCAGGACTATCTCGCCGCCGAGGGAACCGACACGAACCTCCACTATTCGGTGAAGATTCAGGCGGCCAAGCTTCTTCTTCGCAACATTGAAAACAGCTTTGTTACGCCTGTTTTCGCAGGCTCCGCTTCCGTCCGTGAGGCCGCCGGCGAATTGATTGAGAATGTCACAAAGTCTGGTCGCCGCCGCATCACCGTGGACGACGCGTACCTAAAACAGCTCTACAAAGACGTGGCTGCGTTAAAGCATCTCGACCAGATTACGCCGACGGAAAGCACCGGCGACGGTGAGGGTGAGACCGCTGCCAAAGTCACTGCGAAGGACCTCGGAAAGTTGCCTTCCGCGAGCAAAGTTCTGCTGATTATACTGCCGTTAACCTGGGTTGCTTTGGGTGCATTTTTCGTGTATGAGAAGAAAAAGCAACAAAAAGCGGGCGGAAAAGCATGAAATCTTCCATGTTTTTTCTATTGCAGTTTTTTCTGATATCGCTATAATAAGTGTGGTTGATGCCGTATGAGGATGCGGCAGAGACACGCAGACATTTCAGTTTTTTTCTAATTGAAGGAGAACGAAAATGAAGAAATTATTTGTTTTGGTTACGGTAATCGCGATGGTTCTTGCGTTGACCGCATGCGGCGACAAGAAGAACAACACCACGCCTACCACGGCACCCACCGCTACGACGGCTCCTACCGCTACGACGGCTCCCACGGAGGAGGCAACCCCTACCCCTACGGAAGCTCCCGTAAGCAATGTTATGAGCCATGCTGACTATGTTGCTGCCGAGATCGAGTCCCCTGTTATTATCGAGGCTTATGTCATGGACACCCAGAGCTGGTGGAATGACAAGATCACCATCTACGCAGCTGACAAGGACGGCGCTTACTTCATCTACGAGGCAGCTTGCTCCAAGGAAGATTCCGATCTTCTCACTCCCGGCAAGAAGATCCACGTCGAGGGCTTCAAGTCCGAGTGGTCCGGCGAAGTTGAGATTACGGATGCCAAGATCACGTTCATCGAAGGCGACGAGTACATGCCGCAGCCTTTCGATGTAACCGCTCTCATCGGCACGGATGACCTTGCTAAGCATCAGAACGAGCGCGTTATCTTCAAGGGCCTTACGATTGTTGCTCAGGACGACGGCGCTGCATTCAAGTACAAGAACGCTGAGGAGAAGACGGACGACCTTTACTTCAAGGGCACGGTTGACGGCAAGGAAGTAAGCTTCTGCGTTGAGTTCTATCTCCGCGGCAAGGACACCGATGTTTACAAGGCTGTTGAAGGTCTCAAGGTCGGCGATACCGTTGATGTCGAGGGTTACCTCTACTGGTACAACGGTGCTAACCCGCACGTAATCGGTGTAACCGTAAAGTAAGCATTTTTCGAAATGAATCACGACAATTCAGCGCTTCGGCTTCGGCTGGGGCGCTGTTTCTTTTTGCTCTCTCTTTACACTTTTTCTCCGCGGGCGTATAATAAGAAAAAGGCCCTGCGAAGCGTTCGGGGGAAGTTTTCGCGGGCTCACAAGGAGAAATGTTATGATTACAATTGATATCAACACCATCGACGAGCTGCTGCAGTTCGTCAAAGCCCTCTCCGACCGCCACGGCTCGAATGCGCAGCTTTGGTACCGCGGCGAGGACAACTCCTCTCTTACGCTGGTTCCTTCCATCCAGAGAAGCGAGAAGCGTCTGCAGATGGAGCGCTTTCTTTCAAACGACTTCTACGTCCGCGCGATGCAGATTTTCAGCAATCCGCCGGAGAAGCACAACTACGCCCACTGGGTTGCCCTCATGCAGCACTACGGGCTTCCGACGCGTATTCTGGACTGGTCAAGGTCCCCTCTGGTGGCCGCATTTTTCGCAACGGAAACGCATATGACGACGGACACCGACGGCTGCGTGTGGGTCCTTGTTCCGGACCGTTTCAACGAGATGGAAGGCTTCGGCCGCTGCATCTACCCCATCGACGCGGACACCGCCCAGGAAATGCTTCTGCCGGCGTTTAAGCACCTGCACCACAATCCGGTGCTGGAGGACAAGATTCTCGCCTGCGCCTCGACGGACAAGAACCTCCGCATGTACTCCCAGCAGTCCTGCTTTACGGTGCACAACTCCCTTCGGAAGCTTGAGGACATCTGCGACGAGCACATGCTCTACAAGATTATCATCCCGAAGGACAAGAAGCAGTATTTCATCGAAAGCCTGCGGGTTCTGGGTATCACCGAAGGCTTCATCTACCCTGACCTTGAGCACATCTGCCGCGACCTGCGGCGGTCCTACGACCTGTGATTTTCACAGACACTCGGAAAATGCAAGAACAAAAACCGACCCGGCAAGGTGAAACCGCCTGCCGGGTCGTTACTGTTTTCACAGATTAGGAATCAAGCATAGCTCCATGGGGAAATATGCTCCAAAGATGTTTTGGGGACTTATTGTTTAGATAAAGTGTGTCCACCCTTATGGTTGCCTTGTCCGTCGCATATATCTTCAAGCAACCTTCCATCTGCATGCATATACAGTTTGTAGTAATACCCCGGTCGATTCGGATCTTCAAAAGTAATCGTCCAAAGCGACAATGCCAAATCCGGCTCTTCATTTCTGCCCGGGATATACTTCGGATTTTTAAGAACGGTTGTCTTCGTATTACCGGTAGTTCCGGATACTATCTTCTGTTCACCAATCTTCGGGAACTCCCAATAATAAACAGTATCGCCCGGATCTGTATAGGTGTCCTGGTTCCATTTTCCCATAAACATCTCATAGATATCCTCGGGAATTCCGTATTTAAACGGATTGGTCGAATAGAAACTCACGTACTTGTTGAACAGCGCAATGTACTGTGTATAATCGATGTATTTGCCGTCTTCACTGTTGAAGACAGTAATTCCATCCCCATATTCTGCAGTCGTTGCCTTTGCAAACTGCCAGGTTTTGTAACGACTCTCGTATTCCTTCTTTGTACACTCCTGATCATTCACGTAGTAGTGAACCTCGGTTCCGGAGGGAGTATCGAACTCTGCGATATGGAACTCATCGGCTTGCACGAGTTTTGTGCCGTTCAAGACAGTCATGGTGGTCCAGCTCTGCCCCATGGCAGCGTAGGAATTCACAATCGTATTGCGCTTGGGGATGTAGGTAAACGAACCGAATTCACCAACGGAGCCGAGTTCCTTCACATCCGTACCGTCAAACATACAGATGTTAACCGTGTCCACGTGGGAACCGCCCTCACCCCACCAAAGCTCCGGCGTCTCATCGGAGTTGAGGAAGAACAGCCCGTAGCGGACCTTGGTTCCGTCGCCGATTCTGCATTTTTCGTCCAGATACTTGGCATATGCAAGCAGCGCCTTGTTCGGCCGGTCGCTCTTATATTCTTTGATGCTCGCCAACTGACTCGGCAACGGGATCGGAGTCGGCGTCGCAGTCGGGGCCTTCGTCGGAGTCGGCGTAGCAGTCGGGGCCTTCGTCGGTGTCGGCGTCGCGGTGGCCGTAGGTGTTGCCGTAGGCGCCGTGGTCGGCGTCGGTGTATCGATAGGCGTAGGTGTAGGCTCCGCCGCTCCCGTAGGAGTCGCGGTAGGAGCCGCGGTCGGTGTATCGATAGGTGTACCGGTAGGCGTTGCTTCCGCTGTAGGCGTGGGGTCCGTCGTTCCGGTAGGCGTTGCTTCCGCCGTCGGCGTAGGCTCGCCCGGTGTTACTTCCCGGGTAGGTGTCGGCTTCCTGTCATCGTCATCGTCTCTTCTCTTGGGCGTATCATCGTCACATGCCGCAAGGCTTAATACAAGCATCACGCACATGAGAACGCAAAGCATCCGCCGAAGTGTACTTCTTTTTTTCATTTTTCCTCTCCTTTCCGCATTCGGGCATTTTGCGACCCTTCAAAACTTATTTACGGTACAAAGCATACCTACATGCACTCTTTTCCACACCGCTCCAGCGAACCACATACAACGTTCCGTCTGCATGCATATAGAGTGTGTACACAAACGTCGCCAGGTGCGGATCGTCAAATTCGATCGTCCATAGCGACAAAGCAAGATCTGATGCCTCATCTCTCTGTGGTATATATTTCGGGTTCACCGGAATATATGTTTTTGTGTCACCGACAAATCCGGTAATCACCTTTTGCTCTCCGATTTTTGAGAACACCCACTGGTGAAAATCTCCTTTTTCCTTGCATTCGTACAGATTGCCTTCCAGGAGATACGTCTCCGCCGTCCACGTTCCCAGCAGCGTCTCATAGACATCCTCGGGAATCACGTACTTGAACGGATTGGTGGAATAAAAGCTCAAATACTGGTTAAATAGCGGCTTGTAGGTTGTGCTCACATGGTATTCGCCGTCAAAAATGGAGATGCCGTCGGAATACTCAACCGTGGTATAGGTATCGATCTGCCATGCGCCATAGCGGTCGTCGTAATCATTCTTGGAGCACTCGGCGCCGTTCACATAGTAGACATAGCCGGATCCGGCTTCTATCTTCTCAAATTCAAACGCCGTAAAGACTTCCGTTCCGTTCAGGAGAATGACCGAGTCATCATAGTGCCCCATCCCGTAGTAACTGCTCACAATCGTGTGGCACCTCGGCATATACGTGAAGGAGCCAAATTGTCCGTAGCTGCCGAGCTCCACAACGTCCTTCCCGTCGTACATGCACACCGTCACGGTATCCGCATGGGAACCGCCCGTCGCCCACCAAAGTTCCGGCGTTTCGTCCGAATTGATAAAGCAGAGGCCGAAGCGAAGGTCGGTTTCCGAATCGATTTCAATCCGCGCTTTGTAATCCAGATAATCGGCAAATGCCATTATGGCCTTGTTGGGACGCTCATACATGAAGTCCTCAATGTCCGGCAGCGGGTCCGGCAGAGGCAACGGCGTCGGCGTAGCCGTTGCGGCCTTCGTCGGCGTCGGTGTAGCGGCGGTCGTAGGGGTTGCCGTAGCAGCCGGTGTTGCGGTTGCCGCAGCTGTCGGCGTAACAGTCGCTGCCGCACTCGGTGTGGCTGTCGCGATTGTTGTCGGCTCTGTCCCCGTAGGTGTTGTTGCCGCCGTGGGCGTAGGCCCCACCGTGCCGGTCGGTGTAGGCTCTCCCGGCGTTACTTCGCCGGTCGGCGTCGGTTCACCGGGCGTAACTGCCCCCGTGGGCGTCACATCCGACTCACCGTTTTGGTTCGTGTTGTCATCATCTCTTCTAGTGGGCGTATCCCCGTCGCATGCCGCAAGGCTTAGCACAAGGATTACGCACATAAGAAGACAAAGCATTTTCCGAAGTGTTCTTCTCTTCATCTTCTCTCTTCCCTCTTCCTTCCGCGGCCGGGCATCTTACATCCCGTCGATCAGTACTTCTCAAACAGCCGGAACATATCATCCTCGCTCTCGCCATTGAGCGTAACCGTACAAACGCAAAATACACCGTTGTCATGGACGGGGCGGAACGCAAGCGTCATCCTTACACCCGCTACCGTCATAACAAGGCAATCGTAGGATTCGCCGGCAATCGTGCGGTGGTCGGTCGACATATTCACCTGCATGCCAACCTTCCCGTAGGCCATATTAAACATGCCGTCGCCGAATGTTTTTTTGAATTCTTCCTCCATATTGCCCATATCCGGCTTGCCTTCGCGCGTGAAAACGTAGCAGTAGCCTTTGCCGTTTTTGGTTGTGAAAGAGAAGGGATTGTCAAATCCGGAAACCTTCTGCTGTTTCGTGCTAACGACATAATCGTCGGGAACATAAACCTTGACTTTCGCCCACTTGTTCCGGTAGGAATTGCCGTCCGCCTCTCCCACCGAATACTTGCGGTTGTTGCGGATAATCAAAACTGCCGCAATCGCACCTGCCACCACAAGGATTGCTACAAGCGCCAGCACAATGTGTACGGTTTCACCGCGGTTTTTCTTCTGTCTTACCATGTTTTCCATCTCGTCTCTCCTGTATCTTTTTATTTTCTCTTGTTAAGCATCACAATCATGATGATCAAAACCAAAAGAATCAAGCCACCCGGGATGGCAAGCATCCACCACTGGAACTCAAGCGGACCCTCCAGTGAACCGCCGCTGCTCTTTCCGCTCTTGTCCTTCGGGGCCTTCGTGGGCTCCGTGTCCTCCGGGGTCGGTGTGATGTCACCACCCTCCGGTGTAGGCGCCTCCGGCGATGTAACCGTGGGCTCCGGCGTAGGCGTTACCTCGGGAGTCGGTGTCGGCGCAGGCGTAGCGGTAGCCTCCGGGGTCGGCGTGGCTTCCGTTGTCGGTGTCGCGGTCGGCTCCGGGGTAGGCGTCGGGGTGTTGGTCGGCGTAGGCGTATTCGTCGGCGTCGGGGTGTTCGTAGGCGTCGGCGTGTTCGTAGGCGTCGGCGTCTTCGTGGGCTTCGGCGTCAGCGCAAGGATGTCCTTGTGCGTCATGTACGTCACCCAGATATTTTCCGACTGAACATACGTGCCGTTGGCGTTGAACCAATACAGCACGAAAGCCTTCTTTCCCGGCTCGGAAATATCGCCGTTGCTGTCTCCCACCTTCATGGGCTTGCTGTCCAGCTTCATGGTAATCTCGGAATTCCCGGAATACGTGACCGTCGTATTATCTCCGACCAGGTTTTTCCGGGTAACTCTGACTTTCACGCCGTCGAAGTTGATATAATCATCGAGCTCGTAATACTTCTGCTTCGGCTCTGACAGCACCTGAATGTCCCAAAGCTCCGAGGTAAACGTAACCGCAAAGATGTTGGATTTTGCTTCTGTGTCCCCGACCCTCACCTTGCAGTAATAGTAGTATTTTCCAAGCCTGCAAGGAGGGTAAAAATACTTGGTATCCGCATTGTTCGCGTTCTCGCGGGTCATGTTACCTTCAATGTCCGTCGGGCTGCCGTACCATTCGTAGGTTGCCTTTTGATTCTTATATGAGTCGTTCGTAACCGTGTATTTTGCTTCGACAAATCCGCCCTCATAGTCGAACGCCTCATCGGAGATGTGCTCCACCTCCAATCCGGGGTCCGCCTTGGCGACCTCCGGTACAAACGTTAACAGAATTGCAATACAGCACAGTATACTTGCAATCTTACGCACTCTCATCTCTTACTCCTCCGTATCACGCACTCTCCGAAAAGAAATCGCGGCGTTTGCCGTGCGCTCCCCCGGCAAATCCATCCGTTATCTTCTCTTCCGTATCATCACAATCATGACAATCAAAACCAGAAGAATCAGACTGCCCGGAATAGCGAGCATCCACCACTGGAACTCCATAGGGCCATCCAAGGAGCCTCCGCTGCTTTTTCCTTCCTTATCCTTCGGCGCCTTTGTAGGCTCCGAATCCCCCGGAGTGGGTGTGATGTCACCGCCCTCCGGCGTAGGCGTAATCTCGCTCTCATTCGGAGTCGGGGTCGGCTCTTGCGTCGGCGTAGGCTCCGATGTAGGTGTTGCCTCCGGAGTAGGCGTAGCTTCCGGCGTAGGAGTAGCTTCCGGTGTCGGTGTAGCCTCAGGAGTCGGCGTGCTCGTCGGCGTAGGCGTACTTGTCGGCGTAGGCGTATTTGTCGGCTTCGGCGTAGGAGTGTTCGTCGGCTTCGGCGTAGGAGTCGGCGTCAGCTTCAAAATCTCCGCATGCGTATAGAACGTCACGTAGAAGATCTCAGACTCCACATACGTACCGCTGTTCTTCGAGTAGAGGACGAAGCCCTTGTCGCCGGGGGTGTTGTAGAAGCCGTCGCTCTCGCCGTACTGAACGAGCGCATAATCCAGATTCATCGAAATCGTGTTGCCTTCCATCTTCACGGTGTAATCCGAAAAATCCGCTTCCGTGGTCACCATCTCAATCTTCATTCCGGAGAGATCAAGTTTTTTGGTGTTCACCTCATAGATGCTGCGCTTAGGCTCCTTGATAATCCGGATTTCCTTAAGTATCTGCTTATAAGTCACCTTGAAGACGTTTGTATCCTTGTACTGTCCTTCCGAATACACCTGGCACATATAGTAGCTGTCTCCGAGGCGGGCCGGCGGGACAAATGTCCGTTCCGTCTGTTCACCAGCGTACATCGTGGTCATCGTAGCAGGATCTTTCGACGTTCCGCCAATCCATCTATATGTCATCTCGTAGCCGTGGCTTTCCGTTGCCTTGCATTCGATTACTCCGCCATCGTAGTAAAACTCAGCATCCGGAATGTCCTCAGTATCGATATTCCCGCTGGCCTTCGCAATCTCCGGCATCAGAACCAAAAGCATTGCCACGCTGCAAAGCACGCTGAGTATTCTTTGAACTCTCTTTGTCATTTTCTCTTCCTCCGTACCAAATTACTGTTTTCTCAAGTCTTTCCATTTTCGACTGTCAATCACAGTTACGCACGTCAATGCGTTTTTTATGGCAATCATCGTGCAAACACTTCCAAAAATGAACGCACAAAAATATTATACCGTTGTTACGCCCGATTATCAACCGTTTTCCGACGAAACACTCGCATTATGCGCGAAAAATGCATACAAAAGTCATCACCGCTGTATACCCTTTTCGGAATATACAGCGGTGACTATCATGATTACTTATGGAAGATGGCGTGTGTTGTTGCTCTGAAGCAACGGTCTTGGGAGGCGATTGGTCGTGTCATCCCCTCTTCCGAAGCACCAGCACGGTTCCCGTGATGACGGCCCCGATCAATGCGGCAGGAATCAAAGCGTACAGCCAGACAAATTCAGGCTTTCCGCCGGAGGAGCCTCCCGCAGAGTCCTCTGTAACCTCCGCTTCCGCATCTTCCTTGTCTGCAACACTGTTTTCCGGCGGCAGAAGCAGCGTTTGGTCATATTCTCCGGGCGTCGGTCCTGCTGTCGGTGAAAGCTCTTCCGCCTGTGTCGGCGTCAAATCCCCCGCAGGCGTCAGTTCCTCTTTCGGCGTGGGCGAAAGCTCCTCCGACGGCGTGGGCGTCAATTCTCCCGCAGGCGTCAACTCTTCTGCCGGCGTAGGTGTAAGTTCTTCGGTAGGAACCGCCTCCTCCGTAGGTGTGGCTTCCGGTGTAGGCGACGGCTCTTCTGTCGGAACCGGCGTCACGGTAGGCGTCTGCGTATTGGTTGCCTTCGGTATCGGCGTATTGGTCGGCTTCGGTGTCGGCGTCTTTGCAGGTTTCGGCGACGGTGTCGCTGTGGGCGCCTTGGTCGGTGCTTTCGTCGGTGTCTTCGTAGGCGCGGGCGTATTGGTCGCCGTGGGCGCTTTGGTGGGCTCCAGTGACTGATTGCCATTAGAAACAATCTGGAATGTTACCGTCTTTGAACCGGTATAATTTCCCTTTCCTGTGATGGTAAAAGATGCCGTTCCCGGTCCGTTATTGTTCTTGTATGAAATCGTGTAGTCCGTATCTTTCTGCAATCCGATACCGTTTACTGTAATCTCAAAACTAAGTTCGATAGGCACACCTCTATACGTCTGGTCTGGGATATCCTTAAATATAAGGTCAGACAAATCTGCCGCCTCAACCTTGACTTTGACAGTTGAGAAATATCTCTTGTTTTTGTATTCTACCTCAACAGTCAGTACAGTCTCGCCGATTCCAACAGCAACGATTTTTTGATTTTGTATTTTTACCCATTTCTCGTCTCCAGACGACCAAGATACTTTATAATTCGAACTGTCAATTTTTGTATCCCGCGAAGCAATTGTTTCAATTAACTCTACAGTTGGCAAATCAGCTTGCCCACTATACGCGATAGTAATACCAGATACTCCAAGTTTTAGTGAATAAGAAGGGCTTAAATCCTGCGTCTCCACATCAACCGTCATATTCCCATTAACTGGGGACGTTGCCCCTGTTCCACTGTTTGAATACCCAAATTCCTGTACATAGAAATTTTTTCCATTAACAACGAAATGTGCTAATCCCACACAAGTAAAATCAGGATTAAGCATGTTCCGTCTATGCCCTTGCCCACCATAATCATCATTATCTTCTCGAAAATCTATAAAAGCTTCTTCATCCGAAGATTGACCCCATGCAATATTCTCGCCATAAGACTGGGTACCGTTGTATGTAAGGGAATACCATTTGTTTCCATTCGGTCTCGTATGGGAAAACTTCACAGCAATCTCCGCTGCCCGTTGCATAGCAATTTTCTCAAGATTATAATCGTATGTCAACTCGCCCAGACCGCTTAATTGAATCTTCTCAGTATTCGTTTCATTCCAATACCACGGAGATTCATCTTTTCCCTTCCGAAAATCGTTAATTAATCCTCGTACCTCTCGTGCTTCCCTCTGCATGTATGTTCCTGTCACGGAAACCGTGGCCGCTGCAGCCGCCCCCCCGGTTGCAAAAGGCAGCAAAATAAGCGCAGCCAGAAGAACCGCAAAAACTCTAACCCGCAACCGGACTGAAGTAAAGTTCCACATAGCCGCACCTCCTTAAAACAATTTTTGCACTGTTCCATCGAAGACAACCACTTTAGAAAAGTATAACTGATTTGAAAAAGCATGACAAGTGAGGAACGCACATTTTTGAAACATGTGATCTATTCCTCACAGATTGCATGATTTGCCGTCATTCTTTGCGCTGCTTTAGTGTCTCCTCCGTTCTATTCTTCTTTCGCACAAGATAAATACTCAAAAGGACACTTGCTGTAATAAAGCATACAGCTGCACCGATAAGGGATACATTTGCCGAATAACGCCCCCACGGGCCCTCCCATGTTGGATTCGACAATGCCACGCAGAACAAAACGACGTAAGCCACAAGGAAAATGCCAGTGCAGATAAACGGAATAACCCAAATACGCTTTTTCATCAGATTCCCTCCTCATGTCCTCTGAAACCATTATGAAAACATAAGCCCTGGAGCGCAACCGTTTTTTGATGAACGGCATATTTTTTTGATGAACGACATATTTGTTCTCGCGGAAGCGCCGTAAGAAGCAAAACAAAAAACTCCCGTCCCTGCGCAGCGATACTGTAGGGTACCCTGCGACAGAGACGGGAGTGACGTCCTAGAAAAAAAATTAATAAGAATTCTTCTTGATGTAGTCCACCAATTCGTCGACCTGGGCAAATGCAAGGGCGACAACGGTGTCTGCGGCGCCGTAGTAGATGGCGATGCGGCCGGTGGCGGCATCCGTGAGGGTCGCGCACGGGAAGCAGACATTCGGAACATCGCCGACGCACTCGTACGTGGTCTCGGGATGAAGAAGGAACGGCTTGCATCGATGCAGGACCTTCCAAGGCTCGTTCTTGTCAAGAAGAGCGGCGCCGATGGAGTAAATCATGCCGTTGCAGGTAGTGCCGACACCGTGGAAAATCAGGAGCCAGCAGTCGTCAAGCTCGATCGGAATCGGACCCGCGCCGATCTTCGTCCACGCCCAGCCGGTGGGGCTCATCACATGGTGATGGCAACCCCAGTGGACCATGTCCGGGCTCTCGGAGAGGAACATCTCGCCGAAGGGCGTATGGCCGTTGTCGGAAGGACGGGAGAACATCATGTATTTGCCGTTGATCTTACGAGGGAACAAAACGCCGTTCCGGTTATAGGGCAGGTAAGCGTCCGGCAAGCGGTAAAATGTCTTGAAATCATAGGAATACGCCACACCAATGGTCGGTCCGTAGTACTGCTCAAACGGAGCGCACCATGTCACATAGTAGCGGTCCTCGAGGAAGCAGACGCGCGGGTCGTAACCGGTTGCGGTACCGACGCACTCTCCGGTCTTCTCGCAGTACAGCTTGAGCGGTTCATGCTCGATCTCCCAGTGAAGCGCATCCACGCTCTTTCCGAGGAACAGCTGCTGCTCCATGGCCTTGTTATCGCTGCGGAACACCCCGACAAATGCACCGTCCTTCGGGATTACCGCGCTGTTAAAAATACTGTTCGCCGAAGGAATATCATGTCTTCCGACGATAGGGTTGTTGTCATATCTCCAGATAATGTCCGTACATCCGGCCGGGCGATCCTGCCACGGGATGTTCGGAAGGTTATTTCCAAGAATCATAACGAGCCTCCTTTCTTTGCATGTTCACTATAGCATTTTCCGAAGAGGTTTGCTATAATGGGGGCGACGAAAAAATCGTACATTTCTATTATCGCGATTTTCGGCGCCGCGTCGGGGTTATCCCCGGAAAGGAGTACCATGCCGCAGTTATTCGAATACATTGACACGTTAAATTCCCCCTACGAAGCGTTCTGGGTGGATTCTCACAACATAAACGATCCGACGCGCCCGCATTGGCACTACTACGTAGAGGTCATCTACGTGGAAATCGGCGAGCTCTATGCGGAGTGCGACGACAAAAAGGCCGTCCTTCACCCGGGGGATTGCGCCATCTTCCATGCGAAGATGATTCACATCGTGACGCCGGCGGACCCGAAAAATTATCGTTACGGCGTCATCAAATTCGACGTCTCCCGCCTCAACACTTCCGGCAGCTTTACGCCGCGCCTCCGCGCGGTTACCGAGGCGGCCCGCCGCTCGACGCAGGCTTCGCTGTTCTTCCCTGCGGAGACTCTCGACCGGAGACTTCTCTCCCGCGTCTTCAACACCTGCGTGGACGAGCTTAACAACCGCCGTTTCGGCTATGATCTCGTGGTTCATTCCAACCTCTGCGAGCTCATGGTGGCCCTCTCCCGCCGCTGGCGCGAGGAAGGCCTCGACACCTCCTGCTCCGCGGGCATCAGCAACGGCACGGGCATTGAAAGTGTCACCGAGTACATCGACGAGCACTCCGCCGAACCGCTCTCCGTGGAGGCATTGGCGCACCGCTGCGGAATGAGCTACTCTTATTTTGCGAAGAATTTTCGGCAGATGTACGGGCGCAGCTGCAAGGAATACATCGAGTTTGTGCGCGTGAGCAAGGCCGAGGACCTTCTGTTGTTCACCGATTTCGACCTAACGTACATAAGCCTGGAAACCGGATTTGCTGACTGCAGCCACTTAATCAAAGTCTTTCGCAAATGGAAAGGCATCACGCCGAAGCAGTACAAGCTTGCGCACTCGCGGCCGCAGCAATAACAAAAAAGCACAGAAAACAACAAGGGGCATATCACCGGCGACAGCAATCGCAAGTGATATGCCCCATTTTGATTTCGTAATTTACAATGATTCAGTCCCTGACCCCCGCCAGTGTGCGGATGACCTCGCCTGCGGCGATCAATCCCGCCACGGAGGGCACAAACGAAACGCTTCCCGGCGTCCTCGTGGGCTCCCCGAAAGGCGTTCGCGCCTCCTCTGTGGACCAGACGACGCGGCACGCATCAATCCCGCGCTTGCGGAGTTCCCTGCGCATCACTTTAGCGAGCGGGCACACCGACGTCTCGTAGATGTCGCTCACGCGGAATTTCGTGGGATCCAGCTTGTTGCCGGCGCCCATGCAGCTTAAAACGGGCACGCCCGCAGCCTTCGCCTGCACGATAATCTCGAGTTTCGCGGATACCGTGTCCACGGCGTCCACGACATAGTCAAAGCCTTCGAACTCAATTCCGCCGTGGTCCTCCGGGAGATAAAAGATATTGCGTGTCTCAACCTCTGCATCCGGGTTAATCCGCAGGATGCGCTCTTTCATGACTTCCGTCTTGAAGCGTCCGACGGTGGTATGGTCAGCCACAATCTGCCGGTTGATATTGCTTTCCGCAACGACGTCCGCGTCAACGAGCAACAGATGTCCGACGCCCGCTCTCGCAAGCGCTTCCGCAGTGAAGCCACCGACACCGCCGATGCCGTACACCGCAACCGAAGCCTTCGCAAGGCGCGCGACGCCCTCGCTTCCCAGCAACATTTCCGTTCTCTCCCAGGTACTCATGGGACATTACTCTTCTTTCGTAATTACAGCGCTCTCATGCAGGAACTTGAGGGTCTTGTCGCACAGTGCAAGGTAGGAAAGATAATCCTTGCCGTACGTCGTCTCAAACTGCGTGAAATCGGTGATGCTGCTCTCGGCCATGTAGCCCTCGACAGCCGTCTTGTACTCTTCGTCCGTAACGGTGATGTTCTCAGCCTTCGCAATCGCCTGCAGAAGCATGTACTGCTTCGTGGACGTAAGCGCGTGGTCCTTCGCCTGCTGAACGAACTCCGAATACGTGCCGTAAGCGTTCTGGTACAGCGAGCTGTAAACCGTCTCCTCGGACTGTCCGTACAGCGAAGCGTACTGGCGAATCGTCGCCGTGGTCATGTTGTAGAAGTAATCCACATCATCCTGATTGATGGACACATACTCCGCGTTAGCCATAGCGGTCTCGAGCACGGCATTGTACGCCTTGCGCTCTGCATTTGCCTCAGCATTTTTCTGAAGTTCCGTTCTCGCATACTCACGAAGATCCGCAACCGTATGCGCAATGGACGAAAAATACCGCTCAACATAAGCGTCCGTAACCTCATTGACCTTCTTGCCTACATAGTTAATCTTCACGGTAAATACAGCCGCTGCTCCGGCAAGGGTCTGATTCTGCGGATAAGACTCCGGGAACGTCACATTGATGTCCACCGTGTCGCCCACCTTCTTTCCGATCAGGGACGACTCAAACCCGGCGATAAACCGATTGGAACCGATTACAAGGAACTGGTCCTTAGCGGTACCGCCGTCAAATGCAACCCCTGCAATCTTGCCGGCATAGTCGATATTGAGAGCATCGCCCTCCTTTACCTCCGTACCTGCGCGGGTCGCGTCAATCTCGTAGTTGGGCTGCTCCTCAAGAAGGCCCTCAAATTCCTTATCGATATCGGCCTCGGTCACAACCGCCTTTTCCTGCGTAACCTTAATGCCCTTGTACTCGCCGAGTTTGATCTCGCCGGTGCACTCATGGTAGTAGTCCGGCACCGCCGAAGTAATCGAGGGCGTCACCGTCGAATTGGACGTATTGTTGCCGCCCTTTCCGCATGCCGTAAGCACGACAAATGCGGCAATCATCATGATTAACAAAACACTAGCTTTCTTCATTCTAACCTCCGTGCCGCCCTTCTGACAGCCACTCCATTCTATCAAAACGCATCATAAATGTAAAGGAAATATCGAAAATATTCACAAAAAACCGGGCGGCTGGATTGCTCCCGCCGCCCGTCTGTATGGGGGTATATTAAGTTAACAATCAGCTTAAAATCACATGCCGATCTGTTCCTCTTCCTCTCTGCGTCTCCGGATTACCAGAAGCACGGTAACACCCGAGATGCCGAGCAGAACAATCATCCAGCCGTAAACCATCGTATCCGCAGTCTTCGGAGAAACCTTCTTCTCTTCCTCGGTCTTGTTCGGGTCAACCGGATCGTCCTCGCTCGACTGCGCCGGAAGAATTTCCATGGAAACCTTAACCGGGTCGCCGTCCTTGAACGTCACGATAACCTCATTCTTTCCATCCGGAAGAGAATTGATAAACTCCTGCGGAACCGTGATGATAACACTACCCTTGACCGCCTTATACAAATCCTTCGACAGAACCTTGCCGTTGAAGGAGATGCCGTCGAACTGGTCGAATGTAATCTCATCCTTCACTGTTCTCTTGAACTGCATTACGAGACCGTTGCCGTTGCCCTTCTGTGCGGAAGGAGCGTCTCCTACGAGGTAGTAAACGCCCGGCTTTGCCGTTGCCTTGTAGGTTGCCTTGTACGTTACGTCACCGGCCACATCCGAAATCTCCGGAGTCCAGCCGCTGAACTCGTACGTGAAGCTGTCATCCTCTTTCTTGGTAGGATCGACAGGCTTCTCAACGTCAGCTGCCTTGGTGCCTACAACGTACTTTCTTGCAGCCTTCAGAACGGTTGTGCCGTCCTCATCAACAAACGTGATTTCGTACTCAGCCAACTTCACATTGGTAAACGTGATGTTCGCATCCGTCGTCTTCGCGTCGGCGGTGATTGTTCCGTCCTGATTATCCGTCAGCGTAACTTTGATTGTCTTAACCGACTCATCGTAAACGATCAGAGCATCGTATTTTTCGCCCTCGGGCTTCACTTCGCTGATCGTGTAGGTGAACTCTTTCGAAGCAACAATCTTGCCGTCGACAACCATATCCTTCTCGGTGTAAGCGATGGGCTCGAACGAAATCTTACCGTCCTTATCGCAGGTTGCCGTCTGAAGCACTTCACCGGCCTCATTCTTCAGAACGAACGTGAATTCGCCGTCCTTCAGCTCGCGGCCGTCCAGAACCTTCTTCGCGGCAAACTGAATTGCTCCGACCGAACTGTACACATTCGTAATTTCAACGCTTCCCTTGTTCGTAACTTCGTCGATATACAGCGAACCTACGCCGTCATCCTCAACGACAACGACAAATTCCTTCGCTACCGTATCGTACGAAACACCGTCGAGGGTTCCCTTGGTCTCGGTAATCGTAAACTTGTACGTTCCGCGCTTCGAGAATACAATCTCGTCAAATGCAACCGTCTTCGTCTCAGCGGTCGCATTCACAACCGTTACCTCCGGAAGCTCTGCGCCCTCAGGATTTTCCGCATCGGCAGCCAGTGTGAATTCAAATGCATCCTTCTCATTCCACTCGCGACCGGTCAGAACCTTCACAACCTCAAGCGGAAGCTTCACGGGCTTCGCGATATACGCAATCGTGATTGTCGTTGTCAAACCATCCTCGGCCGTATCAACGACTTCGTAGCCTGCAGGCAGCTCAGACGTGATGGTCCACGTGTATTTAACCGGTGTGCCACCGTTTTTGTACTTCGCTACCGGCTCCTTGGCGGTTTCTGTCCACTCCGTCTCGAGACCAAGTGTTACAGTTCCCTTAGACTCTTCTTCATCGTTAACAAGAACAGAATCCACAGACTCCGGTCTCTTGCCGTTTCGATCGTCCTCATCAACCCAAACAACCTTGACAATCGGACTGATTGTCTCCGGCGTATGGCTATTCGTAATGATGTACCTGAAAGTACCGTCATCAGTACTCTCTGTTACCTCACCGGTGTTATATTGGTTCGTAACATTGCCGTCCGAAGTATCGCCGACAACTCCTCCGATGACCTCATCGGAAGCTTTCACAATCTCGGTCTCGTACTCGGAAACCTTATCCTCGGTTACCGTGTAATCGATATTCTTACCAGCCACCTTCTTGTCAAGTTTGGTCCAGGTATAGCTCCAGTTGTTCTCCTCGCTCAACGTAACGGT
>CADAHQ010000022.1 GCA_902787715.1 uncultured Lachnospiraceae bacterium
AGACGATCAGGTAGATAGGTCGGGAGTGGAAGCACGGAAACGTGTGGAGCGGACCGATACTAATCGATCGAGGGCTTGACCTTAGTTGTTACGAGAGAATCGGTATGAATTTGTCTGAGGCCATTTAGTATGGTTTTCGGAGTACGGCCCGGTGGCTCAGTTGGTTAGAGCGCCGCCCTGTCACGGCGGAGGTCATGGGTTCGAGCCCCATTCGGGTCGTTTTCTTCTGCATTTTCCGCGGAAGATGTTTGCCGGACCTTTCCGGATAATTTAATAGCTGTAAACCTGGTTCGGCTTCGGCCGGCAATCGGTTTTTTTTGGGGTCTTAGCTCAGCTGGGAGAGCATCTGCCTTACAAGCAGAGGGTCATAGGTTCGAGCCCTATAGGCCCCATACGGATGGGTTCCCGAGTGGCCAAAGGGGGCAGACTGTAAATCTGTTAGCGACGCTTTCGAAGGTTCGAATCCTTCCCCATCCAGTTTGTCGCGGGGTAGAGCAGTCTGGAAGCTCGTCGGGCTCATAACCCGGAGGTCGTTGGTTCAAATCCAGCCCCCGCAATCGCGGTGGTATACCGCAGAAGTTGCGTCGGAGGCTTTTTTCAGCTTTAGGTGCAACCGAATTGAATAAATACCATGCCCAGATAGCTCAGTTGGTAGAGCAGCGGACTGAAAATCCGCGTGTCACTGGTTCGATTCCGGTTCTGGGCATTTTTTCATATTCCGAAAGAATATGAAAGATGGAGCACTAGCTCAGTCGGTAGAGCACTTGACTTTTAATCAAGTTGTCGCGGGTTCGATTCCCGCGTGCTTCATAGCATGGTTTGGCACGGTAGGTCCGCTGGACACCGTGCCTTTTGCTTTCTTAGCGGCAAATGCACCCTGAATATGCGCGAAAGCCTTGCTTCTAAAGGCGTTTCCGCAGGCGGCTGCAAGCTGAAAGAAGTCAAAATAGTGCTAAATTAAGTCAAAAAAGTGCGTTCCATTTTGTGACAAAATCATTTATACTGTTGCAGGAGTTGGTATTATGAAGAGGATATATAAGCTGCTTTCGTTGGTAACAACGATTGCCATGCTCACGATGCTGTTCGCCGGTTGCGGCGGAGAAGAGCAGAAGCCCGGGGATGAGCGGATCCGGATTACCATCTGGACCATCGCCACCGAGGGAGATGCTTTTCATAAGTCGTTCACCGAGGCGATCGCGGAGTACAACCGCCGTCAGGACAAGTACGTTGTCGTGATGGAGACCTTCGAGAACGAGCAGTACAAGGCTAAGCTTCCGATTCAGGTGAAGGCAAACCAGTTGCCGGATATCTTCTACACCTGGGCCGGCGGATTTTCCCAGGCCTTCGCGGAATCGGGGAAAGTGCTGGAGCTGGATTCGTACTACGAGAAGTACCGGGATGATCTTCCCGAGAGCAAGCTCACTGCCCGCTATAACGGAAAGCTGTACGGCATTCCGTACGTGACGCAGATATCCGGAGTGTTCTATAACCGGAAGGCATTTGCCGAGGCGGGGATTGAGAAGACGCCGGAGACCTTCGACGAGTGGATGGACTGCTGCGAGAAGCTGAAAAATGCAGGCATCATCCCCATCGGAAATTCCGCCAAATCCGACAGCGCCTGGGTTGTGGCCATGTTGTACGACGCGCTGATTCTCAAGGCCGTGGGGCCGGAGAAGCTTCAGAAGGTTCTCACCGCGCAGGAAGGTTCCTACATGGAACGGGGGTTTGTGCAGGGAACGGAAGCCTTTTGCTCCATCATCGAGAACGGCTACATGGACCCGGATGCCGGAGAGCTCACCAACGATCAGGCGCTTGAGAAGCTGTTCCGCGGAGAGTCCGCAATGTATGTTATGGGCTCCTGGACCACAAGCCTCTTCTACGATTCGAAGAAATGTGAGAATCCGGAAGATTTCGACTTCTTCCCGGTTCCCGTAATAAATTCCGGGGTTGTCCGCCAGAGCGATTACATGGGCGGCGCTTCGGACACACTCATGGTAAACCGCTATTCGGAAAATGCGGATGCCGCTGCCGATATTGCATTCCAGCTTGCCAAGCTGGTGTCCAAGTACTCGTACTTAAGCGGTGCCGGAACCCCGGCATGGAAAGTCGATTACAACATTTCGGAAGTGAAGCCGCTGCCAGTCCGGATCGCGCAGATTTGTTCCGGAGCCACATCCTTCACCCTCTGGTTCGACACGCTGATGGTCGCGGAGGATAAGGAAGTGTATTTAAAGAATCTCCCGAGGCTGTTCTCCGGAGAGATCACGGCGAAGGAATTTATCGGGATTATGGCTGAAACGCTTCAGGAGTAGCGAAGCAAAAGGCCGCAAGGAATACGCCATCATCGTAACATTTTTCCAAATATACGCACAAGACCTCGAATGAAAGCTTCGTCTGCAGCGATGCAGGTGTAGCGGCTGGCCGCCGGGATTTCCCCCGCGCGGCCGACCCTGTCGAGGGCAAGCCCCGGGGTAACCCCAACGGGGTCTCGAAGGACCGGAAATCTTTCCCGGTGCAACCAAATTGCATATGACACTACTTCACAATATTTGTTTGCGCATAAGGCAAAACAGGCTCGGGTCTCCCGGGCTTGTTTTGTTTTTTGTTGAAAATCCCACGCGCATTTGTTATCATTACAGTAATCTCCCGCGGGGGTGACACCATGGGTTTTGTCATGAATCGTAAATTCCGTTCTCTGCCGTTGAAGCAAAAACTGAGACGGCTTTTTGTCATGACATCAATCCTGTACATCGTCTGCATGTTTCTTTTGTTCGTCTTCCTGTTTCAGCGGCAGGTTGTGGAGTCCGAGCAGAAGGCGGTCTGCGAGAATCTTGTGACGGTGGGCGGCACCATCAAATCGAAAGTGGATAAGGTCAGCGCCTTCACCTTCCTGATTCTCATGGATGAGAATGTGCAGAAGTATCTGACCTACGATGTCAACCAGAAAAACGGGGAGCAGACCTTAAAGGCCCTGGAGCGCGAGGCCCTCGCTTCCATGCGAAACGTCATGGTTCCCTACGATGAGGTGTGTTCGGTATACATTGTCCGCGAGGATCTCCGCTACGCGTGCCTGCAGCAGGACGTGCGGATGTTCAATGTGGAGTGCTTTGCCCAGGACCCCTGGAAATCCGCCCTGGATGAGCGCCACGGCCAATACGTCATCTGGAAAAACGGTGACGGTATCTTCGGGATTCCCGACCAGAGCGTCATGAGCATGATGCGGGTGTACAACGACACCCGGACCCAGGAGAAGATCGGCTACATGAGCGCGAACTTCTATGTCTCCGAGCTGATGAACACTGTCGTGGGCGAGGACCGGAAACGCCGGGATTTTCAGTTTCTGGATCATAACGGCGCAAGCATCAGCGTGACCGGAAACAACGGTACTGCGGCCTTCGACCGCTACCGCGAGGAGGCGCTCCGCAGGGGGACGAACTCCTTTGTAACCAGCGGCGTCTTCCGCAGGGACATATACGCGGAGTACGAGATTCCGGGGACGGACATCACCATCGTCTGCATCGACCACTTCCTTTTGTGGGAAAACCTTTCCTACAAATTCATGACTATTCCGCTGGCGTCCGTCATTCTGATGCTGGCGGCCATGCTCCTTTTGGATATGCTTCTTCGCCGCTACGTGACCCGGCCCATCCGTTCCCTCTCGGGTTCCATGCAGGCTGTGAAAAACGGCGTTCTGCGGCGGGCGTCCCTCGTCACCTACGACGATGAGATCGGTATGCTGAAGGACAGCTACAACGAGATGCTTGTGGAGATGAACCGCCTCATCCGGGAGCTTCTCGACAAAGAGGAGACGGTGCACAAGACCGAGATCAATGCGCTGCAACAGCAGATAAAACCGCATTTTCTGTATAATACCATCGAGATGATTGCAAGCCTTGCGGTGGACGAGGACACCGACCGCGAGCAGGTGTACGACGCGCTGGAGACCCTCGGCAGCTTCTACCGGCAGTTCCTGAGCAACGGCAGCAACGAGGTGTCGCTTGCCACGGAGATTGAGATTGCCAAGAAGTATCTGAAGCTGCAGAAGCTTCGCTACGGCGAGATCTTCGAGGATGTCTACGAGATCGATGAGTCCTGCCTCTCGATGCGGCTTCCGAAGCTGACACTGCAGCCGATTATCGAGAACAGCCTCTACCACGGCATTCGCCCCAAGGGCGAGTTCGGCACCATCCGCATCCGCGTCTTCCGGGAGAAGGACGGCGTGCACGTGGAGCTTTACGACAACGGCGTCGGCATGCGCGGCAGCCTCGTACAGAACATCATGAAAGACGGCGAGGAGCATTTTGGGCTCCGCCGCACCATCGAGCGCTTCTGCTACTTTGAGAAGCGGGACGATTGCTACAAAATAGAAAGCAAAGAAGGCAAATTCACGCAGATTACGCTTGTTCTCCGGGACCAGAACGCTGAGCCGCGCGAGGCGGCGAAGGAGCAGGAGCCGGAATCGGAACAGGAAACGGTGCTGACGGAAACGGAGGCGCCGGAACAGGCACAGCTGCAGGAGCAGACGCCGGAATCGGCGGAAACGGAAGCGCAGGAGCAGGAAGGGAGGTAACCCATGTATCGGGTGATGATTATTGACGATGAGCCGGCAATCTACCGGCTTCTCTCCAAGACGATTGACTGGGCGGCTTACAACATGGAGATTGTGGGGACGGCGGCCAGCGGAATCGAGGCGATTAACACCATCGACGATCTGCAGCCGGACGTTTGCTTCGTGGATGTGCAGATGCCCTTCATGGACGGGATTGAATTTTCCAAACTGGCGAAGGTGCGGTACCCGGACATGGCCATCGTGGTGCTTTCAGCCTACGACGAGTTCCAGTACGCCCGGGAGTGCATCGGTATCGGCGTCTTCGACTACCGCTTAAAGCCCATCGAGAAGAAGGACATCAACGACACGCTGCGGCGGTTGTTCCTGTACTTAAACAACCAGCGGGCGGCCCGAGGCGAGGAGCCGGAGGTTTCGTCCTGCGCCAAGGCGTCCTACAGCCTGGAGAAGGTGAAGGAGTACATTCAGACGCGGTATTTTGAGGTCGATATGAACGTGTCGAAGGTGGCGAAGGCTTTTGGCTTCAACCAGAGCTACCTAAGCCGCAAATTCAAGAGCGAGACGGGGGAGCGCCCGGTGGATTATCTTCTCGCCTGCCGCATGGAACACGCGAAGCGGGCGGCTCTCGCGGGGAAGATGCCCTACCAGGTGGCGAAGGAGATCGGTATTCCGGATCCCAACTATTTTGCGCGGTGTTTCAAAAAATACACCGGCATGGCGTATTCGGTGTATCAGCAGAGTGCGAAGAAGGATACGTGATTTACAGCGACGCGGGCGATTCTTCGCGGCTGTCGGCTTTACTTTTTGCGGCTCTTGCGGTATTATGAATAGGACGGGTCGCAACACGACCGGTGTTGCGTAAAAAATAAGGAGGATTTTGAAAATGGGACTGTTTGACAAAAAGTTTTGTGACATTTGCGGGGAGAAAATCAGCTTCCTCGGCAACCACAAGTTGGAGGACGGCAATATGTGCGGTACCTGCAACAAGAAGATGTCGCCCTACTTCTCGGGCCGCCGGAAGACGACCGTTGCGGAGATGAAGGAGCATCTTGCCGAGCGCGAGGCGAACCGCGCCAAGCTTGCGACCTTCAATGCGAATCAGGTGTTCGGCGATTCCAAGAAGGTGTATATCGATACCGTGAACGGCAATTTCGTGGTTACGTATGCGAACCCTTCGGGCTTTGACAAGGACAACCCGGACGTTCTGCCGCTCTCCGCGGTCAACCGCGTGGATATCGAGGTGAAGGAGCAGCGCGAGGAGGAATTTGCCCGCGACGGCAGCGGCAACCGCGTGAGCTACAATCCGCCCCGTTACCGCTATTTCTACGATTTCCGTTGCTCCATCGGAGTGAACTGGAAGTGGTTTGACGAGATTGAATTTAACTTGAATACCATGCGCGTGGAGGGCTTCCAGTCCGCCAAATACCATCAGTGCGAGATGATGGGCCAGCAGATTCGCGCGGCCCTGACCGGCCAGCCGATGCCTGTGATGCAGCAGACTTACGCAAGCCAGCCCATGACGGCGTCGGAAGCATTTTCCGCGTTTGCCGATGCGACGGCTACGGCCGCTGCAACCTCGACGGCTGCTACTGCCAACACGGTGGCTTCCGGTGCAACGGTTGCGGTGTCCGGCGCAAATGTTGCCATGTCCGCGGCACAGGCGCCCTGCCAGAACGCACAGCCCGCGCCCGTACAGGTAGCTCCGGTACAGGCAGCTCAGACGTACGCTCCGGCACAGCCCGTACAGGCTGCACAGACCACGCAGACGAGCACCGGCTTCACCACGGCTGCTCCGAACTGGATGTGCCCGTCCTGCGGACGTTCCAACGACGGCGCGTTCTGCAAGAACTGCGGTACCAAGAAGCCTGAGCCGAAGCCCGTTACGACCCACACCGAGTTCAAGACGGCTGCTCCGAACTGGATGTGCCCGTCCTGCGGACGCTCCAACGACGGCGCTTTCTGCAGCAACTGCGGCACCAAGAGACCGGAACAGCGCAAGAAATGCGCGAGCTGCGGATGGGTTGCTCCCGCCGAAGGTGCGGTCCCGAACTTCTGCCCGCAGTGCGGTTCGAAACTGTGATTTAACCCGTTAGGAATACGGTTACCTGCCCCGAAGAAGCCGGTCTCGCTCGCAAAAGACTTGCTTTTTCGGGGCAGATAGTCTATAATGCGTATGCATTTTGCGCGCACGGAAGAGGTCAATATCCGGGGGCCCAAGGGGAGGCTCCGGGACGTGCGCAGGGAGGATTTATGACGTTTAAGAAAGAACGGGCGGGCATCATCGCGATGGTTTTGCTGTCGCAGATGATCCTGTTCCTGTTTGTTATCGATGCCGCTTTGGGCAAGGAGGTCGGAATCGGCGAAGTGCTGTCGCTTACGTACCGCGAGATCCTGCTCACGGCGCTTACCCTCGGCGGTGCAATCGCTGCGTACTTCTTAGTTCCTGCGAAGAAGCGCGACCTGTTTATCGCCGGTGCCTTCGGGCTGGAAGGCCTGTTCTGGATCATTTCCACGGTATTTCTCGCGTTAAAGAAAGCCCTGGGATTCCCGGAGATTTTGCTGGTGCTCTTTATGCTGGTGCTTTTAGCAATCGCCGCGGTGGGTCACAAGAGCCTTGCTCCGAAGAAAGAAAAGGGCAAATGGTTCCGCATCCGGATCCTTGCCTCGGTTTGCACGGTTGTGCTTTTGTTCGTGTCGTTTTTCATCGCGCTTCACTACCGCAACGACTTCATGCGCGCGGATGTGTGCCTGATTATGTTCGGCCTTTGCGCCCTGAGCCTTTTGTGCTTCTGGTGGTTCGCCGATGCGGCCAACCATGTGCTCACGCTTATGCTGATTCTGATTCAGGTGGTTGTGTACCTGGTCTGCTTCGGAAAGCTGTGCAAAAACAAGGAGCGCCAGGCCCTGGTCGGTACAGTGTTTAAGAGCAGCAACCTCACTCACGTGCTCACCATGATGGCGATGCTTCTTGTGTTCCTTTTGGCCATCGCCGTTTTGCTGCAGTATCTTAAGAACCTTCAGATCGCCGGCAAATTCGCCTCCATCGCGTTCACCTGCCTTGTCATCGGAGCATTCCTTTTGCTCGGTTCGATTCAGGACAACTTCGGGGATTCCACAAAGATTGACGCGGGCGAAGCCGTGACGACGGAAGAGTTCAGTATCTTCGTGCGCGCGAACGATCCAGCGCAGTCCCTCGCGGACGTGTCGACCTACTCCATCGGTTGCGCGGCGGCATCCTCGCGTATCAATGCGACCAAGGCTGCCATCGCGAAGCTCCGCGAAGAAGCCGGTTCGAATCTCGACCTTCGCGAGTACGGCTCCCTTTTTGCCGCAGCCGAGGCGCTTCGCAACGGCGAGGTGAAGGCAATCTTCATCGAAAGCCTGTATGCGGACATGATTGACGATATGTATGCGGCTATGGAGCAGGAGAATTCGTTTACGGGAACCACCCGCGCGGTTGCTCAGATTCTGATTCCCGCGGTGCCGGACGACGATGCTCCGGACCCGACGCCCACGGTAGATCCCAACGCGACACCGACGCCGACCCTCGGACCTAACGATCCGACGCCGACGCTGCCGCCCAACGACCCGTCCCAGCCGATTGCATTTAAGGAGCGCCCGGACAATTCAGGCCGCGACCTTTCCACGACGCCTTTCACCGTCTTCATCAGCGGTATTGATACCTACGGCGGTATCTCCGCAAGAAGCCGAAGCGACGTGAACCTCCTCATGGTTGTCAATCCGACCACAAAGGAAATCGGTATTGTTACGACGCCTCGTGACAGCTACGTGCATATTCCGGGCAAGACCAATCGGATCATGGACAAGCTTACCCACGCCGGCATCTACGGCCCGCAGTACTCCATGGCGACCCTCGAGCACCTCTACGGAGTGCCGGTGGACTTCTACATCCGGGTGAATTTTTCGAGCGTTGTGAAGATTGTGGACGTTCTCGGCGGTGTCGACGCTTACTCGCTGTACACGTTCACGTCGAACGAAGGATATCACTTCCGACAGGGTCTGATACATATGAACGGCACAGAGGCGCTTGCGTTTGTGCGCGAGCGTGAACATGTGCCGAACGGCGACTACACCCGCGGCAAGCACCAGATTGAGGTGATTAAGGGCCTCATCAACAAGATGACCTCCTCGAAGGTGCTCTCGAACTACGAGTCGTTTATGTCGGCGGCCTCCAAGAGCTTCCAGACGGACATCTCGCTTTCGCAGATCGCGCAGCTGGTGTCCATGCAGATGAGCGACGGCGCCGAATGGCACATCACTTCCTACGAATCGGTCGGCAGTGGTGCATTTAAAGAATGTGATGCCATGTCCGGTATGGACCTGTACGTCGCCATCCTGAAGCCCGAGTCGGTTCGCAAGTCCGCCGAGCTGATGATTCGCGTCCTCAACGGCGATCACATCGGGGATGATGAGTACAAATACGACAAATAAACCCAACCCACCCGCGGGAGGCGAATGCCTCCCGCTTTTTTTGCATCCCGGACAGCTTTGATCATGGGCGGTAATCGCAGGGGAAGGCGCAGGTTCAGGGAATCTAAGCGTGCGCTTCGGTCGCTGAGGCGAGGGCGTTTTTGCGGGGCTAGCACGCCGAATTTCATAAACTGACTTCCCGCCGGATGTTATTGCGGCGTGCGTCGAACAGTCCTCAAAACGCCCTGCGCGCCCTCGCGTACGCTAAGATAGCCCTCCCGAAATCCTGCCACTGTGATTTGTGACAGTAGTCACAATCCCAGCAGCAGGATTTCGGGAGTCACATGCTTCTTCCCCTGTGATTTCCGCCCATATCGCTGTCCGGGCAAGGTAGTGCAAGCCCGAGCAGCACGCATGGAAAGGAGAGGCTCTTTTTCAGTCCTTCCGCCTCTTTGCGAAAAGCGGGAGGCTTTCGCCTCGGGGTGCTAATGGGGAGGCGGATATTGTATCTGGTGTTGACGGAAAGCGGGGGTGTGATATAATGGGGGAAGATGCGGTGCGCTGCGGGGCAGCGGCGCCGAAAATTCATGGGGTAATTCGAAAGGAGTTTTGTATGGGGGCTGTTGACAGGAAGAATGTGAAGATGCTGGCGGAAGGATTGCTGCTGGCGGCGATTGGGTTCATCTTTATTGTGGTGGACGATTGGTTTTTTATTCGAACAGACGGGGTGGAAACGCTGATGTTCGATATTCTGGCGGATGTCTTCGGGTGGGGCCTGATGATTTTTGCGATTCGGAGATTCCGCGCGTATGGGAAGCAGAGGAATGTCATGCTTCCGATTGCGATTGCACTGCTTATTTTTGAGGGAATCAAGGAAGTGGTTCTGGTGACCGGGGATTTTTCGTTCTTCTCCGTTTTCGGAAATGTGACGGTTGGATTTGACACGTTTACGAAGTGGGTCGCGGTTGCGGTTACGGTGGCGTCCATCGTCTTTGATTTCTATCTTCTGTGGCTGGCGATGGATATTGCGAAAGAGTTCGGCGAGACCAAGCGGGTTGGGGCGATACAGGTGTGCATGGCGATTTATCTTACGATTCGCGTGTGCGCGCTCGGCATGAGCCTGTTTTCAACGTGGGCGCAGACCCGGGAGCAGATGATGTATCTGGTGTCGATGGGGTCGTCGCTTCTGTTCTGGTACCAGCTGATGGCGCTTCGCCTGGAACTGTTCCGGCACGCGGAAGAGAAGACTTCGGAAGAAGTATGAGGCAAATGCAGCCGCTTCCGGAGGAAGCGTGCCGCAAAGGCTGCGGGATCCGGGACAAGCTTGCGGCAAATGCCGCCCCGCCGTGCAAAATATGCGGATATGACGGGAAAAGTTACAATTTTTGCGAATTTTCCGTAATTTTGACGAAGGAGGCGCAGGGGCGCCGGATTTCGTGCTATCGCTTTTCATTGTGTCGTGCTATACTAAGGTCGAGGGGAGAAAGTAAACAAAACACGACGACAATGACAGTATTCACCTTTGTTATTAACACTTTCCGAAAGGACCGGAAGACGCAAGTCTTCCGGTTTTTTCGTGTGCCGGAGTTGTTGAAATGAGGACGCTTTTGTGCTATTCTACAGGGGAAGCGAGGAGCTTTGGCGTTGGCCGGTTCCGGAGGGACCGGAAGGCGCGGCGGAGGCCCGTGGAGGGACGCCGGACGGAGCGGCCCCGGAGGATGAGGAGGAGTGTCTATGGATGAAATGTTGAGTCGGTTGGCGCAGGAAAAAGCGTGGATGAAGTATTTTCTGGAGATTTGTGAGATTCCGCACGGGTCGGGCAATACGGAGAAGATTGCCGACTATTTGATTGCATTTGCCAAGGAGCATAATCTGCCGTGGATTTTGGAAAAATGCGGCAACGTGATCATTCGCAAGCCGGCGACGCCGGGGTGCGAGAGCGCGCCGGGGGTTGTGATTCAGGGGCATATGGACATGGTGGCCGTGAAGCGGCCGTCCTGTACGAAGGATATGGAGACGGAGGGGCTGAACGTTGCCCTTTCGAAGGACGGGAAGTACCTCTTCGCCGTGGACACGTCCCTGGGCGGGGACGACGGCATCGCGATTGCCTATGGGCTGGCGGTTCTGGCGGCGGATGACATCGCCCACCCGGCCATCGAGCTGGTGGCTACGGTGGACGAGGAGACCGGAATGTACGGCGCCAAAGGCCTTGTGGCGGCGGACGTGCACGGACGCCGGTGGCTGAACATCGATTCCGAGGATGAGGGGATCCTTTTGACGGGCTGTGCCGGCGGCGTGACGCTTTGCTCGACATTTTCCGTGGTTCGGGAGACGGTGTCGGGCAGCCTTTTGAAGATTCTTGTGACCGGCTGCAAGGGCGGCCATTCGGGCACGGAGATTCACAAGCACCGCGAGAACGCCATCCTTTTGCTGGCGGAGCTTCTCGACACGATGGATTGCGGGCAAATGCTGCAGCCGTTGTGGATCCGCGGCGGTGAGAAGGATAATGCCATTCCCACATCGGCCGAGATGGTCATCTGCGTGAATGATTATGAGAGACTTGCGATTTGCAAGGCCTTTGAGCTGGCGGTTCGGAAGCTTCAGCGCGCGCATCAGAGCCAGGAGCCGCTGGTGCAGTATCGCCTGGAGGAGACGCGCTACGCCGACGAATACGTGATTCAGGAAGGCAGCTACCGCGTGATGAATGCGGCGTCGGTTCGGAATATTCTGAATTTCCTGCTGCTGGTTCCCTTTGGCGTGAAGGAGATGAGCGTGGAGCCCGAGGGCCTCGTGGAGACGTCCAACAACGTAGGCATCGTGCAGACGAAGGGCGATGTGGTGACGGTTTCCGCTTCCATTCGCAGTATGATGGAAGTGAAGAAAGAGCTTCTGGCGGAGAAAATCGTGCGTCTGGCCGGGCTTTGCGGCGGCGTGACCGGGCGGAACAGCGAATATCCGGGCTGGCAGTACCGCGAGGAGTCGAAGCTCCGCGAGCTCTGGATCAGCGAATACCGCGCGATGTACGGAAAAGATCCTGAGGTGATGACGATTCACGCAGGCCTTGAGTGCGGCCTGATTCTCACGCACCTTCCGGATGTTGACGCCGTGAGCTTCGGACCGAACATTCTGAACATCCACACCACCGACGAGCGGCTGGAGATTGCCTCCGCGGACCGCACGTGGGAGCTTTTGGTGCGGCTTTTGAAGCGGCTCGGGCAGGAGTAGGAACTCCCTCGGTTCCGTGGGGCAGGAGCCCAAAACCGGCACAAAAAAACGGGCGCCTCGCCCGCTCGGAAAATGAAACATAAGCAAAACAAAAAAATCGGGACGGTCGTAAGACCGCCCCGATTTTGTGTTATCAGTCGATGTTGATGGCTGCGCCGTCTTCCGGAGCATCGCAGGTGATGGTCAGGATGCCGTTTTGGAAGTTTGCGCGAACGGTGGTGACGTCAATCTTGCCGACCTTGAACGAGCGCTCCGCCTTGCCGTAGAAACGATCGGAGTACTGATCGTAGTTCTTGGGCTTGTCCTCCTCGGACGTCACTTCCTCGAACTCGCGCTGCGCGCGGATGATGATCTCGTTGTCCTTGTAATCCACGTGGATGTTGGACTTGTCATAGCCGGGAAGCTCGGCGCGGATGATGATCTGGCCGTCGGTCTTGATGACATCGGCGCGAATCTTGCGGGAGCGGACGAAGGGATTCTCGATGTCCGGAACCTTGAGATTCTTCTTAAAATTCTCGAAGGGTGCGCGGTAGTTGGTCTTGCGCTCGCACTTCTTGTTGCCGAACAGACCGTTTCTCTCCACGTTCTTCTTCATGTCCTTGATTTCTCCGACGCCGTCGCGAAGGCCCTTGTCCAGGTTGTCGAGCATGTCGTGAAATGCTTCCGAAAACTGGTTGAATAAATCGTTGTCGTACATAAGTTTTTCCTCCTTCTGCCTTGAGGCAGGTAAACCACAATTACCTCACGATTCCTTTATACACCATTTTTCGTTGTTCGTCAAGTTAATTTTGACGCGGAAGCATTAGCGCTTGTAGAAGAAGGTGTCGTCCGGGAGTTTTCCGCCCACGGAGTCCTTGTTGGCGTCGAAGAGAACCTGAAGGTAAGGGTTCACGGCGGCTCGGCACTCATCGCCTGCCTTGTAAACGATGTTGCAATACGGGATGGCCTTCTTTGCAACGGCGGCCTTGAAGATGTCGAAGTGCTCGGCGAGAGCGGCTGTGTCGTCTACATTGGAGGTTGCGAAAGCCGTGCTTTTCTCGTATTCATCGAGAAATGCGTCAACTGTCGCTTTATTCTCGGCCAGGTATTTGCTGTTGGCGATGATGACACCGGTCACAACGGTGGAGTCGTTCTTTGCCTCCCACTCCTTGGTGACATCGAGGGCGATGCGGGCCTTCTCGTTCTGGGAGAGAACCGAGATGACGAAGGGCATCGGAAGCATTGCGATGGTGTCGCCGTCAGCGGAAGCCATCTTCGCAGCAACCTCGCTCGCCTCGGAGAGGAGAACGATGCTCACGTCCTTGTCGGGGTCGATGCCGTTGGAGGAAAGAAGATAGCGGAGGGTGTACTCCGGCGTGGTGCCGGCGCCGGTTGCGTAGATGGTCTTGCCCTTGAGGTCGGCCACGCTCTGCACGCTGGTGCCGGTGTCGAGAATGTAGAGAACGCCCAGGGTGTTGACCCCGAGAAGCGTTACACCGCCGCTTGTCTTGTTCCAAAGCGTGGCGGCAAGGTTGCACGGTACGGCGGCAATCGGGATATCACCCTTGATGACGGAGCCCACAATCGCGTCGGCGGAGCCGGCAACGGTGAAGGTGTAATCATTGGCCGAGGTTTCCTTCTCGTCCTCGTCCATCAGCTTGAGCATGCCGATGGCGGTGGGCCCTTTAAGGACAGCGACGTTGACTTCCGCGCGAACCGCCGGAGTCTCCGTGGGGGTCGGTTCGGCGGGCTTGTCGTCGCCGGGGGTAGGGGTAGCGGCCGTCGTGGGCGTTGCAGCCTGCGTCGGCGCGGTGTCGTTTGTCTTGTTGTCTTTTGTTCCGCAGGCGGTCGCGCCGAAAACAAGCGCAAGTGCCAGAAGAAGTGCAATTACTCTTTTCATAAAAAAGCCTTTCTATAGATACAGTGCAGTTAATGGGTTGCATCTTAGGGCACGAAAAAACGCAGCACTTGAGGTCGGAAAATCCTTCCCTTTAGTTGCCGTGTGTTCGTTCCCGCCGGGACGTCAGGGCGCGCGGGCAGGTGCCGCTTGCAGCTTCCGTCGGGGCTTCTTTTGATGTGCCCCGATTGTAGCACAGGGGAGAGGGGATGTCAAGCGCGGACCCGCCCCGGAAAGACGGAAAATCCGTCGATTTCAGCCCCGTTTCCCCGAAAAATGCATCCGCCGGCAGGGGCCTGCGCGGGGGGTCGGGGCACCGAAACTTGCGTTTTTTGTTTTCCTGTGTTATAATACGGCTACTTTCGGCTGCGAATCGCGCGGGGAGAGAGAAGCCGGAAGGGTTATACAAAAACGGAGGTATTGTTTCGTGCATTTACGAAAAAGAGCAGCATCCGGCGTTCTTATTGCCGTGATGATCGTGAGTCTCCTTTCCGCGATGACCGTGACGGCGGGCGCGACCAGCGTCACGACAGGATCCACAATAGACGTAGTATTTGATGCCAATGCGCCGGACGGCCATGTCGGAAGTCTGGACGGACGACGCCACAAGATTAAGAGTGTTTCCCCCATCGGCTTCGGCGCGGAGGTGGAACAGATGGCCGCATACCGGCCGAAATGCATCTTCCTCGGGTGGTATACGGACCCGTGGGACGGCGAGAAGATAACCCGGGAGACCAGCGAGACCGTGACGCGCGTATACGCCCATTGGGAGTGCGCATTTGACGTGGTCAACCGGCAGTTCAATTTTAAGGAAGTGTTCTTAAACGAGTGCCGCCCCGGCGGTTACGCGACTTTCAACTTCGGAACCACAAGGCTTTTTGCGGACAGCAACTGGAAGAACTCCTGGTGCACGGATTCCGCACTGGTGGAGCTGATGAACCGGGCCCTCGGCTACGACGGGCTTCTGAAGACGGATTATTTCTTCGATCTTCGCGACATTCTCAATGGAAACTGCAACTACAACGGCTGGGTGCGCGGGCTCGCGATACGGGGCCTCAGCATCGGACGGTCGGAGTACTCGAATGCGGGTTCCTCGGGAGGACAGAAGGTCAACTATGACGGCCATACGCCGGTAAAGAGCTTTACCATCACAAACGATTACGGCTCGCACAACGTGAATCCCATCACCTACACGGTGACGGTGGATCACTCGCCGCGGGCAAACCGTTGGAAGGGCTCCAACGCGGATTATGTCAAGCGCCTTTTGGCGAAGCATCCGGAGGGCGTCTGGGCATGCATCCAGCATCGCGACGGCCACGGATCCCACTGCCTGATGATCATCGGGTATGACGAGGACGGATTTTTCTACCTCGACAACGGGAACAGCTACCGCAAGAACGGTTCGACCGGCATCATCCGGTTCGAGCGGCTCTACGACCACGATTTCGGCGGCAGTTCCCTCGCCGACTGCGAGAAGAACATGCTTGACAACTATCTGATGTCGGTGGCCTACGTCGAGCGGTAACGCCGCAGACCGGTTTCACAAAACCGGCGAAGGGTTGCCGGCGCAACGCGTCCGGCGCGGAAGAAGACCCGGATAAAACAAAACAAAACCGACAGTGCCCGGATGGATTCGTCCGGGCACTTTTTCGTGCATTTCCGGCGGTTCTATGGTACAATTAGCCTGTGGCGCGAAAGCGCCGGCGGAGGAGAAGCGCATGGCAAATGCAATCAAAATCATTCACACTGCGGATCTGCATCTGGGGATGCAGCCGGAGAAGGGACTGCCCGTTTCGCGGGAGCGGGCGCGAGAGATCGCGGAGACGCTGCCGCGGCTTGTTTCCGTGTGCAACGAGGAGGACGCGGACCTTCTGCTGATCGCGGGGGATGTGTTCCACAAGGGCCCCCTTGTCCGGGAGCTTAAGGATGTCGCATACCAGTTCGGGAAACTTCGGAGAACCCGCGTGGTGCTTATCGCGGGGAACCATGACTATATTTCCGCCCGCTCCAATTACCTGTCCTGGATTGCGGACAACCGGTACCGGCCGGAGGACGCGGCGGAGGGGTCCCGGGTGACCATGCTTTCGGAGGCGGAGATTACGCATGTTGCATTTCCCGAGCTTCGGACCACCGTGTACGGAATGAGCTACCACACGCAGGAGGTGGAGGAACCCATCTACGACGATGTGATTCCCACGGGGGACGGAATCCGGATTCTTTTGGCCCACGGCGGGAGCCCGAATGATGCGCCCATCGATCGGAAGCGCATCGCGGGAAACGGCTGGGATTACGTGGCCCTCGGGCATATTCATAAGCCGGAGATCATCGCGCCGAACATGGCATTTGCCGGGTCGCCGGAGCCTTTGAACCGGAACGAGACCGGGCCTCACGGGTATATGCGCGTGGTGATTACGGAGAAGGATGACGGAACGCGGGAGACGGCGTGCGAGCTGGTGCCCTTTGCGGTCCGCGAGTATAAGGATATCGAGATTTCGCTGACGGCGGAGACCACGGCGGGAAGCCTGCGGGACGAGATTGCGGCGGCAATCTCCGCGGACGGGGGAAACAACCTCTACCGCATCTTCCTCACGGGACGGCGGGACGCGGATTTCCGGCCGGACACGGAGACGCTTTCGGCGCTTCCGAACGTGACGGAGATCATCGACCGGACGCTTCCGCAGTTTGATCTGGAGGCGCTTCGCACGGCCAATGCGGACAACCTCATCGGCATGTTCATCGACGCTCTCGCGGAGCGGGCGAAGACCGACGAGGTGGCGGAGAAGGCGTTGTATTACGGGCTTACGGCCTTGCGGAAATAGGGGAGGTGCGAAGGTGAAGATAACGAAATTGCACCCCACCGGCTTCGGCAGGCTGCCGGATAAGGAGTACACATTTTCCGAAGGGATCAACGTGATTGCGGGGCCCAACGAGGCAGGCAAGACGACGCTACGGCAGTTTTTGACGGCGATGCTCTTTGGGTGGGAGAAGAGCCGCGCGAAGGCGGACCCGTACAAGCGATACAAACCCTGGAGCGGCACGGGCGCCTATGGCGGCGTGATGGAGCTTACGGCGGAGGGGAAGGAATACCGCGTGGAGCGGGATTTTACGGGGGAAGGCCCGGCGCTTACGGTACGGCAGTATCCGTCCATGCGCGAGGTTCCGGCTCCGGAGGGGCTGCTGCCGGCCATCGGGTCGCGGCTCACGCGCGCAGGGTACGAGAACACGGTGATGGTGCCCCAGGGCAGCGCGGCGCCGGAGGGCGATTTGGCCCAGTTATATGCAAATTACATCGCGAACATGAGCCGCAGCAAAGACCGCGGCATCGATGTGGCGGAAGCGCTCGAGACCCTTTCGTCCCGTCGGAAAATCCTCGAAAAACATAAGACGGCGGACTCCGTCGCGGAGCTTCGGAAGACCGTTGAGAACCTGAAGGCCCGGGAGGCGGAGCTGGACCGGCTGGCGGAGGAGCAGGCGGCGCTTCGCGCCGAAAAGGATGCCCTTGCGCGGCAGATGGAAGCCCTCGATTCGGAGAAAAGTGCCGAGGAGGAGAGGGCATTTGCCGAGTGGTTACACAGCTATGAGGCTTACTGCGAGGCAGTGGTGAAGCAGGAGAGCGACATCGCGGCGCTGGAGGAGAGGTGCCGGCAGCGGGAGGAGCTTTTGGCAGAGCTCCCGGATGTCGATAAAATTGAGGAGACCGAGCGGCGCATGGATTCGCTTCTGCGGGAACGGGAGCGGGAGGATGCGAAGCGCGAGACGGCATTAGCGGAGGCGAAGGCCCGCGAAGCCCGGATTGCCGGGCGGAAGCGGCACACCGCATGGTTCTGGATACCCGCCCTCGTGCTTCTTGCGGCGGCAGCGGTGTGGCTGTTCCTTGCAACCCGCACTACGGAAACCCCGGTTTGGAAGATCTGGCTCGGGATCGTCGGGGCGACAATCGGCGCGGTGGTTGCGGCCGGTGCGCTGGCAATCCGCGCTCGATGCGGAAAGAGACTCCGCGCGGCGGCGAAGGCCCGCGAGGCGGCGGAGGCGTCGTCGGAGCGGCAGCGGGAGCTTGCGGCGGAGATCGCTATGATGCCCACGGAGGATGCCCTGCACGCGGAGCGCGACCGGGCGGTGGGCGGAAAGGCCCGCGCCGAGGCTTTGGCGGAGCGCATCGCGGAGTCCGAGGAGGCGCTTGCGGAGTCGGAGCGGGTGCTCACGGCGGAGAGGTCAAAACTTCTTTCGGAGCTCTCGGCGTTTGAGCCTGCGGACGACCTCACGGAGGGCGCCGTTGAGAAGGTGCGCGGGCACATCTTAGCCCGGAGCGTACAGAACAAAAACCGTCATGCCCAGCTGCAGGCGGAAGCCGAGCGGCTGACGGAGCGGATCGCGCGTCTGTCGCAGGCGTTGGAGGACGGCGACCGCGTCACGGGCGACCGCCTGGAAGCGCATCAGCGCCTTGGTGAGGCGGAGCGGACGCTTGCCGCGGAACAGACGGAGATTGCGGCGATGCAGCTTGCGGAGGATACCATCCGGTCCATCTCCGCAACGATCCACGACAGCTTCGGGAAAGACTTGAACAAGGCAGTTTCCGCATATGCGGATGCATTTACCGACGGCGCGTATGCAAAGTTGTCCGCGGATGAGAATCTCACGGTGCGGACGGGCAGCGGCGCCAAAGCGACGGAGAGCTCACTCCTAAGCACCGGCGCGGCCGAGCAGGTAAGCCTTGCACTCCGGCTGGCGGTGGCGGAGAAAATGTATGCGGGGGAGCATTTGCCGCTTGTTTTTGACGACAGCTTTGTGTATTATGATAACGTGCGATTGCGTTCCGCGCTGGCGCGGCTTGCGGCGACGGGAGAGCAGATTCTGATCTTCTCCTGCACCGACCGCGAGGAGACCCTTTTGGCGGAGAAAGGAATTCCGTTTACAAAGGTGGCGCTTTGAACGTTGCACAATGAAAGGAGCGCGTACGATGAAGCAGTTGGAAGAGCGGATTCTTGCCGAGGGAATTGTGAAGGACGGCGAGATTCTGCGGGTGGACAGTTTTCTGAATCACCAGATGGATCCGGCGTTGTTCCGCGAGATGGCGAAGGAGTGGAAGAAGCGCTTTGCCGACGCCGGCGTGAACAAGATTCTGACGATTGAGGCGTCGGGCATCGGGCTTGCGTGCATTGCGGCGGAGGAGTTCGGCTGCCGGGCGGTATTTGCCAAGAAGGTGGCCGGGAGAAATTCGGACGCCGACGTCTATGCGACGAAGATCACGTCGTTTACGAAGGGAAAGGTCTATGACGTCACGGTTTCGAAGCGGTTCCTTCAGCCGGAGGACCGGGTGCTGATCCTGGACGATTTCCTCGCAAACGGCTGCGCGCTTGAGGGGTTGATGGACCTGGTTCACCAGTCCGGCGCGACACTGTGCGGCTGCGGAATCGCCATCGAGAAGGGGTTCCAGGAAGGCGGAAAGAAGATTCGCGCCAAGGGGATTCGCGTGGAGTCCTTAGCGATTATCGAGAGTATGAGCGGGAACAGTCTTACGTTTTCGCAGAGAGAGGAATAGAATGCGGCTGTTGATTCAGCGGGTGAGCGAGGCTTCCGTCACCATTGACGGGGCGGTGATCGGCGCCATCGGCAGGGGATATCTGGTTTTGTTCGGCGCATGCGAGACGGACACGGAGGCAATCGCGGACGCCATGGTGAAGAAGCTCGTGGGGCTTCGGATCTTTGAGGATGAGAACGGGAAGACGAACCGTTCCATCGGCGACGTCGGCGGGGAGATGCTTGTGGTGTCCCAGTTTACGCTCTATGCGGACTGTCGGCACGGCAATCGGCCGTCCTTCACCCGCGCGGGGAGCCCGGAGGCGGCGAACAAACTGTATGAGCACGCGGTGGAAACGCTCCGGAATACGTACGGAGTTCGCGTGCAGACCGGAAGTTTCGGCGCGGATATGAAAGTCCGGCTGTGTAACGACGGCCCGTTTACGGTGCTGTTGGATTCAGCGGAGTTAGGGAAGGAGTAATCAGGGAATGGATCAGAAGAGCAATGGCAGCAGACCCACCGGCGCGAGAAGCACCGGAACGCGGAGCACCGGCAGCGGCACGCGGAGTGCCGGAAGCGCAGGCAGCGGCACAAGAAGCAGTGCCACAAGAAGCACCGGCGCTAAGAGCGGCATGAGCAAAAAGAAGCGCAAGCGCAGAAATCAGCGACTGGCGATTGTCTGGGGCGTTATCCTCCTCGTCATCCTGATTCTCGCAGCGGTAATTTATTTCACCTCCGGCGGAAAGAACGGGGGCGATTCGAAGCCAACCGGCGGAGTCACGCCGGGAACGGACAAGAACCCCACGTCGGGCGTCGACCCGCAAAATACGCCCGGCGGTGAGCTGACTCCCACGGAA
The DNA here is from genome assembly GCA_902787715.1 of uncultured Lachnospiraceae bacterium. Classification (GTDB taxonomy): domain Bacteria; phylum Bacillota; class Clostridia; order Lachnospirales; family Lachnospiraceae; genus ISDg. The sequence goes on from CADAHQ010000022.1 coordinate 20,475, forward strand.
GATCCAGGGATTGACTGGGACACGATGCCTCTCACGGGACTGATGTTCACGGAGGCCATGTCCTCCAACACCAAGTACGCGGAGGACAACGGCGCATTTCCCGACTGGGTGGAGCTTTACAACAACTCCGACAAGACAATCAAGCTCGGCGCATACTGGATCTCCGACAGCAAGGAGAACCCGCAGATGTACCAGCTGCCAAACGAGGACCTTGCGCCCGGGGCATGGTATATCATCTACTGCGACGGCCTCGGCGAAGGCAATCACGCGCCCTTTAAGATCAGCTCCGACGGCGAGAAGGTTTACCTCTCGACCGCGGATGGATTTGTCGACCGGATCAAAGTGCCGGGCGACCTTTTGAAGGACACGAGCTTCGGACGCAAAGACGACAAATGGATGTACTTCGACACGCCGACACCCGGAAAGGTCAACGGCGAGGGATACGCTTCCCGCACGTCCGTGCCAGAGGCGAGCAAGCCCTCCGGCGTGTATGACGCGGCATTTACCGTGACACTGTTCGGCGAAGGCACCATCTACTACACAACCGACGGCAGTAAGCCCACGACGAAATCCAACGTCTACAAGGACGGCATCCCGGTGAACGGCGTCATGACGATTCGCACCTTCGCGGTGAAGGACGGCCGCGAGAGTGATCTCGGAAGCTACACCTACGTGGTGGGCAAGACGCATACGCTGCCGATTGTCGTGCTGAGCGGCCCGTATGAGACCACCATCGGCCCGAAGGGCGTCGACCAGATGAACAAGGCCGGCAACGGCATCGAGGCCGAGGTCATGATGACCCTGATCGAGGGCGGCGAAGAAAAATTCTCCATCCCCGCGGGAATCACCCTGCACGGCAACAACGGCGGAAGCCGCGATATCCCCAAGAAGAACTTCAACGTACACTTCCGCTCCGCCTACGGCGCCGGCAAGCTTCACTACAAGGTGTTCGACGACCTTGAGATTGACGAATTCAACTCGCTTCTTTTGAAGGGCGGCGCCGAAGACTGGTACCGCACCATGATCCGCGACGAGTTCATGACGCACATGGTGATCGGCAACACCGCGCTCCTTGCGCAGGCCTGCAAGCCGGTTGTCCTGTACTTAGGCGGCGAATTCTGGGGCATCTACTTCCTGCGTGAGCGCTTCAGCGCAGACTACGTGGCAAGCCACTTCAACGTTTCGAAGGAGTCCGTCAACCTGATGTCGGGCTACGGCAATGTCGAGGAGGGCAGCAGCAAGAGCTACAACGAGATCGTCAAATTCGTCAAGAACAACGACCTCAACAAGGATGAGAACTACGACTGGTTCGCGGAGCATGTCGACATCGACAGCCTGATGGATTGGTACATCTGCCGCTCCTATATGGGAGATAAGGATTTTGCGAACATCCGTTACTTCAACTCAACCGAAGGCGACGGCAAATGGCGCTGGATGTTCTACGACCTCGACTGGGGCTTCGACCCGTCCTCCGCGACGCAGGCCAACCCGATCACAGGCATCATCCAGAACAATGACCGCCACATCTTAATCTACAAGCTGGTTCACAGTAAGCGCGGCAAGGACGCATTCCTCAAGCGCTACGCGCACCTGATGAACACGATTTTGAACGAGGAGTACGTGAAGAACGAGCTCGACCGGTGGCGCGCAATCCTGACGCCGGAGATCGAGGCCGACCGCACCCGCTGGGGCAAGACGGTGGACGGCTGGAACAACAGCATGGATTTCCTTTACACCTACAACAAGGACGGCAAGCGCGACAAGGCCGTACTCGCCGACATCAAGAAGTATTTCGGACTTTCCGATGCACAGATGAAGGAATATTTCGGTGACAAATACCAGACCTGATTTGACTTGACCGAAGCTACCACCCCGGCGGGAACAAACCGCCGGGGTTTGTTTTAGTGGGTCGTGACCCAGTTGAGCACGCGAAGCGTGCGAAACAAAGAACCACCCGCTATGCGGGTGCGCGTAGAAAGTTATACAAAAAAATCACCTTTCCGCTATAATGAGGTTGTTCAAGCCGAAATTATAGCGAAAGGAAAGGTGATTTTAATGGCCAATAAGGCGAACAGTTTAGCACACAC
>CADAHQ010000023.1 GCA_902787715.1 uncultured Lachnospiraceae bacterium
GAAATTCCCAAGCAGTGACGCGTTAGATGCATTTCCCAACCGAATTCCTACCATCAGAAGGATCGGGGCCACAATATCAAGGACTATCATGCCGATTACGTATGGCGTATCCTTTCGCGTCAGCCGTTTCGCGTTGCTCTTTCTGCCGTGGAGCAGATACAGAATACCGACTCCGATTCCCGCTCCGAGATACAAAAAAGCTGCCATATAGGTCGGCGGAGTATCCCGTAAAAGTACCTTTGAACATGGAACATTCAGCGCATAGAACAATGCCGCCTCAAGAGCATAGACGATTGCCCGTATGTTTCGATTGTTTTTCTCATTTTTCAAAGCTGATTACCTGAACATAAAAATCTTTCACGGACCGGATGTGCCGAAAACCGGTCTGTTCAAAATCCTTCTCATTGCGCCTGACCGTACGAAAACCGGAATCTTTAAAAAATGTATTGAAAAATCCCCGGACAATCCACGGGAAACGCGGGTCACAGAGATAGAATTTTCCGCCGGGTTTCAAAACGCGGAGCACTTCCTTCCGAAAACCTTCCTGGTTTGGAAAATGATGGTACGCCATGCAGGCAGTTACAACGTCCATTGAGGCATCATCGTACGGAAGCTTCGCGCAGTCTCCGACAACGAACTCATACTCCTGGTGTTTTTCTTTCGCAACTGCAATCATGGGCTCGCTGACATCCAGGCCAAATCCCTGAATCTGTCGTTGTTCCCCTATGCACGAGAGAATATATCCCGTACCGCACCCGACATCCAGAACCGAATCCCCCTCAGCTATTTCCAGTTCTTTAAGAAGATCCCGATAGAAGCGCTTACTGCCCTTCCCCATGAAGTTATCATCATACTGTTTAGCATATGCGTCAAATTCCATGGTCATTCCTCTCCCCGATAAGGCAGCTCGGAGGCATACGAAACAGAACGTTCCAGCACTGAAATCAGGCTCTTAAACGATCGCATGTCCGGATCCAGGTAATAGAAGTTCATGGTTCCTTCTTTCCTTACGGCGACCACTCCCGCATCCTTCAGAATCTTCATGTGATGAGAAACCGCAGGTCTTGAAAGACTGGACATCTTAACGATGTCTCCGACTCTCATTCCCATCGGCTTTGCCGTTACCATCATCTGATACAGAATGTGCATCCTGTTTTCATCGCCCAACGCTGCAAGCACTGCCCGGCAGTCTCTAAAATCCGCCGCCAACTCCGTAAACTCTTTCTTGCTGTGCATTGTATAGCCTCCTTTGGTTCAACTTCTTGAACCATTATACAACATTTGTCAAAAAAGAGTTCATTGGGAAAGAAAATCAAGACCGTTATTGTTGCACTTAACTTTCATTTTGTGTAACATATCTGTAGCATTTTATCTTCCGATACACCGCACTATACCGGAATCATAGGAATATCTAAGCCCCAACAATCTCCGCTCCAAGAGCCTTCAGTTTGGCGTAATACTTATCTCGTTTCGCCGTGAACATAGTGCCGATTGCTGCCGTGTTCAACCTGACGCGATACCCGGCTGTGCATGCTCCGAGTGCCGTGAGCGACACGCATCCGCCGCCGTCCACACCGATGATTTCCACCTCATCTACGGACTTTTCCTTCAGGAAAGCTGCAAAGGCAGGAACGGAAAATGCATCGCCTTTGTATTTGTCGAAAATATAATCCGACTTCATCAGAAGGCCTTCTGCAAGTTCAGCTTCCTTCGTTCCGTCGAAGCACTTCACCAGTGCCAGTTTATTGATGAAATTGTTCTTCATCAGATTGCGAATGTAAACGATGAGATTTCCCTCATTCTGTTCGATGACGGAGTTCACTTTCGCAAGGGTATCCTCCGGATACGAAAAGAACTTTGCATGATCCTTTCCGACGGTGACCTCCTGCATGTCCAAAACCAAAAGTGCTTTTGCCATAACTTAAACTGCCTTTCTTTTATTCGTCTTTATTTCCATGCGGATAACTGCAGAGAACGCTGTCCAAATACTTGACGCCGCAAAAATATTTACAAATGGAGATGTTTTTGACCGCACATTTATGAACGGTTGTATTTTCCGCCTCATTCCACGGACAACTGACCTGATTCCATCCAATGTTTTCGCTGGTAAGATCAATGTCCATATTTGCGCCTTGGAGTTCCCTGACATTATTCTGAAGCCCACTCTCCGGGAAGATTTCGTTCCATAAATCTTCGTGGGATTTAGTAAAAAGCTTCGGTTTCTCTTCTTTGGAGAAATATCTCAATTCCATCGTTTCTGTGAAGTCACAACAAAGCTCACCCCCGACCTGCTTCAACTCAAACGCGATCACAATGCTCTGCGCCCGGTCGCCGCTTGCATAGGTAATATCCAGATCTGAGTATACGCCGATTGCTCTGCCAACTTCCACATCAAGCCCTGTTTCCTCTTTTATCTCCCGAATTGCCGCCATCTGCGGAGTTTCTCCAAGCTCCACCGCACCTCTGGGGAATCCCCACAAATTGCTGTCTCCACGCCTCTGCAGAAGTACCTCTCCTTTGTCATTGAAAATACATCCTCCGGCAAATGTGAGTATAATCTTGTCATGTCCCACTTTGCTTCGAATCCATTGAATATAGTTCTTGTCCTGCCCCATTCTGATATTCTCCTTAACCGGTTCCCCCGGAATTATTCCCGCAATCCGTTCTCCCGAATCTTGTTCAGCTGATCTGCCGTCAAGGCTCCCGCCCGATACAACAGCAGATATTCATTTTCAATCGAGCTGTCGAAAATCAGAAGATCATCGGTATTGATGGTAACCTTAACACCGTTCTCGTAAAGAACTTTAATCGGATGGTCCTTAAAGCTACTTGCATACCCGAGTTTTACGTTACTACTCGGACAAACGTTAAGTTGTATCCGGTTGTCAGCCAGGAACCGCATCACCTCGTTCGATTCGGCTGCATGAATCCCGTGATGAACCTCCTGCAGACCCAGAATCTCCACTGCCCGCCGAACATCTTCTGCGGAACCGCTTTCACCGACATGCATCCGCTTAATCAAACGGTATTGCTCGGCTTTTCGGTAAAGAGGTACGAACGCTTCCATCGGTTTAATATCTTCGCCTCCGCATACATCAATGGAGTGAAAGAACCCGTCGGAAACATACTCATCCATCCGGGCTGTCGCTTCCTCCACGTCACAACAGGAGACATATGTCAGCTCCGGCTCAAAAAGTGTCTCAGGACAATACATTGAACGAAATCCCTCGATCATCTTCCGAAACTCGGTCATTCCACCGAACAGGTCGATTTCCTGCGCTCCGAAATTCATCGAAAGGCGCCTTATGTTGTTTCGCTTAGCTTCGGCAAATGCCCCCTCCCAGCGAACAACGCCCCCTTCTTTCCCGGAACAGAAGGGCTTAATGTATGTCGTAAACCACTCCTGCATTCCCATCAGCCCGTCAAACCGCTCCGGCGGAGTCGGAAGTTTAATCTTCAACCGTTCAGAGAGCCAGTCCCGTCTGCAGCCTTTGGTAGAATGGTTATGAAGATCGCTCTTCGGAACCTTTAACAGTTTCTCAGCGTCGTTTTCAATAAGGCCTTCACGAAATAGTTCACTCATTAACATACCTGTCTCCCCCAAAATCATACTAGCGTTCCAACGCTTTCAAATCCGATTGCTCGTATTTGTTATGACCCTTGATACTCTTTTTGTATTTCCAGCATTTGATAGCGTCGTTCAGCGAGGCTCCCTTATTATCCTGAAAGAAATCACGTATGTACGTGTTATACTCAAACTGTTTATCAATTTTCTTCGGCTTCCCCTTGGCGGCACTCTTCAGCTCTTTATAAGCTGCGATTGCGTCCGCGTATGTCTTCCCGGCATTTTCCTTCAGCCATTTCTGAAAAGCAACATTGAAGGAGAAACCATCACCGATTTCTCTCTTGAAAAATGCGCGATGAAGTTCCGAACACACAAAGCTCGATTCAATAATACTGTTTTTCGTGATACCCGAAACCTTTTGCTTCGCGGTCCGTTTCCGGTTCACCTGCATAATAGCGCCGGTATCCAGAAAGCACGCTATGCGGTCAGTCAATTCCTGCTTTCCGCCGGATGTAGGCAGTCCGTTTTCCCGACAGAACTGTACCAGTTCTTCCTTGAGTCGATAGTATGAAAGGAATTCTGCGGATTTCAAGGCTATTGTAATTCCGACCACGCCATATTCCTTCTGCTTTTCTTTCGGATAATACACATCCATATCGTCCGGTGATGCCGAGGCAATGTCCTGCTCCGTATAGCCGCACCGCAGCAGCGGAAGCGTCTTGTACAAATCTTCAAAGGAATCAAAAACAGCCAGATCAAGCACCCTCACTGTAAGGGTCTCGCCATTTTCTGTATTGGTGAATACTATCTCATCTCCGATTCGGATTTTCCTTCGTTTCTCATCGTACAACCGGAGCTCAATCGTCTTTTCACCGCTTTTAATCATATCAAACGGCTCCGGCTGTAGCTGCATCTGATGCGTCATATGTCTGTCCTTTCGGAACTCATCCATGCTTTTATCAATGGTTTCGGAATCCCTTTCCCGCAGATACTCCTCGGCTTCCGTAAGCTCTCTTCGGGATTCCTCATATTGAAGGCATTTCATCGCTTCGTCATAGCCCATCAAAACGATTTCCGAAACCTCGGTTTTTTGCATGACGAATTCCTGGCCATGGTATTCTGCCAGGAAATAAACATTTGTCTTCCTGTCATTCGGCCGTCCTTCGCGTGCCAGCGGGTGCTCATCAACCGTTCGGAAATCATCAAACAGGACAACGTCCAGCCCCGTCTCTTCCTTCACTTCCCGAATAGCTGTCTCCCTCTCGGTTTCGCCCGCTTCCATATGTCCCTTGGGAAAACCGTAGTAGCCCTGATAGTTTCCGACCCCGCAAATGATTACATATTTTCTGGTATCGTTCTCATTTTTGAAAATAATCACGCCGCATGCTTTCTCGTCCGCCATATTATCCTTCCCCATAAACTGTCGTTTTACGCGTGTGACAGATCCGGAAAATACAGCTTGTCGCGCTCGATTGCCGCAAGTTCCGCTCCCCTGTAGAACAGCCGGTAATCGTCTGCGCCGTCGTAGACGGAGCATTCGCAGAGCTCCCTGTCTTCGCCTAAAGGAACAAAGCCGAGCCTTACCCGGTTCTCGACATCGATGCGCTTTAAAACCTCCGCAAGACCTACCTTTTTCCTGCAAAGAACGGACGTTATGACAGTGTCGCAGTCCTGCTCCTTCACGATGAAGCAGTCCAGATCGGAGGAGTAGTAAACCGTGTCCATTCCGGATGTGTAAAACATCTGAAGGCCGAATTTGTTCATCTGTTCGAATGCCGAATGCGGGTAGCTGTTGCGCACCAGTTCTTTGTACTTCTCCTTGATATCTTCGCCCATTTCGCTGACGGGCTTAAACGGCTCGCCGACCTTTTTGCTGTTGCAAAATTCCTCTTTGACGAAATACCTATACTGGTTCACGAAGTCAAATCCGAAAGTCTTTTGGGTCAAAGCATTTAACATGTGACGTGATTGTTCGTCTCTCATGTAGTCGCTGATTAATTCCATGCTCAATTCTCCTGCAAGTTGTATTATACGGTCTCCGCCCTGTAGGACGCGGCGATGCTGTTCTGCCCTTCCATCCTGGAAAAGCCGGCGGCTGTATACAGTTGTATTTCTGCCTCAGCGTCTGCATCGACCACAACCATCAATTGATGCGGTCGGTTCAGCTCTACGGCTTTCGCCAACAGCGCTGCTTCATAGCCTTGCTTCGCTGCTTCGGGCTTTACAAACAAATCGTAGATTTCGTTCACATCATGACAGCTCGTCACATCAAGATAGCCCTGAACCCGGCCTTCCGCTACCGCCAGCAGAACCCGGAAGCTGTCCCGGTTCGCAAGAATGCGCTCCGCAGTCCAGTAAGTTTCCTTGTTGTGAAGCTCGCAATATTGCCGTGCCCACTTTTCCGAAAGCAACTCTACACAATCGGTGGGCACGCCCGGCACACTTCCGTTATGTATCATCTTCTGCTGCTCCGGCTCAAACGCCGCTCCCCTAAGCGCCAAAGGTCGGGAGATGGCTGCATTTGACGGATTCAACACAAAATCCATCTGAAATCCCGGGTAGGTGTTCTCCATATGCAAAAGCATCGCGGCAAATGCTTCCTCTTTTTTCGTCAGTCCTACAATCATCTCGATATATCGATCATCCGGAAGCACAAGCCATACAAAAAGCCCGGCGGGCTCCCCGTTTTCCAGAACTACAAAAGCAAATTCGTCCTGCCTCTCCGTGGAACGATAGAGATTGTCCTTATCAAACGTAAAATGCGGGTCGGACGAAGCCGGGTCCGCGGCCAGTTCGGCGATAAAGTCCTCGTAACCTTCGAACGACCGGATTGCCTGAATTATCATATTTCTGTCCTTCTTCATAGCATCAGTTTTTTCCTGTAGGTTGCGCGGTAGATAAGCACAAGGAATACTGCGCACAGCACCCATGTTATCGGTTCCGTCACGGCTACGGCTTTATATCCGTATCTCGGTACGAACCACAGGCTTGACAGTATCTTTGCGGCAAGCTCTATGGTGCTCGATATAACCGGAGTTACTTTGTATCCCATGGACTGCATCGACATTCGCATCACCAGAAGGACGCACAGCGGGAAGAAAAACAAGGTGCTCAGGGTCAGGTTCAGATATCCGTTGGAAATGACCGTGTCGTCTGTGGTTCCGAGCATCAGGGCAATCAACGGTTTGCCTGCCGTGATTGACAACACCGCCGAAAACAGACTCCACGCAATTCCGATTACAAGCACTTTCTTTATGGCCGCGGTAATCCGGTCCATCTTGCCGGCGCCGAAGTTCTGACTGGTAAAGGTGGCCGTAGCCGTGGCTATCGTTGACAAAGGCATCATCAGGAAATCGTAGATCTTTCGGGATGCGGTATGGGCTGTGATAAGTGCCGTGCCGAGAAGATTGATTGCCTTCTGAAGGATAATCGAACCTAAGGCAAATACAGAGTTCATAAGAGCCATGGACAAGCCTGTGGAAAGCATTTCCCGCATGAGCTCCCCGTCCGGCCGGAAATCGGCGAGCCCCGGCAGATAATCGGGATACGTCCTGACGATGTACAAAAAGCCGGCCACTGCCGAGACAACGGTTGCAATCAACGTTGCATAGGCGGCTCCCGCAACTCCCAGGCCCAGCTTCGCGATGAATATCCAGTCGAGCAACGAGTTGATTCCGCACGAGAGAATCAGAAAATAAAGCGGCGTCCTGCTGTTCCCAACTGCCCGGAGGAACCCGGCGCACATATTGTAAAGAATCGTGGCGATCAGCCCCGCAAAGATTATGAAAATATACTCATGGGCCTGCGCGAAAATGTCTTCCGGCGTATCCAGAAGCCGCAGTAGTTTTCCGAGCAACGGAAGAGCTGTTGCCGTCAGCAAAGCCGTGATGCCCACATTCAGCGTCAGCATTGCGGCAAATGCACTCTTAAGCTTCGGAATATCCTTCTTCCCGTACGATCTTGCTACGATGATTCCGTATCCGCTGTTAAGCCCAACCGCAAAATACAGAACCACACTGTACAGCGCTGACGTCGCTCCGATTGCAGCAACCGCACTGTCGCCCAAAATGTGTCCTGCGATGACGGTGTCCACCAGATTATAGACCTGTTGGAACATCGTCCCGATAAACAGCGGCAGTGCGAACAGCAGTATTTTCCGAAGAGAATCCCCGGTTGTCATATCAGAAGTTCTGCCGGATGCCATTTTCTACCCCCATTTTGCGTCCCTGACGCAATCTTATTAAGTGCTTACCGTTTCGGTTCTATTACCCCTTACACCGTCACAATCTTAATCAGATTGGTATTGCCGGAAAGACCGTTAATCATGCCGCCGGTGATCACGATGTTGTCACCCTTCTCCAGCTTCATGATGTCCGTCGTTGTCTTTTGGGCGAAGTAAAACAGCACGTCGGTGGAATCAAACGTCTCACAGAGTACCGGCGTAACGCCCCACGAGAGGGACAGTCTGCGGTAGCTCTTCTCGTTCGTTGTGATTCCGATGATATCCACCGGGCAGCGGAACCGGGAAACCATTCGCACGGTAATTCCGGAGAGAGAACATACAGCGATTGCCTTCGCGTGAACGTCAATCGCCATACCGCAAACCGCGTGGGAAATGCAATCCACGGTGTTCTTCATCTCAAAGGAATAGTTGTGGAACCGCTTGTCGTAATGAATCGAAGCCTCGGTCGCTTCCGCAATGGAAGCCATCATCTTGACCGTCTGTTCCGGATACTTTCCTGCCGCAGTTTCGCCGGAAAGCATTACCGCCGAAGTACCGTCGTAAACTGCATTTGCCACGTCCGAAACCTCAGCACGGGTCGGTCTCGGCGAATTGATCATGGATTCGAGCATCTCCGTGGCTGTGATGACTCGCTTGCCGAGCAGGCGGCATTTGGTGATAAGGCTCTTCTGCACCGCAGGAAGCTTCTCCGGAGCAATCTCAACGCCCATGTCACCGCGGCCGATCATAATTCCCGAACACAGCTCGCAGATTTCTTCAATGTTGTCGATGCCCGGCTGATTCTCAATCTTCGCAATCAGCTCAATGTCCGGCGAACCGTGTTCCGAAAGGAACTCGCGAACCGCGTGCAAATCATCCGCTTTCGAAACAAAGGAGCAGGCGATGAAATCCACCTCGTTCTCGATTCCGAATAAGATGTCCGCCTTGTCCTGCTCACTCAGGTACTCGGTGCTCATAACCTTCCCCGGAAAATTCATGCTCTTCCGGTCAGACAGCACGCCGTCCGTCAGCGTCTCACATACGACATCGTCGCCCGCGATTTCACGCACCACAAAGTCCATAAGACCGTTGCACACAAGAATGTGATCGCCGGGCTTCACATCTTTCGCAAGTCCTTCGAAATTCACGTAAACGCACTCCTGGTTGCCCACGCCGTTACCGGAGCGGAACGTAAACCGGTCACCGGCCTTCAGACTTACTTTGCCTCCCTCGAAGGTCCGGATGCGGAATTCCGGTCCCTTGGTGTCCAGCAACACGGCAATCGGCAGACGGAGCCTGTTGCTGACCTCACGAATCGTGTCGATGCGTCTCTTATGCTCTTCATGGGACCCGTGGGAGAAGTTGAGTCTTGCCACGTTCATTCCGGCAAGGCACAGTTTTTCTATCATTTCCGGGCTCTCACTGGCCGGTCCGATGGTACATACAATTTTTGTTTTTCTCATTTCTTGCCTTCCTTTTTCTGTTTTACTACATTTTTCCACATATTAGCCTTCAGGCCTGCGGAGCACCAACACGCAGCGCCCGACATAATCCTGCTCATCCGCAAGGAACAACTTCCAGCAGTCGCTTTCCGCCAGCTGATATCTGCACTCGGACTCCGGAATAGCGCACCAATCGCAGGCGAGCATTTGCCGCGGTAATTCAGCCGCATACCGAATGTACTTTTCCTGATTCAGCATTGTTCCCCCTTGCTGATTTTATGCGATATATTCTAACACTTCCAACGGCTCCTCCGCCACGGGGAAAGCCCCGATGGTCTCCCGCGTCTGCGGTAGCCGGTTCGTATACCATTTTGCCTGAATTGCCTTCATTCCGGCAGCCTCTGCGCCCGGTAGTTCATTGCTTCCGCCATCTCCCACAAAGATGCATTCTCCGGGCTCTACGCCTAACCGCCTTGCCGCCTCTTCATAGATGCCGCGGTCCGGTTTCTTCCTGTGGACCTCGTAGGACAACACCACCTCGTCGAAATACCGGTACAGCTCCGATTCCCGGATGACCTTCACTTCTTCCGACGAACAATTGCTTACAATCGCTGTCCGCAGGCCCTTGTTCCGCAGCTCCTCAAGCAACCGGAACACCGCGGGATCAATATGTTCAAAGCACGCGGCCTTCGTGGTCAGTCTTCGATTCAGAACATACGCCATGGTGCCATTGCTGACTTCCGCGCCGAGACGATTTATGGCATAGCGAATCGAGCCTTCGCAATCGATTTCTCCGAGATACCGCTCCTCTTCCTTCTCCTCCCAAAAGACATCAAACTGCTCTTTGTCAACGCCCAGGTCGGCACACATCTTGCGCTTGGTGTATTTTTCGTGGCCCCACTCGGTGATCAGGGTTTCAAACAAGTCGAAAATGACCGCTCTGCACCTGGGGGTTGTATACTGATTCAGGACTGTTACCACCTCTTTTATGCTGTCAACGGTATATTCCGGCGCATGCTTGATGTGGCTCACATCTCCGTAGGCAAATGCCCCCTGCTTAACCCAAATCGTATGCATCTCCACCTCCGTAAAGCCAGTTTTGTAATCATCCAAGTGCCACGTCCAAGGCCATCATCAGCGTAAATCCGAAGGAAAACATCAGAACACCGATGTTGCTGTGTTCCCCCGCGGACATCTCCGGAATCAACTCTTCCACGACGACGTACATCATGGCGCCTGCCGCAAAGCTTAGAAGATACGGCATCGCCGGCACCAGCAATCCCGCTGCCAGAATCGTAAGCAACCCGAAGATCGGCTCCACGGCTCCCGACAATGCACCGTCACGGAAGGCTGCGAGACGGCTTTTTCCGTTGGCATGAAGGGGCATCGAGATAATCGCTCCCTCCGGAAAATTCTGTATCGCAATACCGACGGAAAGCGCAAGGGCTGCGCCTGCCGTGATGTTGGCATTTTCCGCGAGGAGCCCCGCAGTAACGATGCCTACCGCCATGCCCTCGGGGATATTGTGAAGCGTCACCGCAAGAACCATCATGGTCGTCTTCCGCAGGTGGCTCTTAACGCCCTCCGGCTTGTCACTGTCCATGTGAAGGTGCGGAATCACCGAGTCAAGGAACAAGAGCAAAAGCACGCCGAGCCAGAAGCCGACGACCGCCGGCACGAAGGCCCATTTGCCCATGGTCTCCGACTGGTCCATGGCGGGCATCAGCAAGCTCCAGATGGACGCCGCAACCATCACGCCCGCGGCAAATCCCGTGAGCGCCCGCTGCACCCGTTCATTCAGCTGTCCGCGCATAAAAAAGACGCACGCGGCACCCGCTGCTGTTCCGACAAAAGGAATCAATAATCCGAGAATCACATCTTTTGTAAACATATTCGTTTCCTCCACTTATGTATCATACCGCAAAACCGTCATAATAGCAATCAATAATGCCCGCCGGAAAACACACCGACGGGCACCGTTTTTACTGTTTAAGGTTGTTTCGACGGTTTAAAAGATTCCGAGAAACTTTTTTCTCCGATACGGCTCTGTCGTCACGCCTCCGAAGGTGTATCCGGTATCGGTGACAGCTTTTCTAAGCGTCTCCTCATCCACAGTTCCTTCCGTGACAAAGCTCACACAGCCGGTCTTGCGGGAGGCACTCACTTTGGAAGCCTCCGGAACCGCCTTGCGGATCGCATCGCACATATGTGCCTCGCACATGCCGCACATCATACCGTCTACACGAACATTCACTTTAGTCATGTTTATACCCGTCCTTTAACAGATTTGTCATGCAATCCATTCCCAGCAGCACCGTCGAAGTGTTGTGCAACAGCGCCGATGTGGCCGGCGGAAGCATTCCAAAACGGTTCCTGCTTTAATAATCCTATTCATCTGTCGATCAAGATCGAGGTTTTACTTCGCTTTCCCCTGGTTAGCCACGGCTTCCATCTTCGCCTTCAGGGCTTCCTGGTCACCGAGGTAGTAATGCCGGATGGCTTTGAAATCATCGTCAAATTCATACACCAGCGGAACGCCGGTAGGAATATTCACGCCGATGATATCGCTGTCGGAAATATTGTCGAAGTATTTGACGAGGGCCCGAAGGGAATTGCCGTGTGCCGCGATGATTACGCGCTTTCCGGCCTCCATGTCCTTTTTGATCACGTCGTTAAAGAACGGAACCACACGCTCAATCGTGGTTGCCAGCGACTCGTGAAGCGGAAGAACCGCCCGGTCCACATCGCGATACATCTCCTGATTGCAGGGCGCCTCCGGGCTGTCCGGTGTAAGTTCCGGCGGCTTCACATCAAAGGAGCGCCTCCAGATTTTCACCTGATCCTCACCGTATTTGGCGGCGGTTTCGGACTTGTTTAAGCCCTGCAGAGCACCGTAGTGTCTCTCGTTTAGTTGCCAAGCCTTGTTGACGGGAATCCAGTTTCTGTCCATCTCATCGAGAATGTGATTCAGCGTGTGAATCGCCCGCTTCAGGCGGGAAGTATATGCCACATCAAAATCATATCCTTCGTCTCTCAGAAGTTTACCGCCCTGCTTTGCCTCCTCGTGGCCTTTCTCCGAAAGGTCAACGTCGTGCCAGCCGGTGAAAAGATTCTGTTTATTCCACTCGCTCTCTCCGTGTCTTACCAAAACCAGTTTCATCATGATTGTTATCCCCTTTTTGTTATTTCAGTATCACTTTCCGAATGTCATCCGGTGCATTACAGCTCTTCGATATGTTCTCTGCCCTCTGCGATGATGGAGCGAACATGTTCGTCTGCCAGCGAATAGAAAATGTGCTTTCCTTCGCGACGCCCCTTGATCAACCGGCTCTGTTTCAAAATCTTCAGCTGGTGAGAAATCGCCGACTGGGTCATATTGAGCGCCTCGGCAATGTCATACACACACACCTCCGCTTCGAAAAGGACGAACAGAATTCGAATGCGCGTCGAATCCCCGAACACCTTAAAGAGTTCCGCCAGATCATACAACTCCGTCTCCGCCGGCATCGATTCCTCTACAAATTTGACCAGGTTTTCGTGAACCTCCGTCGATTCGCAGGCTTCACAGGTGCATTTTTCCATTTCTTCGTTCATGCCGTACCTCCCGTTTTTTCCGGCCGATGCCGTAATCAGTCCTACTGCCGATAACCATTATACCATACTTTCACACAGAATCCACGGAAAGTGCGCGAATCGCATTCAAAACGGCGAGAACCATAACACCCACATCGGCGAAGATAGCCATCAGCATATTGGCGATACCGAACGCGCCGAGCACGAGGCACAGCACTTTGATTCCAAGCGCGAAAATGATGTTTTCCTTCACGATACGCATGCATTTGCGGGCGATACGAATGGCCTTTGCGATCTTCACGGGATCGTCGTCCATCAAGACGACATCCGCCGCTTCAATCGCCGCATCGGAGCCGAGCGCACCCATGGCGATACCGATGTCTGCCCGGGAAAGCACCGGCGCATCGTTGATTCCGTCTCCGACAAATGCAAGCACTTCCTTTGCACTCTTCCGCGCCAGAAGTTCCTCCACCGCCGTCACCTTGTCGGCCGGCAGCAGTTCCGAGCGAACCTCATCGACTCCCAGATTCTTTGCAACCGCCTCAGCAGCTGCCTTTGCATCACCGGTAAGAACTACCGTCTTGCGGATTCCGGCCTCATGCATCTCGCGAATCGCCTGCGACGCCGTAGGCTTCACCACATCGGAAATCAGGATGTGTCCCGCATAAGCGCCGTCGATGGCAACATGCACGATCGTTCCGACATGATGGCAAGGAATATATTCGATGCCGTACCGCTCCATCAGACGTGCATTGCCGGCAAGAACCTGACGTCCGTCCACTGTTGCTGCGATTCCGTTTCCGCCGATTTCCTCGACGTTTCCGACGCGCTCCCGGTTGATGGAATGTGCAACTTCCGAACCGGAATTCAAAAGCACTGTCTCCCCTGTTGCTTCATCAACGCCCCACATCTGGCCCGTAACATAAGCCTTCTGGATGCTCAAAGCAATAGGATGCGTGGAGAAGCACTCCGCATGAGCCGTGATTTCCAACAATTTGGCACCGTCGATGGTATTGTGATGAATGCCGTAAACCTCAAACACGCCCTTCGTCATCGTGCCGGTCTTATCCATCGCCACAATTCCTGTCTTTGCCAGCTGTTCCAGGTAATTCGAACCCTTAACCAAAACTCCCGCGCGGCTCGCTCCGCCGATTCCCGCATAGAACGTAAGCGGGATGCTGATTACCAGCGCACACGGGCAGCTGATGACTAAGAACGTGAGCGCACGGTACACCCACATGCCCCACTTGGGAGCTTTGCCGAGGATTACCAGTACAACCGGCGGCAGCAGCGCAAGAGCAAGTGCACTGAAGCACACGATCGGGGTGTAGTATTTGGCGAAGCGGGAAATGAAATTCTCGGAGCGCGACTTCCTCGATGAGGAACTTTCCACCAGTTCAAGGATCTTGGACACCGTGGACTCTCCGAAGGCCTTCGTCGTACGAACCCGGATGACGCCCGTTAAGTTGATGCAGCCGCTGATAATCTCATCGTTCACATCCGCCTCTCTCGGGACGCTCTCACCGGTCAGGGCGCTTGTGTTAAGCGTCGTTCTGCCCTCGATGATCACGCCGTCAATCGGAACCTTCTCGCCGGGTTTTACAACAATGATGCTGCCGGGCTCCACCTCATCGGGATCCACCTTCTCGGTCTCCCCGTCTTTTTCCAGATTCGCGTAGTCGGGGCGGATATCCATCAATGCGCTGATGCTTCTGCGGCTCTTTCCAACCGCATAGCTTTGGAACAACTCGCCGACCTGATAAAAAAGCATAACCGCGATTCCGTCCGTGTAGTCGCCGTTTTTCTTGATTAACGCCAAAGCGATAACACCGACTGTGGCGACCGCCATCAGAAAATTCTCATCGAACACCTGGCGGTTTTTAATGCCTTTCAGTGCTTTCCGCAAAATGTCATAGCCAACCGTCAGATAAGGAACCATGTACATCAGAAACCAGAACGGTTCCTTGATTGCCGCATCCTCGCCCTCACCCAAGAAGGCATACAAAACGCGGATTACAACCATCAAAGCGGCTGCAATCAGGATGCGGATTAACATTTTCTTTTGTTTTCTGTTCATAACAAATTTCCTCCGACAAGCCGGCATTTCCGCATATTTTCAGCAGTCCGGAGACGGTCCCCCGCCCCCGGACTGACAACTCACTTACAGAAAGATCTCGCAGTCGTCCTCGACCTTTTTGCAATTTTTAAGGACATCCTTCATCACGGCCTTTACATCCGCACCGTCCTCAAACTCCACATCCATCTTAAGAGCCATGAAGTTCACAACCGCATTTTTCACGCCGGCTGTCTTCTTCGCAGCCTCTTCCATCTTATTCGCGCAGTTTGCGCAATCAACTTCAATCTTATAAGACTTCTTCATTGTTGTTTCTCCTCTTCGTTATATTATATGAGCACTTGTTCATATGTCTAAGTGAAGTATACCCCTATCCCATCTGCATGTCAAGACTGTTTTCGATATTTTTTCGATTTCCCGCATTTTTCCTGCGGATTCCGATTGGGACGGCTATTCCCTGTTTTTCAACGCCTCCGTCATGTCAATCTTTCGAACATGCTTGACATGAATTGCGTTGGCGATCAGGCAGGTCGCCGTGCCGAGTACAACGATGATTCCCATAACAATCGGCATCACACGGAAATAGAAGAAACCGCTCATCGACTTAAGCATCCCGGGCCAAATCTTGCCGATGAAAAAATACTGAAGCGGCAGGAACACAATCCTCACCGATTCCGTAATCCTTTCTCAGATCCTTTCCTTCTACAAACATTTCGCTACCGCAGCGTAATCCGCCGCACCTCCTTGCCTTTGGTTAGCACTCGCAAACTGTATTCCAAAAAGAAACCGGCTGAAGCAGCCGGTTTCCTGTTCGGTGAAATCATGCTCGATGGCGGACAAGATTGCGTTCACATTGGCCGTCACCAACAAATGCATCTGTCGGCTATTCACCAGTTTCGGAACCTCTTTTCTTCCCCGCGCCAATAGGCGGTAAAATCGTCCCGTTCCCCGACAAAAAACAGTCCTTCCGTAAACCCGCACCAGTTTTCGCCGTGAATTCCTGTCCGAAGTCCGAACAGCGCCGACGCAAGCACTACGACATGGCTGTCGTGGGAGCAGATGATGTCTAAATGTCCGCTCTCCCCGGGCTTTGCAAACATCGCATCGACAATCTGTTTTGCCTTCTGGTACAGCGTAGTGCCGCAGGTAAACTCCGGAATGTCTCTCTGCAGGCCGTAGAAGTATTCATACCAGCCGACATTTGCCATGTCCCGTGCGCGGTATGCTCCGGCGTCGTATACCATCTCGCTGCAAGGGGAATCAAACCTCATGCCTTCCACCTCTGTCCTTTCACTGATTTCCTTCTATGGCTTCCACCACCGCCCGCACGGTATCTTCAACCTTCCCGTGTTCCTCTATGGTGATATCGCCGTAGCGCTCGTACAAAACGGAGCGTTCCGCAAACATCTCCTCCAAGCTTTCCCCTCCCCGCAGTACCACGCCGCGTCCGCGAAGGTCGTGAAGCCGTCTTTTCAGCCTTTGGAAGGGCACTTTCAGATAGACAACCGTGGCTCCTCCGGACAGATGCTTCATAGCCGCGTCACTGTACACAACACTTCCGCCGGTGGCTATCACGGAGTTCCCCGCGCGTATTCCGAGGACCACCTTCTCTTCTGTCTGCAAAAAGCCCTCGACTCCTCCGGTTTTCATAATCTCCGACAACCGGGATCCCTCCTGTTGCTGCAAGACAATGTCCGTGTCGATGAAATTCATCCCGAGGATCTTAGCAAGGATTACCCCTACCGTACTCTTGCCGGATGCCGGCATTCCGATCAATACAATGTTTTGTTTCATTCTCTTCCGTCCTTAAGTACAACAAGGAAAGCTATGCAATCTTCCATGAGGCTGCCTCGCTTCGCTCGGTCACAAATCTGCGATAAATGCCGTCCTCTTTCATCAGAGAATCGTGGGTTCCGCGCTGTGCGATACGCCCCTGATCGATCACGAGAATCTGATCCGCATTGCGAACGGTCTTTAAACGATGCGCAATCATGATGATGGTCTTATCGCGGGTCAGCTCTTCCACCGCCTTAACAAGTTCGGCCTCATTTTCCGGGTCAACGTTTGCGGTGGCTTCATCCAGGATGATAATCGGGCTGTCCTTTAAGATGGCGCGGGCGATGGAAATTCGCTGCTTCTCACCTCCGGAAAGGGATGCCCCGCCCTCGCCGATGACGGTGTCGTAACCGTCCGGAAGCTGCATGATGAAGTCATGGCAGCAGGCCTTCTTCGCCGCATCGATGACACGGTCCATGGAAGCATCCGGCTCGCCGAAGCGAATGTTGTTGGCGATGGTGTCCTCGAAGAGATACACGCGCTGGAACACGAAGCTGAAGTTCTTCATCAGGGAATCGAAGCTGTACTCCTTCACGTTCCGTCCACCGAGGGTTACCTTGCCCTCCTGCACGTCCCAGAAGCGGGCAATCAGGCTTGTAAGCGTCGTCTTGCCGCCGCCGGAAGGACCGACAATGGCCGTGGTGGTCTTCTCGCGAATCCGCAGCGAAACGTCATCGATGATGCGGCGGGATTCATACGCAAAGCCCACATGGGAAAGTTCGATATCATGGTTCTTCGGTGAGATGTCCTCACCCGAGATATCCATGGCCGGTTCCGAAAGAACGCCCTGCGCCTGGGTTACAGCGATATCAATGGTCCGCAAAAGCGCCGAGAAATTGCCCATCAACTCAAGGCTTTCGTAAATCAGGAAGGAGGAAACCGTCATCATGACAGCGTACAAAAGCTCCATGGTCCCCGCGAAGTAGAATTTGACGGAAGCGATGCACATGAGAATACCGATCAGCTTTGTGGTGATATTCTGAAGCGTCATGAAGGGAATGACGGAAAACTCCAGGAAGGTGTCGCCCTTGCATTTTTCGCGAATCGCCCGCGCCAGTTTTTTCGCCTGGCTTCCGGTGAGGTTAAAGTTCTTAACCTCCGCGATTCCCTGTACATACTCAATCACCGCCGACACAAGAGCCTCGTCCGCAACAGCCTTCCGGGGTGCGGAACGCTTCGCCGAGAGCTGCATCAGCACATTGAAGACGCCGAACAAAGCAACTCCGGCAAGTATGATAAGGCCGACTCTCCAGTCAAAGCAGAACACCATGACGGTGATGACCGCGGTGGTCAGAATCCCCTGGGTGGTCATCATGATGACGCGGGTTGCCACATCCGCAAGGCCTTCCATCGTGTTGGTGGTGATGTTCGTGATTCGGCCAAGGCTGTTCTGGTTAAAAAAGCCCATGGGGAGATACCGCAGGTGCTCCGCAATCTCCATTCGCTTATTGCAGCTGCAGTGGTACCCCGCCTCGCACTGAAGCATCGTGGTTTTCAAGCCGATTAAAATCTGGCCGAGCACCGAAACGCACATGATACCGAAGGCGCCCCAGATGTGTTTTGCACTCATATCATTGTTGATAATTCCCATGGCGACAACGCCGATGGCCGGAATGCGCAGCGCCGCGAAAAATGCCTTCACAACGCCAAGGATAATGGAAAGACGGAGTTTACGGCGATCCTCTTCCCCGCAAAAATCGAAGAATTTCTTTAAAATAGCTAACATCACGCCACCTCCGTATCTCTTGCGCTGGTGTGGGCTTCCCACATCTCGCGGTACAAGTCGCTCTTCGCAAGCAGCTCCTCCTGGGTGCCTTCCGCTTCCACAACGCCGTCGTTAATGAGCACGATGTGGTCGGCGGTTGCGATTGTCGAAAGACGGTGGGCGATGACAATCAACGTCTTTCCCTTCACAAGCTTCGCAACGGACTTCTGCACGATGGCTTCATTTTCCGGATCGGTGTATGCTGTTGCCTCATCCAGGATGACCACCGGTGCATTTTTAAGCATGGCTCTCGCGATGGCGATTCTCTGTCTCTCACCGCCGGAGAGATGCGCGCCGGAACCGCCGGCAATGGTCTTATAACCATTCTCCAGCTGGAGGATAAACTCATGGCATCCGCAGGCTTTCGCTGCGGCAATCACGTCGGCGTCGGTCGCCTCCGGACGGCCCATGCGGATGTTCTCCATCACGGAGACATCGAAGAGGTAATTATCCTGAGATACATATGCAATATTCTTGTTGTACTCGGCAAGGGCCATCTTCCGGATATCCGCCCCACCGTAGGTAATGCTTCCGCCGTCCACATCCCAGAAGGATGCAATCAGCTTTGCAACCGTCGACTTACCGGCGCCGGAAGGTCCGACCAATGCGGTGACCGAGCCTTCCGCGATGGACAGGCTGATGCCGTGCAGCACCTCCTGCTCCTTGTAGCCGAAATGAACATTCTTAAGCTCGATCGCACATCCCACCGGTCTCGTCTGGGACGTCTGCGGGCGCTCGAGATCGCGTTTCACAAGAATCGATGTCGCCTCCCCGATGATGACTCCCAGTTTGGAAACATCGTCCATGTAGCTGGCGACGCGCACAAACGGGCCCGCCAGGCCAAGGGCAAGGATAATTATCATCAAAACGTCCGGGCCGGTGGTCCAGCCCTTAATAAAGAACCATGCGGCAAAGGGCAAAAGCGACAGCAGCTGCGCCGGCATCAGCGCCATTCCGGAGTTCTGGTCGATGTTGCACCGACGCATCCACTCGATGAAGCAGTCGGCGCCTTCCTTCGCGGCGTGGACGAATTTTTCGTAGGAGGTTTTGGACTTTCCGAAGGCCTTGATGACCTCGATACCGTTGATATATTCAACCGCGGTGTCATTGAGCGCCTTCGTCTTCTGAATTGCGTTGTCGAAATCCTTCTGCGACCCCGCCATCATATGTCCGAAGAAAATCAGGCCGATGGGGAGGCTTAAGAGGGACAAAAGCGTCAGCCGCCAGTCGATGGAGAGCATCAGGATGAAGATTCCGATGGGGACAACCGCGTTGGAAAGCACCTCGGGAATCACGTGCGCAAGGGTTGTCTCGATGGAATCCACGCGCTCGATGATGATGTTTTTGTAGGTTCCGGAGGATTGCTCCAAGACATCTCCGAGGGGCATGCGGGCAAGCTTTGCGGTGAGTCTTTTGCGAATCTCCGCAAGCACGGAAAATGTAGCCTTATGGGACAGCGTCGTAGAGATTCCGTGCAGGAGTCTGCAAAGGATCCAGAACAGTGCCATCCACGCAATACGGTTCATGCAATACGCCTCGTCTGCGGAATGGTCCACAAGCCCCTTCACCATATCGCCGAGATACAGGTACGGCACGAATCCGCAGATTACGCTTCCGAACGCAAAAATGACGCTTACGATGTAGTGAACACGATGAATTCCCGCGAATTCCATCACCCACGAAAGCGTCGAGCGTTCCTTCTTTTTTTGTTGACTCATAGGGTTCCTTTCGGCGGTTAGTTATCGCTAACCGCAAGTGAATTAAAAACTGCCCGGACAGGCAGATTCTTTCAAATTCTGACGGGAGCCCCGAAAGGCTCCCGTCAAGTTTAGTAAAACAAAGGCAAGAAAAACATTAAGCCTAACCGACTATCAGGATAGGGCTGCGCGCGGAGACCGCCCGCAGCCCCGGATTCCAATGGCCGAAAAATCAACACTTTCCGTATGCGGAATTTGCCCTCCGCAAGGCTGTACAACTATGCAAGCGACGCGCCGAGCTTTTTGCACTCCGCAATCGCTTCATCCGAAGGAGCGTCGTTGCAAATCACAGGCTTGCAGGCAAGGATTGCACCGTCCTTCTCGCACTGCTCCTTCCAGTTCCGCATCCACTCACCGTCGCCCCAACCGTAGGAGCCGAACAACGCGATGGTCTTCCCCGAAAGCATCGGCTCGCACTGGGAAAACATGGGCTCGAACTCTCCTTCCTCAAGCTGCTCACATCCCATGGAAGGACACCCGAACGCTGCGGCATCAAAACCGGCAAGAAGACTCGGATGGAACTCCGAAGCTGCATACAGTGTTCCGTCGGCTCCCGCTTCGTTCACACCTTCAAGCACCGCTCCGGCCATCGCCTCAGTGTTGCCGGTACCGCTCCAATATACAATACAAACCTTTTTCATCTTGTGTTACCAACCTTTCCTTGTGGTTTATGCAAACTCCTCTTTCGAAGCTTACATTCTGCTCTTTCTCCCTACATCGCAACGGTCAGCCGCTCCAGCGGGGCGCCGCCGTTTAATCGTTGCACGAACCAGTTCGTGCACCTTCGATACGCTGCAAACTTCCGCTCCGCCTCCGAGACATCTCCGTAGACCTTCCAATATCCGACGCATTTGAAGTTCTCTGCGCGATGTTCGATAAATCCCTTCACATCCTCCGGCGGGTACCCGAGGAACAGCCCAATCTCGTGCGGAAAATTCTCCCCTCCCGAGATTCGTCGGATCAATGTCGCGAGACAAACTTCCTTCTTCTCCGAAGCATAGCCGTAACGCTTCAGAATCTGCACAGCACCTTCCGAAGAAAGATCCTGTTGCAGTTGCTTCGGCCGGAACGCATAAATCAAAGCCTTGCCGTTTTGGAACTTAAGTCCCGCCAGGGCCACTCCCTTTGGGGCAAGCCTGCGGTTCCATCCGCGGATAGCCTGAAGCATCTCATTGCGGTCAGCATAGTGGTAATTAAACAGGCTTCCGGTTTTCAAGCCCGCCAAAGTCGGAGCACACATTCTTGCGATTGTCATATCTTCCGGCATGCATGCTCCTTCTTTCTGCGGTAATGAAGAAAAAACCCTGTAGTATTTCGGTTACCCTTTGCTA
The DNA here is from genome assembly GCA_902787715.1 of uncultured Lachnospiraceae bacterium. Classification (GTDB taxonomy): domain Bacteria; phylum Bacillota; class Clostridia; order Lachnospirales; family Lachnospiraceae; genus ISDg. Next base: position 21,566 of record CADAHQ010000023.1, read on the forward strand.
ACCGTTTTGGATTGTATCACAAGGGAAGAAAAAGTGCAACTGCTTTTTTCACATTTTTTATTATTTTTTCAGCATTACCGCGTTTCTTTGAAATCAAAAGAGACGCCGGACACAGCGATTTCGTGTTTCCGTCGCCTCTTTTGCAGTTATCATGTGCTAACTATTTTCGCGGAAGGATAAAATTGCATTTTCCGAAGCACTACTCTTCCGTCTTCAGGGCTGCCACCATATCATACCAAACGGGAGCCTTACAAAAGACTCCCGCTTGACTGAATAGGGAAGGCAAGAAATATTTATGCCTGACCTTCATTTAAGTTTTTGATTTGCGACGATTCTGTGCGGTGGAACGCGCTGCCGTGCAAAGATTGCAGTGCGCGCAGTTCCCGCCGCAGGTGGATTTCCCGCATCTTTTGTCCCGAATCATCGTGCGGACAATCGCCGCTACAATCAGGACGAGCACCAGCAAAACAATGATTGTTCCGATATTACCGGTAATCCAGGAAATCATATTCCGCCTCCTAGGACATCTTCGTCAGCGTCTTTGCCTCGTGATACTTCTTAACGAACAGCATGTAAGCGATTCCTGCAAGGAAAGCGATTGCGAAGATCAAACCGATGACATTC
>CADAHQ010000024.1:0-23300 GCA_902787715.1 uncultured Lachnospiraceae bacterium
AGTGCATCTGTATGCGCAATGGGAAAAGGCCGTTGTTGTCACGGTAACATTTGACCCTAACGGTGGAATCGTTCCCGACAACATGAAGGACAAAATGTCCAAACAGGTAACATATACGCAGGATTACGGCGAACTTCCGACCGGCCTGACACATCCCGACGGCTTACTGTTTGACGGATGGGAGACTGCGGACCATGTTAACATTACTCCTCACGCAAAAGTGAATATCAACACGAATCATACACTTTACGCAAAGTGGAGACCTGCTAAGTATATCGTTCATTATAACGGTAACGGAAACATCGAAGGATCCATGGAGGATGATGAGGGTGTATACGGAGAGCCGTATAAATTCAGGAAGTGCACCTTCGATGATAGAAAAGAATTTGACGGTTGGTGTCTGAATAAGGACGGATCCGGAAAAGTCTACGCAGATAATATTGCGGAAGTTCTGCTCGGAACGGCAGAAACCAACATTAAGGAAATCACGCTTTATGCGACCTGGAAGGAATGCTATTTCGCAATTTCCTACTATGACGGATTTACAGGCAAATTCCTTAAGAAAGATCCCGCGGAAAAGGTAGTGCACAAATATTATCCTTATCAAGCGCCCGAAATCCCCGGATTAGAGTTTTATGGGTGGAGTAGTGAAATTTCCATTCAGGGATATGCAATTGAGGACAACTTCAGCAAGAGTGATATTGTTATGAAGGCGGGGCAGCCAATCATTCTGAAGAAGAGTCAGCGGGCATTGTGCGAAACTGTTTATTCTGTTTACAAAGTAAAAGATAACGGAGATGGAAAGATACCTGTAATATTCCATCCGAATGGTGGTTCCGGCGGACCCGGGACAGTGTATTATGACCGGCCGAGTTACCATGCGACATATGCCTTCCCGACGGAGGTCCCGACGCGTGAAGGTTATGAGTTCGATGGTTGGGCAACATGTTCTACAGCGTTTATACCGGAACTTGTAGATTGTGTTGATTTGTACGGCAATGCACAGTGCCAAATCCTTTATGCAAGATGGGTTCCGGTAGGGGTGTTTGTGCATATAGACTATGGCTATAACGGTAAGACAGACAGCTCATGGGTAGAACTCAGTAATCCTTATTATACTTTTGATGAACCTCTTATCATTTACAGAAAACCGTACTACACATTTACGGGTTGGCTGGCAAGTGACGGTAAAACCTACAAAAAAGGTGATACGGTAAAAATAACGGAGGAAGGTCTCAGTATAACCGCCCAATGGGAACGTACGTTGTACAAGATTACTTACGTTGATCTTTATACCGGAAGAAAGCTCGGGGAAAGCTCCTTGTACCCGTCCGATCCTATTACGGATCAAAGGTATCCGATTGCCGGTAAACAATTCCAGGGATGGCTCACATTTAAGGGTATTGTTCCGGTGATTGTTTCTCCGGGAGCCAAAGCGTCGGATTTTATTGATCCGTACAGCCAGGACCCCAAATATACGCTCACGACACACTACTTTGATCTTGCGGTTCCGGGGTCGCCGACGTATAAGATGGTCTATCACTTAAACGCTACGAATGCTACCGGCGGACCGACGGCAGCGACGTATGGTGATACCGCAACGGGTATCGGTAGAACTGCAACGGAAGTGCCCACCAGACCTAACAGCTATTTCCGTGGATGGAGTCTTCTTCCGGATGGCGAACCGGTGGCTTATGCCGACAGTCTGATTATATGCCCGCCTCACCTGACAATAACAGGAGAGGTGGTACTGTATGCTGTATGGGGCTCGAAGTACACCTTCATATTGGATTGCAATGGCAAAACAGACAAAAACTTTACATCATATAACGTAAACAAAGCGCCCGGAACGGAGATTAATCTTAAGGATTACGAAAAAGTATTCGGTAAGCCCGAGGGTTATTTCCTGAGCGGCTGGGGAATTACGCCTGGCGAAAGAACTTACAAATACGATTCGAAGTATACGGTTCCGTTAGGAGATATTCGTTTGTACGCAATCTGGGAGCCGGAAGCATGCACGGTTGTTTTTAAGGATGGCTTTTCCGGAAAGGAATGGGGCCGAATAGATACCACAGTTGGTGCAACGATTGACATCCCGTCTTTCCCTGCAGCGGAAAACATCCCGGGCTTCAAGTTCACTGGCTGGACTACGGGTTACTCCTATACGGATAGTCCTAAGTATGGAACAACCGGGAAGATTACCGTGACGGAGGATTTGGATCTTCTTTCGACATACACGCCGCTCCCCGCCTCTGCCACTGTCTTTACTATCGATTATATCGATAACGGTGGTACGGGAGGTCCCGGTGAAGTTAAGTGCGCTCCGGGAGAAGTGACATTGTCAACAAAAGAGCCTACGCGCTCCGGCTTTGACTTCAAGGGATGGTCCACTGTGAACCAGAATGACCAATTTGTTTATTATCCTGAGTTCCCGAGAGGAGAAATCAATAAGGTAACAGGCAAGGCGGGCGAAAAACTGGTGCTGTATGCGGTTTGGTGGCCGAAGGCATTCAACCAGGTGAAGGAAGATCTTGAGGCCGTCTACGGAGATGCGGCTATTGATGATGACCTTTTCTACAAGGAGTACGAATCCAAAGACGATTGGGAAAAGATAAGCGACACCGTGTACTATGTTGTTCGGACTAAGGACAAGGATAATACACGCAAAACAACCACGTTTGTCAGCACAGTCCTCCTGATGGAATACAAAAACCGAAAGTGGGAATTGCGAGCCCTCGGAACGAAGGAAGGCGTTTGGGAGCATATAGAATACGATGTTCTTACTTCCTGCACAAATAACGTGGAGGTCGCTTTGAACACGGCATTTACCATCGTGGATTGGGTCGGCGAATTGGGCGTTGACGCGGTCAGTGTCTACTGTCCGGCGGTTGGTGTTATTGTAAAGGGAGCTCACTATCTTGACAAGGCTGCAGAGATTCTGCGGAACCAGGCGAAATACGATACTCTCGAAGAGTGGCTTTTCAAAGAGGGCACGAAATACATGATGGACAAGGCGCTTAGCCAGCTTGATGGCATAGCCCTCGGACAGGTGCTGGAAAAGCTGTCGGAAGCCGGAATCGATGAAGAAATTGCAAGCAATTTGGTGAGCTTGTTTAAAGACACCGAGAAGAAACTCAGAGAAGAACTCGGAGCAAATGCCGAGACGGATCCGTTCGGGGATTACGACAAGGCAATTGAGAAGTTCAAAGATCGTGTAGAAGGACAGTTCTTCAACGACAAGATTGTGAACCTGGTGCCTACGATTGTTCTTCGTATTTATGAGCATGTCAGCTACAAGTAAATAAAAAACAGAGATGTCTGTCGGACATTGTTGCGGCAAGGTGGAAAGCGCAATGTCCGGCAGGCACAAGGGAGACTCTAAGTGAAGAAATTACAAAAAGTCTTTTGGCTTTTTACGTTAATTGTTTTCGTATGCGGATTGTTCTCCGCCTGTGGGAAACAGGATGAGAAAGAGAAGAAGGACGATTCCGCTCCGGTCAGTGTGACGGAAGCGGCTACTCCGTCTGCCCCTCCGGTTGTCGGTTTGCCTCCGGTGAAGGCCTACAAACACGGCACCATGCCGATGGAGATGAACCTTCCGGAAACGGCTACAGTCAGCGAAACTGCGAGTGATATCACCGCGGAAACAGCAGACTACCTGTTGTACACCTGCGAGGTGAACACTTGTGAAGGGATATTGCTCTATGGGGCGTCAGATGTGATAACAATCATGAATACGCCCGAAAAAAAGGATGCCGTTAAGGATATGCTCCACCTTCAGAGCTATACGGTTCCGGAAAATGCAGATGCAAAGCTTTATGACAGCATTAACGGTGCTGCCGGCATCTGGTGCCTTCTTTCAAACATGGAATTCGTCAAGGATGCCGGAACGGTTTCCAAGGGTGACGGTTTTATGATGGTCTATGACAAGAAAGAAGGTCTTGGCGCCTACGTTGTTTTCGGAATCTACAAGGGAGCTTCCCTTGATACGGAAACAAAGGAGCTGCTGCAGTCCTGTGCGCTCAGCTTGCAACAGAGTGATGATGTGAAAGGGAAATATGTTCTCTGGACCGAGACGTTCCCGGACGGAACCGCTGTAAAGGCATCCCTGGGCAAGGATATCAATCCGGAAGGAGAAAAAGCCGAACGCGGCGTTTATCTCTACTATGATGACGACAAATTCGGCCAATATGTTATCGAGCATTACTTTAAGGTCGGCAACAGTACTGCAAAAGAATATCTCGAGGGTGTCATAAAGGCGCTTTCGGCTGATGACACAACGGTTTCGACCCCGGAGGAGATAAAGGGGAAACTGACTTTCTGGAAAGCGACCATGACATATCCTCGCGAAGGTAAGGAAGTACAGGAAGTCCTCTGTGTTTCAATCGACGAAAAGAACAATGTATGGTTTGTCGATCTTTTCGGAACAACACAGCAGGTCAAGGAGCAGGAAAAGAATCTTCTGATTCTGTTGGGAACCATTCAGGAGGATTAAGCTAAGTCGCTGTAATGGTTTTCACTATCCAAATGTTTTACAAGAGACTGCAATGCCCGGGCTTTTTGTCCGGGCATTCGTGTTCCCAAGGCTTGCGGAGCAAGGCGCTTGTGTGCTATGATGTGTTGCGGAAGCGGCGCGGCAGGCCACGGGACGTGTGGCGGAAATGCGGCCATGGGCGGCCACGGATGTGTGGCAGCGGACGGCGCCGGATGGAGGTTTGTGATGGACATTCGACTGGGTGATGTGCTCCGGATGAAGAAGGGGCATCCCTGCGGCGGCAATGAGTGGGAAGTGCAGCGCGTGGGGATGGATTTTCGGTTGCTGTGCAAAAAATGCGGCCGCATGATCATGATTCCGCGGAAGCTGGCGGAGAAGAATCTGCGGCAGCTGATGAGGGACGGCGTGGTGTACAAGCCGCTCGAGCTTGCGAAGAAGGCGGACAGCGCTGAGACGGGCGCGGAGAGCGTCGGAAGCAGAAGCGACGCGGAAGCGGCGGAGGCTGCACTGGGTGCGGAGAGCATCGAAGGCGGCGGAAACGGCGGGGAATGAGGCATTTTCCGGCGATTGTGACAAAAATGAGGGTGGGAAACCGACAATGTGACGAAGGATTTTTCGAGAAATCCGCGGAAACGCCCGAAAACAGAGAAACAGAGCGCGGAAATTTGTTGAAGTTCATGCTTGATTTTTGACAGAAGCTATGGTAAAATGCAAATCCGTGATATGTTACACAATTTTCCTTGCTCTTGCTTTTTGGCAAGGGCCAGAGACCAAAAGGAGGTGCACGCAACTATGAAGAAGTACGAATTAGCGTTAGTTGTGAATGCGAGAATCGAAGACGAAGCCAGAGAAGAAGTCCTCGGCAAGGCGAAGGCTCTCATTGAGAGATTCGGCGGCGTTATCACCGATGTTGTCGACGGCAGCAAGAAGCGTCTGGCGTACGAAATCGAGAAGATGAACGAGGGTTTCTATTACTTCATTCAGTTCGAAGCAGAGACCACGGCTCCGGCCGAGATCGAGCATCGCGTTCGTATTATGGACAACGTTCTTCGGTTCCTTTGCGTTAAACGCGAAGAGGAGTAAGGAGGAAATCCTTTTATGAACAAGATTATCCTGATGGGTCGTCTTACGAGAGACCCTGAGATGAGAAGCGGAAACGGCACCCAGGTGTGCAGATACACGCTGGCCGTGGACCGCAGATTTAAGAGAGACGGAGAGCCGGATGCGGATTTCTTCAACTGCACGGTGTTCGGAAAGAGCGCTGAATTTGCAGAGAAGTATTTCCGTCAGGGCACAAAGCTTTTGATCACCGGACGGATTCAGAGCGATAACTACACAAACAAGGACGGCCAGAAGGTTTACTCCTGGCAGGTGCTTGTCGACGAGCAGGAGTTTGCGGAGAGCAAGAATGCTGCAGCCGCAGGCAGTAGCGCTCCGTCGCAGCCCAGACCCAACGCAGCCGACGCAGGCAGCGGTTTTGTGGACATCGCAGACGGGATCGAGGAAGATTTGCCGTTTATCTGATGTTAATGGCACGACAGGCATTTTCCGTTGCCTGACGCAATCGAACAGGAGGTTACAACCATGGCTTTTAATAGAACCGAAAAGGGTGACAAGAGCGAAGCTCCGAGAAAGAGAGTCATCCGCAGAAAGAAGAAGGTTTGCGTATTCTGCACAGAGACGATTGATCCTTTTACCCTCTACAGAGATACCAAGGTGCTTTCGAGATTCATCTCCGAGCGCGGCAAGATTCTTCCCAGAAGAATCACCGGTACCTGCGCAAAGCATCAGCGTCTTCTCACGACTTCGGTCAAGAGAGCTCGCCACATCGCTCTTATGCCTTACACCGTAGAGTAAGAAATTTTCAAGGCTGCCGATTCCGGCAGCCTTTTTGTTTTGTTGATATTGTGGGGGAAATGTGCTAATATAACTGTGTATATTCTTCACGGAGATGACGACATGAAAAGAAACGCCAGAGGAAAATTGATTCCGTACATGATGTGGCCGCTGTTCCTTACCGTGTGGTGGCTTATTATTGCTGCGACACTGTTGTTTTTCAGCGAAAAAGCCGCGATTACGGTGCTGATTGCGACGATTCTTTACTTTGCGGCGACGCTGGTGATGTATCTTGTGCGCAGGAAGAGCATCCTGAAGGATTACATCAATTTCTCCATGGATTACGGCGACATGCAGACGAGACTGTTAAACGACCTCGAGCTTCCGTACGCCGTGCTGGATGCGGAGGGAGTTATCCTGTGGAGAAATCATGCATTTGACGAGGCGTGCGGAAAGAGCACCGTGGGGGTTGCATTTCGCGAGATGATTCCAAACGTCAAGGCGTATTCGCTTCCGAAGCATGATGCGGAGGAGCGTGAGTACCGCGCCAAGATGAACGGAAGAAACTATAAGATTTTGATGAAATCGCAGGATTCTCAGGAGTTCGAGGGGCAGCTGCGGTTCATCTCGAAGGCGACGTCGGTGAAACTGCAGAAGACGATTTCGGTCTATCTCTTCGATGAGACCGAGGTGACGGGCCTGCGGCAGGAGAACTACGACAGCCGGCTTATCTTCGGCCTTCTGTATATCGATAACTACGAGGAAGTTCTGGAGTCCTTCGAGGAGGTCAAGCGGTCGCTTCTGACGGCCCTGATCGACCGAAAGATTACCAAATACATGCAGAATATCGACGCGGTCATCCGGAAGCTGGAGAAAGACAAATACTTCTTCATCTTCCAAAACCGCTATCTTCCGTGGATCCAGCAGGACAAATTCTCCCTGCTCTACGACGTTCGCTCTGTGAATATCGGCGGGTCCAGCGAGGTCGGCGTGACCATCAGTATCGGTCTGGGCGTCAACGGAAAGAATTACGAGGACGGCTATGAGAGCGCCCGCGCCGCGATGGACCTTGCACTTGGTCGAGGCGGTGACCAGGCCGTTGTCAAGGACGGCGAGATGATTTCGTATTTCGGCGGCCGCAGCGAGTCGATTGAGAAGAATACGCGTGTTAAGGCGCGTGTTAAGGCGCATGCCCTCCGCGAGCTTGTGGAGTCGAAAGACAGCGTCTTCATCATGGGGCATACGAACCCCGATATGGACGCCATCGGCGCGGCCATCGGCGTATACCGCATTGTCAAGCATTGCAATAAGAATGCGTATATTGTCCTCAACGAGGTCGGAGCTCCGATTCGCCCTACGGTGAACAACTTCCTGGGCAATCCGGAGTACGAGTCCTCGATGTTTATCAGCGCATTTCGCGCGAGAGAGCTGGCGAAGGAGGACGACCTTCTCGTCATCGTGGACGTCAACCGGCCCAGCTTTACGGAGTGCCCGGAGCTGTATGATATCATCAAGCAGGTCATCGTGCTTGACCACCATCGCAAGACGACGGACTCCGTGGACGACGCTGCGCTTTCCTACGTCGAGCCCTACGCGTCTTCTGCGTGTGAGCTTGTTGCGGAGATTCTGCAGTACATCGGCGACGGCTTGAAGCTTCGCCCGATTGAGGCGGAGGCGATGTACGCGGGCATTATGATTGATACGAACAACTTCCTCACCAAGACCGGTGTGCGCACCTTTGAGGCGGCGGCGTACCTGCGTAGAAACGGCGCGGAGGTTACGCGCATCCGCAAGGCGTTCCGCTCCGACAAGGAGGAGTACCTCGAGAAGGCACGCGCGATTGCCGGGATGGAGATGTACTTAAACGACTATGCATTTGCCGAATGCAGCGGTGAGGGCGTGGAATCCCCCAACGTGCTGGCGGCACAGGTGGCGAACGAGCTGATGGAGATCAACGGCGTGAAGGCTTCCTTCGTGTTTACCAGGTTCCAGGATCTGGTGTACATCAGCGCGCGCTCCATCGATGAGCTGAACGTGCAGGTTGTTATGGAGAAGCTCGGCGGCGGCGGTCACATGACGGTTGCCGGTGCACAGCTCGGCGGCGTTTCCATCGCCGAGGCGAAACAGAAGGTGAAGGATGTGCTGCTCTCGATGCTGCAGAGCGGCGAATTAAAGTGAGATAACGGAGGTAATTACCATGGATGTAATATTGCTGCAGGATGTAAAGGCTCTCGGCAAGAAGGGGCAGGTTGTGAAGGCCAGCGACGGTTACGCGCGCAACTTTCTGTTCCCCAAGAAGCTGGGAGTTGAGGCGACGCCGAAGAATCTGAACGATCTGAAGCTGCAGAAGGCTGCGGAGGCGAAGCACGAGGCTGAGGTTTTGGCGGCGGCGAAGGAGCTTGCCACGAAGATTGACGGCCACAGCGTGCGCGTTCCGATCAAGATCGGCGAGAACGGCCGCGTGTTCGGCTCGGTTTCCGTGAAGGAAGTCGGCGAGGCCATCAAGGAGCAGCTCGGACTTGACATCGATAAGAAGAAGATTACACTGCCCGTCGCAATCAAGAACGAGGGCGTTGTACATGCAGCGGTCAAGCTTCACCCGCAGGTTACGGCGGAGCTTGAGGTTCGCGTAGAGGGCGTAAAATAAATCGTACGGAGAAGACGATGGAAGAGGATGCTATCAAGAGGGTGATGCCCCATAATGCGGAGGCGGAGCGCTCCGTTATCGGTTCGATGCTTTTAGACAAGGAAGCCATCAGCACGGTGTCCGGAATGCTCAAGCCGGATGATTTCTACGACAACACGCTCGGAATCTATTTCGAGGTGCTGCAGGAGCTCAACGAAAAGGGCGTGGAGACGGACGAGGTGACGGTGCAGAACAGTCTGCGGGGCCGCCAGGTCGCCGAGGAGTTGTGTTCTCTGGATTATATCGCGGAGCTGATGCTCGGCGTGCCTACCTCGGCAAATGTGCGCTTCTACGCCGATATCGTGCGTGACAAGTCGCGCCTGCGCCGCTTCATCCGCACCAGCGAGGAGCTCTCTGCGGAGTGCTATCGCGGCAACGAGGCCACCGACGAGCTGTTTGCGAAGGCGGAGACCCAGCTGTTCCGTCTGTTCCAGGAGAACCAGACGTCGCAGATTTCCACCATCAGCGAGATTGTGGTGCAGTCCCTCAACAATATTGAGCAGGCTGCAAAGAGCAAGGGCAATGTCACCGGTGTTCCCACCGGATTCTCGGATCTGGATTATCTGACGGCCGGTTTGCAGGACTCCGACTTGATTCTTTTAGGAGCCCGTCCCTCCATGGGAAAGACTGCATTTGCCTTGAACCTGGTACAATATATCGCCGTGAAGAAGCTGATTCCCACGGCTGTGTTCAGCCTCGAAATGAGCAAGGTGCAGCTCAGCAACCGTCTGCTCGCACTGGACTCCGGCGTTTCGCTCCAGAAGATCCGTACCGGAAATCTGGAGGACAAGGATTGGGCGGATTTAGGATTTTCCTCGAGGCGCGTCGGCGAGGCGCCGCTGTATATCGACGATACGCCGGGTATCAGCGTGCAGGAGCTTCGCTCGAAGTGCCGCAAGCTTAAGCTGGAGCATAATATACGTCTCATCGTTATCGACTACCTGCAGTTGATGGAGAATAAGGGCGGCCGCAGTAGCGAGTCGCGCCAGAACGAGGTTTCGGAGATAAGCCGTGCCTTAAAGGCCCTCGCCCGTGAGCTCTCCTGCCCTGTCATCGCGCTTTCCCAGCTGTCGCGTCAGTTGGAGTCCCGCGACAACAAGCGCCCCATGCTGTCGGATCTCCGCGAATCCGGCGCCATCGAGCAGGATGCCGACGTGGTAATGTTCTTGTACCGCGACGAATACTATACCAAAGAAAAATGCAAGGAGCCGGGCATCACGGAAGTGATCATCGGCAAGCAGCGTAACGGTTCCACCGGAACCATCAAGCTCGCGTGGATTGGAGAGCTGACGAAGTTCACCAACCTCGAGCACGGCCGCGGCGATTCCATCTCCCTCGGAAACAACGGAGACTGATGCGGCAATGCACGACCGGAGCATTCGGAAAATGCACAAAAAGAAGGACGTCCGCAGACGTCCTTTTTTGATGCCCGAAGGCTTGTGTTTGGTTTTGTTGGTTTGCTTGCCGGGGTGTCAGTTGGTGTCGCCCTGCAGGCGGTCCTCGTCGCTTACGACGATGCCGGCCTTGGCAGCCTTGACGGCGAGCTCCACGCGGGAGTGAATGTCCGTCTTCCGCATGATCTCGTCCAGGTGGTAGCGCACCGTGGTTTCCTCGATGCCGAGGCGTTCTCCGATCTCACGGTTGTTTCTACCCCTGGTCAGCTCCCGCAGCACATTGCGCTGTTGCCCAGTCAAATCGGCCGCGGGCAGCTTACCCAGCATGGTTCCTTTTTCCTCGTTGGCGTAGACGGATTCGCCTGCCATTGTGCGATCCATAATCTCCAGGAGTGACATTCTGGCATACGCTTTATACCAGAAGCTCTCTACGCCGCATATACGCGCTTTGTCCAACCAGGTGGTCTCCAGGGAGGATGTCGCGAGGATGATCTTTACCTGCGGAAACTCTCTCTTCAACATTTCCGCGACGGTTAAACCGTCTGTCCCGGATTTCATCATGATGTCCATGATGACCAAATCCGGAGGTTCGGACTCCCGGCAATATTCCAGTACCATCTGCGCGGAGGGCAGCGACGCTACGATTTCGTAGCGCAGAGAGGGCTTGATGAACAGTTCCATGTAGCCACGCGAAATCATCTCGTCATCCGCGACGACTACTTTAACGGTTTCTTTCATCACACACCTCCCAAGGTCCCCCTGTACGCAGCACGGATCCCCGTCACCTGCAGTACGGACTATATTGTATCATTCAAAAGCGAAAATGTCGCCCCTCCGAATGGAGGGTTTTTCGACAAATACCGCGTTTTTTTATTCCTTTTCGGAAGAATTTTCCGAAGGTTTTACGGGCAGGACGAGCTTCAGCACGAAGAACGGGCTGCAGGTGATCGTCATGGAGCCGCCGACGCTTTCCGTAATGCGTCGTAAACTTGCCAGACCGCCGGTCTCGGAGACCGGTCCCGCCGGGGGCTGACCGTTGTTGGTCGCCGTGTAGCAGTAGCCGGTTTCGGTCCGCTCGATGTTCAGCAAAACTTCGGTGGCTTCGGCGTGCTTGTATGCGTTGGTGGCGCATTCGCCGAGCAGCTGTCCCATGATTCCGCGGGGCATCGGTTCGGTCGGAATCGGGCCGTTCACAGTGACGTTGACGCCGATGCTTCGGGCCATCTTCATGGAGTAGTCGTACGGGTCGCGGATGTCGTCAGGCGACTCCACCTCGCCCACGAGGAAGTGGTTCGCGGCTTCCATGGTGCGCAGAAGCGACGCCTCGTCGGTGCTCTCCGGATGGTCTAAGTAGTAGCGGCCGAGCAGCAGGATGTTGCCCATGTGGTCGTGCACCGTCGTGCGGGCCGTGAGAATCTCACGGGAGATGAAGAGGTCGTTCTCGCGCACGCGGAAGGCGTTCATACGGACGGTCACGGCGCGGAGACGTTTGTTCTTCTCTGCGAGTTCGTCGGTGGTGTGCACAAGCTCCGTCACGTCGGATGCGGTAATCTGTTCGTAATCGGTGCCGTCTAAGGACACCTCGGCGCGGTCGAAAAGCCATACGGAGCCGTCCTCGGTGCGCGCAAGCCTACGGCCGCCATGATCCTCGCTGTGTTCTTCCAGGGAAGCCCGGAAACGCTTGACGTCCACGAGAGGCTCGCCGATGAGATTGTGGGCTACGTCGTTGATGCACTGGTTCGAAAGCACGATGCCCACGTTGTCACCGAAGGCGATGCCGGTGGGCAGGTAGTCCAGGGCGGATTTGATGGAGATCGGCATCACGTGGGACTTGATGTGATGGCGGAACAGACCCATCGAGACGAACAACAGGGCGCCGGAAATCAGTTCAAGCATCAGGTACACAATCCACGGCACGCGCCCGGCGAAGAGCACCGCCTCGGCAAATGTGCGGTGATATCCCCAGTAGGACGCCGTGTAGGCGCTGTCCAGCACCAGCGTGTAGATGGAGAAGCCGAGGAAGAAGTGAATCAGAGGGAAAACGATGCCGTAGCCAAGCAGCCGCATTCGCACGGAGCGAAGGCAGGTGTACAGCTGGCCGAACAAAAGCAGGAGGCCGTTCAAAAGCAGAAGCATGCCGCCGGTATGATGGGCAATCTCGGAAAATGCTCTCATGCTTCGTCACCTCCCTTCCGCAATACCACCAGCGTGTAGCCGTCGGGGGAAGAATTTACAGTGACGGGAGCCGGGGTCTCCGGCAGCGTTTCGGGGATGCGGTCCGCAACCAGGGTAAGCGCCTCGGAACAAAGGCCCGTCAGGAGATAGGACGCATGGTGAATCAGCGCCTCCACAAGGAGTTCGTAAGTATCGAAAAGCGCGGTGGCTTCCTCGTAGGAGATGTCCGCAGAGGTGTCGGAGAGGACCGTGGCCTCGATGCCGCAGTAGGAGAGGCACAGGGCGGACTCCCGCAGGGCAGCGCAGAGCTCTTCCGCGGTGATGACATCCCGCTCCTCCGCGAGAAGGACAAAATTTGCGCGCCGCTTTACGTAGGAGTTTAACAGGCAGGTGCGCGCCATGATATCCCGGAAGGAAGGCGTCCCCGGCACGGCGTCCGAAAGCATCGCCTCAATCCGTTTCTGGGCAGGGTAAACCTCCGCAGCCGCGCGGGCATACAGACGGTTTCTCGTGCTGATGCGCGCACGCTCCTTCTTCTGTTCATTTTCGTAATAGAGGAGCTCATTTTCCGTGGCGATGGTCTCGTTCGCGCTCTCCAGATCGTCGCGCAGGCGGCGGAGCGTGCTTTCGTCGGTCTCCCAGAAGACATAGCCCGCAGGGACGATGGGGCGGCCGTTTAAGAGCGTGTCGGGGTTCGGATGGACAGGGTGAAGCAGGGACTCCTGCATCTGCGCGGCGTCGGCCGTGAGCGGCACTGCAGTGCGGAACACCGGCTGGAAATTGCCGTCCGTGATCACGGCGGGAATCTGCATTTTTGCGAAAAATCCGGGATAATTCTCGTTGCACGGCATCAACCGGTTGCGGATGCAGGCCTCGAAGATGCCGAGCAGGCAGAAAATGTGAATCTCCGGCGGCTCGAACAGGACGCGGTAGCCGTTGTAGGAAAGCCAGTCCTCCGTGATGATCAGGACGGCCCAGAGCAGAAGATAGAAGAAGGGACGGGCAGCGCGGCGACGGTCGTGCAGACGCCAGGATGCCAGCAGAAGGAAGATGACCGAGGCGATGACCGTCATGCCGAACCAGATGAATGCGGCGTAGAAGATCGGGCCGCGGCTGTAGGTTCCCGTGGCGCCGAACTCCGCCTCCATGCCGGGCTTCGGCGCGAAGACGAGATGATGCAGGTCGTTGGTGAGAATCAAAATGACGAGAGCCGTCGAGGGGTAGGCGAGAAAGCGCTCATCAGGGTGGGCGGCTTTCCGGCGGTAGAAACGGACGGCACTCATCAGGAAAAAGGTCGGTATATAGATGAACGGGACAAAGTAGGCGTACCAGCAGAACCGTTCGGAGAAAGCATCGGGAATGGCAATCCGGTAACGGAAGACGCGAATCGCGAGAAATGTGAGCATGAAAGCTGCGGAAGTGTAGATGTAGATTCGCGACTGGGACGGCAGAAGCCGCATTGGAAGAGAGAGGAGCCAGCACAGAATAAGGCCCGCGTAGATCATGGAATAGGTGCAGAACAGGAGAGTTGAGCCGAAGGGACGCCCCGGAATCGGGTCAAAAAGGTGCAGTATCCCCGCGAAAATGAGAAAAGCGAGAAAGATCCAAGTGTTTCGGCGGGATTTCTTGAGTTGCATAGGACCTCCTGCTCAAGGGGGGTGTCTGCGGGACAGGACAGTGGCTGAAAGCAGTGTATGCAGAAAAAAGGCCGGGTGGTCGAAAAAGCGGAAAATACCTGAAAGGGGAGCCGCATGTGCAGCTCCCCTTTGTCTTTGGGTTCTTTCCGGAATTACTCCTCTACGATAGAACCGGTAGGGCACGTAGCAGCGCAGGTACCGCAGCCGAGGCACGCATCCGCGTCGATCTCGTACTTATCCTCACCCTCGCTGATAGCGCCTACAGGGCACTCACCGGCGCAAGCGCCGCACTTAACGCAACCGTCATTGATAACAAATGCCATTGTAAAATCCTCCTGTCCAGATCTTCGGAGTGCATCTTTCGCACTCACCGCATACAGTGTACTTCATATTTTCGCGGAATGCAAGTGAAAAAGTAAATTTTTTTTACTATTTCGCCGCGGTCCGCTAAATATCACGTCTTACTTGGAAGCGAGAAATGTGTTGATCTCCTCCAAAAGCATGTCCACATCGATGCCGTGCACCATGCAAGCCTGCTCAAGGGACTCGCCCTGCGCGGACGGGCATCCTACGCAGTGCATTCCTGCACCCATCAGAATCGGAACAACATCGATATCGTAGCGAATGATCTCGCCGATCTTCATGTCCTTATTGATGATCATTCTGGTAAACCTCCTGTCAAGATAGTGCGGTCACGTCCGTGACCGTGGTTGATTATAACGAAGTTCCGCGGCGCTGTCAAGCGTCACAGGCTTCGAAGCATCTCCAGCGCATCGTGTTCGGCGATGCAGGGGAATTGCTCGCGATAGTAGCGGAAGGTCACGCCGGAGACGCGCATACCGAATTCGGCGGCCAGGCTCTCCGCGCGGCGGAAATCATCCGCGTTGCCGTCCTTTTGCTGGAGGCCGAGGTGGTAGCAGTGCTCCACGTCGTCGTACAGAAGAATACTGTCGACGGAGAGCGGTGCTGCGGCATCCGCAAAATCCAGCAGATTCTGAAGTTTCGAAAAATTATACATCCCGGTGGTTGTCCGGGTGTTCTTTGCAATTTTCTCACGTGTGCGCTCGCGGTCTTTCGCCGCAGCACGCTTCTGCTCCCGGGCTGCAGCCTGCTCTGCGGCTGCCTCGGCCGGAGTGAGATCCTCGTCGCGGTCGTCGCGACCGGGGTCCTGTGCCTGAAGGAGATTCTCTGCTGCGTCGGCATTGGCCGTCACATCGCTGTCGTCATTTAAGAAGCCCAGCATATACTGCAGGAAGGAGCGGATGTTTCCGTCCTTGGAATCCTCCGAGGGGTCTCCGGTTGTATCGGTGTTATCGGCGCTGTTCTGTCCGTCGCCGGACGCTGCGCTGTTTTCTGCATTGTCAGAGTCCGCGCCGCCGGATTCGCTGTTGCTGGTCTCTGAAGAAGAATCGGAATCCGCAAGGCTGAAGATGTCAGCTAAGAGGGCATCCGAGGGAACTTCCGTCGCGTCCTCGGGGAACAGGAGGGGCTCCTCCTCGTCCCAGAAGTCCGCATCGTCCGCGGAATCGGAATCCTGCCGGAACGGAAGAGCGTCGGCGTGAAGACCGCCGGGAAGCTTTCCGCTCACATCCTTGTCGGAGAGCGTTAAGAGCAGATGGTCCTTCCCCAGAGGAATCGCACCGATGGTCAGGTGGTTGCCGCTCGGGTTGAAACCGAAGTGCTCGTGGGCGTACTGCAGAAGCTGGGCCAACAGCTTCTTGGACTTCGCCGACGAGGTGATCAGGTCGCTGAACTGAAGATTGTGGACGGCGATGTCTTCCCGGTCAAAGTAGAAGCGAATCTCGCCGTCATCCGATTGATATGCTTTCATGAAAGACGTACCGTCCTTTCCCGCTTGCGCGTATTTGCAGTCTCTGCCGATAGTATAGTAAAATCAGCATGTTATGCATGTAGCTAGAGTATAAGGGTAAAGTGCACAAAAGTCAATGTGTCAATTTGTGAAAAAAGTATATTGCAAAAGAGGCAGTCTTGCATTTTTCGGGGTTTGACGTAAAATCGGACGGGCGATTTTCGTACGGTATGCCGATGGATTTTCCGAGGCGTTTCAGCTATGCTTTTATATGTCGAAAGTCACATCGGCGGCTCCGAAACGGCGGGAATCGGCGTTCCGGGAGGCGGCCCGGAACGGGGGAAGGTATGTAACATATCACGGTGTAGCATCCTGTTCGAAACGGAAAGTTTTTCCGCACCTCCTGCCACGGAGACGCGCGTTTGGGTTTCGGCTGCCGGAAGAATAACCCCGCGGGGAATATACAGGGACGCACTTCACACAGGATTTGTAATGCGGGGTTTTCTTTCCGCAATTTTTGTGATACAATAACCGTTGAGATTTTATTTCCTGGGAGGTTTCTATGTTAAAGAGAAACTTTGGGGCAATATTGCTGGCGGTTATGCTGGCTTGCCTGACGGTCGGCTGTGGGGAAAAGAAGACGAACAATACAACGGTTACCGAGGCACCGAAAGGCCCTTCTACCGAGAAGGCAAACCTTTCGGAGGTTTATTCCCTGGGTACCGACGAGGCGTTGATTCTGGTCAATGCCGTACAGAGTGAGGAGAAGGGCCTGGTCAAGAACGGTAAGCTCTATGTTCCGGTCTCCATCCTTTCTTCGATGGACGGCAGGTTTTATTGGAATGCAAAAGAGAATCGTCTGTTCTTCACGAACGCCGAGAAACGCTATGGGTTCAAGCCCGGCGAAACGACACACACGGAAGGCTCTGAGACGATGAGTGACTCCGTTCCGCAGCTGATCACCAGCGGCGGTGTAAACTATTTCTGCACCGATATGGTAAAGAAATTCGGTCATATCAAGGTTACGGAGGCGACTTCACCGGATCGTATCCTTCTGATTGAGGCGGGACACGAGGTTCTCCGTGCAACAGTTAAGAATCCGGAAGGCGCAATCATGCGCACGGGCCGTGACGAGACCTACTCCATCATTGCGGAGCTCCCGAAGGGAACCCCGATTCTTCTTGCGGAGGAGCTCTCCGGCAACATCTGGACGAAGGTTGTCACTGAGGACGGCGTCATCGGCTATGTCAGCAATCTGGATACTACGACGTACGACGATGTCATTATTTCGGGCGATGTTCCCGAGCCGCAGTACGAGCATCAGTACCTCGGCAAGAAGGTCTGCATGGCTTGGCACGGCATCTACTCCAAGCAGGGTGCAAGCGAGCTGAAGGCTGCGATTAAGAACACGGAGTCCCTCAATGTCATCTGCCCGACCTGGCTTCAGGTTTCGGCGGTGGACGGCTCGGTTTCCTCTTTCGCAAGTTCCGACTACGTGAACGCCGCGCACAATGCGGGCCTGAAGGTCTGGGTTTTGGTTGACGACTTCAAGGAAGGTGTTCCGGGCATCGAAGTTTTGGAGAGCACCGAGCACCGCGATACGCTGGTTGCGAACCTGGTTCGCGAAGTGACCGCCTGTGGCGCGGACGGTATCAATATCGACTTCGAGTACATCACGAAGGATTCGGCACCGCATTTTCTGCAGTTTCTGCGTGAGCTTTACGTGGCTTGCCGCGGAAAGAACCTGACGCTCTCCACGGACAACTACTATCCGAACCGGTTGAACGAGTACTACAAGCTGGACCAGCAGAAGGATTTCATCGATTACATCATCTTCATGGGCTACGATGAGTACCACAAGAATTCCACTACACCGGGTCCCACGGCGTCGGTTTCCTTCGTCAAGGGCGGCGTGAGCGAGATGCTTAAGAAGGTTCCTGCTTCGCAGATTATCCTCGGCATTCCGTTCTTCTCCCGCAAGTGGGTTTCGAAGACCGATGAGGACGGCAAAGAGACTTTGACCAGCAGCGCGGACGGAATGGATGCAATGCGCAGTTTCGTAAAGAACAACGGCGGCAAATTCTCCGTCGACGAGAAGACAGGCCTGAACTACGCTGCAATGCGTACCGCGGACGGCCTTGTGCAGATCTGGTTGGAGGATGCGGACGCAATCAAGCATTTCCTGAATATCATGAAGGACAACCAGCTGGCAGGCTGCTCAGCGTGGAGACTGGGCTACGAGTCGAAGGATACCTGGAACGTTATCAAGTCCTTCTTCGCAAACTGATTTGCGTCTTTAGAATCGAATGTACGGCAGGCATATCGACGGCGTTCGGTATGCCTGTTTTTTATCACTGCGGTAACGGCAAGGGAAACGGCAGCGGAAATGACAAGCCCTTAGGACAGAGGAGGCGGATGGCACATGGTTCGGAAGTTGTATGACGAGGATGCGTACAGGACGGAATTTGACGCGGAGGTGATTGACACTGCTGCAGCCGGCGACGGCGCAGTGTGGGTTACACTTTCGCAGACGTGCTTCTTTCCGGAGGAGGGCGGGCAGTCCCCCGACCGGGGAACCATCAACGGCCTTGCGGTTGTCGATGTGCAGATTTCCGGGGATACCATCCGGCACAAGGTGATGCTTCCGGCCGGCGGAGACAGTGGTGCCGCCGGGGAAGGCGGGAGTACGACCGGCGGGGATGGATTGGTCGAGGGAGAGTCTGTGCACGGTCGCATCGACTGGGAATTCCGCTTCCGCAACATGCAGATGCACACGGGAGAGCATATTTTCTCGGGGCTTGTGCACAGCCGGTACGGCTATCACAACGTCGGCTTCCACTTAAGCGAGCGGACGGCCACGATGGACTACGACGGGAAGCTTACGGAGGCGCAGCTGCAGGAACTGGAGGATGAGGCTAACCGCGCGATTGTGCGGAACCTTGCGGTGCATGCGTGGTACCCGGCAGCGGATGTGCTGGCCGGACTGTCCTATCGGAGCAAGAAAGAGATTGACGGCGCGGTGCGCCTTGTGGAGATTGCGGATGTGGATCTATGCGCCTGCTGTGCGCCCCACGTGCGCTCCACCGGCGAGGTCGGCTGCTTTAAGCTGATCGGCTGGGAGAATTACAAGGGCGGCGTTCGGGTTTCGTACCGGTGCGGCCTGCGGGCGATGGAGGACTACGGGGAGCGGCTGTCGCTTCTTACGAAGCTTTCGCAGCTTCTCTCTGTGAAGACGGAGGACCTTGCGGAGACCGTCGCGAAGCGCGAGGCGGAGCGGCGGGAGCTTGCGTATGCGCTGGTGGCGAAGGACCGCGCCCTTGCGCTTACGGAGATTGCTTCCATGACCGCCGCGGACGGACGGCCGAGGCTTGCAGACGGCCGGATTGACGGCGCGGGCATTCTGTTCTTGCAGAAGGCAGACGCGTCGCTTCTTCGGTATGTGACCGATGAGATGAAAAAGGTGTATTCAGGCGTTGTGTGCGTGCTGCTCCCGGTGGGCGAGGACGTGTGGAGATACCAGATTGAGCAGGACAACGGTGACGTGAGCATGTGGCTGCAGATGCTCCGCGAACGCTTCGCAGCCAAGGGCGGCGGCCCGAAGAATTCGGTGCAGGGCAGTGTGACGGCGCCGAAGCGGGAGCTGGCGCTTGCGCTGGCAAAACTGCTCGCATAGCCCGGATTCCCGGCAAATGGGGGAGAAAATTATGGTTTGGACCTGGATTCGAATTGTTTTGTATGTGACGCTCGGCGCAATCAGCATCCGCTACGGCTTCTTCGTGCGGCTGGCGGGCGCCGGCAATACGTTTTACCGGATATGGTTTCTGCTTGGCGCTGTTTTAATTCTGCTCGCGCCGGCGGCTTACTTCCGGCTGTGGGGTCATGTTCCGAAGTGGCTCCGGTATGTGGTGGTTACGCTGGTTGCCCTTGGCATCGGCGTGTATGTATCGCTTCTTTTGCGCATCACTTCGAAGTTTCAGACGGAGAGCGAAGAGGTTGACTACCTGATTGTGCTTGGCGCGCAGGTGCGCGACGACGGCCCGAGCCGGGTGCTTTTGTACCGGCTGGAGACCGCGGAGCAGTATCTTCGCGAACATCCGAAGGTGATCTGCATTGTCTCCGGCGGAAAGGGCGTTAACGAGCCTGTCTCGGAGGCAGAATGCATGCGTGACTGGCTTGTGGCCCACGGGATTGACGCATTCCGCATCATCCTTGAGGACCGCTCCACGGACACGTCGGAGAATCTTAAGTACAGTATGGCGTTGCTGCCGTCGGAAGAAACCAGGGTTGGGATTGTCACCAACAACTTCCACATGTACCGTGCCCTCGGCATCGCCTACCGCTGCGGCTACCGCCATTACTGCGGTGTTCCCGCAACGTCCACGAAGGAATACCTTCCGCACAACCTGACCCGAGAAGTCGTGGGGGTGATGAAGGATGTTTTGTGCGGAAATATGTCGATCTATTAAGGTGAAAAACTCGCGAGATCGAAAGAATAGAAAACGCCTTTGATGCGAAACCGTGGTTCGCAAATCAAAGGCGCTTTTCATATTCTGAGGTTTGGGCGGCGATGTTCTTCGCCGCCCAAACGCACGAGCAAAAAAACGACAACGACAATTTTGAAATCGCGGTCGTTTTTTTGCGAGTGCCGATCTCGCGGGAGATTCCCAGGGCGGCGATACAATCGCCTTTCTAGAGTACAGGCTGTCGTATTCAGGAGGACGCTTGACCTCGGAATACGGCAGCCTGTGATTTTGCTGATTCAGTTGAATCCGGTACGGATTGTTACTCCGTTATTCTTCCGACTTGGCAGCTTCCTCGTTGCCGTCGGTCAACATGTTCGAAGTATCAATGCCGTCCTTCTTAGCGCAGAAGGAGCAGATGCGGGTGCGGCCATTCTCGATGGCATCCTTAGCGGTGCCCTTGTAAAGGGTATCGCTGTTGTTCAGGGAACCGCAATCCTCGTGGGTGTGGTAAACCTTACCGAACGTCGTCCAGTAAACTTCGCCTTCAACGGCTGCAACAGCAGCGTCCTTCTCTTCCTGGCTGATAGGGTTCCAATCGTAAGCGCAGAGGCCGCCGATCAGAAGAGCAACGATAGCTGCAACGAGTGCGATAGTCTTCGTCTTCTTGTCGAGAGTCTTGTTGTCCTTCGCAATCATGATGATGAACGGAAGGAAAGCAACGATGCAAACGATCAGGCCGAGGTTGTTCCAAAGCCAGAATTTAACTTTGTTTGCCTTCGATGCGGGATCAATCTTGTTGGACTTCTTCCAGAGCTGAGCACCAATGATTACGCAGATAAGGTCGATAACCAAAAGACCGATAATCCATGCAAGCGTCGGAATGAAGGTGATGTTAATCTTGCCGAACAGCGTCAAAATGCCGATTACTTCGCAGGTGATTGCAAGCACCCAGAGGATGATCGCACCGATACGATAACCGGTCGCGCTACCGGCGGGGGTAACTTCCACAACCGTCTTGCCGTCTTCGGTAACCTTCTTACGAGCAGCGGTGGAAGCCTTCTTAGCAGTCTTCTTCTCTTCGGAAGAAACGTCAACAATGGTATGTTCTTTCTTCTCTGCCATGTCCTATTCTCCTTATATACTTGTATTTGGTGCGGGACACGATGTCAATACAACATATGGTACTCACACCGGATAACTCGATTATAGCAAAAAGGCAAATCCATTGCAATAAGATAAAGTGAATTTGTTGACTTTTATGCATAAAAATAGTAGTATAAAAACCGAAAAGAGGAGTATTTGCCGACGGCATTTCCGGCAAATTCAGAATCCCAGAGAAGGAGCGTATAAAATGGATATCAAAGACATTACAAAATCGTTGCTTACGACTGCAAACATCAAGAGTATCAGCGGCACGTCGGGAGCTACCCAGACGCAGGTTAAGAGCGTATTTCCAAGGAGACCGGTGTAAGTAAGGCAAAGACCAACGGAATCCTTTCGGCGGCAGCGCCTCTTCTGGGCGGACTGCTCGGAGGCGGCAAGGAGGAAGAGAAGCCGTCCGGTACGGCAGCGCTCCTCGGCGGGTTGCTCGGCAGCGTGAATATCGGAAGCCTCGCATCCGGTTTGTTCAGCCTCGTTTCTTCGAACGATGACGACGAGGAAGAGGAGGAAGAAGAGGAGGAAAAGCCGAAGCCGAAGCCGAAGAAGCCCGCAGCAAAGAAGCCTGCATCCGGCAAGAAGACCGACAGCAAGAAGGACGACGGCAAGAAAAAGACCGACAGCAAGAAGAAGACAGACAGCAAGAAAAAGACCGACGGAAAGAAGAAAACCGAGAGCAAGAAGGAAGAGAAGAAGGACAGCTCTCCTCTCGACGCAGTGACCGGACTGCTCGGCGGACTGCTCAAGTAATAAGAAAACGGCGTCAGCCGAACAGCAAACAGAAATCAGTAACGACACCCGGGGGACTGATGTCTCCCGAGTGTTTTTTATGAATCTGAGCGTATAAAGGAGGAATATTCCATGGCTATGACACAATTGCCGCAGATTACGGCGGTAAATGGCGGCAAATTCTGGTGCGCCGATATGTTCGACACCTTTCGCGTGAAGGTCTTCGTGCCGGATTGTGACCTGCCGGCGGACATCATCAACTACGGCTTCGAGGCGCCGTATCTTCTCGTGTTTGAGGAGAGCGAGAGAACGCCGGAGGCGGCGGTTGCCTGGGCGAAAGAGAGCGGGCTTGCGCAGATTGCAAGCCGCTACGCCGGAAGCGTTGTCTTCGTGTATCCGAAGGCTGCGGACGGCTGGGCCGGCGCGGATGTGACGCTGTTCCAGGAGTTGATTGCGAACTCGAAGATTCACCAGTATTTTACGGACGGATGTGTGACGATGCGCAATCGTTTCACGGGGGAGCCGGCGGGGTTCTTTATCCGCGGCGCCATCTTCCGTACGTTCCTGTACGGCTTCGGCGCATCCGCAGATTACATCGCGAAGAACTTGCTCACGACCGTGAACGGCGAGTTTTTGTGGGGCCCCGGCGAGATTACGCCTGCCGTGTGCACCTTGGAGCGCCTCTCCTTTGTTCCGGCGCCCGGCAGATCGGACATCCCGGTGGTGTCTGTGGGGAACGGAAACGATGTGAATAAGGCATTGTCCGAGGGGTGCGACCATCTGCTGGTGCGCGACCGCGCGGACTACGGCTTTGAGTTCGACACATTTGTTCGCAGATTCCGCCGCTGGTGCGGAAACCTCGAGAACGAGCCTGTGCTTTCGGAGATGGGCATGGTTCGCGAGGAGCGTTTCGAGGT
>CADAHQ010000024.1:23308-26009 GCA_902787715.1 uncultured Lachnospiraceae bacterium
AACGGGCCGGTGCCGATGCTTCTCGCCTTTCACGGCGGCGGGGATTCGGCGATGTATATTTCCAACGTCTCCGGCTGGTATAAAATTGCAAATCGCTACAACTTCCTGCTGGTTGCCATCGAGAACCACTTAAACAGCACGGCAACCGAGATGGTGGCCTTAATCGACCGCCTTGCGGCGCGCTACAACATCGACCGCACCAGAATCTACGCGAGCGGCTTCTCCATGGGCGGCTGCAAATCCTGGGACCTCTGCCAGGAATACCCGACGGTGTTCGCGGGACTTGCGCCGATGGATGCGACCTTCGAAGTCGGTCTCAATTCCTACGGAAAGCCGGCACCCTGCGAGATCAACCGCGATACGCAGGTTCCGATTTTCTACACCGGCGGCGAGATTACGCCTCTGCCGGAGCTTCCGTTCCAGGCCGAAAAATGCTGGGACAGAAACCGCTATGTCTTCGGAATTAACCATCTTAAGACAAAGTACAATGTCACGTTTGAGGACCGCGAGAACTGGTCCAACAAGATCTGGGGCATCGACGGCGACCGCATTGAGGTCATTTACGACAAGACACGAGACAGCAACCTGACGCTTCATTATTTCGACAGCGAGGACGGCGTGTGCCGCACGGTCTTCGGCAGCATCAGCGGACAGGGGCATGAATGCAGACAGCACACCTGCGAGCAGGCATGGCTGTTCCTGTCGAAATTCCACCGATAAGAGATGACGGAGGAAGAAAGGGTTTCCACCCGGATGCGGTATCCTGCTTGGGGTACCGATCCATGAGGCGGGAACCCTTGCTTTGTTTCCGGGCAGACGGTTGTGAGATTTTTTACCCCTTTGTTTCAAAACTCCGGCGATTTTCCGCGTGGGCGCGGTACTAATGGGTAGAAGGAGGTGAGCGTATGGATAACGGTGCAAGTAGCTACCACCGTTTTTTAGAGGGCGATCGGGAAGGAATAACGGAGCTGGTCGATGTATACTATGACGGCCTCGTTCTCTTTTTGAATACATGGTTGAACAACCTGCATGACGCAGAAGACATGGCGGAGGAGACCTTCGTGGTCTTGACGACAAGGAAGCCCGAATTTACCGGTCAATCCTCCTTCAAGACCTGGCTGTACGCCATCGGACGCAATGTGACCGGCAAATTCCTCCGCAAAAACCGCAGAACCGTGACCGTACCGCCCGAGGATATGACAAAACTTGCGGAGTCGGAGCAGGATGCAGCGCGGGATTTCTTCGCCGATGAGGAGAAACAGGCACTCCACCGGTGCCTTGTGCGCCTGCGTCCGGAGTACCGCAGAATCCTTTGGCTTCGGTATTTTGAGTCCATGTCCGCGAAGGAAGCAGCAGGTGTCATGGGGAAGTCCGTGCACAGCGTAAACCACCTGACAGAGCGGGCCAGGGACGCGCTGCGGGCGGAGATGAACAAGGAGGGTTATCATGAGAGATCATAAAGAAGTGACGGATAATATCTGGCGAAAGACAGAGCAATATGAGGCGGAGACAACCGCGAAAAAAGCACGCCGTAGACGGTTGCTTCCGAAGATTGCGGCGGCAGCGGCAGTTTGTGTGGTAGGGGTGATTGTGTGGAAGGTTGCGGGAGGAGGAAGAGTCGGAACGACACCGACCGGCTATGCGGTTACCGCGACGGTTGCTCCTGTGCTCACAGAGCCCGGGAATCGTCAGGATCCTGCGAAACCGACAACGGAACCCGACTGGAGGAACGGAGCGAAGGAGTTGACCGCGGCGCTGTCCTCCGCTGCGGCACCCAACGGAAAGTCGATGGACGAAGCCATGCGGACGACGTATGAGGCATTTGCCTGCAAGTTGTTTGCGGGGCTCCCTGCGGAGGGGACAAGAATGGTTTCGCCGTTTTCTGTTTACACGGCGCTTTGCATGCTCGCAAACGGCGCCGACGGCGACACGCTTGCCCAGATGGATGCGATGTTGGGGCTTTCGGAGGAGGAGCGAAATGCGTACCTCTCCGCGTGGGTTTCGAAGCTCACGGGCGGCGGTGACGAGGGAGCGACGTTTACCAACGCAAATTCCATTTGGATTAAGAACACCTTCGAATCGAGTGTTCCGAAGGATTTTCTGAACACCTGCGCCCGGTATTACCGGTCTGCGGTTTATTCGGCGCCGTTTACGAAGGAAACTGTCGACGCCATAAACGGCTGGGTTAAGACAAATACAAAGGACATGATTGAGAAACTGATCGATGAGCTGGACCCGCAGGCGGTCATGTTCTTACTAAACGCCATCGCATTTGACGCCAAGTGGGAGGAAGAATTTTCAGAGGACCGCACACAGAAGGATTACACCTTTATCAAGGAGAACGGCACGACGGAAAATGTCGACATGATGTTCGGCGAGTTTCTCTGCGGCTTCCTGCACAGTGATCTTGCCACCGGCTTTGTCAAGAAGTACAAGGGAGGCGAGTTCTCCTATGTGGCTCTCCTGCCAAGAGAAGGCGTGAGCGTCGCGCAGCTTGCGGAGTCTCTGCAGCCGGGCGCTCTGCGGGAGCTTTTGGCGACAGCGGAGATTGACAAGGTCAATATCGGGATCCCGAAATACGAGGCGGAGTACTTCGTCAAACTGAACGACGTGCTCAAGCAGATGGGCATGACGGATGCATTTGACGTATCCAAGGCAGACTTAAGCCGCCTTCTCACGGAGCAGGAGACCTACGTAAACC
>CADAHQ010000025.1 GCA_902787715.1 uncultured Lachnospiraceae bacterium
GGTCAGCGTCCCGTATGCTCTCCGAGACGCGCAGGTACACGAACCGTTCCTCATCGCTGTCCGGGTCCAGGTCACTCATCCATCCGCGGATCTGCGAGTTGGAAATGCTGTAGAGGTAGGTGTTGGGGGTACCCGGCCATACGTCCGGATACCCGACGGTCTGGTAATAATTCTGATCCGTCAGGTTCCCCAGCCGGCCCGGGTTGCCCGATTCAAACGCCGCGTGGTAGACCGCGTACCCATCCCTGACTTTATTGTATTCCGACCACGGCACATACATATCCATGGAGATCTGGATTTTGTCCCCCCAGCAGTTGTTGGCCTGCGAATTATAGCTGGACAATTTTTTGGGGTCCGGCGTCAGCGTCGCCTTCACCGTCACCAGGGTCCGTCCGCTGTTTCGGAAGTTTTCCGTCACCTTCACGTCGGTAACCCGGTCGCCGCTCCGCAGCTGGATCGTCGAAGTGTTCGGTACGAAGTGTTCCGGAAGAAGCAGATACCATGTCCCGGAGTTCTCCGGGATGACGGCGCCCGCCGCCACCGCTTCGTTGTATTTGGTTCCGTCCGTCACGTTGGCCTGCTCGTACACTGCCGCAAAGAGCGTCACCACGACGCGGCGGTTCACCGGATCGTTCGAAGTTCTGGTGTACGTGTAATCCCCGGTCGAAGGCATGGATCCGTAGACCTTGTAGCCGGCCTCCGTCAGCGTGGACAGGCTGCTGTCGCTGCTCTCGGTTGTGTAGTCGTCGTTGGCCTCCAGCCACGCGGTACGTCGTTCTTCAGGACGACGTTCGTATAGCCCTGAAGGCGCTCTTCCGCCAGCTGCAGCACATGCTCGGACGGAAGGATCGTCACCTTAGGCCACACCGCCAGCTTGCAGGCAGCCTGATTTGTCACAACCACCGTCCGGTAACCGGTCACGTTCGCTTCCGCCGGGAAGGTCACCGTCTTCGTACCGCTGCGGAGCGACACCGTCTGGTACAGCTCCCAGCTCCCGCTCTTATTCCTCTCAACCCAGACTTCCACGTCCGGTTTCGGCAGTTTGCTGTCCGGCTTGTATCCGAATTCGGAGCCCGGGAGCTGGTACGTATCCGACGTCTGGCGCCCGTAGGAGAACATCTCCGGCGCCGCGATGGTAACGCTTTCGAAGCGGTAGTCCCCCGCCCCGAGTGTCCCGCCGTTGCTGATGTTCGCCACGGAGATCGTATCATCTGTGGTCTCCATCCGGTAGGTCCAGTTCAGGTAATGGGAGGGGTCCTGTTCCCAGCCTTCCGGCAGGTCCGGAACCTCGCTCGTCGGGCCCGCGGTGTACGAATAGCCGTATCCCACGGTCAGCACCTCGAAATCCAGCGTCACGGTCTTCCCGTTTCTAAGCGCTCCGACAGCCATCTCGTAGGTCTTGTCCTTTTTGTGGCCCTGGGTGCTGGTGCTCCCGTCCGGCCGGTCCTTCACCGGGGTGTTGTGCGTATGGCTGGGCCGTGAGCCCGAATACTTGTACACGCCGAACGTTCCCGCAGGATACTCCCATCCCGCGTGCAGATAGTTCACCGACGCCGTGGCCCCGGCCCGGGAGACTTCCTTCGGATCGCTTCCCACCGCCGGATCCGCCTCCGTCAGCGTCCACTGCGATGCAGCGCGGATCGTATAGGTTTTGTTGTCCTGCATCCGGTCCGTGGGATACGCCACCCAGATTTCTCGGGCGCGGTAGTCGCTCCATCCCCTGCCATCATAGTTGTAGCGGACCGTCTGTCGGCTGTAGTGCTCCCCAGCCTGTTCCCCGGAGGTCTCCGTGCCGACCGTCCCGCCGCTGACGCCGCCTTCGCCCAGGATGATGCCCGGGATCGAGACCCCGTTTCCTTCCGCCACTCCGGCCCACACGTCCATGTCCAGGCTGAAGTACTGCGATCCTTCATACAGCGGCCAGGTAGTCCAGCGCACAAACACATACTTGTTGGCTGTTTCCGGGCCACCGGGCAGGTTTTCCTTCACGCCGGCAGGAACACTTTCCGGCGTCGAATACACCTGGCCTGACATGCCCGCACCGGGGTCGCTTAAATGTTCCATGGTGTCGATGACCGCCGTCAGCTCCTGGGTGCTCATGGTGTCCTTCACGCCGCTGCGGGTCGTAACCTCCACCGTGGCCTTCAGGGGATCGCTGGGCTTCATGTCCACAATCTTCGAGACATCAATCCCGGTGATCGTACACTCGAATGAAACCTGTGCCGCGGCATTGATAGCCGCATCGTTGATAATGGCATACTGCCCGTTCTCCGCTTCCTCCCAGTGCCATGCGGAATTCTCGCTGGGGGCGTTCGGTACGGAAAATGTCATTCCGCCGTATCCCGCAGACTGAACTTCACCGCCGTCATAGTACGAGCTCCGCTCGTGCCAGATCTGCCTCGGGAACAAAATCCGGACAGTCCCCGGCTCATGGGGCTCCTGTCCCGTCAGAACAGTTTCAATCTCGAACTGCATGCTGACGAACGAATCAGCGGAGTGCTTCCGCAGAAACAGCCGGTTGCCCTGTCCATCCGAAGGAGAATCCGGCGTCACCCACGCAATCTTCGCACTTCGAATCTGGGGTGCTTCCGCTTTTGCGGTGATTCCCTTCCCTTCGGGAACGATTCCGATCAACGAAAAAACAAGTACACAAGCGAGCAATATCGAAACCGCTTTTCCTGCGCTTTTTCTGAACATAAAACGACCTCCGTAATCATTTCGATAGAAATGGCAATTCTACCGAATTATATCATAAAAACGAAGGGCAGAACGAATTATTACAAAAATGTAAGAAACAAAGTCACAATTCATTATCAAATCCGCAAAAAAAGCAACGGACGGGGGAATTTTCCGCCATCCGTTGCTCTTCTTTATGCTTGTTTTGTTCCTTTCAGTTTGCATGCTCTGTCAGCAACACAACCGCCCGGGAAAGCGCACTTACACCTTCTCAAACACCGGCATGTACTCGATCGGCGCGTCCACCGTGACGGTCTGCCCGCCGACGTAGGTCTCGCCCGTGGAGGTGAGCTTCCACGTGCCCGCCGGAAGATACACATCGCGCCGGAAGCAGTTGTGCCGTAGGATGGGCGCCACCAGATAACGGCTTCCGAACATGTACTGGTCGGTCACCTGCCAGCAGCGGCCGTCCTCCGGGAATTCGTAGAACATCGTGCGGATGAGAGGGGAACCATTTGCCGAGGCCTCGTTGTAGAGTGAGACAATGTAGTCCTTCATGGCGATGCGGATGTCGTAATATTTCCGCATGATGCGGTAGTTGTCCTCACCGTAGCTCCACAGCTCGTTGGGCTGGCCGGTGTGCAGGTAGCCGCCGCCCCAGTCGCGGTCGTCAAGGGCCGGGATATCGTACGGGCCGCGGTCGCCATGCATGCGAAGCACCGCGGAGTACGTCGCGAACTGGTACCAGCGAATCAGCAGCTGCCGGAAGTAGGGGTCGTTCACGTCGTCGGTCATGAAGCCGCCGATGTCGGTGGTCCACCACGGGATGCCCGCAAGGCCCATGTTCAGGCCGCACTGCAGCTGGTCGGCAAATGCCTCAAACGTCGAGGGCACGTCGCCCGACCACACGACATTGCCGTATTTCTGGCTGCCCGCCCAGGCGCAGCGAAGAAGGTTCACGGGCGTCTTGCCGCCCTTGCTCATCTCGTCCCAGAAGATGCGGCTGTACATCTGCGGATACATGTTGCTACACGTAAGCGCGGGGCCGATGCTGTAGCGGTAGTTTTCAAAGTCGTAAACCCCGTAGTCCGGCTCGGAGTTGTCGAGCCAGAAGGAGTCGATGCCGAGATCGGCGTAATTCTTCTTGCAGATCTCCCAGACGTATTTGCGCGTCTCCGGATTGAACGGGTCAATCTCCACGCAGTCCCCCTGGTAATCGTAGGTCTGCTGCGCGCCGCGCTCGGTGCGGATCAAAAGCCCCAGCTCCGTCATCGGATAGAAGTTCTCGCTCTTTCGGTCCACCGAAGGCCACACGGACACCATCACCTCGATGCCCATCCCGTGGAGCTCGTCCACCATCGCCTTAACGTCCGGCCAGTATTTTTCGTCAAACTTCCACTCGCCCTGCAGAGTCCAGTGGAAGAAGTCAATCACGATGCGGTCGATCTTGATGCCCTCGGCCTTGTAGCGGCGGGCAACCGTGAGAACCTCGTCCTGCGTGCGATAGCGAAGCTTGCACTGCCAAAGCCCCATCAAATTCTCCGGGAACATCGGCGCATGTCCGCTGACGCTTGTGTAAGACGCCAGAATCGCCTTCGGCGTGTCCGCCACGGTAATCCAGTAGTCCATGTCCTTCGTGGCTCTCGCAACCCACTCGGTCACGTTCTTTCCAAACGTCACACTGCCGACGGCCGGGTTGTTCCAAAGCATGCCGTACCCAAGGGACGACACCAAAAAAGGCACGCTGATCTGGGAGTTTCTCTGTGCAAGCTCCAGGGTGCAGCCCTTTAAGTCAAGGTACGGCTGCTGGTACTGGCCCATGCCGTAAAGCTTCTCACCGTCGTTGCTCTCAAACCGGACGCGCAGCCGGTATTCGCTGCCGCCCGGAACGCCCTTCCACTCGCGGTTTACGGTCTTTAGACACCGGCTCTCGCGGGAGATTGTTCCGCCGTAACTTCGATAATCCTCCCGCAGGATCAGCTTTCCGTCGCGGTAGAACGAAAGCACTCCCGCAAAATTGACGGTCGCCCGGATGCGGCCGTTCACAATCTCCGCGCACGGATTGCCGTCCGCCTCGCGCCCGATGGTGACCTTCGCCTCCGCCACCGGAATCTCCTCCGTAAGCGCCCATGCGTAGTCCGTAAAATCCGTCTGCATGGTGGCGCGCACCCGCAGCGAATCCTCGCCCCACGCCTCAATACACAGGGTCTCCCCCTGTCGTTTTGCAATCAAAACACCGTTTTCTTCCAA
Organism: uncultured Lachnospiraceae bacterium; assembly: GCA_902787715.1. Taxonomy (GTDB): domain Bacteria; phylum Bacillota; class Clostridia; order Lachnospirales; family Lachnospiraceae; genus ISDg. Next base: position 4,927 of record CADAHQ010000025.1, read on the forward strand.
GAATACCATAGTAACATCCTCCTGTACGCAATCATCGTTCCGGCGGAGCATTTGCCGTAGCATGACGCCGGGCCTCTTTTACCAATAAACCATAAACGGCGGGAATTCTCAATGGTGAATTCTCGCCGTTTTCCGTATAATTCAATTTTGTGCGGATTTCTGACGCATCGCACGCTGTTTCGGCGGGCCGAAAGCGACCTTTGTCAGTTGTACGCTCCGTTCGCCTCCGGAAGGGATTTATATGTCTCCTGCCCCTCCAGGATTACGAACAGCTTGTCGAAGAAGTCGGAATAACCCGACAGACCCCGCACGCTGTCAATCGTGCCGGTTACGGAGTACCGTTGTCCGTCCAGTGCAAAAGAAAGCGAGAATTCCCACGTCGGGCTCGTCATGAAACCGACCCCGTCTCCGGCAGCTGCGGCTTGGGAAAGCTTCTCCGAAAGCTTGCTCACCTGATACTCCCGAACAAGCGCCTCAACCGCTGCGAGATCCTTCTCGGAAATGACCCATTTGCCGCTGCTTACCCCGTCGGCAACCAGATCCTTTTGAATCTGTTGCTGTTCCGTGGACCAAATGTTCTTCTGTTCCGGGTTCACCCATTCGGCAAATTCAAACGAAAACGCTGCTTTTCCTTTGTCCGGCGCCTTTGCCTGCTTGCCGCAGCCGCTCACGACTGCTGCCACAAGCGCAAAAACTGTTACGAGTAACCCCACTGTTCTCTTTTTTTTCATTTTCATCCTCCCTTAACACACCACTGTTCCTATGTTTCTCCATCGGGATAACGACATCCCGGGAGCCGTTACCGGCGCACTCTGCTGCGCTTAAATAACATCGTATCATATTGACCTCCCTCTGTCAACCACTTCGATCTGCACGCGCCAAAAAAGGCCGATTCCGGGGAATCAGCCTTTTTGAGTAACAAACTGCTCAGTTTCTTTGGTATTACTTTCCGCGTACGACGCCGATCATCTTGCGGATGCTCAATTTCTCGCCGTTGTACAGCACGAGACCGCGGTAGATCTTGCCGGCAATCCATACGAGAAGAAGCGTTACGGCAAGCATCTCGGCAACGACAATCAGGCCGACCCAGACGGAAACCTTGCCGGTCAGGATTTCGGCAGTCACCGTAAACGGCGCCGCGAAAGGAATGTAACGGCAGACGGTCAGCATCGATTCATTCTGGTTCAGAGCTGCAAAGTAGCCCACCAGCCAGAAGATGAGAACCGGGAACGTGAGAACCGCGCTGGCGGAAGCAACCTCCTCCGGCTTCGTCACCATGCTGCCGCCGATACCGGCGATCGCATAGTAGAGAAGAAGTCCTAAGAAGAATACCGCAAGAGCCAGAATCACCGGAACAAGGGTCATTGCCGACTGGCCCGTCACGGCGCGAATCGCGTTAAATGCCTTGCTGACATAGTCCGTATAATCCGGGTTGATGGACTTCGCAATCACGGAGCCGACCAGATAACCGCCGACACCGCAGGCAACCCAGATGAGCACCTGCACTACCGACATCACAAAGCCCGCCAGAATCTTGCCGAAGATCAACGCCTTCGGGGTGACAAAGGAGAGCATCGTCTCCATGAGCTTGCTGGTCTTCTCGGCTGCGACATTTCTCGCAACGTCCTGACCGTAGATAATCACCATGAAGTACATCAGCATACCGGAGATCATCGGAAGGAGGAATTTGATGAAGGTCGCCGCAAGGCCGGTATCCTCACCGATCACGATGGTCGTTCCGACGGTCTGCATCTTGATGAACTGTGCAAGCGTCGGGTCGATGTTCCGCTCCACAAACTTTTGAAGCTCCGGAACAATCGCATTGCCGGCATCCGTCACCTCGCCCTCGCTGAAGGTGCAGTTCTTCGGGCGAACCAGGTACACGCCGTAACCGTCATCGGTCTTGCGGACAACCGCGAAGAACGTATCGGTATCGCCGTCCTGTGCAGTGTCTTCCACCTGCTTGCAAAGCTCGGTAACAGAAGCCTGTTCCTTCCACTCCACCGTCACCGACTTCACATCCAGAACATCTTCCACCGCTGCCGCCAGGGACGCCAGGGAAAGCACGGGACCGCCGGCTTCGCCTTCCTCCGAACATTCGATGTCCGAATGGTTGCAGACAATGAGCTTGCCGACCTTCGTCGGCGCTTCACTCTCCTTGTCTTTATTCGCACCGACCAGGACAACAACCATGATTCCCGCGAAAATCAAAAGACCGATGATGATGGTCGAAACCAGGTAGCCTTTCTTACGAAGCATCTGGGTGCAGGTAAAGTTGAATACATGTCTCGTCTTATTTCCAAAGGAGTTACGCATCAGTCCGCACCTCCTTTACTCTTTTTGTTTCTTGCCATGGCAATCACGTCTTTCAACTTGATGGGGTTGCCCATGTTGGTAATCAGACCTTCATACACGCCCGCGGCAAATCGGAGCGTGAGATAGTCAAGCACAAGAAGGATTGCAATCGCAATCAGTGCATACGACATCGGCGCGACATCGATGATTCTCGCTCCCGGCGTCGTCATGGGCGACGTCAGCGGGAACAGCTCGCAGAATTTGACGAAAATGTTCGTCGCGGACTTCTGCATGGAGAGAATCGCTGCGATTGCGGCATACATGCCGAGAATGGAAACCGTCGTAAAATACTTCAACGACTCCTGCAACTCCTCCATCTTGCTGACCATGGCTCCGCACAATCCGGCGAGGGTCGCGTAGAACACAAGACCGAGCGCAATCAGCGTAAACGAAACAACCGCGTTGGCAACCGTCAGGTTCGAGAGAATTCCCTTCGGAATCAGCGACGTGAGATACGTGCTCTCCGTATTGAAAAGCATTCCCGTAAGCTTGTTGGAAATAACCACCGCACATACCAGGATTACCATCTGACCGATGGTCGCCACAAGCATCGCAAGAATCTTTCCGAGAAGCAATGCCATCGGGCGGACCGACGTGAGCAGCAGCTCCACAACGCGGCTCGACTTGTCCGTCACAACCGCAGTCGCCACCTGGGTCGAAGCCATGATGCAGATCATGCTGACCGCAAACATGATGAAGTACACAACACCGAATTGGCCGCCGTTGATACCCTTGTCGGCGTCGTCCGTGAGTTCCCCCTCCGGCGTGATGTAATTGATCTCAACCTCATAATTGTAAGCTAAGATCTTCAGCTCCTCCTCCGAGAGGCCGCTGATTTTCTTTTTGTATTGATCCAGTTTTTCGCAGAGAATATCGGCAAGCGCGGAACATTCATCCCCCTTGACATCGCCGCCTCCTAAGCGGACAATCTCCACCGTGACTCCCTGCACGCCGAGGTACGGATGAACGATGACGCTCGTGCCGTCACCCTCCTTCTCCAGACGCTCGCTGAGCGCGTCGAAGGTCTCCGTCGTCACCTCAAATTCTACCTTTTTGAACACTTCGTTTTCGGATAAATCCGTAATTTCCGATCCTCCCTCAAGGAGAAAAGGAAGCTCATTGCAGACATAGGCTTTTTTTATGTTGCTAGTCTCAACCTTTTTGTTTCCGGCCGCCCCGCTCTTAATCAGCTGCATCACAGGCGCAGTGAAAATCGCGGTCACCAGAAGCAGAACTACGGACACAATGTATGCCTTGCTCTTGAGTGTCTGAATGAGCGTGAACCGGAATACGTCGCCGGTTCCTCTGAGCTCATTACTCTTCATTGCCGGCACCTACCTTTTCTACGAAGATTTCGTGCAGGGACGGCTCGCGAAGATCGAATCGGATGATGGTAATCTTGTTGACGATCAGCAGGTTCAAAAATGCCATCGCCTGCTCCTCGCCGCTCACGCGCAGCTGAATCTCCGCCGGCGTCTCCTCGATTACCGTAAGACCGGCCTGGCGGATGAGCTCGTCGATGGGCTGCTCGCATTTGACGAACAGATTCACACGGCCGTAGCTCTTCTTGATCTCGTTCAGGTTGCCCTGAAGCACCACCTGTCCGCGGTTCATGATCGTGATGTCGGAGCAGAATTCCTCGATGGTGGGCATCTGGTGGCTCGACATGATGACGTATTTGTCCTTGGAGATCTCGTCGCGGATAACCTCCTTGAACAGGTCCGTGTTGACGGGGTCAAGGCCGCTCATGGGCTCGTCCAGCACGACAAATTCCGGATCCGACAGAAGCGCTGCCATCAGCTGCACCTTCTGCTGGTTACCTTTGGAAAGCTGCTCCGCGCGCATGGATTTCACGGGTCTGCCCTTGGCGTTCTTCGGCGGGAAGATGTACTCATCCAGCTGCAGCCGGTTCGACCAGTACTTGATCTTCTCCATCGCCTTCGTTCTTCCTACGCCCTTCAGCTTCGCAAAATACAACAGCTGATCCAGGAGCGTATACTTCGGGTACAGTCCTCTTTCCTCTGCAAGATAGCCGATGTTCAGCTTCTCGGGCTCCATCTCCTGCCCGTTCCAAAGAACTTCCCCCGAGTCCTTCTTCAACATTCCGAGGATCATTCGGATCGACGTCGTCTTGCCGGCGCCGTTGGTTCCCAGGAGCGCGTACACTCCGGGGCCGTCCATCTTGAAGCTAAGGCCGTTCACCACGGTCTTCTCTCCGTAGGACTTTTTCAGATTTCTTACTTCAAATGACATTTTTCCAACCTCCGTTGTTAATACTTTCCAACTCGCTCGATTATACCATGTGTAAACAGCATTTACAACGCTTTCGCCGAAGATTTAACCGTTTTTTTACAAAAAAAGGCCCAATCGCCGTGGTTTTTGGGGCAATCGGGCCGATTTTCTCAGTTTTGTTTTCCGGCGCTCTGCGCCCTCTCGTAGGCTTCGCAGCGGATGCCGCAGATGTCCGCAACCGGAATCTCGCGCCGGTCGGTAAGCACCAGGGTCTGGGCGACCGGGTCGTGCTTCGCCACGCGGCCGGTGACGGTCTCGTAGGCTCCGCCCTCCTTCTTTTTATCCGGTACAAACACGGTAAATGCCGCCTCCGGCGCCGGTTTCTGCGCCAAGATCCACGCGATGGCCTCGTCCAAGACCTGCCGTCCGTCCTCGCTCACGTCCGTCTGCGCGTCCGTAAGCCGCGCGGCCTCCCCGACCAGATCGTCGTAGCCTGTGAGCGCGGCAAATGGCGAGAACTGCGCCGCCCGGGATGCCTTCGGCATCGGCTTATGCCACTGCGGCCCGGCGTACTCGCGGTCGATGATGTCGCTGTATTTTTCTCTTGCGTCTTCCATGTTTCTCGTCTCTCGGGGCTTTCTCCCCGCCGGCGTCTTCCCGCCGGCCGGCTTTGTTCCTTCGCTTTCCGTTTCTTCCCGTCAGCCCTATGCTTTATGGCCGCCGACCTGGTTGTTGCGCTCCATGGCGGTGGCCCCTTCCTTCATGTTGAGGCCGCGCACAATGGCGTTTTTGCCGTAGCGGTCGCGGATGTGAAGGAGCGCCTTTTGCACTTTTTCTTCCTTGGCGAGGGATGCATTTTCCGCGGATTGTTTCTTCTCAAGGGCCTGATAATCCGTGAAAAGAGACAGTTGTTCGTACTCTTCGGACGCCGCTTCCGCCTCCGCGGGAGGCAGCAGATGCATCACGGCGATGCTGAACCGCCGCACCGTGAGCGCCGGGTCCACAATGCGGTCGTAAACCGCTGCCGCGGCCTCCACGATCTTGCGGGTGGAGCTGGTGTAGCGGTCGAGATTCTGGGAGCCGTGGACGCCCTTGGGGACATTTCGCCCGTACCGGTCGCGGACAATCTCCCCTTGATAGCGCGCGTCGCTTCCGCCGCTTAAGTTCTCGACGTCGTAATCCACGTTCACCACCACCTGGTCCGTGTAAAGGCCCTGCCGCACGAGTTCAAGAGACAGCTGGTCCGCCATCTCCTGCACGATAATCCGGCCCTTGTCCGCCGGGTACGGGCCCGAGAGCACCTGCCCCTGGCTGAGGCTTTTGGACTCCGGCGTATACGACTTGCAATCCGCAATCTCCGTGGGCTCCGCGCCCCAGGCGTGGTCGATAAGAAGCTCCGCGTTCACGCCGAAAAGACGGAAGAGCAGGTCCTCGTTGAAGATGGCGTCGGCCTTCCCCGCGGAGCAGCGCGCAACGTCGCCCATGGTGTACATGCCGTGCTCCTCCAATTTCTTCGCGATTCCGCGGCCGACGCGCCAGAAGTCCGTAAGGGGCCGGTGGCACCACAGCTGCTCCCGGTAGCTTTGCTCCGTCAGCTCCGCGATGCGCACCCCGTCCTCGTCCGCCGGGATGTGCTTTGCCATAACGTCCATGGCGACCTTCGCAAGGTACAGATTCGTCCCGATGCCGGCCGTCGCGGTGATGCGGGTCTCCCGAAGGACCTCGCGAATCATGGTCTGCGCCAGCTCCCGCGCCGTCATCTTATAGTGGGAAAGATAGTGGGTTGCGTCGATAAATACTTCATCGACGGAGTAAACCAACAGGTCCTCCGCCGACACATACTTTAAGTAAATTTCCACAATCCGCCGCGAGTACTCCATGTAATACTTCATGCGCGGCGTGGCGATTACGGGAGCGAGGGCGAGGGAAGGATTTGCCGCCAGTTCGGCTGCGCCGGAGGACGTGCCGGAAAGCTCTCCGCTGGGGGCAGCGGCCTTTCGCAGCGCATTGACCTCCGCCACCTTCTGCCGCACCTCAAAAAGCCTCGCGCGGCCCGGAATCCCGAAGGCCTTCAGCGCCGGTGAGACCGCAAGGCAGATGGTCTTGTCCGTCCGGCTCTCATCCGCAACCACCAAATTGACATCGAGCGGGTCCAAGCCCCGCTCGACTGCCTCCACAGAGGCGTAAAACGACTTTAAGTCAATCGCAATGAACTGTCTGGTTTGCTTCATCGGCAAGGCCTCCGAATCGGTCTCTTCCTCCGATTATTCAATCGAGTAAAAATGGAGCTTTTTGTTTTCCGGCAGACAGAAAATGTTCTCACCATGATACGATACCCTTCCGAAAGTTCCTTTCATGATCCCTTCCGCTACGACATTCAAATCGGTATCGATGATATCATAGGACACACCGTCTTTGGATACCATCGCGAATCCGGCTCTGTTAAAGGAAGACAAATCATCATACTCTGCTTTTATGGAATAGTATTTCGGATGTACATAGTACATTTTCTTCCAGTCCAAAGACCACGCCATACAATACTTGTCGCAGTAGACGATGTCGCTGACAGCCGCAAAGTCGTTGTTTGAAAACCACGGAACCGGCGGGCAGTCCTCCACGGGAATCTCCGTCCACGTTTCACAATCAATAACCAACCGCGGTTTAACCGACGACAACCAGCTGTCAGTATTTGCATAAAACCGCAGATACCGTTTCTCAGCAGGAGCGCGATCCTCCAGCCATGCCCCGTCCGGAATCGCAATCTTTTTCTTTACGGTTGCCAGTTCCTCTCCCCGTTGATCATAAAAAGAAATTGTACAATTCTTCTCCTCGTCGACATCCGTTGTGATAATCAAACCGTCATACTTTGTTACTGTCGGCAGACAAACTTCATAGTCAAAGGATCGGGGCTCGCGCCCGGCAGGGTTGAGATTGATCTGCTTCACCTGCTTCTGGCTATAATCATAGATATCCATAACGGCGCGGTCTACGTCGGTACAGACGATCGTCTCCGGCAGAAACAGGATGCTTTTGTAATTGTTTGCATCAAAAATCGGAAAAACAACTTCCTTAAAGGCAATCGGTTTCCCTTCCGTTGCGCCGCACACAGAACAGGTCTTCGGCTTCTCAAGTGTCCTGTCAACCCACTTATGTCCGAGCGCCTCGCCCTCGGTCTTTCCGCAGGTCTCGCAGGTCTTCGGCGTGGTGCAGGTCGCCGCTTTCCACTTGTGGCCGTTCGCCACACCCTCGGTCTCGCCGCATTTGACGCACTTCTTCGGCTCCGTGCAGGTCGCCTCGGCCCATTCATGCTTCATGCAGCACCCCGCAAGCGACGCCGCCAACAGCACCGCCCCGCAAATTGTCAGAATTGCTTTTCTCATCTCATGCCCCCTTGCCCATCGGCAGTTTTTCGTGTCCGCTTCCTACTTCAGAACGTCCGCCGCAGTCTTTACAAGCACGGCCTTCACAATCTCTGCGCCCGGAACGTACGGCGAAAGCTTCTCCGCCGTCTTGCCGATTCCGCTGCCGCCCGACGTCGCAAACACCGTCAGCTTCTTGCCCTTCCAGTCGTAGCCCTTGCAGAACGTATTCACCACATTCGGCGCCCCACCGTACCAGATAGGGAAGCCGAGATAAACCTCGTCATACTCCGCAAAATTCTCCACCTTCCCGACCGACGGCACCTCTTTCTTGCCGAATTTTTCGCGGTTGCACCGCGCCACGGGGTTAATCCACCGAATGTCCGCCTTGCTGTACGGCACCTCCGGCACAATCTCAAACACCTCTGCGCCAATCTCCGCCGCCAGGTCCTTCGCCACCTTCGCAGTCGTCCCTTCCGCGCTGAAATATACCACAAGTTTCATCGTTCAATCTCCTTCCGTTCTACACCAATCCGCAAATTCTTCCGTCCGGACACCTCGTCGGTTGTCCGCCTCCGGTTCATATGGTCTTTCTCCGATTGTACCACATATCAAGCCCACTTGTCACTCAAAAGATGATAAAGGAGTGGGGCTTATAATTTGCAGGAACATAAGACTAATGGGCCTCATTCCTTTCCGGTTCTGCATTCCGCTGGCAAGCCAAAAGCCCCCCGTAACGGAGGGCTTTTCATGCAGATTACTGAATATAGTAATCCAGGAAGATATCATTTATCACGCCAGGAAAAGCGTCTGCAATATCTTGGCTAAAACCATGTTTCGTTATTTCTTTTTGGTAAGTCTGAAGCGCAAGATCAAAATCACCAAACGGATCCAGATTCTTACTGTTAATATTGTACTTTACCTGATCCATCGCTATGGACCAAATACACCCCACAAAATCATAGGGAATTTTTTCCAATATACCGGCTACATCTATTGCGCCAAATTCAATTTTCAGCATATCTTCTCCGGCAAATTTTGCAATACGCTCATTGAATCGCTTCCCGAGATCCAAATATTTATTCTCGATTCCTTGTGCATTGATATATTTTCCGGCCGAAATAATTGCTCTTCCGAGATCCTTGGACAGATTAACGAGTTCATTTTTCTCGAAAGATACGCCCTTGATAACCCAGTTAAGTATGTCTGGGCTTCTTCTTGTAATAAAATCTTGCGCATCAGACGGTGAATAACCTTCTTTAACCATTTCTCCGTAGATTTCGGTGACAATTAAGGAGGTCATTTTTTTTGCAAAATCTGCGCCATCCGATTTTTCCAATGAGCTTGCAAAATCCAGAAGTGCTCCTCCTGCATCCAGAACCCTCAACATCGTCCCGGCACCGGGAATTTTCCCTGCCGCGAAAAAGCCTACATCCGAAACAGCTTTTAATAATCGGCCTTTAAAGTTGCTATTATGCGTTAGTATATCGTACTCAACCTGATGGCGGATACTGTATCCCGCGGCATCCCCGTAAAGAAACCACGTACCGTGAGCATATTCAACAACCAAAGCCTCAGTTGACATAACCTTTCGTTTGTCAGATTCCGAAACATTTGTTGTCTTAATCACAAAATAACAACGATCGTTTATCTTCTGCCAATGTGCCGAACTATATTCCGTATCGAAATAAAAGTCTGGCATTAATTCCTTGCCATAGCGTGTCTGAAGTTCTACCTTCTTGTAGTTATAAACTTTCGGTTCCCATGACGCATACAAGCGTACCACGTGGTCCTCATAATCGTGTGTATACTTTTGGTTTGCGGTATAATCTACAATCGCCGTATCAAGCAATGACCACCCGCGGAAAACATATCCTTCTCTTTCAGGCACCTGATCACTGATATAGTAATCTTCTTTTCTCGGATCGTAGTACTCTATAGTAGGGCCGCCTGTACCTCCCACAGGATTGTATATAACCATAACGGTGCCATCTGTCGGAGCCGGTTGCTCTTGATAACACGAATATACGTGCAAATCGCCTGTCAGGGTCCTTTTCACGTTCTGCCATGGAAGGATGATGTCGTCGGTAGGCATCAGCCAAGCTGCTCCGCGCGGATCTTTTTCCGACCACCCCAAAAAGATATACCCGGGAACTTTAAGCCAGTCAAGTTTCGGCGATCCGAATAAAAGATTGGTTGTGCTGTTTACAGGAAATGCCACGCAAAGCTCTGCGTCAAACCCGCTGTGGTAATAGATATAGAACTCGGTTTCTTCCCATACCGGTTCTATCGTTAAATCATGGTATGGCACAACGATAGCATCATCAGGGCCATAATACTCATCATCAGACGTCTTCCAACCTCTGATGTAATGCCCCGGCCATTCCTCTACGACTAAATCTTTTGTAAGTATAGTGTCATCAGGACGATACGTTTGTGATAAATCCTTGTCCTTAATGAGGTCATGTCCGGTCTTCAAAGTCAGCTTGTACTCGGACTCCCACTGCGCTTCAAAAAGCAAAACAAGGATACCCGCACCCAGCGATATCTCTTCCCCGGGCATGTACGGAAAAGTCTTTGGAGTAAGGTCCCCCTCCAGCAACTTCCAGCCGATAAATTTACATCCCGGTCTCTCCATCTGGTCGCTGGTTATCTTCATCGTCTCCTCAAACTTGAAATATGACGGTGATGGTGTTGTTTTCCCACCATTCGGAAGGTAGATCATCGTTGTCCCTTCATCATCGTCACCATCAAGGACAAAACATCCGTATAATTCAACAACTTCTTTTTCGTAAGGAAGCGTAAAAACCAATTCCCCGGGTTGATAGAACTTTTCTCTTTCAAGTCGGCTGAACATCCATCGAAAATCATATATGTTGTCTGCCTCAGGTTTCACGTCGGTCCAACCGTAAAATGTCATTCCCAAAACGTTAATCGGGTTTTCTTCGATCTTGTCGAATACAGTCACCTCTTTAGAGTCGAAAGCTCTTCCGGTTAAGCTGTTGTAATACACAACTGTAACCTTTATAGGTTCCCATATCGCATAGAGTTTGGTATCTCTCTCCGAAGGATTGTATTCTTCCTCTCCCTGGAAGCTCACCGTTTCGGTATCCAATCCCCAGCCGCAGAAGGTATATCCTTGTCTCTCGAGTTTTGGTAACTTGTACCCATCCTCATCAATTGTTACCTCTTCGACAAGATTATCATATCCATAGACAAGTGTCACCTTCTCGACGACATGATTCCATACTGCTTGAAATACTGCACAATCTTCAAACGTGAACGCTCCGGAAAAGTCTAAATACAGCGGCTCACCTGCCGTCCAAGTATTTTCTGCCACCACTGGCACTTTGCTTTCCGCCGTTATCTGGTTTATCCAATATGCAAACTCATGATGCGCATCATGTTCAGTTATCTTGGGCATTAATACCGCTTCAGTTTCTTTGGAAACCAAATAGGTAAACGTCTCAAAATTCCTATCCGGATCATAAAAAACCAATGCTCGCTTTCCCGTTTCAACAACATCATACACAGGAAACAGCTCAAGATGGCGGTCTCCTGCATTGACATAACTGGATTGAGGCCCGTACTCAATCATGTCATCAAGAAGCCCATCAACATTATCCGCCTCTCTCCAGCCTTTTAACCGTAACCCGTTAAGCTTTATTTCCGGCAATTCTTTTTCCCCATAAACAGTAAAAACATGGGGCATATTTTCACGGTAAATCGGTTGCTTTGTAACGCCGTTGTAATAAATGACGTCGTAGTATTCGTTCCATAGTGCATAAAGGACTATCGATCCGGTTTCCCTATCCACAAGATCTCCGTATACTACATAGGTGCTGTACGTATTTCCCGATCCATCTGGTGTCGTCCCCCAACAATCAAATCCTTTTCCCTTATCAAACGTGGCTACAGGGAGGATACACTCTTCTCCATACTTGACAGTCATAGGCTCCATAGATGTATTGTCATAGTTACCATTTCCGTCAAAATATACGGTATACTCATCTGCTCCATTCCACAATGCAACCAATTCAATATCGTCAACCGTTGATATCACTGTTGATGGCGTGTAATGATTTCCTTTTCTGTCTATCCAACCGGAAATTCTATGTCCATTCGAATTCACCACTTTTGGAAACACGTCTCCAATAGGAAGCCCGAAATCAACATAGATTCTTGTGCTTCCCTTGACTGTTTCGTTATATTCCTCCAGGTTAACAAAATCAACTTTTACTTTCTTCGGTGTCCAATGGGCATACAATCTTGTAAGAGTATCTCTGACCTCCATGCCCTCTCGAATGTATTCTCCACCCTCGGGCTTCGTATACCAGCCGGCGAATGTATATCCGTACCTCTCGCCCGCCGGAGGCAATTTCTCATACACCCCGCCTCTCTCTGCGTACATTACCTGATACTCAACAGCCACCGGTTTGTAATTAAAATAGCAGTGCACTTCGATAGCATCAGCCGATTGCCAATGTGCATAGAGTGTATCCCTATAGGAAGTAACCTTATCCGTAGCCTTAACAAGCACTCCCCCGTGTTCCTGTGTATACCAGCCAAGGAAAGTATGCTGCGGCCACACGTCCTCAATCGGTACATTGTCAATCATATCGGGGAGTTTGTATTCTCTATAAGGCGTTTGGTTGACAACAGTGCTTCTATACTTGTTTATCACAAACGTAACCGGGAAAGGACCCCATTCCGCTTTGTGTTTCTGCTCGATATCGACAATTGCACTTTGTCCAGTCTTATTATCAATAAACACAACCTTTCCTGTGCGATCCTTGAAGGTGATGTTTTCCTTTACGGTTATGCTGTAGGATGTGCCGCCTCCCGCTGCACTAATCCATGCTTCCGCACCTGCCGAATACTCGATAGTAATATTCCCATTAACATTAAGCAACTGCACTTTTTGGGTGCCTGCTTCATATGAAAATGTCAAAAATGCAGGATCTGTCGCGAGACTATCGTCAAAGAGAGCTCTTTGTTTCACCGTAACAAGCACGCTTTGACCACTCTTGTGATCAATGAACGCGATTCGACTGATTCGGTTGCTACGTTTTAGGTTATCCTTCACGGATATTGTAAAGTATGTTCCGCCTCCAGAGCAATTAAGCCAAGACATATCACCGATATTCTCGTACTCATATGAGAGTTCTCCCAAAACATTCTCGAAGGAAATTCTTCTGCTTGATGCAGTTTCTGAGAACAGTAGCTCCTCCTGACTTGCTTTAAGTTTCAACGTCGGGGTCGGAGAATTTGTCGGGGTAGGAACCGGCCCGGCTTCCTGCTCAACAACCACAATAATGCTCTGACCGGTGCTCCGATCGATAAATACTACCTGCCCTGTTCTGACCTCTTGTTTTGTATTGGCCTTTACAGAGATGGTTCCTGTGTTTCCGCCGAAACTTCCCAGAACCCAGGAGCTTGTGTTCGGGCCATAATCTACATCAATCTGGCCGACCACGTTACCGATGGTCACTTTCTGTTCGGATGCGGTGTACGGGAAATACAAGGTTCCTTTATTGACTGTAAGCTTCGGCACGGGAGTCGGTTTCGGAGCACCGTTCTGGGTAACATTGACAATCACATGTTGTCCGTTGCCGTGATCGACAAATACTACCTGTCCGGTTCTCGGAGAATAACTTGTGTTGGCTTTGACGGAGATTGTTCCGGTGTTGCCGCCGAAAGCCGCAGTTACCCAGGACTGGGTGTTTCCGCTGTAATCCACCGTAATCTGGCCGGACACATTAGTAAGAGTCACCTTCTGTGTGCCGGACTGATGCGTAAACGTAAGCTCTTGCTTGTCGGAACTGAGCTTCGGAGTCGGAGAAGGGGTTGCCGTAGGCTTCGGTGCACCGCTCTGCTTTACGGTAACAATTACGCTGTCCCCTGTGGAATTGTCGATAAATACAACCTTTCCCGTTCGTTCGGTATATCCTGTATTGGCCTTTACCGAAATAGTTCCGGTGCTGCCGCCGCATCCCGCGGTTATCCAGGACGCCGTGTTTCCGTCATCATAATCCACCGTCACCTGACCGACCACGTTACGAAGAGGAACACTTCTGGTGGAGGCGCCGTACGAGAACGTCACCTCGGTCACGGTGGAAGACATCTTCGGACGCGGAGTCGGCGTGTTGGTAGGTGTCGGCGTCGGGGCTGCATTTTGCGTGATTGTCACGGTGACACTGCTGCCCGTCCCGTTGTCGATGAAAATCACCGTCCCGCTCCGCTTGCTGTAGTTTTTATTTGCCTTTACTATGATGGTTCCGGTGTTGCCGCCGACACTTGCGGTTGCCCAGGAACCGGTGTTTCCGCCGTAATCCACGGAAAGCGGGCCGGTAACGTTGCTCAGCTTCACGGACAAGGTTGCGCCGCTGTTGGAAACCGTAAACGAGGTTTTGTCTGCTGCCAATTTCGGTTTCGGCGTGGGCGTCGGGGCTGCATTTTGCGTGATTGTCACCGAGACGCTTTGACCGGTTGCCCGATCGATGACGATGACTCTTCCGGTTCGTTTCGTGTATGTTGTATTCGCTTTCACAGTGATTGTGAGCGTGCTGCCGCCAACCCCTGCGGTTACCCAGGAGCTTGTGTTGCCGTCATAATCTACTTCGAGCTGTCCGACCGCATTGCTGATTGTCAGGCTCTGCCCGGACGTGCCGTTGCCAACCGTCAGCGAAGTTTTGCTGATTGCAAGCTTTGGCTTCGGCGTCGGAGTCGGCGTCGGAGCCCCGCTTTGCGTGATTGAAATCGAGACGCTGTAACCGGTCCCGTTGTCGACAAATACAACCGTTCCGGTTCGCTTACTGTAGGATGTGTTGGCCTTCACGGAGATGGTTCCCGTGGTACCGCCGACACTTGCGGTTACCCAGGAGCTTGTGTTTGCACCGTAATCCACCGTGACGTTTCCCTTGACGTTGGAAAGCTTCACGGTCTGCGAGGATGCACCGTTTGAGAATGTAAGCGCCGTCTTGTTTGATGTAATCTTTACGATCGGCGTCGGCGTATTTGTCGGGGTGTTCGTCGGGGTCGGGGCTGCATTTTGCGTGACCGTTATGGAGACGCTGTAGCCGGTCCCGTTGTCGATAAATACCACCGTACCGCTTCGTCTGCTGTACGAATTGTTCGCTTTTACGGAGATCGTTCCCGTGGTGCCGCCGACACTTGCGGTTACCCAGGAGCTCGTGTTTCCACCGTAATCCACCGTGACGTTTCCCTTGACGTTGGAAAGCTTCACAGTCTGCGAGGATGCGCCGTTTGAGAACGTTAAGGACGTCTTGTCGGCTTTAATCCGCGAAACGGGCGTCGGCGTGTTCGTAGGGGTGTTTGTCGGCGTCGGAGCTGCATTTTGCGTGACCGTGATGGAGACGCTGTAGCCGGTCCCGTTGTCGATAAATACTACCGTCCCGCTTCGTCTGCTGTACGAATTATTGGCCTTCACGGAGATGGTTCCCGTGGTGCCGCCGACCCCTGCGGTTACCCAGGAGCTCGTGTTTGCACCGTAATCCACCGTAACGCTTCCCTTGACATTGGAAAGCTTCACGGTCTGCGAGGAAGCTCCGTTTGAGAACGTTAAGGACGTCTTGTCGGCCTTAATCCTCGGAACAGGCGTCGGCGTATTCGTCGGCGTCGGCGTTTTGGTCGGAGTCGGCGTGTTCGTGTTTGTCGCTGTAGGTCTCGGTGCCCCGGACTGCACAATATGAACTTTGTATTCTCCGCCTTTTTGCGTATCCAGGAAAATCACATCGCCGGATCTTGAGCTGTAGCTTGTATTCTTCTTAACCGTAACCTTGCCTTGCGTGCCGGCTACGGTTCCGGTTGCCCAGCTTGATGTGCCCGAAGAATAATCAACGCTTATGTTATAACTGGCGTTTGTGAAGGAAAATGTTTTGCTGTCGCTGCCGTAGCCGGGCCTCCAGGTCGTGGATCCGTTGTTCATTTTCACGGCAACGGGCGCGCCGACCTGATCGAGGACGACCGTCGAAAAATCGAGGTCCAAAGACTCCGCGGAAATCTCCGAAGACAACGAGACATCCGTCGTCTTCGCCGATTGCGCTGCGGCTTCGGCAACTGCCTGAATCGGCGTTAGTGCCAAAAGAAGTGCTAACAACACGGAGAGGAATCTGTGCTTACATGCTCCGAATTTCATGGAAATACCTCCTGACGCAAATAAAAAAGGTCGCAATATCGCTATATTGCAACCGAACTATCATGGCGAAACAAAGGGCCCCATTACCCCTGTTTCACGTTAGACTCCCAGTTTTGCGTCTCCGTATTTCTGCGGATTTGCCCCCAAATATAGTTAACCCCATTTGTCTTTTCTTTCGAAAAGATACATGTACTATAATGTACTTTCTGGCGAAATTCAATGTATTATCTTATCCTAGGCGATGTGCTTTGCCATGACACTTTCACCGCGGAGCACCGCTTTGTTGTGCTTTAGGTTACAGGTTTCGTCCGTCGCGTTTCATTTCGTAAAACTTCTTTCTCAGTTTTTCCTCCATTTGGGTTGATGCAATCACGACAAGCGGAATCTTCCCGAGATTATTCTCAAAGAACGCTATTACCTGCAAAACTCTGAGGCAATAAAATCCGTTCACATCCCTTGCTGTTACTGTCGGTTCATAATTCAACTTAAGATACACACAATCACAGTCCCTTACATTCTCCACGATACTGTACGGAAGAGAATCATCTTTCGAGAATATTTCCGAGATATTCACGCTTCGTTCATACAGTTCCAAATCAAACAGGTTTCGATCTATCAAGTAATGTTCCACTTCCTTATTCTCAACAAACGTTGGAAGATTCTTTGGGAGCGGGTAATGATCCCATTTTACTCCTAACAGTTTATATGTGCTCTTCACAATTCAATCACCACCCCGGTGTTCAGCTCTATCGCGCGAGAAACGAAATCGTATAGGATGTCGTACAACTCGTTTAATCTCAGACTGTCAGTGCCCTTATTCTCCTCCAGCCACTTTTTAAGGATAATACACTTGCTGCCGTCAAAGAAATCCACATCACCATAATCGAGGAGATTTGGACACACTTTATCGATTCCCTTGACAAAATGGTCTAGCAACAACCATGAATCGCTTTCATTTCCAACAAAGCGTTCGCCTATGCTGCTATCCAGCTCTACCGGAAGATCGGGAATATCCCCATACATTTCTAAACCTTCCATTTTCTTAATCAGTTCGTATTTCATATTACATTTCCTTCCTCTTTTTAATCTTAAAATGAGTCTCTTTATCCGTTCCCGGGGGTAGTGTCAAGAAGTTTGTGTAACCTCTTGACACTACCATGATTTTTCGCCTATACTTAGGGGTGAACACTATATGGTACTTACATAACCATTTGGTGTGTGTGCTAAACTGTTCGCCTTATTGGCCATTAAAATCACCTTTCCTTTCGCTATAATTTCGGCTTGAACAACCTCATTATAGCGGAAAGGTGATTTT
>CADAHQ010000026.1 GCA_902787715.1 uncultured Lachnospiraceae bacterium
TTCCTTTCCGGTCTCCTGCGGTATCTGCGTTCTCGCATCCTATCAGAACACCTATCTCAAGCTTCTCCTCTGTATATGGCTATACCGTTGCTACCTTTTTAAGGGTAGCAACGGATACCAATCAGTAAACTATCTTATTCCTCCGGATTCTCGAGCTCCAAAGTAGGAATCGGAGTTGTCGTGGGTCCAAAGACGCAGTCAACACCCATCTTAACCTGCGGAATCATTACTTCAACGTACGGATCACGCCAGTTTGTCTCATCACCCTGCCCAAGCGTTCCGCGATCAGTTACGCTGAATGCATGAAGCGTAATCTCTCCGCTCACTACGCCTGTTGTATTATTATATTCCAATCGAATATAATCAAAATTCTTAGCATAGCGATCTGCATAAACAGCTTTCAACATTTCTTTTAGGCCATTATACGTCTCGTTTGTAAATCTCATGGTAAAGGTTGCGTCACTCACAGAGTATGTTACTGCTTTTTCTCGAACTGTACCTATATATGCATCCTTGGGGCTAGAAGGAAGCATGAGATATTCGAAAAAATGTGCCCCGTAGACCGGGCTCTTTTCGAGATCATAGAGATACATAATCATGTCATCGAGTCGGTACTGCATCGGATAGTCTAACACCATCGATTTCAGGTCTTTCTCTGCAGCAGTCATTTCACTCTCAAGTTTTGTCTCATCAATCTTTAAAAGCTCATTGTTCTCAGCTGTGCTCTTGTCAATAGACGCCTGTAACTCTTCTACTTTTTTCTGCGAATCCCGATAATAGAACTGGTATACACAGAACAATGCAATCAAGCCAAGTAGCACCATTACGATGCTGATATCTCTCTTGGAAACTTTCATTTCTGTGCACCTCCTACATTAGAAATCGAGCTGCTTCCGCCTTCCTCTGCAGAAGTGTTATATGTCATTTCAATCTTGGTGGAAACAAGCCAAATCGGGGTAGGCGTCGGTCCCTCAGGTGTGGGGCTAGGTTCCTCCGGCGTCGGAGTGGGCGTTGCTCCTTCCGGTAAGATGGGTTCCGGCTCAACGTAGATAAACTCTTTAACGTTATCCATCGCCGTTATTGTTACGGTGTTGAATTTATACAGTTCCTGCGCAACTGTAGCAAGATCTTCCTTTGTTGCACATGTAATCTCCATTTGAATCACGTCCTTTTCAACGGCTATTACACTTGCAACTAAAGTCGAGGGCATCTTTTCCTCAAGCTCTTCAAGAAATGCTACAAAATATTTGTTGTTGTCTTCTTCCACGTCACCATATACGATAACCTTATCATACGTGGCCATCGTGGCCGCATGCTGGTCTTTCTTCTGCTTAAGATATCTATTATCCTCAAGCTTCTTCTCGATGTCTGCTTTCTCTTTTTCCTTGTTATTGACTTTAATCTGTCCAATCAAGAACAATGCAAGTGCGATACCGAGGCAGGCAATCATTGCTGCGAAAGGAAGAACCAACGAGGTCTGCTTCTCGCCCTTCATCAATTCCGGAGAGAGAAGCTGCAGCGGCTTCATGGATGCACCAATGCAGGCAGCAAGTACATGCATCGTTACATCGCTGTAACCGGAGCTGACAATCTTAATCATGTTCAGTCCGTCATAGTTCTGTACGTTGTAGCCAAGCTCATTGCTGAGGAGCTCATCAAGTCCGATGAAGTCTGCACCGACGCCAACAAGCTCAATGCTGTCGATCGGCTCGTTATCATTACGGGAGACATAATACTCAAGGATACGGCCGATGTTACCAACGAGGTAGCGGAGATTCTCAGTGAGCATGATACGGGACATCATAATCTCATCGGAAGTGTCTTCCGGCTCCTGATAGTCAACATCGACATTCAGGTAACGACGGATGCAGTGGTTCTTCGTGAACGCCTTGGTTGCTCCGTAGTAGTCGAGGTTCTCGCCGTAAACATCAAGCAAGAACAATCTCGCCTTCCTTTACGATGGTAACGAGGGAACTGTACTCATCAATCTTGATGACCGCATTCGTTCCGTGTGCGAAATCCTGGCGTACAACCTGGAACACACTGTTGCCGACGTAGTCAATCGCCTTGATGTGCATCTGAAGAGAGTGCGCCAAATCAAGATACGATGTGGTTACATCGTTCGGAACTGCCAGCAACGACAGACGATACTGCTTCTCCTCCTTCGTGTCAATCTTGCCGAGGATGTTATAAACCAGGTGATACTGGTTCATATCCACGGGGAAGTACTCAGCAGCATTTGCCGTAATCAGCGGCAGAATCTTGCTCTCCTTGACCAACGGGATGCGGGCTTCACGGTTTGCAATACGGCTCGAAGAAACGGTGAATACAACGTTGTCGGTCTTAATCTCCCTTCTTCTGAGCTCTGCTTTCAGGTTGATGATAAAGTCCTCGTTACGGCTGATAACACCATCCTGAACCATGTCACGCGGAGTCTCCAAGCTAAACGCCTGGTAGATCTTCGGAGCCTTGGCCATGTAGTCAATCTCAATGACTCTCGTGGTGGCCTGCCCGATCTCCATTGACAGCACTTTCTTCGCCATACTTTTTGCCTCCCTCTCGGACGAATTCGTTCTTCGCCCGCCTTCCTTCTTAGTTTATTGTGAACTGAAAGAATGTCTCAGTAGGTCTCTTGTATACGCAACATTTTCTCCTCTATACGCCGGACCGATTCCGGCGACCGAATTCTCTCTTCTCTAAATATCACAGAAATTCGGCTTATGCTTCTCAGAATCCGAGAAGCTCCGTATACCATCCAATCAACTTTTCGCCGACCAGAATTACGGTCATTATTCCGGCCGCCAGATACGGCCCCATCGCCAACCTTCGCGGTGCATTGGCTAATCTCATGCGGCACAGGTGAATCACCGAGCCGTAGATGCATCCAATCACAAACGCAGCGATTATTCCCTTCCAACCGAGCAACAGCCCAGCCGCACCCATCAGTTTAACATCTCCTCCGCCGATGGCTCTTCCTTTCGAAATAAACCACAGGATGCCAAGCGGTACGCTCACCGCAAACATCCCGATAATATAAGGCACTACCGTGCTTACGGCATCTCCCTCGACAAGCAGGCGATACGCAAGACGAATCACTGCAAGTACCAGAATGAAGATGTTAAAACCAATCGGAATAATATAGGTGCGAAAATCTATCACCGAGAGCGCCAGCAATGCCGACGCCACAAAGCAATAAATCATGCTTTCAATCTCGATCCCGCAGACAAGCAGAATCACTACATACAGGATGCCGTTTAAGCCCTCGATTATCGGATACTGTACCGAAATCTTCTCATGGCACTTACGGCAACGACCCCGCAACGCAATCCAACTGAACAAGGGAATCAAGTCAAACCAACGGAGCTGGTAGCCGCAACTCATGCAATGGGATCTTTTCTTGGAAAGACTTTCGCCCTTCGGCATGCGGAAGATTACTACGTTAAGAAAACTTCCGATTACAATGCCGAACAAAAATGCAAAAGCATATACCAGCCATTCCATGTGCAACTATTCTCCTCAATCCTTAATTCCAAGCTCCGGACACACTCGGATAACCATCTGAATCATCCGGCATTACAATCGTGACAGTGTATGTCTTCGTTGCATACGTTTTTGATTTTGGTTTTATATCCGCAAGATTCCCAAACAAACCGGTCAGTTCTGTGTTCAGGGCTGTTCCAAGCGGATCATTTTGAACAACCACTCCGTTTGCTTTGCTAAACGTCACTAATATTGTATCGGAAGTGACCGCATACTCGCCGGACAAAACCACGTTCTCGGTCGCATGCAAAATTTCATCAGCAGCTGTATCATCACTCTGCTTTCTGGACTTCTCTACATAACGAAAATATGCAGGAGCCAACACCCCTACAAGAATTGCCATAATAGCAATGACAACCACTATTTCGACGAGGGAGAATCCCCCGTTCATTTTTTCTCCTCTGGTGGAATTCATCTCTTCACCGCTTTCATTTAAAGTTATGCGTTTGGCAGGGTGGCGCCGAAGCGCCACCCTATAGGGATTACCAAGCATAACAATCAACTAACTGTTAACAATCGTCATTAGAAAATGAGTTTGTCTATTGCTATTAGTTCGAAGCGTTCGTCCACTTCTTTGCAAAGTCAGGCGAGAATTTAATAAGCTCTGCAGCGCTAATTGTCCACTTAACAGAACCGTTTGCCTGAAGCTGACCAGAGAACTCAAACGCCTTCGACTTGAACTCTTTGGACTTGCAGGTATAACCATTGCCGGCAATTGCCTTCCACTCAGCCTCAGCACCTGCAGCATCCGTCGTACCATCAGTAACGGTCATTGCAAGTGTGCCGGTTCCCTTAAGAAGGAACGTAGCGCCAGACTTGAGGTCATACTCAGGATCAATAGCAACCTTCTCTGCTGCGGAAAGGATATCGGAAATCGAGGAAACGTCCGTCGACTTACGGGACTTCTCAACATAACGAAGGTATGCAGGTGCCAAAACACCAACAAGCACTGCCATGATGGCAATAACAACAATCAACTCAACGAGGGAAAAACCCTGATTCTTCTTCATAACTTTTGTTCTCCTTTTCATTTTTTCATATAATATTCTTTTATATCTTAAACACTCGCTGCCCTATATCAACGAGCGCTTAATTCGTAGTGAAGAGTCTTCCTTTCCTGTCCCCTATTCTTTACAGGTTATCCAAGCCGGAGTAGAGCGCTCCCATAGGCGCGATAACGGCACCAATGATAACACCGCAGATACCGGCCATCAAGAGGATGATTACAGGCTCAAGCGCTGCCATGAGTGCCTGCGTAGCAGCCTCAACTTCTTCGTCGTAGTAGTCCGCCATCTTGGTAAGCATAGCCTCAAGGTCACCGGTTTCCTCCCCAATCTTGGTCATGTGGATAACCATCGGAGGGAACAATCCACATCTCTTAAGCGGTTCCGAAAGCGGAACGCCTTTCTTGACCTCTTCCTTGCATTCATAAACCGCCTGCTTAAAGAGGTAATTGCTCATGGTCTTTGCGGTAATATCGAGCGAATCAATCATCGAGATTCCGGCAGCAGTCAGCGTACTCAACGTTCTCGCGAGTCTCGAGGATGCTGATTTAATCGTGAAGTTCTTTATTGCCGGAAGCTTGATGGCTGCCGTTGCAAAGAAGATCGTTCCTGTCTTCGTTGTTGTAAAAATCTTGAAGCCTATCACGATAATTGCAATCACACCAACCGCAATAAACCAATTCGCTTTCAACCAATCACTGGCGTTAACAACGAACGTTGTAATTCCCGGCATCTTGATGTCCATATCCTTGAACATGTCCATGAAGGTAGGCACTACCTTAACCAGTAACACGATACATACAGCAATGGCAACAACCAAAACCACAATCGGGTAAATCATGGCCTTCTTTACAAGTCCTGCCAGATATGCATCCTTCTCGAACTGGGTAGCCATTCGTGTGAAGGAAACATCAATACTACCGGATGCCTCACCGGCATCCACCATGTTGATGAGCATCGTCGGGAAGATGTCTGTTCTCGCTCGCATCGAGTTGCCAAGCGTCTCACCTTTTGCAACACTCGTTCTGACCTCGCCGATGGCCTTCTTGAACGGCTTGCTTTCGGTCTGTTCTTCCATCATGCCCAAAGCATCCATGATCGGAACACCGGCGTTAATGATACTCACGAACTGTCGGCAGAAGACGGCAAGCTCTCGGTTGCTGACTTTGGATCCGCCGATGTTAAGGTCCTTGTTAAAGATGTTCTGCTCGGTTATCTTAACCGGCAGGAGTCCTTCGCCTTTCAGCATGGATGCGGCGCGGTCGGGAGTGGTGGCGTCGATGCTGCCTTTTTTCTCCTTGCCGAACTTATCCACTGCTGCGTATTGATAAGTAGCCATTCGTAACCTCCGTTGGTGTTACTGTTCTATCTCTCTTCACCATATAGCACAGACAATCTTGTCCGTCCATGGTTTTTTCTTTCCTTTGAAACTCTACGATGCGGTTAGAAGGTAACCTTGCGGCTCATCGCAATTGCGTCCTGAGCGTAGTTCAGGCAGTTCTCTGCGCTGATCAAGCCGCCGATGTAGAGGTTGTAGAGGGCGTCGTCCATGGACTGCATGCCCTGCTTCTTGCTGGTCTGAATCATGGAAGGAATCTGGAAGGCCTTTCCTTCACGAATCAGGTTGCGGACCGCGCTGGTTCCCATCATGACCTCGAAGGCGGCGACACGGCCGGATCCGGTCTGGATAGGAAGAAGCTGCTGCGAGATGACACACTCGATAACGCTTGCCAGCTGTACGCGAATCTGCTGCTGCTGATGCGGCGGGAACACGTCGATGACACGGTTGATGGTGTCGGCGGCACTGTTCGTATGGAGTGTGGAGAATACGAGGTGACCGGTCTCGGCTGCCGTGATGGCGGTCTGAATGGTCTCAAGGTCTCGCATCTCACCGACGAGGATAACGTCCGGGTCTTCACGGAGGGCTGCTCGAAGAGCGCCTGCGTAGCTCTCGGTATCGTCGCCGATCTCTCGCTGGTTGACGATCGACTTCTCGTGTCTGTGGAGATACTCGATAGGATCCTCCAGCGTAATGATATGCTTGCTGTACGTCTTGTTGATCATGTTGATGAGGGACGCCAGCGTTGTGGACTTACCGGAACCGGTTGCTCCGGTTACCAGGACAAGGCCTCTCTTTCTTTGGCAAAGTTCCTGCACGGAAGCCGGAAGTCCGAGTTCTCTCGGTGCCGGAATCTTGAAAGGCAGGAGTCGCATGACCATGGCGAGGGTTCCGCGCTGCTTGAATACGTTTACACGGAAACGTCCGCGGCCGTACAGCGAATGCGCGAAGTCGATTTCGCCGGTCTTCTCCATCGTCTCGACCAGTCGGTCGTTGTCAGCGAAGAGCGGTACCACCAGCTCTTCAATCTGCTCCGGCGAGAGCTTCTCGCCATCGAGGGGACGCAAGTCACCGTCGATTCGGAAGATTACCGGGCGGCCTGCGGTGATATGGATATCGGATGCGTGCCGGTCGACTGCTTCCTGAAGAATCTCATCCAACTCTCTCATAATATCGGGGATTTCCTTTCAATATATTATTCTTCGAACGAGACGCGGAGCATCTCGGAGTAGGAGGTGATTCCCTGCAGGCAGCACCGTACGGAGCTCATGCGGAGTGTGCTCATGCCCTCTTCCAGAGCGGCTTTCTTGAGCACTTCGGAATCTTCCTTGTGCGATATGATCTTCTTCAGTCTCGGTGAGATCTCCATGATCTCGTAAACGCCGATACGTCCTTTATACCCCTTATTGCAGTTCGTGCAACCTACCGGGTCGTACAGGATAACGTCTCCTGCTCCGGCGGGAATGCCCATCGTCTCCTTCTCTTCCTCAGTTGCAAGACGTTCCTTCTTGCACTTCGGGCAGAGGCGGCGGACAAGTCGCTGTGCGATAACGCCGACGACGGAGTCGGCAATCAAGTAACTCTCAACTCCCATATCCATCAGTCGGGCGATGGTCGCAGCCGAACTGTTGGTGTGGAGGGTGCTTACTACGAGGTGGCCGGTGATGGACGCCTGTACGGCGATGCCGGCGGTCTCGCCGTCTCGAATCTCACCAATCATGATGATGTCCGGGTCCTGTCGCAGAATGGAACGAAGCGCAGATGCGAACGTAAGACCTGCTTTCGGATTGACGTGTACCTGGTTAATACCGTTGATGTTCGCCTCGACAGGGTCCTCAACGGTGATGATATTCACTTCTTCTCGGTTCAGCTCGGAAAGAGCTGTGTACAGTGTGGTGGACTTACCGGAACCGGTAGGTCCGGTTACGAGGATGATTCCGTGCGGGTTCGCCAGGATGTGGTCGAACACCTTCATCTCCTCGTCGGAGAAACCGAGGTCTTTCTTGTTTCTCGTAAGAGCGGTCTTCATGGCGAGACGCATTACGCATTTCTCTCCATAGTAGGTGGGAAGGATGGAAACACGGATATCGTACTCGACGCGGTCAACCGTCTGGCTGATACGACCGTCCTGCGGCTTTCTCTTTTCGGAGATGTCCATGCCGCCGATAATCTTGAGTCGGGCGATGATTGCGGGAAGAAGTCCGATGTCGTAGGTAATCTGCTCGAAGAGCGCACCGTCGATTCGGTACCGAACTCTTACCTTCGTCTCAAGAGCCTCGACGTGAATATCGGATGCTCTCTGACGGGCCGCGGACTCGATCATGTTTCGCACGAGCACGACGATCGGGGAATCGCTGACCTCGTCGACTTCCTCCTCCTCGCCGGCCATCATCTTGCTCTCGCGCTCCTTGGTGTACGCTTCCGCTGCTGCCAGCGAGTCGGCGTTACCGAAGTTGCGGTCGATGCAGTTCATGACATCGTGGGTGGTCGCTATATAAGGTTCAATCTCCAGATGCGTTACCATCTGAAGGTCGTCTAACGCATTCATATCCATCGGGTCGACCATCGCGACTCGAAGGGTGTTCGGGTTGTTCGGTGCGTACATGAAAGGCATTACCATGTACTTGCGAAGGATGCCCGCCGGAATCAGTCCGAGAATCTCTTCCGGAATCTTCATCTGTGTGGGGTTCACCATCTCAACGCCGAGCTGTCTGGTGAGTGCCCTTGTGATGCTTTCTTCGGTTGTGAAGTTCAATTCAACAAGAATCTCACCCAACCGCTTGTCGCTGGTCTTCTTTGCTTCCAACGCCTGATCCAGCTGTTCCTGCGTGATGACGTTCTCCTGAAGGAGCATGTCACCGAGTCGTCTCTTTCTGCGGTAAACCTCTCCGGCCATCTGCACCCGTCCTCCGAAATCTTATGCAACCTATGCAAAAGGACGACGCAGTCGCACTCTTGGTGTTGCTTTGTTACACAAATCATACCACTTTTGAATAAAAAGCGCAAGGTTTTCGGCGGAAAATATGTGCACTTTATCGGTTTTTCGGCCCCGTTGGGCTGCATTTTTGTGAAAACCACAACATCTTGTGGTCATCCTGCATGATTATCCCTATAAGTGGTTGCCGAACTTGTAAATATTCTTTTAACGCGCATACCGCAAAATGGCAATTTTTCGAATTTTCCGCAATATATTCCGTCAATCTTTGTAAACAAATTGTAAACAACTTGTAAAAACATTCGATTTTTCCGGTTTTTAGGCACTTTGTGAATATACTTCTTCTCTATTCTCTTGTCAAGAAGAAATTTTTATTTTTATGTCGTATTTTCCGCCAACGAGGGGCGCGGAGCCCCTTCAGGGCGGGCTGTGCCCGGCGATTTTTAAGGGCTTTCCGGCGGGTCTCACCCCTTCGTTTTTCCTGTATTTTCCTTATGTGTTGTGCCAAATGTGCAAAATCTCGTTGCAACCTGCATATTTTTGTGGATTTCTTACATTTTTCGAGAGGTAACCTATTGTTTGTTGTGAAGTTTTATGATAATATCACAGTTAAGACCACGTGATGCGGTTTCCGGCGCGTCCGAAACACGATCACGGGACACACGCAAGGAGGTATTTCCTATGGCAAAAGACACCATCACCGTTGTTATGGCCGTTTATAACGTGGCTGCGACAATCACTGAGACCATTCGCAGCGTGCTGAATCAGACATATCGGAACTTTACGCTTCTGATTATTGATGACTGCTCGACGGATGGTTCGGACTTTATTCTGAAGAATTTTGCGAAGGAAGATCCGCGTATCGTTTATGTCCGCATGCAGACGAACCAGGGCGTTGCATATGTGCGCAACTACGGTATCGAGCATGCAAAGACCGAGTGGGTCGCCTTCTTCGACGGCGACGACATCTGGAGAGAGGATAAGCTTGAGAAGCAGCTCACCCTTCGTGACCGCATGCTTCGCGGCGACACGCCGATGTATCTCGATAACGGCGATCCGAACCCGGACTACCCGGCGATCATCTTCTCCGGCACCGCGTACATGGATTACAAGGGCAACCGCTACGGCTACATCCTGCACGCTCCCGAGTCGGTGACGTACAAAAAGCTCCTCAAGCAGAACGTCATCTCCTTCTCGTCCGCTCTTGTAAACAAGAACGTGATGGAGAAGTTCCCGGTTGACGGCAACCTGCACGAAGACTTCTACGCCTGGCTGCTTGTTCTTAAGAAGGGCTTCAAGGCGTACGGCATCGATGAGCCGCTCATGACCTACCGCATCGACCGCGATTCCGCGTCGGGCAACAAGTGGGCTGCCGCGAAGAAGAACTACAACGTTTACAAGAAGCTCCGCTTCGGCTCCATCAAGTCTTTGTACTACATGTTCTGCTACGCTCGCCGTAACTCCGCGAAGTACAACAAGATTAAGAAGAGCTGATTCCGAGAAACTGACATACGATATTGCGCAAACAAGATTCTGAGAAACCATTAAAGCCCTCGCGGGGATTACCGCGAGGGCTTTTCTTTGTCATATCCTTATCCACGAAAAAGTGTAGTCTCACAACACTTTTTCGTCGGAAAAAGTGTTGCCTAGATACATTTTTCGCCGGTAACGTCTGAGCACCGCCTCTCTCGGTGCGTTGGGCGGCCTCTGCGGGGCCTCGTTTCCTACCCCTTCTTCACCCCGTACGCTCTTCGCACGGCCCAGGAGATCGGGCGGTAGCCGAGGCACTTGTGCTTGAACAAAAACCGCACCGTGCGGTTCGGAATCTTCTCGTAGACGGTCGGGTAGTCGGCCTTCACGCTTGCGCCCAGCTCCTTGATAAAGTCGCGGTAGCGGGCCATGGCCGGGAACGAGAGCCAGATGCGGGTCTGGGTCACCACGAGGCGCGAGAGCTCGTACTCGAGGTAGCGCAAGAGCGCGTTGCTGGTGTCTTCCTCCTTCACCTTGTCGTAGAAATCGAAGATGCGCGACAGCACCAGCCGGTGGTCGTTTACGTACTGCTGCATGCGGTTGATGTTCATGCTCTGCTTCGGGCGCCCCACGCGGTACTGGTACACCGGCAGGTCCAGAAAGCGCAGCGTATGCACGTAGGGCATCGGATAGAGGGCGTACTCCACGTCGACGTAGAAGCATTTTTCGTCCAGAGTGATGTCGTGCTCCTGCATAAGTTTCGTGCGGTAATTGAGCTGGTGGATACGAATGTAGGGCATCTCGGCGATCTCGCCGAAGGTGTAGGGCTTGTCGCAATCCACGAAATTGTAAATGTCATAGCGGTCCTCGGGCATGACTTTCCACGTCACGTCCTGCACCGTGTTGTAGCGGGAGACCACCACGTCCTCCTCGGTGGTTGCAAGCCTCGCGACAAGCGCGGCAAATGCATCCCCGTCCACCCAGTCATCCCCGTCGATCACGCGGAGATACGTACCCGTAGCGGCGCGCACGCCCGTGTTGACCGCCGACCCATGGCCGCCGTTTTCCTTCGTGATCACGCGGACCGTGCCGGGGTTTTCGCGCTCGTAGGCCTCCGCCATTTCGCGGGTCCCGTCGGTGGAGCCGTCGTTTACGATGATGATTTCGATTGCGTCATTGCAGCCCGCCGCCAGCATGGAATCCACGCATTTGGCGAGGTAATCTTCCACGTTGTACGCCGGTACAATGATTGTCAGAACCTTCTCGTTCATGGGGACTCCTTTCTTCGGGGATTGATGCAAGGCGCGATAGCTTGTCAACACCTAAATCATTAGGCGCTCATCAAGACAACTTCGCCCGTGTCAAGCTGCGTCAACCGAAGTGCCGCGAAGCGGCGCAGAGGTTACGTACAACTTGGCACAAGTTGTCTTGATACAAAACGCGAGAGCGTTTAGAAGCCTTCAGTACTGTCTTCCTTTAACATAACCAAAACGGTCTGCAGCAACAGCTTCAAATCAAGCCACAGGCTGTAACTCTGGATATACATAAGGTCGAGCATGAGCTTTTCCTTGTTGGTTGTGTTGTATTTGCCTTCGATCTGGGCGAAGCCGGTGAGGCCGGCCTTCACGCGGAGGCGGTATTCGTACTCGGGGTAGTTGCCCTCGAAGCCGTGGAGGTACACGAGCTGCTCGGGGCGCGGGCCCACAAGGCTCATGCTGCCGCCGAGGATGTTCAAAAACTGCGGAAGCTCGTCGAGGCGCGTTGCGCGAAGGAACCGGCCGGCGCGGGTCACGCGGTTGTCGGTCTCCTGCATGGGCTTCGTTGTCTCGCTCTCAATCATGGTGCGGAACTTGTAAATCTTAAAGGGCTTGCCGCCCTTCGTCGCGCGAAGCTGCGTAAAGAAAATCTTGCCGTGGTCGTCGAGCTTGATGAGCAGGGCGCTCAGCAGGAATAAAGGCGACGACAGAATCAACAGAATTAACGAGCCGATGATGTCGAACGTACGCTTCAGAAAGCGCTCCGCGAGGGTCAGCTCCGTCTTGGCGGAGGCGAAAATCAAGGCGTCTCCGAACATTCGGTATTCGCTGGTCACTTCCACGATATCGCTGATCTCGGGCGTGAAGAGGATGTTCTTGCCGCGCCCGTAGCAATACTCCACAAGCTTTCTGCGCTGCTCGGTGGGGATGTCGCTTAAGAAAACGTTGTCGAATTTTTCGATCTCCTCGTAAAGCCACGGCTGCGTGTAGGACACGACTTTGTCGCCCGGAATCTGTGCAGCTCTTGCGCGGATGTTTTCGAGCATTTTCGGCTGGTCCGTGTCGAGGTTTACAACATAAATCGTGTGGCTGTCGCGGGTCGCGTAGTAATAAATGTTAAAGCCGAGCCGCACCAGCGCAAGCGCCAGCACGCCCTGCACCGCGATGGAAAAAAGGAACATGCCAAAGCAGCTTAAGAACATGCTTCCGCTGGTGATGACCTTCGTCGTCGCGCAGATCCACGCGAACACGATGACGTCCGTCAGCCACGTATTGATAATCGCACTGTTTTGCACGTTTTTCTTACTTTTTTTGCCGATGTCATAGCCGCCGTAGATAGCCATGAACATCACATGCACAACGGCAAATACAACGATCGTCACCGCCGCGCTCTTCACATCGCTTCGGATCGCCGGGTTGTATATCGCCTGAAACGCATAGAAGGTCACGACCACGCCGACGAATAGCGTCAGCTTGACCAGACCGATCAAAAATCTCCAGAAATCATTCATGTGCGATCCTCTGCTTCGTGTAACGTCCCGATTTCCGCGGGACCAGGCGAATTTTCGCCTCCACGCGGGCATTTTATCGGATTGTATATCAGTATACCATTCTTTTTCGGGTAGCGCAAGGGCTTAGAAGAGTTCCTTTTTTGTATTTCTTTATCGTATTTTCTGCATTTTTCGGCTGCATTTTTCCGGCCGGAAAATTCGCCCTTGACTTTTCATTCGGATTTCAGTAGTATGATTTTAGGTTCGGTTTTACCGAAATGGGCTGACGTTACGTCTTGGTCCACCGCATGGCGCTGGGATCCGGCGCCTTTTCTGTACTTCTTTTTTTCTTGAGCAGTATCTTTCAGTATTAGAATTCTTTTTCGGCAGTTCATCCAGCCGGCCGTTAATTTCAACTATGACAAAATCAAACAAAAGGACGTTAAGTTGCTTTGTGGATGAATCCGGCGATTTCGGCGCTTTTCATTCTCATTGTCCATTCTATCTGGTCGCGTTCGTCCTTCACGATCAATCCCACTCAATTAACAACCAGCTTCACCGCCTTGAGGACTTGCTCCGTGTCGGAGGCTACCCAAATCATGTCCTGCACTGCGGACCGATACTTCGCCGAGAAGAGCCGTACAAGGATTTTCCGATAACCGAACGACGAAGGCTGATTAATTATCTTGTGAACTTCGCGCGTCTGCTTCCGATTCACATTTTCAGCATTCTTGTAAAAAAGCAGGAATGCGCCGACACCGAAGAGCTGATTGCAAAACTCACCAGAAAGCTCCGTGAAGAACTGGAACGCACGCGTTTTCTTTGGTTACAATATGACAAGATTATTCTCTACTACGATAACGGGCAAAAAGCCTTGAAAAACGTACTGTATTCCGTGTTCAACAGTCTCTTTGAGGTCGTCGATGTTCGCACGGTCCAACCGTCTGATTATCGTTTGTTTCAAGTCGCTGATTTGGTGTGTACCCTCGAGTTGATTCACGAAAAGATTAACGCCGGACTTTTCTCCAGATCCGAGCGAGATTTCTTTGGCGACAAACAATCTTTTAAAAAAGACTATTGGCGACCGATAAATGATAAGCGGGTTTAATGCTTATTCCCCCATCAATTCCTTGTATATGTCCCTCTTCCCGATGCCGCGGTCGGCGGCGGCCGCCTTCATGGCGTCCTTGCGGGACATACCCTGCGCTTCGTACATCGCCACGTGCTCGGGGATGGAGAGCTCCTCCCAGCTCGCCTGCTCGGCGCGAGCCGACGCCTCGGGGTCAGCGCCTTCGATGACAATCACGCACTCGCCCTTGGGGGGATTGGCCGAATAGTACGCCGCTGCCTCGGAAAGCGTTCCGCAATAGCGGTCCTCATGCTTCTTCGTAAGCTCGCGAAGGATCCGCACATTACGGTCTGCTCCGAAATTCGCCGAAAGCTCCGCCAATGTCTTTGCGAGCCGGTGCGGCGCCTCGTACAAAACGATTGTGCGCGTCTCGCGGGCCAGTTCGGCCATCACCCGCGCCCGCTCCTTCTTCTCCGTAGGAAGGAACGCCTCGAAGCAGAAACGCCTCGTGGGAAGCCCCGAGATTGTCAGCGCCGTCACGCATGCGCACGCGCCGGGCACCGCGGTCACCTCGACGCCCGCGGCAAGCGCCATCTGCACAAGCTCCTCGCCGGGATCGCTGATGCCGGGCATCCCCGCGTCCGTGATCAGCGCGATGTTCTTGCCCTCGATAAGCATCTCCGTAAGCTCGCGGCCCTTGTCGAAGCGGTTGTTATTGTGGTAGCTCGTCATCGGCGTATGAATCGCAAAATGCGTCAACAATTTCCGCGAATTCCTCGTATCCTCCGCTGCAATCAGATCCACCTCGGAGAGCACGCGGATCGCCCGCGCCGTCATATCCTCCAGATTCCCGATCGGGGTTGTCACCAGATAAAGCATGTGGGCCTCCCTTTTATCTTCAAGATTCCTGCCGCAGCGTCTTGCGCTGGCTGCGCTTTCGCTGCGCTCAGAACCCGTACAATTCCTTCACTTCCGCGGTGTATTCGCCTTCGCGCTCCCATAAAATCAAGGGCTTTTCGACCGCGAGCCGCGCCCGCCCTCCGCGGACAAATCCTATAAGCACCATGTTCGGCTCCTTGTCCGCATACGGGTACACGAGCCGCATGCGCTTTGGCTCAAGGCCGTATTTCGCCGCCGCTGCGAAGATCTCCGCAAGCCGGAACGGCCGGTGCACCATGAAAAGCCTCCCGCCGGTGCGAAGCACCGCTGCCGCTTCGCGAAACACATCCTCCAAACTACACAAAATCTCATGTCTTGCAATCGCCTTCGCGTCCGCCGGATTCACGATGCCGTGTCCGCCGGTCATATAAGGCGGGTTGCACGTAACCACATCCATCGTTGCGCGCCCGAAGAGTTTCGAGGCCTCCTTGAGGTCGCCCTGCACGATGCGCACGCGACCGAGCACGGGACGTGCGACCGCTGTCTCATTTCCGCTTGTTTCACCGCGCAGCGCTATATTCATCGCGACGCTTCGCGCGGCCATGTCGGCGCTTTCTGCCTGAATCTCCAGGCCGATGAGCTCCGCGGCGTCGGTCTTCGCCGAAAGCAGCAAAGGCAGGATGCCCGTGCCCGTACCCATGTCGAGACACCGCTCTCCTGCCTTGATTTCCGTATATGCGCTCAGTAAGACGGCGTCCATTCCGAAGCAAAACCGGTTCGGGTCCTGCAAAATCCACAGATTGCTGCGCTGCAGGTCCACGGCGCGCTCATCGCCCTTCGTGAAAGAAGCGCGAATGCGCTCGTCGACAGCGGCGCACGAACTCCGCTCTTCCTTTCCGTCTTCGGCCGGGCTCATGTTCCGGTTTTCCAATCCGTTTTTGCCCGTCTCTTCCATGCGCGTCTTCCTTTCGAATCATCCTTACTCGTCGAGATGCTGCCGTCCGTCCTTCTTCTCCAGGCGCTCCAGCTCGCGGAGCCCTTCCTCCTCGTCCTTTCCGCGTCTGTCGTCGCGGTCGCGGCGGCGCTTCTGGTACGGTTTGACGTCATCCGCAGCGTACTCGCGGACTTCCTTCTCCTCGCCGTCCGAGCCGTTCACGGACACAATCACTTTGACTCGCTGCTTTAAGACATTCGTCCCGGACACCTCGCCGATGAGGCCGTCCGGCGTGCGGACCAGGTCTCCGAGGCCCGGCAGGCGGCTGTTTAAGTACTCGTACGCGTCCTCCTCGTTCTTTAGGCAGCACATGAGGCGGCCGCAGTTACCGCTGATTTTGGATGGATTTAGCGAGAGGTTCTGCTCCTTCGCCATCTTGACGGACACCGGCGCAAAATCCGCCAGGTACGTGTGGCAGCAGAGCTCGCGCCCGCAGATGCCGATGCCGCCGCGAATCTTCGTCTCGTCGCGCACGCCGATCTGCCGAAGCTCGATGCGGGTGCGGAACACGGCCGCGAGGTCCTTCACAAGCTCGCGGAAGTCAACGCGCCCGTCCGCCGTGAAATAGAACAGAATCTTGCTGCCGTCGAAGGTGTATTCGCAGTCGATGAGCTTCATCTCCAGCTCGTGCTTTGCGACCTTCTCGGCGCAGATGGCGAGAGCGCTCTTCTCCTTGCCGCGGTTTTTCTCCGCCATGCGGTCGTCCTCGGGCGTCGCCTTGCGAAGCACCGGCTTTAACGGCGGAACCACCTTCTCATCATCCACCTCGCTCCGGCCCCGCACGACGTAGCCGTACTCCTTGCCGCGCGCGGTCTCCACGATGACGTGGTCCCCGGCCTTGATCTCCAGATCCAGGGGATCGAAATAGTACACTTTTCCCGCTTCCCGGAAGCGGACTCCGATAATAATTGCCATATCTTTCGCGCCGTTTCGGCGCTCCTTTCCGTTATTCCGCGTCCTTGAAATACTTCTGCATTTTCAGCAAGAAGAGCCAGAACGCGGTCTCCATATTCACATTTACCGCGCGGTTCGCGCGAATCTTCGAAAGCTCCTCCGAAAGGGCCCAGACATCCTCGTACCGAAGGCTCTCCGCGTGCGCCGCAACGCTGTCGGCGTCCTCCTGGTACATAAGCTTCGCCTTCTTCCCGACGGCCTTGTAGGCCATCACATCCCGAAGCCACACCGTAATCAACGCAAGGGTCGTCTCCTGCGCGTCTTTCCCACTCGCAAAATCCTTCGCCAACTGCGACATGCGGTCCTCCCGCATGGTGGGCACCGCTTTCATCATGGACACCGCCGCGTCGCGCATCTTCGCAAAATCCTCCGACCTCGCGCACGCAAGCGCCTGCCCCGGGCTTCCGCCCGCATAGGCCGCCGCTAGCCGCGCCCGGTAATCCGGTAGCTTCGCGCGGTCCATCAGCCACTCCACAAGCTCGTCCTCGGGAGCAGGCAGCATCTGCAAAATCACCGACCGCGACCGGATCGTCGGAAGCATCGACTCCGCATTGTTCGTAAGAAGAAGGATTACCGCGTAGGACGGGGGCTCCTCCAGGGTCTTTAAGAGTGCATTTTGCGCTTCCGCGTTCATGCGCTCCGCCTCGTCCACGATAAAAACGCGGTACGGGCCCGCCATGGGCTTCACCTGCACCACGTTGCACAGCTGGGTGCGGATGTCGCCGACGGAGATGACCGATTTCTCATGGGTCACCCAGGTGACATCGGGCTGGTTTCCGCTATCCATCTGCCGGCAGGAGATGCACTTTCCGCAGGGCTCGTCGCCGCCTTCGCGGCACAGCAACGTCGCCGTGAAGAGCGTTGCCACAAGCCTCTTCCCGACGCCGTCCGGTCCGTCCAAAAGGTACGCATGGGACACATGCCCGCTGCGGACGGATTCCTGCAGGTACGAGATCACCCGCTTGTGTCCAACTACGCTGCGAAACGTCTCCATGTGTTACCCCAAAACATTATCAAAATAGGCTGTCGCCTGCTCCATACACGCATCGAAATCCCAGTTGTAGAAGGTCACGACGTCGTCCCCGAGCTTCGCCTCCAAAACCTCCGGCGCAAAATCCTTCTCATCCGCTAAGTACCGTCTGCACACCTCGGCGTAGTTCGGCTTCACCTGCTTCTTCTCGCGCCAGATCGCGCGCATCAGCCGCTCCTCGTCATCAAGCGCCACCAAAATCGGCACGAGATTCTCGCGCCCCAGCGTCTTCGAAAGCCCGGCAAATGCCTCCGGCGTCCCCACCATCAGCGAATCCCTCCGCGCCAGGTCAATCTGTCCGTCATCCGCCGTAAAATAGCTCCACGGCCCGTGTATGGTCACGTAATCCCGGCGCTCCAACACCTTTCCGGCCGCCTCCAGCTCCGCCATCTTGTCCTCCGAAACGAAGCGGTACGCCACGCCCGGCTTCTCGCCGATGCGAATCGGCCGCGTCGTGTACGGGATAACCGGCGAAAGCCGCCCCGCGTACTTCTTCAACAATTCCTTCGCAATACTGTCCTTCCCGGACGCGCTCTTTCCGAGCAGCATATACAATTTCCCCATTGCGCACCTCATTTCACGCGGGATTTGCGGGCGTTTATCCACAACGCGCCGCCCCATCCGCGTAGTTATGAAAATCTTATCATATTTCCTCGGAAAATGCTATCCCTTTTCGAATTTGCCGCTTCGATATTGACGAAGACCCGCGCCGGTGCTATTCTTGTAACTGCATTTTCCGTTTTCATGACGAAAGAAAGGTCTGACTTTTTATGAGACTTCGCAATATTCCCGGGGCCCGCGAGGAGATGCTCGTAAACCCCTTCATCGTTCAAGACCCCGAGCGGCTGCGCGGCTGTTGGCGCGCGGAGTTCGGCAACCAAAACCCGTTGCGGATTGAGATCGGCATGGGCAAGGGCCAGTTTCTTCTCACCCTTGCGCAGCAAAACCCGGACGTCAATTACGTAGGCATCGAGAAGTATTCAAGCGTCCTCATCCGCGCCCTGGCGCGCCAGGAGGAGCTGAAACTCCAAAACCTCCGCCTCATCCGCTACGACGCCGAGACCATCGACGAGCTCTTCGCCGAGGGCGAGGTGGACCGCATCTACTTAAACTTCTCCGACCCCTGGCCGAAGGACCGCCACGCAAAGCGGCGCCTCACGTCCGACCGCTTCCTTGCGCGCTACGCCCGCATTTTGGCGCCGGAGGGCCGCGTCGAATTCAAGACCGACAATGTAGACCTCTTTGACTTCTCCTTAGAGTCCGCGGAAAACTGCGGCTGGACCCTCTCGGAGGTCACCCGCGACCTGCACAACTCCCCCGCTGCCGAGGGCAATGTGATGACCGAGTACGAGGAGCGCTTCTCCGCCCTCGGGAACCCGATCTGCCGCCTCGTGGCGACCCCGCCACGGCAGTAAACAGCGGCGATTATGAGGCCCCGCCGCAGCCTTCGAAAATTCGTTGAAAAATCTGCAAAAAAAGTTGTTGACAAAGCAGGGTCAATGTTGTATATTAATCCTTGCGTTCGGCAAAAACGAATACATTTGCGCCTCTAGCTCAGTTGGTAGAGCACCTGACTCTTAATCAGGGTGTCCAGGGTTCGAGCCCCTGGAGGCGCATCCAAAGGTCTCCATTTGACAGCTTGACTGTTGGGCGGGGGCTTTTCTTTTATCCAAACAAGGCAGCGTTGTATAGGGAGGTAGCGTTATGATTACTCTGTTGTCACGAATCTTCCTTCGCGGCGAGCGAAGCGAGGAGCAGACCCGCAGCGCCTACGGAAAGCTCTGCGGCATCGTCGGCATTTTCCTGAACCTTCTTCTTTTCGCCGGCAAATTCTTCGCCGGCCTCTTAAGCGGCTCCATCGCCGTCACGGCCGACGCCTTCAACAACCTCTCCGACGCGGGATCCTCCGTGGTTTCCCTCGTGAGCTTCCGCATCTCCGAGCAGAAGCCCGACGCCAAGCACCCCTACGGCCACGGCCGTATCGAGTACGTCGCGGGCCTCATCATTTCCGCTGTCATCATTATCATGGCCTACGAGCTCATCAAAGACTCCGTCGGCAAGATTATCCACCCCGAGGAGACCGAGTGGTCCGTCGTTGTGCTTGTGATCCTCATCGCCTCCATCCTCGTCAAATGCTACATGGCCTTCTACAACGCCCGCCTCGGCAAGCGCTACGACGCCGCTGCCCTGCGCGCCACGGCCATCGACAGCTTAAGCGACTGCGTCGCCACGACGGTGGTTTTGCTTTGCACGGTTCTCTCCCACATCTTCGGCTGGAAGATCGACGGTTACGCCGGTGTCCTTGTGGGCGGTTTCATTCTCCTTGCGGGCATCCGCGCCGCGAAGGAGGTCATCAACCCGCTTCTCGGGGAGCCGCCGGAGAAGGAGTACGTGGACAGCATCGAGCAGCTGGTGCTTGCCTTTGACCCCGCAATCCTCGGCGTTCACGACCTGATGGTGCATGACTACGGCCCCGGCCGCCGCGTCATCTCCCTTCACGCAGAAGTACCCGCGGAGGGCAACGTTCTCGAGCTTCACGACATCATCGATAACCTGGAGCACAGCCTCAGCAAGGAACTCGGCTGCGTTGCGACCATCCACATGGACCCCGTGGTCACCGGCGACCCCCGTGTGGACGAGCTCCGCTACGCGGTTACCGACATCCTCGCCTCCATCGACGAGCGCATCACCATGCATGATTTCCGCGTTGTCTTCGGCCCCTCGCACACGAATCTCATCTTCGACATCGTGCTGCCCTTCGACTATCCGACCTCCGAGGAGAACGTCGTGGCGGACATCGATTCCCGTGTGAAAGCGCAGCTCGGCCCCACCCACTTCACCGTTATCCAGGTGGACCGCACCGCGGTGAAATAAGCCCGCGTGAAGCCACCAAAAGCCTGAACATCCGATGCCCTTTCCGGGCACATAAAAAGGACTGGCGCCCGCGGTTGCAACCGCGAAAGCGACAGTCCTTATTTTTGCGTTTGTTCGTTTAAGCTTGTTATTACTCCCCAATCATTCCTGCCATGGTTCCGAGGAACGTCGTTCCGTCGACTTCTCCGGCAAATGCTCTCGTAATCAGGTTGACGTACTCCATCTCAAGCTGCGTATCATAATGGTGGCAGAACAAATCCATACCGTAGTTGTAAGGAGCAAATGCATCTGCCGTCTGCGTCAGATCGGCGATGGAGCGGAACATGCCGTTCACATCGTTTGTAGCATAGTCGATCTGCCATGCCGGAAGCGCCTTGCCGGAGAGGAATACGTACTTGGAAATCAGCTGGCCGAGCTCTACGGCGTACTTCGCTGCAGCGTCCTTGTTCGCGGACGTGTTGCTGACAGCGAGCACTTCGCTTGCGCCACCTACGAACTGGCCTGCGCTGCCCTTTGTGCTGTCGATTACCGGGAATTCACATGCACGGATGTCCGCGGTGCTGTCACTGAGCTCGATGTAGTCCCAACTTCCTCCCATATAGAACGCGCAGGTGCCGTTCTTCAGAGCGTTTCTTGCAGCGACACCGTCGTCCGTTACGGACGCGGGATCCGTCCCGAAATAGCCGTCGCTTACGAAGGTTGCAAGCAGGTCGATGGCTTCCGCTGCATCCGTGTTGGTCCAGGTTGCATTTGTCGCGGGATACGTATCAGCAAGGGCTGCTACGCCGCCGTTTTTCAAGATCATCGTATTCAGATACTGCTCGACGCACCACGCCGAACCGCCTGCGCAACCGAAGGGCGTGATACCCTGGGCAAGAAGCGCGTTGCAGCATGCAATCAGGTCGTTGTAGGTGGTCGGAATCGTGTTGTAACCGGCCGTGCGAAGCGCGTCCATGTTCACGAAAAGAACTTGGATGTTCACCGCGTAAGGAACGCCGTACTTCTGCCCGTTAAAGGTGCTGTTTTCGCATACAGCCTCGGAAATCTGACCGGTAACTCCGGCAAATGCGCCCTCAAGGCCGTACACCTTTCCGCCCGAAACGAGATTCTCAAGATATTCGTGGGTCCAAACCGTGATAATGTCCGGAAGATCCGCCTGCGCCGTCGTCGCGAGCTTATATCTGTATTCATCGCCGGCACCTGCGGAGGGGTCCACCCGGAAATCAATGTTCGGATAGCGGGTCCGCATCTCGGCTACCGCCTGATCAAAACTTGCGCGGAGATCGGAACTCTCATCGATAGGACTCCACATCGTAAGCACCGTTCCTGCCGGAAGATCCGCAAGATTGATGCCGTTTCCTGCTACACTGCCCGTGGGATTGGGCGTTCCGGTGGGATCTGTCGTGCCGGTAGGCTCCGGCGTAACGGTTGTCTCGCCGCTTACCGGCGTTCCACCCGGCTTCTTCTGGTTCTTAGAACCCAGGAAGGCCGCTGCACACAGCCCGCCGATCACTGCTAAAAAAACGACTGCCGCTACCGCACGCATTGCCCAGGCAAGCGCTTTGGACGGCTTTTTACGTCCCTTAGTAACCACCGGAGCCCCATTCTCCGGCGTACTCTTTGTCATTTGTGCCATAACTTTCTCCTTTTCCTGTTTTTCATACTGTTCCTTTGCCTGCATAACTCTACGGAACACTTCGTCATGATCTCTCATATTTTCCTCTGCCTTTCCGGGCTCCCGTCTTACCGAACCCTGTCATCTACTCCCTAACTTCATGCGAAGCGACTTCTTGGCGCGCTCAAAAAGATGATAGATTCCGGCCGAAGACTTTCCCATGACTTTCGCAATGTCACACAATTCCATTCCGTAATAGAACTTGAGCGTGAGAACGCGGCGGTAATCCGGCTTTAAATCGTTCATTGCCACCAACAGCCGTTCCCGTTCTTCCTGCTCCAAAAGAGCTGCTTCGGCACTTCTCTGTCCGTACTCCCCACAGACAAGCTCCTCCGAAAGAGGTTCTGTTTCCGGCGGTTTCCGCCGTAACCGGTCAATTGCCAGATTTCTGCCGATGGCGTACAGCCACGTCTTGAAGGACGAATTGCCCGAAAAATGCGGTTTCTTCGTCGCCAGCACGATCATGGCTTCCTCGGCGCAGTCCTCAGCGTCCGTAAGATTATCCAGATACGTATTCAGATAGAGCGACAGCCCATCGTAATACAAGTCGATAATCTCGCGGAGGCCTTCGTCCTGACCGGCGAGAAAACGGCGGTAGCTACTTGCACCGTTATCCATCGTTGACCCCCTCCTTTTTTACTCTTCTGCCCTTTAGACGCAGAAATCGCGACAAATTCGCCGCATCGTTAGATTCGAAATTTCTCATTGAACAGAAACGAAGTCAACGGATAACAAAAGGGAAATAAAGGAAAACCTCTACCTTGAACACCAACCTATGAAAAAAGAAAAAGTAAACATAAGTTTTAAGGTGTTCGATCGACGGAAAGCGCCCTGCGGGCGCGAATGGTTCTACATAACGGCCGGCTGCGTTTTGCAGTCGGCGAGGCAGCCGCGCATGGGCTGCTGCATTTACAATGTCACTTCAAACGTGACCGTGCTGTTAACCAAATCAAGAGCCGTCTGGGCCTTCGCAAGGCGGTTCGACGCCTCGTCATACTCGGCCTGAGCAGCCGCAATGTCGTAGTTTGCATAGCGGTAGTCGATGATGTTCGACGCCGTGCGCATGCCCGCCTCCACGCGCTCCTTCGGAAGCCGGTTCTTCATCATGGAGAGCCGGTCGCGCTTTCTCGTGAGCTGCGGAATCAGCACTAACATCTCGTCGATGGTAATATTCCACTCGGGAATCACCGTCGTCGAATTAAACACGTTGATGGCGTGCTTCAGCTTGCGAATCTTCTCGGAGAGCACCGCCTCCTCCGCCCGCGTCTTCGCAAAATCATACTCCGGACGCACGTCCTCCACATTCTCGGAAACCGC
>CADAHQ010000027.1 GCA_902787715.1 uncultured Lachnospiraceae bacterium
AGAAAGTGCTGTTAAGCGAATATAATCGGCTACCTCCGAATAGGTCATTGCTAATAATTGTTCTTTTGACAATGGTGGAATCGTCGGTGTCAAAGTAGGTGTTATTGCTGATGTCGGTACCTGTGTTGGCGTATTCTCATTGGTTCTTAAAGAGTCTCCATCCTCTTTAATGGTTTCCTCCCCTGTTATGTTTTCCTGCGGTTTCCATGTATCGCCACACGCGGCAAGAATCAAAATGAGCATGAAACTTATCATTATCAATTTAGTCTTTTTCATCTTATTCCTCCCAACCCGGAACTGATCTGGTATCCTTTATCTGATAATACAAAACATCACTGTCATAATCCCACACATGTTCTTCGAGTTCCCACACATAAGCCGCCGGATTAAGGCCATTTGACGTCGAATCCAACCACGAATAGCCGCCTCCTTCTTTTGCAGCCCAGGCTCCGTGTTGGTTCGATGTTTGGTATTTCCAGTGATAATCCCACTCTTCACCCTGATCAATTATTCCATTATTGTTTACATCGTGGAACCCTACGCGCAATGCCACACGATACCACCCAGGAGAAGCAGTACTAATCGAAGCGTCATAAGCTGAAATCGGTGAATAATCTCCATTTATATTATCATCCATCCAATCCTCTGCTTTAGACGCAACATACAAAAGCAGTTGTTGCTTGGTCATTCCTATAACATTCGCCTCCGAAATCAGCAACTCATCACTGTCTATATATAGATTTTTCTCAAGTGCATACCCCATACAATTTGACTGATCCTCCATGGAAGGTGGCACTAGTTGGTACTTTCTTGAGCCAATATAATTCACATAATTAATCACCAGTTCCGGACGGTTCGGATAGCCGGCATCCGAAGAATAATACTTGGTTTTCTGGCTGGCGCTGGATTCTGTTTCTTCCTGAAGAAGAAAGCCATAATTACTAAACAATCCGTTGTACCATCCACAGGTAATGGTCGTCACTTCCATGGAGAACCAGCTGCTTCCCACGGCGTCGCACACATCCGAGCAGCCGGCTGAAGTAACCCACGGCTGATTATTCCATGTGGCTGTACTGGAGCTCCAGGAAGTTGTGATTCTCTTTGCAACAATCGTCGGGTTTTGATAATCCCTCTTGCGAATGCGAAGGGTGGCCCTTGTTATCTGACTTCCGCTTATAGAACCCGGAAGGTCAAACTTTATCAGCGTACGCATTGCGTTGTTACCGAGTTGCCCACCGGTCCACAAGCTTTCCGCAAGATAATAATTACTGTTGGGATACTGCTGATCCACACAGGTATCATAGGTGGAGGACGATCCGCTGATTAAGACCGAGGGATCAATCAACACAGGATAAGCCCTTTCCGCTGCCTGCAGAAAAGCACTCGGCACGGTAAATGAAATCGTAGCACTATATTCCGTTGCATCAGAGACCACGTAGGAAAAGTCATCACAGCAGACGCCTTCGGAATCCACTGCAAAAAGACTTCCAAGGCGAAATCTCTCTTCCCCGGTTACATCATCAACAAAACCGACATTCCCTTCCGCATCAACTACCATCCGGCAGCCACTAAATGTCACGGAAAAGGAGAATGTTCCTGCTGCCGAGACATTCCGCAGTACAATATATTCTTTCAACGCATCATGACAAACAGAATAGTAAACATCCGTATCGGGCGCTACACCCATGTATCGTATCCCGTTTGTTCCGCTCAGGGAATAGCCGGCAATAGAAACCGCCGGCAGATTTGTCCCCGGGATTGCCGTAGTATATGCCGCGCCGCAGAGGGAAAAAGCAATCTCGGCACCGTTCGCCGAAAGCAAAACCTTGGAGGTGTTCCCGTCCGCAAAATACACCTTCGTACTGTCCGCCGCATTAGCAAAGCGATATGCCGTACCGTCTTTTGTGAATGTTGCTGGAATCACGGTATCATCGATTTCCTCAAGCTCTCCTATCTCGTTCGTAAAATACTTATCCCGGGAATAGACCACCGTCTCAAAAGAACCGTCAGGCAACACAAACGTTTCGGAATTGGCGGTTCTGGCTTCTACTAACTCACTCTTAACCGGAGTTGTCACCTCTGTGCTCTGTGATGCAGCCATGGCAAGTTTCCCAACACTGTGACCGAGCAATGTTGTAATCATGCACAGAAGGAGTATTACGCTTATCCTCTTTCTCCTCATACGCTCTCCGTTTCCGAGCCTCCCATCGCCTTCCCTATTGAACGTGATGAAGTGCTCTTTTCATGATTCTATCATCAATAAAGTTGTAAAGTCAACAAGAAGCGCACCGGTGGCGATGTTTCATTTTACCCTTCAGCCGCCTTAAGGAATAAACTGGACTCTCGTCCCGGGCTCGCCCTCGGGCGTTATTACAGTATAATCATAGCACTGCTCTCCGACCGCCTCGGTCATTTCGGCAAGAGAATACACACCGACGATCATTCCGTTCTTAGCCCTGACTCCATCATTGTTGTACCCGTAGAATTCTCCGTTTCCGCGGGTTCCGCCTGTTATCATTCTGCCACGGGTATAGATGGCCTTCTCCATGGTGGTTCCGGCAATCAAAACCGCCACCTTGGTACCGTAGATATCCACGTATGCATCCCTATCAACCATCAGGGCGGCAGGTCCGCCTTCTCCCATGATCATGAAGCCACAATCGTAGATTTCGCTTTCATTGACATAAAGCTCTCCGTTTCCGGTGATGGTCACGCTTCCGGAGTGCCCCGCACCCCATAAAACAATGCGCCCAATCTCGTTTTCACCAATCAGCTTAATGGTAAAACCGTTGCCCATAAGATTGGCCTCGATGACATCGGCCTTGCAATTGTCAAGCGTCAGCGTATTCGTAGCTCTATCATACGTCGCACCGGGTGCATCGGTAGTGCTGATGTTAAGCTCCGTCACATAATAGGATCCGGCGACAAGGAAGTATGTCTGGCGGTCGATAACGACCTGAAGATACTCTTCCGTGTAAATTCCGCTCCATGCATAAGCCCCGGCAAAATCAGGCGTCATGTTAGACAGTCTCGGGAAGTCTTCTTCGTCGTCCAGCTCCTCGACATATCCGGGTCCGTGGCTGTCAAGGAATGCGTAGTAATATATATCCTCGCGGTACACGGCGTAAACTGTACCCTGTGCAATATAGGCACCTGCCAGGTAGTCTAAATCACCGACAACAATGGCGTCATCGCTGTACTCATACCCGACGAACACCTTGTCCCGGCTCTGCTCCATCAATTTTCTGTAACCGCCCCAGGTCTTGAGCCATGCCTTCACCTCAGGCATCGGGTCACCGTCCGTTAACGACGTCTCAAAGGTCTCACCATTCGCGCCCTCCACATGGTACATCGTGAGGACTTTCGTCTCCGCTCCGGTGATGGCCCCTTCCACAGCCGACACCAAAGCAGGCGTCGGCGTAGGCGTCGCCGCCGTGGTAGGTGTCGG
Organism: uncultured Lachnospiraceae bacterium; assembly: GCA_902787715.1. GTDB lineage: Bacteria > Bacillota > Clostridia > Lachnospirales > Lachnospiraceae > ISDg. The sequence continues at coordinate 3,449 of CADAHQ010000027.1, forward strand.
GGTAACGGTCGGAGTCACCTCGGTATCGTCAGGCTCCTCAGCACCGGTAGGCGTCGGCCCGATTCCATCCCGCAGAAAATCCTCCCCTAATGGGTCAAAATGAAACGAGGCAAATACAACCGCCACCACGGCAATGGTGGCTGCCATCGGCGCGATTGTGTTTTGAATCAGATTCCGAAGCCGTCTGTTTCTCCTGCGCTTCTTTTCCTCCTCGGCATCCGTCACAGACTTTGTGACTGCGGACGCCGCGAATTCCGGAGGTGCGGCTCGCATCTCCGCGGCCGCCTCCGGGCATTCCGGAGAGGGTTTTACAAACTCCGGCGCAGGTTTCACAACTTCCGGCGGCACATAGTATTCCGCCGGCACAGCATATTCGGAAGGTAATTTACGATTTTTCATACGCACCCTCCCACATTACAGGACAAAACATCTCATGTTCGAGAAACAAAGGGCAAAGCCTATTTGTCGAGATGAACGTCCATCTGCGGGAACGGGCACTCCACGCCGAGCTTACGGAACCCAAGAAGCAGGTCGTGATTGAGAACGCGGGCGCCGGAATAGATGTTCCGCTCATCCACATTGACGATGAAGCGAAGCACCACAGCACTGTCCGCCAGCTCCTGTACGCCGAGATATACCGGCACCGCGGTCATCACATCCGGATGTGCTGCGTAGATTTCTTCCATCAATTTCGGAATTCCGGCTTCCAGCTTCAGAAGGTCCGTTCCGTAAGGAATCGCGATGTCACTGACGCTGCGCGAAGGCATGTTGGAACGGTTTAAGATGTTGGTCATCGCGGAGTTGTTGACAATCTTGACGTTGCCGCCCATGTCCGTGATGCAGGTGGTGCGGATACCGATGCTGGTGACGGTGCCGCGGAAGCCGTCAAGCTCCACGATGTCGCCCACATTGTACTGATTCTCAAAGAGCATGAACGTGCCTGTCACAAGGTCGGCGATCAGGCTCTCCGCACTGAAACCGATGATCAACGCCAAGATTCCGACGCTGGCAACGATGGTGGAGATGTTGACTCCGAGGATCCAAAGGCCCCAGCACAGAATAACGATAGCGCACACGTATTTGATCAGGCTCGAGAAAATCGAGAGAATCGATCTCGCGCGGTGATTCTCCGGATTGAATAACCCGAGGATAAACTCCACCAGCGCGGTAAATGCAATCACACCGGAAATCATGATCAAGAGTCGCAGAATCTTGCCCCAGCCCACGTTGGAAAATGCATCCCCGAGTTCCGAGAAGCCAAACTTATCGGTCAAGGAACCGATGCCCAAAAAGCCCAGCAGCAAAACGACGCAGACAATCAGACGAACCAAAACGGATTTCTTCATTTTCATGCTCTTACCCTCCTTGTATTTCCGGCCGGTCCCCTACACGCAAAAGGGCTTCCGACCGCTTTTTTTCAGTATACGGTATAACTATCCCCGATGCAAACACAAACCGTGCTGAAATAGTCCAAACTGAGAAGATGTAAAATAAGCATGCAGAAATGAAGGATTTTTCGCAAAAAGCGAAACAGACAAAAATAACTCTTGACATAGTTTTCAAAACCATGTACAATTGTTTTCAGTAACAGACAAGGGTCGCGGATTCTTTGATGACGCGGCGAAAGGATGAAAAATGTTTCAGGTTGTTGTAGATTCCGGAGCGAACATTCCCGCTGAACTGGTTCGGCACTATGATATCCGGGTTCTCTCTTTCATCAATATCACCGACGGAAAGCCGCTTGTCTGCTTCAACCCCGATTTGACTATCGAGGAGGAACGCAGCAAGGGGAAAGAATATTACGACGCCATCCGTAACGGAATGAAAGTCCAGACCGGACTTATCGGCTGCGGTGAATTTGAAGACTGTTTCCGTGAGATCTGCGAGAGCGGTGAGGATGTCATCAGCCTCTCCATCTCCAGCGGCATCAGCGGAACGTACAATGCTTCCCGCATCGCCGCTGAAACCGTCAACGACGAGATGACCAACGGTCATAAGGTATATACCATCGACACGATGAACGCCTCTCTCGCCACCGGTATTCTTGCTATCTACGCAAGCGAGATGCGAGCAGAAGGAAAAGAGGCCGAGGAAGTCGCGGAAGCGATTCGGCAGATGGTGCCCCGCATCAACGGTGTCTTCACGGTAGATGATTTGCGCTACCTCGCACGCACCGGCCGTCTGACCGGCTCGAAGGCTTTGATCGGCAATCTCCTAAGCATCAAGCCCATCCTTCGCGGCGATAAGGAAGGCCATATCGTACAGTACAAGAAATGTCACGGCCGCAAGGCTTCCCTCAACACTCTCGTCTCTTTAGTCTGCGACAACATCGTGGATCCGGAGAACCAGATTCTGGGAATCGCCCATGCGGATGCTTACGAAGAGTCCGTGTATATTATGAACGAAATCACGAAGCGCATCAAGGTGCGCGGTTTCATCAATACCACCTACGACTTCTGCACGGGAAGTCATGTCGGACCGGAGACCATCGCCCTCTTCTTCCTCGGAAAGGACCGCGAGCTGTCCGGCGACGGAATTCTGGCACGCGCCCAGCAGGCCGTGTCCGCACAGATTGAGGCGCTCCGCGAACGGGAGCGCGACGGGCATCTGTCTCCGATCCCCGGATCGGGCAGCCGTATCTGACGACGATTTCATTTCTTCAATTTTCCTCAACATAGGAAGAAGCGTGGCTGTAAAAGGCCGCGCTTCTTTCTTTGTATGCATTTTCCGTTGTCACATAAGCGGCGCCACAAACCGCATCAGAACACCGACAAACTTGTTGTAGAGGCTTTCGTTGCGCAGTGTTTCGTACGTCACAATCCGGCTTTTGCCGATAACCTCCGCAAAATCCTCCGCAATCGCCCGAAGCGTACTGTCCGTGCGGTACAGATATGTCGCGCATTCGTAATGATGATAAAGGCTTCGGTAATCGAGGTTGACGGAGCCCACAACCGCCTTTTTGTCGTCGCACAGAAACACCTTTGCGTGGACGAAGCCCGGCGTGTACTCATAGATTTTCACGCCGGCATCCAAAAGCACGCGGTAGTAGGATTTGGCGAGCGCGTATACCGACTTTTTGTCGGGGATGCCCGGAAGGACGATGCGCACATCGACGCCCCGCTGCGCGGCATACCTAAGTGCCCCCTCCATCTCGCCGTCCAGGATCAGGTACGGCGTCATAATGTAAACATAGCGGTCGGCACGGTTGATGATGTCGAGATACACGGTCTCTCCGACCTTGTAATCGTCGATCGGGCAATCGCTGTACGGAACGACGAAACCTTCGCCTTCTTCGGCAGACTCCTCCGCCTGCCCGGGATCACTCACAAAAGGTTCCCAGACAGGCTCCGCCTCATCGATGTTCCACATCTGCAAAAAGGCCAGCGTGTAACTTCGAACCGCCTCGCCGCAAACCCGCAGCCCCGCGTCTTTCCAAACGCCGAACCGCTCTTTTCTGCCGGCGTATTCATCCGCGAGGTTGATTCCGCCGGTAAATGCAACCTTGCCGTCAATCACCATAATCTTCCGATGGTCGCGATAGTTGTACTGTGTGGAAAATGCCGGACGAATCGGAGCAAACGCCTTCGCATGGATTCCGAACGACTTCAGACGTTCGTTGTAATCCATCGGCAGAAGCGCAATCTCGCACATGCCGTCATACAACACGCGGACATCCACACCAGCGGCAGCCTTCTCTATCAGAATTTCCAAAACCTTCCCCCAGACATACCCTTCTTCTATCAGGAAGCTCTCCAGGAAGATATACTTCTGCGCCTTCGCAAGCTCCTTAACGCACGCATCGCAGTACTCCGCGCCGGAGGCATAATACCGGGTCCGGGCTGCACCGTAGGCAGGGAAGCAGCCGGAGGTATTGAGCCATCGCAACAGCGCATCTGTGCCGTCGCCGTACGTGGAGATCGCCGCGAACGTCTTCGGGTCCTGCGGAATCATGCGAATCGTCTCCGCTGTCAGCTCCGCCACACGCTTCTTGATGCGCCGATGACCGATGCCCGACCGTGTATAAAGCAAAAAGATGGAAATCGGAATCGGAAAGAGAGCCATGAAAAACACCCACGTAAGTTTCGCTGTCGGGTCCATATCGCAGCTGAACAGATACACGAGCATGACAAGCGTCAACAGCCCGTTCATAAAATGGAAATACGGTTTAAAATCCCCAAGCCACACCAAAAGGCCCGAAAACAACAGTATCTGCAGAATCAGCAGAAGCACGATAACAAGAAAGCGGCTGAAAATGAGCGCAAGAAATCCCTTCTTACGCCGCTTTGTCAGCCGCAGCACTTCGCCGTCATACCATTTTTCGTACACCTTTTTCCCCATAGGAGCGCCCCCCATTCAGCACATATTATACCGAATCCGCCGCAGATGTGCAATCCTCTTCTCCCCGGGTTTTCATCTTGTTTTTGCGGAGGGATTGTATTATACTGTCGGCGGTGTGTCTCCCGGCCTTTCGAAAGTTTCCCCGCCGGCGCCGTACGCCGAATTTGTGAGTCTGGAGTTTTCTATGAGTCTGTCCGTAATTTTGCAGCAAATGGGCGTCATTTGCATTCTGGTTGCCATCGGAATCTTTTTGGAGAAGCGCGGGAAGGTGAGTTCTCTCACCTCGAAGCAGATTTCCGCAATCGTTGTGGACATCTGTAACCCCGCCCTGATTCTTGCCTCCATTCTCTCCGGCGACATCACCGCAACGCACAAAGATCTCCTCATCGGAGCAGGCTTAGGGGCTGCATTTTACGCGCTTTTGGTGGTGCTCGGCTTCCTGTTTCCGCACCTTTTGCGCGTGCCAAAAGACGAGCGGCGTTTTTATCATCTCATGGTAGTCTACACCAACACGGGCTTTCTCGGCATTCCGGTGGCCCGCGCCGTACTTCCTGCCAACTCCATCCTCTATGTGATTGTCATCAACGTCTTTTACAGCCTGTTTTTCTATACCCACGGTCTGGCAACCTTAGGGAACGGAAAAAGCGGAGAAAAGCGTCGCTTCTCCCCGCTTATGCTTCTCAATCCCGGCATTCTCATGGCCCTTGCAGCGCTCGCAGTGTTCTGGTTTGACGTAACTCTTCCGCCGATTCTTGCAAACACTGCCATCTACGTCGGCAACGCCACCGTATTCCTCTCAATGATGCTTTTGGGCATCAACATCGCGCGTTCAAGCCTTACATCGCACCTTCGGAACGCACGCATCTGGGCGTACATCGTCCTTCGCATGATCCTTCTGCCGGTCGGCATTGCCGTGCTCATGAACGCCCTCTCCTTCGACCCCGCGGCAACCCTGGCCATGGCCCTCATGGCAGCCGTTCCCATCGGCAATCTGCCCATGATTCAGGCGGAGAAAATCGGCGAGGACACACGGCTTCTGTCCTCCTCCATCGCCGTCACCACCGCAGTCTCCATGGTGACCATCACCGTCATCATCTCCGTTCTCACGGCCTGGCTAATAAAATAGGTTTCTCCCTGTTTTTCGCTTGCGATGTAATTCAGTACAAGGAATATGTAATCTGACCGCTTTGTAATGCCAATAGTTCCCTTTATTCCTTGTACTTCTCAATTGAAATACCTGGAATTATCATCTCCGACAACAATAGTATTATATATCTCATGCGGAATCAGTTGTTCCACTTTCACCGCCTCCTCGAAGGACGAAACTTCTATAACAACCTTGTTTTGATAATCATTAATACCGTACCCCACAATACCCGATGTAACTTCTGAAATGCTTTTTCCGAGCATTCCAAATGCAAGTTCAGACATTCCATTTACCAATACTGAATAATTGTTAGAAACTGCCCGGCAAATGAAATCCTCACAGCCAAAAATCCCTATAAGTTCTTTATACCATATTTTTTTCCGGTAATTATGCCTCATATATTTTTTCGTAACAGCAACAACAAGATTGCCCTTTACATTGATATATGTTCCACCGAAATAATCCGGAAAGTCATCTGCAAAGAAAGAGTTGACAGTATATTCACCTGCTTTTATTAAAGCCTTGTATTTCCCACGATACGGTAAACTTTCCCAAAAAAGACGAGTCATTTCATTTGCCTTTTTCATGTTTTCAGCTGCTTCACATGTAGCAATTACAGATGTATGAAGTTCATAGTCCTCTTCGGTGTAGCGTTTTGATGGACAAAAACCGTTTAACATAATGGCTCCTAACATATCACGAAAGGCTATACTCCCAACTCAAATCAACCCGTATACAAAAAGTATAGCATAATTACCTCATACATTCAATCTCTGGCCAATCCGATCGCAGAAGCAACAAAAAAGGACCGCTCAACACGAGCGGTCCTTGTGTTTACTTGGGACAATCAGCCCTTCTCAAGAGCAAGGGTTCTGGTGGTGAGGTCGCAAACCTCAGCCGGTCCGTAGTACTGGATAGCACCCGGATACGTGAAGCAGGTGTTTACTGCCCACTCATCGCGATGCTCTGCGAAATAGGTGAACGGCTTGCCGTCAAGCTCAACGAGGGCCTTGCGGATAACCGGCTTGTCCTCGCCGTTGCGGCGCTCGATGTTCATCATCTTCGTGATCGGCATACCGCCGGCATTCCACTCCTCAGCGGGCTTCGAGAGGTTCGAAACCTTCGAGAGGTATCCGGTGTAACCGTACTGGATAAGCATGAATGCGTTGTAGCCGAGGGAGTAGCAGTAGTCAGCGTCGAAGTTCGACGGGAAAGCGCAACGGCCTTCGTAGCCGAAGAAGTGATGCTGCTGGCCGAATTTGCCGTGGTAGGTACCTGCAGCCTTGCGCTTTGCGAGCTCGTTCTTCACCATCTCGGAGAAGAGTTTCTCGGACTCGATGAGGGAAACCTGAACGTTGCCGTGAGGATCTCTCTCGAGGAAGAGCTGCTGCTGGATGCCCTGCGGCAGAATGTCAAATACCTTGAAGGACTCGGCGGTAAGGCCGGCCTTGATGAATGCGTACTTTGCGTTCCAGTCGGGAAGTGCATTGAACTCTTCCGTCTTGGAGCCGGCAAGGAGCTCGTTGATCTCCTTGATCAATGCGGAAAATTCAGGAACAAACTCTACGATACCCTCGGGAATGATGGCAACGCCGAAGTTCTCGCCCTTGTTGCCGCGCTTCTCTACTGCATCTGCGATGTAGTTCGTAATCTGCGCAAGGGACATCTTCTTCGCTGCAACTTCCTCACCGATGAGGCAGATGTTGGGCTGCGTCTCAAGAGCGCACTCCAGAGCCACGTGGGAAGCGGAACGGCCCATCACCTTGATGAAGTGCCAGTACTTCTTTGCGGAGTTCGCGTCGCGCTCGATGTTACCGATGAGCTCGCTGTAAGTCTTGGTAGCGGTATCGAAACCGAAGGAAGCCTCGATGTCCTCGTTCTTGAGGTCGCCGTCGATGGTCTTCGGGCAGCCGATAACCTGAACGCCCGTGTTCTTAGCAGCCATGTACTCTGCGAGTACGGCAGCGTTGGTGTTGGAATCGTCACCGCCGATGATTACGATTGCGGTGAGGCCGTGTCTCTTGGCAACTTCCTCAACAATCGCGAACTGCTCTTTCGTCTCAAGCTTGGTTCTGCCGGAACCGATGATATCGAAACCGCCGGTGTTGCGGTATGCGTCGATAATCTCGTCGGTAAATGTAATATAGTCATCCTCCAAAAGACCGCTGGGGCCGCCCTTGAAGCCGAGAAGCACGTTGCTCTTGTCGGTAGCCTTCAGCGCGTCATACAGACCGCAGACAACGTTGTGTCCGCCGGGCGCCTGTCCGCCGGAAAGGATAACACCGACAACCTGCTTCTTTGCCACGGAAGTGTTCGCACCCTTAACGAAGGTAATCTCCTTCTTGCCGTAGGTATTGGGGAAGAGGGCCTTAATCTTGTCCTGATCCGCTACACTCTGGGTAGCCTCGCCTTCCTTCACGCAGATGTCCGCGATACCGTTGCGGAGCATTCCCGGAAGCTTGGGCTGATACTCGTATCTTGCTTTTTGAAGAGGGGAAAGATTCATATGTTTACTCCTTTTTCATCATTACTGCAGGGCCCGGCACCGCGCACTTCGCGCTTCCCGCCGAAACCCCATTTGATGTGTATTTTATACCATCTGCCGAAAAAAGTAAAGAGCGCATTTTACGTAAATGCGCTCTTACAACAATCAGAAATTATCGCGGCTCTCACTCTTCCATACACTACCTGTCATTCCCTACATCAACCGCGTTCCGCAGTTACTGCAAAACCGGTAGCCCATGGCCTTTGCGCCGCAGTTCGGGCAGAAATTCGGGCCTTTTGGCTGGTCCTGCGTCGGAGCCCCCGGCGTCATGGGTTGAACCGGCGATGAGGGCTGTGCCGCTGTCTTTAACGATTCGGACATCTCGCGAACTCTGGCAAGCATCGCCTCCCGCTTCGCGGCTTCCTCCTCCATCATGCGCTTGGCATTTTCCTGCGCCTGCTGGCGTTCTTCCGGTGTCATCGCCGCAAGGCGTGCCTCCGCTTCCTTCTGCGCCTTCTCCACTTGCTTCGCAAGCTCCTCGGGCGTCATGGCAGCGAACTGCTTCTGCCGCTCCTTCAGCTCGATAATCTTCCGGCCGCTCTCCGACGGCTCAATCTTCGAAAGCGTAAAGGTCTTAAGCTCTGCATGGTACTGCGAAAGCTCCTTTGCCACCTCCTCCCGAAGCATCGCGGCCTTTGCAGGCAGATCCTTGTAGGAGCCCGGCTCCGCATCCCGCGCGCCGAGCACACGGGTAAATGCCATCGAAATCACCGACGCGGCAAATTCCTTATCCTTCTCGCTTCCCGACCGGCTCTCAGACGCCACCGTAGCAGTTCCGGCAAATTCCACCTGCAACATGCCGTACTCCGCATCCGTGTACAGCGTCTTTCCTCCGAAGGACGTCTCAAAATCCTGTCCGTAACCACCGTTGTTTTCCATAGTTTTCCTCTTTATGTTGTATTTTCCTCATCGCACCGGAGCGCGTGTTTACTTCCCAATCTTGAGATATCCTGTGGAGAAGCTCATGGTCGGGTCTTCCGTGAACCGGAACAGGAAAGATACCTGCAGTTCACTCTCTTTCCCGCCCTTTGCAGCCCACTCATCATCGGAGACAAAGGTGTATCCCTCGGGGATGGTCAGTCGGTAGAAAAATGCATCGGCGGATTTGGCGCCGTCCCGAAGCGTACCGTCGTTCTCTACCTCGACGTAGGTGCCGGTTTTGTTGACGATGTATAAAACATAGCTTGCCGGGGCGTGTTCAGCCTCGTTGTACCGGCTGTAAATGTCCGCCTTTTCGTTGGAAAAGACGAGCTTCGCCCCCTCTGTCTCCGGTATGTACGGAGGCTCGGCAGTAGTGGCAATCACCACCGGCTCCGCAATCTTCTTCCGATAGGAACCGCCGTCGTACAGATCAATGTCCGTGATAATCATCTCCGAAATGGTTTTGAGAGGCACATAACTCACCGTTTCGTAGATTGTGGTTTCGCTGTTCTTTCGGAATTTGTCGCTGATGACAAATCCGCTGTATGCGGAGGTTACCCCGCTCATCGACCTGCACTGCATAGAGATGGTAACTCTCTTTTTCAAACGGTTTTGCACGAGGAACCGGATTTTGACTGCACCGTAGGAACCGTACTTTTCACTCCAGAGATCCTTCGCATCCACGTAAATCCCGGTAATCTTCACGGTGACTTTGCCGTCATCATAGATGACGCCGTCGCCCTTCACCTGGTACGAAGCCTCGGAGAAGCTGTAATTGTCGTCGTCATTAAGCTCCTCGTTTCCGCGGTAATCGAACACAATGGCATAGAAAAACGCTGCCGAAAAAGTGATTATTGCAAGCCCCAGCGGAATCGCGCACACGATAATTCTGCGGCGGATCTTGCGAAGCTTTTCCTTAAGCGTCGCAGACTCCGCCTTCTTTTTCTCGAGGTTCGTCATCATCTTCCCGGAGATCTTGTCCATTCTCCCCTCGGAGACCTCATAGCGGGATGTCCACTCCTCATCCCGGTAGTACGAAGCGCCGCACCCCGGGCACACCCGGTGCTTGCGGGTATCGATCTTCGACCCGCAGTAATCACAGGAAATAATCGGGTCCTTGTATCTGAGCTTGGAGACTTCCTTCTTCGCGGCGTCGCGGACTTCCTTCTCGCCGAGAAGTTGGTTTTTCACCTTAACATACTGAACGATGTTGTACACCAAAGCGACGGCAAGCGCCGCCAATACCAGTATAATCCCGATTACAATTGCCCACTCCATATTCGGTTCCCCCCATTCTTCCGACCGGCGTTACCCGGCCTCACCTTTGTCTTTTTCTTTCAACCGTCATCGGTCACACTTTCCTTTTTCCGGGCGGATTTGCCGCCGGTCACACTTTCCTTTTTCCGGGCGGATTTGCCGCCTGTACTCTCACTTACGCCCTCTCATCCGTCACGATATGCTCAATCCCGCTGTGTTCCGTCCGAAGATACTCCGAAAGGAAGGTTGGAAATGCCTTGTAGCGGCCGATTTCCTCAATGGGAATCCAATGCATGCTCTCCCGCACGCCCTGGGTAAAGCTGTTGCTGTGCAGCTCCTTCGTTCCCCGCGGTTTCATCAGGAAGTAGAAGGCCACCTCGTGGCAGTCCTTCCCCTGCAGCGTCCCCTGGTTTTCATTGAAGAAATTTTCGTGAATCACCGCCAGGCGGTCCACTTCATAGGGTACGCCGGTCTCCTCCAGCACCTCGCGCTTCACCGCATCCTCGGCGGTCTCGCCCATATGGACCCCGCCGCCGATGGAATAAAAGTAGTCATCGAGTTCGTTCCCCGCGAAAAGCACGCAACCCTCCTCCACGATGATTGCGGCCGCGCGGTAGCGGAACCATTTGTTGTCCTTAGTAAATCCACAGTCGTACTGCATGCATTCTCCCCTTGTTTACCGTGCCGCGACTCTTACCGCAGCTTATTATGCCACTCGTACTCCGGGTGTCTTGCATAGTACTCTTCCTTGACCTCGTACATACGGGCATCGGCCGTCTGCATGGCTTTGTAGATGTTGTCGACTTCCTCGCCGTGGCAGGCGCCCACCGCAAAATGCGCCCGGTTCGGCCGTTCCGAATTCTCCCGTAACGTCTTCGCAAGCGCTTCAAATTCATCCCTCGGCGTGGCAGGTGCGATGATCATGAATTCGTCGCCGCCGACGCGGTAGACTTCCATCTGCTCGCTCTTGTATTCCCGAAGCGTGGCTGCCACATCCTTCAGAAGCTCATCTCCTGCCAGATGTCCCTTCGTATCGTTGGTGGTTTTTAAGCCGTTGACATCGATGAAGAAGACCCCGAAAGGCGCTTCGATAATCCGGGTGCCGTTTCCGTTGTCGCTGATTCGGTTGTTCATGGCGTTACGGTTGTAAACTCCCGTAAGAAGGTCCGTAGAACTCATAATCTTCATCTTGCGGATGTTCTGTTCGTTGGCAATCTCCGCAGACAGAATGAACGAGGTAAGGTTCAGCGTCTCGCGAATCATGAAGGTCTTGGAGTCATCGAAGTTGGTTACCCAGATATAGCCGATGGTCTCCTCATCAGAGCGAAGCGGGAAGATGGCGAGCCGTTCCACGTTGGCAACCTTGAGAGAGGCAACCCAGGCAGGAGAAATCAGGGATGCATTTTCCATGTCTCTGCGGTCGTTGATGATGAAACAGGTGCTCTTGTTGATAAGCTTCGGCCAGGTCTCAACGATGTCGAAGAAATCGTCGCTTAAGTACGTTGCCATGGGCTTCACGCCGGCATCCGCATCAATGGCCTCGCACAACAGCTCGCAATGCCGCTTGGCGAAATCGGTCACGAGAATCCGGCAGCTGCCGGCTCCGCACCGGATGCGGATGTCTTCCACAACCGCCTCCATGGCCTTCTGGAAATCGTCGGTCTCACGGAGCTTTAAGCAGGTCTTGAGCACATTGGCCGAGGTCTCGGAGGAGATGTCCGCCATCTTGTCGACGTCGGCCTTCGGGTTCATCTCATAGGAGAACAAAAGCTTCTTCCGCGCCGGGTCGTTCGATGCAAGCGGCATCAGGTACACTTCCATCCAGGCGTTGTAAAGCTCAATATCAAAGTAGGTGTGAACCGGTTTGTCCGAGAGCACACAGTTGTCGCAGAGCATCTCAAAATTGACGGCCTTCGGGATGTATCGCGTATACGGCACGCCGGTGACGAAATCCTCCGTTTTCTCCACCACCGTGCGTTTGTACGCCTCGTTTGCATCCACGATAACGTAGCGCCGGTCGTCGTCATCCTCCATGAGGTCGACCGCCAGAATGCAGGCAACGCGGCTGAACTGCTCCACGAAATCAGCGAATCCGCCGGTTTCATTCCCGTTCTTCTCCGCAGTTGCATCGGCCGGAGCGACTGCCGTGCAGGCATACTCCGGGGACATCAGCCGCTCAATCATCACCTCTTTCGGAAGCGGCCGGTCGAAGTAGAAGCCCTGAATCACGTCTACGCCGAGCTTTGTGAGAATGCCAATCTGCGACTTCTGCTCTACGCCCTCCGCCACAATGTCCATGTTCATCTCGCCGGCTAAGCGAATGATGCCCGTGAGAATCTTGATGTCCTTCTCGTTCACATGGTCCACGAAGCCCTTGTCGATCTTGAGGGTGTCGAAGGAGATCTCGCGAAGGAGCGTGAGGGACGAACTCTTGCTTCCGAAATCGTCGATGGAAACCTTGTACCCCAACTCATGCAGGGAATTTACGAAATTCCGCAGCACGCGCACGGAGAATTCATCCACACTCTCCGTGACTTCGATCTCAATCAAATTCTTCGGAACGCCGGCCTTCGTGACCACCTCGTCGATGTGTTTCGCCAGATCCGGGTCGGTGAGATTCCGTCTGGAGAAATTGACGGAGATGAGCGGCACATGAATGCCCTCCTCCAGCCAGTGGGCGATGTCCTCGCAGACGACCTGAAGAAGATGGAAATCCAGCAGGCAGATGGTGTCGTTGGCTTCCATGATGGGGATATATTCCGAAGGCGACACGACAGCGCCCTTGTGGCGCCAGCGCGACAGCGCCTCCGCTCCGCACAGTCGCCCGGTTCTCACGTTGACCTTGGGCTGGTAGTACGGCTGGAATTCGCCGCGGTCGAGCCCCATGCGGATGCTGCTCTCCAGCTTCTTGCGCTCCGCGATGGCATCAATCAGCTCCTGGGTGAGCCAGACAACGTCGTCCGTACCCCGGGTTTTGGCTGCATTTAACGCCTGTCCGGCAAACACCAGCATGGTCTCTCCGTCGATGTCCGTCCGGTCAATCTGATAAACGCCGACCCGCGCGGACAGGGTTACCCTACCCTCCTGCTCGGTGACAACGTCCGTAAACGGCACCTCAACGCCCTTTAAGATGTCGAGAATGTTGTCGAGGTTCTGCTTCTTAACAATGGCAAGGAACTGATTTCCGAACTGGCGTCCGAGAATCTCGTCCTTGGCAATCTTCCCGCGCATGATGTTGGCAAATCCCGCAAGAATGCGGTTGCCGTTCTCCACGCCGTATCTGCGGTTGACGTCGGAGAATTTGCGGAGGTCGAAAAATACCGCCGCGTAGTCCCGTAACTCCGGCTTTCCCTTCATGGAATTCAGCCATGCGATGTAGCCGTGTTCGTTGGCAAGGCCCGTCCGGATCTCCGTCTTCTGCGCCAGAACGACCTCTTTCTCCTTGTGAATCATGTTCTCAAAGAACAGCAGCAAAACAGAGATTCCGACGCAGATATTCATCCAGGAATTGCCCGGAAAAATGTACTGGAACACCTCACCGACAAGCGGCAGGATGATATAGGACAGAAGCACCATCCGCTGCACGCGGCTGGTCTTCTCCCGGTGCTGAATGACGACGGACGCCACCAAAATGCCGCCGGCCGAGGGAATCAGCGCCGCAATCCAGTAGAGCGGACCGCGCTGATAAACATTGTTCGCGTCAAAGGAGTAATAGATTCCGGTAAACTGGGACACGGTGACCAGCACAAGGCCCACCACCGCCAGGATGCAGACGCTTACGAACCGTCTCCGGCACGGCATGTCCGCCTTCAGGTCGAACCTCTCAAACAGCCGGACCGCCACGAGCATTGCATAAAAAAACATCAAGAGAAGAATCATATAATAGACGCCTGCATTGACCACCCGCATGACGACGACATCCACGGGATCAGTACAGCCGCGATAGACATAAAACAGATATTCGCAAACAAGCATGATGCAGCAGGAAACATTGAGGGACAGCACCACCGCCTTCCGAAGGCGCAGGTGGTCCTCACTCACCGCATACACAATCGCGCCGAGCGCGCAAAATACCGCCTCGAATATCAAAAATGAGATTTTCGTTGTAAAGGGATCAATCATATCTCTCTTCTCCTTTATATGAATCCCGGAAACAACTTTTTCACTTTTTCACTATCATTTTCACTATCAATCGCTTTATTATACCACGAAGTTTTGAAAAAAAATAGGAGAACCGCACGGGTTCTCCTATCAAATATGCATTTTTCTTTTAGTCCAGCTTCGCCCCCGCCGGTTTTTCCTCCGCCGGTTCTTCCTCCGGCTCCGTCAGAAGCGACAGCGTCAGCCTCGCGGCTGCAGTTTCCATTTTTCGCGTCAGCAGATTAAACACCAGAAGCGCCACTGCAAAACACACGATTTCAGCAATTAACAAAAACCCCAGAGCAATCGCGGCACTGAAGCTTTCAGCAAACGCCTCCAGCAAGTTGTCTGCGTGCAAATTCGTCACGGATGAATACCTCAACAACATCGTACCGGCTCCGATTAAGGCAACGATCAAGACGAGCCAGATCAGAGCGGTGCATTTGTCGCGGTAATCATTCCACTTTTTTGAGGCCTCCTCGGAAAAACGATACGTTATCTTCACCATCGCCGTCTGGTACAGCCGTATTCGCGCAATGGCAAGCGCCCCGGCGGCTGCCAATAGTACATAGACAAGCCAGTCCGGTGGCTCCGGGCCTTCCGTAAACACATCCGCGAAAAGCAGGATAACCACAACCGACAATGCACTCATCACGAGCGTGAGAATCACCGACACCACGAAAGAAGCACGAAAATCCTTCCCCAGACTGCTGATCTTCTTCCGCCACATAAGGCCGACCGCAAGCTGAATCGTGCCGATGATCACAACCACGAACGGAATCAGCGAAAGCCCCAACGCCCCCCGATAGAGGAGCAGAATGATAAGAAGCGCGACGATCGGAACCGCGTAATAATCTCCGCCATTTTTCTCCCCGGCGTACCGGGATACCAGATACTTCGTAAGCAGTTGCCGCTCCTCAGGCGTCAACGGCTGCCGACCGACCTCACTCACTTCGCCCGTATTTTTCTCTTCTGTTGTCCCCATAGTTCACCCCTTTTGCAGAGCAAAACCGATTACGAGTTCTCCGGACTCTTATCCATCAGATACCCCTGATAATACCGGATACGCAGTTCGCTGATTGGCTTAAGGTTCTGCTTGTAAGCACCCGCACAACTGTATGTTTCCGTATATTATACCACATAATATTACGTTTGACCAGTAGTACCACTCTGCCGCCGGTTTTGCCCATAAAAGCAGGAGGCACCCGCACGGATGCCTCCCGTAGATTAATCATTTTTTCACCGGCCGAAGGACCTGGTAACCAAGCCCCTCAGGGTTGTGGCGCTGGTAGTCCGGACACGCGTCCTCGTTCCACTCGTACCCCATGATCGTCGGGTCAAAATTCCACGCCAGCTTCTCCACGGCGCCCATGACATCGGCATTTTCCGTCATAAAATCAAACGTCGGATAACCGAACACCAGATAGTCGCTCGCGGGAATCTCCCGAAGCTCGACAGTCAATCATACGTTGTACGACTTCAATCCATTCTTTCATGTGCTTGCCTCCTGCACAATCAACAATACCATACCCCGGAAGGGATTGCTTGATATTTCTTGGGGAATGCTTATTACCGCGATTATACCATAAAAAACTGATATAAAAACTCCCGCAATCCGCAAAATTTATATTGACAACAGTCATCGCTTCTGTTATTATCCATTTAGACAGTTATCAAATTACAGCTTCTGTGAGGGAAATGATGAAGATTAAAATAAATACAGTGTGTCCCAAGAGCGATACACTGCAAAAAAGGAGAAAAAGTATGAACAACAAGGATTTCCACGGTTTTCTGGAAGGCAGAAAACAATCTGTGGCAAGCGAGATCGAAGCTCTTTCGGCCGAGGGAAGAACCGACGAAGCCAACATCTTAAAAGCCAAATTCAACGTCTACGACATCGCGAAGTCCGTCTTCGATACGACGGTCAGGCAGTCCCCCGATACGGTTGCAACCGCATTTCCCGCTCTCTTCTCGCGGATTACCGGCTCCTGGAGCGCAGCTCTTAAGACCGCGAAGGAGCACGGCGACGATCGCAGGGTTTTAGTCGAGGAAGCCAAGCTCTCTGCCGTAGCTGAAATTACCAACCGCTTCGCCGCGCTGCTTACGTAAGGAGGCAAACCATGACCGATCTTCAGGCAATCAACCTTTTCAAGTGCTTGGCGGACAAATCCCGCATCCAGATTCTCAAGTCCCTCATGGAGGAGGACATGTATGTGGAGCGTCTCGCGGAGCGCCTTAACCTAACGCCCGCCACCATCTCCTTCCACCTAAAGAAGCTTGTCGACGCCGGCGCAGTCACCTCCCGCAAGGAACAGTACTATACCGTCTACGCGATCAACGGCGACGTCTTCAACGTCTCGATTCTGGACATCTTGCGTGAGAAGTCCGAAGAAAAAACCCTCCAGGACGAGCGCGAGGAAGCGTACCGCAAGAAGGTGCTGGATGCATTTTTCGAGTACGGAAAGTTAAAGAGCATTCCCGCACAGCGCAAGAAGGAGCTCATCGTTCTTAAGGAAATCGCCAAATCCTTCGAGCCCGGCCGCGACTACACAGAGCGCGAGGTCAACATCATCATCGCCGATTTTCATGACGATTTCTGCACCATCCGCCGCGACATGATCTCCGAGCACATTCTCGTGCGCGACAAAGGCATGTACCGCAAGGTATGAGCATCGTTTCACAGGCAAATTACCGGTTACCTTCAAAAAAAGCAAGCCTTACGTTCCCACGTAAAGCTTGCTTTTTGATTGCACTGTTTTTGTTCGCCGATTAGTACAGCTTCGCACCGGCCCGGCCGGAATATGGGGATCCAGCATGAGGAGATGAAGCTTCTCCTCGCCGTTCTCGGTGTGTACGGCGCTTAAAAGCATACCGCAGGACTCAATGCCCATCATCGGTCTCGGCGGAAGGTTCACAATCGCCACGCAGGTCTTGCCGACCAGCTCCTCCGGCTCGTAAAATGCATGAATGCCGCTCAGGATCGTTCTCGTCGTCCCGGTGCCGTCATCGAGCGTGAACTGCAAGAGCTTCTTCGACTTCGGAACCGCTTCGCACGCAAGCACTTTCACCGCGCGGAAG
>CADAHQ010000028.1 GCA_902787715.1 uncultured Lachnospiraceae bacterium
GAAAAGTTGAGCAGAAAGGCGCTTGCCGGGTTGATTCTGATTGTTGTCGGCACTTTGGCGATGGCGATCTGGGCATAGGAAACAAATAACGGCAAATTCCTGTTGTCGTGATGAATGCTGGAACACAAAATACGAATATAGTGTAACAAGCCCTATCCGGTTTTAAGGAGGAAAAACGGCAAGAATGGACGTTTCCATTGAAGATGAAAAGTGGTCGGCGATGAGCCATGAACAGAAGAATCATGAGTTGTATCTGCGGCAGAAGGCGTTGCTTGATGAGTTTCTTGAGAAGGGCGCAATATCGCAGCAACAGCATGATAAAAGCCTGCATGATCTGACGGAGAAGATGCATGAAATACCGGAAAGCGGCGCGGGGAAGATAATAGTACGGCAATACGAAGAGAAAGATCTTCCGCAGATGATTGCAATCTGGAATGAGGTTGTGGAGGACGGAATTGCGTTTCCACAGGAGGATTTGCTGGACGGAGCGAGCGGGAAGGCGTTCTTTGCGTCGCAGACGTATACCGGCGTCGCGGAAAATGCGGGCCAGGTGGTCGGATTGTATATCCTTCACCCGAACAATGTCGGCAGATGCGGGCATATTTGCAATGCCAGCTACGCCGTGAGTTCCGAGTGTCGGGGGCAGCATATCGGCGAGATGCTCGTGAAGGATTGCCTGCAAGAAGCACCGAAGCACGGTTTCCGGGTCCTGCAGTTTAATGCGGTGGTGGAGAGCAATGTTCACGCCAGACATTTGTATGAGCGGCTTGGTTTTGTGCAGCTGGGGACGATTCCCGGCGGGTTCCAGATGAAAGACGGGCACTATGAAAATATCTGCCCTTATTACCATACGCTGTAATAGCGGACGTACGCAGCGGTATATTTGGAGGTTTTTATGTCTCTTAAACTCTCGGATTTCTGCAGATATCAAAAGGTTGTCATCCAATGCCATGACAATCCGGATGCCGATGCCCTTGCAAGCGGATTTGCGCTTCGCTGGTTTCTTGCGAAGAAGGGCGTCGATGTGAGATTTGTTTACGGCGGGGCCAATCCCATCACAAAGAGCAATCTGGTGCTGATGGATGAGAATCTGGGGATTGGCTGTGAGCATGTTACGGATCTTCCCAAGCCTGACCTTTTGATTACGGTGGATTGTCAGTACGGAGAAAGCAATGTCACGGCATTTGCCGCAGAGGAGATTGCCGTGATTGACCATCATCAGGTGTCCACGGAGCTTCCGGTGATGAGTGAGGTCCGAAGCAACTACGGCTCGTGTTCCACGGTTCTTTACGAGATGCTTCGGGCGGAAGGCGTGGATATCAACGAAGACAAAAATATCGCGACGGCGTTGTATTACGGGCTGATGACGGACACCGGGGATTTTTCGGAGATTTCCCATCCGAGCGACAGGGACCTTCGGGATATTGCGCAGTTCAACAAAGCTTATATCACGTTGTTCCGGAATTCCAATCTGTCCATCGATGAGCTGCGCATCGCAGGAGAAGCGTTGAAAAATACCATCGTGGATGAGGCGCGGTGCTACGGTATCGCCCATGCGGGGCCGTGCGATTCCAATATTCTCGGCATCATCAGCGACATGTTTTTGGAGGTGGAGGGAGTCAACAGCTGCGTCGTTTACAACCTTCTTCCCTCGGGCATCAAATTCTCTGTCCGAAGCTGTGTGCGGGAGGTCAAGGCCTGCGAGTTGGCTGCATTTCTCGCAGAAGGGCTCGGCGGCGGTGGCGGACATTTGGTGAAAGCGGGGGGCTTCTTAAAGAAAGACCTGGTCGTGAAGGCGGGAGTGCGCTACGATAAGGATGATGTTGTCCGGTTTATCACGGCGCGGATGAACGAGTATTTTGACACTTCCGAGATTGTGTATGCGAGAGAGTATCAGGCCGATCTTTCGGAGTTTGCGCGCTTCCGGAAGAAGACGTTTCATGTCGGATTCGCGCGCGCGGTTGATTTTGCAGGGCCGCACAAGAGCGTTACTATCCGGACACTGGAAGGGGACGTGGATGTCACCGTTTCGGAGGACCTTTATATCATCCTCAATGTGAACGGCGAGATTTATCCCATTCGTCAGGCGAAGTTCGAGCGGTCCTACCGGGTTTCCGATGAGCCCTACGTTTATCCCGGCGAATACGCGCCCAACGTCATCGACAATGTGACCGGAGAGCGGATTCCCCTGCTTCCGTATGCGAAAAGCTGTATTTCCACGGGCGGCGACGGAATCTATGCCAAAGAAATTACCGGGAGGCTCAAGGTGTTCACGTCCTGGGACCCCGACAAATACTACCTCGGAAAGCCCGGCGATTACCTTGCGGTGCGCGTGGATGACACTGCGGATGTGTATGTGATCGAGGGCGGCATCTTTGCGAAAACCTACGAAAAATGCGAGGATTAAACGATGCTTTACGATGCTTTTATCAGTTATCGGCACGCGCCGTTAGACATGGAGATTGCGAAGAAGGTCCATACCGGGCTGGAGACGTACCATGTGCCGGGAGCGGTGCAGAAGAAGACGGGAAAGAAAAAGATTGAACGTGTATTTCGCGACCAGGACGAGCTGCCCATCGGCAGTGACCTGAATGAGAATATTGCAGGGGCACTTCGCGAGTCGGAGTATCTGATTGTCATCTGTTCGCCGGAGACGCCGGGCTCTTACTGGGTTGCGAAGGAAATCGACACGTTTATCGAGATGCACGACCGGCAACATGTGCTGGCTGTGCTGGTAGCGGGAGAGCCCTCGGAGAGCTTTCCGCCGCGGTTGCTTACGGACGATAACGGGAATCCCGTGGAGCCTCTGGCTGCGGATGTGCGGGGCGCTACGCCTTCGGAGCGGAACAAACGATTTAAGACCGAACTTTTGCGCCTTCTTGCGCCGATTCTCGGCTGTTCCTACGATGACCTGCGGCAGCGGCATCGCGAGCGGATTCTGAAAAGAAACATTCTGATTGCGGCCATCGCTGCGGGGATTATCGCCGTCGCCGGAACGGCCTTCGGTATCTACAACGCCCGGGTGGCCGGACGCATGAAAAAGCTTGCGGACGAGAAGGCTGTGCTTGCCGAAGAGAAGGCCGGCCTTGCCGACGAAAAGACAAAACTGGCGGATGAAAAGACGGTCCTTGCGGACGAGATGAAGAAGCTGGCGGAGGAGAAGACGAAGCTGGCAGATGAAATCCTCCAAGAATACCGGGAGAAGCAGGAGAACCAGTCCCGCTTCTATGCCGAGGAAGCCATGATGGAATTGCAGCGGGGCAACCGGGAGGATGCGGTGCTCATCGCTTCTGCGGGGCTTCCTTCGGCAGAGGATGACCGACCGTTCGTCGCGGAGTCGGAGTATGCTCTTGCGGCAGCGCTTCACGCGTACGACTGCGGAAGAGACATCTCCTTCGACCGGCTGCTACTGCATGACCGGTATGTAGATACGATGCTGCTTGACAAAGACGCAAAGTACATTACGTCCCTGGATGCCGGCGGAACGGTGTACGTCTGGGACTGCGGCAAGGGGCAGCTGATTCAAAAGATTACTTCTGACGCCGAAGCAAAAAACGGCGGGAAAACGGTCTCCGCTTTCGCATATGAAGGCGGACTTACGGTAGCTTATTCCAACGCGATTGTGCGGTACGATGCTACGGGCAAAGAAACGGTAAGAATCCCGTTGGAGGGATTGAAGCGGTGTGAGTGGTCCGACACGTATGATGCGGCATTTTTCGTGCTGGCGGACAAGCTTATGATTGCGACTCTTTCGACTCTGGAGGTGCGGGCGGAGGTTTCCTTCCCGGAGGATTTCGGAGTTGTCTCGGAGCATGTTTTCTCCGCGGACGGACAGTGGTTTGCCATGGCCCATTCCGCAACCGGGACGGAACATGCCGAGATTACCATAGTCGATATGAAAACGGCCAAAGCGGTTACGGTACCGGCGACGGAGGAGTATATCCTCGATATGACGATTACCGACAGCGGAGTAGTTGCAGCGGTGGGAACCAACGATGATTTCTATTACGCCGGCATACGTTCCCTGACGCTGGATGCATTTGCCGCAGAGACCGGGGAGAAGCTGTACGGAAAGAGCGTTCCTTTAGCGGAATGGGATGCCATGGAGTTCCGAATGCTGGTGGGGGCCCATACGGTAAACGGAAAGGGCGAGATTATTGTGGTGTCGGAGAGCAATCTGTTCTCCTTCGATGAGACCAGCGGGGAATCCAAGCTGCATGTCACGCTTTCGGGGTCGGCGATTTCCCTGGATATGCATCCCACAGCTGCCAGAGCTTACATCGGCTGCAGCAACGGTGATATTCTTGTGATCAACACCGACGAGGGGAAAATCATCTCGGGAAGCACGGTAAATACAGGCCTCACTCTTGTGGATGTCAAGCTCCTGGACGTGGGTGTTGCGCTGATTCCCAAGTTGTCCGAGGGGATTGCGTTGATGCGGTATCACACGGCATCGGATCTCGCGGAGCTTCCCGCGCTTTCCGACGATTCCATCGGCTATGCCGCAGCGCCGTCCTCGGCTTACTATGTTTTGACGAACCGCTATAAGCTCAGCACGTTGTCCTTCTATGACAAAAACGGCGAGTTTCTGACCTCCGTGGATACCGGGTACGCCGTTGTTGCCACTGCATTTTACGACGACACCTTCATCATTGCGGAGCGCGATCGATTCGTCCTTATGAATCCCCTGACGGAAAGCAACAGGGAGATTCTCCTTAAGGATCTTGGCATCGATACCCTCGGCGGCGGTTCCTTCAGCCCCGACGGACGCTTCTTTGCGGGCTTCGGATTTTTCTCCGGGCTGGAAGTCGTCGACCTTGAAAAGGGTGTATGCATATTCTCGGATGATGCAATCAAGGGAGTCGGGGCTGTTTCCTTAAGCGGGGACGGAAAACTTCTCCTTGCGGCCTGCGATGAAGCCGGACTTTGTCTTTTTAACTTGCAAACCGGAGCCCGGACGGAGTTTACGGATCCTGCATATCAAAAGCCTTCGGGATCGCTGCGTTCCTACCTTTGCATCGCTCCGGACGGTTCTTACGGGGCGATGGCTTGTGCGGACGGCTGTGTGCGGGTGTTCAACGTGCGTTCCGGGGAAATGCAGTTCACGATTCCGATGCAGGCACATTCGGTGTGTTTCCTTTCGTTTACCCTGGATTCTAAGCATCTTCTGACCGAGGGGGATGATTACCGCGTGAAGATTTACGAAGCTTCCGACGGGACATGTGTAAGCAATTTCGATGTGCCTGCGGGCATCAATTATGTGAGAGAAGACGGCAGATTTATCGCTCTGTGCGACAACTATACAGTAAGCCTTCTGGATGCAAAGAGTTTCGGGCGGCTCGCCTATGTGCCTTACGCGGTAACGTATCTTTCGTCGGAGCAGAAGTTTGTTCTGGTGAACGGCAAGAAAGCCTGGACCACGGGATACAAGGATTACCAGACGCTTCTTAAGGAGGCGGAGAGACAGTTCCCGGGCGCTTCATTAAGCGACGAGAAGAAAGTTTTGTACAACATCGAATAAGGGACGGATTGGCCGAATGATCCGGCGGTTGCGGGCTCCCCGAAAAGGGAGCCCGTTTTTTGTAAAAAGAGTATTGACAAGCAACTGTACTAGTCGTATAATACAGTCAACCGTATTACACGAGTGATACAGTTTGGTAACCTGAGGAAGATTTTTACGACGGTGAGAACCATGATAACATTTGATGCATTTAAACCGACGGAGGGGACGCCGATCTACCAGCAGATTCTTCTCTACATCAAGCGCGGGGCCATCGCGGGGACAATTCGAAACGGCGATGAACTGCCGTCGCGGCGTGTACTTTCCGCACTTCTCGGAATCAATCCGAACACGGTGCAGAAGGCTTTTAAGATGCTGGAGGACGAGGCGTTAATTGAATCACAGGCGGGGGCAAAGAGTACCATGACACTGGACGGGGAGAAGATTGCAAAACTGCGCGAGGAAGTGCTGCGGGAGGATATTCGAAGCATCGCGACGGCACTTCGACAGATGGGCATCAGCCGTGAGGAAGCCATCCGGCTTCTTTCGGAGAATTGGGAGGAGACAGAATCATGAGAGAGCATTGGTCGGTGTTCAAATTGCAGGTGCGACGAAAAATGCCCAAAGCCCTGCTTGTGTTCTTCTTTGTCATGGTCGCAGGAATCCTGGGGTACTTGATTCTTGGCTTCCGCCACAATGATGCGGCGGAGATGCAGAAGTTTCTGGATGATATTGTCGTCGGAGATGCTATGACCGAGACGATTGAAAAGGCGCCGCGGTCGTTCGCAAACGGCGGTTCGTCCGTCTATCTTGAAATCCTGTGCGTCATAGGCTTCTTCGGAGTCGCCTGGGCGTGCGTCGATTTCCCGGTGAAGAAGTTTAGGACCGCATACACGGTACGCCGGCTGCAGACGTCGGAGACAAGCCTGTTCTGGTGGGACGCGCTGATCAACTCGGCATTGTTTCTCGCCATGTGGGCGTGTGCCATCGCCCTGATCTTCATCGCCGGACGCATCTACGAGTCGGGCGCGGGATTTGTCGAGGGACCGCAGGGAATCGCGGCGTCCATCGCCAGAAATGCATTTTACCGGGGGGTTGTTCCGATCGCGTATCCGTGGGTCGCGCTTCGCAATGTCGTGGCTGCAATCTGCTGCGGATTCGCCTGTGCAGGGGCATCCTACCGGATTCGGAACCGCATGATGCCGGTTTTGGAGACTGTCATTCTGGTTGCTGTCCTGTTCGCGATCCCGTTCGCAATCGATCGGTATACCATGGATCAAAAGGCGGTTTTTTGGTCAATCGTGTCAGGCTGGTTATGGAAGATTCCGCTTGTTGTGCTTGCCTGCGTGCTCGTCGTTCGTGACAGCCGCAGAAGGAAGGAGGCATGATGATACGAAAATTGTTTCCGCCGGGAGCGAGGATCAAGCGCGAGCTGCTGCTTTGCGGATTGATGATCGGTTTTGTCGTCGGCGGGGGAGTTACCTTTTTCATTCAGTACCGGACAAATCACGACGAGCTGTATGACGTACATGCGGGCATTCGTGTGCTGAATCCGTCGAACAAAATGCCGCCGCTTTCAAGTCTGGTGTCCGGGCGGCTGCTGTACCTTTGGTCCTTGCTCATCTGCTGCATCCTGATCATCATCTTCCATTACGCGAGTTTTTACCGGGAGAGCAGAAGCATCTATTGGATGAAGCGAATCCCGAGCCGTGCGGAGCTGCACGTGAGATGCTTAACCGTTCCGCTTGTTACGATTGCAATCGGCTTGATCATCGCGTATGTATTGTTTCGGCTGTATGTGTGGTGCTATTTTCACTACACGCCGGAGCCCTGCGTTCCGGAGCAGACGGTACCGACATTTTGGAGGGCTTTGTTATGATTGAAGTTAAAAATGTTTCCAAAAAATACTGGGGCTCGGTGAAGGCCCTGGACAGAATCGATCTGACCATAAAGCCGGGCGAGATCATCGGACTGTTCGGCGAGAACGGCGCCGGCAAGACGACGCTTATGAAGAGTATCCTGGGAATCCAGAGCTTCGACGGCGTCATCCTTCTGGACGGCGAGCCGATCACGCGCAAAAACATCTCCCGTCTTTCCTTCGGAACGTGCGAGCACAGCTTTTTTCCGACCTTGACGGCGAAGGAAAATGCAGAGTTTTTGAGGGAGCATTTTCCGAAGTTTAACGAAAAGCGGTTCAAGGGCTTGACGGAGTTCTTCGAGCTTCCGTTAAACAGGAAACTGAAGAACCTTTCGACCGGTCAGCAGAACCAGATGGAGGTGATCCTGGCGCTGTCGCAGGGGGCGGAGTACATCTTTTTAGACGAGCCGTTTGCGGGTAACGACATCTTTAACCGCGAGGATTTTTACAAGGTTTTGCTGGGCATCCTGAATCCGGATGAGACAATCGTGTTATCCACGCATCTGATCGAGGAGGTGGCGGGATTTATCGACCGCGCGGTGCTGATCCGCAAGGGTAAACTGATCGACGACAAGTCGGTTTCGGAGATCGAGGCGGAGGGAATGTCCTTGACGGACTATGTGAAGAAGACGTACGGCTACCGGGCGGATCGGGTGAGCAAGGCGTTGGACACCATCATCGGTGAGGAGGAAGAGAATGCGTAAGTGGGTGGCTGCATTTACCGCAATCTGCATCACAGCGGCAGTCGGCGGCGTTTGGATATTTGGCACCATGCGCAGGCAGGCGAAGGCGGTCGAGGTGACCGGGACGACGCTCGTGGGGGATGAGAGAGCGGCGGACGGGCTGATCCTGGAGACCGTGTACGAGCTGCAGTGGACGTATTGGAGCACGGTAACGGAGTGGACGGCGGACGGGCCGAAGACAGAGGCGCAGTATCGGCTTCTTTCGGAGGAGCCGCAGTTGCTTTCGCCGTTTTTTAAGCAAAACGCTGTGCAGGAACGGATGGATAATTATCTGGGGAGAACAGCAGAGTATTGGTGGAATGTTTACGGGCGTCCCGTAAGCAACGGCGGACGTGTTGTTGACCTGCCGCTTTCGGAGGTTACGAAGTACGAGCCTCTGAAGATTTACTTCAATATGTGGAGCGAAGTGATGTGGGATGCTTACGAAGCGGAGGATAAGATCAACGAGTTCCTTCGCATCACGGTGCCGGAATGGCAGAAGGTGCGCTTGAGCCACACCAGCGAATGGGATGCGGATTTTCAGGAAATGATTGAAAACTATAGTGCGGATTTCTTTGCGGGAGAGGACTGGTATTATCCGACGGTGGAGTCGGTGTATACGGGAGAGAAGCTGTTCTTCGCTATCGATAACCGCTCAAAGGAAGGACAGATTCTTGACTTCTCCGATACTCCCGGCGGATACGGTGTTTATATGCTGCCGCTTCGGAAGGTGCGGGATCTGGACAAGCCGGTAGAATACCGGAGAAAAGACTATCCGGACGATTACCGATTTGAATCCGTCGATGTCGAGTACGAGATCGGAGAACCGTCGGTTGTTCTGCCGCTTGATCCGCAGACGCGGGTATACGGGATGTCCCAGAGCGAGGACTTGACGAAGGTGTTTGTGCTGACGATTGAGGACGGAAGATACGTGGCTACGGTGATCGATGCGGTGTCGCTTCGGGTGCTTGCGCACATCGATCTCTGCGAAGAAGATACGCTTGTGGATCAGACGATCGAGTGCCACGCGGGAGAAAACTTCGGTGCAATCTACTTCTGGGCCTCGGACCAGTTGTTTATCCTCTACCCATACGGGGAGGAAGACTGGAGACCGATCCGTCTCACGGGCCTCGGGAAACTGGATATTATCACCTGGAATCGATTCCGAACCACGCGTCTTGCATGCGACGGCGAGAGGACAGCGGTCTGTTACGATGATGACATCAACTATTCGGAGCATGTGTACCTTGCGGTGTTCGACAAGGAAAAGCCGGTGTATGCAGGGAAGTTTTGCAACAGCCTGGAGTATGCCAACCGAAACGAAAACCTGGCGTCGATCGCAGGTGTACAGTGTGAAGATTTCCGCATCCGCTGGAAGGAGTAATGCCGGGAACGGAAGTTACAAAAGAGTCTGCAGACGTGCGATCGCGGCCTCGCCGCACTCCGGAATGTCCGCGCAGGGAAAGGGAATTCCGAGCGCTTCGTACTTGGTCACGCACAGTTTGCGAAACGGAAGAAGCTCAATCTTTTGAAGATTGTCATAGCGGCGCGCGAGGGAGACCATGTCGCTCACCTCCTCCTCGGAGTCGGTATAGCCGGGGACGACGACATGGCGAACCCAGAGCGGAACCCGCAGGGTTTGTGTGAGGGATAAGAAAGATAAAATCCGGGAAAGACTGCCTTTCGCATGCGAGAGGTAGTCTTCTTCGGTTGTGAACTTAATGTCACAGATGACCAGATCGGTCATCGAAAGAAGCGCCTCGAAAACCTCGCGGCGCGCTTCGGCAAATGCTCCTCCCGACGTGTCGAGGCACGTGTGAATGCCCTCGGCCTTGAGGGCGCGGAAGAGCTCCGTGACAAATTCCGCCTGCAATAACGGTTCGCCGCCGGAGACGGTCACGCCGCCGTCCTCGCCGAAGTATGTGCGGTAGCGGAGCACCTTGGAAACCACTTCCTCCACCGTGTATTCGGTGCCGCCCGCGGGATCCCAGGTGTCGGGGTTATGGCAGTACATGCAGCGGAGAGGGCAGCCCTGCAGGAAGATCACGAAACGTAACCCCGGGCCGTCGACGGCGCCGAGGGATTGAAACGAGTGAATGCGGCCTCTGCATGCGGAGTCTGCCATGATTACCTCCGAAATGATAAGGGCGGGGCACAACAAAGGCCCCGCCTTTTGGTTTGTCGTTATACCGCCTCGTGGAACGTGCGGGAGATGACTTCTTTCTTCTGCTCAAGCGTGAGCTTGTTAAAGGTTACGGCGTAGCCGGAGACGCGAATCGTGAGCGTCGGATACTTCTCCGGGTGGTTCATCGCATCGATTAGGGTCTCGCGGTTTAATACGTTGACATTCAGGTGATGCGCATTCTGTGCGAAATACCCGTCCAGAATGTGGATGAGGTTACTGCAGCGCTCCGCCTCGCTGTGTCCGAGCGCCTGCGGAATGATGGAGAAGGTGTTGCTGATGCCGTCCTTGCAGGTCTGATACGAAAGTTTCGCAACCGAGTTGAGGGAGGCGAGAGCGCCGCTTTTATCGCGGCCGTGCATCGGGTTTGCACCGGGTGCGAAGGGCTCGCCGGCGCGGCGTCCGTCAGGCGTGTTGCCGGTCTTCTTGCCGTACATCACGTTCGAAGTGATGGTGAGAATCGAGAGCGTATGCTCAGCGTTCCGGTAGGTAGGCGTCTTCTTAAGAGCTGCGAGGAAGAGCTCGGTCTGCTCCTTCGCAAGAAGGTCCACGCGGTCGTCGTCGTTGCCGTAGCAGGGGAACTCACCTGTGGTTTCAAAGTCTTTGATCAGGCCGGTCTCAGGGTCACGGATAGGCTTAACCTTCGCGTATTTGATGGCGGAGAGGGAGTCCGCGAGAACCGACAGGCCTGCGACGCCGAAGGCCATGTAGCGGTGCACGTTCGTGTCGTGGAGAGCCATCTGCGTCTTTTCGTAGGCGTATTTGTCGTGCATGTAATGAATCATATTCATGGCGGTGACGTAGGTCTTCGCAAGCCAGTCGCGATAGAAGGCCATGCGCTCGCACACCTTGTCGTAGTCGAGATACTCGCCGTCGTAGACCGGCATCTCCGGGCCGACCTGCATGTTGTAACGCTCGTCGCGGCCGCCGTTTAAGCTCATCAGAAGAAGCTTCGCGAGGTTTGCTCTTGCGCCGAAGAACTGCATGTCCTTGCCGAGGCGCATCGCGGAGACGCAGCAGGCGATGCCGTAGTCGTCGCCGTAGATCGGGCGCATCAAATCGTCGTTTTCATATTGGATGGCGTCGGTGTCGCAGGACACCTTCGTCGCAAAATTCTTAAAGTTCTGAGGAAGATTCTTCGACCACAGCACCGTGAGGTTCGGCTCCGCGGACGGTCCCAGGGTATAGAGCGTATTCAGGATGCGGAAGGAGTTCTTCGTAACAAGTGTGCGGCCGTCCTCGCCCATGCCGCCCACGGACTCGGTGATCCACATCGGGTCACCGGCGAAGAGCTCGTTGTACTCAGGCGTTCTTAAGTGGCGTGCCATGCGAAGCTTCATCACGAAATCGTCCAGAAGCTCCTGCAGCTCGCTCTCGGTGTAAACGCCGTTCTTTAAGTCGCGCTCGAAGTAGATGTCGAGGAATGTGGAAGTGCGACCGAGGCTCATGGCAGCGCCGTTTTGCTCCTTGATGGCGCCGAGATAGCCGAAGTACAGCCACTGGATTGCCTCGCGGGAGTTTGTTGCGGGCTTGCTGATATCGATGCCGTAGAGAAGGGCCATATCCTTGAGCTTTCCGAGAAAGTTAATCTGCTGGTAGAGCTCCTCAAGGCGGCGGATGGTCTCGGCATCCATGGGCTGCGAAGCGGCGAGCTCCGCTTTGTCCTTCGTCTTGCCTTCAATCAGACGGTCCACACCGTAGAGGGCCACGCGGCGGTAGTCGCCGATGATGCGGCCGCGGCCGTAGGCGTCCGGAAGACCGGTGATGATGCCGACGTGGCGGGCCTTGCGGATCTCATCGCTGTAGACGCGGAAGACGCCGTCGTTGTGGGTGGTGCGGTACAAAAATTCCTCCTCCACCTTCTCGGAGAGCTCGTAGCCGTACGCCTGACAGGCTTTTCTTGTCATGTTGAGGCCGCCGAAGGGGTTGACGCCGCGGCGCAGGGGCCGGTCGGTCTGCAGACCCACGATCAGTTCCTTCTCCTTGTCAAGATAGCCGGGCTTATAGTTGAGGAGAGAAGTGACATGTTGCGTGTCGATGTCGAGGACGCCTCCGAACTGCTGCTCAAGGTCGAAGAGATGCGTAAGCTTCCCCATCAACTCCTTCGTGCGGTCCGTAGCGCCGGCCAGGAAGGACCCGTCCCCAGTGTAGGGCGTATAGTTCTTCTGGATGAAGTCCCGAACATTGATTTCGCTTTCCCAAGCTCCTCCGACAAATCCTTCCCAAGCTTCCATGTTGTCTTCCTCCTGTAGATTGCTGTGCATCTGTATTCTGTCTGCGTGTATGCGGTGTATTGCTTCGCCGCGGTGAAGCAATGCCGTGGAAATCAAAAAGGGCAACAGTATCGATTTGAACTGTTGCCCAGACGGTCGGCTTAACGACAGCACGGCGGCTGTCTCTCGCATTTAACCTCACTGTGGTTGCTTCCACATGAACCGTCAGAGGCTAAATGTTCTTCACTTGCCCTTAGCATACCACAAGATATGGTGGGAGTCAATCCGTCATTTTCCACGAAAACGAGGTCTTTTTTTCGTAAAATACTGCCGTTTCGTGAGAATCTGACGGGATTTGTTCCGTTTGGGCGGCGAAAGGGCGGAACAGACTTGATTCGAGGGCGGTTCCATGCTATCATGATTCTGTGCGCAATCAAATGAGAGGAAAGCCGCCGGCCCGGCCGCGGTGATTTTTGTGAATGAAAAAACGATTTGAACAACTGCTGGAACTAGCAAAAGACCGGAAGGTGTATATTCAGACCCATGACTACCCGGATCCGGATGCGCTTGCGTCTGCCTACGGCATCCAGTATCTCCTGAAGACCCAGGGGGTGGAGGCGCCGATTTGCTATTTCGGCACTGTGGACAAGGTCAACATCCGCATGATGATGGACATCTTTGAAATCGACGCCCTGACGAGACAGGAGATGGACGAGGTTGAGGAGGACTCCGTCATCATCAACATCGACTGTCAGAAGAATAATTCGAACCTTACCGACATGCACGGCGAGGAGCTTGTGTGCATCGACCACCATCCGTGGGTCACGGATGTCAGATACGACGTGGTGATTCACAAGATTGTGGGCGCCTGTGCAACGCTTGTCACGCAGCTTTTTAAAGAGCTGGAGGTGCCGATTCCGAAGGAGATTGCGACAGCCCTTCTGTACGGCATCAAGATGGACACGCGCAATCTGTGCGCGGGGGTTACGGACGATGATTTGGAAGCATTTGCCGTGCTTCATCATCTGGCTGACGAGAAGAAGATTCTGCGGCTTGATAACAACAGCCTGCAGCTTTCGGACCTTCGGGCCTACGGCGCGGCCATCCAAAACATTGCGGTGTACGGAAAGATGGGCTTTGTACACATCCCCTTTGACTGTCCGGACGGATTGATCGCCAGTGTCTCCAATTTCATTCTGGCGCTTGACGCCGTGGAGATTGCCGTGGTGTACGCCGAGCGCAGCAGAGGCCTGAAATTCTCCGTTCGCTCGGAACTTTCGGACATCAATGCGGGACAGCTGATTAACCTTGCGCTTCGCGATATCGGAAACGGCGGAGGGCACATGACCATGGCGGGCGGCCTTGTCTTCGCTGAGCGGATGCACGTCCTCGGAGTAGACCCCGACGTCTCTGTCCGCCGTCGGTTTGTGGAGACCTTCGAAGAGCTTTACGGCAGTACGGAGGATTTATGAAAAAAAGGATTTTGGCCTATTTGGCGTTGATTGACAAGCTTTTGGAGCATCCGCCGATTGCGGTGAACTATGAGGATGAAGTGAAAAAGCACCTGGTGCAGATTGGGTTCTTTATGCACG
>CADAHQ010000029.1 GCA_902787715.1 uncultured Lachnospiraceae bacterium
GTGCCGCGGTACCAGAAGCCGTTCTCCTGGGTGATGGTCGGTGCGAAGAGGTACAGACCGCCCTGCTTGCGGCCGAAGTCCCACCACTTCGAAGAATTCAGGTGCTCGTGCAGGGAGCGCGAGCTGTACTGCGTCAGAACCGCAACCTTCTGGATGTGCGAGTTCGTCATGTTCGAAAGGGAAAAGTCAACACTTCTGTAGCTGCCGGCAACGGGCATTGCCGCGATGGCACGGCGACTGGTCAATTCCTGCATGCGGTTCGAATTACCGCCGGCTAAAATAATACCGATTGCTTTCATGCTTCGTCACCTGCCTTTACCAAACTTTCGCCGCTCTCGAGAATACCGTTCTTGTAATCGTCCTCGCAGGTACCACCGAGGATGACGGTGTTCTTGCCGATCCGCACTCCCGGAGGAATGACGGAATCCTCACCGATGGTCACGAGGCCTTCGCTGTAGATGTGCGGCTTCCAGGTGTTGGGTTTCTCTTCGCCGACGCCGATGCGACAATTGTCTCCTATTACGACATTTTCAGCCACGATGGCCTTCTCGATATAGGTTCCCTTGCCGACGGTGGTGCCCTTCATGATGATGGAGTCGCGGATGATCGCGCCCTCCTCGATGGTCACGCCCTCGCCGATGACGGAGTTGTGAACCTCGCCGTAGACCTCCGTGCCCTCGCCGATGATGGCGCGGTTAATCACGGTATTGTCCGCGATGTACTGCGGGCGGATCACATCGCTCTTCGTGTAAATCTTCCAGTATTCGTCGTAGAGGTCGAACACCGGCACGATATCGATGAGCTCCATGTTCGCAGCCCAGTAGGAGCCGAGGGTTCCTACGTCTCTCCAATACCCGTTAAATTCATATGCAAAGATTCTGTCGCCCCGGTTGTGGCAGTACGGAATGATGTGCTTACCGAAGTCGCAGCCCTCCTGCTCGGAGAGCGTGATCAGCGCCTCGCGCAACACCTTCCACGTGAAAATATAGATACCCATCGAAGCCAGGTTGCTTCTCGGGTTAGCGGGCTTCTCCTCAAACTCGCGTATACGCATTTCGTCGTCGGTAATGACGACACCGAAACGGCTTGCTTCCTCCCACGGAACGGGAATCGTCGCGATGGTCACATCTGCGTTGTTCCGCTTGTGGAAATCCAGCATCTCCTCATAGTCCATCTTGTAAATGTGGTCGCCGCCGAGCACCAGGACGTATTCCGGATTATAGTACTCCATAAACCGGAGGTTCTGGTAGATGGCATTGGCCGTGCCGGTGTACCACTCGGCGTTGGTGCTCTTCTCGTAAGGCGGCAAAATCGACACACCGCCGATGTTGCGGTCAAGGTCCCACGGAATACCGATGCCGATGTGGGTGTTGAGCCGAAGGGGCTGATACTGGGTCAGCACGCCGACGGTGTCCACGCCGGAATTGATGCAGTTGCTGAGCGGAAAATCGATGATTCTGTATTTGCCGCCGAAACCGACTGCAGGCTTCGCCACGCTCTGCGTCAGAACGCCGAGACGCGATCCCTGCCCGCCCGCGAGCAGCATGGCGATCATTTCTTTCTTAATCAAGCTTCCACCTCCTCTAAACGTTACCGCGGCGACCTTTGATTACGCACAAAACCGTCGCCGTGTATGATGTAATATTGTAACACAAGAATGTTCAAATGGGAACTGCATTTGACGCGTTTTTTTGTGGAAAATGCCGATATTACAACGCGGATTACCGAAAATGTTACACTTTTCCGCATTTCGCGCGGGAGAGCCGCGGAAGTTGGGATTGTATTTTCGGCAAAACATGCTATTATAGAGAGGGTCATTTTGTCCGGCGGATTTCCTCACCGGGCGACGAATCATTCCCGACCCGGAGGAAGCAAATGTTTGCATTGGACCTGAATCAACCCGCACACCTGTACTTCATCGGCATCGGCGGCATCAGCATGAGCGGCCTTGCCGAGCTCTTGCACTCCAAGGGCTTTCCCGTCAGCGGATCCGACCGGAGCAGCTCGGTGATTACCGACCGCCTGGCATCCATCGGCATCCCCGTGGCCATCGGACAGCGTGCGGAAAACATCGGCGATGACATCGACGTCGCCGTATATACCGCGGCCGTGCACCCGGACAATCCGGAGTACGCAGCCTGCGTCGAGAAGGGCATCCCGCTTATGGACCGCGCGGAACTGCTCGGACAGATTTCCAAGACCTTCCCGCTCTCCATCGGTGTCTCCGGCACCCACGGCAAGACCACGACCACCTCGATGATTGCCATGATCCTGCTGCAGGCCGGCCTGGACCCGACCGTCTCCTTAGGCGGCATGCTGGCGGCCATCGGCGGAAACCTGCGCATCGGCAGCTCCAAGCGCTTCCTGTTTGAAGCGTGCGAGTACACGAACAGCTTCTTAAAATTCTTCCCGACCGACATTTGTATCTTAAATATCGACGAGGATCACCTGGATTTCTTCAAGGATCTCGATGACATCCGCCACTCGTTCCGCCTCTTCGCGGAGCGCCTGCCGGAGGGCGGCCGCCTGATTATCAACGGCGAGCTTCCGAACCTTTCCGAGTTCCTTGCGGGCCTCACCTGCAGCATCACCACCTACGGTGTCTGCAAGGACGGCGAGACCCCGGCGGACGTGCCGTACGATTTCACGGCGACGAACATCACCGTGGATTCCATGGGGCACCCCTCCTACGACCTGTATGTGCGGGGTGTTAACGCAGGGCGCATCACCCTAAGCGTCCCGGGCGTACACAACGTTTCCAACAGCCTTGCTGCCATCGCCCAGGGAACCGCCTGCGGCGTAAGCTTTGAGGATATGCAGAAGGCGCTTTTGGCATTTACCGGAACCGCGCGCCGGTTCGAGGTGAAGGGAACCCGCGAGGGTGTCACGGTGGTTGACGACTACGCACACCACCCCACGGAAATCCGCGCCACCTTAGCGGCGGCCCAGAGCTATCCCCACAAGTCGGTATGGTGCGTATTCCAGCCCCACACCTATACCCGCGCGAAGCTTCTTCGGAAGGAGTTCGTGGAGGCCCTCGCGGCAGCGGACAAGATTGTCCTCGCCGACATTTACGCCGCCCGCGAAGTGAACGACGGCACCATCTCCTCGGCGGATCTTCGCGACGATCTCATCAAACTGGGCAAGGAAGCGTACTATTTCCCGAGTTTCGACGAAATTACAAAATTTTTATTAAAAAATTGCGTTAACGGAGACCTGTTGATAACCATGGGCGCCGGAGACATATTAAACGTAGGGACTTCGTTCCTCTCACAATAGTTATCCACAATATCCACGGTCCTTCCCCGAAAGAAGGCTGTGGATATTTTTGATGGGCAAAGAGCCGTTGTGGATAACTTAAAAATCGCGCGAAAGCCCTGCAAATGCAAGGCTTTCCGGGTGTTTTTCCCCTCTCCGGGGGGATGGGATTTATCCACGTTATCCACTTTATCCGAAAGCGAATTCTACTGTTTTCGACTGCCGTTTTGCCTATTTACAATCCCTTTCGGATTCGTTATAATGTGCTTCGCACGGTTCTTTTTTGAAGACTTAAGGACGGGGTTTTCGCACCCCGATGCCCGCTGTGACTACGAGAAGAGAGGAGGACCGGCAAGCATATGTGCACCATCGGTGTGGAAACCCGATCGAAGCGTTCCGGCACGCTGATTCCGGACCTCTTTATCGATCGCTACATGACCCGCCTTGACGGCTTTTACATCCGTGTTTACCTGTATCTGGTGCGCCACTACTTCGGAAGCAATCCCGACCGGCGCGACTGCACGGATTTTTCCATAGAGACCATGGCTGATTTCCTCGGCTGTATGGAAACGGATGCGCATCGGGCGCTCCGCGGTCTCGCAGACGAAGGTCTTCTTTCTGTCACGCTGGATTCCAAGAAGCGCGTCACCGGCATCAAGCTGGTTGACCTCTTCGAAGCTCCCGCTTCGGACGCGCGCGACCTGCAGGCAACACAGAATCTGCAGACCTACCGCGAGGCGCCTGCAAGAACAGCGGGAGGCCGCTACGCAGCGGTTGATTCGACCCCCGGCTTTATCGCTGAGCCTGCCGCCTCCTACCAGGCGGATGAACCGGACGATACGCCGGATTACAAGGCCATGGAGAAGGCATTTGCCGTCACCAACGACTGCATCAAGCGCTTCTCCGAAGACCCCGCTTACGACGGGCTCACGGTCGGCCTGGAGGGCATCCTCTCGGGGCCTCTCGCCGGAGAATGGTTCCGGCTGATGCTGTTCGCGTATGAGGAGCTGCATTTTTCGAAAGACCTGATTTACTACCTGTTTGAATACTGCATCGAGATCGGCAAGCGCGATGCGCGCTACATGACGAAGGTGGCCATCGGCTGGGCGGAGCACGGCATCTCCACGGAGGAGGAAGCGAAACTCCACGTGATGGAGTTTGACGACATTTCCCGTATAGTTCGCGAGCAATTCGGTCTTCGCGGAAATTTCGGCAAGATTCAGCTCGATTATATCCTGCGATGGGGCCGGGAGTGGCATCTCTCCGCACCGCTGGTCTGTGAGGCCTGCCGGCGCACAGTTCAAAACACCTCAAAGAGCGACTTTCGCTATGCGGACAAGATTCTCACCGACTGGTACAAGAAGGGTGTTCGCTCCCTTGAAGACGTAGCTACTGCCGACAATGCGCATGCCGCGAAGAAGAGCTCTTCCGCGGGCCGCAAGGCAGACCCCGCTCGGACAAACCGCTTCAGCGACCACGCACAGCGAGAATATTCCGAGAATGAGTATTCCTCACTGGAACTTGCTATGAGAAACCGCCATTGATCCCCGAAAGGAGATATCTATGAGCCTGACAACATCCGAGTACGACAGTCTCCTTCGGGAATATGAACAACGACAGCTCGACGGCGAGATGGATCTTCGCCGCCGCAGGGAAGAGGTCACGCGCGACGTGCCCGCCATTGCGGAGATTGAGGAGCAGATTGTGCACGGTTCCGTGCAGGCTGCACGCCTCGCTCTTGCGGGCAATTCCTCGGCGCTGGACGCGCTCTCCCGCACCAACGACTGGCTGATTCAGCAGAAGCACCAGCTTCTGACCGGCGCGGGTTACCCCGCAGATTACCTGGACCGCCGCTATGTCTGCCCGATCTGCAAAGACACCGGCACCGAGACGGTCTCGCAGCCGGACGGCTCTATAGTGCGCCGCCCCTGCAGCTGCTTCCGCCGCGCCATCATCGACCGCTACTACATGGACGACGGGTTGCGGGAACGACTGGCGAGGGAGAATTTTACGACGTTTGATCTGCGGTTTTACTCTTCGAAGAAGATTGACGAGGCCACCGGCCAGACCTACCGCGAGATTGCGGAGACCGCCCTTGGCGACGCGAAGGACTATGCGGCGCGCTTCGGCTCGGAGTACCGAAACCTCCTAATCAGCGGCTATTCCGGCGTCGGCAAGACGTTCCTTGCCAACTGCATCACCGGCGAACTGCTCTCCCGCGGCTTCACGGTTTTGTATCTCTCGGCGTTCCGCCTGTTCGAGATTTTCGAGCACTACCGCTTCGGCGACCGGGACGCGAGCAAGCAGGCGTCGCTGGATTTCGATAATATTCTCGACTGCGACCTTTTGATCGTGGACGACCTCGGCACCGAGATGTCCAACTCCTACACGACCTCGCAGCTCTTTGTATGTCTCGAGGAGCGCGACCGGGAGAAGAAGCCGACTCTGATTACCACGAACCTTACGATGGATGACCTGAGCAAGCGCTACAGCGAGCGAATCGCCTCGCGGCTGTTCCAGTTCCGCTACATCAAGCTCTTCGCCGACGACATCCGCATTCAGAGTATGATTTGAGGGCGCGTTTTGAGCGCCTGCTTCAAAATAGGATTTGACCCTGCCCGGCGGGGTGGCGCTTTTTCCGCGCCGGTGCCGGTTTGCATATATCTTTTCACGGAGGATTTCTATGTCACAGGAAGACAAGTTTGTTGACAGCAGTTCCTTTGCACCTCTGGGCATCATCGCCCTCGAGAGCAGCAGACCTATTGGGAAGAAAGTCGATGATTTCATCGTTTCGTGGCGCAGTGCCCGCGAACACAAATTCCTCGACGAGCCGGGGTACGACACCTACCGGCGCGACACTTACCTGATTGAGTCCAAATGCCCCCGCTTCGGTACCGGCGAAGCCAAAGGCATCATCGGCGAGACCATCCGCGGTATGGATGTGTATATCCTCGTCGACGTGTGCAACTACAGCCTCACGTACACCGTATGCGGCCAACTCAACCACATGTCTCCGGATGACCATTTTGCGGACGTTAAGCGCGTCATCGCCGCCTTGAGCGGTAAGGCCCGCCGCATCACGGTCATCATGCCGTTCCTCTATGAGAGCCGCCAGCACAAGCGCTCCGCCCGTGAGTCGCTGGACTGCGCCGTAGCTCTGCAGGAACTCACGAACCTCGGCGTCGAATCCGTCATCACCTTCGATGCACACGACCCCCGCGTTCAGAATGCCATTCCGATCAAATCCTTTGAGAATGTGCAGCCTACCTACCAGTTCATCAAAGCGCTTCTGCGCAACGTTCCCGACATTCAGATGGATTGCAAGAATCTGATGCTCATCAGCCCCGACGAGGGCGCCATGAGCCGCGCGGTGTACTTCGCAACCGTGGTCGGAACCGAGATGGGCATGTTCTACAAGCGCCGCGACTACTCCACCATCGTG
Organism: uncultured Lachnospiraceae bacterium; assembly: GCA_902787715.1. GTDB lineage: Bacteria > Bacillota > Clostridia > Lachnospirales > Lachnospiraceae > ISDg. The sequence goes on from CADAHQ010000029.1 coordinate 6,701, forward strand.
GACGGCCGCAACCCCATCGTCGCCCACGAATTCCTGGGAACCGACGTCAAGGGCAAGGATGTCATCATCATCGACGATATGATCTCCTCCGGCGACAGCATGCTTGACGTTGCCAAGGAACTCAAGAAGAGAAATGCCGGCCGCATCTTCGTATGCGCGACCTTCGGCCTCTTCACAAACGGCCTCGCCGCCTTCGACAAGGCATACGCCGACGGCCTCATCTACCGCGTCGTCACCACGAACCTCGTGTACCAGACGCCGGAGCTCCTGAGCCGCGAGTGGTACATCACCGCCGACATGAGCAAATACATCGCCCTCCTGATCGACTCCCTCAACCACGACGCGTCGATCAGCGAATACCTCGACCCGACCGAGAGAATCCACAAGATACTGGAGAGAAAGCGGAACGGGGAGAAGATATAAACGGGAGTGAAGGTGCCCGCACCGGCGAAAGCCGGAGATTACGCAAACAGTCCCGCCCGGAAGCAAGTGCTTCCGAGGCGGGATTTTTGCGTAATCAGAAGCGGACGAAGTCCGCGGTGCGGGCACCGAGCGAGCGAATACGAAATAGACCGAGCATAGCGAGGTCTATGAGTAAACGGCGCTCGGGGGAAGCCCGAGCGAATACGAAATAGACTCCGCGCAGCGGAGTCTATGAGTAACCAGGAGCGCGATTACGGCCTGCGACCGGCCTTTTAGTTGTCGAGCCGTAAGCATACCTGTCTGCATCCGCAAATACTTGCTTTTTCCTATAATTCTACGCCCTCCTACGGCCCACAAACCAAGTTTTCCCATCCAGGCCGTAATTGTACCTGTCTGTAAACTGCAGCCACTTGCTTACCCGCATACCTGCCCCGGCAGCCTACGGCCTGAAGTCCAATTCCTTAACCTTAGGCCGTAATCTCTTGCTTATAATCCTTCAAAACAAGGTACACTCTCGTAGAGACAGATAAAGACTACGGCCCGGCGAAGAAAGTCCTCATCACAGGCCGTAGTCCCTTAATTCCAAATCCCTGAAATGAGGTATGCCAGCCCTTCACAACCCCCGAAAAGCCAAAAAAGCGGCCGCGTCTCACGACGCGGCCCTCTCTTTCGCCCCTTCGGGCTTGTTTTCAATTTCTCATTTCACATCAAATCACTCATCTTCCGCATCGCGCTTCCACGCGTTGGCAATGGCCAACGCACCGAAGATAAGCAGACACAGAATCGTACAGCCAAGCCATACCATCGGAAGTCCCGTATCGCCTGTCCGCGTCGAATCTCCCTGGGAAGGAGTCGGCGACGGAATCGGTGTGGCGCTCGGTTCAACCGTCGGCGTGACTTCCGGTTCGTCTATAGGTTTCGGCTCTTCCGTCGGTGCTGGTTCCTCGGTAGGCGTAGGCTCCTCTGTCGGCTTCGGCTCCTCCGACGGCGAAGGCTCGTTTGGCTTCGGCGATACCGAAGGTTCCGGCTCCGGCTCCTTCGCCGCCTCATACTTAAGGCTGAAGGAAACCGTGCTTTGTTCTCCGCCGCGGATCACGCCGGTCGTGCCTTCCGAGGTGCCCTCTGAGAAGCCCTCCGGCAGGAGATCCTTCCTCTGGGTCGCCGTAAAGCTTGTGCCGTGGGGAATGCCCGAAAGCACCACGGGCTCGCCCGCCTTGACGCGAACCGTAACCTTGCCGTTCTCGTCCGTAACAAACGGGTCGGATTGCTCCGCAACCGAAGCGCGAAGCATTCGCTTCATCGTACCGCGAGGCATCGAAAGCCCCTTCAGCGGCATGCCGTCTGGGTCGAGCAGAACAACCTCAACGAAGAACTCCGAAGCATCGTCCTCCGGAACCTCTCCGTCAACTGAAATCAAGATGGCCATGGAGCCGTCCTTGTACTTGTTTCGGAAAATGCGGCCTCCTTCCACCTGCGTCTTATCAGTTATGATCAGTTCTCCGGATTCTCTGTCCTCCTCGACCGTCACAACGTACTTCTCCTCGTGAGAGTCGTACTGAACGGTGCTGTCATTCCCCGGAATCTCGCGGATCGTGTAGTAGAAGGTTCCGGCCCCGGGCACAAAAATCCGGTCAAACACGATGCTGCCGTTTTTCGTATTTTTCGTGCGCTTTATTTCGGTTCCTTCCCCATTCGGTTCATCGGAGATGTACAGGGCAAATTCAAACTCATCCTTTGCCAGCTTGCCGTCCATGGTTTTTGTCGCGGAAAATTTTACTTCCGGAAGAACCCGGTTCGTCAATACAACATCTTTCGGCTCGCCGTCAATATACAGTTCACCGTCCGCCTTGCCGGTGCCGTGGCAGGTCGGGCATTCGCCGTCGCCCTCCGCCAGGTAGACAAGGACCGCAGTACCCTCCATACGTAGCAGCGCATTCGCATCTCCGTTTGCCGCCGCCCACTGCTCTTCCGTATACACATACCCGAAAATTACCCAATACGATGTCTTCGGAAACAAGGACACGTTCAGGCTCGTCCCGGAGAGGATATCCTCCAACGAGATCACGTTTGTATACTGCCAGATCACCCGTCCGTCCGCCAGATGAAGCGCATTGAGCCCGTTATCTTCCTTGAAGGACGCCGCGATGCCTCCGCAAGTGGAACATGGTATATCCGGGTGCTCAGGATCATATCCGGTACCGCCGCAGTCAGGACAAACATCCATGTACTGATTGCTGAAATACGAATCCAGCGAAAGCCTCTCGACGATTTCTAGATTATTGTCGAGCAGAGTCGCGGTCAAACCGCCCGCCTCGCCGCTGCCGCCGCACATGTCGCAGTTCGCCTCCCGGTGCTTCAGCGTCTGTCCCGGCATCGCCACAAGTATTTCGCCATCCGCCGTCAAAGCAAACTGAACGACGACCTCCACCGGCTTCTTCACGTACTCCACCGACGGGTCCGTTCCTTGCACTTCGTTAATGAGGAACTTGACTTCACCGATGCCGGTTTCCGGGTCGATTGCAGCCAGATCCTTCTCCGTCAGAGCAATCTCCGGCGAGAACGTAATGTTTCCGTCCGCGTCGTTCTTTCCTATGGCGATGGGCGCCGAGTCTGCTGCTGCACCCACCCTCCGAACCTCGAAGGAAAATTCATCCGGCTGCAGCGTCCCGCCCAGCAGTTCCTTGTGTGCTGTCAGGGTAATCTTCTCCCTCAGCCCATAGGTATTCGTAAACACCAGCGGGGTCGACGTCACTGTCAGGGTGCCGTCCATGTTGTCCGTGATCGTCACCGTCACGTCCTTCCGGGCCGTGTCGTAGGTGACATTATTCCAGGTAACGCTCCCGTCCGCGTTGATCTGCGCGCCGGTGGGCAGGGCCTCTTCCACCCTGTAGTGCAGGACCTTCGTCCCCCCGTATTCATACATGGTATACGTACTGTTATCATCATACGATGCCCTGAAGGTGAACAGGGCAAGCCCTGTCTTCGTACCGTCGTCCTCGGTCACCGTGCCCCGGCTCTCGCCGGTCTTCACCGTGGCAATGACCTGCCCGTAGCTGCTGTTTTCGTAGCCGTAATCGTTAAATTCGTTGTAGTCGGTCAGGTTGAAGGCGAATTCCTTTGCTTTCTGCTCCCGACCCCGCAGGCGCTTCGTCCCGGTGATAATAATCTGCGTCGTGGCGCCGTATGTGTTGCGGAAGGAGAAGGCTTGCGTCCTCCCCGTCGAAATCGTGGATTTCACCAAGTCATCTCTCTGGTTCGATTTCCAGCCCGCGCCCATACCTTCCTTCACCGTGCATTCCGTACCACTGGGAATACCGATGATCAGCATGGTCTGTTCCGGCTGCACCGTCACAGTATCGCCGCTGCGGATCGTTCCGCTGCCGATCTGCGCTGCGCCTTCCGGCAGGACGGTGCTCCACGAGTTCTGCGGAACCTTGTCATACAGGATGTATTCGTATTCCCCGCCCACGGTCACGCCGCCCTTTTCCAGAGTCACCGTGAAGGTGAAGGACGGTACCGCCGTGTTACCGACCTTCGGCTTGGACCGGTCGTCCACTTTGCAGTAGATCAGGGCATAGCCGAAGTCAGGCTTTCTGAAGTTCCGGAATGTCGTAATGTCCTCCGGGTCGTACTCCGCCGTCACCGTGACCCCTGCCGGGGCCGCTTCCGTCTGCGCGAACCAGCCGTCCGGCACGCTGCTCTCCTCCAGGACATACTGATATTCAAATCCGCCCGGCTCATAGCGATCCAGGTCTTTGAACTCATAAATCCACCGTCCCGTGCTGTCCGGAGTGACCTGGATGCGGTGCACGCCACTCTCCGGCCCGTTGCTTCCAATCCGCCGGTACGCGATCCAGATGCTGTCGACCGTCGGTTCCGCCGGGGTTCCGTCCGGATTCAGCCACAGTTTTTCACCCCTGAGGGTGAAGGTTTCCTTTTTGTGCGTGTTGACGATCTCCCAGGAGCGTCCGGTCTCCTTGTACACCCCTGTGGTGTACCCGGGCACCGGATCCTCCGTCACCGTATAGGTGTACGCATTCCCGTTGCTATCCGTGTCCGGCGCGTTTTGGAACACGCCCTTCCAGCCGTTTTCATCGCTCAGAGTGATGGATTGCTCAATCTTTGACTCCGGATCTGCGGTCACTCCCGTCAAATGCACCGTCACACTCTTCGGGCGCAGCCCGTCGCGGTTCTCCATATATTGGCCGTTGACACTTTCCCCGTCGTTCCAGGTCTTCCGCACCGAAACCACGCTGGGCACGATGCCCACGCTGTTCCCGGCCTTGACAAAGGGGATATACACGGTTGTCGCCGCATTGTAGGCATACATGTTGTTGGCGGGGTCCGCCGCGCCGGTCCAGTCGATATCGTCCGTGGACGCGGCGTTGTCCTTCTTGTGGTCGTAGGCACCCTTCGCGTTCCATGTGCCGTCATTGCCGTTGTCCGTCGGCGCAGCCATATTCAGGTAGACGGAGAGCTTCTCCCCCGGGTCCAGGACATAGGATGCTGCGATGTCCGCCTGGTTATAGCGCTCGGCGTTCACCGCAATGGCGGTCACTTTTCCCTTCAGTGCGTCCGGCACAGTCCA
>CADAHQ010000030.1:0-2864 GCA_902787715.1 uncultured Lachnospiraceae bacterium
CATGTGATGAAGCTGGATTTTCCGTCGGATTCGGATCGGCTGGGGCGTGTGTTGTACGCCCTTGCCCACGCGGATGTGAATCCGGAGTTTCGGTTAAGCTACACCGTGAAGGATCCGGAAGCGTCGAAGAATGCGCTCCTCGCGGCAGCGGTTGCGGATGCGAGGGCGAAGGCCGGCGTGCTTGCGGCATCCTCGGGGGTGACCCTCGGGAAAATCTTGCGCATCGACTATTCCATGGCGACGATCGATTTTGAGTGCCGTCCCATGAACGACGGGCTGATGCTTGCAAAAGCCTGCGGCACGGCGAACTACGGCTCCTACACCATGGACATTCAGCCGGACGACATCGAGGTGACGGACACGGTGACCGTGGTCTGGACCCTGACCGGCAAGGGCGCAGCGGAGTAAAAGCCGCGCCGGTGTGATGCCAAATCTGTCTGGAGGAAATTGACGCATGAACCACGAGAGTACCGCGCGAAAACTGTTCTGGAGACGGAGCGCAATACCGGTCGTTATCGGTGTATTTGTCTTGTTTTTGTTCCTCTCCTGCGTGTTCGCCATGGTCATGGACTGGGTGTATACCATCGGTAAGCCTGCGGTTTCGGACACGCTGCTGGTTTACGAGGGGGAGCTCGGCTCCAAGAGCTTTTTGCGCGACTACCGGAATCAGCGGCGGGTGACCGTGACGGCGGCCAACGAAAACCGCACGGTGACCTTAGCGGACATTCCGGAGATTGTCACAAGATACAGCGTGAAGGAAACCTACATCGCCGATTTGCAGCGGCTCTCGGAGATTCCCGGGGAGGCTTCCGCCACAAACGGCGTCAGAGTCTACGCCTTTCCGACGCAGCTGTATGAGAGCGTGTACGGCGGAGCCGCGATGCAGGACCTTTTGACGGAGGCGAAGCTTGCGGACGTGATTCCGAAGGACGGCGCGAAGGAAGCGGTGATGTCAGAGGCGGCTGCGAAGCGCTTCGGCATCGATCCGAAGAATTTTACGGGGGCGAAGATTACGGTGGACGGCACGGAATACACCGTCATCGGCGTCTGGTCCAGCGACGACCCGCGCTGGGTCAAATTCTACGACACCCCGAAGGTATTCCTCTCCTATGACCCCGCCGAAAACCGCGGCGTCTACCGCTACTCGGCGGACACCTACGAGGAGTTTTGCAGCCGTCAGACCGCCTACCTTGCAATGGCGGGCACCTCGTCCCAGGGGATTGATACGGCGATGTTCACGGGCACCGGAGAGGCCCTCGAGATGACCGACGAGATGTCGGCGGCTTACCCCGGCGCATGGATTTACTCGACGGCATTTTACAACGTTGTGACCCGCGCAGCCGTGCGCGAGCAGGTCATCTACACGCTGCTTGTTCTGTTGCTTCCGGCCGCATTGTCCGAAACCATCATCGACGCGGTTCTCGCCGCAAGCGAGAAAAAAGCTTTTCGAACTCTCCAGGACCGGAAAACCGAGGACAAGGAGAGCATCAAAAAGCTCTTTAAGAAACAATATGTCATTCTCTGGGTTTTGCTTGCAGCCATCGGCGCTGGCATGATTGTCGGCGGTGCAACCCTCGGCTTTTCGCTGCAGTCAATTATCCTGCTTTCGCTGTACGTGATTGTGACAATCGGCTGGGCCGCATTGGTCTACGCAAGAGGCGGCGTGTTCACCTCCCGGCGGAAGAAACTCGGGGAGTAACCGCCCGCGCACACGAAGCCGCAAACCGGTTTTGCGCAGTCCGACGGAAGCCCTAAAACTCGTGCCGGATGAGGGCGAGAAGGCGGTCGCGGGTGCCGTCATACATCGGGTCGTCGATGCCGAAGTCCATCTTGCGGAAGCTCCAGGCAGCGGAGCCGATGCCGTGGTTCTTCATGGCCTTGTGGAACGCCTCGTACCAAAGAAGCGTCTCCTCGGGGGCCACTAAGTTGATGACGCCGTATTCGCCGCAGTAGAGCGGAACGTCGCGCTCATCGGCAACGGCAATCGCGTCCGCAAAAAGCGTCTCGAAGTACGATTCGTCCGGAACGGCCGACGGGTCAAACCGGTCGAAGGATGCGGAAAATGCAGCCCCCAGGTTCGCAACGCTCCCCTTCGCGTACTCCGCGTACGTCTGCTTAAACGGGCAGCGGAAGTCGCGGTCCATGGAAGAAATCCAATACGCGCCCTGGTGCGTGAATAATAACGGTTCATAGCAGTGGAAGTTGTACACGATGTGCTCATCCTGCGGGGGCGCAATGTCGCGGACAGCTTCCACGCTGTTGTTCCAGTAGCCGCCGATCAGAATCGTGACGGTCGGCGCAATCTTGCGGATGCGCGACACACAGGTCTGCGAGATGCGGTTCCAGGCATCGCAGTACGCCTGGTCCGTCACTTCGTTCAAAAGCTCGAACGCAACGCAGTCGTCGTACTCGCCGTAGCGCTCGGCAAATGCTTCCCAGATCCGATAGAACAGCTCCTGCAGCTGCTCGTTCTCAAAGAAGCCGTTCTCCTTCACCGCGGGATCAAACGAAAAGCCGATGGTGCGATGCAGATCGAGAATCATATTGAGACCGTTCTTGCGGCATTCGCCGATTGCAAAATCGAGGTAGCGGAAGCCGTTCTCACGGAAGATGTCGCCCTCGTCCATAATCAAATCATAGTCCACCGGGATGCGGATGTGATCCAGCCCCCAGTCTTTCACTTTCGCAAAATCCTCCTCGCGGATGAAATTGTCGTAGTGGCTCACCGTGTGCTCGCACTGCGAGAGCCATCCGCCGAAGTTGATTCCGTGTTCATAGCCTTTCCATTGTTTCATAGCATTGTCTCCCATGCCCCGCGTGACGGGGCGTTATTTTTGATAGTTTTCGCTGCATTTGCAGGGCAG
>CADAHQ010000030.1:2874-14593 GCA_902787715.1 uncultured Lachnospiraceae bacterium
CCGTAAGGGCCGACGCGGAAGTGGGTGTAGGCAAATCCCGCCGCTGCCTTGGTGGGGAAGATGCCGTAGACCGTGGGGCCGGAGCCGCTCATGAGAACGCCGTCCGCGCCCAGGGACTGCATCTGCGTCTTGATCGCCGCAATCTCCGGACAGTGGGCGAGGGTCACGCTCTCCAAAACATTTCCGAGCTTCGAGGCAACGCCCACGTAGCTGCCGCGGCGGATGGAGTCCATCATGCCGTCCACATCGGGGTGCTGCAGGTTGTTCATGTCGAGATTTTTATAGACAAATCCGGTGGAAACGCCCTTCGGCGGCTTCACTAAAAGAATCCAGCACGAAGGCATGGACGGAAGGGGTGAGATGATTTCGCCGATGCCCTCCGCCAAGGCGGTGCCGCCTGTGATGCAGTACGGAATGTCCGCACCGAGGGTCACGCCGAGCTCCCGAAGCGTATCGTCGGAGAGGCCGAGGGAGAAGAGTTTGTTGATGCCGCGCAAAGTCGCCGCCGCGTCCGAGCTGCCGCCGGCAAGACCCGCCGACATCGGAATGGTCTTCGCCAGTTCGATGCGCACACCGCGGTCCGGGGCATATTTGTCCAAAAGGAGCTTCGCCGCGTCATAGACCAGGTTGCCGGGCCCCGCCGGAAGCGGCGCCGTCCCCACGGACAGCGTGACGCCGGGCTCCTCTGCCTGGGTCAGCTTCAGGGTGTCGTGAAGGTCCACGGACTGCATGATCATCCGTACATCGTGGTAACCGTTCTCCCGCACGCCGGTGACATCCAGCGCCAGATTTATCTTTGCATAAGCATATTCGGTAACAGATTTCATGGATACTCCTTTCCCGGGGCGCGCCTCGCGCCGGCCCCCGATTGCAGAGCGGATTCGTATATCTTCAGTATAAAGGGATTGTGCGGAAAATGCAAGGGAATCGGCATGTCGGAAATCGTACATTTCGGCAGTCTGCGGTCGGTGTTTCTTTTTTTGACGGATTGTGGTACAATAGGGGCGATGCGGCGGACCGTCAGGGGGACCGGGAACGGTGTACGCCGCGGAAAAGAAGCGAAAAGCGGAGGCTTACGATGAAGAAGACAGTTGCGATTATATTCGGCGGCCAGTCCTCGGAGCACGATGTCTCGTGCGTATCCGGCGCGACCGTGATTAAAAATATGGACCCCGAGCGCTATGAGGCGCTCTTGATCGGCATCACCAAGGACGGCCGGTGGCTCTTGGTGAAGTCCTTGGCGGAAGTGGAGAACGGAAGCTGGAAGAAGGGCAGCGTGACGGCGATTGTCTCGCCCGACCGGAGCCGCAAGGGCGTCTGGATCATCGACGGCGACACCGCGGAGTTTAAGCCCGTGGATATCATCTTCCCCGTGCTGCACGGCCTGTACGGCGAGGACGGCACGGTGCAGGGACTCTTCACCTTAGCAGGCATCCCCTATGTGGGCTGCGGCGTTCTGTGCTCGGCGGTTTCCATGGATAAGCTCTACACGAAGATTGTTGTGGACACCCTCGGCATTCGCCAGGCGAAGTACGTTTCCGTGTTCGGCCACGAGCTGGTGGACATGGACGCCTGCATCGCGAGAGTGGAGGAGAAGCTACCGTACCCGGTGTTCGTAAAGCCCTCCAACGCAGGCTCCTCGAAGGGCGTCAACAAGGCCCACAACCGCGACGAGCTGCGTTACGCTCTGAAGGAAGCGTCCTACCACGACCGCAAGATTCTGGTGGAGGAGACCATCGTCGGCCGCGAGATTGAGTGCGCGGTCCTGGGCGACGGCATCAAGGTGGACGCCAGCGGAGTCGGCGAGATTTTGGCCGCGGACGAATTTTACAGCTATGACGCCAAATACAACAATGCCGAGTCGAAGACCGTCATCGGCCCCGAGCTCCCCGAGGGCAAGGAGGAGGAATTCCGCGATTGCGCGCGCCGCATCTTCCGCGCCTTGGACGGTTTCGGCCTCTCCCGCGTCGACTTCTTCTTGGAGAAGGACACGAATGAGGTTGTATTTAACGAGATTAACACGCTTCCGGGCTTTACCGCCATCAGCATGTACCCCATGCTCTGGGGCGCTAAAGGCCTTGACAAGAAAGCGTTGATCACCGAGCTTTTGGAGCTCGCCGAGCGGCGGTAATTCCGCAGGCCGGGAAGATGGCACGGCGCGAAGCGGCGCCGGAAGACAGAAGACGGCCGCAGCGGAGACTGCGCCGGAAGACAGAAAAGTAAGACGCGGCGCAAGCCCCGTCGGAGGAAGAATGAATACACAGCTGCCGATCGGAGTGTTTGACTCCGGTGTCGGGGGACTGACTGTGGTCAAGGAGATCATGAATCAGTTGCCCGATGAGACAATTATTTATTTCGGCGACACCGCAAGAGTGCCGTACGGAAACAAATCGCAGGAGACGATCGTCAAATACTCCCGCCAGATTGCGCAATTCCTCTTAAAGGAGCGCGTGAAGGCGATTGTGATTGCCTGCAACACCGCCAGTGCATTTGCCCTGGAGACGCTTCAGAAGGAGTGTCCCGTGCCGGTTCTCGGCGTGGTGAAGCCGGGTGCCCGGGCCGCAGCGGAGGTGTCCGCCAACGGCCGCATCGGTGTCATCGGCACCGAGGGTACCGTGCGAAGCGGTTTGTACGGCACGTACATCCGGGAAATCCGCCCGGAGGTTTCGGTGTACGGCAAAGCCTGCCCGCTCTTCGTTCCGCTGGTGGAGGAAGGGCTGTGCGAGGACGAGGTGACGGTTTTGATGGCGAAACGCTATTTGCAGCCGCTGCTCGCCGAGTCGGTGGACACGATTGTGCTCGGGTGCACGCATTATCCGCTGCTCCGCGGCGTGGTCGCGCAGGTCGCCGGGCCGGAGGTCACCCTGGTGAACCCCGCTTTTGAGACCGCGAAGGACCTCCGCGAGTTGCTGACAAAGAAGGGGCTTCTGGCGCGTAAGGACCGGACGCCGGAGCACCGCTTCTACGTGAGCGACGGCGCCGAGCAGTTCCGCGCATTTGCCAACTCGATTCTCCCCTGTGAGATGATCGAGACGGACGCGGTGAACGTGAAAGTTTTTGCTTAGAATGGATTGATTATGGATATTTTACTGAAGATTACAGGGACCGCGCGCTCGGAGACCGAGGACACGACGGAGACGCTCACGCGCGGAACCTTCTACCGGCGAAACGGCGTGCTGTTCTTTTTCTATGACGGCTCGGACGACGAAACGCCGGAGCTGATCACCAAGCACCGCATCACGGTGCAGGGCAACCGCGTACAAGTCCGCAAGAGCGGCGCCATCGAAACCGAGATGGTGGTCGCCCCGGGCGAGCTCAACCAATGCGATTACGCGACGCCCTTCGGCATCCTGCGGCTGGATTTCTACGGGCTCTCCGTGGAAGTGGCCGAGGAGGCCTCCGCCATCCGCATCGCGATGGCCTACGAGATCCGCATTGACGGCACGGTGGTGTCGGAGAACAATCTCCTGATAGAGGCGTTTCCCGGGGAAGTAAATTCGACAATGTTGTCTTCGCCGAACCGGGAAGAGATAAAGGAAGATACAACGGCACTGTGAGTTACACGGTGCCGCTTTTATTTGCACTCCCGAAAGACCAAAACCTTCCATCCCCGAAATATCCGCAGTAACATAACAAAAAATGATATGTGGTTTGCACCGCAGGATATCACAGTATGCGGCAGAAGCAATCCGAATTGACAACGGCTCAGAAGCAGCGATCAGAAGAATCGATAACGATGTTGCTTATAGCAATGGCATTGTCGAAAATTTAAGTTATATACATCAGTAATATTGACAAACCGATTTCTTTTTTTTTATAATACTGTTGCCGGATCCAGGCGACTACACTATAACGAAAGGAGATGCTGTAATGAAGCTTAGGAGAAGAGTTGTATTGCTGAGTCTAGTCCTGTCGTTGTTCTGCCTTTGTGGAGTTGCATACGCCTATAACACTCAAGACACGACAAAAGTTGAATGGGTTGAATTGGCAGAAATGACAAGTACGCAGATATATGAGAGAGCGTGCTGCAAAGCAGGCTGGTCTTGGTGGGATACCTGTGAGGCGGATTTTTATTTCATGGAAGAGCACAGGAATTTTAATGGCACATCGCCTTCGACGGTGAATGCAATCCTTGATACATTTCCGGTGTGTAAGACATACAAAGTCAACGGAAATAAGTGTATTGATGTGATGGTGTTCTCAACAGATGACGGTGAGCGCGAATATTCTTTTAGCGACGGTTGGTGCAATAGCGCATACGGAACCAAACTTGAAGTGAAGATTGCTGCGTATGGCGGAAACAGGTACTATTACACATATGATTATTACTAAAAAGAATCAAAGGTGAATGCGGGTGAGTGACCGGACGCGGTCACTCACAATACCGCCGAAAGTGAGAAAAATGAAGATGCGCTATAAGCTTTCTAACGGATTGCTGATTCTCGGATTGATTTTGTGTTTTGCGGTTACGATGCATGCTTCGGCCCTGCTCGGTGTTGTTTACGGATCTATCCACGAGGCAAAGCAATACGCGCACAGAGCGAGCTTTTTTATCGGGAATTCGGATATTATTGATGAAGGCGAGAGCGAGTTTGTTCCTTTTGACCGGGCAAAACTTGATGTGAGAGAGGTTGCGCGAATTGCATCGTCGGAGGCCGCCGATTATTCGCTGTTGATTCCGTTGTATGTCGGAAATGGATTGAACCCCTCCTTTGTAGAAGTTTGGTTTTCGGACAACAAAGAACGGAGAAAGATGTTGACTGGGACGCTTGATTACAGCGGGGCAACGAAGTATTCCGGAGCGGTATGGGTCGGTGAGTTTTGGAAGCCCTACATACAGGAGTACGGTGATGAGAGAGTGATTGAGATTGGCGGAGTTTCTTTTGAGGTTGTGGGGGTTTATGATGATTCCGCATCCGGAGGCATGGGAGAAACGGTTAATCTGCTGTTTTCTTCTTGCAACGATGAGGCTGTTGCCATGATTAATCAGGAGTTTAACGAGGTACACAGTAAACGCCTGATGGAGCTGATTGCACATACCGATGCAAGCAATGAGATTCCTTCCGTTGATGTGTTATCAGGCCGATTGTCTGAAATATCTCTGGACATCATTCCTGCGGATCATTACTATGATGCAGACGCTGAGACGGAAGTTTACCGCCATTTTGTCTTTGCAGTAAATGTGTTACTGTATGTGTTTTCTGCCGTAAACATCATTTTGATTACCAACTTCTTTGTTGTGAATCGGTACCGTGAACTTGTTATACGAAAGATTCACGGCTGTCGTACACGGGGGTTGATTCGGCTTATCGTCGGTGATTTGGTACGCGATGAGGCAATTGCTATGCTCTGCGTTGTGCCGGTAGAAATCGGACTGTCCATCGCAGGAAGCCCTCTTAGTGTCAGCTTAGACAACTTCCTGTTGACGGTTGCAGTTTTTGTCGGAAGCATGGCGTTGTTTTCGTTGTTGATAATCGGTCGATTCCTGGTTTACTACTCCGGAATATCGCTGGCCGGCGCAGTAAAGGAGTAGCCTATGAGATTTTCGATTGTTTATGCACTCAATTATCTGTGCTCAAATGTGAAGAAGCATCTTGCTGTAATAATTATGATGACTTTGTCGCTTCTTTTGTGTGGCGCTACACTCTATCTTGTGGAATCTCATGAGGAGAAAAACGACAGAAGCGACAAAATTCTTCGAAGCGGAGCAGATAGAACGGGGATAGCGTCCATTGAAGCTTCCGGTGAAAACACCTCGGTAGATTTGCATCGGAAAATCGACGGTGTTGTTTCTTACGGATACTATCAGAGAGTATCGCTCAGAAATGTTGTCGGAGCAAATAAGGACTTGGCGAAGTTGAATTCTGTTTTTGCTTCCGAAGGGTTGCGGGATCTCTGCGATTTGAAACTCTCACAGGGGGAGTGGTTCGAGTCTTGCGATGAAGGTGTTTGGTATGCTTATGTCGGCAGTGATGTTGGAAACATCTCCGTCGGAGACACATACACGGCTGTGGATTACCACGGAGAAGAACACTCCGTGATTGTCAGGGGTATCCTGGAAGAGGGAAGCCGCTGGTTGTGTTCCCCGGACAATTTTCTGAGCACGAAGGTGCAAAACGTGGAGATGGCGCTGGACAACGGCGTGATATATTTCTCCGGTACCGTGAACAGAATGGCTGCTTCCGCATTGTTCTTTGTTGCAGAGGAAGGGGAATTTGTTTCGGCAAGTGAAAACATACGGCGCGTACTTGCGGAATCCCATTGTTCGGCGAAAACGGCCTCTTTTGCCGAAATACTGGCACAGGCGAAAAATGAAGACATTTCCTTTGCTTCCCTTTTGAGGCCGATTGTGATTATGATTGTTTTTTCTACGATTGTGCTGTTGGCATGCACGGAAACGGTAATGATTCTGAATTCCAGATCGGATATCGGTGTGTGGTACGCAAACGGAGCAAAACGGCGTCAGGTAATGGTACTGTTCCTGACAGCGTTCCTTTTTATCACCATCGTTGCGCTCGTAATAGCGGGAATACTGTCAATAGCATATGTGGGATCGGTGTCAAAGGAAGAATCGGTTCGAAAACTGGTGAGAAATGTGCTGGTTCACCGAGTATACCCGAAATGTGTGCTGATTGCCGTCGGAATCAATATTCTCGGACTGGCGCTCCCGCTATACACTTTATTGAAGGAGACACCGGTTAAATTGCTTCGCAGTTTTCATGATTGAACGGAGGGGAACGTACATGGAAAACAAAAATCCCGGCAGGAAAAAAGCGCTTATCGGTTCGATAGTCTTTCTGCTTGCCCTTGTCGTCGGGCTGTTCGTTTATTTTTCGTACATCAACCACGATATTGACAAAAAGGCCTGGCAACTTTTTTTCGATTGGACAAGGGATAATGATAATGCTTTTGCACGCGGAGCAAAATGCAACGAAGCTTCCACATGGTTTGTTCCCTTTGACGGCAAGCATTCCTGGCCGTATCAAAAGGATAAGTTGATGGATTTGGCGAGAAAGGATTATCACGCTTCGGACTATGATGAGTTTTATGCAATTTTGACAGAGAAATACAAGCCGCTTCATGCAGGAAAAATTACGGATGGGACATGTGCTCCGGTGAGGAGATTTTACGATGTCGGGGAATTTCGGGACCGGCTGGTTAACCGGGTCTTTATCAGCCTGAATGTGGAAGAAGCATATCTTATTGATATTACTTCAACACAGGACGGTGTAACCATAGAAGACCGATTCCTGTTGTATTCAGAGGACGGGACTTTTTTCGTTGTCCCGTACACGGAATCAATTAAAAACATTTTTGACGACATTGAGTGACGGCGGAGAGTTATGATTGAATTAAAGAATGTAACAAAAGACTATGGCAAAGGGCAGGCGTTGAACCATGCGCTTCGCGGTGTGAATCTGCAAATAAAGGATTCGGAATTTATTGCTATCATGGGCGCATCCGGGTCGGGAAAATCAACACTTTTAAACATTCTCGGGTGCATGGATACCCTGACCGGCGGAGAATACTACTTCGGAGAGGCAGCCATTCATGAGATGTCTACAGGCGAAATGGATGAGTTTCGTGCAAATCATATCAGTTTTGTTTTTCAACAATTTGCGCTGATGAACCAGTATACGGTGTATGAGAATGCAGAGCTGCCGCTTTTGTGCCGGGGAGTGAATAATAAGCAGAGGAAAGCTACGACAATTGAAGTGCTGAAGCAGTTGAAAATCGACCATCTGAGGGATAAGATGGTGAATGAAATATCCGGTGGAGAGGCGCAGCGATGCGCGATTGCGCGTGCGATGATTTCGGGCAACGAGATTATCCTGTGCGACGAACCAACGGGTGCATTGGACAAAAAAACAGGTGTAACAATAATGGAATGTCTCAAGAAGCTGAATGAGAGCGGTCGAACCGTGGTTATGGTGACGCACGATGAAAGCATTGCAAAATGGGCCGACAGGATATATATCATGGATGACGGAACGCTGACGGAGAAAGAGACGAACAAATAGTTTGTGCGGTGATTCAAGGTAGGAGAAGATTAAAAACGGCATCCGCTGGGTGGCGGGTGCCGTTATGTTTTTGTTAAACTGTCAGCGATGAATGCGCCCCGGTGCATTGCGAAACAGCCGTCCGGCGTTTCATCATTTGCGACGGAAACGTGCGAAGAGGCCCTTCTTCTTCGGCTCGTCCTTGGTCAGAACGCCGCGGAGACCGCGGACTTCCATGATGTAGATGCCGCTGATCATCGCCTTGCACTCCTTCTTTACGGGGATGAGATCGAAAATCTTCTCATCGCACATGAGGGAGAGAATCTGCGGACCGATCTTCGCCTTGACTACCGGCACCTTCGCGCGGCGCGCATACTTGGGCGTCTGGTCGATTACGACCTGCGGGAATCCGGCATCGCGAAGCGGCATGCGCTTCTTATCGATGACGAGCATCGAAGCGGGACGGGCGGCGGCTTTCATCTCCGCCATGGCAGCATCGTTCTTCTTCTGCAGCTTGCGGCCGACGATGGTGAGAACGATGAACAGGATGATAATGATAAGCGTAATGACGGCGAGGGTAATCCACAGCCACGTCAGTGCCAAAAACGGCAACGAGGTTACAGGAAACATCTATTTTCTACCTGCTTTCTTGTTGAATTCTATGGGACGGCGCCGCAAATGCGAGCCGCTTAGCAATTGTAACACGTAATCCGGGGGAAATCAACAGCGAATCACGCAAAAACCGCCGTCGTTGCCTCACTCCGAAACGGTCTCTTCCGCGGGAAATGCAACCCCGTGCGAGATCAGCATTTCCTTAATCTGCCCGCGGACCACATTCGGAAGCTCCACCTTCTGGTCGCGGGTGAGATTGGCCGTCTCAATGGGCTTTCCGATGATGACGGTGACCTTCGAACCGCGAATCTTCGGATACTGCTTCTCCAAGAGATTGTCCGTGCCGATCATGGCCACCGGAACGACAGGGCATCCCGTGCGCTCCGCAATCTTTAAGCTGCCCGGCTTAAACGGCAACAGCCCCTCGCCGCGGTTTCTCGTGCCCTCCGGCTCGATAAACATGGAAAATCCTTCCTTCGTATCGGCAATCGCCGACTGAATGGTCTTGAGACCTTCCTTCGGGTCGGAACGGTTGAGGAATTTGCAGTTGAGGATGCGCATCCACCAGCTTAAGAAGGGAACATGGCGCATCTCGTATTTGGCGATAAACGACGTGCTGTGCAGCGCGGGAATCGCCATGTACCCGGCGAGAATATCGTACATGCTGCGGTGATTGCCCGCAAACAGAACGGCCCCCTTCGGAATATTCTCACGGCCTTCGACCGTAAGCTTTCCGCCGGAAAGCAGGAAGATCGGCCAGAAGCAAACGGCATCCGCAAACGGCTGCCCGAGCTTCGACGCCGCCTTCTTCGAAATCAGCCGAAGCAGCAACAGCAAAATACAAAACGGCAGCGTGATAATGCTCATCACGCCGATGTATGTCAGAACCAACACAGTGCGAAACACAAAAAACACCATCCTTTCGAAACAATCGAAAACGGCTATCCGCCGCCACCCCCAATTGTACCGAAAAAGGCTGAATTTGTCAACGAAGGGGAGGGGGGAATCGATGTCGAAAAAAATAACCCGCTGCAAAATAAAACATCAAAAAAAGAGCCCCTAAAGTATAAAAAGACATTGTATTCGGTTTGCCGTTATGCTATGCTCACGGCACAGTAATTTTGTTGCTGCAAAATGGGGATAATCAAATGGGGGCAAATCTGCGGAAACGCAGAGACGCAAAACTTGAAGTCTAACGCTGCGAAGGGGAGGGGTATACCCTTTGTTTGCCATGATAGTTCGGTTGCAATAAGTCTATTATTGCAGCCGTTTTTTGTTATCTCCGGAAGGCAGCAAAAAACACAAAATGGAGGGTATTATCGATGAAAGGAACATGGATGTATCGTCACAGAGGGCTGTCATTATTGATGGTTTTGATAATGATTGTTTGCCTGTTTGCACCCGCGGTGCAGGAAGCAGAGGCCCAAACCGACGATCTGGGAATCACGACAGAATATGTCTTTGATTCCACAGGAATAACCATTGAGACGTCTCAAATCCTGACGCCTCTGAAAACAGACCTGTCCTTCCGGGAAGAAACTGCCTCACTGAATTTGGGCAGCTATATTCAGGACAGCGTCGGAAGGCCCGGAGGTGCCGGAATCTCCGCGGCGATTTCTGCCAGTAGAACTTCAATTACCGTTGGATACGGCGGTGGAACAGAAAAAGTCACGATTTCCGGAAAAGTCGGAACATTGCGCGCAGATAAACGAACCGATGCTTCCTTCATAGGAACAAGTGTCAGCGGTACCACGGTTACCCTCACCATCAGCAAGAATAGCGGCGGGAAGAGAACCGGACATGTGGACGTAACCGATATGGGAAACGGTACATCGCTCACATTGACAATTACACAAAATGCTGCACCTAGCACGCCTACGCCGACGAAGAAGCCTAACACGCCTACGCCTACGAAGAAGCCCAATACCCCTACGCCTACGAAGAAGCCCAATACCCCTACGCCGACGAAAAAGCCCAATACGCCTACGCCGACTCCGAAGATGACCGTCAGCTCCACGAGTCTGAGCTTTTCTGTTTCCGGTGAAAGCAAAAAGATAACGGTCAGCAACTATAAGGGAACGCTTCGTGCGGACAAGAACTCGGATGCCTCCTGGGTGGGGACCTCTGTGAGCGGTAACACCATTACCATTACGGCATCCAAGAACACGGGATCAGCCCGGACGGGCCATGTCGATATCACAGACCAGGGAAGCGGCCAGACCATAAAGATTACAGTTTCCCAGGCTGCGGCACCGACTCCTACGCCTACGAAGAAACCCAACACGCCTACGCCGACGAAGAAGCCCAATACCCCTACGCCCGCGAAGATGACTGTCAGCACTACGAGTCTGAGCTTTTCTGCTTCCGGTGAAAGCAAAAAGATTACGGTCAGCAATTACAAGGGAACGCTTCGTGCTGACAAGAACTCGGATGCTTCCTGGGTGGGCACTTCCGTAAGCGGAAACACGATTACCATTACGGCATCAAATAACACGGGAGCAGCCAGAACGGGCCATGTTGATATTACGGATCAGGGAAGCGGTCAGACTATAAAGATTACCGTTTCTCAGAGTGCGGCACCGACTCCTGTGCCGACCAAGCCTTTGACGGTCAGCAGTAAAACCGTTAACGCTGGAGCGTCAGGCGGAAAATATACAATCACGGTAAGCAACAATAAGGGAACAATCCGTACACTCACTGTGGGTAATAATACAGGCAGCGCGAGAACCGGTCATGTGGATATCACAGATACCGGAAGTGGTCAGTCTGTAAGAATTACAATCTCGCAAAGTGCAGCACCTACACCGGTTCCTGAAAAGAAATTGACGGTCAGCAGTACAACCGTCAACGCTGGAGCGTCAGGCGGAAAATATACAATCACGGTAAGCAACAATAAAGGGACAATCCGTGCCGATAAGAACTCGGATGCCTCCTGGGTAGGGACATCTGTAAGCGGAACAACAGTCACACTCACTGTAAGTAATAACGCAGGTACCACTTCAAGAACCGGTCATGTGGATATCACAGATACCGGAAGCGGTCAGTCTGTTAAAATCACGATTGTACAGAATGCACCTACACCGGTTCCGACAAAGCCTTTGACGGTC
>CADAHQ010000031.1 GCA_902787715.1 uncultured Lachnospiraceae bacterium
CGAGGAGCGTGACGGCGTTATCCGGCTGGTCCCGCCAAAGACTCCCATGACCGTCCGCCATCTGGTGACGATGCAGTCCGGCCTTGATTACGACCTGCACCGCCCCGGCGTGGAGCGTGTCCTGGCAGAGCGCGGTCAGCAGGCCACGACAAGAGAGCTTGTGGATGCCATGGCGCAGTCGCCCCTATGCTTTCATCCGGGGGAGCATTATCTGTACAGTTTAAGCCACGATGTGGCAGCGGCAATCGTGGAGGTCGTATCCGGCATGCGCTTCTCGGACTACCTTGCGGCAAATGTTTGGATACCTTTACATATGGATAACACTTCTTTTGCGAAGCCGATGAACGACGGCGTACCGGGGCTTGCGCAGCAGTTTGTGTGCGATGACGGGGATTTTCATTGCATGCATCCGATGGAGATGTCGTGCAATTATCAGCTTTCGGAGACATATGAAAGCGGCGGTGCGGGACTTATGAGTTGCACCGTCGATTACGCAAATCTTGCGGACGCACTCGCCTGCGGAGGCGTCGGCGCGGACGGTGCGAGAATCCTCCGCCCGGAGACCGTGGCCTTGTTCTCGGAGAACCTTCTCGGAGAAGTCTCGCTCTCGGAGATTCGCAATAACATGGGAAGGCACGGGTACGGCTACGGAATCGGAATGCAGACGTTGGTCGATCCCGCTTCCATCGGTACGAAGGCGCCTGCGGGCATCTTCGGCTGGGACGGCGCCGCCGGAAGTCTGGCCATCATGGACCCGATAAACCGGATGTCGCTGGTGTTCACCATGCATGTGCGCAACTGCGGCTACGCCTACGGCGTGATTCATCCGACCCTTCGGAATCTGATGTACGAGGATTGATTTCATGGCTTATCGAATGGTTGCAATTGATCTGGACGGAACGCTTCTTACGGACGACAAGCGAATCAGCGAAAGAAATCTCGCGGAGATTCGCCGGGTTTTAGAGAGCGGCGCTTTCGTCATCATTTCCACCGGCCGCGCGTGGCCCGGGGCGGAGCCGTATGTGCGCCTCCTTGAGATGTCCCTTCCGGTGATCACCAGCAACGGCTCCATGATTGTGGACAGCGCTACCGGAGAGATCCTCTTCCGAAGAGACCTTACACAGGAGGCGGCAGAGACGATTCTTGCAAAAGGGCGGAAGCGCCTTACAAGCCAGATTATCTGGAGCGGGACGACGCTGTACGGACTGCCTTTGGACGAGCATCTTGCGGACTACGGAAGGCGTTTCGGGAAGAAGACGCCGCTTCCGATGCCTCCTATGGAGACACTGCGGGAAGACGGCATCTCCAAGATTCTATGGTACGATACGCCGGAACATATCAACGAGTGGGAAACGGAAGTGCGCGGCGAGATCTGTGCAGGCGGAGCGCTTTCGGATGTTACGGTCGTCAAATCCCAGCCGGAATTCTTAGAATTCTTCCACGCGGGGGTTTCCAAGGCGAAGGCGTTGGCATCCGTGACAGCGCGGTTTGGGATTGCCATGGAGGAGACCGTGGCCATCGGCGATGCGGACAATGATATTCCCATGCTTAAAGCGGCAGGATATGCGGTAGCCATGGGCAACGGATCGACAGGAGCGAAGTCCGCTGCGGCGTGGATTACCGACGACAACGAACACGACGGTGTGGCGAAGGCGTTATCGCGGCTTTTTCCGTGACATGGTTACAGTACATCCAAAGACCCTATTTACAGCCTTTTCGGGAATTGTCTGAAAGTTGACAAAAAGTTACCGAAAAGGCTTGTTTTCGCCATTTTTGTGCATTTTGACGTTTGCATTTGCCTTTCTGAATGTGCTATAATGACCTTGTAGTCTGACGGTTTATCGGAAATAGAACAGGAGTGATACTATGTTTCGGAAAGGAGCGTATGTGATCCACGGCACGAACGGCGTGTGTCGCGTGGACGACATCGGACCGCTTCGCGGAATGGGCGCGGGCGACAAGGAATATTACACATTGACGCCGGTGTATGCAGGCGGAGGCAAGATTTTCAGCCCCGTCGACAATATGCGGATAGTATTGCGCCCTGTTTTGACCAAGGCGGAAGCGGAGGAGCTTCTGGCGCATCTCGGCGAGCTCGGGGAGCTTGAGGTGCCGGATGAGAAAAAGCGGGAGGATGCCTACAAGCAGGCATTCTACTCCGGAGAGTGCAAAAACCTCGTGCGGATGCTTCGGGCGATTCATATCCGCGGGGAGCAGAGGTCGGCACAGGGAAAGCGGGCCACAGCGAGCGATGAGCGCTATATGCATATGGCGGAGGATTGTCTGTTCGGGGAGTTGGCGATTTCTTTCGGGATCACCCGCGAGGAGGCAAAGGATATCTTCGTGAGCCGTTTCGAGAGCGAGAAGGATGAGACGCTGTGAAAACGGTGCAATGTCCTAAAAACACAGTGGTTTTATAGGTAAAACAGGCCGGCATCGAAGAAATTTGATGCCGGTTTTTTGTGTATTATTTACGGATATCGCGTCGAAATACGTGTATACACGCATTAAAACGACGAAAACACAAAAAGAGGGACTTTCAGTGACAAAAATGCTGGAAAAAAACAATAATTTATGGTACCATAATTACTTGGGGATTGGGGAGCATACGCCCAATCGGTTAACACCCTAAAAGGAGGATTTTTAATGGCCACAAAAAAGAGTACCGTGCCGTTCAACGGAACGGAAGAGCAAAAGCAGAAGCTTCTGCAGGTGATTCGTGAGCTGAAAGACGAGCGGGGCGCACTTATGCCGATCCTGCAGAAGGCTCAGGACATTTACGGCTATCTGCCGATCGAAGTCCAGACCATGATCTCGGACGAAACCGGCATTCCGCTGGAGAAGATCTACGGCGTTGTTACATTTTACGCGCAGTTCTCCCTGTATCCGAAGGGAAAATACGCGATCTCCGTATGCCTGGGAACCGCTTGCTATGTCAAGGGCTCGGGCGATATCTACAACAAACTGTGTGAGAAACTCGGTATCGAGGGCGGCGAGTGCACGCCGGACGGAAAGTTCTCGCTCGACGCATGCCGCTGCATCGGCGCTTGCGGTCTCGCACCGGTTATGACGATCAACGGCGAGGTTTACGGCAAGTTGACTGTCGACAAGCTGGATGAGATCCTTGCAAAATACGAGTAACAGGAGGAAGCAAATGATATCCATTACGGAACTTAACAAGATTAAGGCGGAGCAGGAAGGCATCGTTGCGATGCGCCGCGAGGGCGAAGCCAAGATCGCCGATTTGAATGCACAGGGCAAGAACTACAAGCATCATGTCCTTGTGTGCGGCGGTACCGGCTGTACTTCCTCCCACAGTGAAGACATCATCGTTGCATTTAACGATGAGATTAAGAAGAACGGTCTGGAGAACGACGTTTGCGTCGTACGCACCGGCTGCCACGGCCTCTGCGCACTCGGCCCGATCGTTATCATTTATCCGGAGGCTGCTTTCTACGCTAACATGGCGATTGAGCATGTTCCGGAGATTGTTACCGAGCATCTTGTAAACGGTAACATCGTGACCAAGTATCTCTATGAGAAGACGGTTACACCGAACGGCATCATCTCGATGCATGAGACGGATTTCTATAAGAAGCAGAACCGTGTTGCTCTTCGCAACTGCGGTGTCATCGATCCCGAGAACATCGACGAGTACATCGGTACCGGCGGTTATCAGGCTCTGGCTAAGGTTCTTACCGAGAAGACGCCCGATGACGTCATCCAGATTCTCCTGGATTCCGGACTTCGCGGCCGCGGCGGTGCAGGTTTCCCCACCGGACGCAAGTGGATGTTCGCAAAGGCCAACAAGGCTGATCAGAAGTATGTTTGCTGTAACGCCGACGAGGGCGACCCGGGTGCATTCATGGATCGTTCCGTTTTGGAGGGCGACCCGCACGTAGTTCTTGAGGCAATGGCTATTGCCGGCTACACCATCGGTTCCTCCCAGGGTTACATCTATGTTCGTGCTGAGTACCCGATCGCTGTTCAGCGTCTCGAGATCGCCATCAAGCAGGCGAGAGAGTACGGCTTGCTCGGTGACAACATCCTCGGCACGGGATTCAAGTTCGATATCGGTCTTCGCCTCGGTGCAGGCGCATTTGTCTGCGGTGAGGAGACCGCTCTCATGACCTCCATCGAAGGTCACAGAGGCGAGCCCAGACCGAGACCTCCGTTCCCGGCTGTCAAGGGTCTGTTTGAGCGTCCTACCATCCTCAACAACGTTGAGACTTGGGCAAACATTCCGCAGATCATCATGAGAGGACCCGAGTGGTTCGCATCGATGGGAACCGAGAAGTCCAAGGGTACGAAGGTATTCGCACTCGGCGGCAAGATTCAGAACACGGGTCTTGTTGAAATCCCGATGGGTACCACGCTCCGCGAAGTTGTCGAGGAAATCGGCGGCGGCGTTCCGAACGGCAAGAAGTTCAAGGCTGCTCAGACCGGTGGTCCGTCCGGCGGTTGCATCCCTGCTTCGCAGATGGATGTTCCGATGGATTACGACAACCTGATCGCAATCGGTTCCATGATGGGATCCGGCGGTTTGATTGTTATGGACGAAGACAACTGTATGGTTGATATCGCCAAATTCTTCCTTGAGTTCACGGTAGACGAGTCCTGCGGTAAGTGCGCACCGTGCCGTATCGGTACGAGACGTATGCTCGAGATCCTCGAGAAGATTACCAAGGGTCAGGCTACGATGGATGACCTCGATCGTCTGGAGAAGCTGGCAGCGCATCTGCAGAAGAGTTCCCTGTGTGCTCTCGGCCAGACCGCTCCGAACCCGATTATCTCCACGCTTCGTTACTTCCGTGACGAGTACATTGCTCATATCGTAGACAAGAAGTGTCCTGCCGGTGTCTGCAAGGATCTGCTTCAGTTCTCTATCGACAAGGATAAGTGTATCGGCTGCGGCCTTTGCGCTAAGAACTGTCCTGCAGATGCAATCACCAGAACCGACTACATCGCACCCGGCCACAAGCTGGCATCGATGGCAATCGACTCTTCGAAGTGCGTGAAGTGCGGCGCCTGCATGGCGAACTGCAAGTTCAAGGCTATTAGTAAACAGTAAGGAAGGAAACGATTATGGCAGATGAAATTAAGATGGTTAATGTGAAAATTAACGGAATCCCCGTATCGGTTCCGGAAGGAACGACGATCCTGGACGCTGCTCATAAGGCCGGCGTAAAGATTCCGACACTGTGCTTCCTTCGTGACACCAACGAGGTCGGCGACTGCCGTATCTGTCTTGTCGAGTCTACTAAGGCCCGCGGACTGGTAGCTGCCTGCATGTATCCTCTTGCTGCATCCGATGAGGGCGCAGAGATCAAGACGAACAGCGCGAAGGTTCTGGATTCCAGAAGAAAGACGCTGCAGCTCATTCTCTCCACGCACGATCGCAAGTGTCTGTCCTGCGTACGCAGCGGCAAATGCGAGCTCCAGAAGCTCTGCAACGAGCTCGGTGTTGAGGATGAGAAGCTGTACGAGGGATTCCGTCCCGAGTACGAGAAGGACACCTCGGCTGTCCATATGGTACGTGATAACAACAAGTGTGTTCTGTGCCGTCGCTGCGTAGGTGCATGCGAGAAGGTTCAGGGCATCGCCGTTATCGGACCGAACAACCGTGGATTTGCTTCCTGCATCGGAAGCGCATTTGACATGGGTCTGGCTGAGACGAGCTGTATCCACTGCGGACAGTGTATCGTTGCATGCCCGACCGGTGCTCTCTATGAGAAGGATGATACCTACAAGGTTGAGGAAGCTCTGGCTGATCCCGAGAAGATCGTTGTTGTACAGCCTGCTCCGTCCGTGCGTGCTACGCTCGGTGAGGAGTTCGGTATGCCAATCGGAACGGATGTTGAGGGCAAGCTTGCTACCGCACTCCGTGCACTCGGCTTTGACAAGGTATTCGATACCGATTTCGCAGCAGACCTCACAATCGTTGAGGAAGCTACCGAGCTTGTTGAGCGCGTGAAGAACGGCGGCGTTCTGCCGATGATCACATCCTGCTCGCCCGGCTGGGTGAAGTTCTGCGAGACCTATTATCCGGATCAGATCGCACATCTCTCGAGCTGCAAGTCTCCTCAGCAGATGTTCGGTGCTACCGTAAAGACCTACTACGCACAGAAGATGGGCATCGATCCCGCGAAGATCGTATGTGTCGGCGTTATGCCTTGTACCGCGAAGAAGTTCGAGGTTACGAGAGACCAGAGCGCAGTTCCGGGAATTCCGGATGTTGACATCTCGATCACGACCCGCGAGCTTGCCCGCATGATCAAGAGAAACGATATCGATTTCGCAGCCCTTCCGGACGGCGAGTTCGACGATCCGCTCGGTGAGTCCACCGGTGCAGCCGTTATCTTCGGCGCTACCGGCGGTGTTATGGAGGCAGCTCTCCGTACCGCAGTTGAGGTTATCACCGGTGAGGAGCTCAAGGCTGTAGACTTCACGGAAGTTCGCGGTATGCAGGGTATCAAGGAAGCTACCTACAAGGTAGGCGGCCTTGAGGTGAAGGTTGCTGTTGCATCTTCGCTTTCGAACGCACGCATCATCATGGATCAGATCAAGGCCGGCACCTCGCCTTACACCTTCATCGAGATCATGGCATGCCCGGGCGGTTGCATCAACGGCGGTGGCCAGCCGTTGGTAGACTCCGAGGTACGCAACTTTGTTGATGTACGCGGTCTCCGTGCGAAGGCTCTGTACGACAACGACGCAGCCAAGACGATCCGCAAGTCTCACGAGAATCCTTCCATCAAGAAGGTTTACGAGGAGTTCTTCGGTGAGTTCGGCAGCCACAAGGCTCATGAGATTCTCCACACCAAGTATGTGAAGAGAAGCATCAACGGCTAATCAAAAACAACATACGAAAGTATGAGACAGGAAAGGATCGGGTAACCGGTCCTTTCTTCGTTTTTCGGCAAGCTATGAGGATTATTTACCCGCATGTTATTTTATGCTGTTTTGGCTTGCCATTTGAAACATTTTACGGTAAAATGAATTTGTGTGTTTTGGAAAAGCGATTACGCTGAAACTATGGGAAAGTGTGGTAAAGTGAATATGGATGATTTGTTTGACAAGTGTTACAAATTTACGAAGGTCGAGGAAATCAAGGAACTGGGGGTATATCCTTATTTCCATGCGCTTGAGAGCCGCCAGGATGTGGAAGTCATCATGGAGGGCAAACGGCGCATTATGCTCGGATCGAACAACTATCTGGGACTGACAACGAACCCGGAGGTGGTCGAGGCCGGAATCAAAGCGTTTGAAAAATACGGCTCCGGCTGTTCAGGCTCCCGTTTTTTGAACGGAACGCTGGAACTTCATCTGGAGCTTGAGAATGAGCTTGCAAAGTTTCTCCGAAAGGAGAGCGTGGTGACCTTTTCCACGGGATTCCAGAGCAATCTGGGAATCATCAGCGCGCTCGTCGGACGGCATGACTACGTCATCTGCGACCGCGAAAACCATGCAAGCATCTATGACGGCTGCAAATTAAGCTACGGCACGATGCTTCGTTATTATCATTCCGATATGGAGGATTTGGAGAAGCAGTTACAGAAAGTGCCGGAATCGGCGGGGTGTCTCATCGTTACCGACGGCGTCTTCAGCATGGGCGGCGATATCGCCAAGCTCCCGGAGATTGTTGCGCTCGCGAAAAAATACGGCGCCCGCGTCATGGTGGATGATGCACACGGCCTCGGCGTAATCGGCGAAGGCGGCCGCGGAACCGCAAGTTATTTCGGCCTTGAAAATGAGGTTGATATTTACATGGGAACCTTCTCAAAGTCCCTGGCATCCCTCGGCGGTTACATGGCCGCAAGCGAGAGAGTGGCAAACTTTGTTCGCCATAATTCCCGGCCGTTCATTTTCTCGGCTTCCATTACCCCGGCAAGTTGCGCCACGGCGCTGACAGCGCTTCGGATTCTCGAGAGAGATCCTTCGCTTCCTTTGAAATTGCAGGCCATTTCCGCCAGAGCCCGCAAGGGTCTTCTTGACCGCGGAATTCGCATCCGCATGAGCGATACGCCGATCATCCCGATTTACACGTATGATACCGAGACGACGCTGATTCGCGCAAAGCAGCTCTACGAGGCAGGCGTGTATGTCAATCCGGTGCTTCCGCCGGCAACGGCGCCCACCGAGTGCCTGTTGCGCACCAGCTACATGGCGTCCCACACGGAAGCTTTGGTGGACGAAGCTGTGGAGATTATCGCCGATGTTTTGAGCAAGCCCGCGACGGTGTAGGGGAATTTGCCGTAAATTTTGATGTTGAATACAGGCCGCTGATTCTTCAGGAATCGGCGGCTGTTTTCGAAAAGGTGCTTAAACAGGGCACTCTCCGAATGCGAGAGTCGGATTAGAGTGCCGAAGGATTGACTTTTGCGGGGTATGGTCGCTACAATGGCGACATCAAACGTGATTGGGGGTGCTAACGATGAGCACGAAAACTTTTGGATCGTATCTGGCGGGGCTTCGCAGGGAGAAGAAGCTGACGCAGAAGGAAGTGGCGGATCATTTGTATGTTTCGGACAAGACCGTAAGCCGCTGGGAGACCGACCGGTCGCTCCCGGAATTGTCCCTGATTCCGGCGCTTGCCGACCTTTTGGAAGTCTCCGCCGATGAGCTGTTGCGAAACGGCCTCTCGCAGACAGACGAGGAGCCGCAGGAGGATGTCGCCACCAACGTTATGGCGGAAAATGTGGCCCGCGTCGCCTGCCGCAAATTCAACCGGAACGGCTTGGTTGCGATGCTTATTTTCCTGATTGTTCCGATTCTGACCGTGATTTTGTTTATGACGGATTACACGGAAATCACGGAGTCACACGAGACCACGACAAGCGTGCGGGAAACGGGAGGATTTGTCGCGGAAGTATTGCCGCGCCTCATTGTGGTTGCCGCGGTTGTATTGACCATCGGAGCGTTTATTTATCTGATTACTTTATATTTTGTGCAGAATCGGCACATCCGCGAATGCGGGGC
>CADAHQ010000032.1 GCA_902787715.1 uncultured Lachnospiraceae bacterium
CAGCGTTCATCCTGAGCCAGGATCAAACTCTCGTTAAAAGTTTATCCTCTCAGGTACGCTAGCTTCATTAAAAAGCCTTTGTATCCTGAAATTTACATTTGTTAAAGTTCGCTTCTGTTGCCAGAAACTTTTCAAAGAATTTCAAGGTTGTTTCACTGTTCGGTTTTCAAGGTTCATTCGCTGCTGTCGTCCGCGACAGCTTGATTAGAATAACACAAGCGTCCGCGTCTGTCAACACCTTTTTTCAAAAACTTTTTTGGAAAAGTTTTGAGCGGAGAAAGAGGGATTTGAACCCTCGCGCCGGTTGCCCGACCTACACCCTTAGCAGGGGCGCCTCTTCAGCCTCTTGAGTATTTCTCCGAGCTGAATTCCCTGTCAAACATGAATTCCGCAATATGCCCGCAAAGCCTTGGCTTTACGGAAAATTTGCACCCCCTCGCGAGGTGGTGCATCAAATACTATAACAAACAGCGCATCCTTTGTCAACCATTTCTTACGGTAAAATAACAACATTTTTGCCTGTATTTTCCTAGTCTTGTGGCCCTTTTTCGCAACTATACAACATACAGTATCTTCACCGTAATCTCACCGCAAAAAATGACAGGAAAACCCGTCTTTGAAAGGTTTTCGGTGCATTTGCCGACAGATAAAGGCGGCAGGTTTCCCTGCCGCCCCGTAGATTTCTGTTAGATTTCAACGGATCAGATGTCGCCATCGGATTCCGCGTCTGAATCTTCCGCATCGTCCTCGCCGTCCGCTGCCGCATCGCCCGCAAGATCGTCCTCACTGCCCGGAATGACGTATTCTTCGGTCTCGCAGACCTTTGCGAAGTTTGCCACGCGGATGTCGCTCTCGGCGTCGATGTTCATGCATTTGACGCCGGAGGTCGAGCGGCCGAGGATGCTGATATCCGCAACCGGGATCCGGATCAGGATGCCCTCGTTGGTAATCATGATCACTTCGTCGGTGCCGTCAACCATGCGCGCGCCCACGAGCGGGCCGGTCTTGTCGATGACGTTGTAGCAGCGCATACCCTTGCCGCCGCGGTGGTGCAGGGCGAATTCCGCAGGTGCGGTGCGCTTGCCGTAGCCGTTCTCGGAGATGAAGAGCACATGCTCTGCCTCGGAGGTGTCGACCATAGAGACAATCGCATCGTCCTCCGACAGGCGCATGCCGTACACGCCCATACCGTTTCGACCGGTGGCGCGAACGTCGCTCTCGCGGAAGCGGACTGCAGCGCCCTGCTTTGTAATCAGCATAAGCTCCGTCTCGTCGTTGGTCACCTTGACGTCGATCAGCTGGTCATCATCGCGAAGGGAAATCGCAATGATTCCGAGCTTTCTTATATTGGCAAATGCCGCCAGCTTCGTCTTCTTGATGATACCGCGCTTCGTTGCCATGAAGAGGTAACCGTCCTCGCCCATGTCGCGAACCGGAATCATGGCCGTCACGGTCTCGCCCGGCTGCAGCTGGATCAGGTTGATCACGGCCGTGCCGCGGGCGGTGCGCGAAGCCTCCGGAATCTCGTATGCCTTCAGGCGGTAAACGCGTCCCAAGTTGGTGAAGAAGAGGAGATTGTGGTGGTTCGTCGTCATGAGCAAACGCTCGATGAAGTCCTCCTCGATGGTCTGCATGCCCTTGATGCCCTTGCCGCCGCGGTTCTGCGTACGGAATGCCTCGGGGCTCATGCGCTTGATGTAGCCCTTGCGGGACATAGCGATGATCACGGCATCGTCGGGGATCAGATCCTCGGCGTCGAAGTCAAATTCATCATAGCCGATGATCGTGCGGCGGTCGTCGCCGTATTTGTCGCGAATGATTGTGATTTCGGTCTTGATAACCGACAGAAGCTCTTTCTCGTCGGAGAGAATCTTGCGGTACTCGGCAATTCTTGCCTCCAGTGCGGCAAATTCTTCCTCTAACTTGCTGCGCTCCAGTCCGGTCAGCTGGCGGAGACGCATGTCGACAATCGCCTGCGCCTGCACATCGTCGAACTCGAAGCGGTCCATCAAACGCTGCTTCGCTTCCTGGGTCGTCTTCGAAGAGCGGATGATTGCGATGACTTCATCGATGAAGTCGAGGGCCTTTAAGAGCGCCTCCATGATGTGCTCGCGCTCCTCGGCCTTGTTGAGGTCGTATTTGGTGCGTCTGGTGACGACTTCTTCCTGGTGAAGAAGATAGTAGTTGAGCATCTGCAGAAGGTTCAGGACCTTCGGCTCGTTGTTTACCAGGGCAAGCATGATCACGCCGAAGGAGTCCTGCATCTGCGTGTGCTTGTAGAGGTGATTTAAAACCACCGTCGGATTGGCTTCCTTCTTGAGCTCGATCACGACGCGCATACCCTTCTGGTCGGACTCGTCGCGGAGATCGGTGATGCCGTCAATCTTCTTGTCCTTGTGAAGCTCGGCGATTTTCTCAATCAGGCGAGCCTTGTTTACAAGGTACGGAAGCTCCGTCACGATGATGCGGTGCTTGCCGTTGTCCATGGGCTCAATCGTGGAGATTGCACGAACACGGATCTTACCGCGGCCGGTGCGGTACGCCTCCTCGATTCCGCGGGTGCCGAGAATCTGTGCTCCCGTCGGAAAATCCGGTCCCTTGATAATCGTCATGATGTCCTCGATTGTCGTCTCGTTGCCGGCAATCTTGTCGTCGATGATGCGAACCACCGCGTCGATGGTCTCGCGAAGGTTGTGGGGCGGGATGTTCGTCGCCATACCGACCGCGATACCGGTGGTACCGTTAACGAGGAGGTTCGGGTAGCGGGCAGGCAGAACCGCCGGCTCCTTCTCCGTGTCGTCGAAGTTCGGAAGCATGTCGACGGTGTCCTTGTTGATGTCCGCCAGCATCTCCACGGAGATCTTCGAGAGTCTCGCCTCGGTATATCGCATGGCTGCCGCGCCGTCGCCGTCCACGGAACCGAAGTTTCCGTGACCGTCCACAAGCGGGTAGCGGGTGTTCCAGTCCTGGGCCAGGCAAACCAAAGCGCCGTAGATGGAGCTGTCGCCGTGCGGATGGTATTTACCCATCGTATCACCGACGATACGCGCACACTTACGATGCGGCTTGTCCGGGCCGTTGTTGAGTTCGTTCATGGCATGCAGGATTCGTCTCTGCACCGGCTTCAGACCGTCGCGCACGTCGGGAAGCGCACGCGAGGCAATAACCGACATCGCGTACTCAACAAAGGATTTTTCCATGATTTTCTTCAAATCGACATCGTCGACTTTGTCAAAAATATGTTCATCCATTACGTTAAAATCGTCCATAGTGTGTCCTCAGTTTCTTATGTTATTCCCGGTGCTTTCCGAACCATTCGCAAAAAAACAACTTTGAAAGATTTACAAGGTAGTTGTTTTTTTGCTCATGTGGCCGCGGTGACAGTCGTCACCGTGGCCATGTGCGCATCGCTCCCGATGATTGAAAGCAAGCTTTCACATCGGTTCGCGCTGTGCACATACGGTTCGAAAATCACCTTAGATATCAAGGTTTTCGGCATACTTCGCGTTCTCTTCGATAAATACGCGGCGGGGTTCGACTTCCTCGCCCATCAGGGTGGTGAAGGTGAGGTCGAGCTCGCTCAAGCTGTCGGAGTCCATGTTCACGCGGCGAAGGATGCGGTGCTTCGGATCCATGGTGGTTTCCCAGAGCTGGGAGGCGTCCATCTCGCCGAGACCTTTGTAGCGCTGAATCTTGTTGCTCTGGTCACGACCGATTTCCGAAAGAATTCCGTTCAGCTCGTCGTCACTGTAGGCGTACCATGCCTTGTTGCCGCGCTCCACCTTGTAAAGCGGAGGCATTGCGAGATAAACGTAGCCCTGCTTGATCAGCTCCGGCATGAAACGGTAGAGGAACGTCAGCAGGAGAGTACTGATATGCGCACCGTCCACATCGGCATCGGTCATGATGATAATCTTGTGGTAACGAAGCTTCTCAATATTGAAGTCCTCGTGGATGCCCGTGCCGAAGGCCGTGATCATCGCACGAATTTCTTTGTTCTCCAAAACGCGGTCGAGACGCGCTTTCTCAACGTTCAAAATCTTGCCGCGGAGCGGGAGAATCGCCTGGGTGGCGCGGACGCGGGCCGACTTTGCGGAGCCGCCTGCGGAATCACCCTCAACGATGAAAATCTCGCATTTGGCGGGGTCTTTCTCCGAGCAGTCTGCAAGCTTTCCGGGAAGGCTCTGGCTCTCCAGAGGCGACTTGCGGCGGGTAAGGTCTCTCGCCTTGCGGGCAGCGTCGCGAGCCCGCTGGGAAAGCACTGACTTCTCAACGATAATCTTGCCGACCGCCGGATTTTGCTCAAGGTAGTACGTCAGCTGCTGGCTCACGAGCTTATCCACGGCGGTACGCGCCTCGCTGTTGCCGAGCTTCTGCTTCGTCTGACCCTCGAACTGGGGCTCGGGAAGCTTAACGCTGATGATGGCGGTGAGACCTTCGCGGATATCCTCGCCGTCCAGGGC
The DNA here is from genome assembly GCA_902787715.1 of uncultured Lachnospiraceae bacterium. GTDB lineage: Bacteria > Bacillota > Clostridia > Lachnospirales > Lachnospiraceae > ISDg. The sequence continues at coordinate 4,464 of CADAHQ010000032.1, forward strand.
AGGCTCGTTGTCCTTGATCAGCTTGTTGGCGCGCGCATAAGTGTTAATGGTCTTTGTGAGGGCGTTTCGGAAACCGATCAGATGCATACCGCCCTCAGGCGTCGTGATGTTGTTTACGAAGCTGTAGCAATTGTCGTTGTAGGCATCGTTGTGCTGCATCGCAACCTCGACATATACGTCGCCGACGTTGCCTTCGCAGTAGATGATGTCATCGTACAATGCGGAATTGCCCTTGTTTAAGTACTGCACGTACTCCTTGATGCCGCCCTCGTAGTGGAAGGATTTTTCGCGGGCCGGCTCCTCGCGGAAATCGGAGAGGGTAATCTTCAGGCCCTTCGTGAGGAACGCCATCTCGCGAAGGCGCTGCTTCAAGGTATTAAAGTCAAATACAATCTCATCGAAAATCGTGGCGTCCGGGAAGAACGTAACCGTCGAACCGGTGCGGTCGGAATCACCGATGCGCTTAAGTTCCGTCACCGGCTTACCGCGCTCGTAGCGCTGCTCGTACTTGTGGCCCTCGCGCTCGACGTCGACAACGAGCCAGTCGGAGAGCGCGTTTACAACGGAGGCGCCCACGCCGTGAAGACCGCCGGAAACCTTATATCCTCCGCCGCCGAATTTGCCGCCCGCATGAAGAATCGTGAAGACGACCTCCACCGTGCTGATGCCCTTTTTCTCATTTATTTCGACAGGAATACCGCGGCCGTTGTCGCGAACGGTCACGGAGCCGTCCTTGTTGATGAGGACATTAATCTCCGTGCAGGCGCCCGCCAACGCCTCGTCCACCGCATTGTCCACAATCTCATACACCAGATGGTGCAGACCTCTCGCGGACGTGGAACCGATGTACATACCGGGACGCTTGCGCACAGCCTCCAGACCCTCGAGGATCTGAATCTGTTCTGCTCCGTATTCCTGATTTTGATTCTGGTCCATAGAATACAACCTCCAAAAAGTTACTCAAAAGATTTCTGCTCAACGGAACCGTCGAGCACATAATAGATGCTGTTCTCCGAAGAGCGCTGCATCACAAATTCTTCCATACCGGTGCAGGTTACAATCGTCTGCAGGTTCCGAATCTCGGAAAGAAGCTGCTGCTGCCTGCTCCGGTCAAGCTCCGAAAGCACGTCATCCAGCAGTAAAATCGGCGCCTCCCCGCGCTTTTTGATTACAAGCGCGATTTCCGCAAGCTTCAGTGAGAGGGCGGTGGTGCGCTGCTGACCCTGGGAACCGAACATGCGGACGCTGACGTCATTTACCGAAAAATCGATATCGTCGCGATGCGGACCGGTTTCCGTGGCCCGCAGGATGATATCCCTCTCAAGGCCGCTCGCAAGCTTGTCCGCGTAAGCTTCCTCGGTGACATTCGGAAGATAGGAGAGTCGGAGATGTTCGCTGCCGCCGCTTAAAAGCTCGTGTTTTTCCTCAACGACAGGGCGTAATTCTTCGACAAATGCCCTCCTGCGTTTGATGATCACTGACCGTGTCCTTAAGAGACAGATTGCCGGAAATCTGTTTCAACAGATTGTTCCGCTGCGCAAGCACGCGGTTGTAGCGCGCAAGGAAACTGCAGTACGCGCCGTCAATCTGGGAGAGCTCCATGTCGAGAAACCGCCTCCGCTCCGAGGGGCCGGCCTTCACCAATGAAAGGTCGTCGGGGCAGAAGGAGATGACATGCAAAAGTCCCAAAAGCTCGGCGCTTCGCTTGATCGGAACGCCGTCCACGGCCACCCCTTTGGATTTGTTCTTCCGAAGGTGCATGTCGACGCGGTGCGGACAATCCCGGTTTACAACCCGGGAACTTAAATGCGACTCGCTGCAACCGAGTCTTATCAATTCGCGGTCCTTCGAACCGCGCAGCGACCGCGTCGTCGCCGAGACATAAATCGCTTCCAAAAGGTTCGTCTTCCCCTGGGCATTGTCGCCGTAGAGAAGATTCACACCGCTTGAGAAGTCGATTGACAGATTTTTGTAATTACGAAAATCCGACAGTTCAATGTGTTGTATCTGCATCTTCGGATATCCTAACGGGAGGTGATTTGGTAATCCTTCCCCCGGTATGAGAAGGTGTCTCCCGGAACCAGCTTTCTGCCGCGCCGAAGGTCTACCTCACCGTTCACGGTAACCTTGCCCTCGGTGATGACTTCCTTCGCTTCCGCGCCGGACTCCACCGCGCCGCACAGCTTCATCGCCTGTCCGAGCTTGATGAATTCATCTCTGATTGCAACCGAAATCATAGTCATCCTCCGAAATCAGTGCGCACCGATGTTTACCGGCAGAAGCATGTAAACATAGGAATCGTCGTTCGCGCGCAGGAAGCACGGTGTCTTAGAGTTGTTCATGTAAAGCGTGACGTTCTCGTCGTCAATCACGCGGAGAATGTCGAGAAGGAATTTCGGCGTAAAGCCTATCTTAAGGTCGTGGCCGTCGCGCTCCGCCATGATTTCCTCGTTCATGCTGCCGATCTGGGTGTTGATGGAAATCATGATGTAGGAGTCAAAGATTTCCAGAATCACCGGCTTCTTCTCGGACTCCTTCACAAAGAGGCTCGCGCGGTCGATACAGTCGATGAGCTCTCTTTTGTTGACCGTAACCTTCGTCTCACAGGAAGCGTTGATCATGGTGTCAACCGCATAGTAGCGGCCGTCGATCAGACGGGAGTGAACCGTCGTATTCTCAAGCTCGAGAATGATATTGCGATCGTCGAAGAAAATCTTCACATCCTTGTCCATATCGCCGCTCAAAATCTTCCCGATTTCGTTCATCACCTTGCCCGGAACAATCGCGCTGCGGGAATCGTAGGAGCCGCGAAGCTCAACATTTCGGATACTGATGCGGTAGCCGTCCAATGCCGTCAGGCGAAGGTGATTACCGTTAATCTCAAGATACTCACCGGTCATGATGCGCTGGGACTCATTGTCCGAGATGGAGAAAATCGTCTGGCGGATGATCTCCTTCAAGGTGAACTGCGAAATCACAATCGGGTTGGTGTTGTCATAGGGAAGAGGCTTCGGAAACTCCTCGCCGGAATCGCCGTGAAGGGCAAACTTTGCCTTGCCGCAGACAATCGAGGTGACAAATCTCTCGTCCGTCGTGATGATTACATCATCCGCCGGAAGCTTGCGGACCAGGTCCGAGAGAGTGCGCGCATTTAACGCAATTTTGCCGGCCCGGTTCACGGTGCCGGGAATGACGGTCTCGATGCAGAAATCGTTGTCGTTCGCCGTCAGGCGGATATCATCGTTGTCCGTCTCGATCAAGATGCATTCGAGAATCGGATAGGAGGTCTTCGCAGAAACTGCCTTGAGAACCGTATTGATCGCTCCGAGAAGCTGTTGTTGATTACAAATGATTTCCATACGCTGCATCCTTTCTTTTCGTAAAATTCTCCGGCATTCCGCCGAAGGCATCAATCTATGTGTGTTATATGGATGGAAAACAGTAGTAATAATAGGGGCTGTGGAATTGTGGAAAAGTGCCGCAAAGCCCGCAAATACGGGAAAAACTTATCCGATTTGCACTTCTCACACATTTCGGATAGCGTCTTCAGTTTGTGAATAACCCGGGCGATTTCGGAAAGGTTGTTTTCCGTTTACAACCCCGGCAAATTCATCCGCAGAAGTTATCCGAACGAATCCCGGTTTCATTCACTGTATTTCCACAGGAAAAAACAGGTTAATCCACAGGTATTTCGGGGTGATATCCACCGAAATACCGGAGTTATCCACAAAATACCGGTGGTTTTCCACAAAGGGTTACTTATCAATACTGCTTAATTGACCGGTTATCGGTCAATTCTCCGAGGGATTTATCTTCTTTTTCAGGACATCTACTGCGGAAGCGACGGTTTCGTCCCGCTTGATGTCATCGGAAACCTTGTTGTACGCATAGTGTACGGTGGAATGGTCCCGTCCTCCGATCATGGAACCGATCTCGTCAAAGGAGAGGGAAGTAAGCTCGCGACAGAGGTACATGGCAATCTGGCGCGGGTAAGCAATGTTACGGCTCTTAATCTTCGAGCGGATCTGCTCGGAAGTAATCTCGTAGTGTTCCGCAACCACGTTGAGAATCAGCTCCGGAGTTACGGTTTTCTTCTCGCTCGGCGTGATGACATCCTTGAGAGCTTCCCTTGCGAGGTCAAGCGTGATGGGCTTACGCTGCAGGCGGCTCATGGAGACAACCTGGGTGAGGGCACCTTCGAGAACACGGATGTTTGAGTTGATGTTCTGCGCGATGTATTCAAGAACATCATCGTAAATCGGAACGGGGTTGACCTTGTTCTTCTCGCGCAGGATGGCAACGCGGGTCTCGTAAGACGGCGGCTGCACATCAACGGTGAGGCCCCACTCGAAGCGGGAGCGGAGACGCTCATCCAGAATCTTGAGATCCTTCGGGTTCTTATCCGAGGAGATCACGACCTGGCGGCCGTTGTCCTTCATCTCGTTAAAGGTGTGGAAGAACTCCTCCTGGGTGGTCTCTTTTCCTTCGATGAACTGGATATCGTCGATGAGGAGAATGTCGTTGGTGCGATACTTCTCGCGAAATGCCTCCGAGGCCGCATTTCCGCCGGCGCGAATGGAGGTAATCAGATCGTTGGTGAAGGTCTCGCTGGTGACATAGAGAACTTTCTTATACGGCTCGTTTTGCAGGATATAGTTGGCAATTGCATACATAAGATGCGTCTTGCCCAGTCCGGAGCCGCCGTAGATAAAGAGAGGGTTGTACACTTCGCCGGGCTGTTCGGCCACTGCAAGAGCGGCTGCGTGGGCCATATTGTTGTTGTCGCCGACGATGAAATTATCGAATGTGTACTTGTTTAAGAGATTGCCGTGTGCAAGGTTTGTATCGGGACGGCTTTGCTTCTTGCGCTCCTCTTCGATGCGAGCCACCTGAGCGCGAAGAATGAACCGAAGCTCAAACTCGTAATCGCTGCCCAGCATTTCGGCGATGGAGGCGCGGATAAACTGCCCGTACTTGTTCTGGATGAAGGACAGGCTGTTGGAGTTGATCGGCGATTCCGCAACGATCGTCAAGATGTTATCCTCGATATCGTAGATGCGAAGAGGCAGAAGCCAGGTGTTATAGGAAACGGTCGTAATGTTATAATCAATTCTGGTCTGGTCCAGAATCTGGTTCCAATGCTCTTCCAGAACCTGCTTAGAATACATCTTGTAGTCCTCCCTGAGGCAAAATCCGCGACGATTTCGATGCAACCCCACATTTTGTGGTTGCGGCAATCAAAAGGCCGTAAAACGCCACAATTTATTATACCAAAGAAATCGGTTTTTAGCAACAAAAAATGAGCATATATTTATATAAGGAAGAGTTATCAACACCCTTCGGCAAAGCCTCTGCGGAAGTCCGCAGGAAAGGCCGATGGGAAGGGTGAACGGAAAGGGGAAGAATTTGCCGCAAATCCCGTAAATTTGCGTCCTCCCCCGGAAATTTTCCTTGACTACCCCGCGAAAAATCACTATAATAGCGGATGCAGTATGCCCAAAAATGGGTAACTATCGTTACAAAGGAGGTAAAAACGCCATGAAGATGACTTATCAGCCGAAGAAGAAGAGCCATGCAAAGGTTCACGGTTTCCGTCAGAGAATGCTGACCGCTAACGGAAGAAAGGTTCTTTCCGCAAGACGCGCAAAGGGCAGACACAGCATTTCCGCATAAGGTCGCAGCATATGTGACCTTTCTCTTTGTGAGAGAGGGATGCCGAATGGTAGAATCATTACACAAGGGGCGGGATTTTTCGGACGTCTATGACGCAAAGCGGTCCCGCGCAAACCGTCACCTCGCCATGTATGTGAGGGAGAACGGAAGAGATCACAATCGAATAGGGATTGTCGCAAGCAAGAAGCTCGGAAACAGCGTCATTCGTCACCGGGTGAAGAGATTGATTAAAGAGAGCTTGCGCACAAACGGTGATAAGTTTAGCAACGGGCTGGACATCATCGTCATCGCACGGAGGGAATGTGTCGGGAAGACACAGGCAGAGATTACGAATGCGGTTCTGCATGTGGCAGGACTGCTCGGGATAACCATATGAAGCGGATTTTGCTTGGATTGATTCGATTTTACAGAAGACATCTGTCGGGGCTTAAGAAGATGCCCTGTTGCATTTACACGCCAACCTGTTCCCAGTATGCGATGGAAGCAATTGAAAAGTACGGCGCAATCAAGGGAGGATACCTTACGATACGCAGGATCCTGCGGTGCCACCCGTTTCACAAGGGGGGATACGACCCTGTGCCGTAACGAAGGAGGACCATAAATGAATTGGATGTTTCTGACCCAGGTGGGCGGTATCTTAAAGCCCTTTGCCTGGATCATGGGAATGATCCTCAATGCAATTTACAAACTGGTTGCCGCCATGGGCATCCAAAATATTGCACTTTGCATCGTGGTATTCACGATCGTGGTGAAGATGATCACTCTTCCGCTCACGATCAAACAGCAGAAGTTTGCCAAGGTTTCGGCGCTTATGACGCCGGAGATCAAGGCTCTTCAGGAGAAGTACAAGAATATCGACCGGTCCGACCGCGAGGCGATGCAGCGGTACACCATGGAGCAGCAGGCAATTTATCAAAAATACGGCTCCAGCCCCTTGGGAGGCTGCCTTCCGCTTTTGATCATGTTGCCGATTATCTTCGCTCTGTACCGTGTCATCTACGCGATTCCCGCGTATGTGACGGACGTCAATACCTTATACAAAAATGTTGCGACGGACGTTACCGCAATCAGCAAAGAAATTGATTTCACGGAAGATGAGATTACCAAGGCAGTATATGAATTTTACACTGCCGAGGGAGTTACTCTCCGCAGCGCGAAGGACCTGGACCGGAGTTTTACAATCACGGATATGATCGATGTATTTTCCGTTTACAACACGGGAGTCTGGGAGGATTTCCGGAGCGGAAAGAACCTGGATGTGCGCGACAAGAACGGTTTCAGCCTGACCATGAACTGGAACATGCTTGCGAACTCCGACGCCTTCAAAAAGGCGATGGAGAAGCGCTCGGATGACATCGACAAGATTCTGAAGGTTAACGGTTTAGGCAAATACAGCATTCTCGATGCGCCGGGGTACCATTTTCCGGCGATTCTCCTTCCGATTCTTGCATTCTTACTGCAGTATCTCACCGGTAAGCTTAACACGATGAATACGAAGAAGAACGGCAAGAAGGAAGAGGAGCCGATGCCCGGTATGGGCGCGATGAACACGATTCTTCCGGTAATGTCCGGCGTGTTCTGTATCTTCATGCCTATCGGTGTCGGCATTTACTGGGTGGTTACCAGCGCGGTTACGATTGTACAGCAGCTGTCCATCAACAAGTATCTGGAGCGCTACAACGTCGAGGATATTGTGGCTCAGAACGAAGCCAAAGTAGCGGAACACAACGAAAAATACGGCATTTACTCGAAGAAAGAGGGAATGTCCGCAATCGCGAAGTCCAGCACCAAGTCGATTGCCACCATGGACACTTCGAAGATTTCCACGAAGAAGTCGGACAAGGATTCCACCGGCAGACGCAGTGAGACCGGCCGTGTTTCGCAGGAGAAGAAAGACGAATTGTCAAAGAAAGCAGCTGAGAACGGCGGAAACGTCGGCATCGCTGCGATCGCCAACATTTTGAAGAATGATGAGGATCAATGACATGGAATATCGGGAGTATACAGGAAAGACCCTCGAGGACGCGAAAGCAGCTGCCGCAGCGGAGCTTGGCTGTGCGGTTGAAGATCTTCGTGTGGAAGTGTTAGAGGAAGAAAAAGGCGGTTTCTTCGGGCTCTTCAAGAGCGTAAAGATCCGCGTGGAGTGCGATGAGTCCATGATTGCTCCGGCCAATGTTACGGAAGCCGTAGCGGCTGTGGCAGCGGAGATTAAGGCAGGCGACGCTACCGGTGCGGTTCCGTCGGAAGTTGCCGTGGATTTCATCTGCAAGATTTTGAAGGTGATGGACCTGACCGCCGAGGTGACCGCAGAGGTCAACGAGGAGGAGGGCAACATCTATATCGACATCGAAGGCACCGACATGGGTTCTTTGATCGGCAAGCGCGGCCAGACCCTGGACGCACTGCAGTATCTTACCAGCCTTGTTGTAAACCGTGCCTGCAACCAGTACTACAAGATCAAGCTCGATACCGAGAACTACCGCGAGAGACGCAAGTCGACGCTTGAGAACCTTGCGAAGAACATCGCAATGCGCGTTCGCCGTTCCCGCAGAAGTGTAGCGCTTGAGCCGATGAATCCCTACGAGAGACGCATCATTCACGCAGCTCTGCAGAACGATCGTTACGTTGAGACCCACAGCGAGGGCGAGGAGCCTTACCGCAAGGTCATCGTAAGCATGAGAGCCGATGCTCCGTACGAAGAGCGTCGCTACAACAACAACCGTTACGGCGGCTACGGCAACCGCGGCGGTTACGGCAATCGTAACGGCGGCAAGGGCGGCTTCAACAGAGGCGGCAAAGGCGGCTACGGCAAGGGCGGTTACAACAACCGCGGCGGCAAGGGCGGATACAACCGTGACAACGGCGGATTCGAGAGTCGTGCGGCACAGAGACGCTTCCAGAGCGATGCAAATTCGCCCGACTACAGCAAGGACTACATGAAGGACTACGCTGCATACAAGGAAGCGAAGGCAGCCGAGAAGGCCAAGAACGAGCAGAACAACAACTAAGAACCAAAGAGTCGCAGCGCCGCGCGCGCAGCGGCTCCTAAGACGGACAAGATCCGATGGTGAGGGGATTGCGGAGCGCAGTCCCCTCGCTTGCTTTTCTTCCGGAGAAAACGCGGCAAATGCAGTTTTCCGCGGAAGGAATGTAAGCTACGCAAAGGCAGTGCGTAAGCGCTGCGGCAGGCGGCAGGGAAAAGGTGCCAAAAGCACTGCGGCAGGCATCGTGGGAAGGAGGAGCGCCGTGCAATACAACATGGAAAACGACACAATTGCGGCCATTGCGACGGCGTTATCACCGTCCGGCATCAGCATCGTGCGCATAAGCGGCCCGGAGGCCGTGTGTATCGCCACGCGGGTGTTTCAGGGCGATGATCTCTCGGCATGCGAAAGCCACACCGTGCACTACGGGCATATCCTAAATCCGGCGGACGGCCGTGTGATTGACGAGGTCATGGTGCTTCTTTTGAAAGCACCGCGGACATACACAAGAGAGGATACTGTTGAGATTGATTGCCACGGCGGCGTGCTTGTGACAAAGCGGGTTTTGGAGGCGGTTCTCGCGGCAGGCGCAAGGCTTGCGGAGCCAGGCGAATTCACCCGCCGCGCATACTTAAACGGCCGTATCGACCTAAGCCAGGCAGAGGCTGTGGCAGGCGTCATCAGCGCGAAAAATGAGCTCTCCCTCAAGAATTCCATCCGCCAGTTAAGCGGCCGGGAGCGGGAGGAAATTTCGGCAATCCGCGC
>CADAHQ010000033.1 GCA_902787715.1 uncultured Lachnospiraceae bacterium
ACCGAAAGCGCTGCCACCTGCGAAAGCTCCGCCTTCGGCAGAAGCTTCGTGGCGATGGGACGGTCCTCAGAATCCTTGTAGACAAATACGGTGACAATGTCGCCGGGCGTCTCGCCGGCAAGCTGGTTCTTCGGAAGCAGGATGCGGGCTGCGTCCACGACGGGAGCTGCATTTTCCGAAGAGTCGACGTCTTTCACAGCGCCGGCCAAAAGAGCGGCCGGGGAAGCGTCAGCGTCATTTTCCGCGGGAAGAGCCGTCAGGTATGCGCCGTGCGGCTCGAGAGAATCTATTCTGAGTTTTTGTGTTTTTCCTAACAGTATCATGGGGTTCCTCCGTTCGTTTGGTAGTGCGGAGCGGGATTCGCGGGGAATCACCGCGGGCCTCCGCACTTTTGAGTATAGCACGGAAGTGTGAAATAAGAAAGAACATTCGGTTAAGGAACGCTTGGTTAGTTGACAGGGATTGTTTTATTACGCTATAATAAGTCAAATCAACGCGTAATGTATTTGCGTTGCCAAACGAATGAAGATGTGGTATCATTTGCTGGCGGGATTTCCGAACCCGGGGAAGGTGATTTCCGATGAGAGAGAGACGACGACTGGATGCCGCCACTGCCAACTGGCTTTTGCTGATTACGCTTGCCACGTATCTTGCGGGTAGCGCAGTAGGCGCGCGGCTGATTGATAATTTTGCACTGCAGATTCTTGTGGTACAGATGTGTGTGCTGGCGCCCACGATTGTGTTCTGCCTGTTTCTGCAGCCGAAGGGCGAGCGCCTTGCCACCATCCGGGATGACCTTTGCATTCGGCCGGTTAAAATTAGTACGGTGCTTTTAGTGGCGGTTACCATGCTGTTCCTTTCGCCGCTTCTTACGTTTGTGAACCTGCTCTCCCAGCTGTTGTCCAACTATGTGGCGGCGGAGTCCATTGTGGAGGAGATTTCGGGATCCCCGTTCTGGGTGGCATTTGCCGTGATTGCCGTGTTGCCGGCGGTGACGGAGGAGTTCGTGTACCGGGGCATGCTCTTCGGCGGATACCGCAAGCGCTCGATTCTGATGGGCGCCATTGTGTCCGGCCTGGTGTTCGGCTTGATGCACGGCAATCTGAATCAGCTGATGTATGCCTTTGTGATGGGCGTTGTTTTCGCCCTCATCGATGAGATTACGGGGTCCACCGTGTCATCGATGGTTATGCACCTTTTAGTCAACGGAACGTCGGTTGTGCTGGTGTATCTGATGGCCGATATGCAGAACCGGCCCGGGAAAATCGGCGAGATGATGGCGGAGGCCGCGCAGGAGACGGAGAAGGTCGGCTGGGCCGATCTGGGACCTTTCGCCGTGCTTGCGGCAATCGGTACGTTTGTTGCGTACAAGCTGATGAAGGTGCTTGCGCTTCGCTGCGGAACCAGCGAGAAAATGCGGGAAGAGCTGCATAAGCCCGACAGACTTACGGCGCTTCGCGAGCTGATTACCGCGCCTTTGGTTGTGACGGTTGCGATTTTGGCGGCGTTGATTGTCGTCGTCGAAATCTGGGGATAAACATATTTTTCTGTGCGATGTTCGGAAAATGAGGAGGAATCTTTCATGTACGATTTGGTAATTATCGGCTCCGGGCCGGCGGGAATGGCTGCGGCCATCTATGCAGCGCGTGCGGAGCTGTCGTTTGTTGTTTTGGAGAAGGGCGTGAGCGGCGGCCAGGTGTTAAATACCTCCGACGTCGACAACTATCCCGGCCTTCCCGAAATCAGCGGCTTTGACCTGGCCGAGCGGTTTGAGAACCACGCAAAGCACTGCGGTGCGGAGATTCGCATGGCCGAGGTGACGGAGCTTGAGAAGATTCCGGGCGGTTTCCGGATCTCCCTGGATTCCGACGACCCTGTTGAGACGAAGACAATCATTATTGCCACCGGTGCAATGCCGAGGAGACTCGGTTGTCCCGGCGAGGATGAATTTGCCGGGATGGGCGTGTCGTACTGCGCGACCTGCGACGGCGCGTTCTTCCGCGGCCGCGAGGTGGTTGTCATCGGCGGCGGCAACACCGCGGTGGAGGATGCTATCTTCTTAGCCCGCGGTTGCAAGAAGGTGACGATTGTTCACCGTCGCGATGCGTTCCGCGCGTCGAAGACTCTCGTGACGGCCCTTCGCAAGACGCCGAACATCGAGATTGCGTACGACAGCGTTGTCTCGGAAATCAAAGGCGAGGACGCCGTGACGGGCGTGACGCTTCGCAATGTGCGAACCGGCGAGAGCCGCGAAGTATCGGCGGACGGCGTATTTGTCGCGGTGGGTACCATTCCGGTGAACCTCGGCTGGCAGGATATCATTCCGTGCGACGGCAGCGGTTATTTTATCGCAGGGGAGGATTGTGCGACGCAGATTCCCGGCATTTATGCAGCCGGTGATGTGCGCACGAAAGACCTTCGCCAGATTGTGACGGCGGCGGCGGACGGTGCCAACGCGGTTTATCACGTGGAGCAGTATCTGGCGGAGCTGGCGGCGGAGTGATTTTTCTCCGTAAAAATCTCGGACAAACACGTATCTAAAGGGAGCGGCCACAGACTGCGGTTCATGGGAACGGCGCTGCCCGCTCCGTTTTTGTAAAGGGCAAAGGCGAATACTTCAATGCCGCGTGGGGCGGCGCAAACGTAAGGGGGCAAAAACCATGGAAGAGAAGAAGAGCAAAGTCAGCAAACGATGCAAGCGCATTCTTGCAGCGGTAATCGGCACGGCAGTTGTGTCGACAGCGGTGTATTTCTTAAGCATCGGCCTGCGGGCGCTTCTTAAGAGCGTGAACCGGGGCAAGGCATGGAACACCGTGTGGGAGGTCGAAAAGGTTGCGAAGTTCGACGCTACACAGTTTGTACTGCCGGACGCGGAGCCGGAGGAAAGGAATCTGGTAATGGATGCGCCCGGTGTGGATTTCCGGGGGGATCCGGCGGTGCGTTGGTATCCGTACGAGGCAAGAAAAGCGTATATTGCGAAGCTCCGTCAGGAGGGCTATTACGTCCAGGAGTACGACGCCGATTTCGTTGCCCACAAGGATGACAAGACCATCTATATGGAGTATGGCTGGCAGCAAATGCACCTCCACGTTTATGTGGACAGACCGACCCCGGAGGGGGGATGTACCCCCGAGGAAGCCGAGGCCATTCTGATGAGCAACCTTTTTAAAGGTCTCGGCGGCTCTTTCCCGAAGCTCCAGGGCAAGAGCGAGAGCCCGGTTCGGTCCACCATCACGAGGGTGCCCCGACTGGTTGTGGATGTCACACCCGACGGTATGTTTGAGCGGACGGGGGCGCAGATTTTCCTGACATTTGTCTCGCCCTTCACAAGCGGTACGTATCAGGTTCAACAGAAGTTTTTCGTGGTTCGTTACGGATATGCCTATGAATGGACCGGAAAATCGTCGCTTTGCTTTGCGGATGTCACCGGCGACGGCAATACCGAGCTTTGCATGATAACGAAATCGGAGACATTTGCCGCATACGCCAAGCCGATGGCAAACAGCCTGCCGCAGGAATACATTCTTGAGCCCGGTGCGGAGGAGATACCGCCTAAATATGATGTTCCCGTAACATCGCGGTCCGAACTGCGCCTCGACGGCGATGAGGTTACCGTACTCGGTGCCGACGACCGTGAGTACAAGATGGTTGTCGAGAACGGCAGCCTGATGCTGATTGACCGGGAGAACGGAAGAGTTATCCGGTAACAAATGAAAATCATAAAAGGGACAGCGGCAAATGCTGTCCTTTTTTACTTTTTTGCACCTTGTGAAAAAAACAGCCCGTGTTTGCACTCATAGAAGGTGAAGGGAGGACGAAACCATGCCGGCAGAAATTTCATGGATTAATCAAAAACTGCAGTCTTTGGATCGCGACCCTGACGCCTTTACGCAGCTTTACGGGGAGATGAAAAAGCCGATGTACGCCGTGGCGTACCGCATCACGGGAAACCGCGAGGACGCGGAGGATTCCGTACAGGAGGCATTTGTAAGCCTGTTGCGGAGCGAAAAGAAAGCGTCAGTGCACAACGGCCGAGCCTATCTGTTCCAGATCGTTCACAACGAGGCTCTGCGAAGACTCCGCGAACACGCACGGGAGGTAGCCTGCGAGGATTCGGGAGAATTGGCTGGGGCGGAACCGAACGGCTTGTCGCAAAATGCCGCCTTTTCGCAGGATGACACCTGGCATTCCGAGTTTGAGGGAAGCGATGTCGATTATGCGATGAGCAGGCTGGCAGCGGAGGAGCGACGCATCGTTTCACTGCGCGTCGAGGCGGAGTTAGGGTATGCGGAAATCGCGAAGGTCACCGGGCTTTCTCTTGCCACGGTGTTTCGACGGTACCGCGCCGCAATTCGAAAATTGCAGGAGTATTTCGGAAGATCCGGGGAGAACCCGGAGAGCGGAAAGGAGTAGCACATGGGCAAAAAAGTTACCCAAAAAGAGATAGAAGAGAAGATTCGAAAGAGCTCCGGCACGATGTCGTCGGAAGCGGACGGAAGAGTTCTTGCCGCAGCGGGAGAATACTACCGGAAAAATCCTGCGGCGATGCCGAACCCTGTCATTGCAGAGGCAGCAAATACAGAAGATAAGAACAATGCAGCGGTTAAGACCGCAAACAACAGAACCGACATAAAGCGGAAACGGGGCTTCGGTTCCGGCTCGGGACAGCGGCTTCTTGTGATTGCCTCCGCCGTTGCGGCTTGCGCAATTCTTGCGGTGGGAATTCTTCTGGGAGTCAAGGGACTTAGCAAGAAACAAACAGTTCCCGGAACCGATGTAAGTCCGACGATACCTGCAGAGGCAACACCGGCGCTTCCGCAGAAGGGGCAGTGGAAGGCCGGAGATGTTACTTACTTAAGCGGAATTGCGGAAACCGTGTTTGAGGATCCGAACCTGGTCTTTTACGAAGGAGTAAACACGAACAACGCTACCTGGACAGAAGTGCTGCCCGGATACCAGAATGTACTGTCGAAAGATAGAGCAGCGCGGGTTTGCCGTGTATGAGAATCCGCAGGGGAGCACATATGATTACATTCTCTCCGGACATACTTCGGAGAAGGAGGACGCCCGGGAATGGATTGTGCTGATTACTGTAGGTACGCCCGGATATGTTTCGTACTTCTCCTCTCTGGGATGGCCGCGAGAAGGATTGATGCCGACCAGGGCGGCCGGAATCTTACAGGATGTCAACAGGCGTTTCATGCAGTATCCGCAGGATTCGTCGTCTTCTCCGGGAAGACCTCTGGATAGCGATCTCCCTCATGATGTGACGCCGGACGGTATGTATGCATCGGTGGGAGCGCAGGTTTTCCTGACCCTTGTCAACGGGCAGAACGGTATTGAAAAGGCGTTCTTTGTTCTTTGGGAAGGCGCCGCGATTCAGGTGCACGAATGGCAGGACAGTTTCCGTGTGGCATGGTTTGATCTCACAGGAGACCTGGAGCCGGAGATGATAACCATCGGTCCCGGAATCTACAGCGGCAGAAGATCATACTATCTGTATGTGTATTCCGTCGTCGACGGCAGAGCCCGCGAGGTAGCCAGAACACTGTATTCCGATTACGGCTCCGACTGGTTCCTAAGCACCGGGGAAGACGGAACGCTGCATGTGGTCAGCGGAAGCGGAGATTCCATACCCTTTGACGCCCGCGTGGAGCTTACGGAGACAGAGAACGGAAAGAAGGTAACTCTGTGGGGTGAAAACGGGATGCTTCCGGAAACTTTCGCACCCTGAAAGGCTGCTATGTAACTTCGGTGGAAAACCGGCGTTTTTGACTGCAAGTTGTGCCAATATTCGGCGCAATTTTCAGAAAACATATTCTTTGCAAAAACGAAAAAAAGCTCTTGACAAGAAGCGATTTTGTTATCTTGCACAATTCTTATCAAAAATTGAACGGTGAATAACCTGACGAAATGTTGATAAAATTTACCCGAAAAAGAGTTATCCACATAAAAATGTGTCCGAAAAGTGACCAGATTGCGATTATTCACCAAGTTATCAACGTTATCCACAGTACCTTTCAACTTTTGTAGTACAGTCACACAGGATGGAAAATCGAATGTTTGTTTTGGCGGAAACGTAAAATCGCATCGTATTTGCGGAGAGAAGAATTGTCAGCTTGACAAGTGAATTGTCAGACAATAGCGACCAAAAACAAAGAAAACAGCAGAGGCGGACCGTGTGCTCCCCGGAAGGGGACCGCGGTCCGTTTTTTGTGTTTCGAAAAGGAGCGTTCGGCGCTGCCGGGGCCTGATTCGGAAGCATTTTCCGAGGGCTTTCCCCGGAGTTTTTATTACATTGATTTTATATAGGATTTATGGTATACTGTTTCGGAATGCGGGCTGATTTCGGGATATGTGGAGGAGCCCGGAGAAAAGACCGCGAACCAGGAGGATTCAATGAAACTGATTGAGAAGATTTTCGGAACGCACAGCGAGCATGAGCTGAAGCGGATCCGGCCCATTGTGGATAAGATTGAGGCGCTGGAGCCGGAGTGGGAAAAACTGACGGACGAACAGCTCCGCGCCAAGACGGACGAGTTCAAAAAGCGCATTTCCGAAGGCGAGACGTTGGACGATATCTTGGTGGAGGCATTTGCCTCGGTACGAGAGGCAGCGAAGCGTACCCTCGGGCAGCGTGCATTTTACGTGCAGCTAATCGGCGGTGTCGTTTTGCACCAGGGCCGTATCGCCGAGATGAAGACCGGTGAAGGTAAAACCCTCGTTTCCACGTTCCCCGTGTACCTGAACGCATTGACCGGCAACGGTGTGCACGTGGTCACCGTCAACGATTACCTCGCCAAGCGTGACTCCGAGTGGATGGGGCAGGTGCACCGCTTCTTGGGCCTCACCGTCGGCTGTATCTTAAACAGCATGGACAACGACGAGCGCCGCGAGGCGTATGCGTGCGACATCACGTACGGTACCAACAACGAGTTCGGTTTCGACTACCTGCGTGACAACATGGTTATTTACAAGGAGCGCCTGGTAATGCGCGGACTTCCCTTCGCGGTCATCGATGAGGTCGACTCGGTCTTGATTGATGAGGCCCGTACGCCGCTCATCATTTCCGGCCAGAGTGGAAAGTCCACGAAGCTCTACGAGATGTGCGACATTCTCGCCTGCCAGCTGAAGAAAGGTACCGAGACCGAAGTGTCCAAGATGGACATGCTCATGGGCGAGACCGCCAAGGAAACCGGAGACTTCGTTGTGGACGAGAAGGACCGCAACGTCAACCTGACCGAGGAAGGTGTCCGCAAGGTAGAGCAGTTCTTCCGCATCGAGAACCTTGCCGATCCGGAGAACCTGGAGATTCAGCACAATATCACGCTTGCCCTGAAGGCCCACAACCTCTTCAAGCGCGACCATGACTACGTTGTTCAGGACGATCAGGTGTTGATCGTCGATGACTTCACCGGACGTATCCTTCCGGGCCGCCGTTACAGCGACGGTCTGCACCAGGCCATTGAGGCGAAGGAGCACGTGAAGGTTAAGCGCGAGAGCAAGACCCTCGCCACCATTACTTTCCAGAACTTCTTCAACAAATACGAGAAGAAGTGCGGTATGACCGGTACCGCTCTCACCGAGGAAAACGAGTTCCGTGAGATTTACGGCATGGACGTTATCGCGATTCCGACCAACAAGCCGGTGGCGCGTATCGACCACGAGGATGCCGTATACCGCACAAAGCAGGAGAAGTTAAATGCCATTGCCGACGCGGTTGCCGAGGCACATGCGAAGGGACAGCCCGTTTTGGTAGGTACCATCACCATCGAGGCTTCCGAGACCGTCTCCATGATGCTTCGCAAGCGCAACATTCCTCACCAGGTGTTGAATGCCAAGTTCCATGAGATGGAAGCCGAGATTATCGCGGAAGCCGGCAAGAAGGGCGCCGTGACCATCGCAACCAACATGGCCGGCCGTGGTACCGATATCCGGCTCGGCGGACATGTGGAGATTCCCGAGGGAACGGACCCCGAGAAGCGTGACCAGATGATGGCGGAAGCGGAGCAGCGCGCAAACGAGATCCGCGAGCTCGGCGGTTTGAAGATCATCGGTACCGAGCGGCATGAGTCCCGCCGTATCGACAACCAGTTGCGCGGTCGTGCCGGACGTCAGGGTGACCCCGGTGAGTCGCGGTTCTACATCTCCCTCGAGGACGATTTGATGCGTCTCTTCGGTTCGGAGAGAATGATGGGCCTGTTCAAGACCCTTGGCCTTACGGACGGTGCGGAGATTCACCACCGCATGCTCTCCAGCGTTATCGAGAAAGCACAGAAGAAGATTGAGGACAACAACTTCGGAATTCGTAAGAATTTGCTGGAGTATGACCGCGTGAACAACGAGCAGCGCGAGATTATTTACGAGGAGCGCCGCCGCGTGCTCGAGGGTGAGAGCATGCGCGAGTACGTGCGCAAGATGGCCCACAACACGGTGGACCGCATCGTGAGCAACCACATCGGAGACGACGCATATCCCGAGCAGTGGGATATGGAGAAACTGAACCAGGATTTGCTGCAGGTGGTTCCGATTGCACCGATTACGCTCTCCGAGCAGCTTAAGAAACACGGCAAGAAGCAGGATGTTCTGGAGATGGCCGAGAAGGCTGTCGACGAGCTCTACGAGGAGAAGGAACGCACGCTCTTCGCGGAGATCGAGCAGTTCCGTGAGGCGGAGCGCGTCATCCTTCTGAAGGTCATCGACCGTCACTGGATGAACCACATCGACGACATGGAGCAGCTGCGCCAGGGTATCGGCCTGCAGTCCTACGGCCAGAAGGATCCCGTGCAGGAGTACAAGTTCCAGGGCTTCGATATGTTTGAGAATATGATTGACTCCATCGGCGAGGAGACGATTCACGCGTTGATGAACCTCCACGTGGAGCAGCGTGTGGAGCGCGAGGCCGTGGCGAAGGTCACCGGCACCAACAAGGACGACACGGTGGCAAATGCACCCATCCGTCGCGCGACCAAGAAAATTCAGCCGAACGACCCGTGCCCCTGCGGCTCGGGCAAGAAATATAAATTCTGCTGCATGAGGAAGGGCGGCTGAATCCCGCAGCAGTGATGTAACTGCGAGGGCATTTTACGACGGGATAACAGGAAGGAAACGGCGCCTTCAAACGCGCCGCAGGAACAAATATGATTGAATTGGATGAAGCAAAATTCACGCTCCAGGGGTACAAGGGAATGCTCACCGAGGTGGGCGCGTCCTTAGACCTTGAGAACAAGGAGCGCAAGATCGAGGAGCTCTCGGGACTTCTGGAGTCCCCGGGCTTTTGGGACAACGCGGACCGCGCCCAGGCGGCCACCAGAGAGCTCAACGAGCTCAAGGTTACGGTGGAGGGCTATCGGAAGCTCGAGCGCCAGTACAAGGATATCCTCGATTTGATTGAGATGGGCAATGAGGAGAACGACCCCGAGATCGTGCCGGAGATTCAGGCCGACCTGGCGTCGTTTACGGAGGAGCTTGAGGCACTTCGCCTGGAGACGCTTCTCTCGTCGCCCTACGACAAGGAAAATGCAATCGTCACCCTGCACGCAGGTGCGGGCGGAACGGAGAGCTGTGACTGGGCGGGCATGCTGTATCGCATGTACCAGAAATGGGCGCAGAAGAAGGGCTTCGGCTTCGAGCTTCTCGACTACCAGGACGGCGACGAGGCGGGCATCAAATCCGCGACGTTCCAGATTGACGGTCACAACGCTTACGGTTACTTGAAATCGGAGCACGGCGTACATCGTCTTGTGCGCATCAGCCCCTTCAATGCGGCGGGCAAGCGCCAGACATCCTTCGTGTCCTGCGACGTCATGCCGGACATTGAGGACGACCTGGACGTGGAGATCAACGAGAAGGATATCCGCATCGACACCTACCATTCCAGCGGTGCCGGCGGTCAGCACATCAACAAGACGTCCTCCGCAATCCGAATCACGCATTTTCCGACGGGAATCGTGGTGCAGTGCCAGAACGAGCGGTCGCAGCTGCAGAACAAGACGAAGGCCATGCAGATGTTGAAGGCCAAGCTCTACATCCTCAAGCAGGAGGAGCAGATGAACAAGGAGTCGGGCATCCGCGGCGAGCAGAAGGACATCAACTTCGGAAGCCAGATCCGCTCCTACGTGTTGCAGCCCTACACCATGGTGAAGGACACGAGAACGGGCGTGGAAGTCGGCAACGCACAGAGCGTTTTGGACGGCAACCTGGACCCGTTCATCAACGGATACCTGAAGTGGATGGCGACGAAGCCGGGCAGCGAGGAGTAATCCGCGCACGGAGTCAGGACAGCAAATGGACAGATTCATATTACATTCCCCGTACCAGCCCACCGGCGACCAGCCGGAGGCCATCGAGGAGCTTGTCAAGGGCTTCGAGGCGGGGAAACAGTTTCAGACGCTTTTGGGCGTCACCGGGTCCGGCAAGACCTTCACGATGGCCAACGTCATCGCGAAGCTCAACCGCCCGACCCTCATCATCTCCCACAACAAGACGCTGGCGGCGCAGTTGTACGGCGAGTTCAAGGAGTATTTTCCGGAAAATGCAGTCGAGTATTTCGTGAGCTACTACGACTACTATCAGCCGGAGGCGTATGTGCCCTCCACGGACACGTACATCGAGAAGGACTCCGATATCAACGATGAGATCGACCGTCTGCGGCACTCCGCGACGGCGGCTCTGACGGAACGGCGGGATGTCATCGTGGTGGCCAGCGTGTCGTGCATCTACGGACTCGGCAGCCCCATCGATTACAAAAACATGACCGTTTCGCTGCGTCCGGGAACCGAGATCTCCCGGGAGGACGTCATGCGGCGGCTGGTGGACATCCAGTACGTCCGCAACGAGATGGATTTTAAGCGCGGGACGTTCCGAGCCCACGGCGATGTTTTGGAAGTATTTCCCGTGGACGGCTCGGGAGAGGCGTATCGCATCGAGTTTTTCGGCGACGAGGTGGAGCGGCTGCAGCGCATTGACCCTTTGAAGGGAAGAGCGATTGCGGACCTTTCCCACATGGTCATCTTCCCGGCCTCCCACTATGTGGTGGAGCCGGAGCAGATGGAGCGCGCCCTTGCGAACATCGAGAAAGAGCTGGAGGAGCGCCGGGAGTATTTCCGCGCAAACGACAAGCTTTTAGAGCTGCAGCGCATCACGGAGCGCACCCACTACGACATCGAGATGCTCCGCGAGACCGGCGTCTGCTCGGGTATTGAGAACTACTCGATGCACCTTGCGGGACTGACCCCCGAGGATTCGCCGAACACGCTGATGGACTATTTTCCGGACGATTATCTGATCATCGTCGACGAGTCGCATATCACGATTCCGCAGGTTCGCGGAATGTACAACGGAGACCAGGCAAGAAAAACCACGCTGGTGGACTACGGCTTCCGCCTTCCCTCCGCCAAATGCAACCGCCCCTTAAACTTTACCGAGTTCGAGGAGCGCATCAACCAGATGCTGTTCGTGTCGGCGACGCCGAATGAGTACGAGGAGCAGCATGAGCTGGGGCGCGTGGAGCAGATCATCCGCCCGACGGGCCTTCTGGACCCGGAGGTGACGGTCCGGCCGGTGGCGAACCAGATTGACGACCTGGTGGAGGAAATCAACAAGGAGACCGGCCGCGGCAACAAGGTTTTGGTGACCACCCTCACCAAGCGCATGGCCGAGGAGCTTACGGACTACCTGCAGCAGATCGGCATCCGCGTGCGGTATCTGCACTCGGACATCGATACGCTGGAGCGCACGGAAATCATCCGCGACATGCGAATGGACCAGTTTGACGTTTTGGTGGGAATCAACCTTCTGCGAGAAGGCCTTGACATCCCCGAGATCGGCCTTGTGGCGATTCTCGACGCGGACAAGGAAGGGTTCCTCCGCTCGAAGACATCCCTCGTGCAGACCATCGGACGAGCTGCGAGAAATGCAGACGGCCACGTGGTGATGTACGCCGACACCATGACCGATTCTATGCGCGGCGCCATCGAGGAGACCAACCGCAGACGCGCGATTCAGCAGAAATACAACGAGGAGCACGGCATCACGCCGCAGACGGTGCGCAAGGCCGTAAGAGAGCTCATCGCCATCTCGAAGAAGGCAACCGGAAGAAACACGGGCCGCATCGAGAAGGACTACGAATCCATGAGCCGCCAGGAGCTGGAGCAGCTGATTGCAGCCATGACGCGGAGCATGCATACGGCAGCGGCGGAGCTCGATTTCGAGAAGGCCGCGGAGCTGCGTGACGAGATCCGCAAGATCCGCACGGAACATCTGCAGTAGGATCGGCCGCTGCGGGGACGCCCCTATACCGGGGACAAAATACGGCGGCGAAGCTGCCCGGACAGGATATATTACAGACGACATGAGTGACAGTAAAAACAAGAAATACATTCGAATTCGCGGCGCGAAGGAGAACAACTTAAAGGGAATCAACGTGGATATCCCCAGGGATGAATTTGTCGTCCTGACGGGCTTAAGCGGCTCCGGTAAGTCGTCCCTCGCGTTCGATACCATCTATGCGGAAGGACAGCGGCGGTACATGGAGTCCCTCTCCTCGTACGC
>CADAHQ010000034.1 GCA_902787715.1 uncultured Lachnospiraceae bacterium
CTCCTCAACGATGACAACGACGGTTTCATCATGACCAGCATGCACAACCGTGACGGCTGCTACACGTACGTGAAGGAAGTCATCAAGGGCAACACCTACGTCATCCTCTCCGACGAGGAGAAGGAAGTTCTCGACGAGGCGAGCTCGATGCATGAGGCACTCGCGACGCACGTTTAAGGAGTGCAAAGATCGGTTGCTCAGCGCGAAAAATGCGAAAACCGGCAAAACGTCATTATGCATAAATAACGCATTTTGTTACGCAAATTATTACTCTTCATACAGGGATAAGCGGTCGGCTTTTGCAGAATAAACGCGACAAACGGTGACGCATAATGCGATATGATGCTCGCGCGGTGCGAATCAAGTGAAACCTCCACCGGTAGCGCAGGCAAAAGGCATACTATACAAGGGCTTGTGCCGCCGCGGAGAAATTCAAATAGGAGAAACTCCGAAAAACCCGAAAAAACGCCGCCTTAAGAGTAATGCGTTATATCGCTGAAATCGGGCGAAAAACCGGGAAATTCGGCATTTTCCGGGTCGGATGATTTTTCGGTGGAAGTTTTTCGTAATGTGCGGTATAATGTCAAGCGGTGCGATTGGTATCCGCCGGATATTTTTGTCCACGTAGCTCAGTAGGATAGAGCGACCGCCTCCTAAGCGGTAGGTCGGAGGTTCGACTCCTCTCGTGGACGGTTTTGGGCGCGGGTCCGTTTCGGGCCCGCGTTTGTTGTTCGGCAGGATTGTCAATTGATTTCTTGTGCAGCGTTTCGGAGGATGGAAAAATGGATGAGATAGACAGAAGAAAGCCGCTGGTCGGCGGCGGGCAGAATGATGAGCAGAAGCCGGAGAAGAAACCTTCCAAGGTCGGCATGGTGCTCGGGATTTTGTTTTTGCTGGCCCTTGTGTTGATCGTCGGGTACTTCGGGGTGATTACCCTGATTCGGAAGAGCAACGTGCGGGCGCAGACCGAGGGCGACAAATACAAATACCAAAACGGCGAGTGGACGTCCTTTCAGGCGTATTATTCCCTGACCTGGGGCGAAACGACCACGTACCGGCACACCATCAGCATGATTCCGACGGCGTATGAACATTATTTCCTGGTGGCGGACAAGGACCTTATCAATTATGTGCTGGTGCGCGCGGACAAGAATTGGTATGAGAAGAATTTTGAGGAAGGCGTGGCGATTGATCCGGAGGGAGTGACGGTGACGGGCTATGTCCGCCGGACCGACTCGGAGGTGGCGAATGATGTATCGGACCGCGTGAAGACCCTGACGGCGGAGATTCGACACAATCACCCGGGATTTTGGGGCTTTAACGGAACAACGGCGTCTTTTGTCGATACGATTGCGACCCGCGTTGCGATTTATGAGATTATTATGTGCGTTGTTCCGATTCTCATGGGTATTTTGGTTTTTGTGTATCGGAAAACCCTTGCGACGACACAACTCAATTCAAAGACCGGCAAATGCATCGGCACCGCCGGTCTGGTCGTATTCGTTGTTTATGCCTTGTTTGCGATTCATGCGCTGTCGCTTATGTAAGCGGCAGGAGTGCTGCGGAGACGCGGGTACAGCGGCGGAAATCAGTAGAATTTGCCGACCAGCCAGATGGCGGCGCGGGCCGGCAGGAGGTTGAACAACCCCAGCAACAGACGATATTTGAACCCTGCGACGTAGTACGGCGCGGGGTTTTTCTTTGTTGCGGCGCGGACGATGACACCGGCCACCGAGGCGGGCGCTATGCCGTTTCGCTCGTCTTTTTCCATGGCGGAAACCGCCCGTTCGCAGCGCGGGTAGGCGTCTCCGCCGTCCTGCTTGCGGCGCGCGTCCGTGAAGCCGGTGCCTGAATCGCCGGGCATGACGACGCTTATTTTGATGCCGTAGTCGCGCACCTCGTTGCGAAGAGCCATCGCAAGGGAGTTGACGGCGGACTTACTTGCAGAGTAAAATGACTGGTAAGGGATGGCAATCGGCGCAGCCACGGAGCTTGTGAAAACGATGGTTCCGGGGCGGGACGCCGCAGCGCCTGTGCCTGCAGCAGCCTGCGCGGAACCGGCTTTTGCAGCGGCTGCCTGGGCGCGCATGTGCGGGAGAACCGCCTTGGCGGCGTAGAATTGGCCGAAGAAATTGACATTCATTAAGTACTGCGCGTCGGAGGCGTCAGTCATTTCGATGGGGCCGGAGATGCCCATGCCGGCGTTGGCCACCAACAGGTCGATGCGGCCCTCTGCGGCGGCAATTTCATCGATGCAGGCGCGCACGGCGACCTCGTCAGTGACGTCGATGCTGCGGCCGGTAACGCCCTCGGGCGCCGTTCCGCGGCGGCTTAAGCCGTACACGGTGTAGCCGCGATTCCGCAGCTGCGAGCAGACTTCATATCCGATTCCCGAGCTTGCGCCCGTCACGATAGCAATCATGGTGACCTCCAAAGCGTTCCGCCGAAAGGGGCGGACTATTCAGACAAATACAGTATACGCGATATTTTGCGGTTTTCATAGCCGACATGTGCGACTTTTTCAAATTTTGTTGTAAGATTTCTCCGCCGTTGTTGTCTTCTTAGGTGAGAGGCACGAAACAGGCGGGTCAGGAGGTGCGATTCATGGATGACAATCGTATCGTCGAACTGTTCTTCTCCCGAGAGCAACAGGCGCTTACGGAGACGGAGCAGAAGTACGGCCGATACCTCAACGCAATCGCGTTTCACGTTCTCGGGAACCGGGAGGATTCGGAGGAGTGTGTTAACGATGCGCTTTTGTCAGCCTGGAACGCGATTCCGCCGACAAAACCGACAGTTTTCCGAATGTTTCTTGCCAAACTCACAAGAAATCACGCAATCAACCGGCGGAAGCAAAGCGACGCGAAGAAGCGCGGCGGCGGGGAAGCGGCTGTGGCCATCGAGGAGTTGGAGGAGTGCGTTGCCGGCAGCTCCGACACCGAGGAAGGGGCCATGACGGAAGCGCTGCAGCAGGGGATTCGCTCCTTTGTGCGAGGCCTTCCGACGCGGGACGGCGACGTCTTTCTGCGACGCTACTTCTTTACCGAGAGCATCGCGGAAATCGCCGCGGAATACGGGCTTTCGCAGGGAAATGTGAGTGTCATTCTGACGCGCACTCGGAAGAAATTGCGTGACTACTTGGAGCAGGAGCAGCTTTTGTAGGGGAAGGAGTAACATATGAAGGCAGAGGATTTGTTTGAGAGCATCGGCGCCGTGGATGAAGACCTGCTGGCAAGAAGCGAGCAGAACAAAAAAGCGGCGAAAGCCCCGCGCAACAGGCTTGCGTATACCCTTGCGGGCGTGGCTGCGGCAGCGATTATCTTCGGAGTGGTGCTTCTGGTGAAGGGCGGGATATTCCGGGATGACAAAAAGAAAGAGCCGGCACCGGACAACGTAAAAATCACGACGGGCAGCGCGATTGTCTACGATGAATCTGTTAAAAAATACGCCGTCGAGACGGCGAGTTATCCGATTCTTCCGGAGGAGCCGGGCGGGGAGAGCTTCACGGGACCGGACGGTATGATGGATGTCGACGCGTATACGAAGGCTCATGAGGAATGGATTGAGGCGATTCGTCCCTATCGGGAAAAGATTCAAAAATACGGCGAGGAGAAGGCCATCGCGCCGGTGAACAGCTTCGCCGTAAAGACCCTTGCGCAACTGCTTGCGAATCGGAACGGGCAGAACCGCACGTATTCGCCGATCAATATTTACATGACACTCGCGATGCTTGCGGAGATTACGGACGGCAGCACCCGGGAGCAGGTCCTTTCGTTGTTGGAATCTTCTGACATCGCGGATCTTCGGACCCGGTACGGGGCGCTGTGGAACCATCTGTATCACTATGACAAGAATAAGCTCTGCGTGCTGGGAGCCTCGGTATGGCTTCGCGATGACCGGGACGATTATAACAAGGACACTTTGAAGCGCCTGGCGCAGGAGTATTTTGCGACGTCGTTCCGCGGCGAAATGGGAAGCGATGCCTACAACAAGGCGCTTCGCAAGTGGATCAATGAGCAGACCGGCAAGCTCCTGCGCGACCAGGCGGACAGCGCAAGCCTTGATCCCGACACGGTTTTGGCGCTTGTGAGCACGATCTGGTACACCGCCAAGTGGGATGACACGTTCGATGAGAAGCTCACGGACACCGGCATGTTCCACGGCACAAACGGCGACACCCTCACCGAGTATATGCACGAGACGCAGGGCTGCAACACGTATTATACCGGCGACAATTTCGTCGCTGTTCCGAAAAACTTTGAGTCCGATGTGAACGCAGCCATGTGGTTCATCCTTCCGAATGAGGGCTCCACGGTTGACGACCTTTTGGCGGACCCGCAGGTGGCGCAGCTTCTGACGGCCCCCCAATCGCTCGACTATCATCCCGCGTCCATCATCCATTTCACGGTTCCCAAATTCGACATCGCTTCGACCACGGATCTTGCCGACATGCTGGCAAACCTGGGTGTGACGGAGGCGTTTGACCCGGCGAAGGCGAATTTTACGCCGGTGGGCGAGGGGAATTACTACCTTACCTCGGCGGAGCACACGGCCCGGGTTAAGATTGACGAAAACGGCGTCGAGGCAGCGGCATACACGATTCTCACGTGTGGCGCGATGCTTCCGGAGGACGAGATCACATTCACGCTGGACCGTCCGTTCCTCTTCGTGATTCGTACCTATACCGGCGTTCCGGTGTTCATCGGCGTCGTGGAGCAGCCGCAGGACGTGTCGGAGAGCTGATTGCAGCAACCTAACTAACCAAACAACAAAAATCAGGCGGTCGGCGCGGTCCGGCCGCCACACTTTTAAAGGGGGAGATTCCAATGAAATACATTCGGAAAATGCGC
Organism: uncultured Lachnospiraceae bacterium; assembly: GCA_902787715.1. Classification (GTDB taxonomy): domain Bacteria; phylum Bacillota; class Clostridia; order Lachnospirales; family Lachnospiraceae; genus ISDg. Next base: position 4,851 of record CADAHQ010000034.1, read on the forward strand.
CTTGCCGCGGCCTTGCTCGCGGTAACGGCCCTGGTTTTGTGCGTCGTCGGATGCGGCACAAAAGAGGATAACAAGAGTAAAAAAAAGAACGGCACCAGCGCTGAGAATGCGCCGGAAAGCACCGTAACTACAGCGCCCGAGGGCAAGACGACACCCACGGAGACGCCGGACCCGCAGGGCGATCCGAACGACCCCGGGAAGGACAACCCGCAGGGCGACCCCGGCCGCGACACCCCTTATACGGGCATCCTGCTCATAGCGCAGGACATTCCCGTGAAGTACGGCGATAAGACCTGGACATTCCACTCTTACGAGGGCGGCCGGACCATGACCGATTACGGGCTCTTCTGCTCGGAAAATGTCCCCAAGGAGGACGGCAGCGGCGAAACGCTTGTGTACCGCCTGGTGGACCCGGAAACCGGAAAATCGGAGCAGATTGCGGTGTATCCCAATGCATTTTACGAGTCCAGAAACGCGCGGATCCTTTTGGGAAACAAGCTGTACACCACCATGATGGGCGGCGATTACCAGAAGTTTTCGAATGATTCCAGCTACAAAATGCCGCTGTTTTTGTTGGAATTTGACCTCGAAAAGCGCACCGTCAAAGAGATTCCCGTGTGTGAGAACGGCCATCCGTATACCAGCCTTACGGAGGTGGGCGGCAACATTTTGATTACGAATCTCGACCCCGTGGAGGGCAATTACGTTTCCCTGTACGGCTTTGCGCCCGGCAGCGGCAGTTGTCAGGAGGTGCTGCGCATCCCGGCGAAGGAGGGGGACCTTTCCGTCTCGCTTCGCGCTGTGTGCGCCGATAATAACCGGCTGTATCTGCTGCGGGTGCTCTACAGCGGCGAATACACCGGCGAGAAGATGTACGTCGACTGCTACGATGAGCATTTTACGAAGATCGGCGAGACCGACGTCACCGCAATCTTCCGTGAAGCGGTGCTGCAGTCCTGCTGCGAGGAGGACGTCGCCACCGAAATGACCCAGATGACGGCGCAGTTCCGCATCATCGACGGCGACAAATTCTACTTCGAAAACATGAGTTCCACCTCCTTCTTTGCGGATCTTTCCACCGGGAAAATCCTCGCCGACAACGGCATCTGCCTAGCGCAGACGTCCGACCCTGCGCAGATTTTCTTCTACTGGAGCGATCCGGACCGGGCAGTAGCGGACACCACGCACTTCTACCGTTACAAGGACGGTGCGCTCGCGCAGGTTTCCCTTCCGGACACCGCGCCCGACGACCGCGTCGTCGTCATGTCCGTTGCGCCGGACGGCACTGCATACATCATGACAGAGCAAATTGTAAATGACGATATGGGGGCCGTTTACATCCCCGAAACCCTGCGTGTAACCATTGTTTCGCTCGCGGAATAGTTTATTGAATAAACACTTGGATAGAGCTGACCCCTCCGTGTATCCTGTGCGATACGCGGAGGGATTTTGTTTGCAAAAAGCTTGCTTTGCATGGTTTTTTCTGTCGTTCATCCAAAAAACATGTCGTTCATCCAGATGCTGTTGATTTCGTTGGTTGGAGCAGGTATGATGAAAGAGCAGAAGGTATAACAACACAAAGGGGTGTTTGGCGATGAAATCGAAAGGAATTGCGTTGGTACCGATTATACTGTTTGCAATTGTGGTTGCTGTGTTTTTCCGGATTGCGGGCCATTATGTTCCGCTTCGGGCATTTCGAAAAGAGACGCAGAAGTTCGACCAATATGTGACAAAAGTTAAGGAAGATGCTCCCGAAACAATACGGAAGCGACTTGAGATGAGCGTCGAAGAGTATAACAAACTGAAGGAGGAAGTGCTGTCGACTTGGGGCAAAGCTCCAGCAGATTCATCCCTTCCAGTTCAAGGGTTCGTTCTGAGCGAAGATTTGTTCACGGAAGAAGAGAGATCCGGACGGAAGGAGGCGTTCATCAATTCCTTTAAATGCGATGGATTGTTCGGCATAACCGGCAACATGGTATATGAAGAACTGGCAGTGAATATCCATGAGGACATTGTGTACCTTGAGTATGATGCAGAAATATATATGTCGGGGCTGTTTGGGCAGGTCAAGTAGAGAAATTCCTCTCGGTATTGGCTAGGAATGTAGGAAGAAAATGTATGGAAAGCAAGAAAAACACAAAAAAAGTATTTTCGGCCGCAAAGACATGTATCGCTTGCTCTGTGATTGTTGCTGTGGTGGTGGTAATCGTTGTGTTCGTGTTACGCCCGAACCGCAAAGACGGTACCGCTGGGACGGTTACGCCGACCTATACACCTACCATGACCGTAGCAGTAACAGAAGTAGTAACACCGGGGCCAACGACTGATATCGATACGGAGCTGTTTTGGAACATATATAACGAGTATTTTCCGAAAGAGTCTTTGAAACGTGCAAGTGAAAAGAACAGTAAA
>CADAHQ010000035.1:0-4621 GCA_902787715.1 uncultured Lachnospiraceae bacterium
TTTCTTGCCCAAGCATTTTGCGATATAACTTGCTTTCTCGACAAACTCCGCACGCCCCATCCTTTTTCGTCATGTTTTTTCCCTCGGTGAATTAATAAAGTCGCCGATTTTCCCGAGCATCTTTCCGATGCTGTGGTATCTGCCTGAATAGATAACCGGATCCAGCACCGTAAGATTCACATCAAATGTGTCCTCACAAGTGAGTCTTTCGTCAATCTGTATGTTGCGGATATGACAGAAAAACGTGGCGGAGTCCCCGGTTTCCACCGTCCTTGTAACTTCGCACTCATAGACAAAACGGCTTTCGTCTAACACCGGGACATCCAACGCTTCTCCGCGGACGACCGTATAAGACATATCATTTTTCGTGTCGTCTTTAGCGTGTTTTGAGCCGAAATAATCCATAAGCGGCAGCATGTCGGTACTGACAAGATTTGCACTGAACACACCGGTTCGCACAACATTTTTCCTTGTCATCTTCGTCCCGAACATGCTTATGACGAACAAATACCCTTCGCCGTCCTCATGGGTAGCGCTTGCCCAGGTGATTGGCGCAAAATTCGGTGTCCCGTCCTCATTATTCGTCCCAATGATAAATGCCGGCTGAACACACATCGAATAGATTGGCTTTACTGTTTTTCTCATGCTTCTCCTTGTTACAATCCATTGAATCTTTTACTCACTAAATCCCATACACCACGACTCCCGGGGCCGCCGAAGGTGAACAGGCTGTGAAATCATCCCATTCACATCCCGCTCAGTCCCCGTGCACGTCAAAAGCACTTCGTGTTATGCTGTTGTTTGCAGGTATCGACCTCCGGACACTTGTAGCAGACCTCGTTTTTGCAATACTCCTGCGAGAAGAAATCCACAACATTCTGAAGCGTCGTATCCGCAATGTTCGTAAGGGCCTCCTCCGTCAGGAACGCCTGATGGGACGTCACGATGACGTTCGGCATGGAGATCAGTCTCGCCAGGGTGTCATCATCCACGATGTGGTTCGAATAATCGTGGAAGAACACGTTGGACTCCTCCTCGTACACATCGAGGCAGGCCGCTCCGACCTTTCTCATCTTGATCCCCTCTACCAAAGCCTCCGAATCAATCAAAGCGCCTCTTGAAGTGTTGATCAGCACAACGCCCTTCTTCATCTTCGCGATGGTGTTTGCGTCCACCATGTGGTAGTTTTCGTCCGTGAGCGGACAGTGGAAGGAGATGATGTCACTCCGCTGCCACAGCTCGTCGATGGAAACGTATTCGATTCCACTGCCTTCGGCGGGGAATTTGTCGTAAGCAATCACATGCATGCCGAAACCGCGGCAGATGTCGATGAAAATCCGCCCGATTTTTCCGGTGCCGACAACGCCGACGGTCTTCCCATGAAGGTCGAAACCGGTGAGGCCGTTTAAGCTGAAGTTGAAATCCTTGGTCCGGATATACGCCTTGTGGATGCGGCGGATGGATGTCAGCAGAAGCGCCATCGCGTGTTCCGCCACCGCATACGGCGAATAGGCCGGAACGCGGACAATGTGAATCTTCTGATACGCGTATTCCACATCCACGTTGTTATAGCCTGCGCAGCGGAGCGCAACCAGCCTAACGCCCATCACAACCAAAGCGTCGATGACCTGCCTGTTGATATCGTCGTTGACGAACACGCATACCGCGTCGTACCCTTCCGCAAGCCGGGTGGTCCGCTCGGTAAGCCGGGTCTCAAAATATGTAATCTCGAACTCCCCGTCCTCACTCGCCTTGACGAAGGAATTCCGGTCGTAATCTTTTGCGTCGAAAAATGCAATCCTTATCTTTCCCATAATTTTCCCTTTCTCTCCGAAGAGTATCTTGAAGAGAATTGTACTTCATAAATGTTTTTAACGCAACAAGATAAGGGATGTTTCTTCCGGATTTTTGTGGTATACTAGGCGGCAGAATGAATCGGAGGACTTACCATGAGAAAACCTATTGCTATTGTACTGATCCTGATTTTGCTTACCGCGATGGCGTCCCTCGCCGGCTGCAGCATGCCCGGCAGCTCCGACGCCGAGCCGACCCTCGCCGTAACCACCCCCACTCCCACAACGGAGGCCGCCGTCACTCCGGGTGACGCGACCCCGACCACCGCTCCGGATCGCTTCCCGAACCGCGCCAACGCGGACACCGGCAACGGAACCCCGAAGGAATTGGCCGCAAACGACGTGGCCCCGGAGTTCAGCCTCATGATGAACGACTGGGCAACCTTCCGCATGTCGGACCACGATGACGAAGTTGTCCTTTTGAATTTCTGGGCGACCTGGTGTGGCCCGTGCGTATCTGAAATGCCCGACCTCATGAAGCTGGCAAAAGAAAACATTCCCGGATTTACCATCCGCTTTATAAGCGTCGGTGACGAGAGCGGAACCGTCGCCCAGTTCGTCGAGGAAAACGGCTATGACAAGTCTCTGATCGGCTGCGCCGCAGGAACCCGCATCTCCGAATACTACCCCTGCGACTATATTCCTTACACCGTGATTGTCGTAAACGGTATCGTCCGCGAGACCCTGATCGGTTCCCGCTCCTACAACGACTACAAATCCATTCTGAACAAATACATCGGCAAGTAAACTTCCGACGCAAAGGAGACGGTCATGAAGACGAAGGACCGCCCCGACCGCAAGCCCCGCTCGCAGCGCGCGCGCCGCTATACCCAATTGATGGCAGCGGTGCTGTACAACTGTAATTTCCGGGGATTTGCCGAGGGAAAGATTTCCAAAGGGAGCCTCAAAGGAGTCTGCACTCCGGGCTTGAACTGCTACTCCTGCCCGGGGGCCGTCGCGGCGTGCCCTCTCGGAAGTCTGCAGAGCGCCCTGGTGAACGCCCGCTACCGCTTCCCCTACTATATTCTGGGGACGCTTCTTCTGATGGGCCTCTTCCTGGGCCGCTTTATCTGCGGTTTCCTCTGCCCGGTGGGTCTTCTGCAGGAGCTTTTGCACAAGCTCCCCTCGCCGAAGATTCGCAAGAGCCGCGCCACCCGCGTCCTCTCCCACCTGAAATACATCCTTCTCGCCGTCTTCGTCATCCTGATTCCGCTTTGGAAACTCGCGCCCGGCTTCTGCAAATTCATCTGCCCCGCGGGTACCTTCGAAGCCGGTCTGTCTCTCACCTTCAAAAACAAATTCCTGCGCACCATGACCGGCACCCTCTTCTCCTGGAAGGTGCTGCTACTCACGTTGATTGCAGTTCTGTGCGTCGTGTGCTTCCGCGCCTTCTGCCGCTTCCTGTGCCCCTTGGGCGCCATCTATTCCTTCTTTAACCCGGTCTCCCTCTTCGGCGTCCGCGTGGATCAGTCCCTTTGCACCCATTGCGACGCCTGCGTCAAATCCTGCCCCATGGACGTTACGAAAGTGCGCGACCGCGAGTGCATCCAATGCGGCATGTGCATCAGTTCCTGCCCCACCGGCGCAATTCATTTCGGGGTGAAGGATGCGAAGCGGAAAGGCTCTGAGGGAGTTTCTGTTGTGTCTGCAGCGCCGTCTCACGAGCCGATTCACAAAGTAGCGGAACGTCCTGTTTCCAGAACCTCACAGTTCCGCCGCAGGGCACTCATTATCACAGCTATCATCCTGTTTATCGCAGGCGCGTCGCTTCTCGGTATCGGCCTGTACACAGGGGGCTTTCAGGATGTGATGAACAAGGCGATTCGCATCTGCTACGAGTGCATCGGAATCGGGTGATTCGGCCCGTGCCGGGAGCATAGTGAGGCGGCCTTTCGGAAGTGATAAAGATGCGGAAAAACGAGCGCGAGGGATGCATTTGCCGTTGACAAAAACCACCGTAAGATTTATTCTTAAAGTACTTTTTTACAACTACTATCATCACGGAGGAATTGTACTATGGACAGTAACAAGAGACCGGATTCGATGGAACGCATCACCACTCCCGAACTTGCGAAGGCTTTTATCGACGAGCAGATTGCTGCGGTAAAGGCGCAGGTCGGCGACAAAAAGGTTCTGCTTGCTCTTTCGGGCGGCGTAGACAGCTCGGTTGTAGCTGCGCTTCTCATTAAGGCAATCGGCCAGAATCTCGTGTGCGTTCATGTTAACCACGGACTTCTTCGCAAGGGTGAGCCCGAGCAGGTTATCGAGGTTTTCAAGAACCAGATGAACGCCAACCTCATCTACGTCGATGCGGTTGACCGCTTCCTCGACAAGCTCGCAGGCGTTGCTGAGCCCGAGCGCAAGAGAAAGATCATCGGCGAAGAGTTCATCCGCGTGTTCGAGGAAGAGGCCCGCAAGCTTTCGGGCGTTGATTTTCTCGCACAGGGAACCATCTATCCCGACATTCTCGAGAGCGGCCCCGTAAAGGCGCACCACAATGTAGGCGGCCTTCCTGAGGACATTCACTTCGAAGGTCTCGTTGAGCCCATCAAACTCCTCTTCAAGGACGAGGTTCGCGTGGTCGGCAAGGAACTCGGTCTTCCGGACAACATGGTTTACCGCCAGCCGTTCCCGGGTCCCGGCCTCGGCGTTCGCTGCACCGGCGCCATCACCCGCGAGCGTCTCGAGCTTGTTCGTGAGTCCGACGCCATTCTCCGTGAAGAATTTGATAAAGCAGGCCTTGCCGGCAAGGTATGGCAGTATTTTAC
>CADAHQ010000035.1:4629-12423 GCA_902787715.1 uncultured Lachnospiraceae bacterium
GCCATGAGCGCCACCATCGAGGAAATCCCTTACGATGTTCTGAACAAGATTGTGAAGCGCATCATCACCGAGGTTCCGGGCATCAACCGTGTCCTCTACGACCTGACTCCGAAGCCCACCGGAACGATTGAGTGGGAGTAAGTTGTATTCTCCAGTTTCTGACTTAGCTTCTGATTTACACCGATGCCCGGGACGTGGTTTCCGGGCATCGGAATTCTTTCTAGATTCTTCTGTTAATGTCATGTCCAGCGTCTCTGACTGTCGAATTCCCCTTTTACATGACTCATAAACGAGAATTCATCAACCGAGTCAAAGAATCAGCTTGGCGACTTTGACTGCAATCGCCATCTCCTAAAAACAAGTCAAAGATTCGTCGTGATACCTTTGACTATAATCCCCTCTTTCTTGATACAAGTCAAAGAATCGCCGTGATGTCTTTGACTGCAATCTCTATTTTTTCAATATGAGTCAAAGATTTGTCCTAGCGTCTTTGACCTCAATCGTCACTTTCTTGATACAAGTCAAAGATTCACCTTAACACCTTTGACTCAAATCCCCACAATCACAAAACAAGTCAAAGAACCGCCGAAATTGCTTTGACTGCAACTCCCACAATGCTCAAATCAAGTCAAACGAAAGGAAAGAAATATCATGTATGGTTTGAGAAACATGCTCATTCAGGAGCAAAAACATCTGGAAGACCTCCTAAACAAGGCGCGTTCTGGCATTACAGAGTTTCCGGATGGGAGCTTACGTATTTCCACGGATAAGGGGTACATTCGGTTTTATCATTGTACCGAAAACGGATACGGAACATATATACCAAAGAAAAACCTTCAATTACCCCGGCAACTTGCTCAAAAAGCTTATCAGGAGGCAATCATCCAGAAAGCGACTGCACGATTAAAACAGATCACAGGCATTCTCAAAGATTATGCCGACGACGAAATTGATCAAGTGTATCTAGCTTCCCATGCGAAAAGGCAGGCTTTGATCATACCGGTTGAGCCGACAACAGAACAACTGATAAACCTCTGGCTGAACGAGCCTTACAAAGGGAAAGAGTTTCCCGAAGGGGCGGCGATAATTCTTTCGGAGAAGGGGGAGCGGGTACGGTCAAAGTCTGAGAAGATTCTGGCAGATTATTTTTACCGAAATGACATTCCCTATCAATACGAGAAGCCTTTGTTTCTAAAGGGATATGGAACGGTATATCCGGATTTTACGTTGTTTTCTCTGAGACTTAGGAAAGAGATTTACTGGGAACACGAGGGACGGATGGATGACCCGATTTATGCAAGAAGTGCCGTAAAGAAGATTTATGGTTATGAGCAAAACGGAATCTTTGAAGGAGAACGTTTGATTCTTACGTATGAAACAGACGAAACCATTATAAACACACGGGATATCGAGCGAAAGTTGGTGCATTGTTACTGGCCGGAATAAAAGTCTTTACCATATGCAAAACGAGGGCCGACATAATGCCGACCCTCATGTGATATTATTCCCCGGTTATTTACAGTATGTAAATCCACTCGCGGAATTCTTTTTCAACGGACTTGTATTCCTCCTCAGAGAAAAGGCCCTTGCTGCGGGCTTCCGCGAGGAAGTCCTCGCAGACTTTCTTGGCTTCCTCGGTCTTTCCGAAACGCCCGTAGGCACTCATCTTGCTGAAGCTGTATTTTTTGAGGAGCCACGGGAACACCTCGGGGTCGGTGAACTCCGGCTTGCCGGTGTAGGCGGCAATGACGGCATCGCACCAGTTGCAAAGGTCGATGACCTCCTCCAGGGTTCCGTTGTAGCAATAGTACGTGGTCATGGTCTGAATCTGCTGCGCGAGCACGTCGAACAAGCGGCGGTTGTATTCTGCGACGCTGTCCTTTACGGTCTCGAAGCCCTTCTCGAAAAACACCACGGACTGGTTGATTTCCTCGCGAATCGTGTGCCCCTCCAGCGCCGGAAGCACATTCACATGCTCTCTTGCGTTGTCGAAATCCTTGCGGTGGATGTAGATCCACGCAAGCGCGTAGTGCGCCTTGTTGATTTTCTTAGTTTCATTGCAGTAGCGGATCACGTTTAAGCCCTTGCGAATACCGTCGTCGAGGATGGCCTCCGCACGTTTCGGGTCGTTCGCAAGAAGACCCTGCATATCGATGTAATAGCTAAGGCTCGCAACCCTCTGCACGTACTTCAAAACGATATCGAAGTTCATGGGATTCTTTCCCACTTCGTCCGCGAGGTACTCGCAAGCCCGCAGCGCACTCTGCGCCGGGTCGGCCACATCCAGGTCGAATTCGCGGAGTCCCCCGAGAACCTTCTCGGTAATCCGGTCATCCCCGCTTCTCTGCCGGTATCCGAGAAGCGCATCGGTGGTGATTCCCAGAGTCTGCGCAATCGGCACAATCATCGAAACGTCCGGAAGTCCTGCCTCCGACTCCCAACGACTGACCGCCTGAGGCGTCACGCCCAGCATCCCGGCCAACTCTTCCTGCGTATATCCTTTATTCTTTCGAAACAGTTTAATGTTAGCACCCAAATGATTCTCCATAGTTTTTTCTCCTTGTCAGTAGCCGGGTCCCGTTTCATTGTCTACCGGGTCCCGTTGTTCGCGAATGCATTCTATGTCCGTTTGTTTTGCTCGAAAATGTTCTGCAGATTCATTTTACGCCTTCAGTATACAAATCCCCCGCGGAAAATGCAAACAATGCTCGCTTGAGAAAAAACCAAGCCGATTTTCTACCATTGGTAGAATAATTTGTGTCATATTTGTACTATCTGTGACTTTTCTTTTGGTAGCTTTTCAGCTATACTTGTCGACAGAAGATGCGGAATATCTGCCGAACCGAAGGAGGACCCCTATGACAATCCGACTTTCCGAAAACATTCGAAAAAACCGAAAGCAGCTCGGGCTCACGCAGGAGCAGCTTGCAGAGGCGATGGGCGTGAGCATCGGCGCGGTGCACAAATGGGAAACCGGCCTTTCAACGCCGGATATCACACTGATTGTCGCGCTTGCAAACTTCTTCGACACTTCCGTAGATGCGCTGCTCGGCTATGAGATGAAGGACAACGGCACCTCCGCGATTCTTGCTCGCTTCAACGGCTATTACGATGCGAAGGACCGGGACGGGCTTGCGGAAGCGGAGCAGGCGCTCGTCCGGTATCCGAACAGCTTTGAAATCGTCTACGGCGCGGCGTCTTTGTACATTGCTTTTGGCTTCGAGCGCGGCGAAAAAGCCCTGCTTCATCGTGCGATTGAACTATTGGAAGACTCCGAGCGGCTTCTTCCGCAAAATTCGCATCCTGAAATCAGCAACATGACCATTCAGGGAGAAAAAGCGCTTGCATATTACCGGTTGGGTGAGGTGAAACGTGCGATTGAGCTTCTGGAAAGGAGCAACGCCGGCGGTTTTTTCAACAACATCATCGGCGGACTGCTCGCGCTCTCCGACTCGGATCCCGATCGGATGATCCCCTATCTTTCCCACGCTCTGATTGATATACTCATCTCCCTTTTCAATATTACCCCGGGATATGTCAGATACTATGTGAAGAAGAAGCAGTATGCTGAGGCGTTCGCATTTCTCGACTGGGCGGAAGGGGTGCTCGCCGACCTCCACAGCGGCAAAGGCCCGGATTATCTCGACAGAATACACGCGGAAGCAGCGGTATTGCGCGCTTATGTGTATCTGGAGAACGGCGACAGGGACACATCCCGGAGATTGCTGCAGGAAGCAAATGCAACAGCGGTACGATTTGACGATGCCCCGTGTTTTGACATGAGCCGAATTCGTTTTGTGGAGTCGGCCGGAGTAACAAGTGCATACGACATCTTCGGCAGCAACCTGCAAAACGGCCTCGCGGCTTTCGTCCGCATGATTGACAACGCGACGCTTGGCAGCCTGTGGGAGGAAATTACGAAGAATTGATGTGGGGCGAAAAGCCTCGGCAAATGGCGCCGAAACGGCGACTAATTATGTGGGAGATCAAAGAAATGGAAAAAAAACAACAGACAACAGAGCGAGAGATTGAGAAAAAGCTCCTCGCAAGCTTTTACCGAAAAAACCACGCGGCTCTGTTCATTGCCGGATTTACCGCAGTTCTCGGCGGCATCTGTGCCGTCTCCGTCTCGTGGCTTATGCAGCAATTGATTGACACCGCCTCGGGACTTGAGGGTTCGCGCCCGCTTTCCCATCTTGCGCTGCTCTCCTGCTGGTTGCTCGCATTCCTGCTTCTGTGCCTGCTGCTGGATTATTGTTCAAAGCCGCGCTTCATCCGGCACGCCATGCGTCAGTACCGCGAGGAGGCATTTGCCAAGATTACGGAGAAAAACATTTCCTCGTTTCGAAAAGAAAGCACGGCGACCTATCTCTCGGCGCTCACCAATGACGCGACAGCCATCGAAGCCGGGTATCTCACGGGCACGCTCGATATGATTAACCAGGTCGTCAATTTCATCGGGGCATTTGCCTTGATGCTGTTCTACTCCCCGCTCATGACGCTGATTGCCATCGGAATCACCGTCGTTCCGCTGATTGCTTCGCTGCTTACGGGCAGCCGCCTTGCGCCTGCGGAGCAGAAGGTTTCCGAGCGGAATCAGGAATTTACCGCGACGCTCTCCGATTGTCTGAACGGTTTTTCCGTAGTCAAAAGCTTTCATGCAGAGGCGGAGATTTCCTCGCTGTTTTCTGCGAAAAATGCTGACCTGGAACAGCACAAATACAAGCGTCTCCGCATCCGCTCGATGGTCGGCATCATCGGCAACCTGACCGGCATCGGGGCGCAGCTCGGCGTATTTGTCGTCGGCGCGTGGCTGGCGGTCACGGGCCGCGGCCTGACCGCCGGTATCGTGATTGCCTTCGTGAATCTCATGAACAATGTCCTGAATCCGATCGGAAGTCTGCCGCAACTCATCGCCGGAAGAAAGGCCTCGCGCGCTCTCATCGAAAAGCTTGCGAAAGCACTCGCGGACAGCGGCGAAACGGGCGGCACCGTGAAGCTTTCACCGCTTGGTAAAGGCATCTCCGTGGAAAATGTCTCCTTCGGCTATGAAGCAGATAATGACATTCTGAAGGACATCTCCGCGACCTTCGAAGCCGGACGCTCCTACGCGATTGTCGGTGCGAGCGGCAGCGGCAAATCGACGCTTCTCAATCTTCTGATGGCCGGCAGCCCCGACTATCGCGGCGCCATTCACTTTGATGACACCGAGCTTCGCGAGGCGGACACCGATTCCCTGTACGAGTTGCTCTCCGTCATCCAGCAAAATGTGTTTGTTTTTGATGCATCGATTCGCGACAACGTGACGATGTTCAAGGATTTTCCGAAGGAAGAGCTTGAGGAAGCCATCTCCCACGCACATCTGTCCGGCCTTCTCGCCGAGCGCGGGGATGACTATCGCTGCGGCGAAAACGGATGCAACCTCTCCGGCGGCGAAAAGCAGCGAATCTCCATCGCGCGAAGCCTCCTCCGCCGCTCCTCCGTCCTTCTTGTCGACGAGGCGACCGCAGCGCTCGACGCCGAGACCGCGCATCGCGTCTCGGAAGACATTCTGGATCTTGATGGCGTCACCCGCATCGTCGTCACGCACTCCCTCGAAGAGTCGCTTCTCCGCCGCTACGACGGCATCCTCGTGCTCCGCGGCGGGCGCATCGAGGAAACCGGAACCTTCGACGAGCTCATGGCCCGCCGCGGCTACTTCCACGCGCTGTATTCGGTGGCGCAGTGAGGCGGGGGGCAAGGCGAAGCCGCGGAGAAAAAGAAATGTTGCTGGGGTTTTGACTCATTTTAGAGAATTGCCGATTGCAGTCAAAGAAATGTTGCTAGGGCTTTGACTCATTTTAGAGAATTGCTGATTGCAGTCAAAGAAATGTCGCTAGGTTTTTGACTCATTTTAGAGAATTGCTGATTGCAGTCAAAGAAATGTCGCTAGGTTTTTGACTCATTTCAAAGAATTGCCAGATTGCAGTCAAAGAAATGTTGCTAGGTTTTTGACTCATTTTAGAGAATTGCTGATTGCGGTCAAAGAAATGTCGCTAGGTTTTTGACTCATTTGCGGGATTACCCCTTTTGAACCAATGCGCTTACCATGGTCTATACAAAAAGGCACCGGAATTGCCGATAATTGACATTTCCGATGCCCCAGGTAATCAGAAGAAGAAAATCAAGCATCACATACCACAAGTCATGATTCATTATAGTTCTACTGCTGTAGAACATGGCTCTCTAAAGCCTCAAACAGCATATTTACATGGTTCGGTTTCACCACTGACAAAAGTCTCCCCTATCCATATTTTCCACTGACCATGGTCACCACTAATCAACACCACTCCTGCTCATTCTCACAGCCGCATAAACTCCGGCGCGTCGAACACGACGCCGTTTTCGAGCAGGTAATCGATGAACAACCGATAGTACCCCGGCACCATCGCGTCGGTCTCATCGTGTGCGTGCAAAAGCAGAATGTGGCTGCCGGGATCAACAAGGAGCGCCGCGCCCTCCGTCGGGATTTTGTCGTTGATGCGAGCCCAGACATCATCCACGGTGAAGCCGGAGTCGGGGCGGATGCGATACTCCGCAAAGTCGAACGTCCACAGGGTATCGATGTTCCGGTCAAGCCCCTGTTCCTTCCAAAAAGCGTACGGAATCTGCGTGTCCTTCAGCTTGTCGAAGCCGTTTGTGCGGAAATACTCCTGCAGCGCGGCCGCATTTGCCCCGCCGCGGTTCCCGTACGGGAAGCGGAACGGGCGGTACTTCCGCTCCACGCCGGCGTCGGCATAGAGTTTGTCGAGGATAGCTTCATTTTTCGAGATTTCCGCAATCGCCTCCTCGATTGTTATCTCGGAAAATGCAGGATGCGAATAGCTGTGGTTCCCCACAATCATCCCGTGCTGCAGCGCATAGATTGCGTTGTCATAGTAACGCTCGACATTTTCGCCCACGGCGAACATCAGAGCGGTGATTCCCTTATCGTTCAGGTAGTCGACAATCGCGGGCGTATTGGCCGAGGCGATGTCATCAATTGTCAGAATTGCGTGTATCATATGTCAGAATTGCGTGTATCATACTCTGCTCCTTTTCCGGTTGTATCTGCAACCGCTGTCAGTGTATAAAGTATACTGCATCTGCGGCCGACAGCGCAATGGCATTTCCCCTATCTTTCGCTTCCACGCAGAAAAAGTGTTTGACAATTCTGAATTGTTATGATATTTTTGCCTTGTTAAATTTTCAACAACTACTCGCAAAGGAGGTAATTAACATGTCGGGCATCATTATTGTGATTCAACTTAAAATGTTACTTGCCTCGGAGCGCGGAGTCTAAGATCAGCATAATCATCGATTAATCTAAGAGTCCTTCTGTTCGCCGTGGCAAAGAGTCACGGTATTTTTGTGCCCAAAAGGTAACCAAACGCCCCCGTTAAGTCGGCAATTAATTGCAATCGGAAAGCTTGCTTTCCGGATAGCAAATAATTGCCGACGAAGGAGGGCGGGAACAACGTTACCGCCCTCCACATGAGCAAAAAAACGATTACCTTTATCTTTTTCCGTATCGTTTTTTTGCGAATGTAACGGGGGCGGGCCCCCTGCATCGCGGTGAGAATTGCAACCGGAAAGCTTGCTTTCCGAATCGCAGATGTTTCCGACGAAAGGGGGGCGGTAACGCCGTTACCGCCCCCCCGACATGAGCAAAAAAATGGTTTCCGTTTATCTTTTTCCGAACCATTTTTTTGCGAATGTTCCGGGGGATTGCAATGCACGACCACGAAAGGTTAAAAGGGTGACAAACGAATGAAG
>CADAHQ010000036.1:0-6903 GCA_902787715.1 uncultured Lachnospiraceae bacterium
GCTGATTTTGGTATTTTCGCGCCGAATGCCGGCGCTTACCGTACACGGAGTTACGCTATGGATATCAGTTACGAACTGTACAAAGTTTTTTACTACGTTGCCACTTCGCGCAGTTTTTCCGAGGCGGGGAGCAAGCTCTTCATCTCGCAGTCTGCGGTCAGCCAGTCTGTCCGCACCCTGGAAAGGCGCCTGGGGCAGACGCTCTTTGTGCGCAAGACCAAACGCGTCACCCTGACCAAGGAAGGCGAGATGCTCTTTAAGCACATCGAGCCCGCGGTACACCTGATTCTCCGCGGGGAGCAGCAGGTCTTAAACTCCGGCCGTCTCTCCTCGCAGCTTCGCATCGGCGCAAGCGACACCATCTGCCGTTACGTGCTGGTGCCCTACTTTAAGCGGTTGCACGAGCTCCTGCCGGAGGTTCACATCAACATCGTGAACGGAACCTCCCCGCAGTGCGCACAGCTTCTCGCTTCCGGCGACGTGGACCTGATTGTCACCAACTCGCCGGTTCGTCGGAAACCCGGCGGCATTTCCCGATTGCTTCCGCACCCGCGACAACCGCGCGGTGCTGCTGTCGCTCTCGGAACTGCTGCGCTACCCGCTGATGATGCTCAGCAAGCATTCCGCGACCAGCGCGTTTTTGCACGAGCATTTTCAGAAGCATTCCTTAGACCTGGCGCCCGAGATTGAGTTGAACAGTAACGACCTTCTCCTAGATCTCGCCCGCATCGGCCTCGGAATCGCCTGCGTTCCGGACTACTGCCTGCACGCTTCGCCCGACTCCGGCGACCTCCGCGAGCTCGCCATCAGCGACCCGCTCCCGGAGCGCGCACTCCTGCTGGCCTACGATGAGACCCGCCCCTCCACCTCCGCAGCGGAAATCCTGCGGGCGATGCTGACCGGCAGCCCCATCCCCGAAATCGAACCCAAACCGGCCTCCGCCGGCAAGAAATAAACAAACCCCCGCAGCCCTGCGTCTGCGGAAATTCTTTATACATGCAAGACAAATGAGGAGGTACCTTTCATGAGTAAGCCTTTAACCGCTCTCAAGACCAACATCCAGAAGGTCATCATCGGCAAGGATGATGTCATCGACGAACTCTTCGCGGCCCTCTTGGTCGGCGGCCACGTCCTGATTGAGGACGTTCCCGGAACCGGCAAGACCACCCTTGCGAAGGCGCTCGCCGCGTCCATCTCCGGTGCGTTCGCCCGCATCCAGTTCACGCCCGACCTTCTGCCGTCCGACATCACCGGCATCAATTACTTCAACCGCAAGAAGGACGACTTCGTGCTCCGCTACGGTCCGGTCTTCACCAACATTCTGCTGGCCGACGAGTTGAACCGTGCGACGCCTCGTACGCAGTCCGCTCTTCTCGAGTGTATGGAGGAGAAGCAGGTCACCATCGACGGTGTCACCTACTCCCTCGCCGCTCCGTTCTTCGTAATCGCTACGGAAAACCCCATCGAGACCGCCGGCACGTTCCCGCTTCCGGAAGCACAGCTCGACCGTTTCCTGATGCGCCTTCCCATGGGCTATCCTACCCAGGAGGAGGAGATGAACATCTTAAACCGCTTTAAGACGGACAATCCTCTCGATTCCCTGACGCCGGTCTACACCCAGGAAGACATCGTCGCCATGCAGCAGGCCTACGTTAAGGTTACGATTCATCCAATCCTGCAGAAGTACATCCTCGACATCGTTGCGGCAACAAGAAGCAACCCGAAGGTGCCGATTGGTGCTTCGCCCCGTGCTTCCCTTGCACTGCAGAACGTTGCCAAGGCATACGCCTTCATCCAGGGCCGCAGCTATGTAACGCCCGAGGACATCGTTCACTTGGCATGCCCGGTGCTTGCGCACCGCCTCTGCATCGGCCGCGGCGCTTCCCACAGCGCTTCGCAGACCCTGCCGATCATGAAGGACATCCTCGCCAAGGTGCCCGTACCCACGGAAGAGTGGAATTGATTTTCAACTGTACAAGCAACACAAAAGCCGGCATGCAAACGCATGTCGGCTTTTTGATTGCTAAAGCAGCGGAATTCTCATTTTTCCAAATCCCGCTGTCCATTTACTGCATCGCCGGCATGATAAAGAAGCCCGGCGTCTATTGACCGCTCTCCGTCCACGCTCCGGACTCAGTCGTTTCGGAGAATTGCCGTAACCTCACCGATATACATGTCATGCGGGGCCTGGCCTTCGTACATCGCCTTAGCGATGTTCTCCGGTATGTTGGCAACATCCAGCTGTTGCTTAAAGAGCTTTCTGCATACGAGCGTAATCTCCGCTTCCTGAAAGGACACGGACTCTCCGGCCGGAACCGGCGTAAGCCCCGACTCCTTCATCTTGTCCATCTCCCTGCCGGACTTCGAGCCGAGCACTCCGAGGCGCTGTCTGCACTCTTCCGGGTAAAAGCTCAGCGTGAAACAGTCTTTTGCATCCATGAACTCATGCGTGTATCTGGACGTGCGCACATAGACCGTCGCCACGGGTTTTCCCCATAACGTGCCCATTCCTCCCCAGCTGACGGTCATGGTGTTAAAATTGTCGCTGTCGCCTGCGGTGAGCAGCGCCCACTTTTTGTCAAATACACTGAAAATGTCCGTTGTAAACTCCATCGTTATTTCCTCCCGGAATGCCTGTTCTGTCTGGTTTGCGCGGGATTCACATGCTCCGCGCTTCGACCTGTTATTTGGTTGATTATACCACATTTGAAAGTTTCCGTCCACAGAAAAAGGGGACCTTCGCAGGTCCCCCGGACATTACTTTGTCAAAATACTTACTTCCGCAGGCGGAAGCGTCTCACTGCTTCGCCTTGAGAACGGTGCCCATCTTGATTTCGTCCCAAGCTTCCGTGTAAGTGATCTTGTACTGCTTTTCGATGTCGTCGTAAATCGCCTTGATGCCGCGGTTGGACTCCAGCTCGCAGGCGGCGGTAACCGCATCCTCATAGCCGTAGAACGTCGAGTCGTCCACAAGCTCGATTACGTAGATACCGTAGCTGGTCTCGTAAAGCTGAATGTCGCCCTTCTTCATGGCGAGAACAGCCGTAACGTAGTCCGGCTCGATATTCGAGGTGTTTACACGCTGGAAGTCACGCGTTGCGTACACCATGATATCGGCATATTCCTTCTGGATATCCTCAAGGCTCTTGCCTTCCTGCGCCTTGGCAAGGCACTCTTCCATGGTCTTGAGGCGCGCAGCGGTATCGCCGGCCTTGGACACGAGCTCTTCGTTATCATTGCTCTTTGTCAGATAGAGATAGTTGGTCTGGTAGATCCGGTAGAGCTCCTTGTCGACCGTCTTGGCGACCTCATCGCGGTCCACCTTCACGTTGGAGGCCGCAACCTCGCTGAACTGGTCGGCGAGCAGCACCTTCTCATAGTTCGCACGAATCACGTCCGCCGTCATACCGGAGCGGGCACGCTCCTCGGGCGTGTACACCTTCAGAAAATTCTCCGTAATCGTGTCCAGAACCTGCTTGCGGTTCTCGGTCAGTACCATTCCCGCCTCGGTCGCCTCATAATACATGAGAAGCGTAAACAATTCCGAAACCCGAACAGTCTCCTTGTAGGCGTCGGCGTTCGTCATGCCGTTTCCGCCGGTGTTGGCCGGCAGCGCCCAGTAATCAGCGTTCTCGCCGTAAAATTCCTTGATGGTGGCTGCATTTTGCGTATAATCGGCCAGGCCCTGCGTCTCATAGTACGCGAGATAGTACGTCAGCATGTCGAGGGTCACTTCCTGCACCTTGCCGTCCTTCTCGAGGGTCATCACAACCTTCTTCGCATTGGCAGCTGCCGTGGTCTTCGCAAGCTCCTCATACTCCGCATCCGTCATTTTCTTCTTACCGCATCCGGTAAGCAACCCGGCCAGCAATGCGCATACACAAAGCATGCACACGATGGCTTTCTTTCCTGCCTTCATTGTTTCAACCTCACTTTACTCCATACCGTGCGTGTCGTCCGTTCGCCCTGCGCTCCCCCGAACACTGTCCAGTACCGGCGCACGTCAACGTGTGTATCATACCACAAACCCACCGCAAGGTCAATTCGTCGCGCCACCCAAAAGTTGACAATTCCGTGTTGTTTTCCTGACAATTCCTTGAATTCTAGCACACCGACAGCACAATTCCCGCGATGACCACGGCGGCGCACAATAGTTTCCGAATGATTTTCTTCTCGCGGAACACAAGCCATCCGCCTAAGATGGTGACGATGGTGCAGGCCTGCTTTAAGACGGTCATCACGATCACGCGGCTCTCCGCATAGCCGTTGGCGATAAACAGCGCGCGGTCCGCGATGACAAACAGGATGCTCAGGCCCCAGATCCAGGGGTTTTTAAGCATTCCGCGGAAGTTCAGGTGAATGCGGCGGGCCAGCGTGTAAATCACGTAAAATGCAACCAGAAAGAACATATACCACAGCTGCAGCTGCCCGCTGCTCATGCGGTCGTCCTTCATCAGAATCTTGTCCATGTTGCCGCTCACGGCGTTCAAGAAGCAGGACACCATGGCAAGCGCCACGTAAAATCCGGGCTTATGCTTCGCAGGCGCTTCCGGTTTCTGCTCCGCGCTCGCCGTAACGACGGCATCTTCCGCCGTCTTCTCTGCGCTCACGTCAACCTCCGCCGGCTTCCCTTCCTCTGCCTTCGTTGGCTCATCCTCCTTCACAAACCGAAGCAGGAACAATCCGAGGCACACTAAGACGATGCCGCCTGCCTGCATGAGGGAGGGGCGCTCGCCGAGGATGAGGATGCCGAGCAATGCGGAGAAGACAACCCGCGCCATGTCGAGGATGCCGTAGACGCTCACGGGCATTTTCCGAAGGGCGCGGAAACCGCAGATCCAGGCCACGAAGATGACGAAGGATTTGACGGCGATGGCCGCGTAGTAGCCGGGGCGAAGGCCGAAGAGATAGGTGCGAAGCGGCATGGTGCCGGTGCAAATCTCCCACGCGCTTGTCGCGATGACAATCAGGAAAGACAGGGTCGTATAGGCCACAAGGACCTCTATGACCGTGCTCTTCGTCATCGCTTTTTTCTTGAGAATCTCCCGCGCTCCCTTCAAAACTCCGTAGAGGAGCACGCATGCTATCCAAACCATCGTTCATCCCTTCACGCCCGAAAAGCAGCCCTCCTCGGGCTGCTTCCTACGGCAAATTCATTTTCTTTTTATATGCCGGCACTTACGCGCCGATGACCACCGCGTCGTTAAACGTGTTCTCCTGCGCATGCAGGATGATGGTAAAGCGCGTTCCGATCTCCGGACGGCTCTGCACCATGATGGTGCCGTGGTGGCGGTTCACAATCCATTTGGCGATGGCAAGGCCGAGGCCGGTGCCGCCGGTCTTACTGTTGCGCGCCGTGTCGGAGCGGTAGAACCGCTCGAAGATATGCTCCACATCGTGGGAGCTCATGCCCACACCGTTGTCCTGCACCGAGTAGAACGGGCGAAGCTCTTGGTTGACACCCACGCGGAGCGTGATGGTGTCGCCGACGGTGGTGTATTTGGCGGCGTTGTCCACAAGGATGCGGATGGACTGCTTCAGCATCGCGGGGTCGCCGTAGCAGATTACCTCGCCGGCGCCCGGAACAAACTCGTAGGTGTGGTTCTTGTCAATCATCTCGGACTCCTCATGAACTTCCTTCATGATGGCCGTAAGAGACATCTTCTGAAGCGTCAGCTTCTGGCGTCCCGCGTCACCGCGCGCTAAGAACAGCAGCTGCTCCACAAGGGTATTCATATGGTCGGACTCGCTGCGGATGGCCGCGATGGCCTCCTCCAGGATTTCCTTGTCCTCCTTGCCCCAGCGGTCCAGCATGTCCGCGTAGCCCTTGATTACCGCAATCGGGGTGCGCAGCTCGTGGGAAGCGTCGCTTACAAAGCGCGTCTGCTCCCGCGCCGCCTGGCGCATGCGGTCGATCAGGTCGTTCACCGCCTGCTCCATACCGGTCAGCTCGCGGTCGTTGGTACGGACGTGGTCCGAAGGCGACTCGGCATCGATATGGCTGATGGCGTACGTAAGATTCTGCAGTTTTTCCTCGTTCCACTGCGCGTTGCTTAAGGATTGCGCCGTCTCGGCCATCTCCCGCAGTGGCTTTAAGCGCCGGCGAATCGGGAAGCGGTCAAAGAGAATAACCCGAAGAAGCGACAGCGCTTCAAAGCAACCGAGCACTACAAGGATGTTGATAAAGAGCCACAGGAGGCCCCCCGGCACGATCGTAAGCTCTCCGGCCTTTGTGGTAATCGTGAGGGCAAGGGTCCTCACGCTTCTGCCGGTCAATTCGATATCGCGGATCTTGCGAAGCGAGAAGCCCGCGTCCGAAGCCTGCTGGTGCACATATGCAAGACATGTTGTCACAATCAAAATCAGATTCAGCCAGAAGTACCCGAAGAACATTCTCCGGATCTCCATGTGGTGAATCTTGCCGGCGATGGAACCCGCACGCTTCTTCTGCTCCTTCACCACGCGCTTGCTCGGCACCGGGGGCACATTGCCCGAACCGTCCGCGGGGAGAAGCGTTGCCTGCGGGTACCCCACCCGGGGCATCATTCCCTGGGGATACGGCTCCTGCAGAGGCACGCCGTACACAGGGGATTCCGACACGGGCGGATCCAGCGGATAGATGCCCTGCGGCACTCCGCCCATTCCGTACTCCGGCTCAGGCGGAAAATTCTTGTTCCGTTTTCCCATAGCCTTTCCTCTCTTCTCTCCCTCACTCGTCCTTAATCACGTAGCCGACGCCGCGCACCGTCTGTATCATGTGAATGCCGAAGCGCTCGTCAATCTTCGCCCGCAGATAGCGGATATACACGTCAATCACGTTAGTCTCGCCCACATAGTCGTAACCGCAGACCTTCTGCAGCAGCGTATCGCGGCCGAGCACGATGTTTTTGTTCGTAAGCAACA
>CADAHQ010000036.1:6913-11375 GCA_902787715.1 uncultured Lachnospiraceae bacterium
TACGCGGCCGGATCCAGCGTAAGCTCCCGCCACGTCAGTTTTCCGCTGTCGTCCTTCGCCGCGCCGCCCTTTTTCTTCATGGCCACGCGGATGCGCGCCAAAAGCTCCTCAATGGCAAAGGGCTTCGTCACATAGTCGTCCGCACCGAGATCCAGACCGGACACCTTGTCCATCACCGAATCCCGCGCGGTCAGAAGAATCACCGGAATCTCCGAGGTTTTGCGAAGTCTCCGAAGAACCTCCAGGCCGTTCAGCTCCGGAAGCATGATGTCGAGAAGCACGATGTCGTACTCCCCGCTCTCCGCCATGGAGAGCCCGGTTCTTCCGTCCGCTGCCTTGCCCGTCGCATATCCCTCATGCCGAAGCTCCAGCTCCACAAATCTTGCAATCTGTTCCTCGTCTTCCACAATCAAAACCTTTGTTGCCATGATTCCTCCGTAAAATGCGTATCGCGGTTCCCTGTGCTCACCACCGTGGGGAACCGCATCCGCCGTTTTTCAATCTTAAGAATTACTCAGCGTCTGCGCCGTCAGCGCCGTCGCCTGCCTGGTTGCCCGCAGCACCTGCCGCGCCGTTGCCGCCTGTGAAGCCGCCGTTTCCGCCCTGGCCGCCTGCGCATCCGCCGTTGCCGCCGTTACCGCAGTTTCTTGCGCCCTCGGTGAAGCTCACCTTGATGTCACGCGCCACATTGCTGCAGCCTGCTGCGGCCTTGTTGTAAGCGCCGTTTTCGTTCAGGTTCGGACCCGAGAAGTGATATCCGTAGTCAAAGAACAAACCGATGATCATCAGAACCACAATCAGGGGAAGCAACGGCGTAAACAACGAAATCACAAAAATCGTAAGCGGAATCTTGAAGCTCGTCTCGCCGTTCTTACGAACCTCGAGGTAATTCTCCATTCCCTTCTTAAGCAAGTCGATGAACCAGCGGCCGAACCGGCGAAGCGCCTCACCGAAGGATTCGCTCGCATGCCTCTGGGGCTGCGGCTGCGGGCCTCTCTCCATGTTCGGAGTCTCGGAATACGCACCGCCACTGGGCATTCTCACACGCCCGAGGGCTTCGAGGTACAGCGCCGCATCGAGGATATCCTCGCCACATGCGCGGAGCGCTGCATCCGCTTCCTGCTCACTCACATTCATCTTCAGACAAAGCTTCTGAATCTTTTCTGCTCTTTCCATAATCTCACCTTTCCGCCTCATCGGGCTGTCCGGTCTTACCCGGTTTCGTATGATAGTTTTGATTCGTATCTCCCCGCGCTCCACAAGCGCGTTTCTCTTGATTACGTGCCTATCATACCGCCCGAAGCTTAAATAAAAAGGTAGAAAAAATTAAAAAACCATTAAAAATAGACTACAATCCGTTTCATCGGGGACATTTTACCACAGGCCACCACTTTCTTCAACCAATCCTTCTTTTTCCAATGTCAAAACCAACGCCTTGATGGAAAGTGCTTATTCAGCTCTCCATCAAGGCGATTATAATTATCCCGGTACATCCAACGATTGAATGTACTGTTTAGGTAAAGGAAATGTTCACTGTCATTTTCTGCAAGAATCCGCTATAATAATCTTGCGACATTCTTAGTCGTGAAAGGAGTCCGTATGTTTGGCATTCATCGTCCTGTAAAGAAAGAGTCTCTCGTCTTCGACGGCATCCCCTACACCCTGTACCGGAGCCACCGCCGCACCTTAAGCCTGCAGTGCAAGGACACCGGCGAGCTTGTGGTTCGCGCGCCGTATTTCTGCCCTGCACGGGATATCGAGAAGGCCATTGCCACCCATCGCGACTGGATTCTCCAAAAGCTTGAGGCCATTGCCCTCGCCCGCGAGGAATCGAGCCGCCCGGAGACCCACTATTTCGACGGCGCTCTCCTGCCTTTCGGAAACGGAAGCCTGCGTCTGCGGCTCGCAACGGACCCTTCTGCGAAGAATTACACCGTGACGCTCCACGACCGGGGCGGCGAGGCGGAACTGCTCCTTCGTGGTGCCTCCCTTCCCGCAGACACCTGCAAGATGTTGGTCTCCCGGTGGGGAAGACGCTACGCGGCGGAGGTGTTCCGGGAACGGCTGGATGGATTTGCCGAAGCGCTGGGCGTTTCGTACAACACGCTTACCATCAAGGAAACCAAGACGCGCTGGGGCAGCTGCAGCGCTCTCGGAAACATCAACCTCCACTGGAAGCTTCTGATGGTGCCTCCGCGCTTACAGGACTATGTCATCGTTCACGAGCTCTGCCACCGCATCGAATTAAACCACAGCGCCGCCTTCTGGGCGCATGTGGAGTCCGTGCTCCCCGACTATCGGGAACGCCGCGCGGAGCTCCGCAGCCTGGAAAAGCAGATTCTGCCCTGGTAATCGCAAAATCAAAGAGTCGACGAGCCCCCGGCAAGCCGGCGAAGCGAGTTTTGTTCGCGCCGCCGACCCCCGAGGGCTCTTGTTGTACGCTTTTTGTAAATGCCATCACCATGTCGTGGTCGTCCGCTGCCTGGATTACAAGGTCATCGCGGATGGATCCGCCGGGCTCTGCAACGTATTTTACGCCGCTTCGGAAAGCGCGCTCGATGTTGTCGCCGAAGGGGAAGAACGCATCGGAACCGAGTGCAACATCGGTGTTCTTGTCAAGCCATGCACGCTTCTTCTCCGCGGTAAATACCTCCGGCTTCGTCTTGAAAATGTTCTGCCATTTGCCCTCGGCCAAAACGTCCATGTAGTCCTCGCCGATGTAAAGGTCGATGGCGTTGTCGCGGTCCGCGCGGCCGATGGTGTCAAGNNNNAACTTCCGGCGACTGACGAAGCCACCAGTTGTCGGCCTTCGAGCCGGCAAGGCGAGTGCAGTGGATGCGGGACTGCTGTCCGGCACCGATACCGATGGCCTGGCCGCCCTTGCAGTAGCAAACGGAGTTGGACTGCGTGTACTTGAGGGTGATGAGGGAAATGATCAGGTCAATCTTCGCGAGCTCCGGAAGCTCCTTGTTCTTCGTAGGGATGTTCGCGAAAAGCTCGTCGTTGATGTTGAGCTCGTTGCGGCCCTGCTCGAAGGTGATGCCGTACACCTGCTTGCGCTCGAGTGCCTCGGGAACGTAGGACTCATCAATCTGAATCACGTTGTAGTTGCCCTTCTTCTTGCCGGAAAGAATCTCCAGAGCCTCAGGCTCATAGCCGGGAGCGATGATACCGTCGCTCACCTCTCTCTTGATCATGTTCGCGGTGCAAACGTCGCAAACATCGGAAAGAGCGATGAAATCGCCGAAGGAGGACATGCGATCCGCACCTCTGGCCCGCGCGTAAGCGCTTGCGAGGGGCGTAAGCTCACCGAGATCGTCCACCCAGTAAATCTTGCGGAGCGTATCGGTCAAAGGAAGGCCGACTGCTGCGCCCGCGGGCGAAACATGCTTGAAGGACGTGGCTGCCGGAAGGCCCGTGGCCTTTTTGAGCTCCTTCACCAGCTGCCATCCGTTAAATGCATCCATAAAATTGATGTAACCCGGCTTGCCGTTCAAAACCTTGATCGGCAACTCGCCGCCGTTCGCCATGAAGATACGGGACGGCTTCTGGTTGGGGTTACATCCGTACTTGAGTTCCAGTTCGTTCATTTTCCTTGCCTCTTTCTATGATTCCTTCGGAAATTCGTTTCCGCAATCAAACGTTCTTGTTGACGATTCTCGTCTCATATTTTCCGGTCTCGATGTCAATAAAACGCACGAACAGCGAAACCTTGTTGTCCTCGTTTAAGCTGTTCCATACAAGCTCGGTAAATGCATCGATGTCGCCGTCGATGTCCACAAGCTCCGGCTCGCCCTCAAAGCTCGGGAGCGGGTTGCCGTCGCCCATGTAGGTGTGGATGAAGCGGCCCTGGCCGGCCTTCGGGTTCGTGTACGCGAAGGTGAAGCGGTTGCAGGAATCGGGATCGCCGTTGTCGCTCTTAAGAATCGACATCGCATAGTTGTACGTGCCGTTCTCCACATGCATGATACCGCTGATGCGGGGCGTGTAGTTCGGCCCATCCGGCTCGAACTCTCTGCCGCGAAGGGACTGCTCAAAGGTCTGCTGCTTGTCCATCAGCTCGTAAATCGTGTCGGTCTGGTCGCCGTTGGTAACGATCGTCTTGTTGCCGAGCACGCGGACCGGCGCGTAAATAATCAGGCTCGGATCCGACAGCTTCGAAGGATCAAACGCCTGCGTGCGGATGCCCTCACCGTCCGTGACGAACACGCGGTTGCGGCTGTTCACGCTTCGACCCATAATAAAATAGGCAGTCACGGCACTTTTTCCATCCGTTGATCTGCCTATAACAATCCCGCGTCCGGGATATGCGTTATTCTGTAATACCTGCTTTAACGACTGCATCTTCATGACACATCCTCCGTTACAATGACTTTCCGATCATCGGGGGCCGAAGCCCCCGAATCCTTTTTCATTATAGCGGAACCGCGTGGGAGAATCAAGCGGTTTTCGGACAATTTTC
>CADAHQ010000037.1 GCA_902787715.1 uncultured Lachnospiraceae bacterium
GGAGGTTCCTGGTACCCGAAAAACTATCAGAAAAAGAATGCGGACGGTCAATTCATCCGGGGGACCGCGGACACGGTGCCTGCAGAGGATGTGGCAAAGTGGCATGCTCTGGAACAATATGACCTTTCCGAATGTCTTCAGAATGAGAATATCGGAAGAATCCATTTCAAGGAGGAGGAAGAGGGCGATTACACTGTGGAAATCGGGCATTTCAAGTCCTTCGCGGACCGGAGATACCCAAAGAGCGAGCAGTATTGCCTTCTGGTGCTGAAGACCGGAAGACTGGCGGTCGGCAGATGGGATGTGCTTTCGCGGGGGAAAGGTACTTTCATTTATGCCCCTGCGCTTGCGTGCTACAGCATGGACAAGGTTTGGGCGTGGACGGCACTCGGTCCCGATGACATCTTTGAGCGGGAGCAGGAACGCGAAAAAGAGAGAAACCTGGAACGGAAACGGAACCGAAATCCGGTGGCGGATCCGGAGTTGCTTCGATACGGGACCGACATC
Source organism: uncultured Lachnospiraceae bacterium (assembly GCA_902787715.1). Classification (GTDB taxonomy): domain Bacteria; phylum Bacillota; class Clostridia; order Lachnospirales; family Lachnospiraceae; genus ISDg. The sequence continues at coordinate 508 of CADAHQ010000037.1, forward strand.
AATGTTTACTACGAAAAGGCGCTTGCAAAACTTCGTGCAAAATACCCCTGGGCAACCGTAACGCAGATGCGGAAACCGGGCGTGTGGGAGATTGTTCCCAAGCACGGAAAGTATGTCTTCGGGCAGGATGAAGGAACGTTTTTGGGCGACAAAACAGTCCGGGAATGGAAGGACGGAAGCACTGCCGATGAGTTCATCGATTTCCTTTGTACGTACGCGGAGGAGTCCGTGAAAAACTCCAACCCGGAGGTTAAATTCAGCCTGGGTATGGACATAGAACCGTATCTCGAGAAGGCATATGGCATTGTCAAGGCGGAGTACCGCTGGCTTGATAAGAAGGTGCTTAAGGAGCATGGCAACTGTCGATTTGCGATCAGGCAGGTAGACGGGGATTGGGAGTTTACGGAAAGATACAAAGGAAGCGCCAAGGATTACGTGTGTGAATGCAGTTCCGCGGAGAGTTTCATCGAGCAGGTGGCGAACAATTACCGGGATGCCGCGCTCAGGGCCAATCCGGTCGTGGCATTGTACGAGGTTCCGTTCGGACATGTGGACGCTCACGGATGGAATCTGGAGAGATACAACTTCTACAAGCTGAAGACCGGTGATTACAAGGTGTATGTGCAGGCCGGAGACCGGACGACGGGCGGCAGTCGGGAGTTCTTCATCACGCCGAATTGCTTTGCGGCAAAAACCTATTCGGAGTTTTTGGACCGCTATCTGGAGATCGTCCCCGGCAGATCGTTCGGGCTTTACAAGGAAGACCTTCTTCCCAACGAGGAGCTGCGAAAATTCCTCGGATACTAAGGGCCTTTTCGCCGGTGCAAAGGAAAGAAACAAAACGGAGGAATGAGAATGTACAGACCGACAGTCGCCCCGAGAGGGTGGAACAGCTGGGATTGCTACGGCGCGGCCGTGACCGAGAAGGAAGTGCGCCGGAACGCGGAGTTCATGGCAGCGAATCTCAAACAGTACGGATGGGAGTATGTGGTGGTAGATATCCAGTGGTATGAGCCCGGCGCCGTCAGTCATGAGTACAGACCGTTCGCGGATCTGTGCATGGATGCGTACGGGCGGCTTCTACCGGCGCCCAACCGTTTTCCTTCGGCGGTGGAGGGGCGGGGATTTGCCCCTCTTGCGGAGCATGTGCACTCGTTAGGCCTAAAGTTCGGGATCCACATCATGCGCGGCATTCCGCGCCAGGCGGTACACCGAAACCTTCCCGTCCTCGGGACGGACAAGACCGCGCGCGACGCGGCGAGGTTCAACAGCATTTGCCAATGGAACCCGGACATGTACGGCGTCACGCCGGATGCGACCGGCAGGGCGTACTACGACTCGATTTTCAAGCTTTACGCCGAGTGGGGCGTCGATTTCATCAAATGCGACGACATCTGCAGGGAGCTCCCGCACGAGGAGGCGGAGTTGGTCATGCTTTCGGAAGCATTGAACGGCTGCGGACGGGAGATGGTGCTTTCGCTTTCGCCTGGGCCGGCGCTCCTTGAGAAGGCCGAACTGTACAAGCAGACGGCGAACATGTGGCGCATCACCGATGACTTCTGGGACGACTGGAAGCTTCTGTACGCCATGTTCGAGCGCGCCGAAAAATGGAGCGTCCACGCAGGCGCGGGGCATTATCCGGATGCGGACATGCTGCCCATCGGCCCGATCCGCCAGGATTATGACAAAAACAACAAAACCGCCTTCACGGAAAATGAGCAGATCACGATGATGACGCTTTGGTGCATCATGCGCTCGCCTCTTATGATCGGCGGGGAGATGACGGGATTCGACGATTTTACGATGCGCCTGATCAAAAACGAGGCGGTCCTCACGATGCATGCCCGCTCGAGAAATGCAAGACAGATCTTCCGAAGAAAGACCAGCGGAACAGAGTATATCCTGTGGGCAGCGGAGGATTGCACGGGCGGCCGGTACATTGCAATGTTCAATGCAGGCGAGCAGGACGGGGAGTTTGCGTTTGCGTTGGAGGAACTGGAGGACATTCCGACGGGCAGCCTTGCAACGGAACTCTGGAGCGGTGCGACCGTGACGATTGCAGATGAGTTCCGCATCGCGATCCCCGCGCACGGTGCGAAGGTGTTCCGCATCGGGTGATACACAAAACATGGGTCCCGCGGTATGCGCGGGGCCCTTTTGCTATGAAAATGTTACGGAAATCATCGCAAAATGATATAGGAATGTTACATCGCCGTGGTATGATATGCGCAAAGAGCAAAGGAGCGGTTGGGATTATGAGGATATTGCTGGTTGAGGATGACCTTCAGATCTGCGAAGTGACGAAGAAGTATTTTGAGAGCAAGGGGGCGGAGATTGTCGCGGTGAACAACGGAGCGGATGCGCTTGCGGTCGTCGAGGGCGGGCTTGCGGGGTACTCCCTTGTGCTTTTGGATATCATGCTTCCCGGAGCGGATGGATTTGCCGTGTGCCGAAGCATCCGGCGCCGCAGCGATATCCCGGTAATCTTCCTGACGGCAAGAGGACTCGAGGAGGATATTCTTCACGGCTATGAGCTCGGCTGTGACGACTACATCGTAAAGCCCTTTCTTCTCTCTGCTCTTTATGCAAAATGCTCCGCCATGATCAAGCGCAGCGAGGGAATCCCGGACAGCGTCATATCCTGCGGAGCGATAACATTGGACACCTATAAACTGGTCTGCTGCGTCGACGGTGCAGAGGTGGAACTGACGCCGAAGGAATTTGCCGTCCTCGGTTTCCTCATGAGGCATCAGGGGTGGGTAGTGAGCCGGGATACGCTTTTAAACAACGCATGGGGACAGGATTTCTTCGGCGTGGACCGCGTTGTGGACAACAATATAAAGCGTCTTCGAAAAAAACTCGGAACCGCCGGCAGTCAGATTCATACCGTCATCGGGAGAGGGTACCGGCTGACGGAGTCATAAAGGAGTGTGAAACAATGATCGGAAAGATAAAAAAGAGAAGGCGGAGGACCGCATTGCGCACGCTGATCGTGACCTTCGCAATCGTGACGGCTCTTTGCGCCGCATTTGTATTCGAGGTTCGCCGATACAGGATCAGCATAATGGTAGATCGGTGCCTTGAGCAGTTGGATTACACGGAAACCCGAGTGCGGAAGTTGCTCTCTCAGGAGAGAAACCCGCAGTACAACTATACTTTGGCGGATCTTCGATGCATACTCACCCGATATGCGAGCTTTCGGATACGCTTGCCGCTGTTTGATGAAGAAAACAGTGAACCGTCGTTAACAAGTGATGCGGAAGGGTGTCATGCCATTGCGTTCGCATACGACAAAGACCGCAACCCGGTCATGTCGAGTCGAAGGACTCTGCAGGCGTATCTTAAGCTCGGCGAGGATGCGGCGGATGAGGGAAACTATATCTGTGAGGAATCGGATGACATTCCGGAGATAAAGCGTCTGTATGATGACTACAGGGAATTTGTCGGAAGAAAACCCGGAAAGAATTCAGAATATTCTATCAGCCTTACGATGGAGAGCGCGTACGTAAACAGAGAGGAGCGCACATTTATTCCCGCTAAAGGAATGATACTTCTCGAGGAGATGAATACCGCGAAAAATAACTTTTTTGAAGCTGTTACAGTAGAGTCCAGATCGTTTGATATTTCGATAGCCGATGAACGCTATGAGTATGTTGAGTTTAGCAACAACGGATACCCTTGCGTGTACTCTCTCTTCAATTTTATCGGTGAGGATTCGGAAGTGATGGAGAGTGCATACAAGGATGTCATTTGGGACGGCACCCGAATCACGGAGGAAGGCGGGATAATTCGTGCCTGCCGCACATTTCGCCTCTTTTTTGCCGATGAAGAGTATTGGATTTGCCTGTACAATATCGTGGATTGTAATGCCCCGGAGGTTGTAAAGTATGACCTGAAGTTCGTCATTCCGATATGCCTTGCAGTGTATCTTTTGACTGCGCTGATCTGCTGGCGCAGGATTGTAAACGATAAGGCAAAATATGCCATGGAGGATTACCAGAGGAACCTGACCAACCGTCTGGCGCATGACATCAAAACACCGCTTATGGCCATCGGCGGCTATGCGGAAAATATCAAAGAGGTGGATCTGACCGAGGAGGAAAAGAATCGTTACCTCGACGCCATTTTGGCCAATGTCGGCTTTACCGATTCCATCATTAACCGCACTTTGTTCCTTAACACGATGGAGGAGCGAAGCAGAAAGCCCGAGACGATCGATGTCTTGTCCGTCGCGGCAGAGTCCTTGAAAAAATACGGTCCGCTCCTTGATCAGAAGGGGATCACGCACAGCGCGGAGGGCAGCGCCTCCGTCAAGGCAGACCGCACAACCTTTGAGAGCATTGTCGAGAACCTCATCTCCAACGCCGTAAAATACACCCCGGAGCACGGTGTCATCAAGGCCGAAATAGACGGCAGAAGGCTGGCAGTCACCAACACGGTAAAGCAAAAGGTTGACGTCGGGAACCTCACTACACCGTTCGTGCGCGGGGAGGAAGCCCGCAGCAACTTAGGCGGCAGCGGCCTCGGGCTCTCCATCGCCGAGCGCGCGGCGGCAATGAACGGCTTTACACTGAAACTCTCCAGTACTGACGAAGAGTTCCGGGCGGAATTGCGGTTCCGGTGAAACCGGGAGAGTTTGTGACGATATTATCGGTGGAGATCGAAATCTGAACAACAACGAAAAGCGCCTTGCGGCTGCAGATGGAAATCGGCAACTGTCAGGCGCTTTTAGAGAGGTCAAAAGAGAAAAACGTTGTAATCTTTTTCACTGTTGCCGCATTTTATTAGTGAAAGGTCTTTCAAACTGAGAAAGGAGGAGCCATGGACAAGGACAATCTGGAGGCAATCGCA
>CADAHQ010000038.1:0-4057 GCA_902787715.1 uncultured Lachnospiraceae bacterium
TGGCGAGCTTTTCCGTTGTGTGCATCCTGATTCCCAACGATGCCATCGACTACGGGACGGCGGGCATCGCCATCATCACCAGCAAGCTGTCGGGGTGGAATCTTTCGGTGTGCGTTGCCGCGATTTTCGCGCCGTTTCTGATTCTGGGCTTTTTGCTTTTGGGAAAAAACTTCGGCCTGCGGGCCGTGTGGGGTTCCGCGGTGTACACCGTGGGGCTTGAGCTGTTTGAGAAGATTCCGTTTGAGCTGAATACGGAGCATTTTCTGGCGGTGGTGTTCGGCGGCGCGATTCTCGGCGCCGGGCTTTCGCTGATTCTGCGCGGGGGCGGATGTATCGACGGCTCGGAGATTTTTGCGAATATTGTGGTCAGCAAGCTTTCGAACAAGACCGGGCGGAGCTTCAGCATGACCTATCTTTTGATTGGATTTAACGCGTGTGTGTACCTTGCGGTGTTCCTTTTGATTAACCGGAATGCCGCGCTCATGAGCCTTCTTGTGTACGTGGTTGCGACGTCGGTCATCAACCATTTTACGGACCGTTTCGAGGCTGTCAAGCAGGTGACCATGATTACGCAGGACGCGAAGGGCCTCGCGGACGCCATCCGCGAAGAGCTGGGCAAGACGTGCACGATTATGAACTCCTACGGTCTGATTTACGGCGAGAACAAGACGGTCATCTGCTACGTGAACTACTTTGAGCTCCCGAAGATCAAGGAGATTATCAGCCGTCAGGGCGGCGCATTTACCACAATCTCGACCATTGACGAGATTGTGCGGTAGGTTCCCGGGAGGTCAACATGGAAAACAAACGGCAGATGCAACTACGCCCCGTTCAGATCGTTGTTCTGATTTTGTGCATCCTCGGTGCAGCGGCGTTGATTCGTGCGGTGCTCGGAGGAAGACGGTCCGATTCTGACGGTTCGGGGAAGAAGACGACAATAACCCCGTCACCGACACCCGAAAATACAAGCACTCCGACGCCCGAGGCGGCCTCGCCCACGGGGGAGGCGCCTTCGCCGACAGGGACGGAGAATTCGTTCGAACCACGGTACGTATTTCGGATAACCGACGAGCTGACCGGCGAGTCGAAGGCGATTGTCGCCCCGCTTCCGTATGTGTGGCGCGGGCTGGAGGAATTACGGGAACGCAAAGATGACAAGGGGATGGAAAGCCTGGTGATTGCTGCGTTTCCCGAGGTGAAGTTTGTCTGGGAAGATTTCCGCGTGAAGGCGACGGAGAACGGGGAAGAGTTGCTGAATAAAGTGTATGCGAGGAATGCATTTGTCGACGATATCACCGGCGACGGATACCCTGATTTCTGCGTGATTTACAGCCAGGGAGACGGAATTGTCCGGACGTATATTACGGTGTTGGACTTCCGGAATCATGAGCAGTATGGGCTCGGAAGCGACGATTACACGTATTACGTCACCCGGAAGGACGGCAAAATGACGATTCTTCGCCGCGGTAGCAGTGAGACTTCGTGGGAGCCGGAACTTATGGAGGACGCCGTGTACGGGCATGTTGCGATTTCCGACGGAAAGCTTGTCTATGTCGTGGACGACGCTCCCGAGGAGCCGGAGTCCGTGGAGGCTCCTATTTCGAACAGGGGAACCTGGACCTGGTTTGACGAGAGCACGGGAAAGGCCGATGCGCCGCGGAAAGTGGTGGTACCGGGCCTTTCGGAATACACCTTCAGGCTTCAGAACGGATGGGTGTGGTGGTTCCATTCGGACGGTCACCGGCAGAAGTACCTGGAACCGGTAAATGCCTTTTTCGCAGACCTAAACAGCGACGGCCATCCGGAGCTGTGCATGACCAATGCAGGGTATCCGCCCCGGGAGGATGAGCGATTTATCCTCGTTTGGGACATTCAAAACGGGAAGTGTTACAGGCTTCCGGGAGAGACTGAGAACAGCTACCGACTGTTTATGCAAGACGACGTTTTGATGGTTTGCGAGAAGGACGCGACCACCGGCGCCGAGGTCAGCGAGCTCGTCGTTCTTTCGGGCGGCAGTTTCACATGGACTATATTTGACAAATCTTGACAACTGATGCAGTTTCCATGCAAAACGGGCGCCCGAATGGGCGCCCTTATTGTTCGGTCGGAATGTGGTTTCGAAAGCAGGTCCTGCTGTTAAGCAGTCAGGCCGTTAGTTCGTAATGGTGCTTCGGAATGTCAAATAAAATCCGCGGAGCGCGGTAGCCTGCGGGGTAGCGGGTCTGCTTCTGCGCTTTTTTCGCCTGCTCCAGCTCGTCGATTTTCTTCTGTACGCAGCGGGCATACGCCGCGACGCCTTTTTCGTTCGGGTGCATGGAGCGGTAGTGCACCAGGCCTTTTTGCGTCAGGTCCTTGAAGGAGTCGATGTCCCCGTTGAAAACCACCGGGAAGAGGTACGGGTCGCTCGTGTACGCCTCATGCCCGGCAAATTCCTCCTCCACCGAGACATAATATATATTCATCCCCTGTTCCTCACGGCAGGACGTCACAAGAAGCTCAATCTGCCGGTTAAACTCACGGATGGAGTCGTTTACGAGCTTTGCCTCCTTGCTGCTGATCAGCAGTCCGCCTGCGCTTAAGAGGGGCGGATATCCGGCCACAATCACGCTCGCCTGCGGACCTGCGGTTGCGCAAACCTGCGTATACAAATCTCGCAGTCTGGTTTGTATGCTGCCCTGAAGACGAGTGCCGTCGTAAAATTCTTCCCAGATGTCATCGAGCAGCTTCTCCAGGGTGTTTCCCTTGGGAAGCGCAATGCAGGCCGCAACCACTTCGCTGAAATTCGCATCGTTTCCGCCGAAGGTGACGGTCACATAGTCGGGCTTCGCCGGAAGTTTTTGGAAGATATTGCACTGCGGCGGGAGAAGGTAGAATTTGTCGAGAAGTCTTGGGTGCGAGGCGTTCAACTGTCTGGTCGTAGCGCCCGAGGCGGCCGCGGAATACCAATAGACGCCGCGGCGTTCCCTGCCGGTCAGCGTCTGGGGGGCGTTCTGCCCGGGAGTGTCATCGAGGGCCTGAGGACAGTAGCAGTCCTTCAGTTGAACCGTCGCGCCGGAGGCATCCGTGAAAATCAGTTGCCCGGGCCAGGACTGCAGGGAGCGATGCGCAATGATTCGCTCCGCCTCTGCGGTGTCCCCGTCGGGAGCGACCTCCTTCTCGAATTCTTCGAGACCCTCACCCGACGAATATGAGTCTCCTATGGAGACCACCACAAGCGGCTTGTCCTGCTGAACCAGAGGCTTCCCTGTGAGGGATGCGGCGACGGCGAGGCCGTCCGTGCAGACCGCAACAAACCCAAACACCGCTGCAAGCAGCCGTGCGATATGTCGTGTGCCTCGTCCTGCGCTGTGCGGTGTGCGCTTAGGTGCGCTCCGAGGTGCGGATGCATTTGTCGGGGTATCGATGCGCATAGGAATCTCCTCTCTGCTCCTTTTATTTTACCACAGCCGCGCAAGGGTTGCAAATGGGCCGGCAGGGCCCTGCAAAAACTTGATTCACTTTGCAAAATGTGGTACACTTATTCTATTCTTTTTCATCCGGCCCGGATGAAGGAAGAAGAGGAAAAGAGACAGAGAAAGAGGAAGCGTATGAACAAAGGAAAAAGGTTGTTACTGATTCCGGTTGTCGCCGTGTTGACACTTGTTTTATTGATGTCAACAGCGTTTGCGGATCCGCCGAAAACCGGATGCGGTACCCCGGGAGAAGCCGGGCATGAAGACGACGAACACGATTGGGAGTTTGTGGAGGTCAACACGCTGAAAGTTGTCCAGGTTGTCTGGCGCTGTCGTCGGTGCGGGCAGGAGTACTGGGATGTGAATGCGGATACCATGGAGGAACACAAGCAGAAGGGAAACCATCTCTACCTGCAGGGCTGGTCGGTGACAAAGCGCGCCACCTGCACCGAGGAGGGGACGGAGTCCCGCACCTGCGTGATTTGCAACGAGAAGCAGATCCGCGCGATTTCAAAGAGCGCCCACAAGCCGGTTACGGTGGCCGGCAAGGCCGCAACCTGCACGGAGAACGGTCTTTCCGACGGAACGAAATGCTCTGCCTGCGG
>CADAHQ010000038.1:4077-12211 GCA_902787715.1 uncultured Lachnospiraceae bacterium
CTCGGGCACGACTGGAAGACGGAAACCACGGCGCCGAAGGGCCTTCGGGAAGGAAAGAAAGTTACTACCTGCACCCGGTGCGGGAAGAGTGAGACGACGGTCATTCCGGTTACGGGTGAATTTTTCGCAGGGCTTCGCAAGGTGCAGGCCGCGACGTCGGAGCTCCGCATCACGGAAGAACTGAAATGCAGCAATGATTCCGCAGGCGACGGCGTATTGTCCCGCCTGACCATCGGCGTGGAAGGCGGCGTGCCGCCGTATACGTATGAGTGGTTCCGCGTGGGCGATTCGACGGAGACGAAGAATCTTGCGGCGCTTAAGGATGCTCTGGCCGAAGCCGGGAGCAAGTCGGGCTCGCTGTTTCGCGGGATTGCCGATATCACGGAGGCAACCTTTAAAAAGCAGGGCATTACCACCTATGCAAAGAGGGCGGCAAATCCTTCCTCTCTCCCCGCGGAATTCCGACTCGGCGCGTCCAAAGTCGGTGCGGGTTCCGAGGCTTCGTATGATGTTTCGGAGGCCGGCGAATACTTCTGCCGCGTTACCGACAGCCTCGGGAAAACCGTGACTTCCGCAAGCGTGCGCTCGCTGATTCCGCTGCAGATTGCGGAGCAGCCGAAGAGCGTGAACATGCGCGGAAAGGAAACGGCGCTCCTTCAGGTTGCGGCGAAGGGCGGCGAACCGCCGTACACCTATCAGTGGTGGTACGAGGTCTCCGGGGAAAAGCATGAATTGGCCGGCGCGACGTCCGCTGCGCTGCCCATCGACAGAACGCAGATCGGGCGCGCCTTCTACTGCGTTGTTACGGACCGGGAGAAGAAGACCGTGACGTCGGAGTCCGCCTCCGTTTTCGATGCGGAATACCTGACGCTGTACCGCGGTCCGGACTATGTCACGCTGAATGAACACAAACCGACGTACGAGCTGGATTTTACGGTGTGGGATCCGGGCCAGCCGCCGTACACCTTCGAGATGTTCTGGTGCGATTTTGATGAGTTCGACGCGTATGCGGACGCCCATTCCTATATGGAGGCGATGGAGCTTTTGCAGTCGGTTTACGTTTCGGAGCCGACAAATGAGAAGAAGTTTACGTATCATGTGGACAAGGACGGCTACTTCAAATGCGTGGTGACGGACGCCTGCGGGCAGACGTCGGAGGATGCCATCGGTATCCCGTGGGTGGATATCTCGGAGTTCCCGATTACGCAACAGCCTTCGGGCGGTATTCTTGCGGATGACGGCAAATTCACGTTAACAATCGGTTTTGACATTTCCACCGCGAAATCGCCGGTTTGGATTGCGCTTTACAACGAAAACGGCAGAGTGGGAGATTTCGAGAACCTCGATAAATCTGACACGACTTATTCGAAGGTTGTCACGGAAGCTTTCTGCTACTGGTTCGAGATTGAGGATATTGACGGCAACTATGCGTATTCCGAGCATGCTTCCGTCACGGCGTACGAGGCACCTGTCATCGAGTCGGTTCCGGATCAGCTGATTCTTACGGATTCGCCTTTCGCTCCCGCTGTCATCGGCGTTGTCGTGAAGGGCGGCGAGGCGCCATACCACTACGATTGGCGGCAGTATCCCGCGGATGCTTCCTCCGGCACTAAGCCCGGAAAGGACCCGAATCGCGTGATTCCTGCGGCCAGCGGTCTGCCGGACTGCAATCCGCTTGAGGTATCGGTGCCGGGTGAATTTATCGTGCGTGTGACCGACGCGCGGGGAAATCAAAGCGCATGGTCGAAGGTTGTGAAGGTTGTTTACTACGGCTCGCGGCCGCTGATTTCGGTGCAGCCTGCGGACGCAACGGTGACGGCATTTGCCGGGGAGACCGCGCGCGGAATGCTTCGCTGCGAGGCGATAACCGGCGGCAATGACCGGCTTTTGTACGAGTGGGTGAAGCCGAATGCTTCGGGAGACGGCTACGTCACCGTCGGGACCGGGCAGGTCTACCGCACGCCGGCGGTTTTGGCGTCGACGGTGCAGGGCCCGTTCTACTGCCGCGTGACTAACCTGCGCACCGGGGAGCAGACCCTTTCCCAGGGCGCCACGGTCACGATTCGGTTCATGCGAAAGTCCCGCGAGGGGGCAATCGCCGAGCTGCAGGAGCAGCTCCGCAGCTACGAAAAGATGGTTGAAAAGCTGCAGCTGATGCTTCAGTCCGCGAAGCCCGTCCGGGCACGGGCGATTGAGGCGAAGATTGCCGAATACAAGGAGTATATCGCGCAGTTGACCGCGCAGATTGAGGAGCTCCTGAAGGGAGGCGCACAATGAAAAAGCTTTGGCTTGTTTTGCTGCTTTGCGTGCTGCTCACCACGGTCTCCTGCGGCAAGAAGAATAAGAAAAACGAATCGGATGTCACTCCGACGCCGTCTCCCACCGCGACGGAAGCTGTGACGCCGTCGCCCACACCTTCTCCGGAACCTACGCCCACGGAGGCGCCGGTGTCTTTGGATGCGTATTACGGTGCGTGGTATGCGGATCGCGCCGGTGTCACGCTGACGCTTCAGCTGAACGAGGACGGCTCGTACACCCTGTCGTCCGCCCTCTCGGCGACGCCCCTCGGCAGCGGCCGGTGGCGCCTGGCTGCGCCGTATCTTTTCCTCGGGGAGGATGGTTCGGACGGGGACGGCTCGGACAAGGACGGTTCGGAAAAGGGCGGCGATCGCCTCGAAGTGCTCAGCGAAACGAGATTGCGCTGGAGTGCTGCGGATGTCGTTTTCACCCGGGAGAAGACGGTTGTCTATGCTCCTGCGGAGCTTGAGGACAGCGTGGCTCTCGAGTTCTTCGCGGGTTACTGGAAGAGCTCTTATGTTGCCCTTAACGACGCAACGGTTTCCGCTTCGGTGGCAGGGGACAATACCGATATCTTCATCGACGGTTCCCGTGTTGCTCTCGGCGGCGACCTGTTCCACGACGCTATCGTGGACATGAAGTTTGAAAACGGTCAGCTTTCCTGGAGCGGCGACGGCCTCTCGGTAACCATCGGCGCCCAGACAGACGGCCTTCTCCGCGTGACTCTCACGGTGAACGCCGGCGACGGCAGCCAGGCGGTCGTCATGTATCTGGCGCCCGCCGTGAATGAGTGAGGGTGAGTTGTGAATATGTGAGTGATTGGGGCCGGCCGGCGGAAAAAGTTCCACCGGCCGGCTTTTGTTTTGCGGGGGGGCACACCCCTGCAAATTGTCTGTTCCAAATCAAGTTTGAGTTGACCTTAGCTCAACCTACAGTGGAAAATTCTCCGAAAACTCCACCGAAAAGTAAACTACCCGTTGAATTAGCGCTTTTGCACAACCGATAATTGTGATATACTGCAGATAAATCAACCGAGAGGCGAATCGTAGTTCAACCGGGCGCTGCAGCGGGCAGCCGGAGTGCATCGGGAGTCGGAAGGAGAAGAACATGAAATTCGGTGAATCATTACAGGCGCTTCGCAAGGAAGCGAAGGTTACGCAGGAGCAGCTGGCGACGCATCTGGGGGTGAGCGCGCAGGCGGTGTCGAAGTGGGAGAACGGAAGCTATCCGGACGGCGATTTGCTGCCGCGGATCGCGGATTACTTCGGGGTTTCCATTGATTATCTGTACGGGCGGCAGGATCGCAGCGTCTCGATGGAGAAACAGGTGGTGACCAAATTCGGAAAAATCTGGGATGATGTCCGAAACGGCACGCCGCAGGATGACGGCTGGCGAAGATATGTGGACGCGGTGAAACGCCTTGTCTGGTGTGTCGAAATCGGGGCCTGGGCGAACAACGAGAGCGAGTATTTTGATTGTCCGTACTCGGAGGAGAAAATCTCGCGGACGGCCAGCGCAGTGGTCAGCAACATCAGTGCAAGCTTCATGAGCCTTGTGAAGGATAAGGAGTTCTTCCTGTTCCTTCCGCAGCCGACCGACGCGGAAGGGTACGAGAAATGGTTCTCCGACACGGACGATGTGCGGAAGCTGTTTGCTTTCCTTTCCGACCGAGATAACCTGGACGTGGTGACGTTTTTGTATTCGCTGCGGCAGGGTGAATTTGCCGGCAGTGAGACCATTGCGAGACAGACAGGCGTTCCGAAGGAGAAGGTTGACAGCGCGATGGAGTATCTCTGCAGCATCGGCGGGCACGGGAACGGGCCGGTGAAGAACATGGAGATTCTGGACATCAACGGCAACAACAGCGGTGCTTACGGAACCTACATTTCTCTTGCCAGCATGGTTATCGGCTTGTTCGCGCTGGCGGACTTCTACGTACACGCACCGCAGGGCTACAACATGCAGGTCGCATCCCGCGATAAGAGCTGGTTCGACCGCGCGAAGTTGCGGGAGTTCCGGAAGAACCGAAGCGAGAAAGCCGGAGAGTCGAAGTAAGGCCATATAAAAGCGTTAAAAGGGAAATCAGAAAACCGAAATATTGACAGGGGGATTCACTATATGTCACAAAAGTATCATTTTCCGGAGGGGCTGTATGCCGACGTCCGGATCGAGGAGAAATGCTACACACAGCTCGTAAGATTCAACGGCGAGCTGGTGACGGACCGGATGCTCACGGAGAGCGGCGCGCTCATCCGCGTGTTTGACGGGAAACTGTGGTACACGACCTCGACCAACGAGCTCGACGAGATTCAGAAGGAGCTCGACTCGCTGGCGGAGCTTGCGACGCCGAATCCGGAGATTGCGGAGCATCCGGCGATTAAGCTTTTGGAAGTGAACACGGACGAGCGCATCCAATACGAGGACGTGAAGCTTGAGAACATCGCAAGAGACCGCTTCCTTTCCGTGCTTTCACAGTATGAAGCCGTCGTTTCCGCGGAGAGCGCGCCGGAGATCAACGCCAGGGTTGCGACAGTCGGCGGCGAGTACATGAAGAAGAGCTTTTATTCAAGCAAGGGCAGCGCAATCGTGTACGATTACCAGATGTGTATGGCCACCGCGTGGATAACGTACGTTGTGGACGGCCAGCCGACGCAGGGCGGAAAGAATTTGCGAAAAATGCCACCCCGATTGAGCCCGGCGAGTACACCTGCGTTCTCTCGCCGATCACGACGGCGATGTTCGCGCACGAGAGCTTTGGCCATAAGAGTGAGGCGGACTTCATGCTCAACGATAAGGTGCTTCGCGATGAGTGGGTGATGGGCAAGAAGGTCGGTTCGGACCTTGTGACGATCATCGACAGCGGCGATCTGCCCAACCACGGCTATATTCCGTACGACGATGAGGGCACGAAAGCCCGCGAGACGAAGCTGATTACGAACGGGGTTCTCACGGGGCGCCTGCACGATTCGAATTCAGCAGCGGCGCTTTCGGAGGAGCTCACCGGCAACTGCCGGGCGCAGGACTACGGCTGCTCGCCGGTCGTGCGAATGACCAACACCTACATGGCGGCAGGCCCGGATTCCTTCGAGGATATCATCGCCGATACGAAGGACGGCATCTATGTTTACATGGTGGACAACGGAACGGGAAGCTCGACCTTTGTCATGAACGCTTCCGTGTGCTACCGCATCCGCGACGGCAAAATCTGCGAGCCGGTGCGCGTCCGCATGCTGACCGGTTCGGTGTTCCAGACGTTGTTCGATATCGACAAAGTCGGGACGGATTTTACGCTGTTTGACACGTACACCTGCGGCAAATTCGGCCAGTCCGTGCGGGTTTCCGCCGGCGGTCCGAGCATCCGCGTGCGCAAGCTTTCGGTCAGCTGATTGGACGGAGGCTTGGGCGAATCATGACGAAATATATAACGATTATCAGGGGGAAGCACCATGGCTGGGATTAAAGAGAAACATACAACACACCGCGTGTTCAGCGAGCTGACATTTGAAGAGAACAAGGCGAAGGCATTTGCCCGCAAGAACGAGATCGAGAGCTCGTACCGCGTGTACGGCGACGGCAAAGTCGGCATCTATTACCACTGCGGAAAGATTGACGATGCGGAAGGATTTGCCCGGGCGCAGGCCGTTCCGGAGCGCGCAAGACCGTACGAGTTCCTGCCGGAAAACGGCGGAAAGCGGAGCCGCGACAAGACGGAATGTTCCGTGTCGGACCGCGAGCTGATGGACATGGGCATGGAGTACATGCAGTATCTCACGGAGAAGTATCCCAACTTTTCGTTCACGGGCGGCGTGAACGCGAAATGGCAGTGTGACACACTTGAAAACGACCTCGGGACTGATTTTTCGAACACGGATTATGCAATCGGCGTCGGCTTTCGGTTTAAGCATAAGGACAGCCGCGACATCATCGACGGCGGGTTTAGCTTCAACCTCCGAAAGCCCGATGACGGCACCGTCTTCCGCACGATGGCGGACCTTTATCTCGCCAACTATGAGACCGTTGCGGAGATTCCGGAAGAGATCATTCTCGACATGCAGTACTACAGCCGGACGGGGGTGCTTGCGGGCGAGTTGAACGCGGAGGGCCTTGCTCTCGGAACTTCGCGCCTCAGCGGGAAGATCGGGGAGAAAGTGTTCGCCGATGACTTTACGCTCGAGCATGACGCGGGAGATAAGGAGTGCTGGTTCTCACGGTTCTGGGACGGCGAGGGAAGCGTTCTTCCAAACGATCGTCTTGTCCTGGTTGAGAACGGAGTGATCAAGACCGGGTACTCCGACAAGCGCGTTGCCGCCAAATACAACGTTCCCTACACAAAAACCGCAAGCCACAACTATACGGACCTTACGGCTCCGGGCGGTTTGAATCTTCGCATCCGCCGAAGCGACAAGACGGTTCGCGAGCTTCTCAACGGGCGCTGTGCCGTAATCCCGATGAACGCCACCGGAAGCCCGATGGACGCAAACGGCGATACGAGCCTGATTATCAACACGTCCCTCCTGTGGGACGGCGAGCGTGTTGTCGGTCGTCTTCCGGAGTTCCGTGTAAAGGCGAATTTCTTCGATATGTTCGGGAAGGATTTTTGCGGGGTCGGCTCGGACGATCCAATCTATAACGACAAGCAGATTCTCATGCGCGTTCACCGCGTGGGATAGGGCGCTGCCTTTTTGCAGAGCTCATGTGTTTTATGTAAAGCGCTCGCGTGGGGGTTGCCCTGCGCGGGCGTTTTGTGGTATGATAGGGGCATCTTGGTCGGAGAGGGAAGATTTATGGATTGCAGAAACTTTGAACGGTTTGACATGGCGAAGCCGCCGGTGCGCACCAAATGGTACCTGCGGCCCATTACGATTCTTTTGAGTCTCCCGGACGTATGGAAGCACCGCGCGAAGATTTCGAAGGTGCGCACGGAGGGGCTGAAGGCTCCGTATGTTTTGTTGTGCAACCACAATGCATTTCTCGACTTTAAGGTTGCGACGAAGGCGATCTTCCCGCAGCGCGCAAACTACGTCGTGGCCATCGACGGCTTCATTGGCCGCGAAAAGCTGCTTCGAAACGTGGGCTGTATCTGCAAGCGGAAGTTTACAAACGACATTGTCCTGGTGCGCCAACTGCATCAGGTGATCAAAAACGGCGACGTCGCCGTAATCTACCCGGAGGCGCGCTACTCGCTGTGCGGGACTACGGCGGTTCTGCCGGAATCCCTCGGCAAATTATGCAAACTCCTGAAGGTGCCCGTGGTGACCATGATTTGCCACGGCCACCACGCCAACTCGCCGTTTTGGAACCTCCACGACCGCGGCATCAAGCCGACGGAAGCGGAGATGACCTGCATCTTCACCAAGGAAGAGCTCGCGGCGGCAACGGTTGACGAGGTCAACGCAAAGATTGTAGAGATGTTTCAATACGATGATTTCGCGTGGCAGAAAGAGCGCGGGATCCGCACCACATACAAGGGCCGCGCGGAAGGCCTGCACAAGGTGCGGAAGGCCTGCACAAGGTTTTATACCAGTGTACCGCCTGCGGCACGGAATTCCGCATGAACAGTAAGGGCACGAAGCTCTTCTGCGAAGCCTGCGGCGCAAGCTGGACGCTGAGCGAATTAAACGAGCTTTCCGCGGACGCCGGGACGGCTGCGGCGGGTGTTGCGGCTGCCGACGGGGCAGCGGGGAACGCTGCGGTTTCTGCTGCTACGGCAAATCCAGCGGTGAATTTTACGCACATTCCCGACTGGTATGAGTGGGAGCGCGCGAATGTCCGGGCGGAGGTCGAGGCCGGCACGTATTCAAGCGGCGATCTGGAGGTGCATGTGGACACCCTTCCG
>CADAHQ010000039.1 GCA_902787715.1 uncultured Lachnospiraceae bacterium
TGGAGAGCGGCGCGGACGGCGTCCACGTCGGCCTGTCGGACATGGCGGTTTCGAAGGTGCGGGAGATGGCCGGCGAGAGGCTGATTATCGGCGCTTCGGCCCACTCGGTTTCGGAGGCACAGGCTGCGGTTTCCGCCGGCGCGGATTATCTCGGCGTGGGGGCGATGTTTCCGACTGCGACAAAGTCCGACACCCATGTGCAGCCGCATTGCGTGCTCGGGGAAATCACCCGCAAAGTAAATGTGCCGGTGGTGGCCATCGGCGGAATCACGAGGGAGAATCTTCCGAGGCTTCGCGGTTTCGGGCAGGCGGGAGTTGCCTGCGTCGGCGCGGTTTTCGGTGCCGCGGACATCGAGGCGGCAGCAAGAGAACTTCGCACCCTTTCAGAGCGTGCAACCCGCGGGATGCGGACGGCGCTCACCATCGCCGGGAGTGACAGCAGCGGCGGCGCCGGAATCCAGGCGGACATCAAGACCATGACCGTAAACGGCGTGTACGCCATGAGCGCCGTGACGGCCTTAACCGCGCAAAATACAACCGGCGTCGCAGGCATTCTCCCGGTTCCGCCGGAGTTCCTGGCGTCGCAGCTTGATTGTATCTTCCGGGATATCGAGCCGGACGCCGTCAAAATCGGCATGGTCGCAAACAGCGATTTGATCCGCGTGATTGCCGCGAAGCTCAGGGAGTACGGTGCAACCGATGTGGTGGTTGACCCGGTGATGGTGGCCACGTCGGGGTCGTCGTTGATGCGGTCGGAAGCCGTGGAGACACTTACTCGCGAGTTGCTTCCGTTAGCGCGGGTGGCGACGCCGAACATCCCCGAGGCGGAGGTCCTTTCGGGGATGAAGATTACGGACGAGGCATCGATGGAAATTGCGGCTGCGAAGATTGCTGCGGACACGGGCTGCGCAGCGCTTGTAAAGGGCGGACACCGCATCTCGGACGCGAACGATTATCTTTTCGCGGATGGGCAGGGACAATGGTTCCGGGGCGAGCGAATCGACAACCCGAACACCCACGGCACGGGCTGCACGCTCTCTTCGGCAATCGCGTCCTTCCTTGCGAAGGGATACCCGTTGCCGGAGGCCGTTGCGAAAGCCAAAGCGTACCTCTCGGGAGCGCTTGCCGCGATGCTTGACTTGGGCAGCGGAAGCGGGCCGATGAACCACGCTTATGCGGTGGGAAATGCGGCGGAGTGAGGCCGCCATACCGAAAGGGGGAGTGCGGCGGAGTGGGGCTGCATTTGCCGAAAAGAAAATTTCAAGGAGACTGCGATGAGAAATTATACAACCCAGATGGACGCCGCGAAGCGAGGCATTGTTACGCCGGAGATGAAGGCGGTGGCGAAGAAGGAATACCGCAGTGAGGAGGAGATCCGCGACCTGGTGGCGCGGGGGCAGGTCGCCATCTGCGCGAACCGCCTGCACACCTGCATCGAGCCAAACGGCGTGGGGTCGATGCTTCGAACGAAGATTAACGTCAACCTCGGCGTTTCCCGGGACTGCAAGGATTACAACGTGGAGATGGAGAAGGTTATGGCGGCGGTGAACATGGGGGCCGAGGCCATCATGGACCTCTCGTCCCACGGCAATACGCAGCCGTTCCGCCGGAAGCTCACAAGCGAGTGCCCGGCGATGATCGGAACCGTGCCCGTATACGACAGCGTTATTCACTATCAGCGGGACCTGGCGACGCTGACCGCGCAGGATTTTATCGATGTTGTGCGGCTGCACGCCGAGGACGGGGTGGATTTTGTGACGCTGCACTGCGGCATCACCCGAAAGACCATCGACCAGATCCGCACCCACAAGCGGAAGATGAACATCGTCTCCCGCGGCGGCTCGCTGGTGTTTGCGTGGATGTGCATGACCGGTGAGGAAAATCCTTTCTACGAGCATTTCGACGAGATTCTCGATATCTGCCGGGAGTACGACGTGACGATTTCTCTGGGCGATGCGTGCCGCCCGGGGTGTCTGGCGGACGCCAGCGACGTTTGCCAGATTGAGGAGCTGGTGCGCCTCGGGGAGCTTACGAAGCGCGCGTGGGCGAAGGATGTGCAGGTCATGATTGAGGGACCGGGGCACATGCCTCTGGATCAGATTGAGGCCAACATGAAGCTGCAGCAGAGCATTTGCCTCGGCGCACCGTTCTATGTGCTTGGACCCCTGGTGACGGACATCGCGCCGGGCTATGACCACATCACTTCGGCAATCGGCGGCGCGATTGCGGCCTCGGCCGGCGCGGCATTCCTCTGCTACGTGACGCCGGCGGAGCATCTGGCGCTTCCCAATGTGGAGGACGTCAAGCAGGGCATCATCGCCTCCCGCATCGCGGCCCATGCCGCGGACATCGCGAAGAAGATTCCGCATGCCCGGGACATCGACGACGCCATGGCCGACGCACGCCGCACCTTCGACTGGGAGAAGCAGTGGGAGTGCGCCATTGACCCCGAAACCGCAAAGGCAATCCGCGACAGCCGCGCTCCCGAGCACGAGGACACTTGCTCCATGTGCGGCAAATTCTGCGCCGTCCGGAGCATGAACAAAGCTCTCGCGGGGGAGTATATCGATATCCTTTAAAACATGATTCTACAACAGTAGAACATATAAAACACGGACAGTTTACGAAAATGCATTGATTTGTCGCCCGCGTGAAATTCACACAAAAATCGGAAAAAACCTGTAGGAAAACGGCGCTTCCCGTGGTATACTAAAGCCTGAGCAGGCTCATAAGGGGGAGCGCCCGTGCTTTGTCGCCGGCGCATCGTCCCCATTCAGATACAGGAGGGAGACTTGCATGAAGAGAATTCGGAGCAGATGGATTGCCACCGTGTTGTGTGCGGTACTTCTTGCGGCGATGTTTACACCGTTCGAAACCGCGCGTGCGGAGGGCCAGCTGCCGGTCGAACTGACGGCGCCTACAGGGGTGAGCGTCGAGTGGATGAAAGGCGAGGATTCGGCGAACACCTGCAAGGTGACATTCGGAAAGAGCGAGGCGCTTACAGCATGGCTTGCCAAGGATGACGCAACCAAGAAGGAAGCTCTCACCAAGCTCGGCTACAAAACCTGCAAGATTTTCGCACAGATTGACTGGGCTCTGGACGATCCGACGGAGTGGAAATACACCTCCGTGTGGGACAGCGATACCGGCAAGAGCGGTGCGGATTCCGAACATCCCAACGAGTTCGTGCTCGGCGAGTGGGCTTACGTCAACGTCGAAGTCACGGGCAACGAGAAGGACACCGCGATGATTCTGCGCTACATGGGCAACCCTGCCGGCATGCGCGGCACCGCGTGGAACGACGGTTACAACGGCACTTACAGCAAAGGCTGGGGAAGCGTGATTCGGACGTCCCAATACTCGGTTGCCACGGAGAACGGCAAGGTTCAGGCAAAGATTGATTTTTCAAAGCATACACTGTTCGTCCGCGTGAGATTCGGTATGGCTCTCACGAAGGACGGGGATGACAAGACGGTGACTTATGCATTTTCCGACTGGTCCACACTCGGAGTTTGCGGTAAGGACGCCGACAAGGTAGAATACCGCCTGGCGGAAATCTTCGGCGCGCCGCAGATTTCGGACCTTCAGTATCTAGGCAAGGAGAACACCCACGGACCTTTCGTGTCCGTCAAGGTAACCGTGCCTGAGACGATTACGGAGGCCGCCAAATCCATCACGGAGAAGGGCGGTTTCGTGCAGGTTGCCTCGGAGGGCCGCGTCGTCGGCGACGAGGACTGGACCCAGCTTTCCAACGGCGACACGGTGTCCGAAACCACGGAACTGAAGTGGGATATCTCGGCACTTTCCAAGCCCCGAGCACCGATCGGACCCGGCTCGGAGATTGAGCTCCGCTGCACGTATTACGTGTACGTCTCGGGAATGGAATTTGACTCGCCGGAGTCGGAGGTTCTGACCTTCAAAATCGAAGAGGCGGACGTGACGCCTACGCCGGTTCCTTCGGAAAATGCAACCCCCACGCCGCGTCCGACGCCGATTCCTTCATGGAAGCTCTCCGGCAAGAATCCGGATGAGAAGAAGACCTGCGAACTCTGCGGCATGTGCCCTGTGCAGCCCCTCGGGGTTTGCCTGTTCGTATGGATGGGCGGATTTGTCGCTCTCATCATTCTGATTTCGGTCATCAAATACCTGATCACCAGAGCAGGAACAAAGAAAAAGAAGAAGCCCCGCGACCGCAAGTGATGCGCCGGCGCGGAAGATTGACGCTTACACTGATGTGAAGAGGAAGATTTTATGTGGTTGGCAATTTTGGGAAGCGCACTGGTTTGCGCCGTTATCGCAGTGATTTATCTTGTCAACCGCTTCGGTCACTTTGCGGTTGTTTCCCGTCTTGCGGGAAACCGCCGGTGGCTTCGCATCCTCGTTAGCTGCGTGCCGGTTCTCTGCCTTTTTGTATACGGAATCTTCAACATCGTTAACGCGGTTATTATTGTGCTGCACCTGGCAGCATTCTGGCTGATTGCGGACCTCGCAACCGGCCTTTTTTCATTCCTTCGGAGGCGCTTTTCGCGGAAGACATCGGATGCCGGTGCAGCTGCGGAAGCCCCCGCGGATACGGCCGATGCATCCGAAAACGGCCCGTGCGGAAACACAGCATCCCCGAAGATTTATTGGAAGGGTATCGTTGTTCTTACTCTGTGCGCGGTGTATCTGGCAATCGGAATGTATAATGCGTATCACGTCGACCGCACCGCCTACGAGCTGACTACCGACAAGGAGCTGCCGGGCGGAAAACTCCGCGTCGCGCATATCGCGGATTCCCACATCGGGACCACGTTCGGCGGGGAAGGATTTGCCGAATATCTGAAGAAAATCGAAGCGGAGAAACCGGATGTTTTAGTGTTCACCGGGGACTTTGTGGATGACGGTACAACGCGGGAGGAAATGGTTGCGGCGTGCCGTGCATTTGCCGGGATTCAGAC
>CADAHQ010000040.1 GCA_902787715.1 uncultured Lachnospiraceae bacterium
CTACCGGCGCAAAGACGCCGTTACGGAAAGGGAAACAAAGATGAAAATCGGATTTTTGGGAATGGGCAACATGGCGCAGGCAATCGCCGAAGGCTGGGTTCAGAAGGGCCTTGTGGCCCCCGCGGACATGTTTGCATATGCTCCGAATCAGGAGAAGCTTGCGGCAAATGCAGCCCGCATTGGTTTTATCCCGATGGCCAGTGCGAAGGCGTGCGTACAGGCGTCCGACACCGTGATTATCGGCTGCAAGCCGTATCAGATCAAGGAGGTTCTGCGCGATCTCGGCGAGGAGGTGCTCGGAAAGTCCGTATGGTCCATCGCGGCAGGCTGGACGGTCGCAACGTTTATTGACACATGGAACGAGCTTGGCGTCAACACGGACCCGGAGCGCGGCAGAAGCGTTCGCGGCGTTCTCTCCATCATGCCGAACACCCCTGCCATGGTCGGCGAGGGCGTGTTCCTCTTCGAGAAGAAGTGCACGCTTCCGGCGGAGGAGCGGCTGTTTGAAGGCCTCGGCATCGTTGAGACCATGCCCACGGAGCTTATGGGAATTGCGGGAGCCGTCAGCGGATGCGGGCCGGCATTTGTCGATCTGTTCATGGAAGCTTACGCGGACGCCGCCGTCAAATACGGTGTTCCCCGCCCGACAGCCTACAAGATTATCGCTCAGACGGTGCTCGGCAGCGCAAAGCTTCAGATGGCGACCGGCAAGCACCCGGGTGAACTGAAGGACGCTGTTTGCTCGCCGAACGGCACGACAATCTGCGGCGTTGCGGCGCTTGAGAAGGCGGGCTTCCGCTCCGCATGCATCGAGTGCATCGACGCGATTATGGACAAAAAGAAGAACGGGTGAGTCCCCGACGCTGCCATGGACAAATAGAACGGCTGAGTCCCCGACTGAGGACTGCTTAAAGTGACGGAGCGAACAACATGAAAACGATAGATGTATTTGCCTGCTATTATGAGGCTTGTGCCACAGTCAACGGGCGTGACCGCCATGCGGCAGTGGTGAAGCTGACGGCGACGTCGGATGCGGGAGAAATCGCGTATGAATACAGCGTGAGTTTCTTTCCCCACGATGACCCGGAGGATTTTGCGATCAGCTACGATGCGTGCGAGAGCGAAACCGTGTTTCAGGGGAAGGGCCGCCGCACCAAGAAGCGCGATGCGCAGTACTTAGAGACGGAGACGCTTCGTGCCCATGCGGATGCTTTGGCCGCGCGGCTTGACGGCACCATCGACTGGGAAAAACCGCTGATACAGGCGAGATTTGGATGAATCGGGGTATGGAAAAAGCATGAGCACTGCGAAATTGAGCCGGGCAGAGGCGGACAAGATTGAAACCAGAGTGCATAGACTCCAGCTTCTGGTTGTCGTGTTTTGGGTTGTCGAAGTCCTTGGTCTGTTTCTGGTATACGTAACTGCGATACTCGGCGTGGCGGAACATAAAGCAGCGCTTTCGATTTCCGAATTCCTGACAAAGCACCCGTATCTTCTGCCGTGTCTCGGCGTCGTTTCGGCGACGGCGGTCATTTTGTATTATATCAACATCCTGCTTCTTCACCCGTTTGAGGAGAGGCTGCTGGTGGCCGGAATCGTGGGCTTTGCCGCCTTCCTGTATTCCGAATTTTCCGACAGTATAACCAAGACGACAGCGGACGGGGTCGCCGACACGTTTCAGAAAGTTGTTGTTGCGGAGATCATAACGCTGGTTTTCTATAAGCTGTATTGCGACGGCATGAGGGCGATTGCCGCGAAGGTGTCGAAAAAGGCTGCCAGAGCATGGAGAGAACAGTGGGTTGTGACGGTTTTCCTGTCGATTATGGTGTTTGCGGCTATGTGCGTGCTCGTTATTGCGTTTAAGAGACCGGAAAAACCTACCGCAAACCAATTCGTTTCTTCCATGGATCTGCTGAAAGATCCCGGCGCATACCGGGCTGCGCATGACAAGTATAATGACGCGGTGGAGGAGTACCAAAAGGAAATAAAAGTCTATGTGGTAATTGTCCTCATTGCATTTACCCTTACGATAGCTTTGGATATTATTGTCAAGGCGCTGGAGTTCATCAGCCTTTCGAAAACCCGGGAACGACTTCTGACGTACGAAGAGGACGACAGGGAAGAGCCGTTTTTCACGGCGCCTGACGATGACGACGGGGACGATGAGTTCGATGAGGACGAATTTGACATTGACGATGACGAATACCACGAAAAATAATGCTTGACAACCGATAGGGAGTGTGGTACTATTGCGATGCTGTCCGAAAAGCGTGCATTTTGCGCGTGTTTCGGAGGACATGAAGCAGAGTATCCGCTCTCGCCTCAAGCAATTGCGCGAAGAGGTCAATACAGAAATCACACCGGCATCCGTTTGGACTCGGTATTTCTATGAGTGGATACTTACGTTATCCACTCTTTTTTGTGCCCGAAGGCGCAAAGGAGTACCACACAAGGAGGTGTGAGCTATTAGCGAATATTTGATCAATGAGCAGATCCGCGCGAAGGAAGTACGCGCACTTGGTGAAAACGGAGAGACACTCGGAATCATGCCGCTTGCGGAGGCTTTGAAGATTGCACACGATGCCAATCTTGACCTGGTTCTGATAGCTCCTACCGCCAAACCGCCGGTTTGCAAGACGGTGGATTACAGCAAGTTCCGCTATGAAGCATTGCGGAAGGCGAAAGAGAATCGCAAGAAGCAGAAGACGACCGAACTCAAGGAAGTCCAGCTGTCTGCGACGATTGCAGAAAACGATATGAACACCAAGGCGGAAAATGCTCGCAAATTTCTCGCTAAGGGCAACAAGGTGAAGGTAGCGCTTCGCTTCCGCGGACGCGAGATGGCGCACCAGCAGACAGGAATGGATATTGTGATGGCATTTTGCGAGAAGCTCGCGGATGTCGCAGTGATTGACAAGCCGGCCAAGATGGAAGGACGCAATCTTATCGTTATCCTGTCCGAGAAGAAAACCAAGTAAGACCAAGTTGCCGCAACCTGCGGTGACGAAGCAAAATATGATTTAGGAGGACTAAAACCATGCCGAAGATGAAAACCAGCAGCTCCGCTGCAAAACGTTTTACCAAGACGGGTACGGGCAAGCTTAAGAGAATGAAAGCCGGGAAGCAGCACATCCTGACGAAGAAGACCACGAAGCTGAAGAGAAACCTTCGTAAGGCGACGATCACGAATCACGCAAGCGAAGGAAACATGAAGAAGATCTTACCTTACCTGTAAGTAACCTGTCGAAGGAGGACGAATACAATGGCTAGAATTAAGGGCGGCTTGAACGCCAAGAAGAAACATAACAGAATTTTGAAACTTGCGAAGGGTTACAGAGGAGCAAGATCCAAGCAGTACCGCATCGCAAAGCAGTCCGTAATGCGTGCACTTACAAGCGCATTTGCCGGCCGCAAGGAGAGAAAGAGACAGATGCGTCAGCTCTGGATCGCACGCGTAAGCGCTGCATGCAAGCAGAACGGTCTTTCCTACAGCAAGTTCATGTACGGCTTGAAGCTTGCGGATATCACCATCAACCGCAAGATGCTTTCCGAGATGGCCATCAACGATGCAGCTGGTTTCGCATCGCTGTGCGACACCGCAAAGAGCAAGCTGGCATAATCGAAACGGCATACGTTAAGAGGACTTCAGGCGCTCGTTCCCGAGAGGGAGCGGGCGCTTTTTGCGTGCCGGATGAGGGTTACAACGGATGGTGATTGACGGCGGAAATTTTCGTGACAAACGCAAGGTGTTGTGGTACAATAACTCTGTATATTGTGGGGAAGTGTAAGTTCGGAGGAGCAGAGCTGTGGCACAGAAGAAAAAGAGCAAAAAATCGAAGAAAAATTCCGGCGGATTCGGGCTTTTTCTGATAAAGGCGATTCTGTTGGCCGCGTTGGTTGCCGCCGTGTTCTGGGGAGTTACCAAGGGCCTGGACTGGCTTGAGGGACGCGGAAAGAAAACCGATGTGACGCCGACGGTTACGGGAGCGCCGAAGACACCGACGGGAACGGAGCCCACGAAGGATCCCAAGAATCCTGACGGAGGCACCAAAGCGCCCACCGCGAAGCCGGACAAGACGCCCACTGAGAGTACGAAGACACCCACACCGGCGCCTACCGATACGCCGACGCCCACGGAGGCGCCGAAGAATCTGACGGCCGCTGCGGCAGTGGAGAAACTGAAGGGCCTTTCGGCTGCGAAGCTGAAGCTTCCGGCGGACCCGTCGAAATATACGTACGAACCGGACGACTGGACCTCAGTCATCGAGGGCAAAGAGTGCGTCTGTGTGAATGTTCTGAGCGCGGACGGGCTCCGCGTGGGTGTTTACTATGTCGCCGTGGACGGAAGCAAAATCTTCCGCGAGGCGGAGGACAACGTGTTTGAAACAATCGCGCCGTAGTCGCGCGCAGGGGTAAGGTTTTAGAAACAGCGCCGCAGTTTGCGGGGTTAGGAGGGGACGTGAAGGAGAAGATTGCTGGGATATCCCGGGGTGTAATTGAATACGAACTTCCGCGCATCCGCCTCAGCAAGGACCGCATCACGGCTTCGGTGGAAGTCGGAAAGCGCGTGTCCGGCCGCGTGATCATCGGCAACGACGCCGAGAAGTCCATGAAGGGACTGGTATGCTCGGACAACCGCGTTGTGGAGCCTGTGACAACGCAGTTTGTGGGTGTTTCGAACACTGTGGAGTACACGATTCACGCCGAATCCATCGAGGCGTGCAAGACCATTGACGGCAGCCTTACGTTCATCACCGACTGCGGTGAGGTGGAGCTTCCGTATCACATCGAAGTGACGGCGCCGACGTTGTCGACGGGAACGACGACCATTGCTTCCCCGGAGCAGTTCGCCATGTATGCCCGCGAGGAGCGGAAGAGCGCGCTCAAACTGTACACGGATGTTGCGTTCCGGCCGTTTTTGGCATTTCACGAGCCGAAGAGCGTTTTTCTGTATGATTTTCTGAAGGCCGGCGTCTCGGAAGAGCGGGCCATGGAGGAATTCCTGGTGGCCACCGGCAGAAAGATGCCGGTTTCCATCTCTGCGGCCACCGCGAAGATTGAGTATCCGGAAGTGCGCGACAGCGCATTTTCCGACCGGTTGACCCTT
>CADAHQ010000041.1 GCA_902787715.1 uncultured Lachnospiraceae bacterium
ACGGTGGGCGATGACGGCAGCCATCCGACCCTTGCGCCGGGCGCAACGATTCGCATCGGCGTCAACCTGAACGGGAGCGGAACGGATGCGTATCCGAAGAATTTCTCGGTTTCGGGAAACTAAACGGAATATTCAGTAAAATCTTGCGGATGCCTCGCTTGGTCGGGGCATTCGCTTTTTTTACGCATTGAGAGGAAATCTGCCGGGAACCATTGATTTGGGCGGGATTTTGCGATATTCTGCAAGTATTGACAGAGCCGGTAAAAATCGATTTGAAAAAAATTTTTTAAGAATTTGCAAATCAGCAAATAATTCTCTTCCGTTGTGTGTCTATAGGGTAGATGCGGATAAGGAGGCAAACAAATGACGCCGAAAGAATGTGAAAGAATCTACAACGAAGCATATCGTGCGGTGTATTGGACGGCCATCGCTCTTTTGAAGAACGAGGCTGACGCCGAAGATGTTGTGCAGGATACTTTCGTGACGCTGCTGGAATCCTATGACACGCTGCAGGATAAGACGAAGGTCGTGCCGTGGCTGAAGAAAATCTGCGCCCGGAAATGTCTGAATCTTCTCTCGAGGACGAAGACAGAGGCTGTGGAGCAGGAATTTTTCGACGATATCGAGTACGTGCCGGAGGATTTTCTGCCGGAGTCCGTTGCGTTGTCTGAGGAGCGACGGAAGATTATCATGGACATCATCACGAAGGCATTGTCCGAGGATGTTCGGAGAACCATTATTTTATTCTACTTCGACGACATGAGCACGAAAGAGATTGCAGAGGCGATGGGGATTCCCCAGGGAACCGTTCTGTGGCGTCTTGGTTTTGCAAGAATGAAAATCAAGAAGGAGGTAGAGAAATATGAGAAAGAAACGAATACGAAGCTGTACACCGTGGCGTTGCCGTTCTTGACGCTGTTGTTTATGAAAGAGGCAGAGCTGGTGCCGTTCCGGCCCATGTCTGCTTCCCTTGTCGAACTGTCCGCATCTGTAGGGGCTTCCGCGGGGGAAGCCGCAACCGTTATTGCCTCGGAGGCAATAAAGAAAGGGACAGGAATCATGATGAAAAAGGTGATTATTTCGATTATTGCAATTGTTTGTGCAGGTGTTATCGCGGTCGGCATCTATGTCGCCGCTACGAAGGAGGATGACGATAGCTCGAGGAAGCGCAAGAAGCAGGATACGGAGATTACGGCCACGGTCACCGATACGGTGGACGAGCCCGGAGACGAGCCGGAATTCGGGACACCGGAGTACTGGCTCAGCAAGATGTATCTCGTCGATGTCAATGATGAGGCGGCGCTTCGGAAAATAGCGGATACGCTTATGAACTGCGAGCCGAAGCTCGGGGAAGACAAGCAGGACCTTTACAAAAAGGTTGTTGCGTCAATCGGGAAGGAGCCGATGGAAACATCCATGTTGAGCAATCAGCACACATATGACTTTGAGTACGCGTTTGAAGGCGGATACGAGGGATATGATCGTCTGGTCAGCTTCGGTTACTGGAGATATGCAACCGAACCCTGCGATGATGTTCTCCACGATCCCGGAAAAGTTATGGCCTATGAATGGTACACATCGAGAGAGGAGAGAAAGGGACTTGGTGATTTCACGCTCTATATCTATGATGAGGCGCGGGCGAAGAAAGCATATGATTTCCTCTGTAAGTATATTACCGAGTACTATGCCGCGGAGAATCCGAGGATTGATGACAGTCCGCGATGGTATTCGCTCCTTTACGGTGAGGGGTATAACTACTACGCATATGTGAGGTTGCTTCATAAAGAAGATGACGGCAATCTGTATAAGGTCGGTCTCGTGAACTATTTCGCCGATCCGGAACTGACGGCGGCATGGGAAGAACTCTACGGGGAGCAAGAGACCGAAAAGGTAACCGAGCCAGAAACGGAGTAACCAAGAAACTCGTCGTTCCGTGTGCCGATTGTAGGGCTGACCGCAGTCAGGCCAAGGAATGATAGAATGAGTACAGTGGTTCGCCACAATACTAAAAATAAAAAAATTACGGTTTTTTGAAACCACCCCGACTTTTTGTCGAGTTATAGGGCAACAGGGAATGAAATGAGGCCTTGCGGAGGTGGGAGTTATGCGAGATGCGGAATTGTTGGAACTGTATCAAAACAGGGATGAGCGGGCGATTGAGGAGACGATGCGGCGGTATCGCAACTATCTCATGAAGATTGCCATGCAGATTCTCGGGGATGAGCAGGATGCGGAGGAGTGTGTGAACGACACGTATCATGCGGCATGGAATACGGTTCCGGAGAAAAATCCGGAGATGCTTTCCACTTACCTGGGAAAGATTGTTCGGCAGAAAGCGATTGACCGGTTGCGGACGAGACGACGAATGAAGCGGCAGGGGACGGAATACGCCGCATCCTTGGAGGAATTGAGCGAAGTCGTCGCCGGAGGAACGATGCCGGAGCAGGAGGCGGAAGCCG
The DNA here is from genome assembly GCA_902787715.1 of uncultured Lachnospiraceae bacterium. GTDB lineage: Bacteria > Bacillota > Clostridia > Lachnospirales > Lachnospiraceae > ISDg. Next base: position 2,460 of record CADAHQ010000041.1, read on the forward strand.
AAGCTCTGCGGCAGGCAATTGTCCGGTTCGTGAAGACGCTGCCGGAGGACGCGCGAACACTTTTCGTCGGAAGGTACTTCTATTTTGATTCTCTGAAAGAAACTGCAGCCTACAGCGGAATGAGCGAATCGAAGGCCAAGAGTATGCTCTTCCGGCTGCGGGGGAAGCTGCGGGAATTTCTGAAGAAGGAGGGGTTCATCGTATGAAAAATGAGGAATTGTTGGCTGATGCGATCGGCGGTCTTGACGAGGAGCTCTTGCTTTCGGTGAACCGAAAGAGAGACATGGAAGATACAAACAAACTGGTCGTGGTAAAGGACGAAGCGAAGACGGAGGCAAAGAGGTCTTTCCGAAAGATTTCGATGCCGTTGACAGCGTGCCTGGTGTTGTTGCTTGCATTTGCCGTAGCGGGCGCGACCGCGCTTGTGCGGGGGCTTAACATCGGCCAGACGGACGAGGGGGAGAAGACGGTCGAGTACGTGCCGGATTCCTATGAGACCGTTCCGCTGTCCGAGCTCACGGGCGATGTGGTGAACACGCCGGCGACAATGAAGGCGCGGCTGATTCCGTACCTTGCGGGCGAAGCGGTTCCCGTGGACGGCATGGAAGGCATGTTCGTTGTGGAGACCGACGCGGAAGGACAGGAGCATACCCACATTATCGGCTCCGACGATGACGTCGATACATTCAAAGTGTATTCTTTCAACGTAGGATTGCCCGGAAATCTGTACAAGGCATTCGAAACGTATGACGCGGCGGAAGCGTACATCGGCTATGCGGGAATCCACATGCCGCGGCTTTCGAAAGCTACGGAGCAGCTGGGCGTATTCACGACCGGTCTGATGGACGGCGGCTACATGTCGGCAAATGCAGACTCGACTTTCCATCTCCTGACGACCGGCATCTATGCCGGATATAAAATCAGCAACACGTGTACGGCTGTGTCCGCTGCATCGATTCAGTTCGGCGACCAGTATCAGTCCGGCCCGACAATCTACAAGGACAGCCAAAACAGTACCTTCACGCAGGAAACCAGAACCGTGGGAGCGCGGGAATTCAGCATCCTGAGAATTGATGGGGCCGAGGGACTCAACGATGTAGTTAAGGTTTTCTGGAGCGAGAACAAGGTTGAGTACAGATTGGAGATTTTCTACACGCCCGACGACGAGGCGGCTGTTGAGGCGCTGATCACGGAATGGATGAACGCATTTCCGAGCTGACAGAATGCATGACAGAATAACTGACAGAATGTCTGGCAGAGTAACTGGCAGAACGTCTGGCAGAGCAACTGCTAACAACAATTGACCAAACGGTGCAGGGGCGCCGGCTGTCGCGAGGGCAGTCGGCGCTCTTTTTTTGTGCACTTGAAAAACGAAGAGTGACACTGCAGGGTTTGCATGGTAAAATAAGGGGAAGGGAGGGAGTTGCCATGACATATGCAGACGATTTCACAATCGGGTCGGAGCAGGAGCTTGTAACGCTCATCGAAACCGTGGGCTTTGTCCCGTTTTTTGAAAATGAGATTGCTGGATTTTCCCTGGAGGAGCATATCGCGCCGGGGTGCTGGTACTACGACGGCGACGACGGCTTCTGGCCCGCGTGGGAGTGGAAGGGGCCGGTCATCCGCGAGGCGCGGTGCGCCTACGGCAAATTCCTCCGCGGCAAGGCGATGTACATCAGCGCCAAGATGTTCCCCGATTTTGCGAACTACCGCCGCGACGGCTATGATTTCGACGCGCGGTTCGACGACGGGCTGGCTTCGTACCAGGACCGGGATCTGTTTGAACTGCTGGACGCCAACGCGCCGGTTCTCTCGAAGCAGCTTAAGAAAATCGGGGGGTACGGAAAGAACGGACGGAAGGGATTTGACGCAAGCCTTGCGCGGCTTCAGAAGCAGTGCTATGTGATCACGGGAGACTTCCGCTATGCCGTGGACAAGGCCGGCGAGCGCTACGGCTGGGGCGTTGCACAGTACACGACGCCGGAGCGGTTCTTCGGAAAGAAATTCCGTGAGACGGTCTACAAGCGCACGCCCGAGGAATCCTACGAGCGCGTCGTGAAGCAGCTTCGGAAGGTGCTGCCGGGCGCAACCAAGGAGCAGATTGAAAAGATACTTCGATAATCCGAAGTGACGGGGGTGAGAGTTTGCAACTGCGGGAATTGTTTTTCTTTATCACAATCTATTCATTTTTCGGGTGGTGGGGTTCGTGGGCGGGCCGGTATGCACCATATACGGGGTAGGATTTGCCGGGGTGGCGTATCTTTTGGAACCGTTTCGCGGCAGCGTGTTTGTGCTTTTCCCCGCGTCGGTGGTGCTTGCGACGCTTTTGGAGTTCGTCACCGGCTGGATTTTGGAGAAGGTCTTCCACGAAAAATGGTGGGATTACACGGACGAGCCCTTCAACGTTAAGGGCTACATCTGCCTGCGGTTTTCGCTTCTGTGGGGCCTGGCGTGCACCGGCACGCTGATAATCATCCATCCGCTGGTGGAGAAGGCCTACGCGGCTATTCCGGCGAAGGTGTGCGTGGCGATTCTTGTTGTAGTCGCGGTTGTGTACCTGATTGACTGGAGCGTGACGGTCATCGAGATTCGCAAGATTCGGATCCGCCTCGGCATCGCGAAGAGCATCGCCGACTGGATGGACGACGTGTCCGTGTTCCTCGGCAGCGGCCTGCACGAGGGGACGCTGGAGGTTATGGAAAAGGGCGAGGAAGGGAAGGAATTTATCGCCGAACAGCGCGAGGCCTGGACCGAGAAGAAGAGCGAGCTGCAGCTCTCCATGGCGGAGAATCGCGAGATTTTCTTAGGCCGGCTTGGTTATGAGCGCGACCGCCTGAAGAAGGCGTACGAGGAGAACCGGGCGGAGCTCTCGAAGCGCGCCGGGAAGCGATGGGAAGCCCTGCTGCGCCGTGTGGACCGCATCCGGAGCCGCTACGCAACACTTTTTGGGAAGACATCGCACACGGAACGCCGTCTTACGCATGCGTTCCCGGCGCTGCATATAACGGAGAGCGAGCCGGAGCCGAAGCCGGAGGGAAAGCCGGAGGGGAAATGACTCTTCGGCGGGAAGCGATGATGGATTGAGGAGACACAATTATGGCAATTTTGGCAACATTCATGGTGCCGCATCCGCCCATGATTGTCCCGGAGATCGGGAAGGGGAGCGAGCGGCAGGTTGAGGAGACGACACGGGCCTATGAGCGCGTGGCGGACGAGATCGCGGCGCTTGCGCCGGAGACAATTATCGTCACAAGCCCGCACAGCGTGATGTATGCGGACTATTTCCACATCTCGCCCGGCGGCTCGGCTGACGGGTCCTTCCGCCAGTTCCGCGCGCCCTCCGTGAAATTCACGGAGCAGTACGACACGGAGCTTGTTGGGAGAATCTGCGACCTGGCGGACGCGGAGGACTTGCCGGCGGGGACCATGGGGGAGCGCGATGCGTCGCTTGACCACGGAACCATGGTGCCGCTTTGGTTTATCCGCCGGAAATACAAGGGCGGGAAGATTGTGCGAATCGGCCTTTCGGGGCTGCCGCTAACGGACCATTACCGCCTCGGCGAGCTGATTTCACAGGCGGTGGAGGACATCGGCCGGCGGGCGGTTCTTGTAGCCAGCGGCGACCTCTCCCACAAGCTGCAGACCTACGGGCCTTACGGTTTTGCCAAGGAAGGGCCGGAGTACGACCGACGGATTATGGACGTCTGTGGGCGCGCGGCGTTTGAGGAATTGTTTGACTTTGAGGAAGGATTTTGCGAGAAGGCTGCCGAATGCGGGCACCGCTCCTTTGTGATCATGGCGGGGGCGCTGGACGGGCTCACGGTGAAGGCCACGGCTCTTTCACATCAGGACGTGACCGGCGTCGGCTACGGCGTGTGCACGTTCTACCCGCAGGGGCCGGACGAGGGGCGGCATATGCTGGAGCGGTATCTCGAGAAGGCGGAGCGCGAGTGCGCGGAGAAGGCCGCAAAGAGCGATGCGTACGTGCGCCTTGCGCGGGCGGCCGTGGAGAGCTGGGTGCGGGACCGGATGATTCTGCCGGTGCCGGCGGGCCTGCCCACAGAGATGATGAAACGGCGCGCGGGGACCTTCGTGTCCCTTCACAAAAACGGGCAGCTTCGGGGCTGCATCGGCACCATCGCGGCCACGCGCGATAATATCGCTTTGGAAATCATCTCAAATGCCATCAGCGCCTGCTTCCGCGACCCGCGCTTCTCGCCGGTTACGACAGGCGAGCTGCCGGCCCTTGAAATCAGCGTGGATGTGCTGGGCGATACGGAGCCTGTGGCGTCGCCCGCAGATCTCGATGTGAAGCGCTACGGCGTCATCGTAAGCTGCGGACGGAAGCGCGGTTTGCTTCTGCCGAACCTCGACGGCGTGGACACCGTGGAGGACCAGATTGCCATCGCCCGCCGCAAGGGCGGCATCGGCGAGGACGACCCGACCCGTATACGCTTGAGCGCTTTGAGGTGGTGCGGCATTACTAAGCAGGCGATGGATTGGCACGATACGGTCGCGATTGCGCCGCGGCGCTGCCGGGTTACCGGCACATGGTTAGGAGGAATCATCATGGCAAAATGCAGCGTGTGTTTCCGACATTGTGATATTCCGGAGGGAAAGCTTGGCTTCTGCGGCGGCAGAACCGCCCGAGACGGGCGCGTGGAGGCCTACAACTACGGACGTATCACGTCCTTGGCGCTGGACCCCATCGAAAAGAAACCGCTGGCGCGGTTTTACCCGGGAAGCAGGATTCTGTCCGTCGGAAGCTTTGGCTGCAACCTGCGCTGCCCCTTCTGCCAGAACCATGAAATCTCCTGGGATGACCGGGCGCGGGAGTTTGCAAAGACCGCGGAAACCCTGAGCCCCGAGGAGCTTGTGGACATTGCCGAGAGCCCCTCATCGGCTATGAGTTCGTGCGGGATACCGCGACACTCGCCAAGACCCGGGGCCTTAAAAACGTGATGGTCAGCAACGGCACCGCGGAGCTTTCTGTGTTACAAGAATTAAAGCCCTGTATCGATGCGATGAACATCGACCTGAAGGGCTTTACCGATCGCTATTATAAAGATGTCCTGGGCGGCGACCGCCCGATGGTCATGGCCTTCATCGAGGAGGCTGTGAAGACAGCCCACGTGGAGCTCACAACGCTCATCGTGCCCGGCGAAAATGACTCCGAAGAGGAGATGCGGGAACTAAGCCGTTGGGTGAGCAGCCTGCGCAATCCGGACGGCGAGGCCGTCCCCCTTCATATCTCGCGCTTCTTCCCACGCTTCCACATGCAGGACCGCCCCGCCACCAGCGTGCGAACCGTCTACCGGCTTGTGGAGGTCGCGAGGGAGAATTTGCCGTATGTTTACACGGGGAATTGCTAGGAACAGCAGTACTAAAAACCGCCTTCGAACAACTCCTCACAAGATAAATCCAGCCCTTCATTCCAGCTGATTCCGCATCCCTCGCCATCCACGGTAACGCTCTCGAATAAGCCGGGGGTGTCGCGCAAAGCCAAAAATGCCGGAACAATTTCGAACCAGGGTGTTACATCGTAGAGCTTTGTAACACCGTCGGCAAATGTCACGCGAAGGCAGAAATCGTCAAGGGGTTCGACGGAAGATACTAAGTGAAGCATAATACTCCTTTCAATCGTGAAGAACAATTATGTTGGTTTTTATAGCGTCTGAAGTAATTAAGGA
>CADAHQ010000042.1 GCA_902787715.1 uncultured Lachnospiraceae bacterium
CGAATTCCGGAATTTGTCAGAAAGTAAGCTTCTTGGAAATGAGGTATGCCAAAAGCGCGTACCGCCCAGAGCGTAAAAAGTGCGCTCTGGGCGGTAATCCGTCTAAAGGCAGGTAAAAAGACAGGTAAAAAAGAAGCTTCCGGCCACTCCCCCGCAAGTCTTCCCCCCGCCCAAACAAAACAGCCCGGCAGGCGTTCCGCCTGCCGGGCTGTGAAAATTCCCGAACACCAAACCTCAATTACTTCTGCAACCCGATATACACGGCGAGCATCTTGTCGTTGGCCTGATCGATGCCGACGGAAATCTTGATTTCCTTGCCGCCGTAGAAGTAGTGGAACTCGGCGTTGTTGAATTCCGAAGTTTCCTTCGGAGCTTCGGTGAGCTCGTCGCCGTATTTGCCGAGGTAGGTGTACATCTTGCCGTCCTCTGCGAGGGGCTTGCAAACCTCGTAAAGTTTACCGCAGAGCTCGTTCATCTGCTCGAGGGTAGCACCCTTGCCAAGCTGAACCTGGATGACGTCGCGCTGCCAGGTGGCAATATTCATGTCGGTGCCAAGCAGACCCTTGACGTCCGCGAAGTTCAAGCCGAAGATCTTCGTGATGTTGGCAACCTTCTCCGCCTCGCTCGGAGCCTCTACGCGCTTCGTTGCGCCGCCTGCGTACGTGATGGTGTAAGCATAGTAACGCGCCGCAAAATACTCAAATGCATCATCGGTGTCCGTGTAATTCAGGAAGCCGTTGCTGAGCGTGAAGCAGGTGTTGTCCGCAGCCCAGGTGGGCTCCCAGTTGGCGCCTACGAGATAGTTGTTTGCGGTCTCCTTGTTGGCCGGGTCGTCGAGATAGTAAATGGACTCGTTTTTGAGGCATTTGCCGTCCTTGTCGAACTCATAGTTGCGGACTGTGGAGGCAGCATGCCAGTGGTCATGCGCCTGTGAGCCCACCGGAAGCGGCTCCTTGTCGCCGGTCACGGCAACGATGGCACCGCCGACAACCGGGTCGTCCTTACCCGGATCGTCCGTGGGCTTCGTGGACTCGTTTTTCTTGTCGTCCTTCTTATCATCCTTCTTGTCGTCCTTGTCCGACCCGCAGGCAGCCAGGGCAAGAACCATAATCAAAACCAGTACAAAAGCAAGAATTTTCCTCATTTTTCGTTCCTCCGTTTTGCTTTCTTCGGAAGGCCGTCCCGGCGCATCGCGCCCGGCAAATCCTCCCTCACCCTCATAGTACCAACTTCCGTCACAAAACAACAGTGCCGATGGTCATTCCATTCGGCACTATTTTCGGTCGATTTCCGCAAATTTCCGCCTGCGCGGCCGGTGGCCGCGCCCCGAGACTGCTCCTGCGCCCATCACTCCGGCTTCACGAGATTATTTTTGAACGCGTACCGCGTGAGGTCCGCGCGGCTCACGCAGAAGGTTTTGCCAAGAAGCATCGAAACAATGTTTTTGACCGTGCCCGGCTGCAGCGACAGAACGCCCGCAATCTCCTTGTTGGTGTAGCCCTTGCAGACAAGCTGCAGCACCGTGAGCTCACGGTCGTTAAGGTCGACGCCGCTGCCGCCCTCCTCCTTGTGGCGCAGGTGCTTCATGGCTCCGGCATCCATGACGCTCACGCCCTCCATCACCGAATGGAGTGAGCTGCGCAGCTGCTCGGGGTCCGAAACCTTGAGAAGGAAGCCGTCGCATCCAGCCTGGAGCGCCGCGTCCACGGTCTCGTAATCGTCAAAGGTGGTAAGCGCCACCACCTTCACCGACGGGTGTCGCTCCTTGATAATCTTCGTGGCCTCAAAGCCCGAAAGCACCGGCATCTGCATGTCCATAAGGACGATGTCCGGAAGCTCGCGCTCGCACGCCTCCACCGTCTCCTGCCCGTTCACGCACGTCCCGATCACGGTAAATTCATCCCACGTACCCAGCTGCATCCGTAACCCCGACAGCAGCAATTTGTGGTCGTCCGCCAGTATCACTTTGATTTTCTCACTCATGTCGGTCTCCTCCGTTTTTCCAGCGGGCTACGATGCCGAAGCCCGCATTTTCCGCGGTTTCGAAAGTCAGCTCGCCGCCCGACGCCTTCACATACTCCTCCATGGCCAGAAGGCCGAAGCCCTTCTCAAAGGGCCCGCGGAAGCATCCGTTGTCGCGGATTGCAATGGTGAATTGCGCTCTACCCGGGCTATCGCTGGCGCCGCGACCGGCATCCTCGTCCTCGCCCGAAAGCGTGATCTCCATCTCGTCCGCCAGAGAATGCTCCAGGGTGTTGTGGTACGCCTCCTTCACCATGCGCGCCACCACGGCGTACCGCTCCTTCATAAAGGCCGGCTCCGCGCCCTCCGACTTGATGTGAATCGGGAAGGACGCCCGTTTCGCGAAGCTCTCCGCGAGTTCCGCAAGGGAGCCGAACTCTTCCTGTTTCCCGCCGCCCGAGGCCTTTTTGCAGATTTCAATGCCCTCCGAAAGGAGGTCCCGATAAGCCTGCAGGTCCTGATTCATCAGCGTGAGGCACATCTGGCAGATGGTGTGGATCTCCGTCACGGCGTGCCCCGAATCGTCGTGGATGGAACGGGCGATGCGCAGCTGCTCCGCGTAGTCGGAAAGGTTTTTGACCTCCAGAGCGTAGTCCGCCAGCTTTTGGTTTGCATTTTGCTTGGCTTCGGCCAGGGCCGCAAGCTCCTGCCTCCGCGCCAAATTCTCCTGCGACAGCCGCTCCTCCTCGGTGATGTCCGTGAAAATCACCGTGTAGCCGATGACCGTCTTACCACCGATAACCGGCGTGGTGACGCGGCGATAAACCGAGTCGCCGATCCGCACCGTTGCCTCCGCCGCCGTGAGCACGTCGGGAAAGAGCTTTGTAAGACGCAACCCCTTTGCAAGGGCCGTGACCGCGTCGTTTCGGTTGAAATCCAGCACATACCCGTAGGCGTCCGTAACCGCGACGGTGTCGGGAATCTGCAGGAACAATTCTCTCTGATTCTCCATCATGTTCCCTCCCGCAGCGTTGCCACCGCCTCGCGAATCTTGGCGATTGTCTTCTCGGAAATCAGGAGATTTTCGCTTAGGCGCTCACCCGCGTCGTCGCTTAGGGAAAGCGCCTGCCGCAGGTTCCCTTCCATCGCGGTAAATGCAACCCTCGACTCCTCCGCTGCCGCCGTCAGCTTCTCCCATTTCTCCTTCAGATTCGGTATCTCATACAAAAAATCGATGTAAGCGTCGATGTTCCGCTTCTTCTCCTCAAGCTCCTGCAGAAGGTCCGTACTCGCCTGAATCTGCGAGAGCAGCTCCTCCTGCTGCTTCTTAATCTCCGATACATCCGTCGCCGTGATTAAGATCAGGCCGCCCTCGAGAGGGGATGCATTTGCCTTGAGGTAGCGCCCCGCGAAACGGCCCTCGAAGGCATCGTTTACAGCCGGAGCAGCCCCGATGTTCGGCAGTTCGCCTGCGCCCTCGAAGGAGCCCTTCGCCCGCCACTCCACAGCGATTTCCGCCACCGCCTCCGCGTACGGACCTGCGGCCTGCGCGTTCTTATATTCGACCTCACCGGTGGCCGGGTCAAGAGTGAAAAGAATACTGCCGGTCTGCTCGAGAGCCTGCTCGATGGACGCGGGCATGATGCTCACCATGTGCCGCCGGAACACCATGGAATACAGGCACAGGATGCACACGGTCATGACGAGCGGATTCACGTCGATGAGGGTGAATCCCGTGAGGGACCGGATCAAATTCGCAGCACCCGGCAACAGCGGATACATTGAAAAGACAAATGCGCGGCGCACCTTGTCCTCTCCGTGCCGCACGATGTTCACAAGGGAAATAATCCAGCCGGCCAAAAGCATTCCGTAGACCACAAAGACGCACGGCGCGAAAAGCTTTCCGTGCACAACCGGCTCCGCGAGCACCAGCTTCTCGTAGAAAAGATGCGTCACCGAGTCCGTGACAACCACAAGGGCGGTCGCTGCGGAGATGCCGAATACGAAGGAGCGGAAGGTTGGATTTTCCGCGAGTTCCACATGTCCCGCGATGTACAGATTCCAGAGCAGAAACGCCATGGTTGCGGCGAGGGTCGACACCAGTTGGTAGCAGACGCCGAACACGAACACCGTATTGTTCTTCCAAAACAGCAGCAGAACCGTCTCGATGAAACCGCCGCACACGATGCCCCACAGCCCGATGACGAGCACAATGAACCAGCGCCACACCGGTGACGGCATGCGCCCCTTAATCAGGCGGCGTATGAACCACAGATGTGCCGGCAGATAAATCGCCTGCATGATCAGGTCAATGACGTGAAATGCGGTCTCGCTGATGGTTCTCACCTCCCGTAAAAATCACACCACACATGCCACCAGATTTGCAAGAATCAGCGCGTGGAGAACGATGTGGTAAAGGTCCGGCACAAGCCTTTTGTCGCTTGCCGGAACAATGTGAACAGTCTCCGCAAAGCACCCGTTGTAGCCCATGAGCTTCTGCTCGCTGACGCCGAAAATCGTGTAGTACCAGTGGCAGCTGAACTGCACCGCG
>CADAHQ010000043.1 GCA_902787715.1 uncultured Lachnospiraceae bacterium
CCGCGGAAATAATAGGGATACGTGCCGATGACGATTCGTTCGTTAAGCTCCGGCATCCGGTGGATACGGACGTCCCAGGACGTTAAAAACCACGCGAGGTTCCGCGCGTTGATGGCTTTTGTCCCGACCCCGAGCGCTTCGCTTTGCTCAATGGCGGCATCCTGAAAATAATCAATCATCGCCGCAATCGTGAGCTTCAGCTCACCGTCGACTTTGCTGTACCGAACGGTGTCGGTGTATTCGTAAATTGCTCCCATATTGTAATTCTCCCTTCCTCAACAACTCAAATAATGTTGCATGGTATATAATTATTCTTTCCATCCAGAGGGTACGGTTTTTCCGTCATGCAGATAATTCCGCCCTCTCCGATCTTCATTGAGCTCTTCTCCAACAGTCGGAAAGAATTGACGGCCCTCTTCTCCGGATTACTGGCTTTTTTAATCTCCAACGGATGAAGAATCCCGTTTTCTTCCAAAATGATATCAATTTCTTTTTGATTTGTATCCCGGTAAAAAGTCATGTTCATTTTGCTCTTTGAGCACGAATACATTCTCAGGAATTCCGAGACAACATAGTTTTCAAAGAAATGCCCGCTTGCCGCTCCGTTCATCAAAGTATCTTTACTTGTCCACATGGAAAGATACGCAAGAAGTCCTGTATCGCAGAAGTACAACTTAGGTGTTTTTATCAATCTCTTCAACTCATTGTTTGAAAAAGGTTCCATCAAATAAACAATTCCCATTGACTGAAGTACTTTCACCCATTCTTTGGCGGTAGGAACCGATACGCTTCCCGCTTGGGCTATATCAGAGTAATTAACAAGATTTCCGGCAAAAGCCGTACATGCACGAAGGACCTTTCGGAAGCCTTCCGTATCGCTGATACCGTTATCGTCTACCGCATCTCTCATAAGATACGTCTCAATGTAGGACTCGTAGTATTCCATGCGCTGCTCATCAGTCATTCCGATTGTTCCGGGCATTCCTCCCTCCCAGATATGAGCATAGACATCCTGTATATTGTTGTCCGGAAAATTCTTTGCTCTTTCCGTCAATGCGTCAAATGTAAACCCGATCTCCCCAAGTTCACTCCTCCCTCTTTTTTCGCGTTGAGAAAGGCTGAACATTTTCAGGATACAGATTCTTCCTGCAAGAGAATCTCTGGCCTCTTTCAACAGTTTTTTACTTTCCGAACCGGTAAGCCAGAACAAACCAGTTTCATCAGATTCATCACACAACATTTTTATGTATTCGAAGAGCTCGGGTGCCTTCTGAACTTCATCAATCAGAATCGGAGGCTTGTAGGTCTGGAAAAACAGCCCAGGATCACTTTTGGCCAATTCGCGATCTCTTGAATTATCGAGATTAACATACGTCCTATTTTCGCCGGCAGCCAATTTTTTAAGCATTGTGGATTTGCCGACCTGTCTTGCCCCCGTGACCATGACCGCTTTAAACACTGCGTTCATAGCCAAAAATTTTCTTTCCAGTTCTCTTTTTATGTATTCCATACGTGCCTCATTCTTAGTTTATTTTAAACTGCACTTTAAATTAAAGTCAGTATATCGAAAAAGAAGGGGATTGTCAAGTTGGAATTCATTTTCGAATTTTATCGTAAAAACGCTCCCGGCGCTTCATGGTCGGGAGCATTCCTTTTTCAATCATTCACTTGCGCCGGCGCGTTATTGCTGCGCATTCGCGCTCTTCATCTCGTCCTCGTGGCGGATCTGCGCGCGCTTAATCTTGCCGCCCAGGGTCTTCGGAAGCTCGTCGACGAACTCCACGATACGCGGGTACTTGTAAGGCGCGGTCATCTTCTTTACATGATTCTGCAGCTCCTTCACAAGCTCATCGGAAGGCGTGTAGCCCTTCGCCAGCACGACGGTGGCTTTGACCACCTGGCCGCGGATCGGGTCAGGCGCTGCGGTGATGGCACACTCCACAACCGCCGGATGCGCCACGAGAGCACTCTCAACCTCGAAGGGTCCGATGCGGTAGCCGGAGCATTTGATGACGTCGTCGTGGCGTCCGACGAAACGGCAGTAACCGTCGTTGTCGCGCCAAGCAACGTCCTTTAAGTTATAATTTCCGCCGGCAAATGCCTCGTCAGTCTGTTCCTTGTTCTTGTAATAGCCGATGAACAGTCCGATGGGATGGTGGTCGATGACGTCGCAGATGGTGATTTCACCCTCGGCGCCGGCCTCCACTTCCTTGCCGTCCATCATCAGCTTGATATCATAAATCGGCGAGGGCTTGCCCATGGCGCCGGGGATCGGTTCAAACCACGGGAAATCAGCGAACAAAACCGTTCCCTCGGTCTGCCCGAAGCCGGTGTGAATCTTGCCGCCCGTGAGAGCAAGCCAGCGGTCGAAGACGTCAGCATTTAACGGCTCGCCGGCCGTCGCAAAATTCTGTATGCTCGAAAGGTCGTAGCTCGCCACATCCTCCTGCAGCATGAAGCGGTACATCGTCGGCGGCGCGCAGAACGTCGTCAGCTTGTATTTGGCCATCATCTCAAGAAGCTTCGCGGGCTTGAACTTGATCATGTCGTATGCAAAAATCGTGGCGCCGCAGATCCACTGTCCGTAGATCTTGCCCCAGCCGAACTTCGCCCAGCCGGAGTCGGACACGCTCATGTGAAGCTTGCCCTCCTGCACCTGCTGCCAATACTTCGCGGTCACGATATGCCCCAGAGGATGGTGATAGTTGTGCGTTACCATCTTGGGCATGCCCGTGGTGCCCGACGTAAAATAAATCTGCATGATGTCGGTGCCCTTCGTGCGGTCGTCGCCCTCGGGCTTAGCAAGCACATCGGAGCACTTCTCCATCTCGGCGTTAAAGTCGATCCAGCCCTCGCGCTTTACGTTGTCAACCACCGCAAGGTACTTAACGCCCGGCATCTCCGGCTTTGCCATCTCCATCTGGGACATGACATACTCGTCGTCGACGCACACGAACATCTTCACATCCGCCGCGTTCGCGCGGTAGACGATATCCTTCTTCGTAAGCTGGAGCGTGCCCGGGATAATGATGATACCGAGCTTGATGAGAGCCGTCGCGCAAACCCAGTACTCCCAGCGTCTGCGCAGAATCAGCATCACAACGTCGCCGCGCTTTAATCCCAGAGACTTGAAATAGTTGGCCGCCTTGTTGGAGAGAAGGCTCATGTCCTTGAAGGTGAAGGTCTTCTCGTTGCCGAAATCATCGCACCACAGGAGGGCCCGCAGGTCGGGCTTCTCCGCTGCCCAGCCGTCCACAATGTCCCAGCCGAAGTTGAAATACTCGGGTGCATTTACCGTATAATTCTTCTTAAAATCCTCGTACGAGTCGAACTCGATGCGAGGGAGATACCGCTCTAACATGCTGTTTCGTCCTTGCTTTTCTATAGTTTCATTCGCGCTTTTTTGCGTGTCGCAGTCGCTCGCGCTACTCTGCAATCATCGTGAGGAAGGTCGCCGGAACATCGCCGTTGCAGCGCTGTCCGTGCGGGTAGGTGGGGTTAAAGTAGATGCTGTCGCCCTCGTTTAAGACGATCTCCTGATCGCCGAACACCACAATTAGGCTTCCCTTCAAAACGAGGTTGAACTCCTCGCCGTCATGCTGTACCAGCGCCGCCGGCTTGTCCGACGGATCGATGGTCACGAGGAACGGCTGCATGATCTTCTTCGTAAAATGGTACGCGAGATTTTGGAACGTGTACCCCGGATACCGGTCCGCAAGCTGGCCCTGTCCCGCGCGCACGACCTGGTACGTCCGCAGCTTCCCGCTGACGCCCGTCATGATCTCCGAAAAATCGACATTGAACTTCTTGGAGATGGAATAGATTACGCTGATCGGAATGTCCGCCGCGCTCTCCTCGTATCCCCGATAGGTATCCACGTCGATGTGCAGTTCCTTCGCAAGCTCCTCCTGCGTGTAGCCGCAGACCTCCCGAAGCTCCCGGATTCTTGCCGCAAGTTCTTTCAATTCGTCCATGCCATCCTCCTTACCGCGGATTCCGCTGTGAATCCGCACAGTCCATAATATTATAAGCCATCTTCGCGGAAAATGTCAATCTCCCGCGCCCCTTTTCGCTTACCTTTTCGTTTGCGGTTGCTTTTTTTCGCCAAATGCGCTACACTTAGGGAAATCGCGCCGCCCGGTACGAGGCGGTTTCGCAAGGAGATCTGCCATGCCTTTCTTTCGTGAATTGCCCGCAAAATTGATACTTCTGCTGCACCTGCTGCTCGGTTTTCTCACCGGCTGGTTTTTCGTGCAGGGGATCCGCCTGCTGCTCGGTCTTTGCCATGCCGGCAAGATTCCGATGACGGGACTGTTCTTCCGCGTATGCGGCGTCCAGCTCGCCTTCCTGCAGTTTATCATCGTCTGGATTGCGGACAAGCGCGTCTGGCAGAGGAAGCACGTTCCCTCCGCCAAGGCGCCGACGAACGCAAAGGAGATTCTGCTGTTGCTCGCCTCGATTCTGTGCTACGCCGCAGGCGCAGCGGTGATTAACCTGGTACGG
>CADAHQ010000044.1 GCA_902787715.1 uncultured Lachnospiraceae bacterium
CAGCGGCGTATATTTGAATGCCCGCTGTATCTACGGCGAAGTGAGCCAATATACGGGCCCTAACGGTCTTCCGCGGGCGACGAAGCTGACGGACTCTTTAGTTGCTGCGGGGCTGCAGGTGCTTCGGTTTAAGACCGGAACCCCCGCCCGCATCGACGGCAGAACCATCGATTATTCGAAGATGGAAGTGCAGCGCGGCGATGACCCCATCGTACCGTTTTCCTTTGAAAACCGGCCCGAGGACATCGCAAGGGAGCAGGCCGTGTGTTATCTCACGTACACAAACGAAGAGACCCACGAAATCATCCGGGAGAATATCGACCGCTCACCTTTGTTCTCCGGCGACATCCAGGGAACCGGGCCGCGGTATTGTCCGTCCATCGAAGATAAGGTTGTGCGCTTCCCGGATAAGGAACGGCACCAGGTATTCATCGAGCCCGAGGGTGAGTACACCAATGAGATGTATCTTGCGGGCCTTTCCTCAAGCCTTCCGGAGGAAGTGCAGATCCGGATGTATCGCTCCATCAAGGGCTTGGAAAATGCAAAAATCGTGCGCAATGCGTACGCCATCGAATATGACTGCCTGAACGCAACGCAGTTGAAGCCAACGCTTGAATGCAAGACGATTCACGGCTTCTTCAGCGCGGGGCAGGCCAACGGCAGCTCCGGCTACGAGGAAGCGGCAGCCCAGGGGCTGGTCGCGGGCATTAATGCCGCGCGGTTACTGCAGGTGAAGGACCCGGTTGTCATTGACCGCTCCCAAGGGTATATCGGTGTGCTGATCGATGACCTGGTAACCAAGGAGACGAAGGAACCCTACCGCATGATGACGAGCCGGTCGGAATACCGGTTGTTGCTTCGCCAGGACAACGCGGATCTGCGACTCACCGAAATCGGACATGACGTCGGGTTGATTTCCGAGGAGCGCTACCGGAAGTTCCTAAAAAAGAAGGAAGAAATTGCTGAGGAATTGCGACGCCTAAACGAGACAATTTTGGGCGCAAACGAAAAGGTCTGTGCATATTTACGCACCGTAAACAGTTCGGAGATTCACACGGGCACATCGTTAGCAGAGCTTTTGCGCCGCCCGGAGATGACCTACGAGATGCTCGCGCCCCTCGATCCGGAGCGAAAAGAGCTTGATACAGCTGTGATAGAACAAGTAGAAATCGAAACCAAATATGAGGGCTACATCGAGCGGCAGAGACTGCAGGTGGAGCATTTTAAGAAGCTTGAGAAAAAGCATCTTCCGGAGGATCTGGATTACGCTGCGATCCCGTCGCTGCGAATCGAGGCACGGCAGAAGCTTTCTAAACTCCGTCCGGAAAATGTGGGTCAGGCATCCCGCATCAGCGGGGTCTCCCCTGCGGACATTTCGGTTTTGCTGGTGTGGCTCGGAAACGAAGGCAACCGCCGCGCAGCTGCGGAAAAGGAGGCGGACCATGTACAATGATGAACGTTTCCTCCGCGGATTATCGGAGCTCGGAATTACAATTACAGACGAACAGTTGGCGAAGCTCCATCTCTACTATGAGATGATGACCGAGACCAACAAAGTGATGAACTTAACCGCAATCACCGAATATGAGGAAGTCTGCGTCAAGCATTGGCTCGATAGCCTGTGCCTTGTGAAGGCGGTTCCGGAGCTTGCGTCCGGAGCCGAATATCGGGTAATCGACATCGGAACCGGGGCAGGATTTCCGGGCGTGCCGCTCAAGATTTTGTTCCCGCAGATACGGTTGACACTGTTGGATTCCCTGGGAAAGCGAATCACATTTCTTCAGGGGGTTGTCGACCAATGCGGGCTGACCGACACCGAATGCCTCCATGCGAGAGCTGAGGAGTATAGCAGGCGGCCCGAGCATCGCGAAAAATACGATCTTTGCGTATCCCGCGCGGTGACAAGAATGGCATCCCTCACGGAATTATGTCTTCCGTATGTGAAGGTAGGAGGGCGCTTTATCCCGTACAAGGCAGGAGAATGTGACGAGGAAGTAAACGAGGCAAGGGAAGCGATTGCCGTCATGGGAGGAAAGTTACTGACTTCGGAACGTTTCCTGGTCCCAGAGAGCGATCTCGGCAGAACGCTTGTGGTGGTAAAGAAAGAGCGTCCCACGGACAAAAAGTACCCCCGTGGCGGAGGAAAACCGATGAAGAATCCTATTGTTTCACGTGAAACATAATAGGAGCAGGGAATGGTTGTTGTGTTGGAAACGTCAAAATGTTTCACGTGAAACACAGCACTTTGGACAACGGGAGAATGTTTCACGTGAAACATTGAGTCCAAGAATAGTATAGTTGCACAAAAAAAGCGCCGTATCTTGTAGTGGCGCTTTTTCTGTTTCTGTGTTATACTTGGACTTGCATCGGAATTAACCCGGATGGTTCTTGCGAGGGATGTTCAGACCGGTGCTTCGGAGGTTGAAATGGGAAAGATTATTTCCATAACGAATCAAAAGGGCGGTGTCGGAAAGACCGCGACAACCGTGAGTCTTGCCGCCTGCCTTGCAGAATACAACATGAATGTGCTCATCGTGGACGTTGACCCGCAGGGCAACTCTACTACGAGTCTGGGCGTCCGCAAGGACGAGCAGGAGACTTCCACCTACGAGCTTTTCACAGGCAAGAATGTTGCCTCGGAATGTATCGTTGAGACGAAGTTTGCGGGCATTGATTTGATTCCTTCCACGCTGGATCTTGCCGGCGCAGAGGTTGAGGTTGTGGAGTACGACGACCGCAATTTCATCCTGCGGAAAGCTCTTGAGAGCGTTCGCGACAAGTATGATTTCGTTTTGATCGACTGCCCGCCGTCTTTGAACACGCTCACGTGTAATGCGTTGACGGCTTCGGACTCGATCATTATTCCGTTACAGTGCGAATTCCTTGCGCTTGAGGGCTTAAAGCAGCTGCTGGACACCATCGAAATCATCCGCGAGAGAACGAACGAGAAGCTCGCAGTGGACGGCGTTCTGTTCACGATGTACGACAACCGCACGAATCTTTCCGCGCAGGTGGTTGAGAACGTTTACAAGAACTTAAGCCAGCGCATCTACCAGACTGTTATTCCGCGCGCCGTGCGCCTTGCCGAGGCGCCTAGTTATGGTATGCCGATTACCTTCTATGACAAGCGTTCCCAGGCTGCACAGGCCTACCGCGATTTCGCCGTAGAAGTGCTTCGCCAGAATAAGAAAAAGCTTGTGAAGAGAAAGAAACTGCTGCGCAAATAAAGCGCAGGCTTGACTGATATACGGATTTAGAGATTCCTGCGGGATGCCCGCGGGATGGAGGGAATTATTATGGCAAAACGAGGCGGTCTCGGAATGGGACTGGATTCATTGATTTCTAAAAAAATGGACAGCGATTTGGCAAAGAAAGTGGAGCCCGGGAAGGACGATGTTTCACGTGAAACAATGATTCCGATCTCCAAGATTGAGCCGAACCGCGATCAGCCGCGCCGTCAATTTGACGAGGCTGCGCTTGTAGAGCTTGCGGAATCCATCAAGCTTCACGGCGTAATCCAGCCGCTGATTGTCTGCAAACGCGAGAAGACCTACGAGATTATCGCCGGTGAACGTCGTTGGCGCGCAGCCATGAAGGCCGGCCTTAAGACCGTGCCGGTGTTGATTCGCGATTACTCGGAGCAGGAGCTCTATGAGGTTGCTCTGATTGAGAACCTGCAGCGCGAGAACCTGAACGCGATTGAAGAAGCCGTTGCTTATCGCAAGCTCATCGAGGAGTACTCCCTCACGCAGGAGGCTGTGGCTGAGAGAGTTTCCAAGAACCGCACCACGATCACCAACTCCCTTCGCCTTCTCAAGCTGGACGACCGCGTGCAGGAGATGATTATCGAGAAGACACTCTCGGCCGGTCACGCCCGCGCTTTGCTCGCTATCGAGAGCAAGGACGAACAATTCAAGGCTGCCGAGAAGATGGTTGCGGACGGCATGAGCGTGCGCGACGCAGAAGACTATGTGAAGAAGCTTCTTTCCGAGAAGAAAGCTCCCCTTAAGAAGGAGAGCAAGAACGAGGCTGCCATCAACCGCGCTTACGCCCGGTATGAGGAGAAGCTCAAGCAGGCCCTCGGAACGAAGGTTACCATCGCCGGAAAGCCCGGCAACAAGGGTAAGATCGAGATCGCTTACTACTCGCTTGACGAGTTTGAGCGCATTCTGGAGCTGTTGGGAATCTCGCTGTAAGCGAGCCCGACGGTGGGAATAACGAGAACAGAACATAAGAACAGGGGGAGCCTATGCTCGATCGATTGGGAATTGATCTGGAGTATCTCGTCCTCGGGATGCTCATTTTGGTGCTGATACTTTTGATCACCACGCTTGTGATGATTCTGAAGTACAACGCCTTGAACACGAAGTACCGCAAATTCATGCGCGGTGCGAACGGCAGAAGTCTTGAGGAGCGGATCCTCTCGCGGTTCCGCGA
>CADAHQ010000045.1 GCA_902787715.1 uncultured Lachnospiraceae bacterium
TACTCTCTCCATTCTCAGGAGGATACATGCCCATTATACCACTGTCTGACTAACTTATGGATTCAACCTAAAAACCAGAAGTTTGAATTTCAATTAAGTCTCTCAAATGTCTACGAGAAAGTATGTTGGAGAGACGATAACGCTTGAGGAAAGCGAAAGGTTTTTCGATGCATGGTTTTCAATCCATTATGTTGATATTCCGGAACATCGGGCCGTTGATGAGGAAATTATGGCCATGCATGGCGACGACGAAGATACCGTTGTGATTTTGTATTGGATTTGTGTGTATCACAGTTGATTTTCACTGTTGTTTGAAGCGGTTTTTCCCTTGACAAAAAGTGCATTTTCCGATAGTATGAAAGCGGACGGCGAGTGGATCGCCGGTCCGCTTTGTTACTTTGACAGGCCGCAAGGCTCGGGGGAGACACCCATAACAAAAATACAGAGGTCATAACTGCAGAAAACGTATCGGCAAGGGGGTTGACACCCATAGAAAAAAACATTATTGTGACTGACGCAGAAGGCAGACGAATCGGCTCCACGTTCCCGAAGAGGGCGAAGGGGCTTTTAAAGAACGGTCGGGCAGAGTATGTCAATGACCGCGAGATACGTCTTATGAATACTCATGCATCGGCCGTATATACTACGGAGGATGAAAAAATGAGTAAAGTTATCAATTTCAACACAAGAGACTTTGTATTTGACGCAAACTGCAAGGCTAACCGAGGATTTCGCGGATTTGTCACCACGCCAAACGGCAACGAGGAAATCTGGGAAATCGGCGACTGGAACTGGAACTGGACGCAGATCATCACGGTGCTCACCGGGCTTGAGCCGGACACGGACTATGTGTTCCGCTTCGCCATGACTTTAGGGCACAATGATGACAACAGAGAAGAGTCGTTAGTGAATATCTTCCCGGCGGTTCCGGATGCGGATCCGTATGATTCCCGGTCCGAGGATCACCCGGAGCGTCTCCGCGAAGCGGCGGCGCGGCAGAAGGCATGGGATGCCAGATACACGTACTGCATCCGGCAGAGCCGTTTCCAGCCGGTCATCAGTAAGCGTGATCCTTTGGAGGACACCATGATTCGCGTGTTCGAGCTTCCGTTCCGCACCGACAGTCATACGGACTGGAAGGTGATGTTCGTTGCGCAGCACGCGGTTGCACGGTTCTTCCGCGCGAAGGACAACGAAGCGTACGCAGACCTCGAAGATCTCACCTACGAGCAGTGGCGCGAGCAGCGCACGAAGACGCTGGAGGCGGAGAGAGAGGCAGCACTTTCAAAGGCTGCTTCGGGATTGCCCGAGGGACTTCGCGAAGCAATGTCCTTTCAAGGCGGTGTTCCGGAGCTTCCGGAAAAAATCCGGCAGGCCATCGAAATCGCTGACGGGATTTCGGACGATTTCGGTGACGGTCCCAGACTGAAGGGTGCTCTGAATCTGAGAGGTGCAATCATCCGAAGCGAGTCGCAGTTCGACAAGCTTTTAAAACTTGCGGCAAATGGCATGGCCATCAACCTCTCCGGCGCTGTCCTCGACTACGGTGACGGCGACGATGATGAGGATGACGAGGACGAAGATTTCGACGAGGATGACGAGCTCGATGAAGATGATGACCTCGACGAGGAGTAACGTCAGCGGAAAAGTCTGCTTGTAATTTACTCATGAACCAATTTACGGCGGTGTCGGTTTCGGCACCGCTGTTTTTTTGTTTGGGATGCATTTGGCGCGGAAAATTCTTCCCGTCTTTGACAATTTTGTCTTGCTCGCAGAACAAGAACGTGCTATAATTGTCTTGCGAACAGAACAAAAATTAAGGGTATTTGTTTTGTTGACAGAACGGAGAGCAGTATGAACAAAGATATTCTGAAGCAGGTAATCATAGATCAGAGGGAGTATTTTCTGAACGGGTCGCTGGTCAAACGCGATTTTTCGCCGGAAGAAAACGTAAACTATTGCTTTGTCGGAATACGGCGCACAGGGAAGTCTTATATGCTGTATCAGCAGATCGGCAATCTTTTGGACGCAGGCGTTTCCCTGTCGGAGATTCTTTACATCAGTTTCGAGGATGAGCGTCTCTTGGAGATTGATACGAAGGATTTGGACGTCATTTTGGAAATCGGCCACGAGATGGCCGGGAACGGGAAAAAACCGTACGTGTTCCTTGATGAGGTTCAAATTGTGCCGGGCTGGGAGAAGTTTGTCAGACGCCTTGCGGACATGAAATACAGAGTCAGCATTACGGGAAGCAACAGCAAAATGCTGAGCCGGGAGATTGCGTCGACCCTCGGCGGAAGGTTTCTGCCGACGCAGGTGTTTCCGTATTCGCTGGCTGAGTATCTGCGGGCTTCCGGGAAGGAGAAAAACTACCGGCGGGAGCTCAGCACACGGGATAAGGCGGATGTTTGCGAGGCCTACGGCCAATACGTAAGATACGGAGCATTTCCCGAGTTGGTGAATATAAAAAACAAAAAAGCGTATCTGAGCGGAATCTATCAATCGATTTACATCGGCGATGTGCTGGCGAGAAACGGGATTTCCAACGAGCTGGCGGTGCGTCTGATCTTAAAGAAAATCGCGGAAACCGCGATGAAACCGGTCTCTTTCAGCAGGCTTGCCAACATCCTAAACAGCATCGGCGCCGGAATCGGAAAGCAGACGGTCATTAACTACGTCGGGTATATGAAGGAGGCGTATCTGCTGTTCACCGTGCAAAACTATGCCGCGAAGCTGGTGGACAGGGAATCCGCACCGAAGTATTATTTTATGGACACCGGACTTTTGGGGCTTTTGGTGATGAATTGCGAGACAGCGCAGCTGGAAAACCTTGTGGCAATCGAGCTTGTCAGAAGATACGGCACGGAAAATGTCTTCTTCTACGAGAGCAATGTGGAAATTGATTTTTATGTGCCGGAGGAAAAACTGGCGATTCAGGTGAGTTACAGCGTTCTTGACGATATCGGAACAAGAGAGCGGGAGTTGAACGCTTTGACCAAGCTTCGGAATTTCCTTCCCGATACGAAGTGCCTGATTGTGACGAACAGTGAGGAGAGCCGGTTGGAATACAACGGAATTGTCGTCGATGTGGTTCCGGCGTGGAAATGGTTGTTGGAAAGGTGAAAGTCTGATGGAAAATCGTATCTGCCCGATTGACGGGATCAACGACGAGCGTGTCGCCGTATACATTCAATACAATGAGCCGCAGCTGCTGCACTTCAACGAGCCGAAGAGCGGCGTCTTCATCGCGGAGACGCCCATGGTCATCGAGCGCGCCCTGCGGCGCGGTGTAAAGCCGCTTTCGCTGTTCGTGGAGACCGGCGCCCTGCAGCGGGAGGAGCTTCGGGACATCATTGCGCTCTCCGGGGATGTGCCCATCTACACGGCGGAGCTTTCGGAGATCAACAAGACCACCGGCTTCAATTTAACCCGCGGCGTCCTCGCGGCGTTTGAGCGTCCGGTGCAGCCGGATTATCGGGATATTCTCGCGCAAACGTCGCGCATCGCGGTGCTTGAGGAAGTGGTTAACCCCACCAATTTAGGCGCGATCTTCCGCTCGGCGGCGGCCCTCGGGGTGGAGGCCATCCTGATCACTCACGGCTCCACCAATCCTCTGTATCGGCGGGCGACCCGGGTTTCCATGGGCACGGTGCTGCAGCTTCCCTGGGCGTATCTTCCAACCGGGACAAATGTCCCGGACGCCCTGCACGAGGCGGGCTTTACGGTGATTTCCATGGCCCTTCGGGACGACGCGGTGCCTCTGGACGATCCCGCCCTTCGCGGGCACGACAGAATCGCCATCGTTTTCGGCAACGAGGCTGACGGCATCGGCGAGGAGACCCTTTCGGGCAGCGACTTCGTCGCGATCATTCCGATGCAGAACGGGGTGGATTCCCTCAATGTGGCGGCCTCCTCGGCGGTTACGTTTTGGGAATTGTGCAGATGAGTTTTACGGGGGTGTTGCTATGGTGATTGTGATTGCATTGCAAGTCGTTTTGTGGGTGTGGTTCCTGGGCGCCGTTGTTACGTACCGCTTCGGCAAGGTGCTTCTTGTGGAAGGCATGGGCGTAAAAAGCGCGGAGTTTGGGGCGTTATGCCTGTATAGCGCCGGGGTGGGTGCATTTTACGTGATACCGTCTGCCGGGCGCTGGATTCTTTTCGGTATTCTGCTTTTGTGGGCCGCGGTGCAGTTCAGCTGCCACTGGTACTACACGATTTTCGGCGTCAGCGAGCAGAAGCTCATGGGCTACAACGGGTGCTTTGCGGAGACTGTTCACAT
>CADAHQ010000046.1 GCA_902787715.1 uncultured Lachnospiraceae bacterium
TCTCTGATCCCGATTTCCTCCCGCAAAGCCGGGTCCGGGAAATTGGTCTCATCCAGGGCGATTCCGCTCGGTACAACCGTCACCGACGGTGTCGGGGTCGGGGAAGGAACAGAAGTCGGCGTAATCACAATCGGAGAACTCTGCAATACACCGTCACGGTAAACCTTTGTTTTGTTGGAAACTCCGTAATACGTCGTATCTTTGCTGAGCCAAAGCTCCCGAAGTTCGTCGTTTCGGCTGACGTTGATCCACTCAAGCTCTTCACAGTGCAAATACAACAGGTTGCTTAAGCATTTTACGTCCAGATTCTGCAGTTTCGTGTATCCGCAAAGCAGCGTGCGCATCGCAGGTGTGTCATCATCGGAAGCCCGGAACTGTAGCCTCTGAATCGGATTATGGCTGCAATCCAGAATCTCAAGTCCCGTAGATTCGCTGACATCCAATGACATAAAAGCACAATACTCGCAATAGAGCTCCCTAAGAGAGTTCTTCTCTCCAAAGTCCAGCCACCTCATCGGATTGTGCGAGCAGGTGAGCTTCTTCAGCCGCAAGGTATTCTGTAAATCAAGGGATGTTAAGGAGTTGAATTCGCAGTTCAACTCCTGCAGAAGCCGTCCGTGACTCTCATCGGCAAGCTTCAGGGAGGTTAACCCGCAGTTGACACAAGTCAGCTTCTCCAGCGAAAAGCCGCTGACATCCAGCGTCCGCAGAGAACAGCTGTAGAGATACAGTTCCCGGAGCGATGTGAACAACTCCAAGCCGGTCAAATCGCAGACGTTTCTTCCCTCCAGGCGCAGAGAAGTAATGCCCTCAATCTCCTCCGCAGACAGATAATTATCTTTTCCCGCGGGAAGCAGCTGCAAAGCTCTTCGGAATCCGGGATCCGGGAAATTCTCCTCATTGATCCAGTACGAATTCGGTTCCGGTTCCGGCGTCGGAGTCGGGGTAAATGTAGGAGTCGGTGTAGATGTAGGAGTCGGGGTTGGGAACGCATCCCCGCCATAGGCGATGATAATCTTACGACCCTCAGCACCGGAGATTACAGCACCTTTTGTAGCATATAGATACACCAGATCATGCAACTCGGTGACATCAATCTCCTTGTATCCTTCCATGTGAAGAGACTGCAATTTACTCGCCCCGTCGGCAATATTCTTCATGGGGAGTTTCGTGTGTCCGCAGTTTAAGTCACGTAAAGCCTGATTTCTCGGAAAATTCACCCGGGAAAGCGGGTTGTCCGAGCAATCGAGTGTCCGAAGGTTGTAGTTCGTGGCAACATCGAGAGTCTGAAGCCGGTTGTTACTGCAGTTCAGGGTTCGGAGATTCGTCGCGCCGGCAACCTTAATATATTCTAACCCGCAACCGTAGCACTCCAGGATTTCCAATTCCCTGCAGGAATTCACGCTGAGTTTCTCCAGTTTGGAACCCTGCACATAAAGGTTCTTCAACGAGGTAAAGACATTGATTCCCTCTAAGCTTTTTACAGCGCTTTTTTCCAGGTGAAGCGTGTCGATGAGGCGGATTTCCTCTTTTGTGAAAAATCCATCCTCGGCCCCCGGAAGTTTTGTCAGCGCTTCCCGGAAAGCTGCATCGGGGAAGAAGCGCTCATCAATCGGATAGCCTGCCCTGTTTTCCGTCCGCGTAGGCGTCGCCGTATTCTGTCCCTGCGTGGGTGTTCCGGACAGCTGTTCAACATCATTGTCCCGGGGAGTCGGAGTGGGACTGGCGGTGACTTCCTTGGAGCCGCTGACTTTCTTTGCCACCCACTTGACGCCCTTGACAAAAACGACATAGTAAAGGACGACTGCGACAAGAAGAATGATTCCTATCGCAATCTTTTTCAATGTGCCGCCGATTCCCCCGTGATTGCCCATGGCTGTTTCCCGTTAATCCTGTCCGTTCGGGTCCGCATTTTCCCTGCGGACGGCCTCCGGATCTACCTCCAACTGCTTTTTGCCCTGATTGTAGAGGCGAAGGATATGCTCCTTGTTGTCAAGATTCTTTGCTAAGTAGTTGTGGAACTCCTGCTTCGTGCGGCAGGTTTCGATTGCCTTGCGAAGCACGGCTTCCTCATCCTGCTCCGTCACCTGCTTCGTCGGTTTTTCCACCGGTCTTGCAGTCTGTGCCACCGGGCGCGCCGGGCGTGCCATCTGCTTGTTTTCATCCTCCGTGCGCTTCACGGAACGGCGGATGGTGTTGGTTCCGCGGGTTCCCTGGGTGCGCGTGTTGCGGTGCGTTCTCGCATCCTCAGACGTGCTCTTCCCGGATGCACCGCTGCCGACAACGCGGCGTGTGGTGGTCTTGCGGACGTTTTTGCCGAGCACTTCATGCTGAGTCGCATTTTCCGCAACCGGCGTCTGGCGGTGTAAAAACGCGAACAGCCCCGTCTTCACCTCGCCGCCCCGGGCAATAACCGCATCCACGTTGGGCAGGCGCTCGATGGTGCTGCCGGTCATGCTCTTCATCTCGCTGATGGCCGGGTCGTAACCCTTGTCGTTGGAGATGATGTAAAAGGCGTGTCCCGCCTTCTTCGCAATATCGTACCCCAGATGCACCATGATGATGAAATCCAGGGCATTTTTCCCGATCTGGTCGTTGGTGATGAGCTCCACGGTGGCGTCGCAATGGAACACCATGTCCGCGTCGATCAGCGACATCTTCGAGCATTTCGGCCCGAGGAAAATCCGCACCAGATCGTTCTTTGTCAACTTTGCGATGCCGGAAAGCCCCGCCCTGCTGACATTCTCAAAATCAATATACAAAACTCGCTTCATAGATTCCTCCGTGTGCCCCGCGCTTACACGCAGACGGCACGTATTCTGTCAGACTGTCTCGTTCGCCTGGGACGAAAGCTCGTCCAGGGTACGATAATAGGCCGGGAGAAATTCCGTAAGAAACAGTTCCGCCTCGGGAACCTGCAGGGCGTGAATCGCTGCCTCCAGCGTCTTCGCGGCGCTGTCGAACTCGCGGTTGCCCGCCTTGGCTTCCTCGATGCATTTGATGAGGGCGGAAATCTTGTCCGCTGCCTTCACAATCCGCCATAATTCCTCCTCGCCCTCGGCGCGGAAGAAGACCCCGCGGTAATCCTCCCGAATGTCCTCGGGAAGCATCGCGAGCAACATGTTCGAAGCGTCGTCCTCGATGTCGTGGAAGACGCTTGCAATCTGGCGGTTGTAATACTTAATCGGTGTCGGCATGTCCCCTGTGAGGATCTCTCCGGCGTCGTGATACAAACCGATCACGGCGCAGCGATCCGCGTCAAGATGCTTGCCCAGACGACGGTTGCCTAAGATGGCGAGGCCGTGGGCCAGCATGCTGACCTCAAGCGAATGCTCGCTGATGTTCTCCGACTCGGAGTTTCGCATCAGCGCCCAGCGCTTGATGTATTTCATGCGCGACAGCATGGCGTAAAATGAACTGCTCATAGGTTTTACTCCGGTACTTTTTTGTTCCGGGCCTGAAGATACGGCTTCAGGTAGATTCCGGTGTAGGAATCGGCATGGTTGCAAATCTCCTCCGGCGTACCGCACGCGATGACCGTACCTCCGTCGTCGCCGCCCTCGGGTCCCATGTCGATGATATAGTCGGCGGTCTTGATGACATCGAGGTTGTGTTCGATGACAACCACGGTGTTCCCCGCGTCCGCCAGCATATGTAAAATGTCCACAAGCTTCGCAACGTCCGCAAAATGCAACCCCGTGGTCGGCTCATCCAGAATGTAGATGGTCTTGCCGGTGCTGCGGCGCGAAAGTTCCGTCGCCAGCTTGATACGCTGCGCCTCGCCGCCCGAGAGCGAGGTGGACGGGTGTCCGAGCTTTAAGTAGGAAAGCCCCACCGCATTCAGCGTCTTGATTTTGTTGCCGATGGAGGGAACGTTTTTGAAGAAGTCCACGGCTTCCTCCACCCGCATGTCCAAAACATCGAAGATGTTCTTGCCCTTGTACGTAGCCTCGAGGGTCTCGCGGTTGTAGCGCTTTCCGCCGCAGACCTCACACGGCACATACACATCCGGCAGGAAATTCATCTCGATCTTCACGATTCCGTCGCCCTTGCAGGCTTCGCAACGGCCGCCCTTGACGTTAAAGCTGAACCGACCCTTGGTATATCCGCGAAGCTTTGCCTCCGTCGTGGACGCAAAGAGGTCGCGAATCTGATCGAAAACCCCCGTGTAGGTTGCGGGGTTTGAGCGGGGCGTCCGTCCGATGGGCGACTGGTCGATATCGATGACCTTGTCGAGAGCCTCCGTGCCGAGGATCTCGTCATAATCGCCCGGGAAAATCGTGGTGGCGCGGTTTAAGGTGCGCGCCAGAGCTTTGTACAGAATCTCATTGATTAAGGAGCTCTTGCCGGAACCGGAAACGCCGGTGACGCACGTAAAGACACCGAGGGGCACGTTCACATCAATGTTCTTTAAGTTGTGCTCTCTGGCTCCCTTAATCGTAATCCACCCGGTGGGCTGTCTGCGCTTCGCGGGAACCGGAACGAACCGCCGTCCCGCGAGGTAATCGCCTGTGATGGATTCTTTGCATGCCATGATGTCCTCGGCAGTGCCTACCGCCACAACCTCACCGCCGTGGGTCCCCGCGCCGGGGCCGATGTCGATGATGCAGTCTGCGGCGCGCATCGTATCCTCGTCGTGTTCCACGACAATCAGCGTGTTTCCCAGGTCCCGCAGCTGCTTTAAGGAATGCAGCAGCCGGTCGTTATCCCGCTGATGAAGGCCGATGCTGGGCTCGTCGAGAATGTAAGCGACGCCCACCAGACCGGACCCGATCTGGGTCGCTAAGCGGATGCGCTGTGCTTCTCCGCCGGAGAGGGACGACGTGGGGCGGGACAGCGTGAGGTACGAAAGTCCGACCTCGACCAAGAACCCTACCCGCGCGCGAATCTCTCGGAGAATCAGCCTTGCAATCTG
The DNA here is from genome assembly GCA_902787715.1 of uncultured Lachnospiraceae bacterium. Taxonomy (GTDB): domain Bacteria; phylum Bacillota; class Clostridia; order Lachnospirales; family Lachnospiraceae; genus ISDg. The sequence goes on from CADAHQ010000046.1 coordinate 4,916, forward strand.
CTCCTTCTGCGGTGTGAGGGTCAATTCCGCGAAGAACTTCTGCAGTTCCTTGATGGGCATTGCGCAGACTTCCGCAATGTTCCGCTCAGCCACGGTCACCGCAAGAGCTTCCTTGCGAAGCCGAAGCCCCTTACAGGTCTTGCAGGGACAGATGTCCATGAAGGATTCGTACTCCTGCCGCATGGTCTCGGATGCGGTCTCCCGATACCTCTGCTGCAGATTCCGAATGACACCTTCCGCAGGAACATCGTACACGCCCTGCCCGCGTCTGCTTTGGTAGCGCACTTTCACGATGCGACCCGGATCGCCGTACATCAAAACGCGGCGTGCATCCTCGGACAGCTTCTCATAGGGCGTGTCCAGGGAAAAGCCGCAGCTCTCCGCAAGGCCGTTTAAATACGCCCATGCAAAGCTTTGCCGGTTGTCGCTCGACTGAAATCCCGGCGCAGCCAAAGCGCCGCGGTTAATGGAGAGCGACATGTCCGGAACAATCTTCCGCTCCGAGAACTCCATCGTGAATCCCAGACCGTTACAGTCGGGACATGCGCCGAAGGGATTGTTGAAGGAAAAAGACCGGGGCTCGAGCTCCTCGATACTGATTCCGCAATCCGGGCACGCAAAATTCTGAGAAAAGGAAAGCATCTCGCTGCCTTTGGAATCGTCCCCCTTGGAGCCGATCACGTCGACATAGAGAAGCCCCTCGCCGAGGCGGAGCGCCGTCTCGACGGAGTCGGTCAGGCGGGTCTTCATCCCCTCCTTGGCCGACAGGCGGTC
>CADAHQ010000047.1 GCA_902787715.1 uncultured Lachnospiraceae bacterium
CGTGGATCCGGATGAAGAGACGAAAGCTGCATACGCGGAGAAGATACAGCGGAAAATGCAGGAGGAGGAAGAGCTTCGCGCGCTGCTTCCGCTTCCGTGTGAAACGAAATCCCGCGTGCATGTGCCTTTGTACGCCAATGTCGGAAGTGTGGCGGATGCCGCGGCGGCAGCGGAGAAGGGGGCCGAGGGAATCGGGCTTCTACGGACGGAGTTTCTGTGCCTGGCAGGGGAGGAATACCCTTCCGAGGAGCAGCAGTTTGAGACGTATAAAAGCGTGTTGACCGCGATTCAGGGCAAGCCCGTGACCATCCGGACCTTTGACCTCGGGTCGGACAAGAGAGCGGCGTATATGAATCTTCCGAAGGAGAACAATCCGGATCTCGGGTTCCGCGCGATTCGCGTAAGCCTTGCGGAGGAGGAGCCGTTCCGGGCACAGCTGCGGGCGATTTTGCGGGTCAGCGCCTACGGGCAGGTCAGCGTCATGTATCCCATGATCACGGCAGAGTGGGAGATTCGGCGGATTCAGGGCATTTTCCGCGAGGAGCGGGAGAAGCTGGAGAAGGCGGGCGTTCCCCTCGGGGGCGTGCGGTGCGGAATTATGATTGAGACTCCCGCTGCCGCAATCGTGTGCGACCGGCTGATGCCGTATATTGACTTTGTGAGCATCGGAACCAACGATTTGACGCAGTATCTGCTGGCGGCGGACCGGAGCAATCCTTACGTTGCGCCGTATTACGACCCGCATCATGAGGCGGTTTTACGGACGATCTCCCACGTGGTGAAAACGGCCCGGGGGTACGGAATTGATGTAAACGTCTGCGGCGAGCTGGCAGCCGACACCACAGCCACGAAAGACCTTGTGGAAATGGGGATTGCCGGGCTTTCGGTGGCACCCGGCGCACTGCTTTCGGTGAAACGCGCCGTGCGCGGGCTGGATTGAGGAAAATTCGTGAAAAATCAGTGAAAATTTTCCGAAAAAATCATTGCAGATTTATTGACGAATGGTACGCTTTATGGTATTTTAATAAAAGCAGTCAGGATATGCCAAGCAAACAGCCCACCTTTAGGACTTCTTTGTTTTGAGCAGTTTGCTTTTGTTTCAAGGAATTGTTTCCGGAAGAACAAAACAACCGGATGATGCGTATAATTTTTAAGGAGGTACTGGTTCATGACTGGTACAGTTAAGTGGTTCAATGCTCAGAAGGGCTATGGTTTCATCAGCAACGAGGAAGGCGGCGAGGACGTTTTCGTACATTTCTCCGCTATTCAGGCTGACGGCTACAAGACGCTTGAGGAAGGCCAGAAGGTTTCCTTCGAGACCGAGCAGGATCCTAAGGATTCCAGAAAGCTCAGAGCTATCAACGTTCAGGCTCTGTAATCAGGGACAAGAAAGAGAGAAAGAAGAGCTCCGCACAGCGCGGGGCTCTTTTTCGTTTTACGGCATTTCCCGGCCGGGGAGGCGGGAAGAGGTTCCTTGTTGTGTTCAGCCCCGCCCGAAAACTTGTAAAATCCAACAAAAACGGGCGGTTGTTTTCGGCAGAAACCAAAGTGACCCACTGTTGAAAAGCGGCGCCCGGTATGGTATACTTACCCTGCGCACCCATGCGCGGGTGAATTTGCCGTATACGCGAAAAGCGCCGACAGCGTGACTGTGCCGAGGCGCAGGGCTGCCGCGGGAGAGACTTTGCATTACAGAAAAAGGGACTGAAACCATGTTCGGATTAAATACAGAACTCGGAATTGATTTGGGCACCGCCAACGTGCTCATCTACATCAAGGGCAAGGGCGTCGTGCTGGAGGAGCCGTCGGTTGTTGCATACAGCCGCGACACCTCGCGAATCAAGGCGATCGGCGAGGAAGCCCGTCAGATGCTGGGGCGCACCCCCGGCAACATCATCGCCGTCCGGCCGCTTCGCGCCGGCGTGATCTCGGACTACTCCGTGACGGAGCGCATGATCAAGTATTTCATTCAGAAGTCCATCGGAAGAAGACGTTTCCGCAAGCCCACCGTGTGTGTCTGCGTTCCCAGCAGTGCCACCGAGGTGGAGAAGCGTGCCGTGGAGGACGCCACCTATGAGGCGGGCGCCCGTTCCGTGCGCGTTATCGAGGAGCCCATCGCGGCTGCCATCGGCGCGGGAATCGATATCAACAAGCCCTGCGGAAACATGGTGGTGGACATCGGCGGCGGCACCACCGATATCGCCGTGACATCCCTGGGCGGAGCGGTTGTGAGCCAGTCCGTGAAGGTTGCCGGCGATGACTTTGACGAAGCCATCGTCCGTTACATGCGTAAGAAGCACAACCTCATGATCGGTGAGCGCACCGCAGAGGAGATTAAGATTAAGATCGGCGCCTGCTACGCCAGACCGGAGACGCTCTCCATGGAGGTGCGCGGCCGAAATCTCGTAACCGGTCTTCCGAAGACGATTTCGCTTACGTCGGAGGAGACGGAGGAAGCGCTTCGGGAGCCCACGGCGCAAATTATCAACGCGATTCATGACGCGCTGGAGATGACCCCGCCGGAGCTTGCGGCGGACATTGCGAACCGCGGGATTGTTCTGACCGGCGGCGGTGCTCTTTTGTACGGGCTGGAGGATTTGATTGAGGAGAAGACCGGTATCCACACCATGACGGCGGAGAACCCCATGCGCTGCGTTGCCATGGGAACCGGCAAGTATATTGAGATGACAGCCGGCAAGCGTCGCCGGTAGGACTTTAGATGCGGACGGCAGATGCCGTCGGTAGGATTTGAGGCAACTATGGAACAGAGGGACGGTTATGTGAAACGCGTGACGTTTCGCAGCCCGGAGTCCGGGTACACTGTGCTGACGCTCGAAGTAAAAGGTACCGGGGAAGAACTTACATGTGTAGGTACCTTCCCCGTTATTGATGAGGGCGAAAACATTCGTGTGTCCGGCGAATTCACCAACCACACGGTGTACGGCAGACAGCTGAACGTCTGGGAGTTTGAGACCATCATCCCTGCTGCCGAGGACGAGATGATCCGGTATCTCGGGTCCGGCGCAATCAAGGGAATCGGTCTCGCCACGGCGGTGAAGATTGTCGACCGGTTCCACGAGGATGCATTTTACGTGATAGAGAAACAGCCGGAGAGGCTGGCCGATATCAGCGGAATCAGCGCGAAGAAGGCGCAGGAGATTCACGACCGGTTCGTGGAGAAGCAGAACATCCGCAACACGGTCATGTACCTGCAGCAGTACGGAATTTCGCTGCCCCTTGCCCTGCGCATCATCGAGCGGTACGGCGAGGACACCGTTGCGATTTTGCAGACCAATCCCTACCGCATCGCGGAGGACATTCCGCGGGTGGGCTTTATGACCGCGGATGCCATTGCGTCGCGGATGGGCGGATTTGAAGATTCGGATTTCCGCAATTGCGCGTGCATGCTTTACGTGCTGCACAACGCGCTGTCCTTCGGGCATTCGTGCTTCCCGGAGAAGTCTTTGTTCACGCATATGCAGGACTACGTGGAGAATCTCGACGAGGATGCATTTGACTTGATTTTGCGAAATGCCGT
>CADAHQ010000048.1 GCA_902787715.1 uncultured Lachnospiraceae bacterium
CAAAACAAGTGTTGCAACCAGATAAAAGGCAATCGCGAAAGCGATGGCGAACAAAGGATACATCGTGCGGTTGCCGATCTCCTGCATCACAGCCGAGAGGTCGCGGACCCCGAGGCAGCCTACCACGGTGGTCCACTGCAGAATCGAGACGGCGATGCGGCGGACAGCGCGGGTTCCGAGAGTGCGGATAAACGCACGATTCCCGCGGTCAGCGGAGATGCCGCACAAGTGCTCTGTCAAAAGCCCGGCGCCGTACAGGGAGATACCGAAGGTGGCCGGAATGAGCGTCGCAGCCCGGGATCCGCCGAAGAGCCCTGCGCCGAGCAAAAGAACCAGCAGAAGCGCCGGGACGCTTCGGAAGATGTACGCGATTCCGCTGCCCATGCCGCGAAGCACCTTGTTCTTACATCCGCACAGATAATACAGCCCGTACCCGAACAACGCTGCGAGAATCCACGAAAGAACCGTAATCTGAATCGTCACTTTCGCGGCCGCGAGAATCTCCCGATACGCGCCGCCCGCGATGAGGTTTTCTTTGATTGCCGCGAGAATTCCCATATCCTTCACCGGCTCCCTTCTTGCAATGATTTGGTATTCCTTAACCCCGAGATACCCTTTCGAGGTGATGTATTTCGGGGTTGTAAGCGAGTGGTTTTCGCCGGTGGCACTGACCGCCAGCATGTCGACTTTCCCGGCTAAGAGGTCGGCGTACGCCGTCTTTGCCGGCAGAGCAACGAAAACCGGAAGCTTGTCAATCTCCAAGGCAAATTTCGCCGCAAAATCAACCGCAATCCCGTACACCACATACTCTTCGATCGTCTCAAGCGGCGGCACCGCTCCGGTGAGGCCGATGTACAGGGGATCGTGGCGGTCGAAGCTCCTCACCCACTGTCTCTGCGGGTTGCCGGGGGCCTCGCGCAAACCTTCCTCCGTGGTCCCCTTAGCCTTCGCCGCAAGGGAATTTTCGACAAATGCATCCGCCTTTTCCCGCAGCGCCTCATCCTCCTTACGGAACGCAAAAGAGAACGCGAACCGGTCCTCCTTCGGCCATCCCGTGCTCCCGGGCGTCTCCTCCGCGGAAATCGAAATGAACTCTCCGTCCTCTGTCAGGTAGTCCGCCGTCACATCCGCAGCCCAGATCGCGGAGATTCTTCCGTTTCGCAGGGCCTCCACCGCATCCTCCATGGAGTCGAAGGACCGGTAGTCGCCGATTTCCGTTCCGAAGTATCCTTCCAAAAACAATTTGACCGCATCGTCCGACATGCTCACGGAGACGCCGCCCACCGTAAGCCCCTTCAGGGACTCGCTTCCGATGTACGACTCCTTCGCAAGATGCGCTGCGTCCTCTGTCCTTCCCCCGGCAAATGCCGCCCCCAAGAGCACGGTTCCGAAAAGAAGGAGGATTGCGAACGCTGTGGCGATGCATTTGCCGCGCTTTGAAATCATATCACTCAATCTCCATTCCCACGATCAATTCGCTGCGAAGTCCGACTGCGACCCGGTTTCCGAAGATGACCGGCGTCGACTCGATGTTGGCGCCGTAGGAAGCCTTCGATAGAAGCTCTCCCGTAAGCGCATCCAGCAACAGCACGTCGCCGTTTCCGCAGCACTGCAACAGTCTCGGTGCGCCGTCCGCGGCGTGCACAAGGCACGGCGAGCTCCAGGCGTCGCAGGAGAGGTCCCTGCGCCAGGCTTCCTCCCCGTTGTCCTTCCGAAGTGCCACGATGTATCCCGTGTCCACGGAAGGCGTCTTGGACACCGCGAAATAAATATACTCTGACGCCGCGCCGTCTCCGGGCGCCCCCGAGGAGAGAATTCCTCCCGCGAGACCGGACACCGTGTGTACCTCATAGGGCTTTCGCCACACGATCTCCCCGTTGGCGGCATTTAGCTTGTATACGCAGGCAAGGCCGGTGTTGCGGCTGTCGGTGTGATACTTAAGCGTGGTCCCGACGTAGAGGTACGCGGACCCGTCCTCCCCGATCTCCAGCACCGGACTTCCGTTGATGTCCTCCTGCAGATCCTGCACCCACAAAGGCCGCATGGTGTTCAGGTCGATGCACTGAAAGATCCCGCCGTTGTCGCCGAACCACAGGTACTGCCCGTACACCACGGGGCTCGATTCCGAGCCGGCGCCGATATCGCTCTCGCTTTTTTCATAGCGCTCGTGGGCGGCCTTCGCGTCGTAGATGTAGCGGATAATCTTCTCCGGCAGGATATCCACTTCACCGGTCTCCTCGTCGAAGCGGGAGTTCAGCCGCACCGTATAGGTGACGCCGTTTTCACCGAGGCAGATGACGCTGTCCGACTCCGGCGCAAAAACCGGCGAGCTGTCAAAGCCGTGCCAGCGCCTGGTGGCGTAGGGGTCATTTGCCGCAAATTCATACAGCTTCTTTCCGTCGTGCAGGCTGTAGATGTAATATCTGGCGCTCACCTGCTCCCCGAAGGGGCCCGTCGAGGAATCGCCGCTTCCGCAGATGAGGAGCGGCAGGTCCGGATGCAGCGAGCATGTCCCCTTGAAGGTCTGCCCGACGTTGATGGCGGGGCGGGTTGCCTCGCCGGTCTCCATGTCGAGGAACCGAATCTTCCCGTCCATGCCGGGATAAATAACCTCCACAAGCCCCTTCTTGGCCTTCGCCTCCGGGTAGAGATTCATTGTCTGCTGCAGCCGCTCGTCCCACTGCACCGCAAGGGGCTGTCCCGTCCAGCCGTTGCCGGACCAGTAATTCACGCCGTCGTCCTTTAAGAACCGCCCGGTCTTCACTTCCCAGGCTTTGCGGAGTGTGCGGGCCGGACCGTCCGTGTTTCCGTAGGACGTCAG
>CADAHQ010000049.1 GCA_902787715.1 uncultured Lachnospiraceae bacterium
CGAGCGCATCGGTTTTTGCCAGGAACTCCGCGACGTAGCGGTCGGTGAAGACATCGTGCTCCGTGTAACCGGAGGCGCCATCCATGTAGACGTTAAATGCCTCTTCGCCGCTCTTTACACGCCAGATAACATGACGCGGGTCGTGGGATCGCATTTCGCTGACGTCAGCTTCGTAGGTGCCCTCTTCCATCCCGTAGTACTTCGCGAGATACTCCTTTAGGACTTTCGAGGAAGCTTTCTTCATTGCCAATTCTTCGTCGCTGCGGCATGCTACTGTTGCCGCTGCCATGAAGCAACACAGGGCGAAGAGAGCGATGCGTTTCGGTAGGTGCATTGGCCGTTTCCATTCCTTTCTTCCGGCGGGACAGATCGTTCCGGCGAGCCATCTCGCCACTTCACGGGCCGCTCAATCTAGAAGGGAGGGACTCACGTCCCTCCGCCGGTTTCTATGGTAGTTATGTTTAGCGCGCTCAGCGCGTCTTTGATCTCTTTTACGAGGTCGTAATCGCCGTAGGCGTAGTTGACTTTGACGGTGGATTTGGCGAGGTCCTTCTTCGCAAAATACTCCTCGAGGACAGTCTTCCAGGTCTTGCCCTCGGCCGGCGTCTGGACTTCGTCGTTAATCTTCACGGTGTCCGCGGAAACTTCGATGGTGATGGTTTCCTTCGGGGTTTCGTCGCTGTCGTTGTTGTAGAGCTTCGCTCCCTCATACGCGCCGAATCCGAGGAGCGCGGCAAGCAGCACGACCGCTGCCAGGGGCTTCTTGCTCTTGCCCTTCTTCTCTGTCTGTTGATCTTGTGCAGGTTTGCTCATGGTACTCAGTTCTCCTTTCTCTTTTCATAGCTTCCATCTGCAAACATTTCGCCAAGGATTGCGGCTACCCTTTTGTAGGTTCCGTAATCCGAGTAATTATCGATCAAAACTACTTTGAGGCTGTCCTTATAGCGGGCGACGATCTCATCCCGCACCTTGTCGATGGGGACCTCCTCTGCGTCGAGGTATACCGTGTAGCCGGTGATTGCGATGTCCAGCTCGCCCTCGGTGACGTATTGCTTGCGCTCATTGGTCTCGCCCTTGCCGATGCCGATTCCGGTGCCGCTGCCGACGCCTGCGCCCTTGCCCTTACCGAGTCCCAGCCCGAAGCCGATGCCGGCAAAGAGGCTGAAAAACATGAGAAGCAAAGCGAGCGCCAATATCCATATTGCTATCTTCGATAGTTTTCTGTTTCGTTTCTTTTTCTTCGGCCAGACCCGCGGGATGACCCAGAACAGCACGATTGCTGCAATCAGCAGTATCAATGCTGTGTAAAATCCGGCCACCAGCTTGGTCTTCCAGGCCTCGATGAAGGTGCCCTTTAAGGAGAGGCCTTTCAGAAGGAACGGCGGTCCCAGGCGCGACAGGCCTATCGCGACCAATGCCGCCTCAATATACGTCCTCATACGCTTTCTCCATCTCTTCGATGATGCCCATGATTGCTTCGTAGTCCCTTGTAAGGATGCCGCCTTCCTCGCGGCTGATGGCGAAGACCACAACGACGCGGTCCTGCTTGGCGGCGCCGGCCCCTGCCTGCGATTCGGCCTTCTTCACACCGTCGACGTACTTTTTAAGCACCTCGCGCAGCTTGTCGTAGGCGCTGGCGGATGCATTTTCCGCAAAATCCCGCGTGAGGAGCATCTGGAGATCCCCTCCGAGCACGCGCAGGTGGCGCATCCACTCGGCAGGACTTTTGTTGTTGTCCGCGTCGTAGGTGCAGCTGATGGTCACAATCTGCACGCGGTTGCCCACCACGGCGCCCTTGAGCTCCTTGATCTGCTGCTCGTAGACCGCGATGTCGGCTGCCTTTTCACCGGCCTCCTCAAGAATCGTCTGGGCTTCGGCTACCTTCGCTTCGGCTTCCGCGAACCGCGCGTCGGCCTCGGCCATTTTATCTTCTGCGGCTTCTCTCTCATTCGCGCATTTGAGCGCATATCCGACCATGACCACAAACAGGAAGATGAAGATGATGTCCATGAACGAGGTCATTTCGAACTGCGGATTCGGCGATGACGCAGCCGCCGGATTTCTTCGTCTCATCGTGTTTCCTCGCTATTCGTAATCCCTGTTGCTTCCCGCCTTCTTGTACAGTTCCTTGCTCATCTTCTCGTCGAGCCGCGTGAACGCGGAATCGATGTCGTTGATAACGCGGCCGGGCCCGATGGAATCCACGAACTTGAGCACAATCGTGCAAATCAGCCCGACAAATGTGGTCCACATCGCCAGTCCGAGGCTCGACATCAACGACTCAACCTCGATGTCGCCGCCGCTGCTTAAAATCAGGCCGAGCACCGTTCCCAGGAGTCCCAGCGACGAAAACAGCGGCACCATCTGGGACCAGAAAACGTAGACGGAGTATTTGGCGTCATATTCGTTTCTGGCGTGCTCCAGCTTGATGTTGTCGAAGGTCGTGAGCACCGTCATCTTCTCGGCAAATCCTCCCTCGGCATCGAGCTTCTGCCCCACCGCCGACACTTCCCGTCGCGCCTCGCGCACCTCCGTCAGGATGTCGGTAAAATATCGTTTGTAATACCAGAGCGCAAAGAAGCAGAGCACTCCGAGACACAAAATCAAAACGCAAAACACTACGGTTATTCCGGTCGCCATACGCCACGCCTCCTGCATCAATCTTCTCCAAACCCAACCCCGCGC
>CADAHQ010000050.1:0-1368 GCA_902787715.1 uncultured Lachnospiraceae bacterium
CGGTCGCGGTAACTGTTCTTCAGGCGGTTCACGGTCTCGTCGAAGAACCACCAGAATTCGTCCTCGCCCTCGCTTCCGCGGTCCTTCAATTCCATCAGGTGCAGGTAATTGATATAGTCCGCCGAGTATTCGCGGTTCTCCTCGACGAAGTAGAACTGGTTCTCGATTCTGCGGACGACATCGGTGTCAGAGGCGTACACCGCAAGCTCCCGGTTGAATTCCTCCTCCATGCCGCCGAGCTTCAGCGCGTAAAGATATTGACACAGACTCTCGCGGTCTCCGCTCTTTTGATATGCCGTCTGAAAATTCTTCGCAGCGCTTCGGAACTGCCCGTTCTGCGCCATCAAAACCGCAATGTTATGGTACGCGGCACCCTGCTCCTCGTCCGTAAGAAGCGAAAAATCGCGGTCATCCAAGATGGTTTGGTATTCCAGAAGGGCTTCGTGGGATTTGCCGTAGCGAAGGATTGCAGCGGCGTGGCGCTTCTTCCGTTCAATCGGCAGCAGCTCAAAATACTCGTCAATCTTGCCGATCAGATGGTTGATTTCTTCCTGGCTGTAGTAGTCCGTGCTGCAGAAGATGGAGACGACGATGTCCTTGATTCCCGATTTGCGCTCCATCAGAGTCGCCAGGAAGTCCGCGCGCTCCGGCATGTTGAGTTCCATGCGGATCCAGGGCACAAGCTGGCTCTCGGAGAGGTCCTCCTCCAACGTCGCGACGTTATGGTACAGGTAGTAGCACAGCTCCTCCATGGTGTACACGCACACGCCGGTCGACTGAAAATAAAACGGGATCTTCGCTTTGTCACCGATGCAATAAATCAATCGTCCCATGTCTTTGCTCCCAACCCGGCCGCCGCGTGGCAGCCGTCTTTGCTCCTAAGGGCTTCTTTTGCAAACTCTACAGCGTGATAATCTTCTCCCACACGCGGTAACTGCTCGGGAAGAATTGGCCGAAGCCGAGGTCCGTCACTGTGCACACCGCGGTGTCACGGTCAAGGAATGTCACCTTCACGGCGACGCGCGTCGTCTTGTTCTCACGGCGATGGAGGTTTTTTAAGTTCATGATGGAATACTTCGTATCCTTCCGGACCGCGTTGAAAATCGTAAAATACACCTCGTCCGTGTCGTCCAGAATTCCTACGGTGGTGGCCTTCGCGGTCTTCCATCGCTCTCCGGCACGAATCAGCGGATAGTCCGCAACACGGTTGTCCTTAAACATGCGGATGGAGATGGTGGAGCGGACCATGTCGTCCGAGAGGAACAAAAAGTCCGCAAACCGGTCGTCCTCGCGGTACATGCCGCAGTATGCCGCGCCCTTCGCGTAAAGGTTCGTGCCCTTGAACACGTGGCGCCCGGCGGTCATGGA
>CADAHQ010000050.1:1421-3790 GCA_902787715.1 uncultured Lachnospiraceae bacterium
CGCTGAATGACCTTGTCGCGAACGAGGCGGAAGCTGTACTGCATGCGGCTCTCCTGCATGTTCTCAAGCATGGTCGCGTCCATCAGGTCGCTCAAGTCCGCCGTGTAGGTGGTCACCGTGGTGGGCGAGCCCTTGCGGCTTGTAGACATCTGGTAGTAAAACAGGCCGTTTTCGTTGTAATCAAAGAGACTGACGTCATTGACCCAGTACTCTTTCCGCTGGCAAACCGCGTAGTACATAAAGCTCATGACATACGGCTGGAACTCGATGCGGTCGCGGCGGATGCCGGTCTCCTCGATGGCCTGCAGCACGGCCTCCGTCACCTGGGGATAGAGGGTGCGCATGGTCACGACAACCTTCTCGATGTTCTCGTTGACATACTTCTGCCGAACCGCGGAAAATGTCTTCCTTACAAACCGCGCGAGAAGCTCCTGCGCCGAGTACTCAATCTCGTAAATAATCTCTCCCTCACCGCGGATTCCCTTGTTGAGAAGGTCCCCCACAAAATGCCCGGCCCCGCGGTTATTGAAGCGCACTGCCTCCTCGCCGAAGAGCCAGTCCTTGGAATCACTGCGCACGCAAAGAACGGTGGGAATCACTGTGTTCCCACTGCTCGTAATGCTGATGCTGTCCGGCTCTTCCGTGAGCCGTCCGACCGTAATCTGCGTCACCTCGACGCCGAGATCATAGCCGATAAAGATACCGTTGGGGTCCATATTGTAACTGTCCTCTCTGCAGGGCCGGCGCTTCCGCGGACAGCCCTGCGGCAGGTTTTAATCATTATCTTTCGCGTATCAGTCGCGGTTCTTCGCCAAAATGCGGAGAAGACGGATGAGAAGGTTAATCATATCCACATACATCATGTAGGCGCAGCGGATGGCATTCGGCGTTGTCTTCTGCTGCTTCTGCGCGATCGCCCAATCATAACCGATGTAGCCGCAGAAAATTGCGATAAATACAAAATCAAAGATGCCCGAGCTGTACCCGAGAAGCCAGAGCACAAGCTCGCCCACGATGCCGAGAACCAAGAGCGTGAGAAGCGTTCTTCCCATGGATACAAAGAACTGCGGATAGGCGTAGGACAGGCCGATGACTACCAGCGTGACAACGCACATGATGCAGAATGCAAAGCGAATCGTCTCAAATTCAAAGAGAGCAAACACCGGTGTTAAGAACAACCCCATGGGCACAACAATCAGGTTGTAGCCGATAAAGCCGACCACCGGGCTCTCCGTCTTACTGCAAATCACCATGCCGAGAAGGCTGCCCACAATATAAGCAACGACGATAATCGGCAGATTGTGTGACGCAAACGTTGAAATCTTCTCACCGAACACAAAGCACATGATGGCGTTTACCAAAAAGCCGTAAAGAAGCATCGCGCCGATGGTCATGTTGTACCGCTGTACGGTGATGGTGTCGCCGATACCGGGTACACCGGGCGCACCGGGCGCATACGCCTGCGGCTGCGCAAAGCCCGCGCCGCCGTTCATGGCGAATCCTGCGTGTCCCATCGCCGAGGTTGCGGCGAGCATCTGCTCCGCCTGTCTCTGCTGCTGTTCGGGCGTCTGCCCGTTCTGGCTGCCGTAGTAGCCGCCGTTGTTTCTCTCGTCCATAACAATTCCTCCTTTGTTGTTTCGGGCTCCGCCGGTTGGCTCGCCCGTCCCCACATATTGCTCCCGACCAAGGCCGGGGCCTTAATAATTCCCGATTTTCAACCGTTCTCAGTCATTCTCGGGATGCGCCTCCTCCGCCGTGTGGAACAGCTGGGAGATGGCAAATTCATTCTTGATATAGCGGTTCAGAAGATCCATTGCGCGGTCTGCATTTTTCTCCTGTTCCGCCTTGATGATTTCATTGATCTGCGCAAAGCGGCTGCCGGGATTGCCGATGCGCTTGTCGCCGCCGTGCAGCTCCGCCCGCTCGCTGATCACCGTCTCGTCCCCCTCACGGTCGGACTCGTCGCTGATGACGTAGTCCACAACCTCCCCGTCGAACAGAACAAGCTCACGCACAAAGATTCCGTAGCAGATGTCGCGCATCGGGTACTCCTTGCGCACACGCTTTCCGCTGCCGCGGTAGGAGTAATCCAGCGTCACGTGGTGCTTCGGGTTCGTGCGGTATTCGATGAGGAATTTGTCCTCCAAGCTCTCCGGAAGCGTAAAATACTTCCCGAAGTTGAGGAACGCCGGCAAAATCTTGCCCTTTGCCTCCATTCGCAGGAGCCAGTATTCCGCAAAATCCTGCTCCTCCTTCGTGAGGGACTCCTGCAGCGCGTATTGCTTTAAAAGCGCCAAAACGCAGACGTCGTTCTCCTCGCGGTAGGCGTTTCTGCGGATGATGGCCACCGCCGTCTCGCCCATCTCGAT
>CADAHQ010000050.1:3803-6136 GCA_902787715.1 uncultured Lachnospiraceae bacterium
AGCGTCCGGTCGCTGGTGGGCTTGTCGAAGGCCTTTACCAGGGAATCGCCGTAGGGCAGATAGGACTCCGTGAAGAGAATCTGTGCCAAAAGCCGCTCCGTAAGGACATCCGCCTTGCGGCCTGCCGCGTCCACCTCCTGCCATACGTGGTAGAGCACCTGGGTTTTCGCCTGCAGATGTGCCACGAGGTAGTCAAGCACGCGGTCGCTGCGGCGCCCGCGCCGGAACAACTCCAACATCAGGTCCGTGAGAAGCGGCGTCGGCTCCTCGGTCTGCTCCTTCGGAAGCTCGGACACGAACCGCTCCAAAAGGCGCGGATCCACGTCCTCATAGCCGTAGCGCGTCAGAAGCTGCATCACCTGCGCCGTCTGCCCGCGGAGGATCAGAAGACCGATCATACGGCCGCGCTGCGGCGAAGGAACCGCCGCAAAATTCAACCGTCCGAGAAGCTCCTCGAGCTGCTCGTCACGGAAGTTGTCATAGTAGTACAAAACCAGGGTGCGAAGCAGTTCCTCGCGGAACTCGTCGCGAAGCTCCAGCGCCCGGCAGGCCTTCTTGCGAAGCTCCACGGACGTGGCGTCGAAGCGCTGCTCCTCCTGCACCTTCGAAGCGAGATGAAGGAGAATGCGGTTGTTGTCCGGAAAGCGGTCGTAGGCCTCCTGGTACATCTGCTCGCAGTACATCAGCTTCCGCTTCTTGTACGGAATCCCGCAGAGGAAGCGGTTGCGGTTCGCATCCATGAAGGCGATAATCGCGCCGTCGGTGTAAATGTCCGCCTGGGCATGGCCGTTCGTAAGGGCGATCACGGTCTCCTCCGAAAGCTCCGGATGCGCGATGCACACATAGTGGATGTTGGGCGCGGTGCACTCGATCTCCACGCGGAACGCAATCTTCTCAAGGCGTTTCAAAACCTCGTCGCGGTAATTCTCCGACGCGAGGCAGTCGTTGTAAAGAATCGCCAGGAAATCGTCGTTGCGGTTCTCCTTCAGACGGTCCATGGTGTACTCGCGAATCTTCTGCAGGAAACTCTCGTAGATGGCCGGCTTGCTCTCCTTGTGCCGCACGATGTTGGCGTACAGGAAGGAAAGTCTGCGGTCGTTCAGCTTGCTGTTGTAGGTAAAGTAAGTAAAAACATTGTCATCGAGAGTCGCCTCCACATCGGACGTGCCGGTGTAGATGTAGTACTCGTAGAGCTCTGCGACGCGAACCTCCGCCTCAACGCCCCGCTCAAACCAGACGGCGTAGCGCGGGTCGCGCTGGTGACCGCGGATTAAAAGCGCGCAGATGGCCGTGAGAGTTTCCTTCAGCTGGAAGCGCTCATAAAGCCCGCTCAGCACGGTAAAGTAGAGCGGCCGGTATTCCTTCACGCCCTCCGCTAAGGTGGAGAACTGAAGCGCGACTTCCTTGCGCAGGAACTGATGTCTCACGGCAAATGCCACCGTCTGCAGTTCAAACTCCCCAATCTCATGGAGAAGCTGCGGCTCCTCATTTAACGTGCGGGCCGCCTCTAAGAACAACAGCGGAGAAGGATTGTCATTGTCATAGATTCCGCGAAGCTCGTCCAGGCGAAGCTTTCCGTTCCGCCCGTAGCGGTCGTCGAGCTGCATCAGAAGAAGGGCCGGGAGGATTTTCCGCGAGGTATCGTTGCAGATGCCGTAGAGCTTCTCCAGGGCCGGCACGCGGTCCGCCTGGGAGCGCTCAGCGCGGAGATATACATACGCCGCCTTCGCATCGGATGAAGCCGCCGCAATCTCCTCCTCGGTGATCTCGCGGAGCTTGGCATTGGCCGGGCTCTCGCGGCCGCTTAAGCGGTCTAAGTGAATGCGGTACAGGCGCGCCTCCGTGGTCAGTTCGCCGGTGGCCTCCTGGAGTCTCGCGATGAGGTTCTCCGCCTCGGAGACATAGCGTCCCACGGGAATCTGGTTCATGCGGTACGCAAGAATATTGTTCATCAGATCCACCGTCAGATGCGCGGCAGCCGAGCGGCGCACCTGCTCCGCCGTCCGCTCCTGCACCTTGCGGCAGAACACGGGAACGGTGATGGTCTGGTTCTGGGCCTCCACCGTGAGAGTCGCATAGTTGTTTCCGCGGGACATCTTCTCGGGAATCACCACGTAGCGGATATCGTAGGTGCCGCTGACGAACTGCTCCGCCGTCACGACACTGTGCTCCACCAAGAGAAACTCCGCCGAGGAGGACACCTGCAGGTTCACATAGCCCGGGTTGTCCATCCGAAGGGTCAACCGGTCGGAAAATGCGCTGTCGCGCACTTCCGGATACTCAATCTTCGCGGTGGCCGCAGAGATGGAAACCGGCATCTTTCTGCCGGTGGC
>CADAHQ010000051.1 GCA_902787715.1 uncultured Lachnospiraceae bacterium
AGCCAACGGAACATTGATATTTTGGTGATTCTGTGATAAAGTTTATCTAACAAGCATCGGAAAGGAGCACTTCTATGGCTTTGAAGGAATCCGGAGAAATGTATCTCGAAACAATCTATGTTCTTTCGCTTACTTCCTCTGCCGTTCGAAGCATCGACGTCGCTGATTACATGGGATTTTCCAAGCCCTCCGTCAGCCGCGCAATCAGCTTACTGAAAAGCGAAGGGCTGGTAAAAATCGACAAGGACGGTTATCTCAAGCTAACTGAAGCCGGACAGATTTTATCCAAGCGTATCTACGAACGCCATACGGTTCTTTCCCACTTGCTTACGCTTCTGGGCGTCAGCGAAAAAGTCGCCTCCGAGGACGCCTGCCGCATCGAACACTACATCAGCGATGAAACCTTCGAAGCCATCAAGCGGCATATGGAAAGATACGAAAAGAAATAATACACGTCAGTGAAGCAAAACAGGAGCCGACACCACCGTGCCGACTCCTGTTTTTTTGCCCGTTTTCAGTTTTTACTTATTACCGTAGTTCCGAATCTTCCGCACATTCCGGTTCATCTGATGTCTGCCATAATAGCCCTCAGCGCACCTGCGCTGTGGATTCGTACAACGCGGTTTTCGTCGGTTTCCGACATTTTCTTAAGCTTTTCAATATACGGCAGCACGAAGGACGGTCTTCGCTTCCCAAGCACCCGGAAGATCTCCGGTGACTCCATGCGGACCTTGTCATCCGCATCCTGCAAAAGCTTCCCAAACACTTCCATATGGTTTTCGTAGATGTCCGGCGTGTTCGTGGCGATATTTTCCGAAGCCCAGATAAAGTTCAACCGGACATTTGCCGCCGAATCTTCCGCGAAGCGGAACAATCCTTCCCAATAGGGCTCCACTGCGGCAAATTCACCCCTGCCGATTCTGCCGAGCGCATTGACCGCGCGTTCCCGCAAAATGGCGTCTTCGCTCTCGAGGAAAGCCGCAACCGCAGGGACGTACTCTTTCACCACCTGTGGATGAAGAAGCCCCATCTCCCCCATAAGCCAAAGGGCTTTCGCCTGAATCTTCGACGATTCATGGGCTAAAAGGGACGCCACGTACGGAAGACTCTCCTTCCATTTCGCCTTGTCTTTGGTCAACGCCCCCAGTTCCTTGTAAAGCTCCGATTCGCTCATGCTTCCCCGCCTTTTTGCTGAATTTTGCAACGGAAATTATACCACAGAAGCCCCGGCTTTGTCACTCGGAAAAGGACGGGGATGAATTTGCCGAAAAATTTTTTAAAATAGTGCTTGACTCTCCCACTGTGTCAGGGTTTATAGTGTGGTTGAGCTCAAGAAAATGCCGCCGCGGATCAGCAATGCGCGGCGTTACCATGGGAGAACGAATATGCTGAAAATCGGTGATTTTTCAAAACTATCAAGAGTGAGCATCCGAATGCTCCGTCACTACGATGATATCGGTCTTTTGAAGCCTGCGGAGACCGATGATTTTACGGGATACCGCTACTACCGTGAGGATCAGCTCTTCACGATTGCAAGAATTACGGCGCTTAAGGACATGGGCTTTTCCCTCGCGGAGATTGTCAAGATGTTGGACATCTACGAGGATGCCGACAAACTGGACGCATTTCTCGCAAAGCGCAAGGAAGAACTTGACGCCCTTGCGGCGCAGACGGAGTACCAAAGGATGCTGCTCGATTCAGCCAGAATGAGGCTGCGGAAGGAGCAGATTATGAATTTCGATGTTACGGTTAAGACAATTCCGGAGCGCTATGCCGCTACGGTACAGATGACGGTTCCGGGGTATGCGGACGAAGGCATGCTTTGGACGACGATGTTTGCCGAGACAGCGGCAACGCCTCTTGTGCAGGCGGATCCCTGCCTTGTGGCAGCACAGTTCCTCGATCCCGAGTACAAGGAAGAAAACGTGGATATCCTTGCGTGGATGACGGTAAAGGGCACCTACCAAGACACGGAGCATGTCAAGTTTAAGACGCTTCCGGCGGTGAAGGTTGCAAGCTGCATCGTCAAGGGCAGTTACGATCAGATGGGCGACGCCTGTGTCTGCGTGGCGTCCTGGATCGGCGCCAACGGCTACAAGATGAACGGTCCCATGTTCAACATTTACCACGTAAGCCCCGCAAGCTTTCGGCAAATGCATCCCCTGCCGACAAAAACCTGCTATAACAAATGCCTCCCCCGGTTTACCGAGGGAGGCATTTTCTCTTCCGCTAGGCGCGCTTGGTGCGAAGAATCAGGCTGCAGATCAGAACCACTGCAATCACTGCAATGGCCGGCAGCAGTAAGCCCGTAATCAGCAAAATCAGGAAGCCGATGATGCCAAAGTACAGAACAAATCTCGCGAACAATCTGTCCTGATACAGCTTGCGGACACTCTCCGGCGCCCCGCATTCGCGGATGTGCCGATTCTGCACAAAATATAAAGTAATCAGATAAATAAACGCTCCGATGGTCAATACAACCGCGGCAACCACAATGAGG
>CADAHQ010000052.1 GCA_902787715.1 uncultured Lachnospiraceae bacterium
GGTGACAAACCGGCTCTCCGGGCGGACGCAGATCATCGCAAACCGGACAGCGCGGCGGATATAACAAATCAAGAAGGCGCATACGATACTACTCCGAAACGGTATAAAAAGACCGCAGTGCGACGGCACCGCGAAAAGAAAAAAAGGCGAAGGGAATTCACGGCCGCAACGTTAATAACGCTGCGGCCGATGTTTTCGTAAGAATCAAAGAACGGCAAATGCACTGACACCTGCCTCGCAACCGCTGCCCCTTGCGAGTGCATTTAACGGAAGGTTGCCTCCGGATACTCGCCGGCGGCGATACGCTCGCGGATGCAGCGCATGAAGATTTCCTTGTCCTCCGCGTAGGTGACGCCGAACCATTTGTCGCTTGTGGGAAGCACTGCGACCTCGGCCTTGCCCTGCTTGATCATCGTGCCGACTACGTTAGGCAGGAGGAATTCCGACTTGAGCGGATTGGCCTTCGCCTCGGTGTCGAGGAACTCGCGGAAATATCCTTCAAGCTGCGGCAGGAAATCCGGGGTAAAGCCCCAGAAATTCATGGAAACCTTCACGTCCGGCGAGAAGGTCATCGGGGTTCCGTCCTCCTTGCGGCCGAGAACAACGTCGCCCTCGCGACGAAGGTCAAACATTTCCTCCACCTCCGCAAGACGCCCGTCCTCCACGCGGCACGCACCGCGGGTTACCTTGCCGTTGTCGCTTAAGGTGTTGCCGAGCACGAAACCGGCCATGCAGTACTGCGCCTTGCTGCCCTCAGGAAGCGAAGCCAGATAGTCATGTACCACACGGAAGGATTCCTTGCCGTAGTAGTCGTCAGCGTTAATCACGAGGAACGGCTCGTTGATGGTGCCGAGGCAGGAAAGAATCGCATGTCCCGTGCCCCACGGCTTGCCGCGGCCCTCCGGAACCGAATAACCCTCCGGAATCGCGGAAAGCTCCTGGTATACGTAGGTTACGGGGATGTATTTTTCGATGCGGTCGCCGATGGCGCGGCGGAAGGCATCCTCGATGTCCCTGCGAATGATGAAGACTACCCTGTCAAAGCCGGCCTCCTTCGCCGCATAGATGGAGTAATCCATGATGATCTCGCCGCTGGGGCCCACCTCTGCAAGCTGCTTGATGCCGCTGCCGAAGCGACTGCCCATGCCGGCTGCCATAATTACCAACGCTGTTTTCATAGTTTTCTTTCTCTCCTTATCTCTGCAAAGTCCGGTGTATCGCTTGAATTCTTCATTGTTTTCCACCATTTGCCGAATCGTCTCCGCATCCCCTAAGATGGTGGCGCAGCGGATCGCACGCGTCACGCCGGTGTAGAGAAGATTCCGGCTCATCAAAGCCCTCGGCCCGCTCAAAAGGGGCATCACAACCGCCGGGTACTCGCTGCCCTGCGACTTGTGAATCGTGAGGGCATACGCCAACTCCAGGTCGTCCACCTCCTTGTCCGCATACACAACCCGGTAGCGGCGGTCGAAGAGAACGACCATGGTGCGGTATTCCGCCGAGAGGCTCTCAATGACGCCGATGTCGCCGTTGAAGACGCCGCTGTCGGCGTTGTCCGTAGAGATTCCGTCCTCATTGATCTCCGTGCGCTCCAGCATGTAATTGTTCTTCGTCTGGATGACCTTGTCCCCTTCGCGGAACGTGAGCGTCGCGTCGATTACCCACTCCGCCTTGTCGCGGGAGGGAGGATTTAACGTGTCCTGCAGCAGGCGGTTTAAGCTCTCCACCCCGAGGTCGCCTTTTCGCATCGGCGTGAGCACCTGAATGTCGTAGGGCGAAGCCTCCACATACTTCGGGAGTTGCTCCTTCACGAGCTTCGGCAGATTCGCCCGGATGTCGCGGGCGTTTTTCCGCGCCAGGAAGAAGAAATCCCGGCTCTTGTTGTCCATCACCGGCATCTCGCCGTGGTTGATGCGGTGAGCGTTTAAAACGATGTCGCTGGCCTCCTCCTGGCGGAAGATCCGCGTCAGACACACGGAGGCAAATACATCGCTGCCGATGACATCCCGCAGCACGTTGCCGGGTCCCACGCTCGGGAGTTGGTTGGCATCGCCAACCAGAATCAGCGTTGTCATCCCCGGGGAAAGCGCCTTCAAAAGGGAGTTCATTAAAAACATGTCGACCATGGAGGCCTCGTCGATGATGACCACGTCCGCCTCCAGCGGATTGGACGCGTCTCTCGCGAACTCGCCGCGGCCGTCCTCCCGGATGGAATCGCCGGGAATCCTACGACACTCGAGAAGCCGGTGAATCGTCATGGCCTCCCTGCCGGTGGCCTCCGACATGCGCTTCGCCGCACGCCCCGTGGGAGCCGCCAAAACGCAGCTTCTCTGCTGCTTCGCAAGCACGCGCAAAATGGCGTTGATGGTTGTGGTCTTACCGGTTCCGGGACCGCCCGTCAGCACGAACACGCCGTGGCAAACTGCCTCCCGCACCGCCTCCTGCTGGGTTTCGTCCAAGGTCTCCTTCCCCTCGGAAAGAGCTTCCTCAAGCAGCTCTTCCGTCAGGTCCGGGTCGCCCTTGTAACCTTCGTCGATGTCCGCAAGCATCCGCGCGATCGTCTTCTCCACCGAGTAGCACATGCTCCGGTAAACGTAGCGCGTCTCGCGGCCCTCCTCGTCAACCTCCGTCACCGTCCGGACCTTTCCGTTCGCGACGGCATTTCGCAAAATCAAGTCAAATGCATCCTCGTCGAGATTCTCCACGTAGTCCTGCATATGCGTGAACAAAGACTTCTCCGGGAAGCACGAATGC
>CADAHQ010000053.1 GCA_902787715.1 uncultured Lachnospiraceae bacterium
CGCATCCTCAACCGTCTTCATCAGCGCGACCGCCTTGTCGAATACACCCTCCATCTCGCGGACGCGTAGCTCCCGAAGTGTCCCGCAGATCTCCTCCTCGGCCTCGCCGAGCGCCTTGATCCGTGCAACCGTGTTCCTCACTTCCCACTCGCCGAGCTGCCGCTCGTCCTCGCCGCTTCCCTCCAAACCGAGGGCGCGGCGGATGTTGTACGCAAGCCACTCGACCCACGTGTACGCAATCCCGTACAGCGTGTCGTACGCGAGAAAACCGTTGTCGTAGGCGCTCCGGTATCCCTCGTAAAATGCCTCCAGATTTTCCCTCCGGTACACGCCGTTCGTCATTCCGGCGGTCGACAAATGCCCCCACCGGGTTGCCGTACGCAAGGCACTCCAGATCAATGACAAAAGGCTTTCCCCGGAACCACATCACATTTTTCGGGTCCATATCGTCGTCGCAGATGCTCACGATCGCCGGGAGCGCCTCCCTTGATTCGTTGAGCCGCTTCTGTGCAGTTTCAAGCAATTTCGTATTCTCCGCGAGGAGCTCCGCCACCGGACTTCCCGCCTCCTGCGCCATCCGCGCATATCCCGCAAAATCAATCGTGCTCAGCTCCGGCGCATCCGGTTCCGCAGCCCTCGAATCGATTGCGTGAATCCAAGAAATCGCCGTCGAGTTCCTGCATTTTCCGGCCCTTAAGTGTCAGCGCCGCCACCATCGGAACGCGCGCTTCCTCAAGCCGCGCCTCCAGCGCTTCCGCCGCCGCATAGTTTTCCCTCGCGGTCGGACGCTTCATAATCTCCGGGTTTAAGCGCTTCACGGCATAAATGCCGCTGTCCGTGCGCACCTTATACATGCGGTGCATCAGGCCTCCGGACACAGGCGTGATTTTCGCCGTGACCTCACCGAGCCCGCATCGCTTCATCAGTTTCGTTATCTTTTCGTTCATAGTTCAATCCTTATTCAGCCGTTACTTCCTTTCGATGTTTCGCAGGGCATTTCCCCTGCGGCGCAGCATCGCAGCACTCGAACCTCAGTTTACCGCAAAATCCCCCGTTTTCAAGTTGTCGACAGCGCCCTGCCAATAGATGCGCAGGAAAATGTTCGCGCTCCAATTCCAGGCCGACTCCTGCGAACCGTAGCACTCGCCCTCTGCAAGATTCCGGATTGCCGGCAGGAATTCCTCAAGCTTTTCCCGCGTGGTTTCCACGACAATCATCCGTCCGTCGGTAAGCCCCTCATCCCAGCCGGCGGGAACCCGGCCCTCTCCGAGCTCGTATTCCTTCACATTGGCAAAACCGTAGTACCGGATACTCTCATAGACCGGTTCCGTAATCTCCCGCATGCGAAGTCGAAGTTCCTTCTGTCCTGCCGGGCTTGCAAGCCACGCATCCCATGTGCTCTCCGAAGCACCGTATTCCGCCCGGTACCGTCGGATCAACTGCTCGCATCTCGTACGACCCGGTCCCAGAACAAAAGCGATCCGCATCAAATTGCCTTCCGGAACCTCCCCGTACTCCTCGCCGAGGCCGAACATCATCATGCCGTTCTCAGGGATCTGCTGCTCCTGCGGGTCCGACGGAAGCGCTTCCGAATCATAAACCTCATCGGAGGCCGTTACCATCGGTTCTCTCACGGGTCTTTGAACGTATTTCTCGCCCTCTGCCACATCCGGCAACCGCTCGCCCTCATAATATCCGTCCTCAGCGGCCCAGACATTGGCTCCCCAGAAGAATCGCAGACACCACCCCTTCTCCCGCAACACATCCAATCCGGTCTCGGAGGGAATCGCGAATCCGATCCGCGGTGCTGGCGTACATTTCACCATGCCGCAGGATCGTCCACTCCGGCGTCGGAAGAAATCTGTAGAGTTCGTACGGCGTACGCTGCGCCTTGAATACTTCCATGTTTCCGTCCCAGGTGCCGCGCAACCAGTCAAACCACTCCTCGTCACTCATCCCGTCGCCGTTCTCTCTCCGGCTTTCCTTCATCCTTTCCGTATACGCCGAATCCGTCAGACCGATCGTATAGGCAATCCGCAGATATTCGTCGTCTTTAATGAGAGGAAGTACTCTCCCGAGGTTGTAATCCAGATTTTCGGAACCGCTGTCGTCTGCGCAGTAGTCCGTGGAATACTGCCGGCGGGTGACGTCATAGACATTCTTCCCGTCGCAGGTTCCCACAACCTGCACACAAGGGCTTCCGTAATACGTGTCCGTCGGAGGGAAAATGCGTACAACCTGCGCATCTTCCGCCAGCCGGAGCATCTCCGGATAGGTCAGTTCGAGAATCAGCTGCACCATCTCGCCCTCTCCGCGGCGCGAGAGAAGTTCCGGATACTTGAGGAAGAACTGCTCCGTCTGCTCCTCAAACCACAATCGGGGGCAAAGCGCCCGTTTCTCAAAGGCTGTGTACTCCTCCTCGGTAAACTCGCCATCCGTATTTTCCACCCGGTCGACGATTGAAGCCAACTTCGGAAAATGCTCCCTGAAATACGCATTTCCCTCTTCTGCCGGGTTTCCGAAGAAAATTTCCACCGCGATCTTCTCCGAAGCATCTGTCGTCCCGGGAATTCCCATGACCTTCGTTTCCGGTTCCGCTGTATCGACAACCGGCGTCGGTCTCTGTATGCCCTCCGGAAGTTGCGTCGGCGTCGCCGTAGGGGAAATCCCAAGCCAAAACGGTGTCTCCGGCGTCGCTGTCGGAGTTCCCATCGGGTCATAAATGTAACTGTTCACTCCGCTCCCCGGCACCTCCGTTTTCGCCGGAGTTTCGCCGGTCGTTTTCTTCGAATCACAGGCAGACACAGCGAACAATCCGCAGAACATACACAGTAAAACCAAACCATGCAATCTTCTCTTCATACATTTCTCCCTCCGCAAAAAAAGTTTCGCGTAAACCTTTGACCTTTATTATCTCACAAAACAGAAAAAAAACCAAGCGGAAGAAACTGTCCTGTTCCTTCCGCCTGAATCGTCCATGGAAATCCAATTGATTTTTCGGGGTTTACAGATAGTATGCCACGCCGCTCTCGAAGATCAGCTGGTTCTGCTCGCCGGTGATGTTCTTGGCAACGCCCTCGCCGCGGCGCTCGCTGTGCGCCATCTTGCCGAGCACTTCGGGTTGAACTGCTCAACCATCGTCGGATTGCCGTTTGCGTCGACGTACTGCGTCGCGATCTGGCCGTTGTCGTAGAGCTTCTTGAGCCACTCGTCGTTTGCGACGAAGCGTCCCTCGCCGTGGGAAGCCGGGATGCTGTACACACCGCCGAGGGTTGCCTTCGCAAGCCAGGGGCTCTTGTTGGTAACAACCTTGGTGTACACGCTCTTGCTGATATGGCGGCCGATGTTGTTCATCGCAAGCGTCGGGCTGTCCGCGGTCTGCGGGCGAATCTCGCCGTAAGGCACAAGTCCGAGCTTAATCAAAGCCTGGAAACCGTTGCAGATACCTAAAGCCAGGCCGTCGCGCTCCTTGAGGAGACGGTTTACCGCGTCGCTGATGCGCGGGTTGCGGAAGGCGGTGGCGATGAATTTGCCGGAGCCGTCGGGCTCGTCACCTGCGGAAAATCCGCCCGGG
>CADAHQ010000054.1:0-2396 GCA_902787715.1 uncultured Lachnospiraceae bacterium
ATGAGCAAGTCCTTAGGAAACGGTATCGATCCCCTCGAAGTAATCGACAAATACGGCGCGGACGCCCTTCGCTTCACTCTCGTTACGGGAAATGCACCCGGCAACGACATGCGCTTCTACTGGGAGCGTGTTGAGGCAAGCCGGAATTTTGCGAACAAGGTTTGGAACGCGAGCCGTTTCATCATGATGAACCTCGAGCAGGCTGACATGAGCGGCGATCTCGACATGAGCGCCCTTACGGATGCGGATCGCTGGATCATTTCGAAGTGCAACCAGCTGGTAGCCGACGTTACGGAGAACCTGGAGAACTTCGAGCTCGGTATCGCCGCGGGCAAGATTTACGACTTTATCTGGTCCGAGTTCTGCGACTGGTACATCGAGATGGTGAAGCCCCGCCTCTACGGCACGGAGCCGACCACGAAGAAGGCTGCTTTGTTCACGCTTTGCACGGTTCTTACGACTTCGATGAAACTGTTGCACCCGTTCATGCCGTTCATCACCGAGGAGATTTACCGCACACTTGCGGATGCCCAGGGTCGTCTTGATGACAACACCTCCATCATGATTTCCGAGTGGCCGGAATTCTGCAAGGCATTTGTCTTCGACCGCGAGGAAGAGGCCGTTGAGCTCATCAAGAACGCCGTGACCGCAATGCGCGTTCTTCGTAACGACATGAATGTTCCGCCGTCGCGCAAGGCGAAGGTATTCGTAGTTTCCGATTCGGAGCATGTTCGCGACATCTTCGAGGGCAGCAAGGACTTCTTCGCAGCTCTGGGCAGCGCAAGCGAAGTTACGGTTCAGAGCGACAAGACCGGCATCGACTCCGATGCTGTGTCCGTAGTGGTTGCCGGCGCGACCATCTACATGCCGCTGTCGGATCTTGTGGACATCGCCAAGGAAATCGAGCGTCTGCAGAAGGAGAAGGAGCGCCTCACCGGCGAGCTTGCCCGTGTCAACGGCATGCTCAGTAACGAGCGCTTCGTATCCAAGGCCCCCGAGGCGAAGATCGCCGAGGAGCGCGCGAAGCTCGAAAAATACACCGCTATGATGAAGCAGGTTGAGGAGCAGCTTGCGCATCTCGGGAAGCAGTAAGCGGTTGTAAAATTGATTGTTATTACCGGCATGGCAGGGTAAAACCTGCCATGCTTTTTTACGCTTTCGAATTTGTCAAGAAAGCATAGACTTGACAGTATAACAGTGGGTATACACAGAGTACACTGGCAGAAAAACTCGGTGTTACGCAGGGAACTGTGGCAATGTGGGAGACCGGAAAGCGGCGGAAATGCAGCGTGACAAACCGAAGGAAACGGATTTGCCATATGAACAAATGGATATCCTTCGCCGGTATCTTCGTCTCGATGCGTATGGAAGGGAAAGGATAAGGGCTGCAATTCAACAGGAGGAAAACCGTTGCTCCGGAAAATGCAACTAAAAACAGTTGCATTTTTCAAAACAAGGCTGTATACTTAAGGAGGATAATCAGCGTAAAGTTTTTGTTGCATAAACCGCATCCCCGGAAGGAACTTCCGGAGTATCAAAGAAAACAATTGCTCGAGCATTTGGAACAGGAGGGATTTCTTTGAATAACATTATGCAATACAAGGGATATGTGGGAAGTGTTGAGTTCTCTGAGGAAGATTGCGTTCTCTACGGAAAAGTTCAGGGGATTCGTTCTCTTATTTCTTATGAGGGTAATTCCGCGCAGGAATTGTTAAGTGATTTTCACAAGGCGGTGGATGAATATCTTGCGCTTTGCGAAACGGAAGGGAAAAAGCCGGAAACCCCGTACAAAGGACTCAATCTGCGGTTCAGGAATGCTGAGACACACAGAAGGGCAGCGATATACGCATTGACACATAATCAGAGCCTGAACAGTTTTATTGATGCCTGCGTCGTGGAGAGGCTGAATTCGTTGCAGGCATGAGAAACAGAAAGTAAAGAGAGGAGAATTCGCATGAGGTGCGAATTCTTTTTTTTGTGCCTTTAAAAGGCAAGGAATTAAGTTCTGTAACAACTCCGTAACAACATGAAACAGAATTGTAGGAATTGCAACGGGAATTGTAACACATTCTTAACCAACGGAAAGTTTTCCTATGATACAATATTCGCATAGAATTAAAGCAGCTTTTGTGGGGATTTTTAAACCGAATAGGTGAAATGGTTATCAAAACGCGGCTTGTGTGGGAGCAGGAGGCGGTTGTTGTGGGAAGGAAATTGTTCTGTCAAATCAATCCGACGTGTTATCGGATATCTATGGAGAAGGAGATTCTGAAGCGGAAAGTGAAGGACTTCTTCTGTCGCGAAAAGTATGCTCATACGTATGCAGATGAGATGTTTCCCGTCGTAATCAAAAGTCACAGTTCCATCATGGTCAGAAAACTGCAGGGGGTGGATCT
>CADAHQ010000054.1:2471-4478 GCA_902787715.1 uncultured Lachnospiraceae bacterium
TTTTCCTTCTGGAGAA
Source organism: uncultured Lachnospiraceae bacterium (assembly GCA_902787715.1). GTDB lineage: Bacteria > Bacillota > Clostridia > Lachnospirales > Lachnospiraceae > ISDg. The sequence goes on from CADAHQ010000054.1 coordinate 2,488, forward strand.
CGGTCGGACGGCCGACGGAGAAACGGGGGTACAAGGAAGGGCTCAACATCAAGCACGGAAAGCTTTCCTCCGGCATCGGCGGCGGGCTTTGCCAGATGGCGAACATGATTCACTGGCTCGTGCTCAACAGCTCGCTGGAGGTTGTGGAGCTGCATCATCACACCGATGCGCTCTTCCCGGATGAGCGGAGAAGAGTTCCCTTCGGAACAGGCACTTCCGTATGCTACAACAACCGCGATTACCGCTTCCGCAACAACACGGACGGGGATGTACAGATTCTCGTGTGGTGCGAGGGTGGCGAGCTGTGCGGGGAGTTGCGCGGATACGGCGAGCTGCCGTACCGGTATCGCCTGGTGGAGGAGGATTCCCATTTCCACAAGGAGGGCGACCGCTACTTCCGCATCTCGAAGGTTTACCGGATTGTGATTGACCGCAAGGACGGTTCGGAGGTACGGCGCGAACTGATTCTCAACAACCATTCGGAAGTTGTTTACGATTACAGCCTGATTCCGCAGGAGGAGATTCGATGATTACGGATCGGATTCGGAAGATTGTTGCGGATAACGCCGATCGCACGGCCGTGAAGGTCGGTGCGGAGACGATATCATACGCGGAGCTGTGGCGGCGTGCGGAGGAAGTGGGGGACTTTCTGCGTCGTCAGGGGACTTCGCCCGTTGTCTTGCGTGGGGAACATTGCATCGACGAGATGACGGCACTGGCGGCGTGCCTTGTGGCACGCCGCGCATATGTACCTGTAGGGGCGCACGTCCCGGAGGGACGGTTTCGCGAGATCCTGCGCGCTACCGGTGCAACGCTGGTACTTACTTTTACAAAAAACGGGACTGCGGATCTTGCGGCTTCGCCCGCGGCAAATTCATCCGCATTTCCGACGCAGGACTCCGACGTCGAGGTCCTGACCCTTTCGGAACTTTCGAAGTATCGCGATTGCGAGGTGCTTCAAAACGATAACGAAACGGCGTATATCATCTTCACCTCGGGCAGCACGGGGACGCCGAAGGGAGTGCCGGTTTCCTATGGGAATCTGGAGAATTTTACGAAGTGGATTGCGGGGCTTTCGCCCCTTTCCGAATACCGCGGCGCAAAGGTTTTGAACCAGGCGTCCTTAAGCTTTGACTTAAGTGTTGCGGATGTTTACTACGCGCTCTGCGGCGGCCACACCTGGGTAGCGCAGGCGGACGGTTTCGCAGGCTCGGCGATTACAAAGACGCAGGTGTTCTCGGAGGAAGGCATCAACGTGGCGGTCCTGACACCGTCGGGACTCAAGCTCTGCCTCCTGGAGGAAACCTTCGATGCGAAAACCATTCCTTCCCTTCGGGCGGTTTTCTGCTGCGGGGAGCGCCTCGAGAAAAAGACGGTGCGGAAATTGTTTGCCACGCTTTCCGGACATCGCGATGATCAACGCCTACGGCCCGACGGAGGCGACCTGCGCGGTGTGCGCGGTGCAGATTACGAGGGAGATGCTTGATGCGGACGCGGAGCTTCCGGTGGGTGACCCGGCAAATGCCGCGACGGAGGTCTCGGTGAGTGAAACCGAGGATGCAGCGGGCGGCGACAGGATCGACGCCAATGGTGAGTCCGGTGACAACGATGAGCGCGCTGACAGAGGCGAGATTATCCTGCGTGGGGCATCGGTGTTTTCGGGGTATCTGGACGGACGGGCCGGGGGGCATTTTACGAGCGGGGGCGTGAACGGCTACCGCACCGGCGATGGCGGTTTTTTGCGGGACGGGCTTTTGTACTGCACCGGCCGTAGGGACAACCAGATCAAATACAAGGGCTACCGCATCGAGACGGACGAGATTGAATGCCGGATCCTGCGGCTTCCGGGGGTTGCGGAGTGCGCGGTGGTTGCGCCCGTGAATGAAGCCGGGATCGTGAAGACCATCCGGGCGTACGTGGTTGCGGACGCTACGGAGAGTTGCAGCGGGGCTTTGGCAGAGCAGAGAGTGTGTGGGGAATTGACTGCGGAT